>CAVWRC010000012.1:0-231063 GCA_963757235.1 uncultured Solirubrobacterales bacterium | reverse complement strand
CGCTGGCCGGGCAGGACAAGAGCCCGGCGCTGGCAGCCCGCTTCAAACCGCTGGCGGAGTCGCTGGCGACCAACGAGGCCAAGATCAATGCTGAGCTGATCGCCGCGCAGGGTAAGCCGGTGGATACTGGCGGTTATTATCTGCCCGATCCGGCGAAGACATCGGCGGCGATGCGGCCGAGTGCGACGCTGAACGCCGCGCTCGCCGCTCTCTGACGCGGCGTCAAGTGAAGCCGCCCAGGGCAGCCCACCGACGATCAGATCACGGTCGATGCCGCCCTTGCGATCAAGAAATTCGGAAGTTGGGGTGAATGTGCCGGGATCACCCTGATAAGGGCCGCATGGACGAGTTTCACTTGAAGCGCATGTATCGGTCACCGAACGGAAATCTTACCAAGGCGATGGCGTAAGACGCGCAGTGGAGGAAAGAATGGCGGCAATGCGGCTCAGCATTCTCGACGATTTTCAAGGCGTCGCCCTCGACATGGCCGATTGGTCGCCGGTGAGGAGCCGCGGCATCGAGATCGCGGTCGAGCGGCATCCCTTTGTCGATGAGGACGCGGTGGTGCGCGCGCTCGCCGATTCAGAAATCGTCGCCGCGATGCGCGAGCGCACGCCTTTCCCGAAATCAGTTGTCGACCGCCTGCCCAAGCTGAAACTGCTGATTACGACGGGCATGCGCAACGCCTCGTTCGACATGGCGGCGCTGAGGGACCATGGCGTCACCGTATGCGGTACGGGTGGTCCCGGCGGCGGCAACGAGGACACCGCCGAACTCGCTTGGGGCCTGATTCTAGGTGCTGCCCGGCGCATCGCCGAGGATCATCAGTTTATGCGTCAGGGCGGTTGGCAGACCCGCATCGGTCACCGCGTCGCGGGAAAGACGCTCGGCCTATTAGGGCTCGGCCGCCTCGGCAGCGCGGTCGCTCGCGTCGGGCTTGCCTTTGGCATGAAAGCGATCGCCTGGAGCCAGAACCTGACTGCCGATAAGGCCGCGGAGCAGGGCGTCGAGCGGGTCGAGAAGGACGAGCTGTTCCGCAGCTCGGACATTCTCTCGGTGCATCTGGTGTTGAGCCCGCGCAGCCGCGGACTGGTCGGGGCGCGCGAAATCGGGCTGATGAAGCCGACCGCGATCCTTGTCAACACCTCACGCGGACCGATCGTCGACACCTCGGCCGTGATCGACGCGCTTGAAGGGCGGTCGGCTGGCCTATGCCGGGTTTGACGTCTACGACAAAGAGCCGTTGCCGATCGATCACCCGCTACGCACCGCACCGAACGTGATCCTGACGCCGCATATCGGCTACGTGACCGAAGAGAATTACCGCAGCTCTTATCCGCAGATCGTCGAGGACGTCGTGGCGTTTCTCGACGGCAATCCGGTGCGGGTGATCTGACCCGAACTACAGCAGCGAGACCGCATGCCCGGCGGCTTTGTTGTCCGACCCTCGCGAGACAGCGATGTTGCCGCGATCACGACGATCTACCGCCATCATGTCCTGCACGGGGTCGCATCCTTTGAGGAGGAGCCGCCTGACGCCTCCGAGATAGCCCGTCGTCGCCGTGAAATCCTAGAGCGCGGCCTGCCCTATCTGATCGCTGAGCGCGATGGACAAGTCTTGGGCTATTGCTATGCCAGTCTCTACCGGACGCGCTCGGCCTATCGTTTTTCAGTTGAAGATTCGATCTATATCGACTGTCGCGAGGTCGGCCGCGGTATCGGCCGGACGTTGTTGACCGAATTGATCGAAAACTGCACGGCGCAAGGCTACCGGCAAATGGTCGCGGTGATCGGCGGCAGTGAGCAATGGCCGTCGATCCGGCTGCACCAAGCGTTGGGATTTGCAGAAATCGGCACGTTGCGGTCGGTCGGTTTCAAGTTCGGCGGCTGGTTGGACACCGTGCTGATGCAGCGTCCACTCGGCGACGGTGCGGCAACGAGCCCAATCACGACAGGAGGCGAGAATGGTTGAGACATTTGCCGATCCCGACCGGATCGAGGGCTATCACGCCCATATTTATTATGACCCCGCGACCCGCGAGAAGGCCGAACGCTTGCGAGAAGGGATCGGGGAACGGTTCACGACGCGGCTCGGCAATTGGCATGACGAACCGGTCGGACCGCATCCGGTATCGATGTATCAGGTCGCGTTTGCCGCGAGCGAGTTTCCCAGGCTGGTGCCCTGGCTGATGCTCAATCGCGACGGGCTCGATGTGCTGGTGCATCCGCAATCGGGGGATAGCGTCGCCGACCACACGCGGTTCGCCATGTGGCTGGGCCAGCCCTTGCCATTGCGACTCGATGTCCTCCGTCGCACTGCCGGCAGCGGCTGAGGCCGGCCGCTATATGCGGCCGACAAGCAACAGCACGACGACGATTACCAGCAAAAGCCCGATACCGCCGCTGGGGTAATATCCCCAGCCGCCGCTATAGCCCCATGTCGGCAGCGCCCCGATCAGCAGCAGGATCAGGATTATCAAAAGGATCGTACCCAGCATTTTCATCTCCCGGTTTGATGGCGT
This sequence comes from uncultured Solirubrobacterales bacterium, assembly GCA_963757235.1. Taxonomy (GTDB): domain Bacteria; phylum Actinomycetota; class Thermoleophilia; order Solirubrobacterales; family Solirubrobacteraceae; genus Palsa-465. Next base: position 228,541 of record CAVWRC010000012.1, on the reverse strand, counting down.
CCAATAACAAAACCCGGGATTATCCTGCGGAGTTCCCTTTTTGGTTTCGTAGCGCTCAAGCGGTTTGCTCAACCGGCAAGCCGCGAGTGCATCGCATGTTGCTGGATTAATGCGAAAATCAGCGCCAACCTGGTGAGGCCGTCTTAAGGCGCAATTCAGCTATGCGCACAAAAGCCCGGCGGGTTGCCGGGCGACGCTTCCTGTTTTGCCGAGCCGAAAGAGCCCGGTAGGGGTGACTAGGTGCGTACCGGGCCGCGCCACTGGCGCACTGGCCCACAATCGACGTGCACGAAACCCGAATGCGGGTAGTAACCCACACCGCCGCATCGCAGATTTAGCGCCGCATCGCGGATCTGCTCGATGCTGCGCCCTTCGCTGCGTAAGTCGATTGCCATCCCTTTAATATGGAAGCTGTGCTTGGCCACGCCGGCGCGCTGTGAATAAAGTCGTTGGTTGGTGGCCGGCGAGCGATAACCGCAGACCACAAGAAATGGATCGTGACTCTCAAGGCGGGTGCGCAGCATGCCCAACAAATCGAGGATGCCGGCGTTCATCGGCCGGATCTCGTCACTGTCGTGGTCGCGCAGGATCCAGTTGATGTCGCGCACCGCCTCGCGGATGTAATGGCCGTCGGCCCAGTAGACGGTGCGCAGCCATTCTCCTGTATGGATATTGTAAAGCGATACCGATCGCGGAGCCAAAGAAATTGCCGTGGCGGGCTTGACCAGACCAACAGCAGCAGCACTCGCCGCAGCGCCGAGAAGCCGACGCCGGCTCAATAATGTAGACGCGTGCAATGCGTAACTCCCCCCGATTTCCCCGGGAGGGGCCATAGCATCCGAATTCTCGTTGAACAAGCCCGAAGCGGCAGAAACTTGGAAGCTAGTCGCCGATTGTTGCGGTATTCTGCCCAACGGTTGCGTTGCGCTCCCCTGTTCTCACCTTATCGGCGGAATTGCCCCCTGATCTTTGCGCTATCGAGGCTTCTCTTGCGCGGCTCAGGTAGCCCCAGATCGGAGCGTCGCGCTCATAAGGGTCGCCACGAAAGGCAATTGAGCCATCCGATTCGGGAACAGCCGTGCGATAGACAATGAAAACCGGGATTGGTTTGGGCAACAGTCGACGATGCGTCCGGTCGACATTTATTGCCTGATCGATTTGTTCCGGCGTAGCGCCGAGCAGCAGTGAGGCCAGCGCCCGCGGGTTTTCAACCCGTACGCAGCCATGGCTCATCATCCGATCGGCCGACTGGAAAAGCCACCTTTCCGGAGTGTCATGGAGATAAACGTCAAACCGATCGTCCATTTCGAATTTGAGCCGCCCCAGCGCACTATGAGGGCCCGCTTCCTGCTGGATCGACATCGGTCCTCGCCAGCGCATGTGATGTGCGGCGAGATAACCGCGATTGCCCGCCAGTTTTGGCATGATTTCTTTTTTGACGATCGAGGGCGGGATATTCCAAGGAGGGTTGAACAGGATCGTCTTGACGGTCGATTGAAGCTCCGGGGTCTGCTTGTCGAACTCGCCGACGACCACCCGGGTCGTAAACACCGGGCGATCATCGCGGAACAGCTGAAGCTGCGAAACCGTCGCGTCGACGACGAGCCGATCGGGCGGCACGTCGCGCGGCAGCCAGCGCAACCGCTCGAGATTGATCGCGATCTGCCGCGCGCGACGCAGCGCGTCCGCAGCGCTGACCCGCGGCATCGGGCCATTGGCGCTGACGCTCAACGGCCTGCCGGCAGACGCCGCAATCGCCAGGTATTCCGCATAAGCGCGGCGCATCGCCGTGTATTCCGGCGATGTCGGGGCGAGCGCCTCGATCGTCTGAGCCGGATCGGCGGCCGAGATCGCGCGATCGACGGTTGCGACGATGTCGACTGGCTTTGGGTGCAAATCCTCTTCCTCCGGGCGCTCCCCGACCGGCACAGCACCGCGCGCCAGGGCGTCGGCATAGGAGAGAATGGCGTCTGAAAGCAGCAGGTCGTGTTCGATCGGCGATAATGCACGGCCGCCGTTGCCGAGCGCGAGGCTGTGAAACGAGGCCGGATCGAGACCGTGCCGGTCGGCGCGTAGCACTTCGGCAAACAGCGCTGCCGCCGCGTCCGGATGGTCGTTCCAAAAGGTATGCCACTGGTGCGCGGCATAAAACCTGCGGATCAAGTGCTCATGCAGCCGCTCGCCTCGGATCACGACATGCCCAGCCGCGTCGAGCCGATCTTCGATCGCGGTGTCGCCGGTGAAAGGCGTCAGGGTCGCCGGGCCGGGATTGGTGTCGGCGTAGGCGGTGGGCGTCGGCGGCGGGGCCGGCGGATCGGCGGAGGCGGGCAACGCCGCAAGCGTGAGGATCGCAACTCCTACAATCGCGGCGCTTCCAGCGACCCGCTTGCGAGTGCCGTGCCGCACCTCGGATTGATATTGCACCGCGCCTCGCTCGCCACGGCTTCGGCGCGTTTGGCGCGGGGTCACGCCATAACCGGTCAGCCGAATTCGCGTTTTCTGATATAAGGTTGTTGCGGTCGTCATCAACATAGACACTAGCACGCGCAAGCCCTTTATGCATGTGACGCGTGAGGAGAACGAGGTATTGAAGCGGAACGGTCCGGGCGCGCATGCCGAAAAACCTTGGGAGCCGCGGCTTTTGGCCGGCTCCTCGCCCGACCGACTGCTACGCGAGGTGTTCGGCTTCGAGCAATTTCGCGGGCTACAACGCGCGGTCATCGAGCAAGTCGCCAGCGGCGGCGATGCCGTCGTGCTGATGCCGACCGGCGGCGGTAAATCGCTGTGCTATCAAATCCCCGCGCTAATGCGCCCTGGTCTCGGGGTCGTGGTTTCGCCGCTGATCGCGCTGATGAAAGACCAGGTCGATGCCCTGCGCCAGGCAGGCGTTCAGGCTGCCGCTCTGAACTCGCGTTTGTCGCCGGCCGAAGCCGTTGCAATCGAACGCGCGGTCGACGATGGCGGCTTGGATCTCCTCTACGTAGCGCCGGAACGGCTGATGACACCGCGCTGTCTCAATCTGCTCCAAAGAACGACGCTGGCCTTGTTCGCAATTGACGAAGCGCACTGCATTTCGCAATGGGGCCACGATTTCCGTCCCGAATACCAGCAGCTCTCGATCCTGAAGGAGCGCTTTCCGGGGGTGCCGCTGATCGCGTTGACAGCGACCGCCGATGAGCCGACCCGGCGCGATATTGTTGCGCAGCTCGGCCTCGGCTCGGCACCCGTATTTGCCGCCGGGTATGACCGCCCGAATTTGTTTTATCAAATCGTTCCCAAGCGAAAACCGCTCGATCAGCTCGGCCAGTTTGTGTCCGCTCGGCATCACAATCATGCCGGGATCGTCTATTGTTCGACCCGCAAGGCGGCGGAGGAAACTGCCGCATGGCTGTCGGCGCGCGGCCGTGCCGCTCTTCCCTATCATGCCGGGCTCGACCCGGCGGTCCGCGAGGCTAACCAGGAGCGGTTCTTGCGCAAAGAAGGCGTGATCGTTGCCGCGACGATTGCCTTCGGCATGGGGATCGACAAACCGGATGTGCGGTTTGTTGCGCATTTGGATCTACCGAAGAATCTCGAAGCTTACTACCAGGAGACCGGCCGCGCCGGCCGCGATGGCTTACCCGCGGATGCCTGGATGACCTACGGCATGGCCGATGTGATGAGCCTATTGCGGCTCAACGACTTGGGTGAGGTTGGCGAGCGTCGGGCCCGGATCGAGCGCCAGAAGATCGAGGCGCTGATCGGCTATTGTGAGGCGGTGTCATGCCGGCGCCAAGTATTGCTCGGTTATTTTGGCGAGCACGAGCACCAGCCTTGCGGCAATTGCGACAATTGCCGCAAACCGCCGACTGACCTGGGACGGGACAGTCGCGGCGCAAAAAGCTCTTTCCGCAGTCTATCGTACCGGCCAGCGTTTTGGGGCACATTATCTCGTCGACGTATTGCTTGGGGTCGCAAATGATCGCGTCAAACGCCTCGGGCACGACCAATTGAAGACCTTCGGGATCGGCGCCGAGTTGGATCGCCGCGCTTGGCTGACGGTTTTTCGCCAATTGGCCGCGCAGGGACTGCTAGTTTTCGATATTGAGGGTCACGGCGGCTTGTCATTAGGCGCGGGCGCGGCCGAGATCCTGCGCGGCACAAAACCAGTGCATTTCCGCCGAGACCCCGCACCGGCAAAAACGCATCGCAAGCGGCCGGCGAGCAGGCTCGCCGCGTCATCCGAGCTCGATCCGGTGTCTGATGAATTATGGCAAGCGCTGCGTGCTTGGCGGCTTGCCGAGGCGCGCCGGCAGGAGTTACCACCTTACGTCATCTTTCACGATCGAACATTGACGGAGATCGCCCGCAACCGACCGACCACCCTTGCCGACCTTGTCCAGATCCCGGGTATCGGCCGCAACAAAGTGGAGCGCTATGGCGCGGCAGTAATCGCAATTATCGCCGAGGGCGCCGGCCATTCCGGACGTCATTAATACTTTCTAAGGAATTCGACTGCATGCTCGGGGATGTTACGAGCACTCGGGAGACTGTGATGATTGCGCTTTACACGAAATCTTTGATTCCACTTTACGCTAGATTGTTGGTCACGTTTCAACCCAAATTGTTCAAAGACAAGGCCGGGGTGACAGCGATCGAATATGGACTGATTGCGGCGTTGGTCGCCGTCGTCTGCATTGTAGCATGGCAAACGTTGGGGACCAGTCTCAGTACGGCATTCAACAATATCGCGACCAGCGTATAGCGCAATCGACGACGCTTCATTTCGGCCCGCGGCGGTCGGTGTTCGTCGACAAGGATGCTGAACCGACCGAGACCCGAAACATGACGGCGCGGTTTGTTCGCCAACCTGCGCGCAGTGTTCGGTCGAACCGCTCCGAGCACCAATGCCGCGAGAGCCTATTCGTCCTGTTGCAGCAGATCTCGGTGAATGTGTCCGGCGTAACAGCGCTGGAATACGCATTTATTGCTGGGCTAATTGCGATTGCTGTCATCACGGCGGTCGCCAGTTTGGGGACCAACATAAGCAATGTGTTCAGCTCCACCCTGACCGGACTGTAAACGCAATTCTACGGACATAGCCTTATCCCACGCTCATTGGCTTCCGGTCACTACTTGCACGGATTGCGAGTGCTAATGATTCCATGCAGTATCTGAGCATTCTTTGATCGCCGCGGATTAAGCCGACGTTAATATTTTAATACGAGGCTAATGTGGGGGCAGAGCCTGGATGAGGATCGAATGCGCGAAATCATGCACCAATTACTGCCAAAGTCGGTTATTGATGATGCCGGTGTAACTGCGATTGAATACGGTCTGATCGCAGCGCTCGTCGCAATCGTTTGCATTGCGGCCTGGCAAGCTCTCGGCACCAGTCTCAGTACCGCTTTCAACAATATCGCCAGCAGCGTCTAATTCAAGAAAGCCACTGGAATTGCCCGGCATTGCACTTACCCCACTCAACGGGAGCGGGCATGCCGGGCGTCAGCGGCTGCTGTCTCGACAATTCGTTATCGTTTTCTGCCGTGCTGTGCTCGCGATCGAAATCGTCGCTTTTATTTTTATCGCGGCCGGAACCCATGGCCTCATCGTTCCTTTGCAGAGACCGACGAGCACTGACTTTGTCAGCTTCTATGCGGCAGGCAGCTCTCGCGAATTCCGGCACCCCCTTCCTCGCCTATGACCAGGCCGCGCATTACGCTGCTGAAGAGCACGCCAGCCAGCCGGGCATCATCTACAATTTCTTTTACTATCCGCCGACGTTTCTGCTGCTCTGTGCGGTATTGGCGCGTCTGCCGTATCTTCCGGCATTTATCGTATTTGAGATCGTAACGCTAGGCCTTTATGTCTTAGTATTGCGGCGCATCGTGGATGAACGCGGGCCAGAAATCCTGCTGCCGATCTTGGCGTTCCCGCCGGTTTTGTGGACGATCGGGCTGGGACAAAACGGCTTCCTGACCGCGGGCCTGTTTGCCGCCGCCACTCTGCTCGTGGATCGCCGACCATTCAGCGCTGGCCTGTTGTTCGGAGCGTTGTGCTTTAAGCCCCATTTTGGACTGCTGGTGCCGGTCGCGCTAGCCGCTGGTGGGCGATGGCGCGCATTGCTAGGGGCATTCGTCTCGGCTTTCGGTTTTTGCCTTGTATCAGTGGCGGTGTTCGGTTGGCAGACGTGGCACGATTTCTTAGTTGCGGCGATAGCATCGGGACAGGTCTACGCCACGGGCCGGATACCGTTCGGCGGCTTCGTTACACCCTTCGGCGGAGCGATGCTGCTCGGCGCCAGCCCCGGCATTGCAGCGCGTCTGCAGGCAGTCTTCAGCTTTGCAGCGGCGGTCTTTGTCGCTCTCGCGTGGCGGCGCAATTTGCCGCTGCCGATCCGCGCTGCGAGCCTAGTCTCGGCAACCTTGGTGGCCGTCCCGCTCGCCCTCTTCTATGACCTTGTCCTCGCTGGGGTGGCGGGCGCCTGGCTGCTGCGTGGGGATGGCGAGTTCAGATTGACCGAGTGGCAAAAATGGCTGCTGGCAGGGCTTTTCGTGTTGTGCTTGAACCCGCGCGGCATCGCAACTGATTGGCATTTGCCGGTAGGGCCGTTTATTGCGCTCGTGCTGGCGGCCCTTACCGCCTCAGTCGCGCTGCGCCACCGACGAATGCTGCTGCGCGCTGATTGAAGCAACAGCCGCACTGCTCCCGGCGTAATCACTCCAGCAGCGGGCGGCCCCGATAATGCTGCAATCGGGTCGAGCGCAGACCCGGCAAACCATGAGTCTCGAAGGCCCTTTGCCAGCTTAGCAACTCTTCCTCTGATAATTGATAGCGTTGGCAGGCCTCCTCGCAAGTCAACACCCCGTTTGTGACGGCGATGACCACCGCCGCCTTTCGCCGGATCGTCCAGCGTTGGACATTGGGCGGCGGTAACCCCACCGTCGGGCGCGGCGTCTCAGCCATCGCCGGGCCGCCCGTCAATGCCCCACCCGTCCCTGCCCCACCCGTCTGTGCTCCAATAGCCTCGGACGCCACCCCGCCGTCCCGTTGATGAGCGGAAATGTCCGATTGCATCTTCGTCCTCGTCCATGTGCTGTGCACTCTCGACACGAATACATGCAACCCGGAAAGGACCAGCCGCGCCGATGGCGGTCTGCCGAACTCCGCCAATCTTCAGCCGTTCCGATCACCGGGCGCGCCAGCTGTCCGGCGCTTTATGCAAGAGTTCGAGTTACGCTTGTTGAGCGCAATGTTCCATAATATTGATCGTTAATTAGTCATCATTTATAGTTAATTCGATACAGACGGGTTAATGCTGGTTGTAGGGAAGCCAGCAACATCGATTAATGTTCGACTTGTTTTCTATCGAGATCGTCGCCAGCCAATGCGTTCAGCCGATTGGCATAGTCGGCGCGTAGCGTGTCGAAACATACAGCCGTCGCGAGCGGACCCGGTGTCAAAGAACCGAAGACACTGGTTTGCGTCGTCTCGCGAAGTCAAATATCCGAGCTTGGCATGCTGGATCTGCCTCGGGAGGGCTTGTCGGGCACCAAGCAGTCTCAAGGCAAAAGATGACGCGGGATTGACGTTAACCATGAGAGGCTCGGCGCTCGTCTGCGGCAGCAGGGCAGGGGATGCCTGTTTCGATCGTCGAGCGGGACGGCCGCATCATCGTCAGCTCGCCGTATCATCCCAATTTCCCGGCGAGAGCGCGCACGCTTGGCGGCAATTGGGACGCGGTGCGCCGAGTTTGGGTGTTCGACGCCAGCGAACGCGATCGGGTAGCCTCGCTGTGCCGCGAAATTTACGGCGCGAGCGGGACCGGGCCTTCCGACAGTCCCACAAGCAAGCACAATCGAGCTGGCTTTGCCGAAGCGGCCGCTCTGCCGCATTACTACGGCCACCGCCAAAGACTGCGCGAGCGGATGATGGCCGCCGGGCCCGAGAGCCTGCCCGATTATGAACTCCTCGAAATGCTGCTGTTCGCCGCTTACCGCCGGGGCGATGTGAAGCCGCTCGCCAAGTCGCTACTGGCCCAATTCGGCGGTTTTGGCGAAGTCATGAGCGCCGAGCCCGAGGCACTCACTGCAGCCGGACTTAACCTTCCGGGCATCACCGCGCTCAAATCCGTACGCGAAGCCGCACTACGACTGATGCGAGTCGAATTGCAGGATCAGCCGGTGCTCAATTCCTGGGACAAGCTGATTGATTACTGTGCCGCGCAAGTCGTGCACAACAAAATCGAGGAGTTTCACATCCTGTTTCTCGACCGCAAAAATGTGCTGATCAGACATGAGCGGCAGCAGCGGGGCACCGTCGATCACACACCGGTCTATCCGCGCGAGGTCGTCAAGCGAGCGCTCGAGCTCAACGCCTCGGCGCTGATCCTCGTGCACAACCACCCGTCGGGTGATCCGACCCCGTCGAAAGCCGATATCGCCGTGACGCAGGAGATAAAACAGGCCGCCGGACCGCTTGGCGTGGTGCTCCACGACCATGTCATCATCGGCCGCAACCGCCACATTAGCCTGCGCGATCTGGGGCTGATCTAGATCTTCAGTATCCGATCTCGGCCAGTGGCTGAGCTCGGCGCCGATGATGTGGGCGGACCTCGTTAAGCCCGATTGCGGCTATGCCACTCTCCCGTAGTGAGTTAACCTAGAACATCTTCGATGTGGATCGGCAGGTCGCGTACGCGGATGGCGGTCGCGTGGTAGACCGCGTTGGCAACGGCCGCGGCGGCGCCGACGATTGGCAATTCACCCAGCCCCTTAGCGCCGACGGGTTGATTACCCGGTCCTGCTCCTCGATAAAGATCGTCTGGATATCCGGGATGTCGGCGTTTACCGGTACCAGATACTCGGCAATGTTAGCGTTGGTAACGCGGCCGATATTGGGGTCGACCATCGTCTCTTCGAGCAACGCCATGCCGATGCCAAAGACGATGCCGCCGATCGCCTGGCTGCGCGCGGTCTTGGCGTTCAAGACCCGGCCCGGAGCAAAGGCGCCGACATAGCGGCTGACACGAATTTCGCCGGTCAGCGGGTCAATCCGCACCTCGGCGAATTGCGCGCCAAAGGAGTGCATCGAGTACTGCTTTTTCTCGTCACCCGGCGCGGCGTTGCCGACCGCCTCGAACCGGTCGAGCCCGTTTTTGGCGAGAAGGCCCGACACGCTGATACGCTGCTGCGGCGCATCGCGCAGCCGGACAAACCCATCTTCCAGCACTAGATCGGCCGGTGCCGCGCCGGCCAATGGCGGCCGGTTGCTGGCGAGCGCCATTGTGAACAGCTTTTGTTTGGCGGCTTCGACCGCGGCCAGCACCGCCGGCCCGACGCTGGCCGCAGTCTGCGAGCCGCCCGAAATCGGCGCCGGCGGAAACAGGCTGTCGCCGAGCTCGAAACGGACGCGATGGAGCGGCAGCTGCAAGGCGTCGGCGGCGAGCTGGGCCATGATCGTGTAGGTGCCGGTGCCGAGATCCTGGGTCGCGGCTTGCACGACGACCCCGCCATCGCTGTCAAAGATCACGCGTGCGCTCGATTTCGAGCGGTTGACCGGGTAGGTCGCGGTCGCCATTCCCCAGCCGATCAGCACGTCGCCGTCGCGCATCGACCCCGGCTGCGGCGAGCGGTTACCCCAGCCAAAAGCTTCCGCACCGACCCTATAGCACTGGTGCAGCGCCTTGCTGGAAAACGGCTTGTCCTCGTGCGGATCGATATCGGCGTAGTTGCGCAGCCGGATCTCGACCGGGTCGATCCCAGCCGCGGCCGCGAGCTCGTCGATTGCGGATTTAAGCGCGAAACTGCCGCTTGCCTCGCCTGGCGCGCGCATAAAGGTCGGGAGCGGCCGGTTCAACGACACGAGGCGGTGGGTGACCGCAACATTCGGGCACGCGTAGAGCATTTCGCTGATCAGCCCAGAGGGCTCGGCAAATTCGCCGATATCCGGCGTCGACATATTAGCGATGGTATGGTGCTGCAGGCTGGTGAGCCGGCCATCTTGTGTCGCGCTGATCTTGATGTGCTGAATTGTCTGCGGGCGATAGCCGTTCGAGGTGTACATCTGCGCCCGGGTCAGCACGAGCTTTACCGGGCGGCCGACCTGCCGCGCCGCCATCGCGGTCAACGCGACGTGCGGCCAGGTGACGCCTTTGCAGCCAAAGCCGCCGCCGAGAAACGGGCAGATCACCCGGATCTGCTCGGGCTTGATGCCGAACAGCACCGACAACGAGTGCTGCGAGGCATCGATGCCCTGGGTCGCGTTGTAGACGGTTAGCCGGTCACCCTCCCACAGCGCGATCGTCGCATGCGGTTCCATTGGGTTGTGGTTCTCGACCGGGGTTGTGTACGTCACGTCGAGGTGGATCGGGGCTTCTTCCCAGGCGCGCTCGGGGTCGCCGCGGCGGGTGTCAGGCGGGCGCGCGCCGTTGCGAAAATGCTTTGGCACATAGGCCTCGCCCAGCATGTCGGCCATGCGGATCGCCGCTTCGTCTTCATGGTAGCGCACCTTGACGAGGGAAGCGGCGTATTGGGCGCGCTCCAGAGTATCGGCGACGACAAGCCCGACATGCTGTCCGTTGTAGCGAACCCTGTTGTCCTGCAGCAGCGGGATCCCGATGACATTGCCAGTCGCCTCGTTCTGGCCCGGCGAGGTCCGCTGCGGCAGCCGCGGCGCGTTTTCGGTTGTTAGGATTGCGATGACGCCGGGCGCCGATTGGGCGGTGGTCAGGTCGAAGCCGGTAACCGTGCCGCTGGTGATCGTGCTCTCGACGAGGACAGCATGTGCGACATTGTCGATGTCGAACTCGGCGGCGTATTTGGCGTGGCCGGTGACTTTGAGGCGGCCGTCGCGGCGATCGATCGGCTGGCCGGTGACGGGGTTCATCGGTGCTCTCCTCACGCCGTCGCGGTGATCAGCGCGCGGACGATGGCGTGCTGCATCAGCGGGATCTTGAAGCCGTTGTGGCGCAGCGGATGCGCGCCGTCGGCGGCATATGACGCGGCCGCAGCAAACGCATCTTGTGTTGCGGGCGCGCCGGCGAGCGCCGCTTCAACCGCCGGAACCCGCCACGGCTTAGTGCCGACGCCGCCCAACGCGATACGGGCACGGTCGATCCGCCCGTCCGTCATGCCGAGCACGACCGCGGCCGAGACCAGAGCGAATTCGAACGAGGCGCGATCGCGAACCTTCAGATAATGCGAGCGCAGGCCCGCGGTCTCGGCCGGGACCACGATCGCGGTGATGATCTCACCCGGCCGCATCACCGTTTCGTACTGCGGCGTGTCGCCGGGCACCCGGTAGAACTCCGTAAGCCGGCACCCGACGCGTTCCCGCATCACCCGGAGGCGTCGCACTCTGCAATTCGACAAGGGCGTCGAGGGCGGTCAGTGCGACGGCAAGGTCGGAGGGATGGGTTGCGACGCAATGCTCGCTGCCGCCGAGGATCGCCAACCGGCGATTGTCGCCTGTTATCGCCGGGCAGCCGGAGCCGGGGGCCCGCTTGTTGCACGGGAAACCGGTGTCGCGGAAATAGCCGCAGCGGGTGCGTTGCAGCAGGTTGCCGCCCATCGTCGCCATGTTGCGCAATTGCGGCGATGCGCTGGCGAGAAGCGCCTCGGCGATCACCGGCCAGTTCTGCCGCAACTCGGGGTGGTCGGCGGCATCGCTCATCCGCACCAAAGCGCCAATCCGCGCTCCGTCGCGGTCGAACTCGATGCGATCGAAAGGCAGTCCGTCGAGGTCGACGATATGGGCGGGCTGCTCGACCCCGTTCTTCATCAATTGCAAGAGGTCGGTGCCGCCGGCGATGTATTTCGTGTCCTGGGCATTGATGGCGGCGGCAAGCGCCCCGTCGATGTTGCCCGGCGCGGCAAAGGTGAAGGGTTGCATCGCTCAGGCTCCCTTTGCCGTCTGCCTGATCGCGTCGCGAATATTGGGATAGGCGCCGCAGCGGCAGAGATTGCCGCTCATCCACTCCTTGACCGCATCGTCCGACAACGGGCGGCCTTCGGCGAGCAGGGCCACCGCCGACATGATCTGGCCTGGCGTGCAATAACCGCACTGAAAGCCATCATGGTCCAAGAACGCCGCCTGCATCGGATGAAGCTCACCATCGGCATCGGCGAGACCTTCGATCGTCGTGATCGCCTTGCCCTGACAGCGCACCGCCAGGGTCAGGCAGGAATTGACCCGACGGCCGTCGATATGGACGGTGCAAGCGCCGCAAGAGCCGTGGTCACAGCCTTTCTTGGTTCCAGACAGCTGCAGCCGCTCGCGTAACGCATCGAGCAAGGTGACGCGCGGCTCGAGCGTAAGCTTATGGCGATTGCCGTTCACCTCGAGCACGATATCGACCATGTCCGGCGTCCGCACCGGCGGTTGCGCCTGCTGCGGCGCGGCCGCCGGCGCCGCGCGGGCAATCGCTGGGTAAACTGCGGCCCCGCCCGCCACGCCGGCTGACGTGCCGAGAAAACCGCGCCTCGTCAGATCCTGATCGGTCATGGATCCTCCGCCTCGAACCGATGTGTCGCTTTGCCTGCTAACGCCGCGAGGCGCGCAGCGTTTCCCCGTCCCGGAAAGCGGATTTGACGCGGGCATTTGCACATGCCCGGCATCGGATTACCTTTGGTGTGATCCAACCAGAACGCCGCGGCCTGCCATGCTCGATATCATCGCCGATTTCACCGCTGCCGATGTCACCCCGCCGCAGCCGACCCGGCTTGCCGATTACCGGCCTCCTGCGTTTCTGGTCGATACTGTCGATCTGACCTTTGACCTCGGCGATGCCGAGACCCGGGTCAAATCGCGGCTTGCGATCCGCCGCAACCCTGAGAGCGCCGATCGGGCCGCACCCCTCGAACTGGACGGCGAGGCGCTCGAACTCTTATCCTTGGCGCTGGATGGCGAGAGGCTCGGCGCCAATCGCTACCGGTCGACCTCGGAGGGCGGGCTGGTTATCGAGGATGTGCCGGACGCCTTCACCCTCGACGTCGAAACCAAGATCGACCCGCAGAGCAATACAGCGCTTTCCGGGCTCTATGTGTCGGGCGGCAATTTCTGCACGCAATGCGAGCCCGAAGGCTTCCGCCGCATCACCTACTTTATCGACCGCCCGGACGTGATGGCGCGCTACACGACGACGATCATCGCCGACAAGACCCGCTGCCCGGTATTGCTGTCGAACGGCAACCCGTCAGGTGCTGGCGAGACCGACAAGAGACGCCACTGGGCGAAATGGGTCGATCCGCACCCAAAGCCTTCCTACCTATTCGCCCTCGTCGCCGGCGATCTGGTCGCACTGCGCGATCACTTCACGACGCAGTCGGGCCGCGATGTCGCGCTCGCGATCTGGGTGCGGCGCGGCGACGAGGACAAATGCGGCCACGCAATGGCCTCCTTAAAAAAGGCGATGCGCTGGGACGAGGAGGTGTTCGGTCTCGAATACGATCTCGATGTCTTTAATATCGTCGCGGTAAGCGACTTCAACATGGGCGCAATGGAGAACAAGGGCCTCAACATTTTCAATACGCGCTATGTGCTGGCCAAGCCCGACACCGCGACCGACATTGACTATCAAAATATCGAGTCGGTGATCGCCCACGAATACTTCCACAACTGGACCGGCAACCGCGTCACTTGCCGCGACTGGTTTCAATTATCGTTGAAGGAGGGGCTGACCGTCTTCCGCGACCAGGAATTCTCGGCCGATCAAGGCAGCCGCGCGGTCAAACGCATTGGCGAAGTCCGCACTCTGCGCGCGATCCAATTTCCTGAGGACGACGGACCGCTCGCCCATCCGGTGCGCCCCGATAGTTATCTCACGATCGACAATTTCTACACCGCGACGGTCTACAATAAGGGCGCCGAGATCATCCGAATGATCCAAACCCTGATTGGCCGAGAAGGGTTTCGCCGCGGCATGGATCTCTACATCCGGCGGCACGACAATCACGCCGCGACGATCGAGGATTTTGTCTCAGCGATGCAGGACGCGAGCGGGGTCGATCTGTCCCGCTTCAAATTGTGGTACGCGCAGGCCGGCACGCCCGAAATCACGGTCGAAGACCACTGGGACGAGACGAACCACGCCTACGAGCTAAACATAGCGCAGAAGGTGCCGCCGACGCCCGGCCAGCCGGAGAAATCGCCGATGCTGACGCCGCTCGCGGTCGGGCTATTGGGGCAGGACGGCAGCGAATTGCCGACCCGGCTCGATGGCGAGGCCGAAAGCCGCGCCGGGACCCGGGTATTGCCGCTAGCTGCTGAGCGCGAGAGTTACCGGTTTGTCGATCTGCCGATGGCGCCAGTGCCGTCGCTGCTGCGCGGATTTTCGGCACCGGTGAAGTTGAAGGGCGTGCCGCTCGACCGGCTCAAATTTCTCGCGGTACATGACCCCGAGCCGTTTGCCCGCTGGGAAGCTGGACAGGAGGTCGCGACCCGCGCTCTGCTCGGGCGGATCGAGGCATTGCGGCAGAGCGCAGCGCCGGCGCCGCTCGACCCCGACCTCATCGCCGCGATGCGCCACACCTTGGCCGACGCCGCCCGCGACCCGGCCTTTGCCGCCGAGGCGCTGGTGCTGCCGAGCGAGTCGTTTCTCGCCGACCAGATGACGGTTGTGGATGCCGACGCCGTACATGAGGCCCGCGAAACCGCTCGTGCCGAGATCGGTCGGGCACTCGCCGGCGAGTTCGTTGCCGCCTACGAGAACTTGGCGGATCCTGGCCCGTATCGGATCGACGGCGCCTCGATCGGGCGTCGGGCGTTGCGTAATGCCAGCCTCGCCTACATCGCCGCCGCCGATCCCGAAAAGGGCGCGGCGCTCGCAAAAACGCAATTCGACGCCGCCGCCAATATGACGGATGTGCTGGCCGCTCTTGCGGTGCTGATCGATCTCGATCGGCCGGAGCGGGCGGCGGCACTGGCGCATTTTTTTGCGCTGTGGTCGCAGGACCCGCTGGTCATCGACAAATGGTTCAGCCTGCAGGCGCGGTCGTCATTGCCGGACACCCCGAAACGAGTGAGGGCGCTCGCCGCCCATCCCGCCTACGACCGCAAAAATCCGAACCGCGTGCGCGCATTGGTGGGCGCGTTCTCTCAGGGTAATCAGGTGCGCTTTCATGACCGAAGCGGTGCCGGTTACGCTTTTCTCGCCGACGAGGTGCTCGCGATCGACCCAGCGAACCCGACCACCGCCGCGCGGCTGGTGCAGCCGCTCTGCGCCTGGCGACGTCATGACCCGGCGCGCCAAGCGCTGATGCAGCGCGAACTCGAACGCGTACTCGCGGCCCCGAACCTCAGCAAAAACACCTACGAGATGGTCTCCAAAAGCCTCGCCTAGCATTCAGTAAATAGGTCCGGAAAGTTCGATCAGCGAGGTGCGCGCCGGGAGCCGATTTCTGGGTCCGACACCCTAATCGTTGGGCTGGTTGCTTATCCGGCTAGCCTCAAACAGAAACCACGTCCGCTTTTCGGTCTCATCGATAAAAACCTCGAGAATGCTCGTGGTCGCGACGTCGTTATTGTCTGACGCGACTTCGTGAGCCTCACGCATGCTGACCGTGAAGGCCTTGTTGTCCTCCATCAGTTCGCGCAGCATGTCGACGGGCGCCACAAAATCGGCGTCGTTGTCGGTGATACGCTTCAGCTTGTTGACGTGCCCGATCGAACGCAGCGTCGTTCCGCCGATCTTGCGGACGCGCTCAGCGAGCACGTCAGTCATCGCGAAGATCTGGTCGCCTTGCTCGTCGAGCATCAGGTGATAATCGCGAAAATGCGAGCCGCTGACGTGCCAATGGAAATTCTTTGTTTTTAGGTACAGAGCGAACGCATCCGCTACGAGCGGGTTTAGGGCGGCGGTGATGGAATCGACATTTTCGGTCGAAAGATCGGTGGGCGTACCCAAAGCAGCGGCGCTCAACCTGCGAGATGCTGGCATCGGAAACCTCTAAGGGAGTTGCGTGGCTTATGTTGCACTTCCCATGTGGTGCGAGACCCGCCGAAGTCCATCGCAACGTCGCCGACATCGACGCGGCTTAACCAGAATTTACCCTTTAGTCTTGTTTGTCGAATTAGGCCCGGCGTCGAGCAGCAATTCCTTCAGGTGTTGCAGGCATTGGCTGCGGTCGGGTGCGAAATCGGCGGCTTCCCACCAGCGCTCGACAGCATCGAGCAGCGCACCGACGCGCGGCCCGGGGGCAATGCCGAGTGCGGTAACGTCATGCCCGGTAAGCGGAAATACCGGCATTGTCCAATCGCGGGCGAGGGCTAGCAGTTCCGCCAACCGGTCCCGGCTCACCAGCCCGTCGGCCGCCTGCAAAAGGGCGAGATCGCGGTAGCGGTCGGCGCCGAGCCGATAAAGTGCCCGGCGCTGGGCAGGGATTATCGGCTTCGGGATTGACTGGCCAGGGTGGCGCCAAATCCCGCAACCGGTCGCGCCAGGCATTCGAGAAGCGCAGCCTTTCGGCCAGTGCCACGGCGCCTTTGGCATCGACGTCGATCAGCGCAGCGAGGCGCCGCAGCGCATCGGGCTCAGGCTCGATCGCTGAGACTTGTTCTATCGCGATCAGACGCTGCAATCGGTCGAGCCGCCGGGCCTCGGGCAGGATCACCGCGAGCACGCCATCCTCCGCCATCATCTCCAGGGCGGCACTCGGGTCGGCGGCTTCGAGTATTCTTATTATTTCCTGCGCAACGCGCTCGGCAGAGAGATTCGGAAGCAGATATGCCTGATCACGGCAGGCGGCGCGTGCTTGAGGGTCGCCGCGGCCCGTCCCAAACCGCGCCTCGAACCGGTAGTATCGCAATATGCGCAAAACGTCCTCGGCGATGCGCGTCGCCGCGTCGCCGACAAAGCGGATACGACGCGCCCGGAGATCGGCGATGCCGCCGGTCGGGTCATCGAGGGCGCCGTCGGGCGACAGGAAAATTGCGTTGATCGTGAAGTCACGGCGCGCCGCGTCAGCAGCCCAGTCAGCGCCAAATGCAACTCGCGCGCGGCGGCCATAGGTCTCGACATCGTGACGCAGGGTCGTGATCTCGAAGTGGCGCGCCGGTGTTCCCGGCGGCGATGGCGGGATCGCCGTTACCGTGCCATGAGCCAAACCGGTCGGCACAACTTTGATGCCGCGTCGTTCCAGCAATTCGGCGACGCGTTCCGGCGCCGCGGGGGTCGCAATGTCGATGTCGGTCCGCCCGCCGGAGCCGCCGATCGGTAATCCGAGCAGCGTATCGCGCACCACGCCCCCGACAAACCGTGCCTCGACCCCGCCGGCCGCGAGTGCATCGAGCACCGCGCTTGTGTCGGGTTCGGACATCCATGCCGGCGGCTCGATCCGAGCGGCAGATTCGGACGGCGGCGCGCTCACCGTGGCGCCTTCGGCTCGATATGACCGGGAATGATGTGGCCGTTGACATAGCGCGGAGCGACATAAACGCCTTCCTGCGGCGTCCCAAAGCCGACGGTCACGACAAACAAGACGACCGCCAGCAAAACCGCTCCGGCGCCCGCCAACCACACCCAAGGAAGAGATGTCCACGCGACGGCGCCGCTGTCTTGCGGAGCGCCCAAAGTGGTGACCCACAACAAATAAAGCGCGGTCGGCAGCAGCAGCGGCAGAACGATCGTAAAGAAAACCCGTATCATGCTGTCTCAGCCGGCGAGCACCTCGGCCAAATTCACCAGCATCCCAGCGGTCGCACCCCAGATATTACGGTCCTGGTATTGCAGTACAAAGAATACCCGCCCGCGTTCTTCAAAGATGCGCTCGGTGCGCCGATGATTGCTCGGGTCGAGCACAAAGGCCAGCGGCACCTCGAAGACATCGGCGACCTCGAACGGGTCGACAGTCAACGTGAACGGGGTGGAGACGATGCCGACCACCGGCGTGATCTCGAACCCGGTCCCGGTGATGTAGGTGTCGAGCCGCCCGACCAAGCGTAACATGCTCGCGCGGCAGCCCGATTTCCTCCTCGGTTTCGCGCAATGCCGCTGCGACCTCGTCGGGGTCCTCGGGCTCGAGCCTGCCGCCGGGAAAGGCGATCTGGCCGGCATGCGCGCTCAGATGCGCGGTGCGCTGGGTCAGCAGCACCGACATCCCCTCGGCACGGTCGACGAGCGGCACCAGGACCGCCGCCGGGCGCAGCGCTGTACTGGGCGGGGTCATCCCCGGGTTGAGATCGTGGTCGCCGCGCGTCGCCTGTCGCAACGCTGCCGCTTCAGCCGCATCCGCAGCGCCGCCAAAGCCGCGTCTTCCCGGCTTGCCAAGCCGGGCAAAGCGGGCCGCGACCCCGTCGCGCGTTAACGCTCGCGCTTCCCGGCTCTCCATCAGCTTCGCGCCTTGCCTATTGCCGTCCCGCCGCCCGAGGCCGCGTCACTCCCAATCTTGGCCGGGATCACCCAGCTGGTAGAATGCCCCGCTGCTCCACACCCCAAATTGCGTCTCCCCTTCGATCTCCTCCTCGACGGCCAACTCGACCAGCTCGTAGAAGACCGGCCGCGCGAGCCGGGCCTCCAGCCCGTCCCGCACAACAATATAGGGTGCCGGTTCGCCCGATGGCGCAGTCTCGACGCGCAGTGGGTTATTCGGTCCCGCGGTCACAAATTCGTCTAGATTGGTCCGGAAGATCAGTTGCTGATCGTGACCCTCGCCGGCCACGTGTCAGCTCGACGGCAAGAAACGGAACGTCTTCGACCGCGATGCGGCCGCGCTCGGCTGGCGTCACGAGCCAATAAGAGCCGTCCGGCTCGCGCCGCAGGACGGAGGCAAAGAGCTTGACGAGCGGCAAGCGGCCGATCGGCGAGCCACGATAAGACCAACTGCCATCGCGGGCGATCCGCATCTCGAGGTCGCCGCGATCAACCGGCTGACGGCGGTTTGCTGCCGACCCGATCATCGGGGAATTGCTCGAGCGAGTATTTTGCATCAGGTTCGCATCTGGCGAAGCGCTTGAAAGAGGATCGTTAGCTCTTGTCTCCGTTTGCATCCGTCAACACCGCATCCACCGATGTCGTCGCCGAGGTGGATGCGCTCGGCCGCAGCCTCAGTCTTGTGCGTGCCCGCATCGGCGAAATCATCTTTGGTCAGCACGAGGTTGTCGAGCAAGCCTTGATCACCCTGCTGTGCGGCGGTCATGCGCTCTTGATCGGGGTTCCGGGTCTTGCCAAGACCCGGCTGGTCGAAACCTTGGGGACGATCCTCGGATTGGACGAAAAGCGCATCCAGTGCACGCCCGATCTGATGCCGGCCGACATTCTCGGTTCCGAGGTTCTGGAGGAGAGCGAGACCGGCAGGCGCTCGTTTCGTTTTATCCCGGGGCCGGTCTTCTGCCAATTGTTGATGGCCGACGAGATCAATCGCGCAAGCCCGCGCACGCAATCTGCGTTGTTGCAGGCGATGCAAGAGGGCCGGGTTTCGATCGCCGGGCAATACCATCCGCTGCCGCAACCCTTTCACGTTTTGGCGACGCAAAACCCGCTCGAACAGGAGGGGACCTATCCGCTGCCGGAAGCCCAGCTCGACCGATTTTTGATGCAAATCGATGTCGACTATCCCGATCGCGATGCCGAGCGGGAAATGCTGATCGCGACGACCGGCATCGCCGAGGACCGGCCGCGCCCGGCGATGACGGTCGCCGAGTTGATCGCAGCGCAGCGGCTGGTGCGCCGGATTCCGGTCGGCGAGAGTGTCGTCGATGCGATCCTGGCATTGGTGCGCTCGGGCCGTCCCGATGCCGCCGGGAATGGGATCACCCGCTTTGTCTCATGGGGCCCAGGACCCGCGCGCCAGCCAGGCGCTGATGCTCGCCTGCCGTGCGCGCGCCTTGATCGATGGCCGCTACAGCCCATCGATCGACGATGTCCTGGCGTTGGCGCCGCCGGTGCTGCGGCATCGCATGGCGGTCAGTTTCGCCGGCCGCGGCGAAGGGATCACCGATAGCCCGCGTTATCGAACAGATTTCGGCGCCATTCCGTTGAACAGCGCGGGATCGCGTTCACTTGCCTCGCTGTTGGCGCGGCGCAGCGCGCCGCCGACCGCGTTGCGCACCCGGGCGGAAGAGGCATCAGCGGCACTCCCGCCCTTATTGGTCGCCGCTGAGCGCGTCGCCGCAACCGTTGCCCAAGGCGTCCACGGCAGACGCCGCGTTGGTCAAGGCGAAACCTTTTGGCAATTCCGGCAGTACGAGCCTGGCGACGCTGCCAGCCGGATCGACTGGCGCGAAAGCGCCAAATCGCAGCGCTATTACATCCGCGAGACCGAATGGGAGGCGGCGCAAAGCGTGTGGCTGTGGCGCGACGGCTCGGCTTCGATGGACTACAGCTCTGCGCAGTATGTCGCTGGAGCCGAGTGGCCGACGAAACGCGACCGCGCCGAGTTGTTGCTGGCTGCTCTTGCCAGCCTGCTGGTGCGCGGGGGCGAGCGGCTGACCCTGTTGGGAACAGGCTTGTCGCCGATGAGTGGACGCGTCGCCCTGACGCGCACTGTCGAGATGCTGACCCGCGACGCCGTCCAGACCGAGAGTCTGCCGGTCTTCGAGCCACTGCCGCGCGCCGGTCTCTTGGTCATGATCGGCGATTTTCTGTCGCCGCTCGACGATGTCGATGCGATCGTTACGCGATTTGCCGCAACTGGGCTTAAGGGTCATTTGCTGCAGATCATCGATCCGGCGGAGGAGGATCTGCCCTTTGACGGCCGTGTTCGCTTCGCCGGCATCGAAGAGCGCGACGAAGTCGTGGTGAGCCGTGTCGAAGGCATTCGTGAAGAATATTCGTCGCGGTTTCGCGACCACCGCGCTGCGCTTGCGGCACTAGCGGGGAGGCTCGGCTGGAGTTTCGGCTCGCACCGGACCGATCGCCCGCCGGGGCTGGCGCTGCTAGCGCTCTATGCCGCGCTGTCCGGTGATAGGCGGCGGTAACTCCCTTGCAGCGGATGGCAACCACAACAGTAATACGGCGGCGGGTTGATCTGTGTTGACGTTCGGTTCGCTTGCGTTTGCGTCACCTTGGCTGCTCTTGGCCTTGGCCGGGCTGCCGGTTATCTGGTGGCTGTTGCGAGTGACGCCGCCGGCGCCGCGCCGGATCGTGTTTCCGGCAATTCGGCTGCTATTGGGATTGGTCCCGCGCGACGTGACGCCGGCCCGGACTCCGCTATGGCTGATCCTACTGCGCATGGCGATCGCCGCGCTGGTCATAATCGGAACGGCTCACCCGCTGCTCAATCCTCAGGCGGAGCTGCCCGGGACGGGACCATTGATTTTGGTTGTCGACGATGGCTGGGCGGCGGCGAGCGATTGGGCCGCACGCCAGGCCGCACTCGGCAATCTCTTGGGCGAAGCGACGCGCGAGGATCGGCAGGTGGTGCTTGTGACCACAGCACCCTCCGGCAGCGATGCAGCACTGCCGCCGCTGGCGCCGACCCGCGCCGCCGATGCTAGCGCGGCGATCGAGGCGGCGGAGCCAAAACCTTGGCCGGTCGACCGACAGGCGGCATTGGTGCGGCTGCAAAAACTCTCGCTGCCCGGTGCTAATGCCGCCTTATGGCTCAGCGACGGCGTCGGCGACGCCAGTGGCGCGAAGGCGCTCGCAAGTTATTTGGACGCACATGGCACCCTCTATTATCTGAGCGCCGGCCCGAACCAGTCGCCGGTCTTGCTCGCGCGCTGGCGACCGCGAGGCCAAGGAGCTGACGGCGGTGCTGCGGACATTGCCGGTTGCCAAACCGCGGTTGTACGAGGTACGGGCGAGCGGCACCGACGGCCGGTTTCTTGCGCATCAAGCGGTCACGGTCGAGCCGGGTGCGGCATCCGCCGAGGCCAAGTTGGCGATGCCAAACGAGCTGCGAAACCAGGCTGCGCGGATCGAAGTCGAAGGCGCACAGTCGGCCGGCGCGGTCGTGCTGGTTGACGAGCGCTGGCGCCGGCGCCCGGTCGGGATCGCCGCCGCCGCAAATGCCGCCGGACAGCCGCTGCTGAGCGAGACCTACTATCTCGAACGCGCGCTCGATCCGTTTACCGAGATTCGGCGCGGTCACGCGACTGATCTCCTGAAACGCCAGCTCGCGGTGCTGATCTTCGCCGACTTCGAGTCCCGACTCGCCCGCCGAAGCCGCCGCGATCGAGAAATGGGTCAGCGACGGCGGTCTGCTGCTGCGTTTTGCCGGCCCGCATCTGGCCGAGGGTGATGACAAGCTGCTGCCGGTGCGGCTGCGTCGTGGCGGACGCACAATCGGCGGCGCGATGTCCTGGGAACAGCCGGCAAAGCTGGCGCCGTTCGCACCGGACAGCCCGTTTGCCGGGCTGACCATCCCGCCGGACGTGACCGTCTCGCGTCAGGTGCTGGCGGAGCCTGACATCGATCTGGCTGCCAAGACCTGGGCACGGCTCGCCGACGGCACCCCGCTCGTGACCGCCGAAAAACGCGGGCATGGATGGGTCGTATTGGTGCATACGACGGCCAACGCCGATTGGTCGAACCTCGCGCTGTCCGGCCTTTATGTTCAGATGCTGCGGCGGATGATCGCGATGAGCCAAGGCGTCGCGGCCGGCGGCGAAGCGAGCCTGCCGCCGATCGAAACACTTGACGGGTTTGGCCATCTGCAGCGCGCGCCTCCAGCGGCTCGCCCAATTGCCGGCAGCGATTTCGCAACCGCGACTGTTTCGCCTCAACATCCGCCCGGGTTTTACGGCACGCAGGATCAGCGGCGAGCGCTCAATCTGTCGACCGGGATAACGGCGCTGAAGCCGATTGCAGGGCTGCCCGCTGATACTCACCGAGAAACGTTCGGACGCAGCGGCGAAACCGACCTGCGCGCGCCGGTGCTGACAGTGGCGCTGTTGCTGGCCCTCGCCGATTTGCTGATCGCCTTTGGACTGCGTGGGCTATTGGTGCGGCGCCCGGCGCAGATTGCGGGTGTGATGCTGCTGGCCTTTCTCGCCTCGCCAATGCCGGTGCATGCCGATGATGCCTTTGTTACCCGCGCCACCTCGGAGCTGCGGCTCGCTTACGTCAGAACTGGAAACAGCGAGGTCGATAATGAGAGCCGCGCTGGGTTAGTCGGCTTGGACGATGCGCTCAACCGGCGCACTGCGGTCGAGACTGGCGACCCCCTCGCTGTCGATATCGAGACCGACGAACTGATCTTTTTTCCGCTGCTCTATTGGCCGGTGACCGCCGAGCAGGCCCCGCCCTCGCCAAAGGCAGTCGAGCGCATCAATCGCTATCTCGAGACCGGCGGGACGATCCTGTTCGACACCCGAGACGGCGATGCACAGACCCCGGGGCTATTTGGCGGCGCGGCTATCGCGGCGCAGCGCCTGCGCCGATTAACGGCGGGGATCAACATGCCGCCGCTGATGCCGATCCCACCCGACCACGTGCTAACCAAATCCTTCTACCTGCTGCACGAGTTTCCAGGCCGCTGGAATGTTGGCACCTTGTGGGTCGAGCCGGTTGACGACCACGTTAATGACGGGGTTTCGAGCGTCATCGTCGGGGCAAACGATTGGGTCGGCGCCTGGGCGATCGATCGGAATGGCGAGCCGCTCTACGCGGTCGTCCCGGGGGGCGAACAACAGCGCGAGATGGCAGTGCGCTTTGGCATCAACCTGGTCATGTACGTGCTGACCGGCAATTACAAATCGGATCAGGTCCACGTGCCGGCGATCCTCGAGCGGCTCGGCCAATGACCAGCACCGGCTACTCGCTTGCCGCAACGCCGCTGCTGCCATGGTGGGCGCTGGCCGCTTTCGCTGCCGCTGCCGTCTTGCTGCTCGTCTTTGGCGTGTGGCGCGGCGCGCCCGGGCTGAGCTGGCGCGCTTTGGCAATCGCAGTGTTGCTCGCCGCGCTGGTGAATCCGTCGCTGATTGAGGAGCAGAGGGTCCCCCAGCGTGATGTCGCGATCATCGTCGTCGACAATTCACCAAGCCAGACCATCGGCAACCGCACGCAGGCCACGGCAAAGGCGCTCGCCGAGCTCAAAGACAAACTTAGCCATGAAGCCGATCTTGACGTCCGGGTGATACGCGCGGGCGCGGCTCAGCCCGGCGCCGGCGATCAAGGGACCCGGCTGTTTACGGCGCTAGATCGGGCGATGTCGGATGTCCCACGCCAGCGCCTTGCCGGGGTGGTTATGGTCACCGACGGCGAAGTGCATGACGTCCCGACCGGAGACGTCAAAAAGTTGCGCCAGGCAGTCCCGGCGCCGCTGCATGTCTTGTTATCGGGACAGCCCGATGAGGCCGACCGCCGCCTCGTGGTCGCCGAGGCGCCAAGCTTTGGGATCGTCGGTAAGCGGCTGCAATTAAAAATCCGAGTCGAGGATCTGCCGCAAAGTGCCGCCGACAAGGCCGGTGAGGATGCCGATGCGGCGCACGTGACGTGGCGTAAAGACGGCGGCGTGCCGCAGGAGATGATCGTACCGGTCGGTCAGGATGTGACTTTGCCGCTGCTGATCGACCATGGCGGACCCAACGTTCTCGAGCTCGAAGCGGCACCGGGGCCGCGCGAACTGACCCTTATCAACAATCGCGCCGTGGTCGTCGTAAACGGCGTCCGTGACCGGTTGCGCGTGCTGCTGGTCTCGGGTGAGCCGCATGCCGGCGAGCGCGTCTGGCGCAACTTGCTCAAATCCGACCCTTCTGTCGATCTCGTCCACTTCACGATCCTGCGCCCACCGGAAAAGCAGGACGGCACGCCGATCCGCGAGCTGTCGCTGATCGCCTTTCCGATTCGCGAGCTGTTCGACACCAAACTCGACGATTTCGATCTAATCATTTTCGATCGCTACAGCCGGCGCGGTGTGATCCCTGAGGCGTATCTCGAGAACGTCGTCAGGTATGTGCGCAATGGCGGCGCTTTACTCGAAGCGGCCGGTCCAAATTTTGGGACGCCACTGAGTTTGTCGCGCACGCCGCTCGGTTCAATATTTCCGGCCGACCCCACAGGCGAGGTTTTTGAAGAGGGGTTCAAGCCGCAAGTGACGGCGCTCGGCCGTCGCCATCCGGTGACCGAGGGGCTGCCGGAAGCGGGCCCGCCGAACGGGGAACCGGCCTGGGGGCGGTGGTTCCGCCAGGTCGACGCCCGCGTCCATCGCGGCACAACGGTGATGACCGGCGATCGGGGTGATCCGCTGCTGGTGCTCGATCGGGTCGGAAAGGGCCGAGTGGCGCAATTGCTGTCGGACCAGATGTGGTTCTGGGCGCGCGGCTTCGAAGGCGGCGGCCCGCAGGCCGAACTGCTGCGCCGGCTTGCCTATTGGCTGATGAAAGAGCCCGATCTGGAGGAGAACGACCTGCGTGCCGCGGTCGATGGCGATCACCTGACGATAACCCGGCAATCGCTCGAACCCGACGATCGTCCGGTGCAAGTGACAGCGCCCGATGGGACAACTCAGAGCCTAAAGTTGACCCACGAGCAGGGCGGGCGCAGCAGCGGACAGCTAACGATTTCTCAGATGGGGCTGTATCGGGTGACCGATGGCAGCAAGGTCGCTCTCGCCGCGGCCGGCCCGCTCAACCCGGTCGAATTCAGCGACGTCCGCACCACGCCGGACAAGCTGGCGCCGATCGCCGCGGCGACCGGCGGCGGCGTCTTCTGGGTCGGTTCGGGGTCGATCCCCGATGTTCGGCGGGTCGCGCCCGATGATACCGCGGTCGGGCGAAACTGGATGGGCCTTCGTGCGAATGGGGATTATACGGTCAGCGGGTTCACCGAAACGCCGCTGCTGCCGGCGGTGGCCGCCTTGGTCGTTATCGTCGGCGGTCTTTTGGCGGCGTGGCGGCGCGAGGGTCGGTAAGCCCGTCTTTGAGCTGGTGAGTTTTGGTACTGAGAAAGTTTCTGGCGCCGCTGCACCCGGACGGGTTCAAATTCGTTCTCGCTGCGGCCATCGCGACAGTGGTGCTGTTTTTTGTCTTTAGGCCGGCCGGCTGGGTCGCGCTCGTCGCGACCTTGTGGCTGATCTACTTCTTTCGCGATCCGTGGCGGGTGACACCGCTGCGCGACGGCGTGCTGGTCAGCCCGGCGGACGGCATCGTTACATCGGTCGTGCAGGCGCCTCCCCCGCCCGAATTGGGAATGGGTGATACCCCGGTCGCGCGGATTGGCATCTTTCTTAATCTCTTCGATGTGCATGTGACTCGCACGCCGATCGGCGGCCGGGTCATAGCGCTGCGTTACACAAAAGGGCGGTTTCTTGATGCAAGCGGCGAAAACGCAAGCTTGCAGAACGAGCGAATGGCGATCCGCGTGGCGCCATCTGAAGGACCCGAGATCGTCTTTGTTCAGGTCGCCGGTCTTGTTGCCCGCCGCATTGTTTGCGATCTGCGCGAAGGCCAGACGGATCGCAGTGGGGCAACGCATTGGCATCATCCGGTTCGGCTCGCCGGGTCGATGTTTATTGTCCGCCGCCTTATGTAACATTAGTCCTGGCCGGGCAGCGCATGGTGGGCGGCGAGACGGTGATCGCCGACCGGTTCGCTCGCGAGCCGGTGACGGAGGGAAGCGCGCATTGAGAAATTGGCACGCGGACAGGACGGGCAGGTTTAGGAATTCGCGCTGCCCGCATCCGGCAGGCGCGGGTGCAGAGCTTATCCGATCTTTCGGTCAATCGAATGATCCCGAATGTTCTAACCCTCCTCGCACTATGCGCCGGCATGACGGCGATCCGCTTTGCGATCGGCGAAAATTTCGTCGGGGCCGTATTCGCAATCATCGTCGCGGGGATCTTCGACGGGCTCGACGGCCGCATCGCGCGCTTGCTGAAATCGACTTCCAGCTTTGGGGCGGAGCTCGACAGCTTGTCGGATTTCGTCAGCTTTGGCGTCGCGCCGGCAGCGGTGCTGTATCTGTGGACGATGTCGAGCCTGCACGGCATTGGCTGGGCGATCGTCCTGTTCTACGCAGTGTGCTGCGCGCTCCGGCTGGCGCGTTTCAATATCGAGAGCGACACCGCACGCCCCGGCGCACTCGGCCCCATTCTTCACCGGCATTCCGGCGCCTGCCGGAGCCGGGCTGGTTATGGTCCCGATGTTTCTAAGCTTCGAGTGGGGTGATTGGCTGTTCCGTTCGCCCTATCTGAGCGCGGTGACAGTGACCGGTATCGCGTTGTTGATGGTCAGCAAAGTACCGACCGTGTCGCTGAAGCGGATCCGCGTGCCGCATCGCTGGGTCGTGCCGACCCTGCTCGGCATCGGCGTACTGGCGGCATTTGTGACGACTGCTCCGTGGCTGACCCTTACCGCCATCGGTATCGTCTATGTCGGCTCGATTCCGCTGACGATCCGCTCTTCCTATCGGCGACGCCGTACGTGCAGAGGATCGTCGCATCGATGTCACCGATGACTCCGCGCACCCGCCATCGCCGGCACTCTATCCGCTCGATGAGGGAAGCGCGCCCGAGAACCAGTGGCGCCACTGATCCCGTGGCCGGTCGTTGCCTTGCGCCGGGTGCGGCGGCTAAGCTGGCCCTTCTCTTTGAGGCCGAAAGGCCGTCGCCACAGAAAGGAGTACAGTCATGCCTGTTAAAGCCGGAGTCATTCGCGCCGGAGCGCGCACCACCAGGCGGGGAGCTGCCGAGACCTTCACCGGCGTCGTATTCCAGGATCCGGTGATCACCGCCGAAGCGCCGTCGCGCATGGGCGGCTCGGTTGTGACATTTACGCCGGGCGCGCGCACCGCGTGGCACTCGCACCCGGTCGGACAGACTCTCTTCTGCTTGTCCGGCGTTGGGCGCATCTGCTTCGAGGGGCAAAAGCCGCAAGTCCTGAACCCCGGCGACACCGTTAATATTCCACCCGATACATTGCATTGGCACGGTGCTGCACCCGATCGCCTGTTCGCACATCTGGCATTGTCGGAAGCCGGCGAGCAGGGGCAGGGCACCTCTTGGGGCAAGCACGTCAGCGACGCCGAATATAACGAGCCTGCGACGACCTGACCTTTTGAGCCCAGTTCCCGTTATCTGTTCCGCGTAAATCAAGGAGGTAATCGTGAGCCGGGCGAAGTCCACCTGGCTCACGATCGCGCGGCTGCGGGCTGTTCTCGTAGGTGTCGCCAAACAGCCAGACGGGCGGTCTAAAGCGAGGCGCGCCAGCGTAAGACCACAGGCCGAACGCCGAAATATCGGCCCAACCCGCAAGCGGCAGTGTCACCCGCTTGTTTTTTTGCTGCTGCGCTCGCATTCGCGGCCAAGAGCGTTGGTGGCGCTGAAGGAGTAACGCGGAGTCGAAGACCGGCATGCCCGATATCGAGCACGTGGTTGTTCTCGCACTAGAAAACCGCTCCTTCGACAGCATGCTCGGCCGGCTGTATCCGAAAACCGAGCAATTCGACGGGCTAGACGGAAGCGAAAGCAATCCGTGGCACAAGCCCGACGGCTCGGTTGAAACGATCACGGTTTGGAACAGTCCAAAACTCACCGCTCACGCCGCCAGTATTCCGGTCGACGATCCGGGCGAGTTGTTCAGCGACATCAATCAACAGATTTTTGGCCACGCGGCACAGCCCGGCGCGCAGGCCAGCATGAGCGGATTTGTCGATAATTATATGGCCCAACCGGAGGGGGACAGCCCCCGCGATCCCCGCGCCGCGATGCACTATTTTCTTCCTCGCCAGGTCCCGGTGATCAGTCAGCTCGCACGAGCCTTTGGCGTATCCGATCGCTGGCACGCCTCAGCACCCTGCGAGACCTGGCCAAACCGCTATTTCATGCATTGCGGTACGGCCGGAGGCCGCGTCAACAACCGCAAGCCCTACCTACCGTACCTTCCGGCGGCGATGCCGACAATTTTTCGGCGTCTCGGGGCGCGCGGTCACAAGTGGCGGATTTATTTTCACGATATGCCGCAATCGGCGGCGCTGGTCGACCTGTGGACCAAGATCCCAACTCATTTCTGTCTGTTCCAGGACGAGTTCGAGCGCCATGCCAGTACCGGTAGGCTCGCTACCTACAGCTTTATCGAACCACGGTATTTTACCAGCCGGCGCCACCAGACCGTCCCCAACGACCAGCATCCGCCGCACAACATGGTCTATGGCGAGCAGTTGATCGCCGCGGTCTACAATGCCGTGCGCAGCGCCCCGACCTGGCCGCGTACCTTGCTCGTCATCGTCTATGACGAGCACGGCGGCTGCTTTGACCACGTGCCGCCGCCGGCGGCGGTCCCCCCGGGCGGACCCTATCCCGATGGCTTCCGCTTTGATCGATATGGCGTTCGGGTTCCGGCGGTGATTGTTTCACCTTACGTCCCGCCAGGGAGCATCGTCCGGCCAGCGTCGGGGCCGGATGGCGAGCAGCCGCCGCCGTTTGACCATTGTTCGATTCAGGCCACTCTGCACCGGCTGTTCGATCTTGGGCCGCCTTTGACACCGCGCGTTGCCGCCGCGCCGGACCTCATCAGCGCGTTGAGTTTGAGCAAACCCGAGAACAACGGACCGGAGCACATCGAGCTCGTCGAGGTGCTGCCGACCATAGACGAGGTCGAGGGCCTTCACCGGCGGCATCGCAATCGCCACCAGCAGAATTTTTACTACCCAACTCTGGGAATTCCTGCTGCGGCGGCGAGGCTTACCGGGCATGTTCGCGGGCTCGGCGCCAAGGTGGCGTCAAGAAGGCGATCACGGCGCTGACGGGCGTGGCAGGACGGGCAAATTTCGGCCATTCCCGGGTCGGCCGCGGCTCACTCCCGGGCGTGCCGCAGATGCCGCCATACGTACCAGACCACTGCCACAACGATCAGCACGACGATCAGCCAGTCGAACCGCCGCAGAATGTCGTGCAACCGCGGATCACTGTCCCATTTCTGACCGAGCTTGTAGCCGATATAGGCGAGTGCAAAGCACCACGGCCACGAGCCGAGAAACGTGTAGATCTGGAATTTGAGTTGCGGCAGGCGGGCAATGCCGGCCGGCAGTGCGACAAAAGTACGGATCACCGGCAATAAGCGGCCGAAAAAGACCGCAGCGCCGCCATAACGGCCGAAAAACCGGTCGGCGGTGGCAAGATCGCGACGGCTGATCAGGATGTACGACCCCCAACGCTCGACAAGCGGCCGTCCGCCATAACGTCCGACGGCGTAGGCGATGGTCGAGCCGAGATTGCAGCCGATCGCGCCGGCGGTGGCGACGAGAAAAAGATCGAAGCGACCTGTAGAGGCGAGATACCCGGAAAACGGCATGATGATTTCCGAGGGGAGTGGAATGCACGCCAACTCGATCGCCATCAACGCGACAATGCCGAGATAGCCCGATGCGGAGATGGTCGCGACGATAAAGCCGGCGACGGCAGCCGAGATATTCTGCAGCATCAGCCCTGCCTCTGCATAGCGGCTATCACCGCGCCGGCGATTTCCAGACGATGGCATCGAAAGAGGCCTGGTGCTGTCGGGCAAATAAAACAGGACAAGCCTCCGGCAACACCCGTCATACCCGCGCTCTGACAAGCGGAAAACGATCAGTGCTCGGCCACGGCCGGCAGCCCGGCTTCACGGCGGACTTCGTTGATGATCTGCAATATACGCTCGCGATACGGGCGATACTGCACGCCAAATTCCTCAACCAGCCGGCTGTTGTCGATCAGGTAGTTGCCCGAGATCTCCTTGCCGCCGGTTTCCTTGTCAAAGCTGATCTTGGCGTCAGGCAGGTACTCGCGAACCATGTCCGCGATCTCGCCAAGGCTGATCGCGACACCGCCTGTGTTGTAGATCCAGTGCCTTGGGCCGATCGGACATGATCACCCGGGCGAAAATCTCGGCCACCTCGTCGACATGGATCGGGCAGCGCATCGCGTCTTTGAACGGGAACGAAATCGCCTGACCGCGCGCCGGGAAGGTGATGATTTTGACGTGGTCGACCGAGCCGACGATCTTGTCGTTGCCGGTCACGTTGGCTGGGCGGATCGCGGTGATATCGAGCCCGTGCTTTTCCCGGTAATCCTGCGCCTGCCATTCGTTAAAGATCTTGTGCATCGCGTATTGCACATGGCCGTGGCGGAAATCGTCTTCGTTGACGATGCGGTCGCCGTAAAAATGCTGCTCACCGCTGACCGCGAACGAGCTGGCATAGGCGACGCGCCTGACGTTGCACAGCCGCGCTGCCTCAAAGCAATTGTCCATGCCCAAGATGTTGAGCTTGAACGCGACCCGCGGCGGATACTCGCTGCCGAGGAAATAGGCGAGGTTGACGACCCGCTCGGGCTTTGCCTCGACCATGGTCGCCATCACGTCGTCAAACTGGCTGATATCGCCGCGCACGACCCGCACCTGTTTGCCAAAGCTCTCGTAATTGGCGGTGGCGGGGTTGATGTCCATGCAGACGATTTCCTCGCCGCGTTGCGCCAGCAACGGGACGAGACGGCGCCCGATGAACCCGGTGCCGCCGATCACGAGTATCGACATCGCTTTTCCTCCCAAGGATTGCCTTGGCGACGTTAGTCGCCGCTAGCCGGTTGGGCAAGGAGCCGGCTTCCACATGGCTGCTATCCGCCCTAAGCTTCGCGCGAACAAGACCTCGGAGGCTTGTCGCCGTGGGTGCCTATTCTCTTTGCGAATTGCGCGGTTCTCGACGGCACGCGCAACGAGCGCCGCGAACACCATCACGTTCTCGTCGAAGACGGCGTGATCCGCGAGGTCGCAGACCGGCCGATCAGGAGCGACGCGGCGGAGGTCGTCGATCTTAAAGGCGGCACGCTGATGCCCGGCCTGATCGACGCGCATGTCCACGTGATCGCGGTCGATCAGGTGCTGGCGCGGTTGGCGGAGCGGCCGGTGAGCCACGTCACGTTGCAAGCGGCGCGCGTGCTCGAAGGCATGCTGCAGCGGGGATTTACGACGATCCGGGACGCCGGCGGCGCCGATGGCGGGCTGGCCGAAGCGGTCGAAGAAGGATTGGTGCGCGGTCCGCGGATCTTTCCGTCGGGGCAGGCATTGAGCCAAACCGGCGGGCACGGCGATCTGCGGCCGCGCACCCGCTCGGTGTCGGTCGTGGCCTGCGCCTGCTGCGAGGGCGGCGCCGGGCTCGCCCGCATCGCTGACGGCGTCGCGGAATGTCGCCGCGCGGCGCGCGACGAACTGCGCAAGGGCGCGACCCAGATCAAGATCATGGCCTCGGGCGGCGTCGCCTCACCCTATGACCCGGTGTGGAACCTGCAATACAGCGAAGGGGAGGTGCGCGCGATCGTCGAGGAGGCGCATGCCTGGCACACTTATGTGATGGCGCACGCCTATACGCCCGAGGCGATCCGCCGCTCGATCGATTTCGGCGTGCGTTCGATCGAGCACGGCAATCTGATCGACCGCGCCACCGCCGACCATGTCGCCGGCGCCGATGCCTTTGTCGTGCCGACCCTTGTCACCTTTGACGCGATGCACCGTTTTGGCCGCGAACTGGGATTTCCCGAAGTGAGCCTCGGCAAGCTCGGCGATGTCCGCGAGGCGGGATTGCGCTCGCTCGAAATACTCGAGGCGGCAGGGGTCAAGATCGGTTTCGGCACCGATTTGTTGGGACCGATGCATCGCCATCAGTCGCGCGAATTCGTGATCCGAGCCGAGGCAATGTCACCATTCGACATCATCCGCTCGGCAACAGTTGTGAATGCCGAATTGCTCAATCGCTCGGGAGAGATCGGCGTCATCGCCCCCGGCGCTCGCGCCGATCTGATCGCGGTCGACGGCGACCCGCTGACCGACATCTCGCTGCTCGACGGCCAAGGCGAGCATCTGACCCACATCATGAAAGCCGGCGTTTTCTTCAAGCGACCCGCTTGATACCCCACCCATGCCCGCGATAAGCTTTCTTCTCAACCTGCTGTGGATCGTGTTCGGCGGTTTGTGGATGGCGATCGCCTGGGTTATCGCGGCAGTGATCATGGCCATCACGATCATCGGCCTGCCGTGGACGCGCGCCGCTTTCAACATTGCCGTCTATACGCTGCTGCCTTTCGGCAAGACTGCCGTATCGCGCGCCGCCTATACCGGCCGCGAGGATCTCGGCACAGGGCCGCTCGGCACGCTCGGCAACATCATCTGGTTCGTTTTCGCCGGCTGGTGGCTGGCGCTCGGCCATCTTGTCTTTGCGCTGGGGCTCGCAATAACCATCATCGGTCTGCCCTTCGCCTGGGCGCATCTGAAGCTCGCCGGCTTGGCGCTATGGCCGATCGGCAAGATGATTGTTCCGATCGAGCAGGCGCATCCACGCGTCTCGTAGCCTCGTCGCGCTCTTTTTTTTATCCCGACCACACCGGCGAAGGCCGGTGCCCATGGCGAAATGGGTCCCGGCCTGCGCCGGGATGGAGAGCGCGGGATGGATAGTAAGCAGGCTTGCCGAGATCACTCCGCCGCGTTTTTTCGGCCGTAGCGGCGGACGCGGAGGTCGGCCTGCTCCTTGTGGCCCCAGAAGCGCTCAATCGCGCAGAGGCGGCTGCAATATTCGCCGATCGCAGCACTCGCCTCGGGGGTCTTGATTTCCTGATAAGTGCAGGTCTTCAGGAATTTGCCGACCCACAAGCCGCCGGTGTAGCGCGCCGCCCCCTTGGTCGGCAGCGTGTGATTGGTGCCAATGACCTTGTCGCCGTAGGAGACATTGGTCTCGGGGCCGAGAAACAGCGCACCGTAATTCTGCAGCCGGTCCAGCCAGGTGCGCGGTTCGCGGGTCAACACCTCGACATGCTCGGCGGCGATGCGGTCGGCCTCCTCCGCCATTTCGGCGTCATCGGCGCACAGGATGACCTCGCCGTAATCGCGCCAGGCGATCCCGGCGACGTCGGCGGTCGGCAACACGGTGAGTTGGCGCTCGACTTCAGCAATCGTCGCGTGTGCCAGCTTTTCCGAGGTCGTCAACAGGATCGCCGGCGAGGTCGGTCCGTGCTCGGCCTGGCCCAACAGATCGGTCGCGCACATCTCGGCGTCGGCGGTCTCGTCGGCGATGACCAGGATTTCGGTCGGGCCGGCGAACAAATCGATCCCGACCTTGCCGTAAAGCTGGCGCTTCGCTTCGGCGACATAGGCGTTGCCGGGCCCGACCAGCATGTCGACCGGCTTAAAGGTCTCGGTGCCGAGCGCCATCGCCGCCACCGCCTGCACGCCGCCCAGCACGTGGATTTCGTCGGCGCCGCCCAGATGCATCGCGGCGATCGTCTCGGGATGCGGGCCGCCCTGGTTCGGCGGGGTGCAGGCGGTGATGTGGCCGACGCCGGCAACGCGGGCGGTGACGATCGACATATGCGCCGAGGCGACCATCGGATAACGCCCACCCGGCACATAGCAGCCGACCTTGGCGACCGGGATATGGCGGTGGCCCAGCACCACGCCGGGCAAGGTCTCGACCTCGACATCCTTTAGCGAGGCGCGCTGGATCTCGGCAAAATTGCGGATCTGGGCCTGCGCGAATTCGATGTCGGCGATCGTCTGCGGCGACACCTTGGCGACGAGGCTGCGGATCTCGTCATCCGAGAGCCGGAAACTCGGCGGCGACCATTTGTCAAAGCGCTCGCTGAGTTCGCGAACCGCCGCGTCGCCGCGCTTGCCGACATCGGCGATGATGGTTTCGACGGTGCTGCGGATCTTGGCGTCGGACTCTTCGTGCAGACCCGCCAGCGCCGCCGTCTTGATATGCCGGGGCATGAGCTCCTCCTATTCGATGACCTCATCGGCCCGGCCCAAAGTCGCTGCGGCACGGTTACGCCGAGCACCTTAGCGGTCTCGAGATTGAGTCACCAACTCGAAGGTGTCGGTTGCTGGACAGGCAGATCGGCCGGCTTCTCGCCCTTGAGATCCGTCCCGTGTAAATCCCGGCTTGGCGATCGTTGCCGTCGAGGCTCGGCCATGCTGATCAGCCCGCCTTCCGCGGCGAACTCACGCTGCCAATAGATCGCCGGAACGCATGGCGTGATGCCAAGCGCTACGAGCTGTTCGCGCCGGCTGCCGAAGAACGGATCGTCGCCCACGAGGAGCGCATCCGCACGCAGGTCGACGAGGGAGTCGAAGGCGGCGTCGATCTCGCTCTCGGTGCTGGCCTTCAGGATAGGGAGCTGCACCCCCTTCGCACGCGCCGCTGCCTGAGCGTCTCGGATCGTGGCGTCCGGTATCTCCGGACCGTTCGGGTTCACCAGCAGGGCGATCACTCTCGCCTGAGGAACCAGCTCGGAAAGCAATTCGAGCCGCTTGGCCGTCAGCTCGACGAAGAAGACGGTGAAGCCCGTGACGTTGCCGCCCGGCCGGGCGAGACTGGCGACCAGGCCGGCCGCACCGGGTCGCTGACGCCGGTAAAGACGATCGGGATCGTCGAGGTCGCGCTTTTCGCCGCGAGTGCCGGAGGGTGCTGCCGCTCGCCACGATCACGTCGACCTTGCGGCCGACGAGATCGGCGGCCAATGCGGGCAGCCGATCATAGCTTCCCTCTGCCCAGCGGTATTCGATCGCGACGTTATGGCCGTCGACATAGCCGGTTTCGCCCAGGCCCTGGCGGAACGCGGCCACATTCGGCGTACCCGGCCGGGAGAACTGCTGGCCGAGGTATCCGATCACCGGCATCGCTTTCTGCTGCGCCCGCGGAGGCGGTGAGCGACGCAACTGCCGCCGCGGTCATACTACGAGATCGCGCGCGTTGCACTCGATCACCACGCGGTCCAGCCGCCGTCGACGAGCAGCGACGAGCCGGTGACGAGGGCGGCGGCGGGGGATGCGAGGAAGACGACCGCCGACGCCACCTCCTCGACCGTGCCGAGCCTTCCCAATGGGATGCGGTCGAGCACCCATTTGCGAAATGTCGGGTCGTCGAAAAACGGCCGGACCAGCGGCGTGTCGATAAAGGTCGGGGCGATCGAGACGACGCGCACACCCTTGGGCGCCAACTCGACCGCCATCGCCTTGGTCAGCCCTTCGAGCGCGTGCTTGGTCATCACATAGACGGTGCGGTCGCGCTCCGAGCCGACATGGCCCATTTGCGAGGTCACATTGATGATGACGCCGCTGCCTTGCGCGACCATCCGCCGCGCCGCCGCCTGAGCGGTCAGAAACGCCGCCCGGACGTTCAAGGTCAGCAATCGGTCGAGGGTGTCCTCGTCGACGTCGAGAAACGGCTGCGGCCGATTGAACCCGGCATTGTTGACGAGAATATCGAGGCGAGCGAGCCCGGCGATGGCGTCTCGCACCGCGGCGGTGTCGGTTACATCGAGCGGCATCACCAATGCCCGCCCGCTCTGACGCCGGATCTCGGCCGCCACCTCTTCGAGTTCGCTCGCGGTGCGGCTGACCAGCACCAAATCCGCGCCGGCCGCAGCGAGCGCGATCGCCACGCGCCGGCCGATCCCGCGCCCGGCGCCGGTAACGAGCGCTGTCTTGCCGTCGAGGCGAAATTGGTTATTCACGACCTAATGCTATCGCGCGATCGCTGTCATTGCGAGCGGAGCGAAGCAATCGCGCGCCGCGAAGCGCCCAGCCTCGACCGGGATTACTTCGTTGCGCTCCGCGCGCCTCGCAATGACGTTCCGATCAGGCCGGCAGCGTGCCGGCGTATCTTTCGAGCAGGCGCCAACCGTGATCGCCGGCCTTTTCCCGCCAGCGGGCGTAAAACGGGCCAAGGCGAGAGCGAAAGCTGTCGGCATCGGCGGTGTTGACGCTCATGCCGCGCCGAGCCAAATCCTCAGCGCCGGCGGCGTTGATCGCCTCGGTGTCCTGGCGCTGCAACAACGCGAATTTTTCAGCGTTGCGCTCGACGACCTGTTTGATGTCGGCGGGCAGAGCGGCCCACGCAGCGGCATTCGCAAGCAAGGTGAACCCCGACCACCAATGCCGGGTCAGACTCAGATGGCTCTGCACCTCGTACAGCTTTAGCGACAAGACGACGCCGAGCGGGTCGCTCTGCCCGTCGAACCGGCGTTCCTTCAGCGCCTCGTACATCTGGTTGAATGGGACGTAACCCGCCTCGGCGCCGAACGTCTCGAAAAAGTCGCGGGCGATCTCGCCGCCGGGGCTGCGGATTTTGACCCCGGCGAGGTCGGCGGCGGTGTGGATCGGGCGGTTGCTGGTCGTCAGATGATGAAATCCGTTTTGCAGGCAATGGCGGAAGGCGTGGATGCCGTGCTGCGCCAACTCGCTGCGGATCTGATCGCCGAGCGCGCCATCGAGCGCGGCAAAAACCGCGCGTGGAATCGGCAAAGGCGAACGGCAACAACGGCAATGCGCTGGTGGGCGCAAGGCCGCCGAGGGTGGCACCCGCGACAAAAAATTCGAGCTTGCCGTCGCGCATATCGGCAAGCATCTGCGGGTCGGGGCCGAGCCGGCTTTCCGGAAACACGTCGAGACGAAACGCGCCCTCGCTATCGCGGCCGATCGCCTCGGCCATTTCGGCAAGGCGCCGCGCGGTCGGGCTGCCGACCGGCTGGTTAAGTCCGAGGCGATAGTGAAAGGCGGGCGTTTTTTCGGTCTGCATTGGGCGATCATATGCGACCACGCGGCCACGGCAACCCGATCTGAACTTGGGGGTTAACGTCATAACCGTTGGGGCGCTGGCCTCGACTCTTCGCACCATAGGAGACAGGCATGGATGCGGAAAAAAGTGCCGATAAACTGCGCCGCGCCGCCGAGCGGGACCCTGGGCCCGACAAAACGAAAGCGAACGAGCGGCGAAAGGCCGATACCGAATTTGCCGAAGCACATGCCGAGCTGACACAGCCCGAGCTGAGTAAAGGCCGGCCGCCAGCAGACGACGGTTCAAAAGGCCAACGGCCGTCAAACGCCGGCAGGGACGGCTCGTGACCTCCTGTGTCGCTCCCCGAGTGCTCGGCGGTTTGCTGTTCTCCGGTGAATGGCCGTTCGGCTGGTAGGCGGTTGCTGATTTTTGCCGGCCACCATGGCGGGTGCGAGCCGGAACCCCGCCCCTGCAATCCGGTTCTCTTTAGAAAGAGGCAAGTACCGAAATGAATTTTAAGGACTTTGGTCAGGCGCACGGCCAGACAGCGCGGCTTTACACGATCGAGCATGGCCGGCTTAGGGCCTGCATTACCGATTATGCGGGGGTGCTTGTATCGCTCGAGGCGCCGGATCGTGACGGTGTCTCAGGTCACGTCGTGCTTGGTTTCGACGATGTCGCGGGGTATCTCGAAAACCGCGGCTCGTTTGGTGCATTGCTCGGCCGCAATGCAAACCGCATTGCCGGCGGACGGTTGGTCATCGACGGGGTGGCTTATCAGCTGTCGCAAAACGAGGGCAAGAACACCTTGCACGGCGGCGCGGTCGGCTTTGGCAAAAGGTTTTGGTCGGTCAAGGACGCTTCCCCGCAGCATCTGACATTGGCGCTGACCAGCGCCGACGGCGATCAGGGCTTTCCCGGCGAGGTTTCGGTCGAAGCGACCTGGCGGCTCGATGATTTCGGCCTCGCGCTACTGTTCAATGCCGAGACGACAAAGCCGACCGTCCTGTCGTTGAGCGCGCACCCGTATTTCAATCTCGACGGCCCTGATGCGCGCGATTGCCTCGACCACGAAGTCGAGATCTTCGCCGAGACGTATTTGCCGACCGACCAGGAGCAGATCCCGACCGGCGAAATCCGCCCGGTAAATGGGTCGCCGTTCGATTTCAGAAATCGACAGCAGATCGGCGCTCGTATTCGCGAGCCGGACGAGCAGCTGCGGTTTGGCCGCGGCTACGATCATTTCTATGTGTTGCCCGAGCCTCGTGGTGGATCGTGCCCAATTGGCGGCGCGGGTGCATTCGGCAGCGAGCGGGCGAGTTCTCGAAATCCTGACAACCCAGCCGGGCACGCAATTTTATACCGGGAACAATCTCGACGGATCGGCGCCGGGACGTGGCGGTCTCTATCGCCAATCGGCCGGGTTTGCCTTTGAGCCGCAGGGTTTTCCGAACGCGCCAAACGAACCGGGGTTTCCGAGCTCTATCTTGAGGCCGAGCGAAACCTACCGGCAGGAAATCGTCTATCGCCTCACCACCGATCGCCAGGGAGACCATCGATGATCGTCGTCGTTACCGGCGCCAGCGCCGGCGTGGGCCGCGCTACGGCATTGGAGTTCGCGGCGCGCGGCTACGACGTCGCAATCCTTGCGCGCAACCAGGCGCGGCTCGAAACCGCGGCTGACGAAATCCGGCGGAAGGGCGTCAAGGCCCTGCCGATTGTCGCCGATGTCGCGGATTTCGCCGCCGTCGACGCCGCTGCCGGTCAGGTCGAGCAGCAGCTGGGGCCGATCGACGTCTGGGTCAACAACGCCATGACGACGGTGTTTGCGCCGGTCGAGAAAATCACGCCCGAAGAGGTCAAGCACGCGACCGAGGTGACGTATCTCGGCCAGGTTCACGGCATGATGGCGGCGCTGTCGCGGATGCGGCCGCGAAATCGGGGCACCATCGTCAATGTTGGCTCCGCGCTCGCGTATCGGGCGATCCCGCTGCAATCAGCGTATTGCGGCGCCAAATTCGCGGTTCGCGGGTTTACTGATTCACTGCGTTGCGAGCTGCTCCACGACAATAG
The DNA here is from genome assembly GCA_963757235.1 of uncultured Solirubrobacterales bacterium. Taxonomy (GTDB): domain Bacteria; phylum Actinomycetota; class Thermoleophilia; order Solirubrobacterales; family Solirubrobacteraceae; genus Palsa-465. The sequence continues at coordinate 189,093 of CAVWRC010000012.1, read as the reverse complement.
CGCCGTCAAGCTTGTCATGGTGCATTTGCCGGCGATCAATACGCCGCAATTCGATTGGGCATTGAACAAGACCGGCCAGCGTCCGCAGCCGGTGCCGCCGATTTTTCAGCCCGAGGTGCCGGCGCGCGCAATCGCCTTTGCTGCGGAAAATCCCGATAATCGAGAGATCTGGGTCGGATTTTCGACAATCAAGGCGATTGTCGGCAATACACTGATGCCGGGCTTGCTCGACCACTACCTCGCCAAAAAAGGCTATAGCGGCCAGCTAACCGGCGAGCCCTTGCCGCCCAACCCGCCGGCAAATCTGTTTGAGACCGTCGACGGCAATTACGGCGCGCATGGCCGCTTCGATGACAAGGCCCGCGCGGTGTCGTGGGAAATGTTTACTCGCCGTCACCGCAATGCGGCGATGGCCGGCATTCTCGGATTGACTTTGGTAGGCCTCGCCGGATTGCTCCGAGCGCGCAGCCAGTCGAATTCGAACTCAAACTCCTCGGGGCATTCAGTATTTGGGCCAGCCACCGCGACGGGTGGCGTAGTCGGTGAAGCTCAGCCCGTAGAGAAACAGCAACCAGAAGAAGCCACTGCCGGCGAAGATCCATTTGAGCGACGGCGGACCTTTCAGCCTCATGAACAGCACGAATAGGATCGAGGCCTGAGTAGCGGCGATCGCAAATTGGATTGCGGGGGCATAAGCTCCGATCCCGAGAAAGGCTATCCCGATGCTGATCCCGGTTAGCAGAATCAGGACCAGCCAGGCGATTATGTAAAGCAAATTGGGGTCGTGCTTGGCGCTGCTTTTGGCGCCGCCGGTGTTCATGATCGTCCCACCAGATAGATCGCCGGAAACAGAAAAATCCACACGGTGTCGACAAAGCTCCAGTACAGGCCGACGACCTCAAGCGGCGCGTAATAGGCGGGGGTGATTTCTCCCCGCCGAACCCGCCACAGCAGCATATAGAGGACAAGGCCAATGCCGATCGACAAATGGATCGCATGCAGACCGGTCGCGACGAAGTAAAAAATCCAGAATAATTCGCCGGCGGGAGCCTCGGCCGGCTTCATCAAGAATTTAGCAACCGGGATGACGTTGTCGTGGTAGTCGAGCGAATACTCGTACCCCTTGACCCCCAGGAAACATATTCCGAGGAAGGCGGTAGCGATCAACATATAAACCATTGTCCGGCGTCTTCCGTCGGCAGCGGCATTGATGGCCAGTACCATTGTCAGGCTGCTGGTCATGATCAGGCCGATATTGACGCTGCCGCACCACAGCACTGCGTCTTTGGCGGCCTCGGCAAATTGATCCGGATAGGTCGTGCGATAGATGAAGTAAGTAAATAATAGCGCGCCAAAAAACAAAGTCTCGGTGGTGATAAACACCCACATCCCGAGCTGGGCGGTGTCGCCCTGCTGCGAGAGGTTCGCATATTGAATTTCCGGCGTGATCGTCCGGCTATGCATGTCTGACGCCGTCCTGGGTCGTATAACTCCCGTCTTCCGGATCGTAGGAATAGGGTCCGAGCTTTACGATAGGGGTCCGCTCCCAATTATGGGTCGGAGGCGGCGACGGGGTCGTCCATTCGAGACCGGTTGCCCCCCAGGGATTGGCGTCGGCGCGCCTGCCCCAGATCAGCGACCAGCCAAGATAGAATAACGGCAGCGCATACGCCACCGCGAGGATCGAGGCGCCGGCGGAGGAAAGAACATTCCAGGATTGCCATTCCGGCGGATACGTGTAGTACCGCCGCGGCATACCGAGATAGCCGAGAATAAATTGCGGAAAAAACGTCAGATTAAAGCCGACAAAGGTCAGTATTGCGGCTAGCCGGGCCCACATCTCGGGATAAAAACGCCCGGTAATTTTTGGCCACCAATAATGCAATCCACCAAAAAACGCACTGACGGTGCCGCCAACCATGATGTAGTGGAAGTGAGCGATGACAAAGTACGTATCGTGCACGTGCACGTCGATCCCGAGTGTCGCCACCATGAGTCCGGTCAACCCGCCCGTCGTGAACAGTAAAATAAACCCGAGGGCATACAACATCGGTGCATCAAAGCGTATTGAACCCTTGTGCAAACTAACCGTCCAATTGAACACTTTGATTGCTGAAGGAACCGCAACAAAAAACGTCAGCAGCGAAAAGACCACCCCGGCATAGATGGAAATCCCCGCGACAAACATGTGGTGGGCCCACACGAAAAAGCTGATGATCGCGATCGCGATCAACGCATAGACCATGCCGCTATAGCCAAAGATCGGTCGCCGGGCATAGCAAGTAATCAGCTCGCTCATGACTCCCATTGCCGGCAAAATCATGATGTACACTGCCGGGTGGGAGTAAAACCAGAACATGTGCTGCCATAACAGCGGATCCCCACCGCGCTGCGGATCGAACAAGCCGACCCCGATAAAGCGCTCAACCCCCAGCAGAAAGGTGTCCATAGCCAATACCGGCGTGGCGGTCAGCATGACAATGCTAACTGCGTAAATACCCCACACAAAAAGCGGTAGTCTCATCCAGGTCATGCCCGGAGCACGCAAGCGGTGTATCGTCACAACAAAATTGAGTGACGTCATGATAGATGAAAAGCCATTGACGAAAATCGCCATTGCCGCAGCGAATACATACCCGTTTGCGTACAGGGTCGAATACGGCGTGTAAAACGTCCAGCCAGTATCGACTCCGCCCATCACCAAAGCATAAAGCAACACCAGTCCTGAAAGATTAAAGACGTACCAGCTGCCCAGGTTAACCCGAGGAAACGCGAGGTCATGTGCCCCGATCATCAATGGGATAAAGAAATTGCCCAGCGTCACCGGAATTGACGGAACCAGGAAAAACCATACCATTACGACGCCATGCATCGTGAACATGCGATTATATACAGAGGGCTGCAGCAGGCCCTCCGGCGTCAACAGGTTCAGTCGGATCAGCGTCGCAGCAGCTCCGCCGATGAAAAAGAAAAACGTGATCGACCCGAAAAACAACAACGCGATGCGCTTATGATCGCGAGTCAGCAGCCATGATGAAATAGTATTTTCTTCGGTCGCATAATTGGTCGGCAGATTGATGGCGATCGTGCTCATTGCGTTCCCCTCTGGCTGCCGAGCGACTGGATGTAGGCGACCAGCTTGAACAACTCCTCTTCACTGAGCTGCCCCGAAAAGTCCGGCATTATTGGCGGATAACCGACGACAATTTGAGATTTTGGCATCAATATCGAGTCACGGATGTAGCGTTCGTCGGCTCTGACAGTCGAGCCGTCCTGCAAGTGCACCAGGCTGCCATAGAGGCCTACCAAATCGGGCGCGTGAACCGTGCTGTTGGCGCCGTGACAGCCACTGCATCCGTGCTGCCGAAACAACGCCTCCCCTTGTTGCGCTAAGGATTGATTGACGCCCTGCTCGGTCAACCAGCGGGCATACTCCGGCGGCGTCATGACGACGACTTCACCCTTCATCGTCGCGTGCTGGGTTCCGCAGTATTGCGTGCACTCGAGCTTGTATGTGCCGGTTTTCTCCGCCTTGAACCAAATTGTTTCATAAGTCCCGGGCACGACGTCATGTTTGATGCGGAAGGCAGGAACAAAAAAACTGTGGATAACGTCCTGCGACGCCATAACGAGACGGATCGTCTTGTCGACCGGAATGTGCAGTGCATCGATTTCACGCTGGCCGCCGGGATGCTGCAACTTCCACATCCACTGTTTCGCGACCACATAGATTTCAATATCGCCGGGCGGCGATTTAAACAGCCAGATGTAGACCGAGGCTCCCCAAACAAACAGAACCAGGAACATTACGAATGTTGCGGTGGTCCAGCCGATTTCCCAATGCCAGGTCTTTTTTACACGGTCGGCGCGCGAAACCGTACTGCCGGCGCGATAGCGGACACAAAACGTCAGCATCATGCCGATGACCATTGACAGGATCAGGCCGCAGACCCCGAGTTCGGCGATGTAGAGGTTGTTAACGACCACCGCGTTGAGGGCGGCGGTACGCGGCCAGAACGGGACCCAGTGATACATCGCCGCCTAACCCTGGCCCCGCCGTCGGATGATGCCGACAACGATAAAAAAAGCCGTGGCGCCGGCAGCGATATTGCCTGCCATCAACGCCGCCATGACCGGCACCGTAAAACGGCCGAGCGGCGCTCCCTCAATGTGACACAGCAAAACCAGTCGCTCGAACGCAGTTAATGTTTCGCCCTGCGCGGCGCCGGCGAGCCCGACCCGCAGATCTGCGCTGTCTGCGCCCACCCCGAAGACATAGCGGCTGATCCTGCCCTCAGGGCTGGCGAGGATAAACCCGGCAGGATGGATGTACTGGTCGATGTCGGGATCGTACCGGTAAGGAAAGCCGATAGCGTCGGCGATCTGTCGCACCGATGCAGCGGCGCCGGTTAAGAAATGCACTCCTTCGGCAGCGCCACGATGTCGATAGCCCGCGAGGTATTTCGCTTTCGCCTGGGTGTTGTCAGCCGGAGTGTCGCGCGGGTCGATGCTGATCACGACCATCTGGAAGTTTCGGCCGGCGTTGAGCGGCAACGCGTCGAGCGCAACGAAAAGGCCAGTCGGACCGGCTTACTGCTGGCGGCGGGCGGGTGCGGGTGGTTTCTGCTCGAGTGGAACAACCCCGGCGTCGGCTCGCCGGTCGTGTTCACGATCGGGCTCGTGTTCTACGCGGCTGCGCCACCAGTGATCGCTCACGCATTGCTCACCTACCCGGCCGCGTCGGTCGGGCGCCTCGAGCGCACGGTCATCGCGGTCGCATACGGCGGCTCGCTGCTGGCCCTGGGGCTCCTGTCGGCCCTCGTGTTCAACCCGGCCGCGCAGGGCTGCAGCGAGTGCCCCCGCAACCTGCTGCTGATCGACGGCAGCACAAGCTTGTACCAGGCGCTGACCCGCGCCGGCATCTACCTCGGGCTCGCCTGGACTACGGCTGCGTTCGCGCTCGTGGGGTGGCGCCTAGCGCGCTCGACAGCGGCCATGCGCGGGGTGATAGCTCCGGTGGTCCTCGCCGGCTGTTTGTACCTGTCGTTGGTCGCCGCTGAGTTCGTCGTCAGTCTGCGCCGTGGCTTTCTTTCAAACGATCCACTCGACCGGCGGCTGTGGTCAGCCGAGGCGGTCGCACTCGTCCTGCTAGCCGCGGCAGTCGCGTGGTCGTGGTTGCGCGCGCGGCGAACCCGCACGGGGCTTGCGCGTCTCGTCATCGAGCTCGCCGAGGCTCCCTCCCCCGGCCGGCTCGAGCAGGCGCTCGCCCGCAGCCTGCGCGACCCCGGGCTGCGGCTCTCCTATCCACTCGGCGACGGCCGCTATGTTGACGCCGACGGCCGACCGCGAGAGCCCGGCCAGGCATCGACAGCGCTCGTGCGCGACGGTGCCGAGGTCGCCTTGCTCACACACAAACCGGGCCTGCTCGATGACCCCGGACTACTCGAAGAGGTCGCCGCGACCGCTCGCCTAGCGCTCGAGAACGAGCGCCTGCACGCGGAGCTGCTTGCCCAGCTCGCTGACCTGCGCGCCTCCCGCGCCCGGATCGTCACGACCGGCGACGCCGAGCGCCGGCGGCTCGAGCGCGACCTGCACGACGGCGCCCAGCAACGCCTCGTCGCCCTCACGCTCGAGCTGCGGATCGCCCGCATCCATCTCGAAACCCAGCCCAACCCCGACCCGCAACTGATCCAGCGCACCCAACAAGCCGAAGACGAGCTCCGCGACGCGCTCGCCACACTGCGAGAGCTCGCCGCCGGTGTCTTCCCCGCCGTGCTCGCCGACGAAGGCCTCGCCGCAGCAGTCGAGGCGCTCGCCGAAGAAACCCGGGCACGCATCCGGATCATCACGCTTCCCGAACAGCGGCTCGCACCGGATGTCGAGACAGCCGCCTACCACCTGATCTCCGAGACGCTCAAACACGCCGGCAGCCAACCGGTCACCCTAACTGCGTTCACAAACGACGGATTACTCGTGATCGAGCTCGAAAGCGAACGCACCCTCACGGAACTAAGCGAGCTCGAGGACCGCCTCGGCGCGCTCGACGGCACCCTCCAGCTCGATCAGGCGAACAGCGGCGAGGCGAGAATCCGCGCGGAGATCCCATGCGCGTCGTGATCGCAGACGACGAAGTCCTGCTCAGAGAAGGGCTCGAGCGCCTCCTCACCGAGGCCGGCATCGAGGTCATCGCCAAAGTCGGCGATTCCGACGAACTGCTGCGCAAGGTCAAACTCACCCGCCCCGACGTCGCGATCGTCGACATCAAAATGCCACCCACCCACACCGACGAAGGCCTCACCGCCGCCCAACAGATCCGCTCCACACACCCGCAGACCGCGGTTCTCCTGCTCTCGCACTACCTCGACTCCCGCTACGCGACACGGCTGATCGAGCAACATCCCAGCAGCGTCGGCTACCTGCTCAAAGAACGCGTCTCCGACCTCGCCCTGCTCACCGACGCACTCACCCGCCTACACGAACGCGAATGCGTGATCGACCCCACCATCGTCGCGCGCCTACTGCGCCGCCCCCAGCATTCCACCCAACTGGATGAGCTCACCGACCGCGAACGCGAAATCCTCGCGCTGATCGCCGAAGGCCGCTCCAACAAGGGCATCTGCGACCGCCTCTACCTCAGCCCCAAAACCGTCGAAGGCCACGTCACCCACATCTTCCAAAAGCTCGACATCGACGAATCCCCAAACGACCACCGACGCGTCCTCGCCGTGATCACCTACCTCCGCACCGCGACCGGCGGCGCGTGAATCAGCGAGGCAGCGCGGTCGCCGGCGGCGGGCAGCGCTTGCGGAAACACCGCCAGGACGGAGTCGTGCTGATCCGACGCCACGCCTTGGCGATCAGCGGGGTTTGGCGTCCCGATTCCGGTGCGACGCAGCGTGAACGCATCACGGTAGAGACTCCACTGCATAGTGAAGAGCTCACCCGGGTTGTTTATCGACCCGGTGGGCGCGATGCCACCACCGCCCGTGAGCACAAGATCCAGCCCGCCTCCCCTGACGGTCAACGTGCCGTAGCCCCATGTGCACGCCCGCGGGCTCTCCGTCGTGGTCGCGAAGCGACCCAGGTCGAAGACAAACGTCATCTTGCCGACGTTCTCCGGAAGCAGTTCGCTCGGGTCCGCGCCCGCCACGCGGAGGTCGGCGAGCGAGACCGTGGACTGGTAGACACCATCGAGCGGGCCGGCCTCGGGCGCGAACTGCGATGCCCGAACACAACTCAGCGCAGGCTCGGGAGCCCGTCCGCATTGCCTCGATTTGTGCGATCTCACCCTGAGTGTGCGGGTCGCGATCGAGCTGGTCATAGACCGACTCCACGGCGCGGCGGAGCGCGACGAGGTCTGCAGGCGTGGCGGTCAGGAACCACAGCCGGCGGCTGCGGCAAAGCGTGCCGGCTTCCGTGCGGTCGCTCTCGAGCACGAGTTTCGTCTCCCCGGGAATCTCGTCGGCGAACGCCTGGCGCAGGATGCGCCGCTGGACGGGGGTCCGGCTGGCAAACAATCTGCCGTGGGCGACCACGACCAGCGGCCGCGGCCATAGCCCGACGTTCGCGGTCAGATACCCGGTCAGGTATCTGCGGTCGCCCGCGTATAGGTCGCCTCGCTCGCCCCTGGAAGCTGCCGACCCCCTGCTCAATCCCGCCGAGGCCCGCGATCGGCGCCCCACCGCGAACCACACCGGCGTGGCGCCCAGCGCCCGCACCGTCTCACTGGCGACCCAGGATTGCTGCACGCCGATTCTCAGCCCGGCGTAGTCGGAGGGGCCGAGCCGCCCAGATCGAAGCAGTAGTCCCCGCGGGCGTCGGTGGCTTCCCAAGGTGGCGACGACCAGCGCGAACCGCTGAATCGCGCCTGCTCCTTACTTGTGCAGGGACCTCACGTCAAGCGCGGGGTCCGGGGTTGTCGGGGTTGAACTGCTGCAGGCTGGGGATGCGCGGGCGCGGTCGACGGTGTGGGTTTTGTGCGCGCGGGCGCCCAGCCTTACTTTGGTCCGCGACCCTCGGGTTGGCTCCGGGGCCGGCGACGTGATGTTTGATGGGGTGATCCCGCTGGGGGAAGCGTTGCGGCCGCTCGGTCTTTCAGGGCCGTCCACGTGAGCGTGGCGGGCAGGAGCATGCCGGGAGCCGGCCGCGGTGATCTGTGTGACGAGGGGCTTGGCGCGCACGGGGAAGGTCATGCGGGCTGGAGTGCCTACTCGCCGAGCTCGCGCAGCGTGTGGTAGCTGCGTTTCAGGAGCTTGCGCGCGACGGATAGGCAGGCGCGGTTGTGCCCGAGCCGCTGGGCCGTCTCGCGGTAGTAGTCGCGGTCGGGGCTGCCCTGACGGCATGCTGACTGGGCGGCCTCGAACAGCGCCCAACGCAACGCCGGCGGCCCCTGACGGCTGAGATGGCCGGGTGCGCGGCGCTGATCGGACTGGTACACGGTGATGTCCATGCCCGCGTAGCGGACCGCCAGCCGCGATGAGGAGAACCGGGTGCAGTCGCCGAGCTCGGCGAGGATCGTTACCGCGACCAGCGGCCCGATCCCGTAGTGGGCCATCAGCGCCTTACAGCCGGCCTGCCGACGCGCATAGGCGCGCAGCTGTTTGTCGATCGGCGCGATCTGCACCTCGAGCGGGAGTGTCGGAGGAACCGTGTAAGCGTGATCGAAAGGACTGGTCATGCCTGCATCTACATCTATTCATCCAGATCTGATTTCTTGTTCGAGCGAGGAGCGGAGCGAGCCCCCAGGGCGAGCGCAGCGATCCGAAACCGCCGAGCGGCGAGAGGTGTTGCCCGGACTGCCGGGTGGGCCGGGGGTCGATGAGCAGCCGCTTGAGATCTCTGATGAGGTCCTTGATGCGTTGCTGGCGGGCGCGAGCACGGCGCAGGAGATCGCGGGTCCAGACGGGCTGCTGGGGCAGTTGACGCGCCGGCTGTTGAACCGGGCGTTGGAGGCGGAGCTGACCGAGCATCTGGGCTATGAGCCCGATCAGGCGCCGCCCGGTGGCGTAGGGAACGCGCGCAACGGCAAGCCGTCAAAGACGATCCTGACCGATCAGGGGCCGCTGCGGATCCGCTCCCCGCGGGATCGCAACGGCACGTTTGAGCCGCAGATCGTCAAGAAGCGTCAGACCCGGTGGGTCGGGTTCGACGACCGGGTGATCAGCCTGTATGCCCGGGGGCTGACGGTCCGCGAGATCCAGGGGCACCTCGCGGAGATCTACGGCACCGAGGTCTCCCCGGATCTGATCTCGAAGATCACCGACACGGTCCTCGCCGACGCGAAGGCGTGGCAGAACCGGCCGCTGGAGCGCGTCTACCCGATCGTCTACCTCGACGCGCTGATCGTGAAGATCCGCGACGGGCATACCGTCCGAAACCAGGCGTGCTACGTGGCGCTGGGCGTCAACCTCGACGGCGAGCGTGACGTGCTCGGCCTGTGGTTTCAGCAGACGGAGGGCGCGAAGTTCTGGCTGCACGTCCTCACCGATCTGAAGACCCGCGGCGTCGCCGACATCCTGTTTGTCTGCGTCGATGGGCTCACCGGCTTCCCGGAGGCGATCGAGGCGACCTTCCCGCACGCGACCGTCCAGACCTGCCTGGTGCATCAGGTCCGCTCGTCGATGCGGTTCGTGTCCTACAAGGACCGCAAACCGCTCGCCGCTGATCTGCGCAAGATCTACACCGCCGTCGACGCCGAGCACGCCGCAGACGAGCTCACCGCGTTCGCCGAGAAATGGGATCACCGCTACCCGATGATCTCAGCCAGCTGGCTCGAGCACTGGGAGCAGATCACCCCGTTCCTGGCCTACCCCGCCGACGTCCGCCGCGTGATCTACACGACCAACTCGATCGAAGCCCTACACCGCCAGACGCGGAAGATCATCAAAACCCGCGGGCACTTCCCGACCGAAGACGCCGCCCGCAAGCTGATCTACCTCGCGATCACCAAAGCCGAGACCAAATGGAAGCGCGTGTTCAACTGGCCAGCCGCATTGGCCGCGTTCAAAATCGAGTTCGGTGACCGCATCCCCGACAACTGAAACCTGACTGTCACTACTTGACACACCAGGAGTAACTGTTACTATCACATAGTCAGCTTACACGGAAGAACTGACACCCTCAGCGGGCGCGTCGATCATCGCCAGCGCGACCGTGACCTGCTCGCGCGCGGTCTCCGGCAGCGGCTGGGCGGCCAGCCACTCGCGCCCGTCGCCGGTCATCAGCCGCCGCCGTTGCGGGCAGCCGTGGTGATACAGCGTCGCCTGGATCCGCTGCTGCCACTCCGAGCGCTGCTCTGAGAGCGTGTGCCGCAGCCGCACCCGCGCGCGCAAATCGAGGATGTGATCGGGCGGGATCCACGACTCCGGCAGCCGCTTGACCATCAGCAGCTCCCGCAGATGCCGCGCGTCCGCACGATCACCCTTCGCCCGCTTCTTCGGCCCCCGCAGCCCCGCCGTCTCCGCCGGCTCAGCGAGATGCACGACCCCGCCGACCCGCCGCAGCTCCTCGACCACGAACCGCCACCCCGTCGTCGCCTCCAACGCCACCTCCAAATCCCGGCCGCGGAAACGCTCAAGCCACCCGCGCACGTGCGCGCGGTCCGCCGGCGCCACGCGCGTGCGCTGAAGCTCGCCGGTCGCGGTGTCGATCCACTCACCGGTGATCTGTCCTCGATGCTGATCAAGTCCCATTACGATGCTCACTCCAGGCCTCCTCAGGCTCCACGGTCACACGACCTGCGCGGTCATAGTCCGCGCTTGAGCTGGGGAGGCCTGCACGTTCTCGGTCAGACGGACTGCTCATGACATCTTTCGCCCAAATCCGAGCGTGACGCACTCCGCTCTGGAGCGTCGTCGCCGGCTCTGCTTTGTCGCCGAGGCGGCACTCTCGCCGAGGCTGCTGCTCTCCGCACACGATCCGGCAGCGACAACTGATCTGAACGATGCTGTGCCGTCGGGAACGAGGGCTCCGCAGACAGGGCGGTCGCGTCGACCTACTCGTCGCCAGCAGCAGGGCGCTGCGGATCGCTAGCTGGGATCCGTTTCCCTGCAAGCGCGAGCGGTGAAAGCAGCGCTGCGCTGAAGCTCCCCGGCGGCGCGCACGACTTGCGCAACCGCCCAAGCTCAGCGGTGCGCCTGCCCCTAACCGCGCCACCCGCGCGACGATCGCATTGCCGAAGAGCGATCGTCCCGACGCCCGCGAGCCGGCGATGCCTTTGCCACGGCGGCAGTCGTGAGAGCGCGCTACTCCTTCAGCGCTGGAGCAGTAGTAGGAAGCTTCCACTACCGCATCCGGGAGGAGCAGTCGCCCGCCGCCGTTGCTGCAGCCGTGGCATTGCAGTGACGCCGTCACGAGACGCTGCGCGATCGCATTTACGAGGCTGAAGTCGACCTGGTCTCGACCGCCTTCCAATTCGAGGTTCGGCTCGACGAGCTGATTACGACTGGTGGATCCGCCGGCCCGGTAGCCGGTGGCGCGGTGGAGCTCGAGCAACCCATCCAGAGCCTGTTCGAAGGACTGTACTTCCCAATCGGTCCCGCACCGCCATCGCCAGCGAGCTCGAGCCTTTCTTGGTACCGGCCGAGGGCCGTGAGGTCCGCATCGAAGTGCGCTGCGACTGGATCGACTTCACCTCGGCCCGGGCATGGGAGCCAGCCACAGCCGAGGCAGACGCGGCATGAGCCCAAGGCGGGGAAAACCGGGATGCGGTCGATCTGAGATCGTGGCGGCTCGCGATCGCTTCGCTTTGCACGCTCTCTTAAGCTGACGACTGCTTCGGCGACCAAACGTAATCTCGCGACGACGCGGCGCTAACCGGTAGCGAGCAAGCGGACCGGTCCCGCACCGCCATCGCCCCGACTTCAGCCTCGTAAATGCGATCGCGCGGCGTCTCGTGACGGCGTCACTGCAATGCCACGGCCTCAGTTGTCTCGACGCGGCGGGCGGACGGCTGCTTCAGCCGGGCGATGCACAAGCCGAGCCGCTGGAGGCTGGCGGCGCCCGCCGCGCTATCGCTTCTATGCGGCATCGGCCGACCACTTCGGCCCGGAGCGATCGTCCCGCGTCGACCGACCGCGTGATCGGAATGCGCGGAACCCGATCGTGTCGCGCCAGGGATCCGGACGAGTCCTTTCGCTCTGGGACCAGCCGACCTCGCAGTTGTGCTCTGGCGACCGAGCGCAACTTGGCGAGGCGGCGGTGCTAGCCGTCGACGAGTAAGCAGGTGCTCTCGGCGTCGTCTCGGGTCCTGGTGTGTGTGCGGGTCGCGTGCTTATCAGGCGGTCTTTCGTCGGTTGTGGGATGAGAGTTGGTCGGCGCGGAGGCGCAGCAGCGCGGCGAGTCCGGCGCGCTGCCTCGCGGTCATGGCGACGATCGTCGACGTCGGCGAGGCGTCTGCGAGCTCGAGTAGTCGCTCTGCCTGTACTGACCCGACCTGGCGGACGCGCTGGAGGAGTCCGAGTACGAGCATTGAGGAGAGGATTGGGTCGGGCTCGAGAATCAGCTCCGCGGCCCTCTGATGCGACTTGGCTGCGGAGCGGCCGTGCATCCAGCGCATGAGCGATGCTCGACGGAGGCGGATGCGGTTTGCCTGGGCAAGCGCCGCCATTGCCTGGTCTTGGCGGTCGCCAGCTGTCACGAACGGCGGTACGAGTGTTGTTCCCATTCTCAGTTCCTCCCTTGAGTTGCTCGATTGTCGCTCGCGAGTTCTCGGACGTTGGTGGTGCGGGCTTGCTCCTCGGTCCAGCCGACGGCGAGTAGCGAATGGACGAGCTGGTGGATGAGCTCGCCGGTGTCGGCGGCTAGTTGCCGGCGCTCTTCGGCGACGGCTTGGTAGGCGACGAAGGCGCGGTGGATTTGCCAGTGGACCTGCTGGATCGCCGCGATCGGATCGGGTGCGCCGAGCACTTCGCAGCGGTGCTCGGCGAATGCGAGGTCAACCGCGGCTGGGTAGACGGCGGCGAGGCCATCGGGGTGGAGACCCCACCACAGCCGGTCGTTCGCGCGCCGCAGCCGCCACTGAACGGCGTTGAGCTTCTCGGCAAGCGCGGCATCCTGACCGAACTGGGCATCGAGCTGGGCCGCGAGCCTCCGCGCCGACTCCGGGACCGACCGCTCCATCGCGCGATTGGCGTCTGCTGCCTCCAGACGGTCGGCGCGGACCTCAGTGGCCGGCTGGGATGGTGCGCAGTCAGCGAGTCCGTGGATCGGGCAGCGCTCCTCGTAGGGCCAGACAACTCGCAGGCCGCGTGGCCGGGCCTCTACGACAAGCCGTCCTCGGAGCGCGCAGGTGCAGTCTCCCGGATTCACGATCGGCAGGCCTGCGTGCTGGCAGGCCCTGATCGCACGCTTTGCGTCGTCTACGCCGGTCATGTGACTCGCCCCAGCCAGACGTGGTGGTTGTAAGCGACGACGCCGCCACCCGCGCGCTCGGGCTCACGGACGAGCTCGGCGAGCAGCGACGATCGCGTCTGGACGCTCGCCGCAGTCATGACCGTACCTCCCACGGGATCCCGGTGCCGTGGCGCAGCGGCGGCTTGTAGTCGTCGGGGAGCTGCTCGCGGCCGTGCTCGCCGAGCCGGAAGTGCAGCGAGCTCTCGACGAGCCCACGACGCTCCAGCTCGTCAAGCACCTCGAGCAGCGATCCGTCTCTGCGCTCGTCCCAGCGAAGCTGGTAGCGAAGCTCGGCCTCGCAGATGTGCAGGGCAGCACGGTCGATCCGGACCAGAACTTCCTGCTCCAGCTTCGCCGGGACCTGGAGCTGCCTGGTCGCGATGGCTACCGCGGTCATCGCTGCTCCTCACGCAGGTCGCGGAACAATGCGAAGGAGCGGAGCGCGCTGGCCCCACACTCGGGGCAACTGGTCTCCTGTCGTGGTGTGTGGACGCGCTCGTGGCCGCACACCACGCACACCATGAGCGTGTAGCGGGTGCGGAGGAGCCCTTCGACGGGCGCCTCGGGGGCGTTGGTTGGGTTAGTTTGGGGTTGCATCGATTGGTCACCTCTCTCGGTGTCGGGCCCCGGCCGCTGCAACGGCGCGGGGCCGTCTTTTGTAGGAGGACATGAGTGCGTCAGTCATTGCTCCGTGTCGTCAGTTGCCGGCGCGCGCGTCTGCGTCCTTGGATCCGGGCGTCGTCGGCCTTGTCGACGAGCACCGCGATCTCCTCGGGTGGCTGATCGAGGAGTTGTGTGATCGCGGCGGTGACGAGCATCCCGATCGGCAGCTGCAGTTCCCGGGCGGTGTCGCCGAGTTCGGCCAACAACTCGTGCGGTAGACGGAAGCTGCCCACGCCGCTCAGGCCTGTCCACTCCCGCCAGGGGCGGCCGTCGGGCTCGGCGCGATCCCTGGTCTCACTAGTCGGCTCGTGTCGGATGGCCGGAGCCCGTTCGGACGCCGGCGCCGTGTCTCGTCTCTCGGACCGCGCGGGCGGTCGAGCCGAGCCAGTTCCGTCCCGGCTCCGTTCGGCCGCTTTGTCCTCGTGCGGCGGGGCGGTGTGATCGGTCCGTGCTTGTGTCGCGGTCGGCTGCTTGTGCGTGGACGGTCCGGGTCCGAGTGGGTCGTCGATCTGGAGGCCGGGTCGTCTGGGCCGGTTCATGCGATCACCGCCCCGGGCTCGAGGTGATCGACGAGCTTGGTGTACGCGAGCGTGACGGCGCTATCGGGCGCCGAGATCGCGATCGGCGTGCGCGTCACGTCAGCGTGCTCGACCGCGGTGCGATCAGGCACCCGGGCGAGGATCTCCAGACCGAGGCGGGTCATCGCGTCGTCGATCACCTCGCCCATCACGCGGTGTGGCTTGACCTTGGTGATGATTGCCGCCAGCTCAGGCACGCTGGGCCGGATCCGCCCGAGCTTCGCGATCGTCGCCCGTAGTTCGGCGACGCCCTGGGCCGCGCCCTCGTCCCCGGCGGCGACTGGCGCGACCACCACGTCGGCGGCGACCAGCGCGTTCACGGTCAGCAGCCCGAGGTTCGACGGCGTGTCGATCACGACCGCGTCCTAGGCGAGCCGCTCGAGCGCCTCACGCAACACGCTCTCGCGACCGACCTCCCCGGCGAGCGCCAGCTCGACGCCGGCTAACTCGCGCGAGCCCGGCAGCACATCGATTCCATGCACGCTGGCCACGACCGCCTCTGCGATGGCGATCCAGCCAGCGAGCACATCGACGATCGTGCTCGGCAGCTCGCGCTGGGCAATCCCCAGCCGACGTGTCAGCGCGAACTGCGGGTCGATATCGACCGCCAGGACGCGGCGCCCGCGTCTGGCCAGCAGCACCGCCAGGTTGATAGCGGTCGTGGTCTTACCCACGCCGCCCTTCTGATTGGCCACCGCAATGACCATCACGACACCTCCTTCTGTTGCCTTGTACATATGCGTGTAAGAGGGCTTGTGAACCGACCTGTAAGACCGCTCGCGCGATGACCCGCCGGGCCGGCAAGTCACCACACAAGTCAGATACAAGGCCGATGATCTTCTGCCCCGCCCCGCCTTCCACCGGAAGCGGCGAGATTTACTGGCAACTGTCACGCTCCTGTGACGGAGCGAGCAGATCCCGTCACACGCAGGCAGCGACGTCGCTGGTTCCGCTGCGGGACGCCGTGCGACGATCACGACGTCCCCGCCTGCTTGGTGTAGACACGCGCGTAAGACGACTTGTAGGACGGCGGGTCAGATGACTGTCCGGCTTGCCCTTCACCTGACCTGTCAGAAGCCAAGCCCGACGACCCGCCCGTACACCTGTCAGCCGACCTCCCGCCAGCGCCCGCCGGCGAGACCGACGTCAGGCGTCCGGTCCCCGGTGCCGTGACGTCCGTGCCGACCTCCCCGCCGTCCGCCTCGCCACGGGACGCCCCTGGCGGCGCACCATTCGGCCGCGGCTCGAGCGCAAGGTGCTCGAGCTCCTCGGCGAAACGAATGGCACCACCGGCGTCTGCGGCGCAGCGCTCAAGCAGGCGACCGAACCGGGTCTGCACCCACGATCTGGTCGCGTCCGGCGTGTCGATCACGAGGCTGCCGGCGAGATCGACCGCGATCAGATCAAGCGGCGCCAGCCAGATCTCAAACGTGCTCTCACCGACCGCCTGCAGTAGCCGGGCGCGGATCTCCTCCCAGGCAGCCTGCTCCGCTGCCCCCGGCGCCGCCAGTCGCTCCCGTACGGCGGAGAGGTCGAACCTGACCGGGCGACGACGTGTGCGACCGCGCTCGGTGAGGTACGTCTCCTCGACCAAAATCTCGTCAACGACGCTCCCCCCTCCAGGGGGGCTGGGGGGGTCAAGGGTTCTGGGGTTCTGGGGTTCCCTACCCGCGCGCGCGTTGGGCGCCGGGGTTTCTGCCGGGGTTTCTGCCGGGGCTTTTGCCGGGGTTTCGCGCGAAAGTGTCCGGTCAGCGCCGGCCTCTAGGACGGAAACCCCGGCGCTGGCCGGACGGTTCTGCTGTGAAAGTGTCCGGCCCGCGCCGCCCTTTCGGCGCGAAACCCCGGCGGTCACCGGACGCTCCTGGCTGGAAAGGGTCCGGTCCGGGCCGCCGTTTGCGCGCGCGACCGGCTGACCATGGTCGACGTCCGCGCTGGCGGGTTGCGCGACCGCCGGCGCTGCGGTCACGCTCGCGAGCAACGGCCGCTGCCCCGAAGGTGGCGCGACCCGCCGCCGGCTCGGCGGCTGGACCTCGGCAGTGCGCGACCTCGGGTCCGTGATCTCCCAGCAGTTCGTGTGGCCCCTGCCGCCCGTTCCGCCACGCAGGACCAGCTCGCCTGAGGAGAGCAGCGCGGCCCGGGCCCGGCGGTACGTCCGATCCGTGACCCCAGCCGCCGCGCACAGCCGGTCGGTCCTAACCCCCTTGACGAGCCGCTGCTCGTCCGCGAGCGCCGCCATCGCGGCCAACAGCAGGCGCGCCGTTCCCTGGGATCGGCTGTAGCTGAGGACAGTCTCAAGCAGCTCCGCGTTGACCTCGCCCTCCCACCACGGCCCTATCTCGGCGAACGGCAACCACAACGTGCTCGCCCGTCCGCGCCCGGTCGCCGCCCGCTCAACGACAACGAGTCCGCGGCGCACGAGCATGTCGCGCGCCTCAAGGAACCAACTGCGCCTCAACCCCGCTCTCTCCGCCGCCGCCTGCGTGCCGGGCCGCGCACGGTTTTCGCGGTCCGCGAAGCTCGCGAGTGAGAACGCCACCAGCCGCTCGCCGGATGAGAGATCATGAACGGCAAGTACCGCGGCGATCGCCTGATGGCTCATCGCCGCGCCTCCGAGCAAGTGACGAGCGAGAAGCAGCGCGGGCTCGTCCGACCCGAGCGATGCGCGGCGGAGATGCACCCCTGCACGCGAACCGAGCAAGAGGGCAGCTGGTGGGTGATGTGGCTGAAAGCCATCGCCAACGCCGGCGACCGGCGCAGGAGCTCGCGATGGCGCTCAGTCCAGCCTGGGAGAGAGCACAGACCTGCTTGTCCCCGCTGCGGTTCCGTCCTCGACGCGGTTAGACTGCGGCGCACAGGTTTGGTGCGGCGCCGGAAGGCGCCTATGTTTTGGAAGACCGGGCGGCCACCCGGTCTTTCTCGTGTCAGGGCGGCCCTCTACTCCGATCCGGGACGGAGGGCGTCACGCCACGACCTCCTGGAACGGGTGGCGGCTCCCGTGCCCGTCGATGATGGCCTGGTGGCTGCCGGATCTCGGCGTAAACATCGACTTCTCGCCGACGAAGCTGCGGTACCGAGGCTCGAGCAGGAGCCTAAGTGGTCCTCCTCATAAATAATCACACGTATAAGGACGTCCGGGTTCGGCCGTAGCGTCTGTGGCATCCTGTCCTCCGGTTCGAGGGTCGAGATGCCAAGACGCAGCCCATACCGCATCGAACTGACTGACGAGCAACGGTCAGCATTGGAGTCACTGGCGCGTTCATATACGTTGCCGTATTGGCAGGTGATCCGCGCTCAGATGGTGTTGCTCGCCGCACAGGGGTTACGCAACGATCAGATCGCGCAGCGATTGAACTGCCGTCGCGAGGTCGTCTCGCAGTGGCGCAAGCGATTCTTCGAGCAAGGCATGGCCGGGCTCGAGGACCGACCGAGGCGGGGCCGGCCCCCGGCTTTCCCCCCCACAGGTACGCGCTGAAGTGATCGCGCTGGCGTGCGAGCTGCCCGCCGAGAAAGGGGTGCCGCTGTCGCGCTGGTCCTCGCAAGAGCTCGCCCGCGAGGCCGTCGCGCGCGGGATCGTCGAGCAGATCTCCGACGTGACCGTGTGGCGGTGGCTGTCCGAGGACGCGATCCGACCGTGGAACTACCGCTCCTGGATCTTCCCGCGTGATCCGCACTTCAGACAGAAGGCGGGGCCGATCCTCGACCTCTACCACGGACGCTGGGAAGGCGAATTGCTGCACCCCGGCGACTTCGTGGTCTGCTGTGACGAGAAGCCCTCGATCCAAGCCAGAGCGCGCAAGCACCCAAGCCAAGCCCCCAAACCCGGTGGCGACGGGCAGCTCGTCGAGCACGAAT
This sequence comes from uncultured Solirubrobacterales bacterium, assembly GCA_963757235.1. Lineage (GTDB taxonomy): Bacteria > Actinomycetota > Thermoleophilia > Solirubrobacterales > Solirubrobacteraceae > Palsa-465. The sequence continues at coordinate 170,608 of CAVWRC010000012.1, read as the reverse complement.
ACGACCGGCAAGGAGCGCTGTGCTACCTCGCCGGCTGGGACGTCAAGCACGCCAGGATCTTCGACCGCTGCGCCCCCAAGGACGGAATCGAACCGTTCGACGCGCTCGTCGACCAGTTCATGAGCACCAACCCCTACCGCAAGGCGCAACGCGTGTTCGTGATCGTCGACAACGGCTCCGCGCACCGCGGCCAACGGTCGATCGACCGCCTCCAAGGCACCTGGGGCAACCTGACCCTCGTTCACACCCCAGTGCACGCCAGCTGGCTCAACCAAGCCGAGATCTACTTCTCCGTCGTCCAGCGCAAAGCGCTCCAACCCAACAACTTCACCGACCTTGACATGCTCGAGCAGCACCTACTCAGCTTCGGCCGTCGCTACCAGCAGATCGCCCAGCCATTCGAGTGGAAGTTCACCCGCCAGGACCTCAACCGCGTTCTCGACAAGCTCGAAGCCCCACACGCATCCCACCCGCTCGCCGCCTAAACCGATACGTGCGCGAACTTACGAGCCAGACCACTAAGCTCGCCGATCGGGGCCTCGATGTGGACGAATTCGGCGACGTCTGGGGGGAACGTGGAGGGAACGAAATCCCTCAGAGTGGGTCCTACGCTGGCCTGCGTTGACCCACGCGCGGTGCCTGCCGTGACGGTCCGTGACCCGTAGTTAGGCCTGGAAACCTGCGGAAAAACGGGCTGAAGAACGGAGAGGGGGGGATTCGAACCCCCGATGGACCGAAAGGCCCATACCGGTTTTCGAGACCGGCGCATTCAACCGCTCTGCCACCTCTCCGGTGGGGCACGGCTAAAGGTAGTAGAAGGCGGCGGACGAAGGGGCGGGGAGTCTTGGGCTGCACGCGAACCGTCGCCCGCCCCCCACCGCGGGACCGGCTCCCGATGCGCAGCGACCTGTGCTTCCCGACCGGGCAATTTCCGCCATTAAGAAAGGCGGGAATCCGTCGGGACGGATTTTCCCCGCTGGAGAGTAAGAATCCGGAATTGGCGGCGACGCGGGGCCCTAATGGCGGAAATTACCCGATCGGAATTGCCCGGGTGGGGAGGATGAGGCGTAGGGACGCCAGCGTGGCCTAGCGCCGGCGGGGCGCGAAGAAGGCCCGCAGCAGCTCGGCGCACTCCTCCGCCAGCAGGCCGCTTTCGACCTGCGGCCGGTGGTTCAGACGGGGCTCATCGAGAATGTTGAGGACGCTGCCGGCGGCACCGGCCTTGGGATCGGTCGTCCCGAACACGAGACGGGGCAGGCGGGCTAGGACGATCGCCCCGGCGCACATCGCGCACGGCTCGAGCGTGACGTACATGACGGAGTCGAGGACGCGCCAGCCGCCCACGGCCCGGGCGGCCTCGCGCAGGGCGATCATCTCGGCGTGCGCCGTGGGGTCAGCGCGCAGCTCGCGTTCGTTGTGGCCGGCGCCGATCACCTCGCCGCCGCGGACCACGACGGCGCCGATCGGGACGTCATCGTGTTCGGGCGCCCGGGCCGCCTCACGCAAAGCGAGGCGCATGAAGTACTCCTCGCGCGGGAAGAAGTGGGAGCTCACGCCGGAGCGACGGTACCGTTCGAGGGCAACTTGGCGTCCGCAGGGGTGTCCTATCCGTGCGGGTCCCCTCTCACCTCCCATTTCTTTGTCCACGCCTAAGCTCACCTGCCGTCTGCTGCTCACCGCGCTCCTCGCCGCGGCGACGTTGCTCGCCTCTGGAACCGACCGGGTCGCGCCGGCGCTGGCGGTAGCGCGGCGGCCGGCCGAGCCCGCCGCGCCTGACTACGTGCCGGGCGAGGTGGTGGTTGGCTACGCGCCCGACTCGACCGCGGCGGCCGACGTCGCCCACGCCGCCCGGGCGATCGGCGCCCGAACGGTGGCCGAGGCCGGGACGGCGGTCGCTGGCGCCGGGGGCATGCAGGTCGTCAAGGTGCCGCGGAGTCAGACGATCTGGCAGGCCATCGCGAAGCTTCGACGCCAGCGTGGCGTCCTCTACGCCGTCCCCGACTACGTCGCCCACCAGGCCGGGGGCTGGATCCCCAACGACCCGGGCAACACCCACCACGCCAAGGGTTGGCAGGCGATGCAGTGGAACTTCCTGGCCGGAGTGGGCGTGGACGCGCCCGACGCCTGGGCGCACATGTTCGCCGACCACCGCGCCGGCGGGCGCGGCGCGGTCATCGCCGTGCTCGACACCGGCGTCGCCTACCGCAACTGGGGGCAGTACCGCGAATCGCCCGACTTCATCGGCACCCATTTCATCGACCCCTACGACTTCGTGGCGGGCAACCCCTATCCGCTCGACCGCGAGGGGCACGGCACGTTCGTGGCCGGCATGATCGCCGAGGCGACCAACAACCGGATCGGGCTCACCGGGCTCGCCTACGGCGCGAAGATCATGCCGATCCGGGTGCTCGACGCGAACGGCAACGGCGACTCGGCCACGATCGCAAAGGGCATCCGTTACGCGGTCAAACACCACGCCCAAGTGATCAACCTGAGCCTCGAGTTCGACATCACGGTCACAGCACCGGAGATCCCGGACATCATCAGCGCGATCCACTTCGCCCATCAGCACGGTGTGGTCGTGGTGGCGGCGGCCGGCAACGACAGCGCCCTGCATCTCGCCTATCCCGCGGCTGCCCAGGACGTGATCTCGGTCGGAGCGACCACGCGCGATCGCTGCATCGCGTCCTACTCCAACAGCGGAACCAAGCTCGACCTCGTGGCGCCGGGGGGTGGCGACGATGCCAGCCTGGCCAGCGATCCCGACTGTCATCCGCTCCGCAACCTCCCCGCGGTGCACCAGATGACCTTCAGCGATTTCGACTCGCTCACTCCCGGCCTGAACCCCGACCAGTTCAGCCTCCCGCCGAGCTACGGCACGTCGATGGCCGCGCCTGAGGTCTCCGCCACGGCGGCGCTCGTGATCGCCAGCCGCGTGCTCGGGCCGCATCCCTCGGCGGACGCGGTCCTCGCCCGCCTGGAGCAGACGGCAACGCCATTGGGCGGCGGCCAGCCGAACTCGGACTATGGCTACGGGCTGATCAACGCCGGCGCCGCCACCGCACCTTTGCCCACCGCAGAATCCGCGCGCCACTAGTAGAACGTTCTATCTAGTGGGAGGGAGGCCGTGATCGGCTCGATCCTGATCGGCGTGAATCGGGCGTTCCCCTGAGGCGTTCGCGTGGGGCGGTATGACGTCTCAGGTGGTGCGGACGATCAACACCGAGCACGGCGCGTGGTGCGAGACCTTGTTGGGCACCGAACCCAGCAGGAAGCGCTTGGCGCCGGTCATCCCCTTGTTGCCGACCACGATCAGGTCGCAGCGTTGCTCCTCAGCCACGTCGAGGATCGCGTCGGCCGCGTCTCCCTGCCGAGCGAACGTCTCGACCTCGGTCACGCCCGCTCCCCGTGCGTTGGCGCGCGCCTGCTTGAGCAACGCCAGCACGTCTTCGTGCGGGTTCATCGCCCACTGCACGTCGTTGGGCGCGATCACCCGCTCGCCGCGCAGGCGGGGATCGGACACCGGCTCATAGGCGCTGACGATTCCCAGACGAGCGCGCAGGCCGGCGGCTAGCTCGATCGCCCGTTCGAGCGCGGTGTGGGCGGTGTCCGAGCCGTCGGTGCCGACGAGGATCGAGGTGAACACCTCAGACGAGCTTCGTGATCGCGATCACCATGCCCGCCACGATGAACACGACGAGCACCACCTGCATCCAGATCCAGTGGCGCGGCATGGCCCTAACGGTAGTGGACCATCCCTTTCGCGGTCTAATGTCAGGGCCAGTGGCCAAGCGGCTCAATCCGACCCTCAAGGCGGTCAGTGATGCGGTCCTAGGGGTGGCCGCGAACCTGTCGGTGGACGAGGTGTTGCAGAACCTCGTGGATGCCGCGCCCGAACTGGTTGGTGCGCGCTACGCCGCGCTCGGTATCCCCGACGGCGCGGGCGGATTCAGGCGGTTTCTGGTGTCCGGCATGAGCGACGAGCTGATCGCCTCGATGGGCCCGCTACCCCGGACCCATGGGATGCTCGGCGCGATGCTCGAGCAGCTCACCTCATACCGCACCGATGACATCCACGACGACCCTCGCTTCCGCGGATGGTGGCCGCGGCAGCACCCGGACATGCGCTCGTTCCTGGGCGTCCCGATCACCTCGCCCGACGGGACGATCATCGGCGCCTTCTACCTGACCGAGAAGACCGACGCCGATGCCTTCGACGAGGAGGATCAGGAACTGATCGAGCTGCTGGCCGCGCACGCGTCGATCGCGATCACCAACGCCCGGCTGTACGAGCGCAGCCGCGAACTGTCGATCCTCTCGGAGCGAAACCGCCTCGCCCTCGAGTTGCACGATGTGGTCAGCCAGAAGCTGTTCAGCGTGAGGCTCACCGCCGAGGCGGCCTCCACCCAGATGGAGCGTGATCCGGTCGCCGCCCGCGCCCAGCTCGAGCGCCTGCGCGACATCACGCGGGAGGCGCTCGACGAGCTGCGCTCGCTGATCCTCGGGCTGCGTCCGCCCGAGCTCGAGCGCGACGGCCTCGAGGAAACGCTGCGCAAGGAGGTCGAGATGCTCGCCCGCACGCACGGAACCGACATCCAGCTCGACGTCGAGCCCGGGTTCACCGGCGACGGCGGCGACTGCGACCTGGCAGTGCTGCGGATAGCCCATGAGGCCCTCAACAACGCGATCCGCCACGCTCGCGCCGAGCACGTCACCGTTCGCCTGGCCCAAAAGGACGGCGAGCTCGTGGTCGAGGTGGCGGACGACGGGGTCGGGTTCGACCCCGATGCGCCCGACCTCCGCTCCCGCCATCTCGGGCTGACGTCGATGGAAGAGCGTGCCCGCGAATCGGGCGGCCGGCTGCGGATCAAGTCGAGCCCCGGCGCCGGCACCACGGTCCGGATCGAGCTCGCAGAGAATGCCTGACCCGATCCGCATCCTCGTCGTGGATGACCACGCCGTCGTGCGCGAGGGGCTGCGGGCGTTCCTGGCGCTCCAGGAGGGCTTTGAGATCGTCGGCGAGGCGGCCGACGGCGACGAGGCGCTCCGGCGCGCCGCCGAGCTCGATCCCGACGTGATCCTGATGGACCTGGTCATGCCTGGGCGCGACGGCGTCAGCGCCATGCGCGAACTGCACGCTCGCGGGCAGGACGCGGGCGGACGAGGATCCCGGGGTGAGCGGCCACGTGTCATCGTGCTCACGAGCTTCCTCGACGACGACCGGCTGCTGCCGGCGATCGAGGCCGGCGCTGCCGGCTACCTCCTGAAGAACTCCGAGCCGGCCGAGCTGGCGCGCGCCGTGCGGGCCGCGCACGCGGGCGAGGCGATCATCGACCCGACCGCCGCCGCCCGCCTGGTGGACGCGCTCTCGAGCAAGGACCGCACCTCGCGCAGCGTGGCGGAACCGCTCGACCAGCTGACAGGCCGCGAGCGCGAGGTGCTGACCCTGATCGCCGGCGGGCGCTCGAACAAGCGGATCGCGCTCGAGCTCGGGATCTCGGAGAAGACGGTCAAGGCCCACGTCGGTCACGTGCTGGCCAAGCTCGGAGTGGCCGACCGAACTCAGGCCGCAGTGCTCGCCGTGCAGGAGGGATTGGTCCAGAGGTCCTAGGACCAATTGGCTCTGGTAATCGGGACCGCCCCGGCCCTACCGTGGCAGCCATGCCACTAGCCATCATCACCGGAAGCTCGCGAGGCCTTGGCCTCGCCCTGGCCCGCGCCCTCGCCGAGCGCGATTGGGCGCTCGTGATCGACGCTCGCGACCCACACGCACTCGAACGCGCCGCCCGCGAGCTGGGCCGGATCACCGAAGTCGTCGCCCTCCCCGGCGACGTGGCCGACGACTGGCACCGCGGCGCCCTTCTCGACGCCGCCGGCGACCAGGTCGACCTGCTCGTCAACAACGCCAGCCTGCTGGGCCCGAGCCCGCAGCCGCCTCTCGGCCGCTATCCGCTCGAGGTGCTCGAGCGGGTCTACAAAGTCAACGTACTCGCGCCGCTCGCGTTGACCCAGCTGGTCCTCCCGCGCATGCCCGATGGGGGCGCGATCGTCAACGTGAGCTCGGACGCCGCGATTGAGCCTTACGCCGGCTGGGGCGGATACGGATCTTCGAAGGCGGCGCTCGACCAGCTCACGGCGATCCTCTCCGAAGAGCACCCTGGGCTGAGGATCTACTCGGTCGACCCCGGCGACATGCGCACCCGGATGCACCAGGAGGCGTTCCCCGGCGAGGACATCTCGGACATCCCGCCGCCCGAGCAGAGTGTGCCCGGACTGCTGGCGCTGATCGAGGGAGACAACTGGATGCTGCCGCTCGAGGCTCGCGCCTCGACCGGGTTTCGCCCAAGCGGCCGCTACGTGGCGCGCGAGCTCGCCCCGCAGGAGGCTTCGGCCCGATGAGCGCGCTGGCGTTCGAGCTCGAGGCCGACCTCGAGGCGCATGAGCCCCCCGAGGCCCGGGGCTTGGCCCGCGACGGCGTGCGCTTGCTCGTCGCGCGTCGGTCGACCGGCGAGATCAGCCATCACACTTTTCGGGAGCTGCCCGACCTGCTCGCCCCCGGGGACGTGCTGGTCCTCAACGTGTCCGCGACGGTCCCGGCGGCGGTTCCGGCTCGCCGCATCGGCAATCGCGGTCGCGTCCGGGTCCATTTCGCCACCCGCGCCCCGCACCTGGACGACGACTGGCGGGTGGTCGAGATCCGCAGCGCGGACGGCCGGAGGCCGGCGCGGCTGCCGGTCGGAGAGCGGCTCGAGCTACGCGGAGGGGCGACGCTCGAGCTGGTCGCTCCCTACGCGTCAGGGCAGCGGCTGATGCTCGCCCGCTTCTGCGGCGGGCTGCTCGTCGACGAGTACCTCGAGCGCCACGGCGAGCCGATCCGCTACGGGCACGTCCGCAAGGTGTGGCCTCTCAGCGCCTACCAGAACGTCTACGCGACGAGCCCGGGCAGCGCCGAGATGCCGAGTGCCGGGCGTCCGTTCACGCGCGAGTTGCTCTCTCGGCTGATCGGCCACGACGTGGTGATCGCTCCGATCACGTTGCACACCGGCGTGTCCTCGCACGAGAGCCACGAGCCCCCGTTTCCGGAGTGGTTCGAGGTGCCCGGCCGGACGGCAGAGGCCATCTGCCGCGCCCGCGAGCGCGGCGGGAGGGTCATCGCGGTGGGGACGACGGTGGTTCGCGCGCTCGAGTCCGCCGCCACGGCCGAGGGCTGCAGCTGTGCCAGATCGGGGTGGACCGGCCTCGTCATCACGCCCGAGTGCGGCGTGCGCACGGTCGACGGCATGATCACCGGCTGGCATGAGGCCCAGGCCTCGCACCTCCAGATGCTCGAAGCGGTGGCCGGGCCGGAGCTGCTCGAGCGCTCCTACGGCGCCGCGCTCGACCGCGGTTACCTATGGCACGAGTTCGGGGACAGTCACCTGATACTCCCCTAAAATATCTATACATACATATATATACGTATAGGTACATAGAGAGATCGCGCCGGTTGGCCCCGGGGCGGGTCGTTGTGGCGCCGCGGGCCGGGGCGGCCGCTGGGCGGGCACAGCCGGGCCGAACTGGCGTATGCGGCGGGTAGGCGGGGGCCTGGTCGACCGCGCCGGCCGTCGCCAGGGCCGCGCGCCGTCCCGTTCTGCTCACGCCTGCAATTCCGCGCATTCCGTGCCCCGCCGCCGGAGCACGCGCGGTTATTCATCCACCAGATGCAGAAACGCACACGAGGCCGGCGATCCGCGCTGGGTGCGCGCTTTTGCAGGTCGGGAGGGGCGGCGATGCCGACCTGGGTAATGCGACACGCGGCGCATCTTGGCGGAGGCGTGACGCACTATGCATGCCAGACATGCAGAGCACGTCACCGCTCGGTCCCGAAGGACGAATCGTCGTGTTATGCAGGTCGTCTCGCGGAGATCGGGCCAACGGACGCCCGCCTAAGGCCACGGCTACCGCCCGAGGGGTCAGCGAGAGGGCGGTCGCCGCGGAGCTCTCGGACGCCTTGCGGACCGGTTCATGGTCCACCCCGTCCGGACGGGGTCGATGGTCCCAGGGACGCCGCCGAAGGCGGCCCATTAACTACGCTGCGTGCGCCAGGTACAGCGGGAAGTCGATCGTCACGCCGCGCGGCACGACCAGCACCGGGCACCTGGCGTTCTCGATCTCGTTCTGGGCCTGCGCGCTGAGCATCACCTGGCCGACGGGCGCCTCGATCCGCGAGCCGACGACGAGCAGATCGACCTGGCGCTCATCGCGCGTGAGCGTCGCGTCGAAGGTGTCGGCCAGCGACCGGGCGGTGTTGATTGTCGAGTCGTCGCCGGGAACGGCCAGCACGCCGACCCGGTGGATGCGCGAGTCCAGATAGTCGGCCGGCGCGATCGCCACCGCCGCGTGGCTCGACTCGAGCAGCCGCTGGGTGGAATGTTGCGGCGCGACGCGTCCGGGCGGCGTCCGGTAGTCGGAGCCGAACACGATGATGTCGGCGTCCTCCAGCTCGGCCAGGCGGAGCAGGCCCTCCGGCGTCGAGGGGCTGACGATGACCCGGGTCTCGACGCCGAGGATGTCCAGCCGCTCCGCGCCGCGGTCGAGCAGGGCCAGAGCGTCGTGCTCCTCGAGCTGCTCGCGCGAGCGGTCGCTCTGAGTGCTGTGGCGCACGTAGGCGAGCGTGAGCGAAGCGCCGGCGAGGGCCAGCGTCCGGCCAAGCATCAGCGCATCGTGGTCGCCGGCCGTGTCGTCGTAAGAGATGATCGCCCTCGGTGGCATGCGCCCTCCAGTCCTAGGTTGTGAAAATCGACCGTCCTGTTCGGCGCGAGGATTCCATTTACCTACCATCAGCACTAGTGAACTTGTTCATGCTGTCGATAAGCTTCGCTAATGCTGAACGTCGGACGCGTTCGGGTCCTGTCCGAGGTGGTGCGCCGGGGCTCTTTCTCAGGCGCGGCCGAGGCGCTCTCCTACACCCAGTCGGCGGTCTCGCAGGCGATCGCCCGGCTCGAGGCTGAGACCGGCGCCACCCTGATCGTCCGGGACCGTGGCGGGGTAAGGCCGACGGCAGCCGGGGCCAGCTTGGTCGAGCACGCGGATGGGATCTTCGCCCGGATCGAGGCGGCCGAGGCCGAGCTGGCGGCGGTGCTCGGGGTTCGCTCGGGACGCCTGCGGGCGGCTTCGTTCCCGTCGGCTGGAGCCACGCTGATGCCACAGGCGATCGCCGCCTTCCGTCAGCGCCACCCGGTCGTCGCGCTGACGCTCGCCGAGGGCGAACCCGAGGAGATCGCCCCGCGCCTGCGCGCCGGCGAGTTCGACATGGCGCTGCTGTTCGAGTTTCCCGGGACCCGGGAGCGGCACGGGGCGCGTTTGCGCACCCAGCTGCTGTTCGAGGATCCGATGCTGGTCGCGCTCCCCGCCGATCACGCGCTCGCCGGCAATGCCGCGCTGAACCTCGGCGACCTGCGCGAGGACGACTGGGTGCAGACCTCGGCCTCGAGCCCGTGCGCGCGCCACGTGGTGCGCCTGTGCCTGGCCGCTGGATTCGAGCCGAAGGTGACCTTCGAATCAGACGACTACGAGATGGTGCAGGGCCTGGTCGCGGCCGGCGTGGGAGTGGCGCTCATCCCTCGCCTCGCCTTGACACGGGTGCATCCGGGGATCGTGGTGCGCGCGCTCGCGCCGAGCAGCCCGGTGCGACGCGTGGTGGCGGCGACCCTCGGGGCGGCCGGCGTGTCCCCAGCGGCCGAAAGCATGATCGCGATCCTGGCCGAGGTGGCCAAGCGCTACACCGACGGTCCGAAGGCGCCGCCGTCAGGCGTCGCCGACAATTCCCGCTAGCTCCGCGGCTTGATCTTGCTCGAGAGCTTGGTGTTCAGCCGAGAGGCATCCGTCACGTGCACCGTGATCGTGACCGGTACACCAGTGTGGTGTGCCACCTGAGCCGCCAGGCTGCCGCCGGACTTCAGGCGCGGATAGGAGATCGTCACGCGCACCTGCTGAGCCGCGGTCTTCAGGTTGAGCACGAGCGTCCCGTGCTGGAGGCTGGCCGTGAACCGAAGGTGCTTGACCTTCAGTCCGCTGATCGTGACCATCGCGCGCGAGCGGCTGAAACTGAGGCCACCCGGAAGCGTCACCGTCAGCGTCTGGAGCTTGGGCGCCTCGCGTCCTGCCGCGACGGTGAACGACAGCTTCGGTCGTGTGGCACCCACGCCGGCGAGCGACACGCGCGACAGAGACGGATTGCTCTGGACCGCCCACGAGAACGTGGTTCGCCCCGTGGCACCCGAGTCGTCCGAGGCGGTCACGGTGACGGTCGAGGTTCCGTCGTGCAGCGGGTGACCGGTGACCTTGCCTGTGGAGGCGCTGAGTGACAGTCCGGCGGGTAGGCCGGTGGCGCCGTAAGTCACTCCTTCGCCGCGCGTGTCCGAGGAGTGGATCTGGAGGCTCACCGCGGTGTTCACGACACTGCGCTGGGGACCCGGGTTGCCCAGGGTGATCGCATCGGTGCACAGCGCGGCGGCGAGTGCCGAGCCGTTCGGGGTGCCCAGCCCGCTCGCCATGTCGTACTCCACCCCGGCCCCAAACTTCCCGTGGTCGATACCGGTCATGTCGTTGTTGCCCGAGGTGACATCGTTGAAGTCGTTGATGTATTCCGCCCCCGCGGCGTAGTACAGGGCCGGGTTCGCGAACCCGACCGCCACGCCGTGGCAGGCCGCCGAGGCGTTGGTCAGCGCGATCAGCGCCGCCCACAGGGGCGCCGCGCCGCTCGTGCCCCCCACCACCTGCCACCCTTCCTGCTGGGTGGGGTCAGACGAGCCGCCGCCGTTCCAGTAGATCGTGTAGCCGGTCGCGGGATCGGCGTCCGCGGATACGTCGGGCACCTCACGGCAGTCGCCCGATGACGCGCCGCAGGCGGACCCGCTCGAGCCCGAGTTGATCACGTGCAGCGCCGACGGGGCCGCCGATTGGTAGGTGGGCATCGTCCAGAAGCTCGACACGCCGCCCCCGCCGGCACCGACGGTGACTCCGTCGTTCCAGACGCTCTCCGACGGCCGGGGCCCGATCGAGGCGAGGCTGGTGCCGCCCACGCCGGTGACGTAAGGCTGGCTGGCCGGATCGTCGACCGCGGCCGTCGGCGACTCCGGGTAGCAGTCCTCGGAGCCGTCGTCACCCGAGGCGGACACGATCGACATCCCCTCGGCCGCCGCCTGCTGGAACAGGATGCTCTCGGCCTGGGCCTGGCTGAACCCGTTGAGCGGCTCACACTGTCCCCATGACGCGGTCACCACCTGGGCCAAGTGTTGGTTGATGATCGAGCTGAACGTGTCGTAGGGGCCCGATCCCGAGTTCGGCCCTTCGTAGACGAGGACGTTCGCCTGAGGGGCGAGGCCGATCACGTTCTCGATGTCGAGCGCCGCCTCACCGGATTGGGTGCCGCTGGCGCCCCCGTCGACCGGCACGTTCGTCGGTAAGCCGGGGCTCAGTCCATAGCACACCTCGTAGCTCTGGATGTCGCTCGGGGTGTAGGGCTCGAGTTCGAGGATCGCCACCGTCTGCTTGGCCGTCTGGTTGGCGCCGAGATCCGGAGTGCCTCCGGCGCCGCCCGAGGTGTACAGCCCAGAGAGCCCGTAGGCCGACGCGATCTGATCGTCGGTGTAGCCGCCCTGTGAATCCGCGGCGGTGGCGGCCGCGCACGGCTGCGGACCGCCGGTGACCACGTGCGCCCGGTCGCGCGGCGCGAGCGCCCGGGTCACAGCCGTGTGCGGGCGGACCAGGAGCGGCACGGCCTTCGACACGGTGTTGAGCCCGAGGACGGTCTGCACCTCGGGCGCGACCGCGGCGTCGACCGCCGGAGCCTGCTGGTTGACGATTCCGCTGGTCCCGTTGCTGAGCACCACGTGCGCGAACGAGACCGAGAAGGCGCGGGCGGCGGCGCCGGCCGTGGTGCTCACCGGAATCGACAGGTGGTTCTTGCTCGGGGTGCCCGGCTCGAGGCCGTGGGCGCGCAGCGAGGTCTCGACCGCCTTCATCTGTGCGGCGCTCGGGCCGAAACGCTGAACGAACTGCTGCGGCGTGATGTATTGGCGGTAGAACGGAGAGCCGGGCGTGGAAACCGCCTTGGCGAGCGCCGAGAGGCCGGCGGCGTCGCGCGGGCGAAGCGTCACGGTCACGTGGATCGGCGTCGCGGAGGCCACCGAGGCGACGATTCGCGAGCCGGTCGGGAGGCGAGGTGCGGTGCCGAGGCGGACCTGGCCCGACCCAGATCCGGCCGCCGCCGGAGCCGCCGAGGTCAGCGCGAGCGCACACGCCACGACGCACGGCGCGACGAGCGTTGCCAATCTCTTGGACGGGGGCAGCACCGGCCAGCGAGCCTAGCGGCTCCCGCGTCTCATGGACGTAACAACCGGCGCCCGAGACGCCGTTGCGTCATCGGTCTTGGTTGACTACATCATCATGGACGACAGGCGGCGACTCAGCTTCGGAGGGGTGGCGGAGCTATACGACCGGAGCCGGCCCTCCTACCCGCCGGCGCTGGTCGACGCAGTGCTCGAGTTCGCGGGCGCCGGCGAGGGCGATCGGGCGCTCGAGGTGGGCGCCGGGACGGGCAAGGCGACTGTGCTGTTCCTCGAGCGGGGGCTACAGGTGGTGGCGATCGAGCCGAGCGCGGAGATGGCCGCGGTGGCGGGGCGCAACTCCGCGGGATACGAGAACGTGACGATTGAGCAGATCGAGTTCGAGCGGTGGCGCCCCGACGGGCGGCCTTTTCGGCTCGTGTTCTCAGCGCAGGCATGGCACTGGGTCAAGCCGGACCCGGGCTTTGGCGCGGCGCGCGCGGTGCTCGAGCCCGGTGGCGCGCTGGCCGTGTTCTGGAACCGTCCCGATTGGGGCGCGACCGAGCTCGGCGACGCGCTCGGAGCGGCCTACCGCCGCAGCGGGGACGGCGGAGGCGACCTGATGGATCCGAACTCGCCCGGGGAGCCCGGCGACTGGTTCTCAGAGATCGAGGACACACTCGGGTTCGGTGGCGCGGAAGAGCGCACCTACCGATGGGGCGCGACCTACACGACGGCTCAGTACGTCGACCTGCTCGGCACCCAATCCGCCAACCTGGTCCTCGAACCGGCTAAGCGCGAGCGGCTGCTGACCGACATCGCGGGCGTGATCGGCGATCACGGCGGCAGGTTCGAGCTGAGCTACCTGACACGCCTGTGCCTGGCCAGGGCGACATGAGCGACGGGATCGTCATCGGCGACGACGGCGTGGCCCGCTGCTGGTGGGGCGATTCGGCGCCAGAGTATCGGGAGTATCACGACCGCGAGTGGGGGTTCCCGGTCGCTGACGACGTCCGGCTGTTCGAAAAGCTCAGCCTCGAAGGCTTCCAGGCCGGGCTGTCCTGGCTCACCATCCTGAGAAAGCGCGAGGCGTTCCGGCGCGCGTTCGCCGGCTTCGACTTCGCTGTAGTCGCGCGGTTCGGCGAGCGCGACGTGGAGCGGCTGCTGGCCGACGCGTCGATCGTCCGCCACCGCGGAAAGATCGAGGCGGTCATCAACAATGCAGGCCGGGCGGTGGAGATGGTCGAGTCGGAGGGGTCGCTGGCGGCGTTCGTGTGGCAGTTCGAGCCTGACCCGAAGGCCCGGGGCTTGCGGCGCGAGGCGATCGAAGCTCACACCGAGGAGTCCCGCGCGCTGGCCCGCGAGCTAAAGCGGCGCGGCTGGCGATTCGTGGGCCCGACCACGGTGTACGCGTTCATGCAGGCCATGGGCCTGGTCAACGACCACCTGGACGGATGCGCGGCCCACGCCGAGGTGGAGCGGGCGCGGGCGGAGTTCACGCGGCCAACAGTTACACCAGCCTGACGATCGCCACGATTCCCACCACGACGATCACCGCCCGCAGCGCCTGAGGCGGGAGCCGTCGACCGTAGCGCGCGCCGAGCACGCCGCCGATGGTCGACCCGAACGCCAGCAGCAGCGCGGCCAGCCATACGACGTGCGCGGCGAAAACGAACACGATGCCCGCGATCAGGTTGACGAGGCCCGCGAGCACGACTTTGACCGCATTGACCCGCTGCAGGTTCTCGTCCGGCAACGACAGCCCGAGGATCGCCAGCAGCATGATTCCCTGGGCCGCGCCGAAGTAGCCGCCGTAGATCCCGGTCGCGAACACCGAGATGAAGGACAGCGGTCCAAGCTCCGCGCTCTCGCGGACGTGACGCGAGCGGTAGCCATCCATCACGCGGGCCAGGCGCGGTTGCAGGACGATCAGCGCCAGCGCGACCACGATGAACGCGGGCACGATGTCCTTGAACGCGGACGCCGGAAGACTGAGCAGGAGGATCGCACCGACAAGCCCGCCGATCGCCGAGGCGACCGAGAGCCGGAGCACCCGGTCGGCCTGGCCAGCCAGTTCGCGGCGGTAGCCGATTGCGCCCGACACCGACCCCGGAACCAGGCCGACCGTATTCGTGACGTTTGCGGTCACGGGCGCGTAGCCGAGCGACAGCAGCACCGGGAACGTGAACAGCGTGCCGCTCCCGACCACGGTGTTGATCGTGCCAGCCACGATGCCCGCCCCGAAGATCGCCAGGGCGTGCCAGAGGGTCATGTGTCTGCCTTCAGACTGCCGCGGGTGCTCAGGTCCGGTAAGCGCGGACCAGATAGCCGCTGCGGCCCGGGCTGGCGATCTCTACGCGGTCGAAGCCGCTCGCCCCGAACATCAGCTCGAGCTCGCGGCGGCTGTAGTTGAAGATCGGGCAGTTGCCGATCCATTCGTAGCGGACCTTGCGGACCGGGCCTTTCAGCCACGACCAGGTCGGGAAGGAGCCGACCACGCATCCGCCGGGTCCGGTCAAGTCGAACATCCGGCGGCTGAATCGGTGCGGATCGGGCAGGTAATCGAACAGGCCGACGGCGAGGACCACGTCGAAGGGACCGCTGAGGGAAGCGGTGAGGAAGTCGTCCACGATCAGTTCGGTTCTGTCCCCGAAGCGGGGGTTCAAGCGCGCGCGAGAGAGATCGATCATCGGCGCGGAGAAGTCGACGCCGACGTAGTGCGAGGCCCCGGCATCGAGTACGAACTCACCGATCCGGCCCGACCCGCAGCCCACGTCCAGCACCCGCGGCGCGGCGTACGACCTGACGGTCTCGACTGCGAGCCGGCGACGGCGGAACAGCCCGGGGCGGAGCGTGCGCACCAGCCAGTGTTCGTCCTCGTAAAGGTCGTCGAACTGCCGCGCCCGCTCTTCGAAGCGGGTCCGGACCCGCTCAGGCGCCGCCGTTGAGTCGCGCATGCGCCTCACCATAGGGGATCAGGTCAAAGCGGCGCGCGATCGCGCGCAGGACGCCGGGGGCGCGCCGGCGGGCGCCGTTGCGCTGGACCTCGCGGAGCTTCGCGTGGGCGCGCTGCCCCGCGCTCGCTCCCCCGGACAGCTGCGCGTGCAGCGCGTCCGGATCGAGCTCGTTGGGGTGCAGGTAGAGGCCCGCCAGCGGACCCGCGCGCTCGAGACCTTTCAACAACACGGGCGTCGGGACAAGCTGCCAGTACGACGCACCGCCGACGGGGATCTTCGCCCCCGCGCGGCCTATACGCCAGACGGCAATCGGAAACTCCCACAGCCCGGCGCCGAGGCGGTGCGGGCTCGTGTCCGCGGTGTCGACGCGGTCACGCAGCGCCGGCGAGTCGTGCTGGCTCGCGTCGTAGGCAAACCCCTCTTCGGCCAGGATCCGGTGAGCCCAGACCGCACAGCTCCCCGTGATCGAAAAGGCGGGCGCGCGGTAGCCGACGGGTGTGCGGCCGGTGAGGTCCTCAATCGTGGCGCGCGCGGCGCGAAGATCCGCGGCGAACTCCTCCGGTGTCTGACCATGGACCGGGAGGTGAGCGTCGCCGTGGCAGCCGATCTCGTGACCACGTTCGACCACACGCGTAACCAACCGCGGATGTACCCGGGCCGCCATCCCGAGCACGAAGAACGTTGCGTGCACCCCGAGCTCGTCGAACAGGTCCAGCATCGCGTCGGTCTGGCGCTCGAGCGCCGGGCCAGCCGCTTCCCACCCCGCCACGCCCACGCGCCGGCGGACCAGCTGGTGCCAGTCCTCAAAGTCGACGCTGAGCAGGAGGGTGGGGCGGGCTGACGTCATGCCGCCCGCAACCGTAGCTCGGATCGTCCGCTTGGTAGATAACCCCCGCTATACGACAGTTATCTACCAAGCGCCGCGGCGTGGGTTCGTCAGCCGCCGGCGACGAGCCGCAGACCAACGATTCGCTGGCCGACCCGCACCGGCGTGAGCAGCCCCAGCCGCGAGGCCATCTGCATCGAGTCGGCCCACCGCGAGAGCCCCGAGCTGGGCGACCCGTCGAACGCCCCGGCTTCGATCAGCTCGAGGTAGGACTCGATCGTGTCCGCGAGCGTCTCGTCGAGCGGCCGCGTCTCATACCCGAGCTCGTCGCGCGCCTTGCGCGAGCTGAACCGCCAGTCCTGGCCCATCAACTCGAACGCCTCGGCCGAGATCGCGCCGGGCAGACCGAGCGCCTCGCGGAACTGGGCGACCCGCCGGATACCGGTCGGCAGCACCATGATCGGGTAACTCACCCCGGACAACTCCGCCACCCGGTCGATCAGTTCCGGCCAGCGGATGTTGTCGCCCCCGAGGATGTATCGCTCTCCCGGCTGGCCGTGATCACAAGCGAGCAGGTGCCCGGCCGCCACGTCCTCCACGTCGACGAAGTTCATCGGCGCGTCCACCACGGCGGGCAGCCGACCGCGCAGGTAGTTGCCGACCGTCCGCGTCGAGGTCTCCCCAGGTTGGGACCGATTGACCGGCACCCCCAGCACGTAGCCGGGGTTGACCACGACCAGCTCGACCTCGTGACGCTCGGCCGCCTCGAGCGCGGCGCACTCACCGGCGTGCTTCGAATCCGGGTACACCAGTCCCAGCCACTCCTCCGGATACCTCGTCGACTCATCGGCGGGTTGTCCGTTGGCGGTCCCGATGGCCGAGATGGTCGAGGTCAGTACCACCCGGCGGACCCCCTCAGCGGCGGCGGCCTGCACCGCGATGTCCGGGCCGCGAGCGTTCAGTTGCCACACGTGCTCCATCGGACTCGACGCGACGTAGCCGGCAACGTGGAACAGAATGTCGCTCCCGCGCAGCGCGCGCCGCATGGCGGGGTAATCGAGCACGTCGGCCCTGGTGCGGCGATACGACAGGCCGCTTAGGGCGCTCAGACGCTGGGGGTTGCGGTAAATGACCCGCACCTCGTCGCCCCGCTGCGCGAGCGCCCGGGCCACGTGTGCGCCCACGAAGCAGGTCGCGCCGGTCACGCACACCTTCACTTGGATCTCTCTCCTGTCTGAGCTAACGACCAACACGGCCAATGGCTGAGGTCGTTTCATGCCTTCCCACGAAGGCGGATCTCCATGCGCCGGATCAAGCCGGGTCACAAGATCAACACGGCGTCAGTCGATCGCGCGCCGGTAGAAGCCGCGCACTCCGATCGCCATCAGCGCGCTTACCGACCCCACCAGCACCACAATGCAGACCCACGGGGCGATGTGCGGCACCTCGGGCACGAGCGCGGCGCGCATCGCCTCGCTGACGTAGGTCATCGGGTTGCACGCGGTGACCACCTGGAACCAGGGCAGCCGCGACAGCGACGGCCACGGGTACTGACTGCAGCCGGTGAACAGCAACGGGGTGAACACCAGCGAGAAGACGATGTTAATGCGCTGGGGGACAACGAGGGTGCCCATCACCAGGCCCAAGCCGGCGCCCAGCAGGCTGCCGAGCAGGAGGGCCACCACCAGCAGCGGGAAGCCGCTCCAGCGCCACGGGATCGACCCCAGCACGAGGATCCCGACCGGGATCATGATCGTGGTGGCGATGATCGCGCGCATCGCGGCGAACAGGACCTTCTCGGCGGCCACGAGCGCGGTCGACATCGGCGCGAGCAGTCGGTCCTCGATCTCCTTCGTCCAGCCGAACTCGATCACCAGCGGGAAGGCCAGTGACTGCATCCCGGTGATCACCGCGGTGAGCGCCAGCAGACCCGGAAACAGCAGGTCTGAGTAGCCGTGCTGGGTGTAGCCGAGCGAGCTCAGCACCTTGCCGAACACGAACAGCAGGAACAGAGGCTGCAGGATCACCTGAGCGAGGAACACCGGCAGCTCTTTGCCGGTCACGTACACATCCCGGCGGAGGACGGCGGTGAACGCACGCGCCTGACTCGCGTGCAGGACGGGCGCTCGCCCCGGGCCGGGGGACGGCTTGGATACGACGGTGGCGCTCATCGCAGCGTCCTCCCGGTCAGATTGATGAACACGTCCTCGAGCGTGGGCGTGCCAAGGTCGACCCCGTTGAGTGCGAAACCGCTATCGGCGAGCAACGTCGCGGTCGGCGCGATGAGCTGCGAAGCGTCGCCCGCGACGTACAGGCGCACTCGCCGCTCGGTGGCGTCGGCGTCGGGCATGTCGTCGTGAAGAGCCTCTACCCGCTCCACGTCGGCGAGCTGACCGAGTGCCTGCACGAGCGGCTCCGGCACGTCGCCGTTCTGGGCCTGCACGCTCAGCTCGAGCGTCGAGCTGCCCGCCAGCCCGCGCATGAGCGCCTCGGGCGTGTCGAGCGCGAGCAGCTTGCCCTGGTCCATGATCCCGACCCGATCGGCCAGCGTCGCCGCCTCGTGCATGTCGTGGGTGGTCAGCATCAGCGTCACGCCGCGCTCGCGCAGCTCGCGCAGCCGATCCCACACGAATAGTCGCGCAGCCGGATCGAGACCCGTCGAAGGCTCGTCCAGAAACAGAACCATCGGCTCGTGCATGAGCGCCCGCGCGATCATCATGCGCTGCGACTGCCCGCCCGAGAACATGTCGGGCTTGACGTCGCCGCGCTCGCGCAGCCCGAACTGCTCGAGCAGCTCGTCGGCCCGGCGGGACGCCTCTGCGGCCGGCACGCCGTGATAGGCGGCGTGAAAGGTCAGGTTGCGCCGGATCGACATCGAACGGTCGAGATTGCTGCGCTGGGGGACGACCGCGAGCAGGCTGCGGGCCCGCACGGGATCGGCGCCGACGTCGATGCCGCCGATCATCGCTCGTCCGCTGGTGGGGCGCACGCGCGTGGTCAGCATCCCGATCGTGGTCGTCTTGCCGGCGCCGTTCGGCCCGAGCAGGCCGAACACCTCGCCGGGCTCAACCGCGAACGAGATCCCGTCGACCGCGTTGACGGGGGACTTCGGGTAGCGCTTGACGAGGTCCGAGACCGCGACTGCGGACGTGACGATCTGGCCCTCATCGCGGACGGGCGTGGTGCTCACCCACCTCAGATTACCTAGAGCGCTACCCTCGGCCACGATGGTGCCCGAGGCCGAGCTGAAAGCCACCGACGGCGGTCTGGAGCCGGCCGGCGAGGGCTGGTTTGTGCTCAATGTTCGCGACGCCAAGTGGATGGCCGATCGCTTCGGCGCGTACACGCGCTTCGAGGCCCGGCCCGAGGGTCGCTTTCCGCAGCTCGGCTTCAACATCGGGGTCCTTTCCCCGGGGCAGGCGTCCTGCTACTACCACGGTGAGGCTGACCAGGAGGACTTCCTGATCCTCCAGGGCGAGTGCCTGCTGCTGATCGAAGGGGAGGAGCGGCGGCTGCGCCAGTGGGACTTCGTGCACTGCCCGCCGTGGACCGAGCACGTATTCGTCGGCGCCGGGGACGGGCCGTGCGTGCTGCTGGCCGTTGGCAGCCGGACGAGCGACGGGATCGTCTACCCGCGCTCCGAACTCGCCCTCAAGCACGACGCCGGCGCCGCGCAGGAGACGCGGAACCCGGACGAGGCGTACGCCGGCATACCCGACGGTGTCCCCCTCGGCTACCAGTCCGGCTGGCTCCCGGGCGACTAAGCCGCCCGTCGACGTGCAGGAACCCGGCTCGCTGGCGGTAGCGGTTCGCCAGGCGGGCCGCTTCGACCGCCGCGCCGTGTCGGTCGCGGGTGGACTGCTGGCGGCGATCCCGGTGGTGGCTGCACTCGCCGTCGGGACGGTGGCGTGGAGTGCGGTGGCCGGCGTGACGATGGGCGTCGGCGCGATGCTGATCGGGATCGCATGGCGGATCCGCGGCGGTCGCCCGCCACTCGCGGTGCTCACGATCGACGCGGTGGTGATGGCGCTCTCGACGTTCGTCGGCTCCGTGACCGGGTCACACGAGTGGCTGCACCTCGTCGTGCTGACCGTTTGGGCGCTGATGGGCGGCATGCTCGTGGCGCTCGGGAACGGTGGCGGCGTGATCGGCAACCAGGCGGTGCTCGCCGCGGTGGTGTTCGGCCGCTTCAGCGAGCCGGTGGATTCAGCGGCGGCGCTGGCGGGGCTGGTCCTCGCCGGGGGTCTGACGCAGGTGCTGTTCCAGAGCATCGTGCGCTGGCCGCCGCCCCTGCGGGCGCAGCGCACCGCCACGGCGTCGGCGTACCGCGTGCTCGCCGGGCTCGCCACGGCGTCGTCGGAGACCTCGCTCATCCCCGCCTCCACGGCCCTCGACGCGGCGCAGGATGACCTCGCGTCGCTGACGCTGTTCGGCGATCCGGCGCTGACGGACCTGCGTAACCTCGTGAACGAGGGGCACCGGATGCGGGTTGGGCTGACCGCGATCCACGCCCTGATGCGCCGGCCGCCGCCCGCCGGCGCCGATCCGCCCCTGAACGTGGCCGAACGGCTTCTGTCGATGGCCGCGACGGCCTTGAAACTGATCGCCGACACGGTCGAGGGCGACGCGGACGCGGCCGAGGCTCTCACGGCGACGACCACAGAGCTGAGCGGAGATGCGGACAGGCTGCTGCGCGGCCGTGAGGCGTCGGCGCCGCTGCTGGCCCGGCGGTTCTCGGCGCTCGCCGGTCAGCTCCGCGCCGCCACGGGGCTCGCGATCAGCGCCGGCGAGGGCGGTAGCCTGCGCGACCGCCGGCCCCGCCGCCACACCCGTCGACTCCGCGAGCAGCTCACCACCGGCCTCGGCGAGCTGCGCGACAACGCCAGCCTCGAGTCGCCGGCGGGTCGCCACGCGGTGCGGCTGGCGGCCGTCGTGTTGATCGCCGAGCTGCTCGTGCAGCACCTCCCGGTCTCACGCAGCTACTGGATAGTGGTGGCCGCGGCGACGACGCTGCGCCCCGAGTTCGGCGCCACCTTCACGCGCGGCACCGAGCGGGCGCTCGGAACCTGCGTGGGTGTTGGGCTGGCGGGAGCGATCGCGGTGGCCCTGCATCCGACGGGCGCTGTCACGATCGTCCTGGTTGGCCTGCTCGCATGGGCCGGATACGCCGTCTTCCCGGCCAGCTTTGCGCTCGGCTTCGCGTTCATCACCGCGCTGGTTGTGTTTCTGTTGAACGTCCTCAGCCCGGACACGCTGGCCACGGCCTGGGCTCGCTTGGTGGACACCCTGATCGGCGGCTCGCTTGGCTTGATCGCCTACGCCGTGTGGCCGACCTGGTCGAACGTTTCCGCCTGGCAGGCGCTCGCCGATCTCGTCTCGGCGGACCGCTCCTACCTCGCCGCGATCCTCGACGCGCTCGTCCGCGGCCGCCGGCCTGACGACGCCGCCTTGCCGGGGCTGAGCCGCCGAGCCCGCGTAGCGCGCGCGAATGCCCAGTCGACCGTTGCCCGTTCGCTGTCTGAGCCGAAGACGCGCCGAATCGACGCTGATCAGAGCCAGGGCGCGCTGGCCGCGCTGCGGCGCCTGATTCAGGCCGCGCACATCCTCAGGCTCGACGTCCAGGAGGATCGCCCTCGTCCGCCGCTGCCCGGACTCGCGCCCCTGGCCCACGATCTGGACGTCGCTCTCGCGAGCGTCGAGGCGTCGCTACGGGCCCGCCCGCAGGCGCCTCAAACCGCCGATCCGGGGCTGGGCGTGGACCTCAATCTCCGCGGGGACTACCTCGCGTTCGAGCGGACCGTGCCGCCGGAGTACGCCGGCGACCCCGAAGGGCTAGTCGGCGAGCTCGACGAGATCGTCGACGCCGTCAACGGCCTGGCCGAGCGATTGGAGGTAACCTCTGGGCCGCCGGCGCAGCAGGAACTCGGCGCGCCGGCCTGAATTTGTCCAGCGGTTGCCGCCTTCATGAAATTTTTCCGGCGGCAAGCTTCTGAAGCCCGTATTAGGGTACCCTAACGCCCGGATGGTTCAGGGACCGATCGACACCGCGCCAACCTCTCCGTCTTCCTCCAAGCCGGTGACCCGGCGTCGGCGCGGGGAGCGCGTGGCCTTCTACGTGTGGACGGCGGTGGCGCTCGTGGCGGCGGTGGTCGTCGTCGTGATCAGCTGGCACGCGCGCGGTGGCACCACCGACCCGACCGCGCTTCCCCCCGGACACCGCCTGAGTCACACCAGCGTCGTCATCAACAGCGCGATCCTCGTGTTCCGCGAGGGTCTCGAGACGATCCTCGTGCTGGCCGCGGTCACGGCCAGCTTCCTTGGCGGTAACCGCGTGTACCGCCGACCGGTGGCGGCGGGCGGCGCCGCGGCCATGGGCGCCGGCGTGGCGAGTTGGCTGTTCGTGGTCTGGCTGATCGGCCGGTTCCACGGCGGTGAATTCACCGTGCAGGCCGCCACCGGGATCCCGTCGCTGATCGTGCTGCTGATCGTCATGAACTGGTTCTTCCACAAGGTCTACTGGACCGGCTGGATATCGCATCACCACAAGCGCCGTCGCGGCCTGCTGTCCGCCGACCCCGACAAGAACCGGCGCCGGCTCGTGCTCGGCCTGGCGCTCCTTGGCTTCACCTCGGTGTACCGCGAGTGCTTCGAGGTCGTGATCTTCCTCCAGAACCTGCGGGAGCTGTACGGGGCGAGCGTCGTCCTCGAGGGTGTCGTCATCGGCCTGCTGTTCACCGGCGCGGTCGGCGTGCTCACCTTCGCCCTGCATCAGCGGCTCCCCTACCGCCGGCTGCTCATCATCACCGGCGTCCTGCTCCTGTTCGTCCTGCTCGTGTCGGTCGGCGAGGAGGTCAACGAGATGCAGCTCGCCGGCTGGATCGGGACGACGAACGTCGCCGGTCTGAACGTGCCGGGCTGGATGGGCACCTGGCTCTCGATCTTCCCCAACTGGCAGACGTTCGCCGGCCAGTTCATCGCCCTGGGGCTGGTGATCGGGTCCTACGTGCTCGCGCAGTACATGCGCGTGTGGCGTCCGCGCCAGCGCGGTGAGCAGCCGGCGAGGATCGCCGACGCCCCGCCCGAGCGTCCGACCGACCGCCCGCGCTCGCCCGTTAACGCGCTCGCCTGAACTGCGTCACGCGACCGCGCCGGCGGGCCGCCCGGTCCGGGCCGCCTTGCGCCGGGCGTTCGCGTCGAGCACGGTCTTGCGCAGCCGCACCGCGTGCGGGGTCACCTCAACCGATTCGTCGGCGCGGAGGAACTCGAGCGCCTGGTCGAGCGACAGCTCGCGCTTGGGAACCAGCCGGACGAGCTCGTCCGCGGTCGAGGAGCGCATGTTCGTGAGGTGCTTCTCCTTGGTCGCGTTGACGTCGAGGTCCTCGGCGCGCGAGTTCTCGCCGACGATCATTCCCTCGTAGACGTCGTCGCCGGGGCCGACGAACAGCGTCCCCCGCTCCTGGAGGTTGTACAGCGCGAATCCCGCTACCTTGCCCCGCCGGTCGGCCACCAGCGAACCGGTGGGTCTGAGGCGAAGGTCTCCGTGCCACGGCTCCCAGCGGTCGAACACGTGATGGACGATCCCGGTTCCCCGCGTCTCGGTCAGGAACTCGGTCCGGAACCCGATCAGCCCGCGCGCCGGCACCAGGTAATCCATCCGCACCCAACCGGTGCCGTGGTTGACCATCTGCTCGAGGCGGCCCTTGCGCATCGCCAGCAGCTGGGTGATCACGCCGACGTACTCGTCGGGTGCGTCGATGCTCATCCGCTCGACCGGCTCGCACAGCTTGCCCTCGATCTCGCGCGTGATCACCTGTGGCTTGCCCACCGTGAGTTCGTAGCCCTCGCGTCGCATTAATTCGACCAGCACCGCCAGCGCGAGCTCACCCCGGCCCTGCACCTCCCAAACATCGGGGCGCTCGGTCTCGAGCACGCGCAACGACACGTTGCCGACGAGTTCGCGATCCAGCCGCGCCTTGAGCTGCGAAGCGGTCAGCTTGTCCCCGTCCTGGCCGCTCAGCGGCGAGGTGTTGATGCCGATCGTCACCGACAGCGACGGCTCGTCGACCGTGATCACCGGCAGCGGGCGCGGGTCGTCCGCCGCCGCCAGCGTCTCGCCGATCGTGATCTCGGGGATCCCGGCCACCGAGATGATCTCGCCCGGTCCGGCTTCGTCGGCGGGGACGCGCTCGAGCGCCTCCGTGACGTAAAGCTCACTGATCTTGACGTTTTCGATCTCGCCGTCCGCCCGGCACCAAGCCACCGTCTCGCCGCGCCCGATCGTGCCGTGGCGGACCCGGCAGATCGCCAGGCGCCCGAGGTAGGGAGAGGCGTCGAGGTTCGTGACGTGGGCCTGGAAGGGGTGGTCGGGGTCGTACTCCGGGGCTGGAATGTGCGTGACCAGCAGATCGACGAGCGGGCCGAGGTCCGTGCCTTCCACGCCCGGTTCGAGCGACGCCCAGCCGGCCTTGGCGTTCGTGTAGACGATCGGGAACTCGATCTGCGACTCGTCGGCGTCGAGGTCCAGGAACAGCTCGTAGACCTCGTCGACCACCTCGTCGATGCGCGCGTCCGGCCGGTCGACCTTGTTCACGACGAGGATCACCGGCAGTCGTGCCTCGAGCGCCTTGCGCAGGACGAATCTCGTCTGCGGCAACGGGCCCTCGCTGGCATCCACGAGCAGCAGCACGCCGTCGACCATCGTCAGCCCGCGCTCAACCTCGCCGCCGAAGTCTGCGTGGCCCGGCGTGTCGACGATATTGAGCTTTACCCCGCCGTAGCGCACGGCCGTGTTCTTGGCCAGGATCGTGATCCCCTTCTCGCGCTCGAGGTCCATCGAGTCCATCACGCGATCGGCCACGTCCTGGCCGACGCGGAACGCCCCCGATTGCCACAGGAGGGCGTCGACCAGCGTGGTCTTGCCGTGGTCGACGTGAGCCACGATCGCGATGTTCCGGATGTCTTGACGGAGGGCCACTTAGATATATGACGATAGACGCAGTCAGGAACGTCACAAGCCGAGCAAGCGGCTTTGCTACACAGTTAAGACCGGACCGGGTGACGTCAGCGGTGGCAGGGGCGCGAGTCACCACCCGAGTGCCACGACGACTAGGGAGTCGACCAAGTGCTGAAAGTCACACGCTGGTGCATCCACCACCGCCGCCACGTCTTCGTGGCCTGGATCGCCATCGCGGTCCTAACAACGGTCGTCGCCAGTGTGGCCGGGCGCACTTACGCACAGAACTTCAGCCTCCCGGGCACCGAGTCCCAGCATGCGCTCGACCTGCTCAAGAACGAGTTCCCGGCCCAGAGCGGCGACGTCGACACGATCGTGTTCCACACCGCGAACGGCACCGTCGATGATCCCGCGGTCCAGTCGGCGATCGAGGGCGTGCTGACCAAGGTAAAGAGCGATCCGCACGTGGTGTCGGTGCTCAGCCCCTATAGCACCAACGGCTCGGGCGAGATCTCGCGCGATCGCCGGACCGCGTTCGCGACGATCAACTACGACAAGCCGGCCAACCAGGTGCCGAATGCCGCCGGCAAACCGGTGCTCGATCAGATCGCCGCCGTGAATGTGCCCGGCCTGAAGGTGGCCGCCGGCGGACAGGTGATGGAGAACGCCGAGGGATTCACGGTAGGCCCGGCAACCCTGATTGGGTCGGTCGCGGCGCTGATCATCCTGCTGTTCACGTTCGGTTCGCTCGTGGCCGCCGGCATGCCGCTGATCACCGCCGGATTCGGGCTGATCACCGGCGTCGCGCTGATCGGGCTGGTCACGCACGTGACCAGCATCCCCAACGTCTCGACCGATCTGGCGCTGATGATCGGGCTCGGCGTCGGCATCGACTACGCGCTGTTCATCGTCACTCGATTCCGTGAGAATTTCCTGATTAACGGCGACGTCGAGAAATCCGTCGTCGAGGCGATGGACACTTCCGGGCGCGCGATCCTGCTGGCCGGCACCACCGTGGTGATCGCCTTGCTCGGCATGTTCGCTACGGGCGTGAGCTTCCTATACGGACTGTCGATTGCGTCGATCCTCGCCGTTCTGATGGTGCTGGCCGCGTCGCTGACGGTGCTCCCGGCGATGCTCTCGCGGTTCGGCGCCCGGGTAGCGCGCCGGCGCGGTGAGCCGGTGGTTGCGGACACCGACGGTCACGATGCGGCCACCGCGCAGTCGCACTCGCGCTGGCGCCAGTGGAGCCGGACCGTGCAGTCGCGGCCCTGGCCGCTCGCGATCCTCTCCCTGGCCGTGATGATCGTACTGCTGCTGCCCGTGGTCGGGCTGCGTCTGGAGTCGAGCGACTCCGGCAACGATCCGTCGGGCACGAACACGCGTGAGGCCTTCGACCTGCTGGCGCAGGGCTTCGGACAGGGCTTCAACGGTCCGCTGCTGATCGTGACCGACGTTCCGAATGGGAACGCGTCGCAGGCCGTCTCCGCGGTTCGTGACGCCGTCGAGCAGACGCCGAACGTGGTCGCCGTGACCCCACCGCGGATCTCACCGGCGGGCAACGTGGCGGTGTTCGACGCCTATCCGGGCTCGGCGCCGCAGGCGGTGGCGACGACCAACCTGGTCAACCACCTGCGCGACGACGTCCTGCCGCCGGTCAAGCATCAGACCGGTGCTACGGTGCTCGTCGGCGGCTTCACGGCTGGCTCGATCGACTTCTCGCACGTGCTCGCGGACAAGCTGCCCCTGTTCATCGGGCTCGTCGTCGTGCTCTCGGCGCTGCTGCTGTTCGTGATCTTCAGATCGCTGGTGATCCCGGTCCAGGCCGCGCTGATGAACCTGATCAGCATCGGCGGCGCGCTCGGCGTGACCGTGCTCGTGTTCCAGGACGGGTGGTTCGCCAGCGTGCTCGGGGTCGAGAAGGGACCGGTGGAGCCCTGGATCCCGGTGCTGATGTTCGCGGTCGTGTTCGGCCTATCGATGGACTACGAGGTGTTCCTCGTCTCACGCGTGCGCGAGCAGTGGTTACGCCGGGGTGACGCCTCCGAGGCGGTGGCCGACGGGATCGCGTTCACCGGACGGGTGATCACCGCGGCGGCCGCGATCATGATCTGCGTCTTCCTCTCGTTCATGCTCGGCAACGAGCGCGTCCTCAAGGAGTTCGGCTTCGGGCTCGCGGTGGCGGTCCTGCTCGACGCGATCGTCGTGCGCTGCGTGATGCTGCCGGCAGTGCTCGAGCTGCTCGGGAAACGGACGTGGTGGCTGCCGCACTGGCTCGACCAGCGTCTGCCGCACATCAACATCGAGGGCTCGGAGGCGCGGGAGGTGGTCGCGAAGCGACCGCCCGAGGCCGAGGAGCCCGCGGAGCGCGAGCCGGCGCCGGTCTAATTTCGGTTCAGGGCCTCGCTCGGGAATCCGGCGTCAGCCGGGATCTGGGGCGAGACCCAGCGGCGCCTGATTCCCCTAGCTAGGCGTCCGTGGGGCGGTGGGAGTGGGTGGGCGGTCCAATCTCCCGTCCTGACCCGTTCGCGGGGCCTTCGACGGCGACCCGGCGCGGGTAGGCCCGGAGCGTGCCGATCAGCTCCGGATCCTCGCCGGCCAGCGCCATCCAGGCCGCCCGCAACCCATCCGCCGCGGCTGTCTGGAGCGCCCGCTGGCGGCCCTCCATCTGGCTCACGACGATCGCACCGGCGGCTGGCCGGACCACGCACACCGCGGGCGTATGTTCCGGGTCGGCGGCCTGTGCGGCGAGCTCGTCGGTGAGCTCGTCGTAGCGCTCCGACCGCGTCTCGCGGAGGTGGACGAGATCGGGGTTGATCGGACGCAGGTAGCGATCGGTCAGCTTTGCCACCACGGGGGAGAGCGGCGTGTGCTTGACGCCGTGCGGCCGGGTCTGGAGCACGAGCAGATCGGTCGCGGTGGTTCGCGCGACACGCACCGGGATCGCCTCGGCCAGTGTGGCGTCGAGCAGCCGCATGCCGCGGAATTCGACGGGGCCGCCCGCGAGCCAGGGAAGCCGTCCCGATGCCCGAAGCGCGCAGCAGATGTCGGCCTGGCCGCCCAGGTCGGTGAGGTCGACGATCGAGGCACGGTCGGCGTCGGTGGCCGTGCAATGGAGCTCGATCCCGGTGTTGAGAATCTCCTCGTGGCGCAGCGGTCGCTGACGCGTCCACACGTGGTTGACCACATGGTCCATGTCGAACACCGGGCCTCCCCTGAGCGCCCTCATTGCGCTCACGAACCGCGGATCCCCGAACCCGTAGCCGTACAGCGTGGCCAGGTACGCCGCCTGGCCGGCGAGCAGGAAAGCGGCGTTGAAGGCGCCGGCCGAGGCCCCGTGGACCTCGTCGAAGGCGTCGCGCAGGCCGAGCTGCTCGATCGCGGTGGCCATCCCGGCCGAGACCACGCCTCGCATCCCGCCGCCCTCGATCACGAGCGCGACCCGCCGCCCGTCGGTCCTTGCGCCCGGGCGCGAGCCCTCCTCGCGCCGGCGCAGCACCGTCTGGACCACGGGGTGCTGCCGGAGGTCGTCGGTCACAACCGAGGCGGGCCGAAACGGGTCGGGCGAGAAGCGCAGGCGTCCCACGAGCCCGGCTAATCGTAGTTATCCGTCAGGATCCGAGCCCCGCAGCTGCGCCACTTCGCGACACCTGTAACGAAGATCACAGGAGGGGGTACCACCCCCGTAATGCAGTTCCGTCGTGAGCGCTCCCGCAGGCGGAAAGTCCTCGACGCCGCGCGCGCGGCGCCGGCGCGGGGGCTCGATGTCGCACGCGCCGCCCCCGAGCGCGGCCGACAGCTTCGGGCGGCCGCTTCACAGCTGGACATCCCCTGGGCGCGGACGCGGCTAGCCGGCGTGATCCGCGAGAACTTCATGCGCTTCGTCCTCGCCCCGCTCATGGACTATTACGCTGCCCGGCTGGCGACCGGCAAGGAAAAGCTCGAGGGGCTCAAGGGCCCGATCATCCTGGTCGCCAACCACGCCAGTCATCTCGATACCCCGGTGATCCTGTCCGCGCTTCCCCGCCGGTTGCGCAAGCGCACCGTGGTCGCCGCGGCCGCCGACTACTTCTACCGCAACCGCCTGGTTGCCTCGGCCGTCTCGCTCATCTTCAACACGGTGCCGGTCGAGCGCCGGCGCGGCGGCGGTATGTCGAAGAACGGCGGCCACCTCGATCAACTGCTCGACCAGGGCTGGAGCCTGCTGCTCTTCCCCGAGGGCACGCGCTCGCGCGACGGCATGCCTGGCCCCCTGCGCCGCGGCGCCGCCGTGCTCGCAGCCGCTCACAACCTGACGATCGTGCCCATCCGGGTTACCGGCACGGCCGAGGCGATGCCGCCGGGCCGCTTCTGGCCAAGGCGCCGGCACCCGGTTCCGCTGTCCGGCCGCCACCGGATCGAGGTCTCCTTCGGCGACCCGATAATCGCGACCGCCGATGCCGACCAGGTGATGGAGTCGGTGAGCACGTTCTTCCAGAATGGCTCGGTCAGCCCATATCGCTCGCCGTACCGTAAGCGGACCCCGGTCGGCAACCACAACTGACTCCGATCACTCGTCGTCGTCGACCCAGTCGACCGTGCGGGCGACGGCCTTCTTCCACTTGCGATAGGCGCGAGCCCGTAGCGCGCCGTCCATGCTCGGCAGCCACTCCGAGGCCTTGTGCCAGTTTCGCTTGAGGCTGTCGGCGTCCGGCCAGAAGCCGACGGCGAGGCCCGCCGTGTAGGCGGCGCCGAGCGACACGGTCTCGGCGACGTTCGGCCGCATCACGGGAACGTCGAGGACGTCGGCGAGATTCTGCATCAGCAGGTTGTTCGCGGTCATCCCGCCGTCGACGCGCAGCTCTGACACCGGGTTGCCGTAGTCGGCGTTCATCGCGTCCACGACCTCGCGCGTCTGCCACGCGGTTGCCTCGAGCACAGCTCGGGCGAGGTGACCCCGGTTGATGTAGCCGGTCAACCCCGCGATCACACCCCGCGCGTCGCTGCGCCAGTGCGGCGCAAACAGCCCCGAGAACGCGGGCACGAAGTAGCAACCGCCGTTGTCGTCGACGGTCAGAGCCAGCGTCTCGATCTCAGGGGCGCTGCCGATCAGCCCAAGGTTGTCTCGGAACCACTGGACGAGGGCGCCCGTGATGGCGATAGAGCCCTCCAGTGCGTAGGCCGGCGCCGCCGAGCCGAGCTTGTATCCGAGCGTGGTCAGCAGTCCGCTGTGGGAGGGCACCGGACGGGCGCCCGTGTTGAGCAGAAAGAAGCTTCCCGTGCCGAACGTGCATTTCACGTCGCCGGGGTCGAAGCAGGTCTGCCCCACGAGCGCGGCATGCTGGTCCCCGAGCGCCGAGGCAACCGTCACGCCGGCGATCGGCGGGCCGGTCTCGCCATACGCCTCCGACGATGCCCGGATCTCCGGGAGCATCGCCGCCGGAACGCCGATGGCGTCGAGCAGCTCGGGATCCCAGTCGAGCGTTTGGAGGTTCATCAAGAGCGTCCGGCTCGCGTTAGTGACGTCGGTGACGTGTGCCCCGCACAGGTTCCAGATCAGCCACGAGTCGATCGTGCCGAACAGCACCTCGCCCGCCTCGGCGCGATCGCGGAGTCCCGGGATCTCATCCAGCAGCCAGCGGATCTTGGGGCCCGAGAAGTAGGTCGTGACCGGCAGCCCGGTCTTCTCTCGGAACATGTCCTGGCCGAACTCGCGGGCGAGCTCCCGGCACACGCGGTCGGTGCGCGTGTCCATCCAGTTGATCGCGTTGTGTACCGGCGCGCCGCTGTCACGCTCCCACAGCACGGTGGTCTCGCGTTGATTCGCGATGCCGAGCGCGCACAGGTCGTCCGGGGTGAGGTCCGCCTTGTCCAGCGCTACCCGGACCACGAGCAAGACATTGCGCGAGATCTCCGTCGGGTCGTGCTCGACCCACCCCGGCTTGGGGAAGTACTGGCGGTGCTCCTGCTGGGCGACCGAGACGATCCGCGCGTTCTCGTCGAAGATCAAGCACCTCGACGACGCAGTCCCCTGGTCGATTGCAGCCACGTATCGCCCGTTGATGCTCACGGCGCGCGTAGTCCTAGCATGGAACGCCCCGGCGATCTACCCGGCAAGGCTAGGCCGGCCCGATCCTGGTCCATACGTTGGTCGCCCGGGTGAGCGTTTTCTTCGGACGCAGTGACGGCTGCAGCACGGCGCCGTGCTGCAGTGCCACCGCCTTCAGCGACCGGTGCGGCACCGCCGGGACCCCGATCTGGTTGGCGGTCTCGATCACGGCGCGACGCTTGCGCCCGCGCGAAAACGGCAGTTCGAGGGCGACGATCCGCGCGTGCTTGCCGCGCAGACCGTAGATGTGCGCTTCGATTCGGCCCCAGAGGACGACGGCCCCGCCGATCAGGTCCGGTGTCGCAGCCGATGCCGTTCTCGGGCACGGGTCGTAATAGGCGTACACGCCGCAGCTGCAATCCTGGGCCGGAACCTCTCCCACGCCGTGCCCCCGGTCGCAGCGAGCGGCGATGCAACCTCCGGACCAGGACTCATCGTCGTAGATCGAGGTGAGCACTCCCGCCGTCAAGCGCCACTGGCGATAGCCAACGATCGGGACCACCAGGTCGGGTGCGGTGGCGCTGGCGTTCTCGAGGGAGTTCATCGCGCGGGCACGGGCTCCTTCTCAGGCGCCGGCTTCGAGCGCTCGGGCTCACGCTCAGGAGTGACCGCCGGCGGCACCGGTGGGGCCGCCGGGATACGCAGCGGCTCGACGATGATGGTCTTGGACGGGCCGTCGAGCGAGCCGGCGGGCTTACGAGATCTGGTGGGTCCGACCACTGGTCCCGTACATTCTGGACCCCATGTCACCTCTATTCCGCCGCAGCGAGGAGAAGGAGGCCCGGAGGGCTGCGGGCAAAGCCGAGGTCGAGCGCCTGCGAGCGCTGAACGTCGAGGACCTGGCCGCGGACATGCTGAGCGGGTTGGGACCAGACGGCCCGACGCACGGAACCAGCATCAGGGCCCAGCAGCTCGCCGAGTACCTGCTCAGGGAGTTTCCCGGAGCCGGCCAGCGGGCCACCCTCGACCTGCTCGCGGCGGTGAACCGAGCGCTCGACATGCTCCGGGAAGCCGGGCTCGTCTCCCCGATCTCGGTGCAGCGTGATCCTGTGTGGCGGATCACGCCCCGCGGCGAGCGGACCCTCGCCGATGGGACGGTCCGCAGCCGCCTCGGCGCGGTCCTGTAACTCGAGAGTTAGCGGCTACGGTGCGTCCTCGCCCTCGCCCTCGTCGAAGCGACCCTGTATGTGCTTTTCCGGGTCTTCGTCGCCGAGTTCTTCCTGGCCTTCGCTGAAACGGCCCTTGACGTGCTTCTCGGGGTCGTCCCCGGGTAGGTCCTCCTGGCCTTTGCTGAACCTGCCGACTTTCTCGTCCAACGGGAACTCCTCGGGATCGGCCTGTCCCTCCGCGAAGCTGCTCTGGAGCGGCTGCTCCGGATCCGCCGTGTGATCGGGACGATCTGCGGACATCTACTCCCTCCTTCACTCTCGTGTGGCTTTCGACATCGTAAGCCTGCCCAGAATGGCTGTCATTACCACGGGATCGCCCCGAGCTCCCGCGACACGGCGCGCGCGCCCTCCCGAACGTATGCCAGTAGGTCCGGCCTTGGCTGCCTAGCCGCCATCAAGCGTTCCGGAGGGCCGAAGATTCCCATCGCGCCTACGGTCATGCCCCGGCGATCCACGATCGGCGCCGCGTAGGAGACCTGACCCGGAACGAGCTCCCCGACGTCCGACGCCCAGCCCTGGGCCCGTACCCGAACCAGCTCTCGCTCGAGCCGGGGGGCGTCCGTGATCGTCGCATCCGTATACGCCTCGAGCCCGTTGTCCGCAAGCGACGACGCGACATATGGATGATGTGCGAGCAATACCTTGCCGAGGGCCGTCGCGTGTGCGGGCAAGAGAGAGCCAACGTCGAGCGTCTGCAGGGTGTCATCGGGGCGGAACACGTGATGCACGACCAGCACTCGCTCCTCGTGCAGGGTGCCGATCCGCACCGCCTCGCGTGTGCGCGTCGCCAGCGAGTCGGACCAGTTGAGGGCGCGGGTCCGCAACTCGTTGCCGTCGAGATAACTGGACCCCATGTGGAGCAAGGCGGCGCCTAGCTGGTATTTCCCGCTGTCTCGATCCTGCTCGACGAAACCCACGCTCTGGAGCGTTCGCAGCAGCCCGTGGACGGTCCCCTTCGAGAGTCCCATCTCGCCCGCGATGTCCACCACCCCGAGTCGCCGGTTGCGTCCCGACAGGAGACGCAAGATCGTCGCGGCGCGCTCGATGGACTGAATGTTTCGAGGCACTCTGCGTCGCGGTCGCCTCCGCGCTACCTCTGCGACTCGGCAGCGCTCGATGGGATGAATAGAACGTCGCTCGTCATTGCCGAACTCCGTCGACAGCATGCCAACTTAGTTTGACATTGTCGAACGCGTGCGGTTAGGATCGGCCCGTCCGCAAGTCCACTTGAGGAGAGAGGAGACCGGAATTGAGCGCTTTAGCCGCGGTATTAGTGGTGGTTAAACCCCATCTGGGCATCGTTCCGTCCGAGATCATCGGGACAGCACTCCTGATCTTGCTCGGCGACGGCGTCGTCGCAGCAGTGCTGCTGGCCAAGTCCAAGGCGGAGAACTCCGGATGGATCGTGATCACGTTCGGGTGGGGCATGGCGGTCATGGTCGCCGTCTACGCCGTCGGCCCCTTCGACGGCGCGCACCTGAACCCGGCGGTCACGTTGGGTTTCTGGATCCACGGGTCGATCACCGGATCGATGGCGTGGAAATACTTCCTCGGCGAGATGATCGGCGCGATGGTCGGCGCATTTCTCGTGTGGCTCTCGTACTACCTGCATTGGGCCGGTACCGAGGATCCAGGGTTGAAGCTGGCAGTGTTCTCGACTGGCCCGGCGATCCGCAACTATGCGTGGAACCTGATTACCGAGATCATCGGCACGTTCGTCCTGGTGTTCGGAGTTCTGGCGATCACCGGTCCGTGGAACATCTTCAGTGGCGCGGACCTGGCTCCGCTGCTGATCGGTTTGTTGGTGTTTAGCATCGGCCTGTCACTCGGCGGCCCCACCGGTTACGCGATCAACCCGGCGCGTGACCTGGGACCGCGGATCATCCACGCGATCCTCCCGATCCCGGGCAAGGGTGGGTCCGATTGGACGTACGCATGGGTACCCGTCCTCGGGCCGCTCATCGGCGGCGCACTGGCCGCGATCTTCTTCGACGCCGTCTTCGGCAGCGCTCCCTTCTGAGGCGACAGCGATGAAGAAACTAATCAACGCGCCTGACGCGGTTCTGCAGGACGCTCTCCACGGCGTCGAGGCGGCCCACGGCGACCGGGTCCGGGTCATATATGACCCAGCGGTCATCGTCCGGATCGACGCGCCGGTCCAGGGCAAAGTCGGGATCATCTCGGGAGGCGGCTCGGGCCACGAGCCGATGCACGGCGGCTACGTCGGGCCGGGAATGCTCGATGCCGCCTGCCCCGGGGAGGTGTTCACCTCGCCCACCCCAGATCAGATGATCGAGGCGACCAAGGCGGTCGACGGTGGCGCCGGCGTCATTCACGTCGTCAAGAACTACACCGGCGACGTCATGAACTTCGACATGGCCGCTGAGATGGGCCGTGGCGAAGACATCGAGGTCGAGACCATCCTGACCAACGACGACGTGGCGGTCGAGGACTCGCTCTACACCGCCGGCCGTCGCGGTGTGGGCGTGACCGTGCTGGTCGAGAAGATCTGTGGTGGCGCCGCCGAGGACCGCAAGTCGCTGAAGGAAGTCGCGGAGCTCGGGCGGCGCGTCAACGCCAACGGCCGCTCGATGGGCATGGCGCTCACGCCGTGCATCACCCCCTCCTCGGGCAAGCCGAGCTTCGAGCTTGCCGAGGACGAGGTGGAGATCGGCATCGGCATCCACGGCGAGCCGGGCCGCTTCCGCGAGAAGATCGGTCCGGCCTCGCAGATCGCGGAGCGCCTGATGACTCCGATCCTCGAGGACCTCCCGTTCTCGAGCGGCGACCGCGTGCTCGCCTTCATGAACGGGATGGGCGGCACACCGCTGATCGAGCTGTACGTGATGTACGCCGAGGTGGCCAAGATCGCTCAGGCGCACGGCCTGAGCATCGAGCGCAACCTGATCGGCAACTACATCACCTCGCTCGAGATGCAGGGGTGTTCGATCACCCTGCTCAAGCTCGACGACGAGATGTTGCGCTATTGGGACGCTCCGGTGAACACCCCGGCCCTGCGCTGGGGTGTGTGACGCTGACGGTCTGGGACACCTGACAGTGGCGATCCGGGGCGGCTGACGGTGGCGATCACACGCGACGCCACGCTTGACTGGATGAACCGGTTCGCCGGTGAGATGTCCGAGCACCGGGAAGAGCTCGTGGCACTTGACACGGCGATCGGCGACGGCGACCACGGCACCAACATGAACCGCGGCATGACCAAGGCGATGGAGCGCCTTGGCGCCGCGGAGCAGGCGGATCCCGGCGCCGTGCTCAAGACGGTCGCGATGGCGCTCGTCTCGACGGTCGGCGGGGCCGCCGGCCCCTTGTACGGGACGCTGTTCCTGCAGATGGGCAACGCCCTCGCCGGGCAGGAGCAGGTCGACCTGCCGGCATATGCCGCCGCCTGGCGCAGGGGCCTGGAGGGAGTCCAGGCCCGCGGCAAGGCGCAACCGGAAGACAAGACGATGGTCGACGCGCTGATCCCGGCGGTGGTGGCGCTGGAGGGTGCGTCTGATCTCGACGAGGGCCTTCGTGCCGCGGCGCAGGCCGCGCAGGAAGGAATGAAGGCAACGACGCCGCTCATCGCGCGCAAGGGGCGCGCCAGCTACCTGGGCGAACGCAGCAAGGACCATCAAGACCCGGGCGCCACCTCGACTTATTACCTCTTCAAGAGCGCCGCTGAGGCGTTCGCGGGCTAAAGGAGAACACGCATGGCGAAGTACTCGATGGCACTGGATCAGGGCACGACCAGCTCGCGGGCGATGGTCTTCAACCACGAAGGCCGTGTCGTAGCCGTGTCGCAGAAGGAGCACGAGCAGATCTATCCAAAGCCGGGGTGGGTCGAGCACGACCCGATGGAGGTCTGGGCGCGCTGCCAGGAGGTCCTCGACGAGGCGATGGAGAAGGCCGGCGCTGCCCGCGATGACATCGCCGCGCTCGGCATCACCAACCAGCGTGAGACGGCGGTCGTCTGGGATCGGAACACCGGTGAGCCGGTGATGAACGCGATCGTGTGGCAGGACACCCGGACCGACAAGCTCGTCGACGAGCTGTCCGCCGACGGGGGTCAGGACCGGTTCCGGTCGACGGTCGGCCTCCCGCTGGCCACGTACTTCTCGGGTCCGAAGGTTCGCTGGATCCTTGACAACGTCCCCGGCGCGCGCGAGAAGGCGGAGGCCGGCGACCTGGTGTTCGGGAACATGGACACCTGGTGCATCTGGAACCTGACCGGCGGCGTCGACGGTGGTCTGCACATCACCGACGTCACCAACGCCAGCCGCACGATGCTGATGGACCTGAGCACGCTGAGCTGGGATGCCGATATCGCGGCAACGATCGGCGTACCGATGTCGATGCTGCCGGAGATCAAATCCTCGAGCCAGGTTTACGGCGAGGTGAAGACCGGCAACCTCACCGGGGTCAGCGTTGCCGGTGACCTCGGTGACCAGCAGGCGGCGACGTTCGGACAGGCCTGCTTCGACGCCGGCGACGCCAAGAACACCTACGGCACCGGCAACTTCATGCTGCTCAACACGAGCACCGAACCGGTGCAGTCCAAGGCGGGCCTGCTGACCACGGCCTGTTACAAGATCGGCGACGAGGCGGCGGTGTACGCGCTCGAGGGCTCGATCGCGATCACGGGGGCGCTCGTGCAGTGGCTGCGCGACAACCTGCACATGATCCAGGCGGCCCCGCAGGTCGAGGAGCTCGCCAAGTCGGTGGACGACAACGGGGGCCTGTACATCGTGCCGGCGTTCAGCGGCCTGTTCGCTCCGTACTGGAAGTCGGACGCCCGCGGCGTGTTCGCCGGCCTGACGCGGTACGTCAACGCGGGCCACATCGCCCGGGCCGCGCTGGAGGCGACCGCGTTCCAGACCCGCGAGGTGATGGACGCGATGGAGTCCGATTCGGGCGTCACGCTCAACGAGCTCAAGGTCGACGGTGGGATGGTCGCCAACGACCTGCTGATGCAGTTCCAGGCCGACATCCTCGGCGTGCCGGTGATCCGTCCGGTGGTGGCCGAGACGACCGCGCTGGGCGCGTCCTACGCGGCCGGGCTGGCCGTCGGGTTCTGGAGCAGCACGCAGGAGGTCCGCGACAACTGGGCCGAGGACAAGCGCTGGACGCCCAACATGGACGCCGCCAAGCGGGACGCCTACTACAAGGAGTGGAAGAAGGCCGTCACCCGGACCTTCGACTGGGTCGACTAGTCGAGCCGACGAAACCTAGAGCTAAGCGCCGAAGGCGGCCCCATCGGCCGCCTTCGGCGGAGTAGTCTCCCTACATGACGACCCACACCACCGATGTCCTCGTAATCGGTGGTGGCGCCACGGGCGCGGGCGTAGCCTGGGACGCCGCGCTGCGTGGATACGATGTCGTGCTCGTCGACCGCGCCGACCTCGCCGAGGGAACCAGCGGGCGCTTCCACGGTCTGTTGCACTCGGGCGGCCGCTATGCGGTCAAGGACCCGCGCGCCGCCCAGGAGTGCATTCACGAGAACCGCATCCTGAGGAAGATCTCGCCGGACTCGATCGAGGACGTCGGTGGGTTCTTCGTCACTACCCCATTTGACGACCCCGCCTACGCCGACACCTTCGCCAAGGGCTGCCGCGACACCGGCGTCGACTGCGAGGAGATCGATCCGGCGCAGGCGCTCCGCGAGGAGCCGTTGCTCAACCCGGACATCTCGCGGGTGTTCCGCGTTCCCGATGGCAACATCGAAGTCTGGAAGACCGTCTGGGCGATGGCCCGAGGGATCCAGGAGCGAGGTGGGCGGGTGCTGCCCTACCACGCAGTCGTCGCAATCCACCGCAGTGGCGATCAGGTGACGGGCGCCCGGCTGCGCGGGGCCGCGACCGGGGAGGACATCGACGTCGAGGCCCGCGTGACCGTAAACGCGTCCGGCGCGTGGGCCGGCTCCGTCGCGGACATGGCCGGAATCGAGGGCGTCCGCGTGCTGCCGGGCCGGGGGATCATGATCGCGATGAACCACCGCCTGGTGAACACGTGCGTGAATCGCTGCCAGATGCCGAGCGACGGCGACATCATCGTGCCGATCCGGACCGTGTGCGTGATCGGGACAACCGACGTGAACACCGACGATCCCGACGATCACACTGTGCTCCAGTCGGAGGTCGACGCGATGCTCGACGACGGCGAGAAGCTCGTGCCCGGCTTCCGTCAGGCCCGCGCGCTGCGGGTGTGGACCGGGGTCCGTCCGCTGTTCGAGGACACCAAGGCGGCCGACACCGACTCGCGCGACGTCACGCGCGCCCACGCGCTCCTCGACCACGCGGAGCGCGATGGCGTGCAGGGCTTCGTCACGATCACCGGCGGCAAGCTCACGACGTTCCGCCTCATGGCCGAGGAGACGATGAACGCCGTCTCCAAGCACCTGGGCGAGCAGCGTCCATGCACGACAAAGACCGAGCCGCTGCCCGGGTCGGAGAGCGGGGCGACGTATCAGCTCGGCGAGCGGTTGAGCCACAAGGAGGCGCACCTGCGCGATGAGCAGCTGGTCTGCGAATGCGAGCTGGTGCCGCGGTCCAAGCTCGAGCAGGCGATCGAGCGCCGGGCCACGACCAACCTCGACGACATCCGACGGCTGCTCCGTCTGGGGATGGGGCCGTGCCAGGGCGGTTTCTGCATCTATCGCGCCGCCGGCATTCTGCACGCGCTCGACGGGCTCACGGCCGAGCAGGCCGACGAGTCGCTGCTGCACTTCCTGAGGGAGCGCTGGAAGGGCGTGTGGCCGGTGCTGTACGGCGATCAGTTCCGCCAGGCGCGCCTCGACGACTGGATCTTCCAAGGCGTGCTCGACGTCGAGCATCTGCCGGTCCTCGACGCGGAGGCGGTGGCGTAGTGCAGGGCGAGCTCCACTACGACGTCGTCGTGATCGGCGCCGGGACCGCGGGGCTCGTGGCTGGCGCGCAACTGGCCGAAGGCGGAGCGCGCGTTTGCGTGCTGGCCAAGGGCATAGGCTCGACCCACCAAGCGCCGGGGACGATCGACGTGCTCGGCTACGCGCCCGATCGGGTCGTGTCGCCGAGCGGGGCGATGCCGGAGTTCGTCTCGGCCCACCCGGATCACCCCTACGCCGCGCTCGGCACCGACGCCGTGGCCGAAGCCGTCAGGTGGTTTCAGTCGCGCGTAGAGTCGGGACCGCTCCCGGGGTACAGGTACCTCGGCGATCTGGACCGTAACTACCTGCTTCCGACCGCCGTCGGCGCCCTGCGGCCCTCGGCCGTCGTCCCGGAGACGATGGCCGACGGCGACTCGGGAGAGCTCGAGCGCGTGTGCGTGGTGGGCACGCGCAAGCTGCGCGACTTCCACGCCCCGCTCTGCGCGGCCAACCTCAGCCGAGCCGGGATCCCAGCGCGCTCAGTGGAGGCCGATCTGGACACCGATCGCGCCGACGAGAACTCGCTCCTGCTCGCGCGCCGGTTCGACGACCCGAGCTGGCGAGCCGCGTTCGCGGGTCGGCTCGCGCTGAAACTCCAGGCCGACGAGCGCGTGGGACTGCCCGCCGTGCTCGGAGTCCGCGATCCGCACGGCGCGTGGTCAGACCTCGAGCACCGGCTCGGCCGCTCGGTGTTCGAGATCCCCACCCTGCCTCCCTCCGTTCCCGGCATGCGCCTGCACGAGATCCTGCGTAGCACGCTGCGGCGCGCCGGCGGTCGGCTCGTGCTCGGAGCCGAGGTGGTGTCGTGCGAACGCGCCGACTCACGTGTGCTGTCGGTCGCCACCGAGTCGGCGGGCCACGACGCCCACTATGCGGCGTCGTGGTTCGTGCTCGCCTCGGGTGGGTTCGGCTCGGGTGCGATCGAGCTCGACTCGCGCTGGGCCACGCACGAGCGCGTCTTCGGCTTGCCGCTGCGCGGCCTGCCAGAGCCGGGAGAGCCCCGGTTCGTCGGCGATTACCTGGCCGAGCAGCCGATGGCGCGAGTCGGCGTCGCGGTCGACGGGGAGT
This sequence comes from uncultured Solirubrobacterales bacterium, assembly GCA_963757235.1. Lineage (GTDB taxonomy): Bacteria > Actinomycetota > Thermoleophilia > Solirubrobacterales > Solirubrobacteraceae > Palsa-465. The sequence goes on along the minus strand of CAVWRC010000012.1, from coordinate 130,335 downwards.
TGCGGGCCGAGGGGGCGGACAACGTGGTCGTGGCGGGCGCCGGCCTTGCCGGGGCGGTGCCGTGGCGCGAGGGATCGGGAGAGGGCATCGCGCTGGCGAGCGGCTCGCGCGCTGCCCAGGTCGTACTGGCGCACTCCGGATCGCCCGCGGGTGCGGCGGCATGAGCGAGCACGGCGTCCTCGAACAGCTGATGCGCGGGTCCCTCGACCACTGCATCAAGTGCACGATCTGCGAGACGCAGTGCCCGGTCTCGAACGTCTCGCCGCTGTTCCCGGGGCCGAAGTACGCCGGTCCGCAGGCCGAGCGGTACCGGATCCTCGACGAGCCCTCGGTCGACGCTTCGGTCGACTATTGCTCCGGCTGCGGGATCTGCTCGATGTCCTGCCCGCAGGGGGTGAAGATCGCCGAGATCAACTCGCAGGCGCGTAACAAGCTCAAGCGCCAGAAGGGCGTCCCGCTTCGCGATCGGATCATCACCCGGCCGACGTGGCTCGGTCGAGCGGGCACCCCGGTGGCGCCACTGGCCAACTTCACCCTCGGTTTCCCTCCGCTCCGCGCGCTGGGGCAGAAGACGCTGGGTATCCATCGGGACGCGGCGGTTCCCAAATTCGCCGGGCGGCGCTTCTCGCGCTGGTTCAAGGACCACTCGAGCCCCGCCACCGGGCGCAAGATCCTCTACTTCCATGGTTGCGGCACCGAGTACTACGAGCCTTGGGAGGGGGAGAAGGTCGTGGCGATCCTCGAGCACAACGGCTTCGAGGTGATCGTCCCCAAGCAGGACTGCTGCGGCCTGCCGCTCCAGTCGAGCGGCCTGTTTGACGACGCGCGCAAGGTCGTGCTCCGTCGCGGCCGCGAGTTCGCTCCGCTCCTGCGCCAGGACCCGAACCTGCTCGTCGTCGGCAACGCCACGAGCTGCACGCTGATGCTCAAGCGCGAGGCCCGCGAGATCCTCTCGCTCGAGGACGACCCGGATCTGAAGCTGCTCTCCGAGCGGACCTACGACATCTGTGAGCTGCTGCTCGAGCTGCACGACCGGGGTGAGCTCAAGACCGACTTCACCCCGGTCAACGAGCACATCTTCTACCACGCGCCCTGTCAGCAGCAGGGCCACTGGATCGGCAAGCCGGCGCTGGAGCTGTTTGCGCTGATCCCCGGCCTGGAGGTCACCGAAGGCAACGCGCGCTGTTGCGGGATCGCCGGGACCTACGGGCTCAAGGCGGAGAAGTACGACATCGCCATGGCGGTAGGTGCCGATCTGTTCGGGCAGGTTCGCGAATCCGGCGCCAGTGAGGTCGCCTGCGACAGCGAGACCTGCCGCTGGCAGATCACCCACGCCACGGGCGAGAAATCGGTCCATCCGATCGATTACCTGCACCGGGCGTACCGACTCTGAGGAGCCGCCGAACGTGGTCGGGATCGTGGTGGTCTCCCACAGCGCCGCGCTGGCCGAGGGGGTGGTCGCCCTCGCGCGCGAGATGGGTGGCTCGGATCTGGCACTCGAGGCCGCCGGCGGTACGGACGAGCCGGATGTTCTCGGCACCAGCGCGGAACGTGTGCAGGCCGCGATCGAGCGGGCGATGTCTTCCGATGGGGTGCTGGTGCTGATGGACCTGGGCAGCGCACTGATGAGCGCCGAGTTTGCGATCGAATTGTTGGGCGACACGCCCGGCAAGGTCGTGATGAGCGAGGCGCCGCTGGTCGAGGGGGCGGTGGCTGCCGCCGCCGCGGCGAGCGGCGGCGCCTCACTCGAGGAGGTCGCGGCCGAGGCCCGGGGCGCGCTCGCGATGAAGAGCTCCCAGCTCGGGGTCTCGGACGACGGCGCCGCGCCCGTCGAAGCCGCGCCGTCTCCCCCTCCGGATGCCCAGGCCTCGATCCTGGTCCGCAACGCGATCGGACTGCACGCACGGCCGGCGGCGCGCTTCGTCGAGACCGTTCGCGGGTTCGACGCCGACGTGAGGGTGGCCAAGGCGGGCGGGGGCGAGCCGGTTCGCGCCACCAGCCTCACCAACGTGGTGGCGCTCGGGGCCCGGTTCGGGGACACGCTGCTGGTCTCGGCCTCCGGGCCTGGAGCGGGCAAGGTGATCGCGGCCCTCCAGAAGCTGGCCGACGAGGGCTTCGGTGACGGCTTGGCCGCCCAGGCGCCCCCGGTTCGCCCAGTGGCGCCGGTAGCCCCGTCACCGTCGTTGTCCGTGGCCGCGCGGAGCGTGGGGGCCGGGGAGGTCCTGCACGGGGTGGCAGCATCGGCCGGAGTCGCGGTCGGACCGGCCCATCTGCTGCGGGGAGCGTTCGCGCCACCGCCCGAGCGCGCCGCCGAGGATCCCGAGCGCGAGCAGGCGCGGCTCGGCGAAGCGATCGCCACCGCGAGGACCGCGATCGAGCGCGATCACGATGCGGTCGCCGCCCGCGCCGGTGAGGCCGACGCCGCAATCTTCAACGCGCACCTGGTGCTGCTGGAGGACGAGGCGCTCCTCGAGCCCGCGTACCGCGCGATCGAGTCCGGGGCCACGGCCGAGCGGGCGTTCTACGACGCGGCCGTCGAGGTCGCCGGGCGCTACCGCGCGCTCGAGGAGCCGCTGCTCCAGGAGCGCGCCGCCGACGTGCTCGACGTGGGCCGGCGCGTGGTCGGTGCTTTGACCGGAGAGACCGGGGCGGAGCCGGTCGCTCACGAGGGAATCGTGATCGCCGGCGAGCTGACGCCTGCCGACGCCGCCGGACTCGATCCGGCGCGAGTCATCGGCATCGCTACAGCGCATGGCACCGCCACGGCGCACGCGGCGATCCTCGCCCGGGCGCTGGGCCTGCCGGCGGTGGTCGGGATCGGCGACGCCGTGCTCGGCATCGAGGACGGAACCACGCTCCTGCTCGACGGCGAGGCGGGGACGCTCCAGGTCGACCCCCCGGCGGACGTGCAGCGCGACGCGAGCGAGCGGCGCGAGCGATTGGAGACGCGACGCGCCCGCGCGCGTGAGCGCGCGCACGAGATCGGGGCAACGAAGGACGGCACCCGGATCGAGGTGTTCGCGAACCTGGGCTCGGCCAAGGAGGCGGCGGACGCGGTGACGCTCGGCGCCGAGGGCGTCGGGCTGCTGCGCACCGAGTTCCTGTTCCTCGACCGGGCCGAGCTGCCGAGCGAGGAGGAGCAGGCCGACACGCTGCGGCAGATCGCCACCGCCCTCGACGGCCGCCCGCTCGTGGTTCGCACGCTCGACGCCGGTGCCGACAAGCCGCTACCGGCGCTCCCGATGCCGCCGGAGGCCAACCCGTTCCTGGGGGTCCGCGGGATCCGGCTGACGCTTGAGCGCGCCGACGTGCTGGCCACCCAGCTGCGAGCCATCCTGCGGGTGGCGGCCGAGCATCCGGTCAAGGTCATGCTGCCGATGGTGGCGACAGTCGATGAGATCGCGGCCGCCCGGGTCGTTCTGGCCCAGGCGCGCGAGGACACCGGGATCGACGTGCCGCTCGAGTTCGGGATCATGGTCGAGGTCCCCGCCGCGGCGCTGACGGCCGCGCGGCTGGCCGAGGAGGTTGATTTCTTCTCGCTCGGGACCAACGACCTAACCCAGTACACGATGGCCGCAGAACGCGGCAACGAACGGCTGGCGACGCTCCTGACTGGGCCGCACCCCGCCGTGCTTCGCCTCGTCCAGGAGACGGTGGCCGGGGCGCGCCGGCGCGGGCGCTGGGTCGGTGTGTGCGGCGAGCTCGCCGGAGACCCCCCGAGCGCGCTCCTGTTCGCGGGCCTGGGCGTCACCGAGCTGAGCATGGCACCGGCGCTCGTGCCCGAGGTCAAGGAGGCGCTCCGGGGCGTCATGGTGGCCGACGCCGAGGCCGCGGCTCGCCAGGCGCTCGAGGCCGAGACCGCGGTGGCGGCTCGTGCCCTGGGCGCTGCCTTACTCTGAGATACGCTCATGCCCACGTGGAAGCCGGTACGTTGAGCTCGCTGCGCTCATCCCGGATGCTCGCGGCAGGCACGGGGCTTCGGGTCATCGCCTGCCCCGTGGTGATGGCGCTCGTCCTGGCCGGCGACTACACCGCCGCCGCGATCGTATTCGTGCTCGCGGCCGCCACCGACTGGCTGGACGGCCGCCTCGCACGGCGCTGGGGGGTCACCACCCGGCTCGGCGCGTTCCTCGACACCACGGCGGACAAGCTACTGGTCGCGACCGCCCTTATCGCGCTCGTCGACGTGCACCGCGCGTCCCCATGGGTGGCGCTGGTGATCGTGGGGCGCGAGTTCACGATCCTCGGGCTGCGCGCGGCGGTCGAATCCGGCGGGCGCCGGTTCGAGACCTCGATGCTCGGTAAGTGGAAGGCCACGGTGCAGTTCGTCGCGATCACGCTGGCCATCCTGCGCCCGGATGCGGTGATCGCGGGCGCGTACCTCGACCAGTGGGCGATGGGGATCGCCGCGCTCGTCACCGCCTGGTCGGGGATCGACTACATCGTGCAGTTCTCCGCCGCGCTCCGTTCCTGATCCGCGCCCGTGGCCCGCGTATTCGTTACCGGCGGGACGGGCGTGATCGGGTCGGCGCTCGTCACCAGCCTGCTCGAACGGGGCGATCAGGTGGTCGGGCTCGCCCGCTCCGATGGGGCGGCGTCAGCACTGAGCGCCCGCGGCGTCACCGTGGCGCGCGGCGAGGGCTACGACCCCGATGCCCTCGCCCGCGGCATGGAGGGGTGTGAGTACGCCTACAACGTCGCCGGCGTCAACTCGCTTTGCGTCGAGGACCCGCGACCGATGCAGCGCATGAACGTCGATGGGGCGGTGGCCGCCGTGCGCGCAGCGGCTCGCGCGGGGATCCGCCGGCTCGTGCACACCTCCTCGGCGGCGACGATCGGCGAGGCGCCGAGCACGATCGGCGATGAGCGGACGACCCATCGCGGCTGGTATCTCTCGACCTACGAGCGGACCAAGACCGAGGGCGAACGCGCCGCCATGGCCACCGCGCGCGACGTCGGCCAGGATCTGGTGTGCGTCAATCCATCGTCGGTACAGGGCCCGGGGCGGGCCGGCGGGACGGGCCGCTTCCTGCTCGCGTTCCTCGACGGGCGGCTGAAGGTGTTCGTGCCCACTGTGGTCAGCCTGGTCGATATCGACGACTGCGTGTCCGGGCACCTCCGGGCGTGCGACCACGGCGCCGCCGGCGAGCGGTATCTGCTCAACGGCATGACGCTCTCGATCGAGGACGCGCTCGCGTTGGCGGCGGACGTGGCAGGCGTCCAGATGCGCCCGCGGCTGGTCCCGCGCGGGGTCGCGACGGTCGCGGCCGCGGCGGTCGAACGGGGTTTCAGGCTGCTCGGGCGGCGGCCGCCGGTGTGCCGCGAGATGGTGCGGACGCTCCTGCACGGCCACCGCTATGACGGCTCGCGTGCCGAGCGCGATCTGGGCCTGCACTACACCGACCCACGCGAGACGATCCGCAAGACGGTGGCCTGGGCGCGGGCCGAGGGTCTGATTCGCTGACGCCGGGCCGCCCGGCCCGAGCGTACGTTCGTCGAGGATCGCTCCGCGGGCCGGGCGGACTGTGCGTGACTGCCGATGCCAGGCAGATGACACCGGTCCTGCCTTCGCTACAGGGCGCCCGCCGCGCGCGCACCACGATCCTCACCGCGCTGAGGCCGCCTTCCTGGTCGCCGACGGGTGGCAGGGAAGAGGTCTCGGATCAATCATGTTCTCGCGCCTGGCCGCGGCCGCCCGGGAGAGGGGGATCGTGACGCTGGTGGCCGAGGTGCTCCCGGCGAATCGTCCGATGCTCGCCGTCTTTCGGCGCGCGGGCCATCCGGTGGTGATCCAGCCCGCAGCGCAGGAGATCCGGGTGCTGATCGGCACGACCCCGCTCGCCGCCGCCGGCCCGCTCGCCGCCTAGACCCTGGCACGGCGGCTCAAGAAGCGGGCGCCGCTGCCGATCTGTCACGGCGAGGCGCCTAAGAATGGCTATCGACGAGTACGTGGACACTGAGGAGCCCCCGACGCGCGACCGTGGGGCCGTGTGGTCGCTGGGCGACCTCTCGCACCGCGACGGTGAGCTCGGCGAGCTCAGTGGCGATGTCTCGCGGGCGCTCGACACGCTGGCTCAGATCACCTCGGAGTTCTCCTGCGACTCGGCGCGCAGCTCGCTCGCGGTGTCGGTCATCACCGACAACGTGCAGCACCTGGCCGCCCAGCTGCAGGACCTGACCGCGCGCACGAGTTCGCTGCGGACGTCCTCGGAGGGTGCCGCGCAAGCAGCCGCGGAGGCGGCCGAGCTGGCCGAGCAGCTCTCGCTCGAGAGCGCCCGCGGGCTGGACGTGCTTCGCCCCCTGATCGACGGGACCCGCCAGATCAGCGAACAGGTCGTGCGCGTGCACGAGCTGGTCCAGACGCTGGCCGGCAGCGAGCTGGCCAGCATCGGCGAATTCTCGGCGATCATCGACCGCATCGCTGACCAAACGAAGCTGTTGGCCCTCAACGCCGCGATCGAAGCGGCGCGGGCCGGCGAGCACGGGCGAGGATTCGCCGTCGTCGCCGATGAGGTGGGGAAGCTTGCCTCCGAGACGGCCTCGCGCACGGCCCAGATCCGGGAAACCGTGAAACGCACGCGCACACAGATGGACGAGGTGATGGAGGTCATGTCGAGCGCGCGCGACCGGTCCGCCAGGACGACCGCGGACGCCGACACCGGGCTCGAGGTTCTCGAGCGCATCGCCGAGCTGATCGACTCGTCCAACGAGCGGGCGACGCAGATGACCGGCCTGGCCGACGCGCAGCGCGCCGACGTTCAGGCGATCGACGCCAGCCTGCAGGTGATCACCGGCCGAAGCGCCGAGATCGAGCAGCATGCGGCGTCGGTGGCGCGGGCGCAGCTTGATTTGACCTCGAGCGCGGAGCGTGCCTCGGTCGTGCTCGGCCGCTTCGATACCGGCGGCGCGATCTCGCGTCTGCGCGAGCGCTGCGAAGACCTGGCCGGCGAGCTGCGCGCCATTCTGGAGGCCGCGGTCGACGAGCGGCGGGTGACCCTGTCACAGCTGCTCGAGCTTCGCTACGAGGAGGCGCGCGGCCCGCTCATCGCGCGCTTCGCCCGGCTGTTCGACGTCTCCCGCGCCGATCCGGCCGGGTTCTCGCCGCCGAAGTACCACACCGCCTACGACGCGCTGGTCGACTGGGCGATGATGGAGCGGATGGACGCGGTGCTGGCCGCCGAGCCGGGGCTGACCTTCGCGCTGCCGTTCGACCTCAACGTCTACGCCCCGGCCCACAACAGCGTGGTGTCCGAGGACATCACCGGCGACGCCGCCACGGACCTGGCCGGCAACCGGACCAAGCGCTTCTTCCTCGACTCGCCGGCTCTGACACGGGCGTCGCGGATGGAGCTCGGCGTCAAGCTCCCGACCGAGGTCCTCACCCGCCAGCAGATCGCCGCCCGCGGAGCGGTCCTGACCGAACCGGCGCACGACACCCGGCCGTTTCTCCTCCAGACCTACGCGCGCGACACCGGCGCCGTGCTCACCACGCTGTCGGTGCCGCTCTATGTGAAGGGCCAACGCTACGGATGCGTCTGCCTGGGCTGGGATCCCGAGCAGCTCCGCCGCTGAGCTCATACGCCGGCCCGAGCCGCCAGCCCAGGGCTCGCGGGGCCCGGATGTCCGACCTCTGACTAAGTCCCCGGGGACGGCGGGCCGGCGGTAGGATCCTTCTGAACCTGCTGCGCAGGAGAGTAGGAAGGAGTGGAGCACCTGACGTCCATCCGTGGGGCCACCACGTCGGCGCTGGCGCCACCGCGTCACCGCGTCAGCAAGTTCCTGATCCCCGAGGTGATTTTCGGCATAGGTACGCTGGCCGAGGTCGGCGGGGCCGTCCGCCGCGTCGGCGGGCGTCGACCGATGTTGGTCAGCGATCCAGGCGTGCTGGCAGCCGGCTGGGTCGACCGCGCGACGCCCTATCTCGCCGACGTCCGGGTGCATTGGTTCCTGTGGCACGAGCTGACGCCCAACCCCAAGGACTTTGAGGTCCAGGCCGCGTTCGAGCGCTATCAGGAGAGCGGCTGTGACGCGTTGCTGGCGATCGGCGGCGGAAGTTGCATAGATATGGCCAAGGCGGTGGCGATCCTCAGCGGCAACGGCGGAGACATCCTCGACTACGAGGGCATCGACCGCGCCACCAGCCCGATCCCGCCGATGGTGATGGTTCCGACGACCGGCGGCTCGGGCTCGGACGTGTCGCAATTCTGCGTGGTGACCGACACCAAGCGTCGCTTCAAAGCGACAATCGGCGGGCGGGCGATCGTCCCCGAGATCTCGGTCACCGACCCGGAGCTGCTGACCACCATGTCGGCCGAGCTCACCGCGCACACGGGCATGGATGCGCTCAGCCATGCGATCGAGTCGTGCGTGTCCGAGGCGTGCGACTTCCTCAGCAAGGGGCTCGCAATCTCGGCGATCGCCACAATCGCCGAGCATCTCCCGGTGGCAGTGGAGGATCCACTCGATCTGACTGCGCGCGAGGGGATGGCCCGCGCGAGCCTGCAGGCGGGGATGGCGTTCACCAACGCGCTGCTCGGCGCGACCCACGCCATCGCCCACCAGATCGGCGGCGCGCTCGACCTCCCGCACGGCCTGCTCAACGCGATCCTGCTGCCCCACGTGATGCGCTACAACGCCGAGACGCACGCCGAGCGCTACGTCGCGGTGGCCGGTGCGCTAGGCGTGGAGACCGAACGGCTCGACGCGAGAACGGCCGCCGAGCGCGCCGTCGAGTGCGTCGAAGAGCTCAACCGCTCGCTGGGGATCCCCGCCGGGCTCCGCGAGCTCGGCGTCGATCCAGCCGACTTCAACCGATTTGCGGTGGACGCGCTGCGCGACGCCTACATCGCGACCAACCCCAGACGGGTCAGCGAGGACGATGTCCGCCGGATCTGCGTCGCCGCCTACTGAGCGACCGGCCGGCGCCGCCGCCGGGTCGCTCAACTCCGATCCCCAAGCGCTCGAGCGGCTGATCGGCGTCCGCTCTTCCAAGCCCAGCTTCTACGCCGCCTGGCGTGAGAAGTCGGCTCGTCTGGACCACACGATCGAGACGCTCGAGCGAATCTCCTCCGCGCTGTGCACGGCACCGGCCGGTCCCATCGCGGTGTGCGACGCGGTGGTCGAGGCGGCCGCCTACCACTTCGACGGACGCTGGGCGGCGATGGTCTTCTCCGGCATCGACGCCGGCGATCGGATGCCTCGGGTTATCGTCCACGCGAGCCAGTCCGTGATCCAGCGCTGGGAGGTGGCGCCGCGGGCGCTTGCGGCGCTGGCCGAGCAGACCCTGGCCGCCCACCGGCCGGTGCTCGTCGCCCGCGAGGAGGGAATCGACCTCGCAGGCGAGCCGTGCGCCGCAGTGGCGGCGCCGATGCCGGTGGACGGCAAGCTCGCCGGGATCCTCGTGGTAGGGGTGGCCGACGATGCCGAGGTCGCGCCCGGGGACGTATCGATCCTGGTCACGCTGGCCAACCATGCCGGTGTCGCGCTGCACAACGCCTCGCTGTTTCAGGAGAACGAGCGGCGCGCGGCCGAGCTCGAGCGCCGCGGCTCAGAGCTCGAGGGGACGCTCCGGCGCCTGGAACAGGCCGGCCGACGACAGCTCCTGAGCGAGGAGCGCAACCGGATCGCGCGCGAGTTGCACGACAGTGTCGCCCAGCACCTGCTGACGATCGGCATGAACCTCGAGTGGTGTCGGCGACAGGAGTCGACCTCCCCCGCCGTGCTCGAGCGAGTGCTGGCCGCTCAGTCGCTGGCCCGATCGGCGATGGACGAGATCCGCGAGGTGATCTTCGGGCTGGCCAGCGATGGGCAGATCGAGCTGCCGCGGGCGCTGCGCGATGTGATCGACGACGTCGAGGCGGGCACCCGCCTTGAGGTCGGCTTGCGCGTCTACGGGCAGACCCAGCCGGTGCCGGCGGCGACTCAGCACGCGCTGGTCCAGATCGCCCGGGAGGCTCTGTTCAATGTCGTGCGTCACGCCGAGGCGCACCACGCGTGGGTGACCCTGCGCTGGCGGCCGCAGGTGGTATCGCTCGGGGTGGCCGACGACGGCTCGGGTAATCACCGCAAGCTCCAGCACCAGCTGTTCATCTCTCAGCCGCATGGGGACCACCTCGGCCTGACCGGGATCGCGGATCGGGTGCGCGGCCTGGGCGGCGCCGCTTGGTTCGAACGCCGGCGCGGGGGAGGCGTCAAGCTCCGAGTCGAGGTGCCATTGGGTGGGGCAGCCGGTGTCGGCTGAGCCCGCCGTCACCGTTCCCGCCCGGGTCTTGCTCGTCGACGATCACGCGATCGTGCGGCGCGGGCTGCGCTCGATCCTCGAGCTCGAGCCTGATATCTCGGTGGTGGCCGAAGCCGGTGACCGCGCCGAGGCGCTCCGCGCGCTCGAGCGCTCACGGCCGGACGTGATCCTGCTCGACCTGAAGCTGAGCGCAGACCACGACACCGAGGGGCTGGAGCTTTGCAGCGAGATCGTTCGGCGCCGGCCGCAGTCCAACGTCGTGATCCTCTCCACCTTCCTGAACGAGAGTTTGCTCAATCAGGCCCTGCGTCGCGGCGCGAAGGCGTACGTACTCAAGGAAGTCGACGTCGTTGAGCTCGTCCGGATCATCCGCTGTGTTTCGCGCGGTGAGTCTGGATTTGACGGACGTAGCGCGGCGATGGTCAGAGCGCTGGTGGCCGGCGATCACGTCGGCGGCGAACCCGAGTTCACCCAGCGCGAGCGCGAGGTCACCGAGCTGCTCGCCAGCGGCATGACCAATGCCGAAATCGGCCGCAGGATGTTCGTGAGCGAGAGCACGGCGAAGTTCCACGTGCGCAACGTCATGCGCAAGCTCGGCGTGCACAGCCGGGCCGAGGTGGCGTATGCGGCGGGAAAGCGCGGCCTGCTCGACCGCGCCGGCCGTCGCTAGGCCGCGCGTCGCCGCGTCCTCCTCCTCACACCTGCAAATCCGCTCATTCCGTGCCCCGCCGCCGGAGCACGCGCGGTTATTCATCCACCGGATGCAGAAACGCACACGACGCCGGCGATCGGGGCGGGATGCGCGCTTTTGCAGGTCGGGCTGGCGGGTGAGCTGACCTGCTAATGCGACTCGCGGAGCATTTTCGAGGGAGCGTGACGAGGTACGCACGCCCTGCATGCGTAGCTCGTCACGGATGACGCGGGCGCGCCGAAGTGACGTGTTACGCAGGTCGCCCGCCCGCCCGCCCGCCCGCCCGCCCGGCAGGCCCGCAGGTGACTTTCGTACAAGATCGTCACACCCGCCCGAGCTGCGGCGTTGCGTTTGCCCATGCGATGGCCTGTGGGGGTTATCGCCAGCCTGGTCGTTCCCTTTGCGGCCCGGTGAGAAAGAGGCGACTGGAGGGAGCATCATGAAACGCTTGCAGCAGCGCTTTTCGTCGGCTCGCTCGTGGGTTCGTTGGCCGCTGCCGGGCCGGCACTCGCCCACGACGGATGGGGCGGCGGTGGTCCGGGCGGCGGTCGGCACACCCTCTGGGCGTCGCCGGACGGTGGCGGCGGGCGGTGCAGCGCGTGGGCCCCGTGCAGCGTCACTAACGCCGTGGCGACCGCCGCCGCGGGCGACACGGTGCTCGCTCTTCCCGGCACCTACGACGGCGGCGTCGTGCTCGACAAGCAGCTCACGCTGAAGGGCTGGGGGACGGTCATCAATGCCAGCACCTCACCGAACGGCAACGGAGTGCAAATCGTCGGCCCGGGTGGATCCGCCTGACGGCTCGAGGGCTTGAAGATCGAGCGGGCCGAGTTCGAGGGGATCCTGGTCGGCACGGCGCCAGTCGCGCCCACGTCCACGGACGGCACGGCCGTGACCTCGGGACAGCCGGTGAGCGACGTAACCGTCGCCGACGTCCCCCGAGTGCGCCGGCGCTAACAGCCGTCGACGCCGCAGGCTTCGCCGCCGGCGATGACCGGCGCGGGGGTGCGTTGTGCCCAGCCCTCGTTAAGCAGCTGAAGCAGTGCCTCGGGCGGCTGGGCGCCGGACGCCCCGATCGTGCGGTCGATCACGAACGTCGGGACGGCGCTGATCCCGAACTGGGACGCCGTCCGCTCGTCCTCGCGCACCTCTTGGGCATAGCGATCGCTCGCGAGCATCTGGCGCGCCTCGTCGGGATCGAGGCCTATCTCGCCGGCCAGCCGGATGAGCGTCTCGGGGTCGCTCATCAGCTCGCCCTCGGTGAAATAGGCGCGGAGCAGCCGCTCCTTCATCGCGTCCTGGAGGCCGTGCTCGGCGGCCAGATGGATCAGGCGATGGCCGTCGAACGTGGTCCCCGATCGCTGGATGTCCAAGTGGAAGTCAAGGCCCTCGCCCGCCGCGGTCTCGGTCATCTGGCGCTCCATTTCGCGGGCGCGCTCGACGGTCATCCCGTACTTCTCGGCCAGGCGGGCAGCGCGCTCGCCCGTGCGCTCAGCGGGCGCGGACGGATCGAGCTCGAAGCTGCGCCACGTAATTCTCACGTCGTCACGGTGCTCGAAGCGGTCGAGCGCGGCCTCGAAGCGACGCTTCCCGACGTAGCACCAGGGGCAGGCAATGTCAGACCAGATTTCGATTTCCATTAGTTCCAGGGTAGCTCGCTCCGCTCGTGCCAATACGTTGCGGGGTCCTCGATGACGTCGTCAAGCGGCGCCGCGTCGACATCGAGTGCCCCGAGATTGCTCTGGAGCTGCTGCGCGGTTGCGGCACCGCTCAACGTGACGTCGACCCAGGGCTGCGAGAGCACGAACGCCAGCGCGAGCGCGTCCGGCGTGGTCTCGGCCTCACGCGCCGCCGTTGTCAGCGCCGGCACGTCGCCCCGATCGGTCAACCGTCCGTTGGCGAGCGCCTCCTTGATGAGCACGCCGAGGCCGGCGTCGTGCGCGGCGGCGAGCGCCGGGCCCGCCGAGCGCTCGAGCAGGTTGAAGGTCGACTGCACAGTGTCAAAGCTGCCGACCTCGAGCGCCCGCTCGATCGTCTGGGCCTGCTCCGGCCCGGTGGTGGTGAACCCAATGAACACCCCGCTCGCTCGAAGCCTCGCCAGCTCGTCAAGGACCTCGGCGTCATCGAGCACGCCGCTCTCAAGCGTTGCCGAGTGGATCTGGTACAGGCACAGGTGCTCGCCGAGCAGCTCGCGGGTCTCGGCCAGCTGGCGGCGAAAGGTCGAAGCGGTCAGGTCCTTGACCTCGTTGACCTCCGCGTCGGTCCGCCACTCAGCGGTGTACGTATAGCCCCACTTGGAGCCGACCGTGACGTCGTCGCGACTCAGCCCGCGCGCATTCAGCCAGCTGGCCAGGAACGCCTCGGCCTTCCCGTAGGACCGGGCGGCGTCGAAGTAGCGCACGCCGCCGGCGTATGCCGCATCGAGCACGTCGTGTGCCGCGCGCTCCATCGACGCCACGTCGGTGTGGCCGGCGAGGTCGGCGGCGTGACCGACGGTGATGTAGCCGGGGCGGCCGAGCGCGGCCAGGCCGAGGCCGATCCGCGTCACGCGTAGCCCGGTATGGCCGAGGGTCGTGATCACAGCAGCTCCGGGAGCGATCGCATGTCGTCGAACACTACGGTCCGGGGGCCGGCCAGCGCTTCCGCGGGCGTCAGGCCACCCGCGTATCCGAGCGCGTCCATGCCCGCCGCGCGCGCCGCCTGCACGCCGTAGCGGCTGTCCTCGACGACGGCGCATTTTTCGGGCGCGGTGCCCATCCGCGCGGCGGCGTGCAGGAACAGATCTGGGGCCGGCTTGCCGTTGGCGACCTCGCTCGCGCTGAAGATACGCCCCACGAAGCGGTCGTAGAGCCCGGTCAGCTCGAGCTTGAAGCGAAGCTGCTCGGGCGGGCTGCTCGAGGCAACGCACGCGGGCAGGCTGATCCGCTCGAGCGCTTCGACGATTCCGGGCACCGGCTCGAGCTCGGCCTCGAACCGCTGGCGGAGTTCCTGCTCGCCTCGCTCGAACCAGCCGGCGGGCGGCGGATGGCCGAGCTCGGCCTCGACCGTCTGCACGATCACCTCGGGCGAGCGGCCGACGAAGCGCTCGATCACCTCCTCTGCGGTGATGGCCAGGCCGAGCGCGGCGAACATCTCGACGTCGAGCCGCACGGAGATCGGCTCTGAATCGACGAGCACGCCGTCGCAATCGAAGATCACGAGCTCGGTCATGTGACCAGCAATTCTCCGCCTCGGTGCGGCACGAGCACGAGCATGCTGCGCCGGGCGTGCTCGGGGTCGGGATGGGCGGGCCGGAGCGTGTGCGGCAGCTCGGACGCGGCTCGGATCACCTCCCGCATCTCCATCTCCGCGAACGGGGCGCCGGCGCAGCGCCGGACGCCGCCGCCGAAGGGGATCCAGGAGAGCGGGTTTTGATTGAGAGCCCCGCCCACCCCGCCAATCCGGTCGGGGCCGTCGAGCCAGCGCTCCGGGCGGAACCGACCGGCGGCCGGCCACAGGTCCTCGCGCCGGCAGGCCAGCCACAGGCAAGCCGCGACCTGCACCCCGGCCGGGATCACGCGGCCGCCGATCTCCGCGGGCTCGAGCAACAGCCGCGGCGCGATGGTCAGCGGCGGTCGCGTGCGCAGGGATTCCTTGACCACCGCATCCAGGTAGGCCGGATCTCCGTCTCGCAGGCGCGCCTGCGCCGCCGGGTGGTGGGCGAGGCGCTCGAACGCCCACGTCAGCGCCGCCGCGGAGCTGTCATGGCCGCCCACCAGCAGGGCTACGAGCTCGTCGCGCAGGTGCTGATCGCTAGGCGGATTGCCCTGCTCGTCGCGCTGGGCGAGCAGCACGCTCAGCATCGAGTCGTCTGGCTCGCCGGGGCTGGCTTCGGCGTCGGCGCGGCGTCGTGCGAGCAGGTCGAACAGCATCGCGTCGAAGCGCTCGACCGCACCCCGAAAGCGGCCCCACGGGCTGCGCCGGCCAAGGTCCTTGCGGACCACCGCCATCGCCAGCACCCAGGGCAGCGAGCGAACGGTGTCCAGCGTGTCGTCGATCGTGGCGCGCAGGCGGGCCACCTCGCCGGGGTCGCGAGCGCCGAACACGACCCGCAGGATGATCGCGAGCGTGAGCTCGCGCATCCGCTCGAGCGCGACCACGCGCCCCTGCCAGGTGGCGAGCTCGGCGCGGGCGAGCTCGGCGATCATCGGCGCGAACGCCCGCATCCGCTCGCCGTGAAATGGCCCCTGCATGAGCCGGCGCTCGCGCAGGTGCTCGTCGCCGTCGAGCAGCAGGATCGAGTGCGGACCCGCGAACGGGCGCAGGAACTCCCAGCTCTGCCCGGCCGGCGCGATGGCCGGATCCAAGCGGAACACCGCCCGGACGGCGTCCGGGCTCGAGAACAGGACCATCGGTTCCTCGGTCCAATACGTGCGGATCGTGGCCGGATCGCCGAACCGCGCGTGGACGCGCTGAAGAAACGCGCCCGGTCGGGCCATCCAGGCGATCGTCTGCCAGACGGCGGGGGCAAGCGGGCCGGGCGGCAGGTCCATCCTCCCGGATCGTAGTTCGTGTTCCCCGGGTTAGCGGGGACTGCTGGTGTGAAGGCTCCGATCCTTCGCCGCCGGGAACCGAACTCCGCCGTCGATCCGGATGCGCACGGTCTCACCGAGTCCCGGGGTTGGGAGCGCGGCGACGGCATACAACTGCCCTTGCGGAAGCGAGAGTTCGAGCCGGGCGCCGTCCTCGACTGGGATCAGGCGTGTCACCCGGGCCTCGAGGGAGCCCGCCGGGTCGAGCACGACGTGCGCCGGCCGGGTCACGAGCAGCTCGTCGCCGTCGTCGAGCTGTCCGTCGAACCCGAGGAAGCGAGCCACCTCGACGTTGGGGGGCTGCTCGAGCAGGGCGCGCGGCGGGCCGGACGCCACCATCCGGCCGTCCATCAGGATCAGCAGCCGGTCGGCCAGCGCCCACGCCTCGGCTCGGTCATGCACCACCACGAGCGTGGCCCGGGTCTCCGACCGCAGCGCCGACAGCGCGTCCTCGAGCAGGCTGGCCCGCACCTCCGCGTCCAGCCCGGCGAAGGGCTCATCGAGTAGCAGCACGTCGGGCCGCACCGCGATCGCGCGCGCGAGATGGACCCGGCGCCGCTCGCCGCCCGACAGGGTCACCGCGGGGCGGCCGGCCAGGTGCTCGGCGCCGATCGCGCGCAGCGCCTCGCGCGCGCGGGCTGCCCGCTCGCCCCGCGGGACCCCCCACCAGGCGAGGGCCAGCACCACGTTGGCGAGCACGGTGCGGCGCGCCAGGTCGGGAGACTGGAGGGCGATCGCCACGCGACCATGGCGCTCGACCCGACCGGTAGCCGCGGGAAGTGCACCCGCCAGTCCGTCGAGCAGGGTGCTCTTGCCGGCGCCGTTGGGGCCGAGCAGCGCCACGATCTCGCCGGCCCGGACCTCCGCGCTCACCTCGTGCACGACCTCGTGGCGGCCCCGGCGAAGGGTCAGCTGCTCGCAGCCCAGCAACACGCGGCCGCCGCCGGCCGCATCGCTCCCGACCGCGACCTGATTGGTCACGTCGCCGACCGGAAGCGCATGCGGATGCCGCCGCCCTGCTGCTGGAGCAGGGCGAGCCCGCACATGAGGATCAGGATCATCACGATCAGCACGATGGCGATCGCTACGGCGTCCGCGTAGTGAGCGGCGTCGACCTCAAACAGCGTCGCGCTGGCCAGCGTCTGGTCGTAGCCGTAGATGTTGCCCCCGATGATCGACACCGCCGCGACCTCCGACAGTGCGGTCCCGAGGGCCGCGATGATCGCCGCGATCACTCCGATCCTCGCCTCCCGCAGCGCGAGAATGCTCACCTGCAGCCTGCCCGCGCCGAGCAGCCGCGCCTGGGACAGGAGGCCTTCGGGCAGCGCCTGGATCGCGGCCGCGGAGAGGGCAACGATAAAGGGCAGGGCGAGGATCGTCTGGGCGATGAACACCGCCTCCCGGGTCCAGATCAGCCGTAGCGAACCGAGCGGTGCCTGCACGCTCATCAGCACGTACAGAATCGCCCCCACCAACACCGGAGGCAGGACGAGGCTCGCGTTGGCGAGCATGCGCAGGAACTGCCGGCCCGGAAACCGACCGAGGGCGAGCGCCAGCGCGATCGGCAACCCAATCACGGTCGCGCTCGCGGTCGCTACCGCGGCCACCTGGAGGGTGAACCAGATGATGCTGAGCAGATACGGGTTGCCGTGCCAGATCATCGGCAGGGCCACTCGGAGCTCCTCCCAGATCAGATGCATCTCACGCCGTCCGGAAGCGCAGCTGGATTCCGCCCGTTCGCTGTTGAATCACGGTCAGCACCCCGGCCATCACGACGATCAGCGCCAGGAGCATGATCGCGATTGCGGTCGCCAGCGGTTGGTTGCCGGTGTAGTTGAACTGGTCCATCAGGCCGCTCGCCAATGTCTGGTCGCGACCCTCGAAGTTGCCGCCGATGATCACCACCGCGCCCACTTCGGCGATCGTGGCGCCGGCCGCCGCGATCACGGCCGCGAGCAGGCCGATCTTCGCCTCACGCAGTGCCAGCAGTGAGAGCTGGATGCGTCCGGCCCCGAGCGCGCGAGCCTGGGCGAGCAGCCCGGGCGGGAGCCCCTGGATCGCGGCGGGCGTTAGCGCCACGATGTAAGGGAGCGCGAGGATGGCCTGGGCGACGTACACGGCTGGGAGCGTGAACTCGATCTGGAGCGAGCCGAAGACTCCCCCGGGAAGGAGCACCAGCAGCAGACCGATCCCGACCACGACCGAGGGGAGGGCGAGGCTCGCGTTGGCGAGCAGTTGGAGCGTGCGCCGGCCGCGGAACCGGCCCAGCCCGAGCGCAAGCCCGAGCGGCAGGCCGATCACCACCGCGACCGAAGTCGAGATCAGAGCTACCCGAACCGACACCCACAACAGGTTCATGAGGTACGGGTTGCCGTGGGTGATCAGCGGGATGGCCCCGCGTATCTGATCCCAAACGTAGCCCATTCAGCGGCTCGGCTTGGACGGTGCAGACTGCACGTAGACGAGCTGCCCGTTGGCCAGGCGGTAGACGACGCCGGCCTCGGTGCCACGGCCGATCGTGCGCGCGCCGGGCTTGGGCAGCGGCGCGACCGTCTGGCCGGGTTGGATGTAGATGTTCTTGGCGCGGAGGCCGTGGCTCGTGATCGCCCCGCCGAGATGCAGCGAGGACAGCGCCGCCAGCAGAAACGCGACCGACAGCACGATCCCGAGGTCGAACAGGTTTACGAGGCCGTCGAGGGGGTCGCCGGCGCGATCTTCTCGGGTGTTGGCGTGGGGGGTGACGGAGATGATGAGTTGCCTCCTATCGGCCGTGGATCGCTGATGACCGCCGCGAGGTACTGGAGGTCCGACAGGTCCTGGCTGTACATGCGGTCGCGGGACAGGGACAGCCCGAACGCGACCGCGCCGATCAGCAGGCCGACGACGGTGACGCTGAAGGCGACCCGGAGGTCGTGGCTGAGCTGGGCGGTGTTGCCGGCGGCCAATCCCGTCAGCGCCGGCGAGAGCGGGATCAGCGTGCCCATCAGTCCGAGCGCCGGGCCGGCGCGAACGAGCATGCGCGTTCGGGCGAGACGGCGCTGGGAATTGAAGTCGAAGTCGGCGAGCGCCTTGTTGAGCTGGTGCTCGCTCCCGGGCGTTCCGGCGTGATCGATGATAAACGCCAGCGTCGCGGCCATCGCCGGGCTCCGCGCGACGCCGCTGACTGCCGCCGAGGCGGCGGCGCGGTCGTTGTGGGCCAGCGCCTCGCGGGCACCCTCGGCCGCACCCTGGAGGGCGTCGAACCGGCGCCGGCGTCGTCGGGTCACCTCGACCACGTAGCTGCCGAGCTCGAAGATGACCAGGGCGAGCGCGAGCAGCGCCAGGATCAGGACGGGCACCTCGAGGGCGCTGGCGACGTGGAAGATCGCCTGGTCGATGCCGTTGCTGCTGAGTCCGAAGATCAAGATGTGAAGAGGATCTCAACTGCTGGGTCGCAGCGCGGCCCAGTCGCGCCGCCCGCACAGCTCACGCGCGGCGCCCAGGACCAGGAGGAGGGCGACGGCGAGGGCTGCGGCGAGCGCCGGAAGGCGCGAGGGGCGAGTGGCCTGGCGTGCCGGCGGCGCCGACGTGGCCGGAGCCGGGACGCTGTGGACGAGCGGGCTGGCCCGCGCGGGCAACGTCGTCACGTCGCTGATCAGCTCCCCGGTGACGAGCGGCCCGAAGGGGAAGACGCGAGTCGGCGGCTTGGTGATGGGGGAGGTGTGGCGAGGCGGATGGGGAGCCGGGGAGTGGGTTGTCGTCGCGTGTTTGGGGGTTGATGCCTGCGTTGCCGGATGACTCGCCGTGGTCGAGGTCTGGTTCGTCGACGTGGTATCCGCTGGGGTGGTTTCGCTCTTCCCTCCGGTCGTCGAGGAAGACGTGTGCGTTCCGGCCCCGGCGCCCGCGTGCTGGCCGCTGCTCTTGCGAGGTCCGGTCGGCGAGTGGGACTTCCGGTTCGTGCCGCCGCCGGTCCGGCGGTGATTGCCGGTCGCGGTCGGCGGACGTGAGCCGACCGTGATCGGGATCTCCGCGCCGCCGCCGGCGCCGGCGGAGTCGGTGACCTGCACCGTGACGTCGTACTGCCCGGCGGCGTTGAACGCTGCCATGGGCGCAGAAGCAGTCGAATTCGGCGCCCCACCGTCGAAACTCCAGGTGTATGAGAGCGGGCTGCCGTTCGCGCCCGACACCGTGGCGCGGAAACTGACCGCCCCGCCCGTCGCCACCGTCGTCTTCGACGCGCTCGCGGTGACTGTCAGCCGGCCGCCCTCGAACACCTCGATCGCGATCGGCTGGCTCGACTGCACCTCGTCGAGGTAGTCGTAGTCGGGCTGGCCCTGCGGACTCCCGCGCGACGGTCGGTCGTACTGATTCACGGATCCGAGTGCCTGCACCACCGGGTACTCCGACGGGTTGTTGAAGTCGCTCGGTGTCTCGAGGTCTTGGGTCGTGAGCTGGGAATCGGCGCCCTCCTCGGGATTTCCGTTCGCGTCGATCACCGTCACCCCGGTGACACTGCCCGGTGAGATCGGCGTCTGGAGGCAGCCCAGGATCGTGGGCAGCGACCAGGTGGCATTCTGCGCGAGCGGCACGTCCACGAATCCCTGGCGCCCTAGCTCGTTCATGCTCTGACCCGGGTAGGTCGGGCACTGGCCGGGGTTGGCCTGAAGCTCGGCGACCGACACCGAGTCCATGCTGGTCCCGCTCGAGCTGTACACCGTCGCGGTCACCAGCGGGTTCGAGCCGGCGTCGGCGCCGGCGTCGGCGGCCGAGCCTCCGAACACGCCAAGTGTCAGTACGAACACCAAGGCGAACCGCCGCCCCGGGAAGATCCCAGGGCGGCGGTCGACCGGCCGTCGACGTTCGTTCGCGCTAGCTCGTCGGCGCCCCACGGGCCTACTTTACGTCGATGTTTCTCAATTTCGAGAAGCTCGACGCCTGACCCGGCTGGACATACGCCAGCTGGAGCGTCCACTCGACCTTGCGCTTGACCTTGAGGTGCAGCGTGACCGTGGTGTCGCCGTCAGCGACCGTTGCGGTCCCCAGCACCTTGAAGCGGGCCGGGGCTCCGGTTGCGGTGTCGAGTCCGAGCACCACGACCTTGCTGCCTGAAGGCCCGGGAGCGGGCGCGACCGCGGCGGAGATGGTCAACTTACCCTTCTTGGCGTGCGCCGACCGGAGGCTCACGGTTGAGGTCGGCGCGGCCCCGACGGACACGTTGACCGTGCTCGATGCGGCGGCAACGCCGCCCGCGTACTGGAAGGTCGCCTCGACCTGCCAGTCACCCTGACGCAGGGGTGCGATCACCGCGAAGTTCCCCTGCGAAGCAGAGAGCCGTTCGCTCGCCACTCTGTGGAACGAGCCCTTCTTGCCGAACGCCCGCGAGAGCACAGTGACAGTGCCCGCGCCGTGTCCGCTGGGCTGGACGGTGCCGGACACGAGGGCCTTGCCTCCCTGCGAGCTCGCGTGCAGGCTCGTAATCGCGCCGTGCACGGTGACCTTGACCGGGGTGGTCGCGGCCGGCGACAGGAGGTCGCCGTAGACAGGGCTCAGCGTCGCGTTCTCGATCTGCGAGATCTGCGCTGTTGTGACCTCGTACGAGCCGGTCGCCGGCGGAATGAACTTGATTGTGTAGTGACCAGTCGAGTTCGTCTTGCCGCTGGCCACCGGGATGACAAGCGCTCCCTTGACCTCGTCGATCGTGACCGTCTTACCGGTCAGGGCGGGATACCCGAGCTCGGCGTTGGTCAGCGTTCCCTTCACGGTCGCCGGCTTGCCGACGTGGTAGTTGTGCGGGAAACCCGATGCGGTCAGGTCGGGCGATGCGGTGGCCACGAACGGTGGGCCGGCCGGATCGGTGGTGTGAGCCAGATAGTCCTTCAGCTGCGCCTGGAACGACGGCGAGGTGAGGAAGTTGACGAAGTCCTCAGCACCCTGGACGTTCACGTCCTCGCCGGGCTTATTCGGATTGATGATGTAGACGTGGAAGTAGTTGATCAGTGCGTATAGGCCGCCGGGTGCGGTCGCGCTCTGGGGTCCGCGGGTGACGATCTTGAGATTGGGGATCGAACCCGCCGGGTCGGTTCCAGAGGCCAGGTAGTCAAACGTCCCCCGGTCGGTCAGCACGTAACACGTGTTGGTGGCGCGGAAGGCTGGCCCGTGCAGGCGTTGGCCTCCTGGACGTTCTTACCCTGGTTGACGCCGGTGATCGCGTACCAGGTCGGGTTGTGTCCGTCCCCGGCGATGATCGCGCCGCTGTCTGGGCACGGCTGTCCGTTAAGCGCGGCGGTGTTGACCGGCGCCATGCCGCCGCCGTCCGCGGTGCTCACGTCGCACAGCGAAAGGCTGGCGGGCTGGAGGCCCGAGCTGTGCACCAAAGCCCAGATCTGGTGCTCCTCGACCGTCGTGCCTGGCGCGGTGTTCGTCCCGCCGCGGCTGAGGAACGTCGCGTTGCCGGCGGCACCAGCGGTGGCGACGTCGGCGAACGCCTGGGCGATGTTGGTTGCGCCGTTCGACGCGACGCCGGCCGGGTCGCCATTCGGCCCCGCGAGCACGAAGTCGTTGGTGAAGATCGCGTTCCCGTACTGGTTCTTGTACGAGTAGCCGCCGGCCACGAACTGGTTCTCGAGCGAGGCAGCGTGCACGATCAGCGCGCTGGGGCTGCCGTTGCCGCTCTCGGCGGACTGGATCGCCACTCCCGTGGCCGACCCCACGTAGTTCAGCGTGTACTGGGGATATGCGGCCTGAAACTCGGGTTTGACCAGGTTCGGTATCAACCCCGAGTCGCTCACGTCGCTGGTGCCGACGACCGTCAAGGTCGACTGGGCGAGCGCGAGAGCAGGGGAGATCAGCAGCAGCATCCCGGCCGTCAGCAGGCCGAGCAGTGGTACGGCTAGAAGCCGGCGCAGAGCGCCGGAGCCGCCATTCGCGCCCGGCCGTGCGCGATGACGAGGGAATGTGAAGGTTTCATTCATCGGGCCAGCATATAGGCAATGCCTATGCAAGAGCGACGAGAATTGGGTAAGCGGAGCGGCCGTCGTTACGCTCCTAACGCATGTGCGGTATACGCCTGGCATCCCTCGTCGGCGCGCTCGCGCTCGCGGTGATGGTCGCGGGTTGCGGCGGCAGCGGCTACACCAAGCACGACTTCATCACCCGAGCGGACGCGATCTGCGCCGGCGCGTTGCGCCAGGCGCGCTCGATCGCGCCCGGCACCGCACTGCCCAACTACCTGGCCCAGTATGTGCCTGTCCTCGAGTCCGAGGCGACCCAGCTCCAGGCGCTGCGCCGACCGCCCGATACCGCGCACGATCGCGCCACGCTCACGCATTACTTCGCGGCTCTTGCGCAGACAATCGCCGAGTACCGACAGCTCGCGGCAGCGGCGAAGAGTGGCGACCAATCGGCCGTGACCAACGCGGAGGCGGCGCTCGGGGCAAGCCCGGTCTACTCGCTGGCTACCAGCTATGGGCTCACCTCGTGCGGGACCCCTGGTTCGACCGCCGTCTGAGGAGCGGCCATGTAACGTCTGCTCTCAGATGCCTAACCAGAAGCTCTCAGATGCCTAACCAGGGCCTCTCGCTAGGCGAGGCGGCGTCGGCGCTCGGAGTAAGCGTCGACACCCTTCGCCGCTGGGACCGCAGCGGGCGGATCAAGACCACTCGCGACGCCCGGAACCGCCGCCTGGTTCCGGTGTCCGAGATCAATCGGCTCAGCTCGCGTCCCCTCCGTCATCGCACCGGCACCGAGCGCTCCGCCCGTAACCGCTTCACGGGTGTGGTGCGGTCGGTCGAGTGCGATGGGGTGATGGCGCTGGTCGAGCTCGAGGCCGGTCCGTTTCTGGTCACCGCCGCGATCACGCGCGACTCGGTCGAGGAGCTCGGGCTCGCGGCCGGGGTCAACGCCACCGCCGTGGTCAAGGCGACCTCGGTGATGATCGAGCGGGCCGTGTCCGGGTCAGATCTGGGCGCGTAGCGCGTCGACGTCGATCTCGGCGATCCGCAACGCCCGAGCGGTGCGGCCGTGCTCGGCAGACAGCACGCCGAGCAGCACGTGACCCGCGTCTACGCGACGATCGCCGCGCTTCATGGCGGCGCCGAGCGCGCGGTGAAGGACCAACTTCGACGAGGTCGCCATGCGCGGTTCGCGCCGAGCGCGCGTAGCCGGGGGAGGCTTGATCTCATCGAGGTTCACGCCGACCGACGCCAGGCTGCGCCGTTCCTCATCGGCCAGCGCCTCGGCCAGACGGTCATGGTCGAGCTTGAGCGCATCGAACTCGTCGCGGCCCGCGAGCGCGAGCAGCAGGTGCTCGGCCTCGATCGTGTCATCGCCGGCCGACAGCGCCTCGCGCCGCGCATCCCGCACGGTCGCGCGAGCATCCTTGG
Organism: uncultured Solirubrobacterales bacterium; assembly: GCA_963757235.1. Classification (GTDB taxonomy): domain Bacteria; phylum Actinomycetota; class Thermoleophilia; order Solirubrobacterales; family Solirubrobacteraceae; genus Palsa-465. Next base: position 106,473 of record CAVWRC010000012.1, on the reverse strand, counting down.
TGAACCGCTCGAACATCACCGTCCTCCCTTCAACCCGCGGACGCCTCGCAGCCGCGGAGCGTGTTTCTTGTGCACGGCCTGGCGCGTCACGCCGAGCGCCTCGGCCACGTCGGTCCACGACCATCCGTCCGCCAGCGCCCGCTCGACCGCGGCGTCCTCCACCCGGTCGGCCAGCCGCCGCAGCGCGCCCACGGCGGCGAGCGCGTCGGCCGGATCCTCGGGGAATGTGGGGGGTGCCGTGGCCATGCCAGCAACCTTAGTTGACAGATGGTTGCTTGTCAACCGGAGTTGCTAATCGCTATATCGTCCCATCCAAAAAAACTAATAGACATACATATACACGTATCTATATAGTATAGACACGGAGAGGGCGTCACGGGCTTCGTTTGGCACGAGTGGCGCCGCGCCCCGGTGCATTTCGCCCAAGAGTCGGTGCGGCCGCACCACGTCTGGGACATAAGCACCTCCCAGATGCTTACGTCCCGGTGGAGGCGCGACGGCGACCGGGCTTCGGGCGTTACGCACCTCGTGAAACCCGCGCATCAGGCCGGATCAGGTGCACCTCGCCGGCATCGAGTGCCGTGCGTGCCGCGTGTCGGTTCGCCACCAGCCGCCGGTGAGAGCCCTAGGTGGGCGGGGTACAGGGGCGCTCGGCGCTACAGGCGTGATACCGAGGACACGAGCCGCGCGCAGGCCGCCGTGACGCCATAGTCGCTCGCGATCGCGTCCGATCCGGGCGGGGTCGGCCGGATAGCGCTCGCGTCGGCCGGCCGGCAGCTCGATTGGTAGATCGGCCACGGGCGCAACCACGCTCACGGCGCTCTCCAGGTAACTACGGTCGGCGTCGCTCAGCTGCCGGTCGCGCAGGATGCCGGCGATGTCACCGTGGCGGCGGATCATGCCGGCCGCGGTGACGGCGCCCACGCCCCGGAGGCCGGGAAGGCCGTCGGACGGATCACCGCGCAGGATCGCGAAGTCCGCGTAGCGCCGGCCCGGGATGCCGTAGCGGCGAGTCACCTCGGCCTCGTCGATCACCGACTGCCCGGACTTCTCGGGGTACAGAACGCGCACCCGTGGGTCCTCCACCAGGGCGAACAGATCGCGGTCGCCGCTGGCAATCTCGATCGTGCCCGAGGCCAGTTGGCACCACGTGGCGATCACGTCCTCCGCCTCGTGCTCGGGTACGCCGACCATGTCGATCCCGATCGCTTCGAGCAGGTCGCGGATCACGGGGAGCTGGGGAACGAGCCCGGGCGGGACCGGTTCGGCCACCCGGTGAGATTTGTACGTCGGGATCAGCTCGACGCGCCAGTCGGGCCGCCAGGCCTGGTCGTCGGCCACCGCGAGCCGCCCCGGCCGGCGTTGATCGATCAGCCGCGCGAGTCGCTCGAGGAAGCCCTGGATCGCGTTTGCCTGCCGCCCGCCAGGTCCCGGCGCCCGGTCACGCGTTCCGTAGAACGCGCGGAAGATCATGCTCGACCCATCGATCAGCAGCCAATCGCACCCCACACCCCGACATTCTGCCGCGCCCACCTGAAAATCCGCGCGTCGCCCGCGCCCTCGCTCCGGCGTGCGCGGTTATGCATCCACCAGCTGCAGAAACGCTCACGGCGACCGGAAACCCCGGCGGCGTGCGCACTTTTTCACGCCCGGCCGCGACCCGCTGGCGAGCAGGCCGCTCAGGAGGTCTCGAGCCAACCGCGCATCATCGAGAACAGCTCATCGACGTCGACCGGCTTGGCGATGTAGTCCGACGCCCCGGCGGCGATCGCGTTATCCCGATCGCCCTTCATCGCCTTCGCGGTCAGGGCGATGATCGGCAGGTTGGCGAAGCGGGGCATCGCGCGGATGGCTCGGGCCGTCTCGTAGCCGTCCATCTCCGGCATCATGATGTCGAGCAGCACGACGTCGGTGTTGGCGTGCTGCGCCAGCCGCTCGAGTCCTTCGCGTCCGTTCTCGGCGTAGACCACCTTCATGTCCTGCTGCTCGAGCACCGAGGTGAGCGCGAAGGCGCTGCGGATGTCGTCATCGACGACCAGAACCTTCCTGCCGTGCAGCGGCGCGTCGCCCACTCGCAGGCGATCGAGCAAGCTGCGCATCGAACTCGGCAGCGTCGCGGGCTCCCGATGGAGAAACAGGGTCGATCGGTCGGCGAGGAGCTCGGGCGAGTCGACGACTGCGACGACCGCCGCCTTCGCTAGGGCGTCGAGGCGGGCGCGCTGGACCCGGCTTAGCTCGCGGGGCAGGTAGGCGACCAGCGGGACGTCGCGCAGCACCTGCTCGGTCACGAGCTCGCGCAGCGTCGCGAAGGCATCGGTCTCCCGCCCCTCGAAAGACATGACGATCAGGTCGCACGTCGCCGCTCGCAGCGCGACGGCGGCGTCGCCCGATTCGATTCGGACGAGCTCGACCTCATCGATGCTCCGCAGCACCCGCGCGAGCGGCTCTACGTCTCCGCCGTGATCGAGAAGCGCTACGCGACGGACGCGCGTCTCGGTCAACGCATCGACGCGGGCGAGCGCCGCGTCGAGCGCTTGGCCGACCATCGAGCGCTCCACGAACGCGGCTGCGCCCAACCGGAGCGCCGGCAGGCGCGCCGCCATGCCACCGATCACCACTACCGGAAGGTGGCGCGTTTCGACATGACGCTTGAGCTCGGTCAGCCCGGATTCGATCCGGTGAGCGTCCCCGGCCAGCAGCGCGGCCTCGACACGATGATCGCGCGCGAGCTCGAGCGCGGCTGCGGTCTCACCGGCGACGATCGCCTTCCTCCCGCGCCCGTGCACGACTTCGAGCGTCGCCTGCGCCCGGTGGGCGTCGGAGTCGATCACGAGCAGCACGCGGTCCGCCGGGCCGATCCGCTCGGTGTCGTCTACGACCCCGTGCTGCTCCGCGCGGGACAAGTCGCGGCTGGCTGGGGGCGCCGGGGCTGGGTCGGGCGTTTGCCTCGCCGTCCGCGGCGTGGCGGGAACGAGCAAGGAGAAGCGGCTGCCCAAGCCGAGAACGGATTCCACGTGGATTTCTCCTCCGAGCAGGCGGGCGATCTCGCGCGAGATGGACAGGCCCAGGCCGGTCCCGCCGTACTTGCGCGAGGTGGACCCGTCGCCCTGCTGGAAGGCCTCGAATATCGCCTTCAGCTTGTCCTCGGGAATGCCGACGCCCGTATCGGTGACCGTGAACGCGATCACCTGCTCGGCCTCGCGCCGCCCGTCGCTGCCCAGAGCCCTATGGTCATCGACCGGATAACCCACCGACAGCCGCACCCCGCCCTCGCGGGTGAACTTGAACGCGTTCGAGAGCAGGTTCTTCAGCACCTGGCCGAGGCGCTGTCGGTCGGAGGCAATCGACGACGGCAGCACAGGGTCCAGTTCGATCGCGAACGACAGGCCCTTCTCGTTGGCCAGCGGGCGGAAGGCGCGTTCAACGTCGGTGCACACCTCCGACAGGGCGATCGGAACTATCTCCAGCTCCATACGGCCCGCCTCGACCCTGGACAGGTCGAGGATGTCGTTGATCAGCGACAGCAGGTCGTTGCCGGCTGAGCCGATCGTGCGGGCGAACTCGACCTCGCGCTCGGACAGCGATCCGCTCTCGTTGTCTGACAGCAGCCGGGAGAGCAGGAGCATCGAGTTGAGCGGTGTGCGCAGCTCATGCGACACGTTGGCGAGAAACTCGGACTTGTACTTGGAGGCCAGGGCGAGCTGGGCCGCCTTCTCTTCCAGGCCGCGACGCGCGAGCTCGACCTCCTCATTCTTGACCTCGATATCTCGGTTCTGCGCCGCCAGGAGCCGGGCCTTCTCGTGTAACTCCGCGTTGGTCGCTCGCACCTCGTCGTAGGCGCCGGTCAGCGCGAGCGAGTACTCCAGACGCTGCCGGCGCTCACGTCCCAGCAGACCCATGAGGCCGATGAGGGGCAGCGCCAGCAGCACCAGCGCGGGCCGGTCGACCGCGGCCGCGGCGATCAGCAACCCGATGCACGCGAGACTGGCGTCGGTGGCATACAGCCACAGCATCGGCAGCTGGCCGGAGGGGCGCACCCCCTCCGCGAACCAGGTGCGCGTGAGCCCGGCGCCGAGGTCGAACGCGATCTGCGCCGCGAACGCAGCCACGTACAGCGGCCACTGATCCCATGCGAACGTCTGGGCGTGGGCCAGCACGAGAACGAGCGCGGGTCCCAGCGCGTAGAAGCTGTCGCCCACCGCGGCGAGCAGGCGCGTCGGCCCGAGATGGCCGCGTGCTACGCGCGGCAGGCGCTCGAGGACCGAGCACCCGGCAACGACAAGCGGGACGAACGGCATGGGCAGAACGAACAGCATCGGCACGAACACGAGCTGCGTCGGGGCGGTCCAGGCGCTGCCGACCGGGTACTGCACCCGCCGGGCGATGACGTACGTGACCACCATCACCGTGAACGGCCAGGCCGAGAAGTGGCGCACCGAGGGGGCGAGCACCGCCAACGCGGCGGCGGCGATCACGAAGGTCGCCGCGCCGGCCGTTTCCGTGATGAGCAGGCGGCGCGCCTGGTCGCCGTCTGCGTGCCGGTCCCGGCCCAGGCGCAGGAGGCTCTGGGCGGCCGGCGTCTCGTAGGAGTCGATCAGCATTCGCCAGCGACTGCCGAGTCGCGAGGACCGGCGGTCGGCTGCCCGGGGGGCGACCGCTGGATCAGCTCCGATTCCATGGATCGACGAACACGTCGTCTACGCGCACGTCGCCGGCGAGCGTGTTCAGCTGAATGGACACCTGAGCGCTTCCGTCGGACGTCGCCGCCACCAGCGCCGAAAGGGTCAGCATCGGCAGAGACGGAGCCCACCCGCCGGCAACGAGGTCCACGCCCGCGGGCAGGGTCACGTTCCCGTAGACCACGTTCACTTCCAGCAGGCCCGTCCCCTTCGTGAACAGACGGATCGTCGGATACGCGGCATCGACGCAGGTCGGCGGTGACTCCGCCGACGCCCCCGCCGGAAGAGCCAGCGACCAAGAGCCGAGCGTCCGCGTGGCCGCGAACGGCTCGCTCCCCGGCACTCGCTGCGCGCCGCCCTGAAGGCTCCAAGCGTCGCTCTCGAAGTCGCCACCCGGGGCGAGCTCGTACGACGATGGGTCGAGCCACGGCGCGAACGGCTGGCTGAGCGGCGCTAGGTTGCACGCACTCAAGTTGATGATGTCGGCCTGCGCGGCCGAGATGGGCATCGCCAGCACCGCCATGGTGCCGAGAGCCACGAGGATCGACAGGCCGGCAAATCGGCGTCGGAGTGCGCTCACCACTGTCCCCCTACAAACGCGTGTGTACTGCCCAGGATGCGGACACAGGAAGATACACAGCGCGGCAAGCATTAGACGCAGTCTGGACGATCGTTCGAGTTCGTGCGCTAGTAGGAATTCGGACACTCACAAAGTTCCAGATAGCAGGCGAAACGTCCCGATCTCCCCGCCGGAGAGTTCGAACGACGTGCCGGTCTGCGTCGGCTCGCCCGCCGCGCCGGGGTGCGTCTCGTCGAGACGCACGCGGGCAACCGTCAGTTTGCCCGTGATGCGCACGCTTTCCGTGGAGTCTCCCGGGTTGAAGCAGCGCAGAATCAGACCGTCGCCGTCCTCGGCTCCCTTCAGACACGAGAACACCACCGCGCCCTCCACCGACAACGGTGGATCGAGGTGCGCGCCGCCGTCGGCGGCGACGACGAACCCGAGCCGGTAGTCCTGCGAGGCTCGCAGCAGGGCGAGGGCGCCGAGCTCGTCGGCGCCCGGAAGCAGCGCGTACTCGAGTTCGTGGCGCCCGAGGCACTGCCCATCGGGTGTCGAGATCTGCGGCCCGGCGCCGAGCGGGCGGGTGGCGATGACGCCGGTGGGTCGCGAGATGACGCCGACCGCTCGGAGCAACGTCAAGCACAGTTCGGGGCCGGCCGCCGAGGTGCGCGCCTCGTACTCCGGCAGTCCCTTGGTGAGGAGCGCAACTGGCCCGAGCGCAACCACGCCGAGCGTGTGCTGCGTCGAATCCGGCGGCTCGACCCATTCGCTCCGCGGCGGGGGTGGCACGAGCGGCCTCTGCACGAGCGCGAACTGACCCTCGGCGCGGACCGCGGCGGTCGGGGATGCTGGGGCGCCGACACCGAATACGACGCGTAGGCGGTGGTCTCGGGTGGCGTTCTCCACCGTGGTGCGGAACTCGACGCGTTCTAGTCCTTGAACCAGCCGCACCACCGTGGTGACCGCCAGTGGCCCCACTTCACTGTCCGGATGAAGGTCGGCGCCCAGACCAACCGGCCGCTCGGCAGTGACGCGCAGCTCGAGCTCCCACAGCGGAGGACCCACGCGGAGCACCCGGACGGCCGCGCCGCTGCTGCGCCAGGGTAACGCGCCCTCGACCGGGCAGAAGTTGTAGAGGTCGCCCATGTCGAGCTCGTCCTCGAGGCGGTGCAAATGCTCGAAGCGCTTCCCGGTTCGCTTATCGAGCAATGTGAGGGTGCCAGCGTGGGCCACCTCCACGCGGAAGCGGTCGCTCTCGATCGCGGTGTCGTCGGTTGGCGGACCGAGCGCCGTCTCCGGCGCCGGCGTCAACTCGATCGCGCGGGCGCTGAACCCGTCGAGCTCGACCAGGACCGGCTCCATTCCCGCCGCCTCGACCAGGCCGCGCCGGCGCTCCGGGAGCGCGTTCACAACGCCGACCTTGCCACTGCTCGAGCTGGCCGCCTCGGTGCGGAATCCCGCGAGCGCGCGATGCCCGAGCGCGGCGACTGTCCGATCGAGCAGCTCGTAGCGGACGAGCATGTCGCGGTGGACCTCGTCGCACGAGCAACCGCAGATCGAATCGTGTGGCTGGCAGCGCAGGAGTCTGCCCCAGGCGAGGCGGAAGTCGTCGAGCGGAAAGCGCTCGCCGGTGTGCAGGGTGCGAAGCCCGCCGAGGGTCTCGACCGCGAGCAGCCGGCTCTCGGCTGCCTCGTTGGCGCGCTTCAGATACAGCCGCGCCGAGTTGACGCCGCGCAGGATGTTCTGAAGGCGGCTGCCAAGCAGCTCGCCATTCCAGACCGGCAACCGCGCCGGCTCGAGCGCGTCCACGTACTCGCGGTACCCGGCGATGGCGAACTCGGTTCCGGGGCGCCTGGCCGCGAGCTCGGTACAAAGGGCCGGCAGGTCGGGTCGGATGTGCACGTGGTCATCGCCCGCGCACAGCAGCAGCTCGTGCACGCCGGCGCGCGCCAACTGCGCTCCGAATCGCTCGTGTATCGACTCGACGCGCGCCTGCGCGTCGTCCACATCGCCTAGGTGACCGAAGTTCGAGTAGCTCGCGAGCTGCTGGATCGCGAGCACCTCGCTGCCATCCGGTGCGTGCCATCGGAACAGGACTCCGAGCTCGTCCAGCTCGTCCCCCAGGCCGCGCGAGAAGATGAAGCTGTCGATCCCGAACCCGGCCAGGATCTGCGGCAGCTGCAACGGATGTCCGAAGCTGTCGGGCATGTAGCCGACTGGTGACGGTCGCGCGCCGAAGCGCTCGCACACGAATCGTCCGAGCAGCAGGTTGCGCACCAATGACTCGCCCGCGACGAGCAGCTCGTCGGGGAGGATGTAGCTCGGTCCGACCTCGAGGCGCCCCGCGGCGAGCAGCTCGCGCAACCGCCCCTCGTTCTCGGGCCGTGCCTCGAGGTAATCCTCGAGCACGACGGCCTGGCCATCGAGCGTGAACGAGGTGAAATGCGGATCCCGCTCGAGTACGTCGAGGACCTCGTCGACAACGACCCCGAGCCTGAGCTGGAACTGCTCGAATGGGAGGTACCACTCGCGGTCCCAGTGTGTGTGGGGGACGACGAAACAGCGGTCCACGCGAGGAGCTTATTGTGCGGTAGGTTGGCGGTCGTGGGCGATCGGGTCATCGACGGACTGGCGGTTCGAGAGTGGGGCGATCCCGCACAGGCGGGCATCCTGCTCTGGCCCGGGCTGACCGCCTCGGCGGCGTACTTCAACTCACTCGCTCCGACCTTGCCGTGGCGCGGCGTGGCGGTCGATCCTCCTGGATCGGGCGATTCCCCGCCTCTTGATCCGTGCACCCTGGGCCGGCTCGTCGAGTCGGCTCGCGACATCGCGCAGGAGTGCGGATGTCGGGCGATCGTCGGCCATTCGCTCGGCGCCTATGTCGCGATGGGACTCGCGGCGAAGGCGCCGGCCGGGCTCAGCGCGGCCGTGTTGATCGACGGTGGCTTCTTGAGTGCCGCGGACTTGGCCGAGATAGGTATGCCGGTTACGTCGGGTGCAACCGAGCTGGCCGCCTGGATGGAAGCCAGCAGTCCGCGCTTCCCGGACTGGGACGCCGCGGTGCGAGGCCTGGGAGCAATGATTCAGGCCGAGGCGACCCCGGCGCTCGAGGCTTATGTGCGTGAGGTATTCGCGGAGGTTGATGGCGAGGTCCGCCAGCGTGCACGGGCCGACGAAATGACCGATCTACTACTCGGCATAGTGGATCACGATGCCCTCGGTCGCGCCGAGCGCATCGAGATCCCCACGCTCTTGATGGCGTGCGGCGAGCCGCGGGAGGGGCGGGAAGTCAGGGAGCGAGCGTGGACGCGACAAGCCGAGGCGTCGCCGCTGATCGAGCTCCAGGTGGTCGAGGGCTGGAACCACAACCCGATCTTCCAGGATCCCGAGCGGGCCTCGAGCATGATCGTGGGCTGGCTGCAAGCCCACCTCTAGAGCGGTCAGTCGGGATACTCGTCCTTGCGCCAGGTGCGGGGCTCGGCGGGTCCGCTCTTCGGCGTGCGCGCGAGCAGGAACGCGTGGTAAGGCGCGACGAACGGGTCGGGTGCCTGCACCGTGTAGGTGTGGTAGACGGTTCCGTTCTCGCGCGCGAAGGCGATGAAGCTCGGGGCCTCGCGCAGGCCGTCCTCGAGCTTGGCCCCGATCTGGTGCGACCACTCGTCGAGCCACTCTGGCGGGTTCGCGACCAACTCCTGGATCGGTGGGACGTTCCGCGCCTGCTCAGGAGTAAGCGCAAGGCCGAAGTCGAAGGGGAAATCAGTGTTGTAAGTCGAGACGTACGGGAATTCCCAACCCATCCGCTCCTTGTAGGCGGTGAGCCGATCGATCGGCGCGCGCGAGAAGCAGATCAGCGTCACGTCGCTGTGGCCCATGTGCACGCGCGGGCCGTCGAACTCGTCACCGAGGCTGGTGCAACCAGGGCATGCGCCGAGCGAGTAATCAGGCCCGAACATGATGTTGTAGGCGAGCAGCTGCGAGCGCCCCTCGAACAGCTCGTCCAGTGTCTTCTTGCCCTCCTGGGTGTCGAACACGTACTCCTTCTCGACTGGGACCCAGGGAAGCTGGCGCCGCTGCGCCGTCACCTTCTCCCCGAGCTCTGCGTACTGCGCCTCGAGTTCGGCCAGCTCGGCGCGTGCGGTTTGCCATTCCTCGCGCGTTCCGATCGTGGGCATTTCTCCACCTCCGGGGTTTCGGTTCGCCTCTCGACGCTTGTACCTTACGACCGCCGCGCCGCTCGTAACTCATCGCTCTCGCAGATGCCGTCACATCTAAGACCGGAGCGGTGTCATCTGGGTAGGACCGAAAATAAGCCACATCGCTCGGAGGATCACCATGCAAGCACGAATCGAAAGCCCCGCACAGACGGTTCCCGGCGCCATGGCGGCGCTCCAGAGGCTTGGAAGGGCCGTTCATGAGACCGGCGTCCCTGAGACGACGCTGAAGCTCGTCGAGCTGCGCGCGAGCCAGATCAACGGCTGCGCCGTCTGCGTCGACATGCACGCCCGCGAGCTCAAGAACCTGGGCGAGCCGGATGAGCGGATCTTCACCGTCGTCGCGTGGCGGGAGGCGCCGTACTTCACCGATGCCGAGCGTGCCGCGCTGGCGCTGACCGAGGCGGCCACCCGTCTCGCCGATCGGCCCGACTCAGTTTCGGACGAGATTTGGGACGACGCGGCCCGCCACTACGACGAGCCCCAGCTCGGCGGACTCGTTCTCGCCATCGCCGGGATCAACGCCTGGAACCGCATCAACGCCACCACCAGGCAGGTCACCGGCCACTGGGTCGAGCAGTTCATCGCTCCCGGGCAGGCAGCCTGACCGAGCGCGAGCGAGAGCGCATCGCGACGGCCCGCGGGCGGGCGGCGCAGGACGGGCCGCTCGCCCCCGAGTCGTGATTGACATAGAGCTGCGGCGCCACCGGATCGCTCACCAGGCGTGGCCGAAGGCGCAGATAGGCAAAAAAGCCACCGAGTCCCGGAACCCAGAGGGCGATCGCGTGGTAGACGAGGACCGCCGCGACGGCATGGGTTCCAGACACGCCGTACAGGACGAGCGCCCCGGTTAGTCCCGCGTCGAGGACTCCGATGCCGCCGGGAATCGGCAGGGCGTTGGCGAGGTAGCCGATGTTGTAGGCCAGCACCAGGGCGGGAACGCTGGTCGTGTCGCCGAACGCGTGCAGACACGTCCACAGGACGGCGATGTCGAAGCCGAGGTAGCCGAGGGCGCCGGCGAGCCGCCAGCTCGGGTGACGGAAGGTGGTCTGCTCGGCGTCGTCGACCCCGGCGCTGATCCCGCGGATCCACCGGGGCGTGTTCGGTCGGCCGCGGACCACGAGCGGCAGCGCGGCCACCAACCCGACGCCCAGGGCGACCAGCAGTGCCGGCAACCCGGCGCGGGCAAAATCGTGCGGGCCGGCGGCGCCGAGCAGCAGCGCGAGGCCGGCGCCGATGACGGTGGCGCCATTGACGGCGCTGGTCAGGAAGAACACGCCACCCGAACGGCGGACGATCCACTCCAGCGGAGCGCCGGCCAGGTGGGCGAGCCAGGCGCCGATCGCCAGCCCGCCGGCCCCGCCGCCGGGCAGCAGCGCCCCCGTTCCCTGCTCGGTCCAGGCCAGCGCGCGCGTCTCCCGGGCGGGCAGCCGGTCGAAGAAGCCGCGGAAGAGCACGACAAAGCTCACGTCGGAGGCGAGCTCGAGGGCGATCGCAACCGCTAGCCAGATCGGGTTGATGTGCCGGATCTCCCGCAGGACCCCTCGCAGCGCGGGGACCGAGGCGAGCAGCGCGACCGCCAGCGCCGCGAGCAGTCCCAGCGTGATCAGCTGCCGGCCGATCCTTGGACGCCCGATCGAGCGGCGCCCGGCGGGCGTTTCCGGTGTCGTCGTAGCGGACATGGCCGGTGACTGGGCCGGTCAGTGCGCGAGCGCGGGGGCCGCCGCCGGCTCGATCTCGAGCGCCTTCGTGCCGGGCTCGAACAGAGCTCCGGTGATCACGGCCCCGATCGCGAACAGCACGCCCGCCCACGCGAACGCGGTGACGTAGCCGTGGACCGCGGCATGGGCGAGTAGCAGCCGGGTGGGGTGGGCGTGGGCGCCCGTGATGTAGCTCGTCAGCGCGCTGGTGGCAACCGTCGAGAGGAGCGCGGTGCCCAGCGAGCCGCCGATCTGCTGCGACGCGCTGACCGTAGCCGAAGCGACGCCGGCGTCCGCGGGACGCACACCCAGGGTGGCGCTGTTCATCGCGCTGGCCATCGCCAGCCCCAGGCCCGCGCCGACCGCGATCAGAGCCGGGAGGATCGCCGTGGCGTAGCTCGAGTCGATGCCGAGCCGCGTCAGATAGAGCATCCCGCCGGCGCCCAGGAGCATTCCGCTCACGACGAGCGGGCGCGGGCCAAACCGCGCGCGGAGCTTGTTCGTCGCGAGCGCGGCCGAGATCATCACCGCGGCGGTCATCGGCAGGAAGGCGATACCGGTCGCCACCGGCGAGTACCCGCGGCTCTGCTGGAGGTAGTAGGTCAGGAACAGGAACACCGCAAACACGGCCGAGCCCGCGATCCCGATCGTCAAGAACGAGCCGGCCCGGTTGCGGTTGGTCACGACCCGCAGCGGCAGCAGCGGGTTACGGCTGCGGGACTGGTGTGGTGGGGGTGAGTGGCGGTCATGGCGAGCTCCGATTCAGTACAAGTGGATGCGGTGTATCCGCTTACGTCGCAGCTTAGCAGAAAAGCGGATACTGTCAATCCACTTTTGCTATCCTTCCGGCATGGCCCAAACCGAGACCCCCGATCGCCCCCTCCGCAAGGACGCCGAGCGCAACCGCCAGCGGATCATGGACGCCGCCCGCGAGCTGTTCGCCGAGCAGGGTCTCGGCGTCACGCTCAACGACGTCGCCCACCATGCGGGCGTCGGCGTCGGCACCGTCTACCGCCGGTTCCCGGAGAAGTGTCAGCTGATCGAGGAGCTGTTCGAGCAGCAAATCGCTGAGCTCGTGGCGCTGGTGGAGGAGGCCCTGGCCGATCCGGACCCGTGGCGCGGGTTGACCGGCTTCCTCCGACGCAACCTGGAGATGCAGGCTTCAGACCGGGCGTTCCGGCAGATCATCCTCGGGACGCCCGAAGGGGCGGAGCGTGTGGGGAAGATCCGCGATCGGATGTTCCCGCTCGCAGCTCAGATCGTCCGGCGCGCCAAGGACGCCGGCGCCCTACGCGAGGACTTCCAGCCCGAGGACGTCCCGATGCTGCTGCTGATGCTGACGACGATCCTCGATTCGGCTCGAGACGTCGAGCCGGATCTCTGGCGCCGCTACCTTGAGATCGTGATCCAGGGCCTGCGCGCGCAACCCGAGCCGCCCGATCCGCTCACGACGCCCGCACCCGATGCCGCCCAGGTTCCGTGCGTGATGGCGGCGTTCAAGCTCCCGCGGCGCTAGTGCCCTCCTCGCCGCCGCGGGCGGCGGGCTTGCTGCCCGCCGCCAGAGTTGCGACCGCCGGTCAGTCGCCGCCCAGGTACGCCGCGGGCAGGTTCCGACCGGGTACCTGATCAGGCAGGTAGATCTTTTGATCGCCTGGATACGCGATCCGCCAATCGTGCGCCGAGTACCAGTCGAGCCGGTTTAGCTGCTGCGGGTTGACCTTGTCCGGACCATTGAAGTGGCCTTCTCTTCCCTGCTGCGCGTTCCACGCCTCCCAGGCTTTGTAGACCGACTCCATGTTGGCCGGGACGACGCCCTGCGGCCTGAAAGCACTGCGCTCGGCGGGGCTGGAGCCGGCCGCCGAGGACGTGAACGTCGACGGATACCCGGGGGCGCCCAGCGTGAGCGGGATCTGGTTCGGCTGCACCGTGTACGGCGCGAAATTCGGATGGTCCGTGAACGCGCTGTACATCGGCTCCGCCGCCCAATCCTCCTGGTTCATCGCATGGATGCCGAGGATCTGCTCGATCGTCTTGACCATGTTGAGCTGGGTGTCGTAGTCGTTCTCGACCCCGGAGGCGGAGTAGGGGCTGACCACGAACGCCGGACCGCGGTGGCCGTCGACGTGGTCGACGCCGTTCTGGGTGTCGTCTTCGACGATGAAGATCGCCGTGCTCTTCCAGAACTTGCTGTGGCTGATCGTGTCCACGACCCGGCCGACGGCGAGGTCGTTGTCGGCGACCTGGGCCACCGGATCCGGCACGCCGCTGCCCGTCGTGTGGTCGGTCATCAGCCACATGAACGTCAGGCGGGGCATGTTCCCGTTCTTCTCCTGCCGCTGGAACACCGGCAGCCACTGGTCGACCCGGTACTGGTCCGGGATCGACAGCTGGAAGTTCGGGAAGCAGACATCGGTGATCGCCTGCAGCGACGGGATGTCTGACTGAGCCGCCGTGTACTGGCAGGGGTTGCTGATCGCCGGGGTTGACTGTTTGCCCTCGAGGTACTGCGACTGCTCGTAGAAACAGTCCCAAGTCGACGACGGGGAGCTATTTGGCAGGGCGTTGGGTGGCGGGCACGTCGGAGTGTCCGACGGGAGGCTGTAGGGGTTGTAGATGTACTCGCCGAAGTTCTGCACGCTGAGGCCCGCCTTCTCGGCCGCATTCCAAAGGAACCCGTCGCGCTGGTAGGCCAGCGCGTCTCCGGCCTGGGACGGGTACGAGCGGTAGAACGCCCCGAACTCCTTCTCGACATAGTCGGTGGCCTCGGCCTGCACGATCCAGTTGTGACCGTCGGCCGAGAGGGTGCCCTCGTCGTAGAAGTTGTCCAGATCGCCGAAGCGCTCGGCGAGCGCGTGGCCGTTCGGCGTGACCTGTGCGCCGAACTGCGCGTCGGCCGGATCGCCGTTAACAGGCTGGCCGTCGAGGCTGGTGATGTCGCCGAGGTCCTGGTCGTAGGTTCGGTTCTCCCTCACGATCACGACGATGTGCTTGATCGGCGAGGAGCCGCCGAGATGGGCCGGGATGACCTTCGGCACGGTGTCGTAGTCGCCCTGGTTGATCGGCTTGATCTGATTCCAGTCGTTGTCGGTGAAGACGGTCTCGGTGTCGTGACCGATCTGCCAGCCCGTCGTCGGCATCGTGAACGTGGTGACGCTGCCGGTGTCCTGATAGGTGTTGCGCCCGTACGCGTTGCAGCCGCTTGGGCTTGTGCACGCGTAGGGACCCGACGACGGTGGCGGGGCGTAGATGCCCTTGTTGATGCAGCCGTAGCTCGCATTGGCAGGGTACCCTGTGCATGGTGATGTGTTCGGCGGAGGATCAACAGTAGGGCCCTGGGCGCCGATCCCCTTGTCGTTGGTGACCACGATCGCGCCCGCGCCGAGTGTCGGGTCGGGCTGGACCTGCACCGGGTACCAGTCGGTCGGGAGCAGCCCTTCGAAGCGCATCGGCCGGTACAGGCCGTCGTAGCGGTACACGGCGATCGCGTTGTCGCGCCCGATGCTGACGAGCACGTGGTTGGGGTCAGACATGTTGATGGCGTTGGCGTAGCTGCCCACGCTCGCGCCGGGGACCGGGTTGGTCCGCACCGTTTGCGTCACGGTGTTCGTCCCCTCGTCGATCACCGACATGCTGTCGTCGTTGGAGTTGGCGACGAACAGCGCGTGGCGGTCCTGGTAGAGCGCCGTGGGTTCGAGGCCCACGGGGATCTCGTGAATCTCCTGGCCCTGGTTGGTGCCCAGGCCGGAGTTGAGGCTGACGACCGACACCGTCCCCGTGACCGCCCCGCCGGTGGAGCAGTTGGACACGATCGGCGTCCCGTCGGACAGGTTCGTGCACTTGTCACTCGACAACTTGGCCGGCCGCCCGCCCTCGTTCGACACGTATGCGACGTTTCCGTTGAGCACGACCTGCCGCGGCGCGTTGCCGACCGGGATCTCGCCGAGCACGGCATCGGTGGTGGTGTCGATCACGCCAAGCTTGTTGGCGCCGTTGAGCGCCACGTACAGCTTCGACCCGTCCGGCGACAGCGCCATCCCGGACGGAAGCTCGGCCCCGTTGGCGACCTTCGACGCGTCGCTGGTGTTCTCGCCGGACTCTCCGGCGTCGTCGTAGCCGCTGCAGTATGCATAGCTGGGAGGTTCGTTTGGGGTGCCGCACAGAAAGATCGACGCCTCCGGGGTCGCGGTCCCAGTGCTGTCGTTGAAGCTGTACTTCTGCAGAAACTCCGACTGCGGGACCCAGAGGGTTTCGGTGTCTAGGGACGGGCCCGGCGTGAACAGCGGCCCATCGGCGGCGACCGTCGGGTCGTCCCCGGCCGTGTCCCCGGTGAGCGCGGTCTGCTGCACGATCGTCCCGGTCTTCAGGTCGACGATCGTCAGGTAGCCCTGGAAGTTGTTCCAGCCGAGCGCCGCGAGGTATTGGCCGTCCGGGCTGATCGTGCTCGACACGAGCCGCGCGCCCAACTGTCCTGTCCCACCCGTGCCATCGTTGTCGAGGATGCGCTTCCCTAGCGGGGAGATCCACTGGTTCGTGGGCAGCAGGATGCCGTTGGCGTAGGTCTGGCTGACCTGTTGGTCGCCGAACGGGTTGAAGCCACCGGCGAATGCGGAGGCGACACCCACCACCACGACGCACGACGTAAGCGCCGCGACGATCGCCACCCGACCACGTCGACGCCCACGCGTCCGTTTCGACACGAGATTCCTCACCGTATTCCTCCCCGCGACGGGATGTGCTCGAACGCCCGCTTTCGGGCGGTGGCGCTGTGACCGAAGCGCCGCTGGCACCCTATCACCGGGTCCTGGGCGCGTGGTGTTACTGACCTGTATCCATTTTGTGGTTGTGCATCGTCCGGCCGCGCGGCCCCGTCATCGGCGTTCACAGGCCCATAGTCGCTATGTATATTCGCGCCGTGGACGCCGTCCGGGCGAGAGGGCTGGTCAAGCGTTTCGGCGCGACAACGGCTGTCGACGGAGTCGACCTCGTCATCGAGACCGGCGCGGTGCGCGGGCTGCTAGGCTCGAATGGCGCCGGCAAGACGACGCTATTGCGGATGCTGTTCGGCTTGGTCCGCCCCGACGCTGGCACCGTCGAGCTCCTAGGTAACCGGCTCGATCACCTCGGCGGCGACGTACTCGATGCCGTTGGGGGGTTCGTCGAGGATCCGTGCTTCTACCCGTATCTCTCCGGACGGTCCAATCTGAAGCTGCTGGCCAAGCTCGACGGGCGAGCGGGCATGGGTGAGATCGACGACGCGCTCGGGCGAGTCGATCTGAACAGGCGGGGCGACGATCGGGTCAGCGGCTACTCCACCGGGATGCGTCAGCGGCTGGGCCTGGCCGCGGCGCTGCTCCGCCGCCCGCGCCTGCTTCTCCTCGACGAGCCGACCAGCGGGCTCGATCCGGCCGGCGCGCGCGCCGTGGCGCAGCTCGTGCGCGAACTGTGCGCCGAGGGGGTGGCCGTGCTGCTCTCGAGCCACCAGATCGGCGAGCTCGAGAAGGTCTGCGACTCCTACACCGTGCTGCGCCACGGTCGCGTCGTCTGGGATGGCACCGCCACCGAGCTCGAGGCGCAGGCGCCCGACTCGGCCTACGCGCTGTTCACCAGTGACGACGCGCAAGCGCTCGAGCTGGCCGCCCGCGTTCGCGCGATCCGAGTCCAGCGTGGCGTCCGTGGAGGCCTTGTCGTCGCGGCTCGCGCGGAGGAGATGGACGAGCTGGTAGCCGGGCTCGCCGACCGTCACGTTCTGATCCGCCGCCTCGAGCTGGTCGTGAGCCCGCTCGAGAGCATGTTCTTTGCGCTCACCACCGAGCACGACGGAGCTGCGCTCGACGCCCTCGAGCCGCAGCAGCTGGCGGACACGATCCTGGCGGGCGCGTGAGCGCGCTGGCTCCCGCCGCGCCGGCTGCCCGCGCCGGGCCCAGCGTCAGCGGAGGGGTCCGCGACGCCTACGAGACCGAGCTCTCCAAGCTGATGGCCCAGCTCCCTACGCGGATCCTGCTGCTCGTTTGCGCGCTCGGGCCGGTGGCGTTTGCCGCGGTCCTCAATGTGCAGAGCGGCACTCCGTCCGACGCTCTGTTCGGCTTTTGGGTCCACTCGTCCGGGTTTGCCATCTCCCTTGTGATCCTGGGCTTCGCGGGCTCCTGGGGCTTTCCGATCATCGCCGGCGTGCTCGCTGGCGACTTGTTCTCCTCCGAAGATCGGCACGGCACGTGGAAGACGATCCTCACGCGTTCGTGCACGCGCGAGGATGTGTTTGCCGGCAAGCTGCTGGCCGTCGGCACACTCGTGACCGGACTCACCGTGATCCTGGCCGCCGCCAGCCTGATCGCTGGCGCGGTCTTCGCCGGGGCGCACGCGCTCGTAAACCTGAGCGGGGTGCTCGCCTCTCCCGGCCGGATGCTGGGGCTGACGGTCGTGAGCTGGCTGATCTGCCTCCTTCCCGTGCTCGCCTACACGAGCCTCGCCGTACTGTTCTCGGTCGCCACGCGCAACGGCATCCTCGGCGTCCTCGGCCCCCTGCTGGTCGCGCTGGTCACCCAGTTGCTCGACCTGATCGGCAAGGGCGTGATCGTCCACGAGCTCCTGATCGGCTCGGCCTTCGACGCCTGGCACGGTCTGTTCACCGCCAATCCGTACTTCGGTCAGCTACTAGTCGGGAGTCTCGTCTCGGTCGTCTGGATCGCCGCCTGTCTGACCGCCAGCTGGCGGATCATGCGCCGGCGAGACTTCCTTACCGGGGTCAGCGGGCAGGGGTCGAGTTGGACGGCTCCACTCAAGGTTGTGGCGGTCAGCGCCGTCGTGATAGCCGCACTCGCCTTCGGGTGCAGCCTCGGGCCCACCGGTGCGAGCGCCTCTCGGGTCTCGACCACGATCGGCCGCGTCTTCAACAACGTCACCCTGCTCCAGCAGCAACTGATCGGCCGGCGCGTGCCGCCGAATGCCCGCCTTTACATTCGACCTCAGTGCAACCGCCCCGGCACCCAGTCGGCAGGCCCCGGGGACTGGAGTTGCTACGTCTACGTCTTCCTCCCCCAGGCGAACTCGGTGCCGTACCAGCTGCAGTCGGTCGAGTACGACGTAAGCGTCCAGTACAACGGCTGCTGGAAGGCGCAGTCGCCGCCGGCGTTCGTTGGCAACGCGACGATGCAGGACGCCGCCGGACGCAACGTCGCCAACCCGCTGTTCATCGTCTACGGCTGCTTCAACATCTTCTGACCCCGAAGCTCTTCGGTCTCTCTACCGATTTTTGGAGCGTTGGCGGGTACGGTAGGGTCGCTCACCTATGTTGAGAAACCACATCGCGCGCCGCGTCGGTATCGCAGTCTGCGTGCTGACGCCAATGCTGACGCTCATCAGCCTCGCTGGCCCGGCCAGCGGCCAATCAGTTGATTACTGCTCGCAGATCCCGATCGTCCAAGGGATCCCACCGTGGGGATTCAATACGGGCCAGCCGATCTCGGGGCCAACCGGCAGCTACGCCCGCGGGCACGGCCAGATCAACCTTGACGCGAACACCGTCTCCGGGATTCTCTGCCAGGTCTTCCGTGTTCCCAACCAGCCCGATCGCCTGATCGTCATGACGGTGAAGAATCACCTCGTCTATCACTCGCACTACGCGTCGATGTGGGGTTACCCCGGCAACATCATGAAGATCAACGTGCGCGTGCAGAGCAGCACCGACCCGGGATGCAACGTGGGCACGATCGGCCACGTGACGCTGTTCGCCAGCTACAACGGGGTCCGAAGCGACAGCGTGCAGTTCTTCTTTCCCGCCTCCTCGTGCAAGGACCACGACCACCTGTACCACGGCACGCAGGTGAACAACCAGGTCCCACCGCTCTAGCCCGAGCCTGACTCGAGCTATGCGGCGAGGACCTCTGGCGAACTCGCGTCGTATTCCGGGATCCACGCGGTTCCGCGACCGTCGGGGTCGCGCCCGAAGCGCCGGCGGACCGCAATCGAGACGTCGCGTCGCAGGGCCGCCAAGGGGGACGCGAGATGGTTGCTGACGCCGCGTTCGCGCGAGGCTAGAACCACCTGGCTCGCTCGGGGACGGCGCGAGCGCTCATACAGGGCGAGCCCGGCGAGCGGATCCGCCGGCTCGGCGGCGAGCGCGGCGGCAAGCACGCACCCGTCCTCGATCGCCTGACACGCACCCTGCCCCAGGTAGGGCAGCATCGGATGCGCGGCATCCCCGAGTACCCCGACGCGACCACGCGTCCACCGCGGGATCGGATCCCTGTCGTACAGGGCCCACTTGTACCAGACCTCTCCCGCCGAAAAGATGCGCAGCAGCGACTCGTGCCAGTCGGCATAGCGCTCGAGTACCTCCGCCCGCTCGCACCGCGACACCCACGATTCGTGCCGGTAGCTCTCGTCGTCGTAGTGACACACGACGTTGATCAGCTCGTCTCGCCGCACCGGGTACAGCACAATCGTGCCGTGCGGCCCGAGCCACTGGGCGTTGTCGTTCGGGGGCGGTCCGCCGGCGACAGCGTCGACTCCAACCACGCTTCGGTAGCAGATCTTGCCGGTGAAGCGCGGAGCATCCGGGCCGAACAGCGAGGTGCGCGCCGCCGAGTGGATCCCGTCGGCGCCGATGATGACATCGGCCTCGACCTCCCTGCCGTCCTCGAATCTCGCCACCGCGACCGGCCCGTCCGGATCGACTCCGATGCATCGTGTTCCGAGCGTGACGAGCTCGCTCCGAACCGAATGAGACAGCACGTCGAGGAGGTCGGCCCGATGGGCCGTGGCGCCCGCGCTGCCGAACAGGGTCGCCTGCTGCTGGCGAGAAGTCTTCGAGATCACCCGGCCCGTCTTGCCGTTGCGGGTGAGTGCCCACTCCCAGCGTCCGGCGATGGCGCGGACATCGTCCTCCAGACCGAGCGATCGGAGCACCTTCATGGCGTTGGGGCCAAGCGCGACTCCGGCGCCGATCTCCCGAAGTTCAGGTGCCGACTCGTAGATCGCGACTTCGATGCCCCGCTGACAGAGCGCGCGCGCCGCGGTCAGCCCACCGATGCCGCCGCCGATGATGGCAACCCGCGTCATGCCGAGCTCGACTGTACTTCCTCGTCGGTGAGCATAGGATCACGCCATGGAGACTGAGAACGGCGCAGGTGGTTCGGTTCGTGAGCTCGCCGATTCCTTCCACGAGCGGTGGCTGGCGAGAAATCCGTTTGCCGCCAGCATGTACGGGATCCCGGGCTACGACGGGCAGGTCCCGGACGACAGCGAGGCGGGCGAGGCGACCCGGCAGGACGAGCTCGAATCGGTGCTGGCCGATGCGTACCGGACGGATCAGGCGCAACTCTCCGAGGCCGATGGGATCACGCTGGGCTGCCTGGTCGAGAACGTGGGCGTGGAGCAGCGGGAGCTCGATGCCCGTCTGATCGAGCACACCGTGACCGCCATGCCGTTCGGCGGGCCGGCCGTGTTATTTGCCGTGGCGGCGCGAACCGTGATCGGCGATCCGGACGCGGCCGACGCCTATCTCGAGCGGCTGAACGCCAGCGGTGGCTGGATCGACCAGCAGAGCGAGCGTCTGCGGATCGGCGCCGGCAAGGGTCGGCTCCCGGTGGCGCCGCTCGTGCAGCAGGCGATCGAGTGGGCGGAGGGGCTGTTGGGGACCGAGGTTCCCGAGGCCCTCGCCACGCCCCGGCCGCCGGCGGGCTGGGTTGGAGAGGCGGCCTGGCGCGAGGAGCGGGATCGGATAGCCGCGGGCGTCGTGAAGCCGGCGCTGGCCCGCTGGGTCGAGCTCCTGCGCGAGTTGCTGCTCCGGGCGCGCTCAGCCGACGAACCGGGACTCGCCCACCTGCCGGGTGGCGAGGCCGACTACGCCAAGTGCGTCTGGTCGTATACGACGTTGCCGCTCGCCCCTGACGAGATCCACCGGATCGGAATCGACGAGGTCGCGGCGCTCGAGGAGCGAGCCTTCGAGCTCGGCGGCCATCTGGGGTTCACGTCTCTACCCGAGATCTTCGCGGCGTCGCGCGCGTCGTCGGGGCTTCGCGCTCCCGCCGACGCGATGGTGGCGGCCACAGCCGCCATCCGTCGCGCCGAGGCGCAGGCCGATGAGTACTTTTCCCAGCCGTTGCCGCCGCCCTGCGAGGTGTCGGCCATGCCGTCGGTCGTGGCCTCGAGCGGGATGGCGCCGCACTACACGCCGCCCAGGTTGGACGGCGGTCGACCGGGCACCTTCTGGTTCAACCTGGAGCGACCGACGGCAGGGACGGGCTGGGACCTCGAAGGGGTGGCGTTCCACGAGGCGGTGCCGGGCCACCATCTGCAGCTGTCGCGGCTGCAGATGCTCGACGACCTTCCCGTGATGCAGCGTCAGCGGGCGCTGTCGGCGTTCGCGGAGGGTTGGGCCCTTTATGCCGAGCAGCTGGCCGAGGAGGTCGGCCTCTACAGCGATACCGAGAGCGTCCTCGGTGCCGTGTCGACGTCGCTGATGCGCGCGGCTCGGCTTGTCGTCGACACCGGGCTCCACGCGCGGGGCTGGAGCCGCCAGGAAGCGCTGGACTACTTCGTCGCACACGTGCCCGCGCCCGAAGCGTTCTTGGCCAACGAGATCGACCGCTACATCGTCATGCCCGGCCAGGCGCTGTCGTATCTGATCGGCAAGCGGGAGATTCTGCGACTGCGTGATGAGGCGCGCGGCCGGCTAGCGGCGAGCTTCACCCTCACTGAGTTCCACGACACCGTGCTCGACAGCGGTTCACTTCCGCTGCCGGTGCTCGACCGCAAGATCGAGCGCTGGAGCAGCGCCGCCTAGCCTCCTGATCTGAATCGGATTCTGGCGGCGGCACGGGAGTCGGACACCCGCCAGCACAGGCCCGCCATTGCGGCCGTGGTGAGCAGCACGGCCGGCCAGGCTCCGATCACGAGCCCGAGCAGATGCGACAGCGCGAAGGCGAGCACGGCCGCGGTCGTGAGCGCCGTCGCGACTTGACGCCCATCGCGCCTCAGCCAGATCGCGATGCAGACGACGCCGCAGAGCCCGAGCACGACGCCACCGAGGGCCCGGGATCCGGAGATCACGGCGACCGCGAACCCCACGATGAATCCGGTCGCCCCAATGGCTGCGGTTGGCAGACGCTCCACCCGCTCATTGTCGCGGTTTGCCGTGAAGGCGGCGATCGCCAAACCGCTCCGGAACCAGAACCAAAAAGGACCTCTGGTCGTACTGACCGGCAACACGAAAACAGAACGCACGAGAGGTAAGAGTCGATGTCGAGGATCGTTGTACTGGGTGCAGGGATATGCGGTTTGGCCGTGGGGACGGCGTTGCGACGGGACGGCCATGAAGTCACGGTGTTGGAGCGCGATCCCGAGCCGGCGCCCGGGTCGGTGCAGGACGCCTGCGAGCACTGGCTGCGCGATGGCGTCGCTCAATTCGGCCTCCCGCACTTTCTGCAGCCGCGGGGTCGCATGGTGCTCGCGGAGATCCTGCCCGATGTTCTACCGGCGCTAGAGGCCGCCGGCGGATTGAGGTTCGATCCGCTGCGCGAACTGCTACCCCTTCTCCCGGATCCGACGCGGCGCGATGGGGATGAGCGCTTTCAGACGATCACCGCTCGCCGAGCAGTGCTCGAGCAGGCAATGGCTCGTATCGCGGAGGCCCAACCGGGCTTGGAGGTGCAACGCGGGGTCGCCGTCACAGAGCTGGTGGTCCGCGCGTACGACGGCATTCCGCACGTGACCGGTGTGCGAACCGATTCGGGGCAGGAGCTGTGCGTCGACCTGGTCGTCGATGCGATGGGCCGGCGGTCCCAGCTGCCCCGCTGGCTCACGCAAGCGGGTGCACGACCGATTCATGAGGAGGTCGAGGATTCAGGCTTCGTCTACTACACGCGCTACTTTCGTGGTCGGGACGGTCAGATGCCGGAGTTCCGCGCTCCACCCATCACTCCGGTTGGGACCTTCTCGTTGCTCACTATTCCGAGTGACAACAACACGTGGTCGATCGTGGTGGCCATCGCTGCCGGCGACGCCCCACTCAAGCGCCTGCGCGATCCCAACCTCTGGTCGACGCTGGTCGCGGCATGCCCGCGGCATGAGCACTGGCTGGATGGTGACCCGATCACCGACCTCATCGCGATGGGCGGGGTAACGGACCGCTACCGGCGGTTCAGCCCGGGTGGTCAGCCGGTGGCGACGGGGGTCGTGTCGGTCGGCGACGCGTGGGCGTGCACGAATCCGACGAACGGCCGCGGGATGTCGCTTGGCTTGATGCACGTTCAGCGCCTGCGCGACGTCGCACGAACGCACCTCGATGATCCCCGTGGGTTCGCCGAGGTGTGGGACGCGGTGACCGAGGCGGAGCTCACACCCTGGTACCTCGAGAACGTAGACGAAGACCGGGTCCGGATCCGGGAGATGGACGCCCTGCGCAACGGGCTCGAACCCGAACCGCCGAGCGCCGGGCCAGAGCGCTTCCGGCTCGCCCTGCAACTTGCCGCCACCCGAGATGCGGACGCGCTCCGCGTGCTGCTGGATGCGCGTTGCTGCCTGACCCCGCTGCGGGACGCCCTGGCTCAGCCGGACGTTTGGGGTCAGCTCCATGATGCCTGGGCACTAGACCCAGGAGGGAGACACCATGGACACAGTCGAGTCCGCCGACGGGACCCGCATCGCGCTCGATCGGTCTGGAAGCGGCCCGCCGCTCGTGATCGTCCTCGGCGCCTTCTGCGACCGGTCGACGAGCAAATCGCTGTCGGCGCTTCTGGCCCCGAGCTACACCGTCTACGAGTACGACCGCCGTGGCCGCGGCGACAGCGGCAACGGCCTTCCGCTCTCTATCGAGCGCGAGATAGCGGACCTGGCAGCGGTCCTCGCGGCCGCAGGCCAGCCGTCGTTCGTGTATGGCCATTCCTCGGGTGGGGCGTTGGCGCTCGAGGCGGCGGCGCGTGGCGCGGAGATGCGAAGGCTCGCCGTGTACGAACCGCCGTACACCGGCGTCTATCACCCTGGCCCCGAGCTCGGAGAACGTCTGGATGAACTCGTGGCCGCGGGACGGCGTGAGGACGCGGTCGAGCAGTGGCTGGCGATGACCGGCACCCCGGCTGCGATCGTCGAGTCGATCAAGCACGGCCCCGACTGGGCGGATCGGCAGGCCGTCGCCCACACGCTCTCGCAGGACCTTAGGCTGGCGAACGGCGGACACGTGCCCACGGGGCGGCTGAGCGGAATCGATCTCCCGGTACTCGTGATGGGGGGTGCAGCCAGCCCGGGTTGGGCGGCGGCCGCGATCGCGACCCTGGTCAGTGCCCTCCCGCGCGCGGGCGAGCAAATCCTTGAGGGACAGCAACACATTCCCGACGACGGCATGATCGTCGCGATCCTCGGCACCTTCTTCCAGTAGGAGGCTCCGGGCGTCAGCCTCCAACGATCTCGGCGAAGGCGGCCTGCTCGCGAAGCGCCGCCAGGTCCTCGTCTGTGCGGGCCAGCTCCGCCAGCGACGGCGCGAGCTCGACCGCACGCCGAATGTGCGCCAGCGCCGCGTCGATCCGCCCGGCGCGAGCCTCGAAGCAGGCGGTGTTGTAGTACACGGTCGCATACGGCGGGTCGTCGGCGATGAGCGCCTGGGCCCGGTCGGCGCCCTCCTCGTACTTGCCCGCCTCGAACAGCGGATACAAAGGCGCGAACAACTCCCACCCGCTCGGCTGGTACGGCGTGCCCTGCGGTCCGGCGCCGATCGCCAGCACCGTCGTGCCGGCTTCTCGGCCGAACGCGGTCCGCTTTATGCCGGCGGGTACGTGGACGAAGGTTCCGGCCGGAGCGTCCTGGGTCTCTCCGTCCACCTCGAACGTCGCATGCCCGGAGATAACGACGTAGAGCTCCTCGCCTGACTCCGGCTCGGTCTCGTCGTGCTCGTTGATGATTCGGGCGCCGTCGGCGTGCGCGGTCACCGCGATGATTCCGAACGTTTGGATCCCGAAGTGATGACGCACCGGTCGGAACGGGAAGCGCCCGTCATCGACCTCGGCGATCTCGTCAAGCCGCGCAACCGTAAATTTCGCCATGTCTGCCTTTCTCCCAGTGGGCCGTTGGTAAGGTCGCTGGGTGCCGTCTTCAGGAGCGATCGGCATTCGACCTGCCAGCCGGGCTGATGCTCCGATTGTGGCGAGTATCTGGCATCGGGGCTGGCTGGATGGCCACCTCGGGCACGTGTCCGACGAGCTCGTGAGCGCCCGGCCCGAGGCCTCCTTTCGGTCACGGGCCTCACAGCGCGTTGCCGACACGACGGTCGCGACCGTCGATGGCACGATCGCCGGGTTCGTCATGGTCGTCGACGATGAGGTCGAACAGGTGTATGTCGCACAGGCGCATCGCGGGACGGGCGTGGCGGCGGCGTTGCTCGGACGAGCCGAGCAGATCGTCGCCGGTAACGGCCACGAATCGGCATGGCTCGCCGTCGTGGCCGGGAACGCCCGAGCGCGCCGCTTCTACGAGCGCAGCGGCTGGATCGATCAAGGTTCGATCGACTATCCGGCGGCGAGCGACGGCGGTCCGATCCCGGTGCCCTCGCGGCGCTACGCCAAGCGCGTCACCGCGAAGATCGACGACGCCGGTTCGCGCTAAGCCGGCCGACCCGCCCCGGTTTTGCCGGGGCGGGCCTGGTCAGCGACTCTCTTCGTTCGCGCGGAACGACCGCGCGATGATCCTCAGGAGACCGTCACCGTTCTCGGTGATGACGCAATTCCGTTGGCGACCACGACCAGCGTGCTCCTGCCCCTCGGCATCGAGTCGGGGAGCGTGAACCCGGTCGACGAGCTCGCGCCCGGGGCTACCGATACCGAGCTCCAGCCGTGGGTACGGGCGTAGGTAACTACGCCGGTCGCGTCGTTGGTGATCCGCACCAGGGGGAAGTTGGTGTTGTCCTGGACGTCGTCACCGTATGTCGCTCCGGGGTCGAGCCCGGCGAGCTGCCTGCCGGACAGGATGTAGGTGCCACCGCGGCCGAGAGTGGTGTTGCTCAACGAGGCGATCGAAGGCGCCCACGCCGGGTTCGGCGAACCGCCGGCCGTGTGGACCTCCATCTGGTCCGAGCCGTCGTTGTAGAGAATCTGCCCGTTGGGCAGCGCCAGCATTCGCGTCTGGTACGAGGTGTCGTTCGGCGCGTTCGGCGCGTTCGGCGCGTCCGGGATCTCGGTCAGCGCGTTCGAGCTGGGGTCGTAGACGAAGAAGTGAGTCGGCGTGTTGTACAGGCAGGCGCTCACGTCGAACAGTACGTCCCCATCTGGCAGGACCGACCCCGGCCCGTCGGTGCTTCCTTACTCCTGGCTTGCGATGGGCGGGATCTCGGGCCCGGCGGTCCACGTGCCGGTCTTGTACGTGTAGAGCGCGGTGTCCGTGGCTTGGTCATCGGTGCACGGCGTCGGCGGTTGCTGCGCGCTTGTGCCCGCACCGACCACGAACGTGTTGCCACCTGGCATGATCGGTCTTGCCCGTCGCCGGGATCACCCGCCAGGTCAGATTCCTCGGGTTCAGCAAGGCATCGTCGACGGTCAGATCCGGATTGGTGAGGCAGGTGTTACACGGCTGCTGGAGCATGAAGGTGCCGTCGGCCAGGACGTCACTCGCGGCGTCCCCCATGTTCGTCCAGCCCCGGGGCGGGGTAACGGAAGCCCAGCTGTTGGCCACCGGGTTGTAGATCGCGCCCTGGTTCGACCAAGCCGCGTTCTCGCCGATGTACTCGCCGCCCTCGACGATCATCCGCCCGTCGGGCAGGATCGCCGACGCGAACTACAGCGGGGTGTAGGCGGCCGGCATAGACGCGATCTGGCTCCACGTCCCATCGGCGTAGCTGCCGCTCGCGTCCGGCGTGAGCTTGCACCAGTCACTCGTGCCGCCGGTGGTGTTGTTATCCGGCTCGTTGTGGACGAGCACCGCTCCGTCGCATCACCGCGTCAAGCGAGCCTGGCAAGCCTCGACCCCGTCGACCAACGACCGAAGACCGGGCCGCATGCGGGCGGCCCGGTCTTGGAGGGGGCGGACGTTGACGTCGGCCTACCAGTCGTGGTGAGTGCGAACCGGCGTGGCGAGGAAGCCGTCCACGTTGCCGGCAGCGTCGGTGTAGAAGCCGACCACCTGGCCCTTGTCGTTGACGCCGTTGATCGTGGTCATCCCCTGCCCCTGGGGTTCATCGATCGACTGGAAGCCATTCCGGCGGGTCCAGGTGAAGCCGTGATTGTTGCCGGCCGCATCCATGTAGACGCCGACGATCTCGCCGAGGTTGTTCACGCCCAGCGCCGTCGTGGACGTCGCGTTCGGAACCGCCAGATCGGTGAACTGGCCCCGTCGAGACAGGAAGAACCCGTCGGTGATCCCGGTGGCGGGGTTGGTGTAGAAGCCGGCCACGTCGCCGCGATCGTTGACGGCCGCCGCGGTCAGGCTCGCGGTCGGTGAGTTCGGGTCGAGCACCCGGGTGAAGCGTTCGGTGCGGATGTTGTACTCGTAACCGTGGTTGATGGCGTTCGCATCGGTGTAGAAACCAACCGCCACGCCATCGTCGTTGACTCCGAGCAGCTGATCGACGGGTGGGCTGGCCGGCGAGGCGGTCGGGTAATCCGCGTTGCGGAAGTGCCCGCGGTACTCGACGAACCCGTGGTTGTCGTCCACCAGACTTACGTTGTTCATGCTCGACCAGAAGCCGACGGTCACACCTTCATTGTTGAGACCGGTCACCTGGGTCTGTACCGAACCAGGGAAATTCTCGTTGAGGTAGCCCCGCTGGCCGTAGGGCGCGAACAGCAGGTATCCCTTGTTCGCGTGACCTGCGGCGCCTGACCCGAAGTAACCGGCGATGACGTCCGAATCATTGATACCGAGTAGCTGGTTGAAGGTGGGGTCGTTGACGTTATCGAGTGTCTTGAACTGGTAAGCGGTGGGCTGAGCCTGGCCGTCGGCGAGGGCAGGTGCTGCCACCGCGCCGAGACCGGCAACCGCGACGGCGCTGGTCATCGCGATGCCGGCCCACCTGGCGAGACGGCTCCCGCGGCCGCGCTTGGAGGCGCGCGACTGCGTGGGCGCAGCCTCCGTGGCATGCGTCTGAGACATGGAGTGCTCCTTATCGGAAGAGTGAGAGGGTGTCAGCACTCGGTGGCAGGAGAACTGCTCTGGTTTCTTCTCCTGGCCCCATTGGGCGCCAACACTCCGATAAGACGCAGTCGGCCACCGCCCTATTCCATCCATCCGGAAAGAAAGTTTTCGTGCCCGTCGGCCACCGCGTGGGCCGATGGGCTCACGGTGGCGCGGGCGCCGGGCGGTAGATGCGCAACGCCGCGCCCGAGGGGTAAGTCTGGGCGTCGATCAGCTCGAGGCGCAGCGGCGCACCGAGATCCTTGAACAACGGGAGCCCGTCTCCCAGCGCGACGGGCTGGAGGATGAGGCGGTACTCGTCGACGAGCACGAGTCGGCTCAGCGACTGGGCGAACGCC
The DNA here is from genome assembly GCA_963757235.1 of uncultured Solirubrobacterales bacterium. Lineage (GTDB taxonomy): Bacteria > Actinomycetota > Thermoleophilia > Solirubrobacterales > Solirubrobacteraceae > Palsa-465. The sequence goes on along the minus strand of CAVWRC010000012.1, from coordinate 77,871 downwards.
GCGCCGCCCCAAGCCAGCATGTCCTTGCCCGTCTCGCGTTTGAGCGTCGCGACCTCGTCGGCCAGTTCGCCGCGCGCGATCCGCGACTCCGCCCACTCGGCACGCTCGAGCGTGCGGGAAGAAACGATCTTGGGGATCTCGTTCATCGGTGCCGCGTAGGGGTCGTCCGAGATCGGCCAAAACCCGGCCATCTCCTCATACGTGTTCCGGCCCATCAGGAGCAGGTCAACGTCGCGCATCCACCCGAGCTTGCGCTCCTTCAGCGCCGGGTCCTCGGGTGGCAGTCCCCAGCCTCCGGCCCCGAACCGTCCCCGGCGGGCGACGAGTCCATCGAGTGACATCGCCATTGACAACACAAGCTTGCGCACGGCGTCTTCTACTGTCTCGATTGTTCACTGTCAACGCCGGTTATGACGGCGGGCGTTAGGTGAACTCATCGGTGGGTAGCTCAGCAGCGGCAGTTCACAGCTTGATTGCGCTCCAAGCGGCGTCTCGACCGGGCAGGTCGCGCCCGAACCTATCGGGGTTGGTGCCGAGTGTCTCGGCACCTTCGACGGCGATCTTCTGCACGATCACCGTGAGCGGGAACACCGAGAGGGCCTCGCCAAGCTCGGGACGCGCGAACTCGTAAACGACGGCGCCCTGCGCCCGCGCGATGTCGGCGAGTTCCTTGAGGCGGTCAGATCCCGTTCCGCTGTCCAGGCAGACGAGTGCGTCATCGGCCCCGAGCGCCACCGCCGGCCCGTGGATAATGGACTCGCACGCGAGTCCTTCGGTCGCGACCAGGGCAGTTTCGCGAATCTTCAGGGCGCCCTCCGCGGCCGTCCAGGCGTTGATCCCCACCCCGGCGAACTCCAGCAGCCGCGCCGGCGGCTTCACACCGGCCGGCCCTTGCGCGAGCTCTCGGGCCACGGCGTCCGGAACGTCGTCGAGCGGTCCGAGCGACCCACCCAGCTGTTCAGCGAGCTGCGCAACCCGCATCAAAGCGCCGAGATTGCTCGCCGTGAACGCCGCAGACACCTCGGCCGGCACCGTCTCCAGGTCGGCATCCGGGTTTCCGCGCCTGGACACCACCACTGTGGGGACACCCGCTGCTCGGGCGCGCTCGAGCACCTCAGATGTGTACAGCTTGGTTCCCCGGTGGCTGAGCAGAAGGAGCGCGTCGCCCTCCCCGGGAGCGGGATGGCCGCTGGCGGCGTCGGCGCCCGTGACCGCCCACGCATCGACGCCCGCCATCCGCAGCCACCAGGCGCCCTCATTCGCGGCGTGCCAGCTCGTGCCGGTCCCGACCACCAACACTCGCCGGCCGGCCAGACGCTGCGCCGCGGCCTCGAGCCCGCGCTGATCGTCGAGTATCTCCCGGAGCACCTCGGGCTGTGTCGCCATCGTCTCGCGCATCGCGCTCATCGCATCCACCTCCTTCCAGGATCAGCGGAAAGGCGAGATCATGTCACGTCGCGCCGCCCCCGCCCGGGCGTCTTGGCGGGAGCCAGAGACTCCACTTCACGATCCGCTCGATCGTGAGAACGCGGTCGTGCCAGGGGTCCTCGGCGAGCCGCTCCCGCAGACGGGTCTCGTCCGGCTGGTGCGCGACCACCACCGCTCGCTCCTCGTCGAGCGGCCCGCCGAGGATGACGACGCCCTCGTGCACGAGCGCGTCCATGAACTCGCCGTGCGCGTTCCAGCCCGCCTGATCGCGCCGACGCCTGCCGTGCTCCCAGGCCGGTCCGGGACGGTATCCGACGAGGTATAGAGGGACGGGCGGTGTGACGTCGAGATGCTCGTCTCCGCCCAGCCAGATCGTCCATGGTTCGACTCTCGCCGTTACCAGCACGCCGGCGCCGACCCACGAGTCGAGCTCGAGGCGTGCTCTGATGGTCGCCTCGTCGGGCGCATCCACGACTAGGACGACTTCGTTCTCGTCACCGGCTGGACCACCGAACGCGACGAACCGTTCGTCGGCCAGGTGGTCCATGAACGCCGCGTGCGGATTCCAGCCGGCCTGCTCGCGAGTTGACTTGGCGTCGTCCCACGCGCGGCCCGGCGCTCGAGTGACGAGAAAGCGCGGCATCACACCGGAGCGTAGGTCAGCTAGCTAAGCTAGTGGACGAGCTCGTAGGTGAGGAAGACAAGCCCGTCACCGACCCTCTTGGTGTCGATCAGTCGCAGGGCCTTCTTGTCAGTCGTCTCGCCGAACAAGTGCCTGCCGCCGCCGACGAGAACCGGGAAGACGAACAGCCGGAACTCGTCGACCAGGTCGTGCTCGATCAACGCCTGCCCGAGCTCATAGCTGGCGTAGATGACGACTTCGCCGTCGAGCTCGCGCTTGAGCTTGGCCACCTCCGCGACGGCGTCGCCCGTCAGGATCGTGGTGTTCTGCCAGACGGGTTCCTCGAGGGTCGTGGAGACGACGTACTTGGACATGTTGTTCAGCCGGTCCGCCCAGTCGCCGGGGCGCGCCGACCAGCGCGAGGCGAACCATTCCTCGCTACGCCGGCCTAGCAGCAGTGCGTCGGTTCGCGTCGCCTCGGCCGCCTCGATCTGCGCCCACTGCTCGAGGTCGTTGCCGCCAGACTCGCCGAACCAGCCGCCGCGCCCGTACCCCTCCTGGCCGTCCGGGTCCTGAACCACACCGTCGAGGGAGACGTTCGTGCTGATCACGATCTTTGCCATCTCGGTTCTCCTTTTGTTTGGACTGTTGCCTGTTGTTTCATCAGGCGAGCGGCCCGGCGAGAATTGCGCGGCGAGTTTCGGAGTCCCCGGACGTCATTTACTAAACATGCCCTCGAAAACCCGACTCACAGCCAGGCTGCGGACGTGACCGAGCCGCTGCTCGCCCGCGCGCGTGGTGGCGACGAGGACGCCTATCGCGAACTGACCGACCGCTACCGGCGTGAACTCCAGCTGCACATCTATCGGATTGTCGGCTCGACCCAGGACGCCGAGGATCTGCTCCAGGAGACGCTGCTCGCGGCATGGCGGGGGCTCGAGCAGTTCGAGGAGCGTGCGTCTGTCCGGACGTGGCTCTACCGAATCGCGACGAACCGGTCGCTCGACGCGTTGCGCGCGAGCCGGCGCCGGCAGGAAGAGGAGTGGATGACTCGACTGCCCGACCCGACACGCTTCAACGAGCCGCTGTGGCTCGACCCCTACCCCGACACACTGCTCGACGGGATCGCCGACGACGCTCCGGGGCCAGAGGCGCGGTATGAGACCAGGGAGGCCGTCGCGCTGGCGTTCGTCGCCGGGCTCCAGCATCTCCCGCCTCAGCAGCGGGCCGTCCTGGTGCTGCGCGACGTGTTGGGCTACCGCGCAGCCGAGGCCGCCGATCTCCTGGGCACGACGGACGCGGCGGTCAACAACCTGCTGCGGCGCGCTCGTGAGGCGTTCGAGTCCCGCTTGCCGGCGACCGGGCGCGAGCGGGCGCCGCTCCCCGACTCCAAGCTCGAACGCGAGCTCGTCGGCCGCTTCGCCGACAGCGTCGAGAACGGAGACGTCGACGGGATGGTTGCGCTGCTGACCGACGACGCTTGGCTGACGATGCCACCGCTCCCGCACGCCTACCAGGGCCCCGATGCGATCGGCGCCTTCCTGCGTGGCGCCGAGGAGCGGCGCGGCACGCCACTGCTGGTGGTACCGACGCGCGCCAACGGCCAGCCCGCGTTCGGGTGCTACGCCACGGTGCCCGGAACCGACCTTGCGCGCGGCTATGCCCTCTTCGTGCTAACGCTTGCGGGAGCCGAGATCTCGGCGATTACGTGGTTCTCTGACCGAAGCGTATTTGAACGATTTGGTCTACCCCGGACGCTGCCCGAACCGCCGCAAGCGCCGACCTCGCCGTAGCCGAGGTTCGGATTGGGATACTCCGGTCGATGGAGATCGAGGACGTGCGCCGCGTCGCCATCGTCGGGGCCGGGACGATGGGTCAGCGGATCGGATTTCAGTGCGCGGGCCATGGTTACGACGTCGTGCTCTACGACGTCGATCCGGCGGCGCTGGAAGCTTCGCGGGGGCGTATCGAAACCTATGCGCGGGGGCTCGAAGCCGGCGGCGCGATCACCTCCGAGGTCCGGGAATCCGCGCAGGCGCGGATCGCGCTGACGGCGGACCTAGCCACCGCGGCGCGGGACGCCGATCTGTTGAGCGAGGCGGTGCCCGAGGATCCCGACCTGAAGGGGCGCGTGCTCGCCGCGTGCAATGCCGCCTGCCCGCCGCGAACGATATTCATGACGAACACATCAACGCTGGTGCCGTCCCAGTTCGCGGAAGCGTCGGGGCGTGCCGACCGGTTACTGGCGCTGCACTTCCACCTACCGGTTTGGATCAACAACCTCGCGGACGTGATGCCGCACCCCGGCACCGCGCCGGAGGTCACGCAACTCGTGCTCGCGTTTGCCCGGAGCATCGGTCAGCTTCCGGTGGAGCTGCACCGAGAGCACAACGGGTACGTCTTCAATTCGATGTACAGCGCCCTCAACAGCGCCGCCATCACACTCGCCCAGCAGGGCGTTGCGTCGATCGAGGACATAGATCGGTCGTGGATGCACATCACGAAGGCCCGCGTCGGCCCGCTTGGCGCGCTCGACGCCGTCGGCCTCGACACCGTGTGGACGATCACCGACTACTGGGCGCGCCAGCTCGGCGACGCCCAACTGCGTGCCAACGCCGCGTTTCTCAAGCAGTACGTCGTTCGCGGCGATCTCGGCGTCAAGGCCGGCCGCGGCTTCTACACCTACCCCGATCCGGCATACGCGCGGCCCGGCTTCATCGAGTCGATGGGCTCGTGACGCCGAAGACGCTTCCGCGCGGCGCTATGACGGCACCAACAGCGTCTTGCCGATAGTCGCGCGATCCTCGATCGCTCGGTGCGCCTGAGCGGCGCGCGCCAACGGAACCTGCTGTCCGATCACGGGACGAAGCGACCCCGTGGCGGCGCCCGCCAACACTCGGGCCGTCAGTGAATTCATCTCGCTCGGGCTGACGCGCGTCCCGCGTAACTGCACGACGCCGCGGTCCGTGAGCTCCTGCTCGCTGACCGCCGTAAAGCTCCCGGACGCCATTCCGAACGTGCACAGGCGCCCGCCGGGCCCCAGCAGCTCAAGGGCATCGCGGCCGATCGAGCCGCCGACGCCATCGAAGACGACATCGACCCGCCCGCCGTTCACGACCGCGGCAACCTGATCGGTCCACGGGTCTTGGCCGTAGTTCACGGCCACGTCCGCACCGAGCGACCGGGCAACCTTAAGCTTGCTCTCCTCTCCGGCAGCTGCGATCACGAACGCCCCGGCGCGCTTGGCGAGTTGTACCAGCAACGATCCGACGCCTCCCGCTGCCGCCTCGACGAGCACGGGCGTTCCAGGCTCGATCGCCGCCAGGTCCAACAGTCCGACCGCGGTCCGGCCGTCGGCCACCAGCGCGGCTGCATCCGCCAACCCGACCTCGCTGGGAACTCGGATGAGCCCGTCGGCCGGAACGGAGACCACCTCGGCATAGCCGCCGCTCCCCCCGGTCGTCGAGACCACGCGCGCGCCGACCACGTCCGGGCCAACCTGCGGACCGACGGCCACGACGATTCCTGCGACCCCGTTGCCCGGAATCGTGGGCAGCCGCGGAAGCATCGAGACGTTCGGAGCGCGCCCCCATCGAACCTGTGTCTCGACGAAGGTCACGCTAGAGAACGAGACGTCGATGAGCACCTCGCCGGGATCGCACGCCGGGTCCGCGACATCGCGCAGGGCGAGCACCTCGGGCGGGCCGAATTCCTCCATCACGATCGCTTGCACACCTAATGCCCTCCTCCGAACACGCGAGCGATCGTGCCGGACGGCCGGCTTGGACACAATCCGCCATTAGTCCTACGACGATGTCAGTGATGATGGGCGCCGCCCGTACTACCTACTGGCCCCGGCCCGTGCGCTGGGTGGAGACCCGATCAGGAGGACTTAGATGAAGAGGTATTCCCACCTCAAGTGGCTGGTGCTTCTTGGCGTCCTGCTAGCGGCGTGTGTCAGCGGGCTCTCCGCCGCGCCGGGTGGCGCGACGATCGTCTGCCCGCAGGGAATCAAACCTCCGAGTCCCTACTGTGTAAACGTCCCGCCGATCGCGATCACTCGAAACGCCAATCGCGTTCGGGAGACGAGTGCGACGCTGAACGGTGTGGCGGGGCCGAATGTCCGGAACGGCGACGTCACCAAGTACTTCTTCGAGTACGGGACGACGACCGCGTACGGCTCACAGACGTTCCCGGGCACCATCGGCAGATGCCCGTTCGGCATCACCCCTCCGAGCCCATACTGCAACGTCCCGAAGAAAAAACGAGTTTCCGCGGACATCTGGCGGCTGACGCCCTGCACCACGTACCACTTCCAGCTCGTGGCCCAGAATCCGGATGGTGTAGCCGACGGCGGTGACAATACGTTCACAACGCGCTTCGCCCCACCACTCACGGGCGTCTTTGCGCCCAACAGTGTGAGGAGCGGCGACGCGTTCACGGTGTTCTTCGGGCTCAGGTACGACACCGACTCGGTAACGATTCTCATCGCGGCGCCGTTCGGCGGCATCGTGCAGTCGGTCAACCTGGGGCCGCTATCCGCGGGTCGGTACGCCCAGACGCTCACCGCGCCGAACCGGCGAGGTAATTACATCCTCGTCGTGGTGGCGAAGATGAGTTGCGGCCGGCAGAGCGTGGTGCAGCGGCTGAGGGTTGACGGGCGCGGAAGATTTGGGTTCTAGCTGTCGCCAAGCGCCTGCTGCATCTCTTCAGCAAGCCGCGGATGGTGGTATGGCCCGGGAGCGCGAAGCGCCTCGATCACCCGCCGCTGGCTCTCGGGGTCCTTGTCCTGGCTCATCTTCACCTTGCAGTGAAAGCGGGTGATGGGCAGGCGGATCCCGACGGTGCCTCTCGCGACCGGCGCGGCCCACTCGAGGTCCAGCATCATCGGCTCGTCAACGCGGCGCTCGAAATGCGCCACCAACCGCGCCAGCGTGCGGAGATTCATCGCTTGGTCGAGGATCTGAGGGATCCCGTAGCAGTGAGCGACGGCGAAGTTCCAGGTCGGCGCTCGCGTCGCTCCGGGCGCATACCAGCTCGGAGAGATGTACCCATGGACGCCCTGGACGATGAGCATGATCTCCTGGTCTCCAAAGCCATGGATCTCGTCATCGGGCCGGCCGACGTGTGTGAAGACGGCTAGCTCCTCGGGGTCCTCGTCCAGCAGAACGGGGTAGTGAGACGCCACGAGCCGGTTGTCCGGTCCGCTGACCAGGATGCCCCAAGGGTTTTCGCGGATGAGCCGTCGGACGATCGCGGGATCGTCGACGAAGTGGTGAGGGTTGTGCCGCATGCGGGTCTCCTTTCTACGGGAGACGCCCTTGTGGCGAGATGCGAGCCCGAGCGTGGCGGAAGGTCGTCCGTTGCAGCGTCCCTCGGGCTCGGGTGGACGTTACCAGCCGCTACCGCGCCAATCGTCGCGCAAGCAGCCTTAGCTGTTCGGGGAAGCGGCGCTCGAACTCGGCATCGGCCGGGTCTAGCCCGGTCAGCTCCCGCGTGATCTGAGGGAGCGCGACGGGGGCCAAAATTGCACCCATCTGCCTCCTCGCGTTCGGCGCGGGAATGGGCGCCGGCTGGGTTGTGATCTTCGAACTCGACGCGGGAGTGATCGAGCGCCTCCGGGTGACGCCGGCGAGCCGGTTCGCGTTGCTGATGGGCACCGTGCTGCGCGACATCGTGATGCTCGTCGTGCCCGCGCTGATCGTCATCGCCGTCGCGATCCCGTTCGGCTACCGGCCGCACCCCGGTGGCGTCGCGGTCCTGCTGATCCTGCTCTCGCTGCTGACCGCGATCGTGTCAGCGTGGTCAAGTGCTCTCGGCCTGATCCTGCGGCAGATCGGGAGCCTCGCCGCGGTCGTTACCGGGCTCCAACTGGCGCTCACCCTGCTCTCCGGCGTGCTGCTGCCGATGTCACTCGCGCCCGCCTGGACGCGTGTGCTCGCCCACCTCAACCCGTTGTACTACGCGGTGGGGGCTGGCGCGCTGTCGGCGGGGATGCTGATGAACTGGACGGTGATCAGCGCCTTCCTCGTTCTGGTGACCCTGACCGTGGTCACGGTCACGTGGGCGAGGAGCACCTACCGGACGGCGATGGCGTGAGGGCCTTCCAGCCGGGGCCGTATGACGATCTCGGTGCTGTGCTCCTCGCCCGCCTCGAGCCGGTGAGCATGGCCGGATCGGCGCGCCGTGTCGAGCCCGAGCGTGTGCGGCACGCATGCCGGCTCGACGACCAGCATTTCCCCCAGCTGGCGCCACGGCCCGTCGCTGGTCCGAACTTCGTGCCACATCCACATGTGAGGCAGCCAGCTCACGTCCCAGGAAACCTCGACGCCCTGTCCCCGGTCGCGGTTCCAGACTTCAAGCTTGCCCTCGGGTAAATCCGTCACCGCCAGAAGGCGGCTCCGCGGAGCGGTGAGGATGGCCCGATCGGCCTGCTCGAGTGTTCCGTCGAGCAGTCGTACGTCCGGCCATGCGACCGCATCGGCCGGCGGGCCAGTCGGCCCGGTCTGCTCGCTGAGCTCGTAGGCCCGCCCGCCCGGCAGCTTGATCTCCACCGCTGGATCCAGCAATTCCAGCCCCAGCGCAATGTGTTCCACCCATACGAATTCCGTGATCGCCCGTGCGCTGATCGTGGACCGGACGGTGACCGCGTCGCCGGCAAGCGAAAACGCGCGTTTGACCTGAAGGTCGTGTCCTTCCCAGACGAGCGTTGCCGCGCTCTCAGCGCGCTCGGTGATCTCCCATGTGTCGGTCGACGCGCGACCGTGGAAGCCATGGGGGTGCCCGTCGACCACGCAGGGGTTTCCGGCGTTCGGGACCAGAAGTTGCCACCCACCTCGATACGCGCGGGTCCACGTGATCTCGTCGAGTTCTCCGGAGCGCGGTTGATCGGAGGCAAACGGAGGACGACCGAGCAGCTGGCGCCCGGAACGGAGGTCGATCAGATCGACCACCTCGCCGCCGTGACGTGGGTCGATCCGCACGGCGACGGCCTCGGATGCCAGATTGACCATCATGTCAGCGTTCACTATTTGAATTCGTGTTCCTCGCGGCGGGCGCGCAGTATTACAGGACTCGGCTCTGTTAGCTAGGATCGCGTTTGGACTCGGTATCCGCATCGCGATTTTCGATTCATATCGTGAAAGCTTCGGTTGATAGCGGCGCATCGCTCGCCCCAACGCACATCCAGTCGGTGTCTCGCGCGACTAGGCTGCTGCTGCTGGTGGCCGAGGGGACTAACGGCCAGACCGCCAAGCAGTGTGCCGACGCGCTCGGGCTGCCACTTGCCACCACCCACCACCTGCTGAGCACGCTCGTCGCCGAACGACTCCTGTCCAAGGACGGACGGCGCCGCTATCACCTGGGACCCAAGGTCGGCGCCCTGGCGGACGCGTTCGCGCGCCAGATGATGCCCCCGGAATACCTACTGGATCCGCTGCGCCATCTGGCCGACATGACTGCGGAGACGGCCCACCTTTGCGCCTGGCGTCATGGTGAGGTGGTTGCGCTGGCCAGCCTCGAGGGCAGTCAGGCGGTCCGCGTCTCGGCCGTCCACACAGGCCTCCAGGGTGCAGCCCACGCGCGCGCATCCGGGAAACTCCTGCTTGCGCTCGCGCCCGAAGCCACGGTGAACGCGTACCTGTCGAGCCACCCGCTCGAGCCATTCACGGCCCGTACGATCGTCGACCGGGACGAGCTCGAGCACGAGCTCGAGCAGATCCGAGCGCGGGGGTACGCGATCGACGACGAGGAGTTCGCTCCAGACGTGGCCTGCGTAGCCGCTCCGATCGCCATCGGCGACGCGGTCATTGGCGCCTACAGCGTCTCAGCGCCGCTGGGCCGTTTCCGGCAGCGCAAGCAGTGGCTGATCGAAGCCGTGCGCAGCGCCGCACGCGCCGGTGCCGGAGCCATCCCCGACGACACGCCAGAGGCGGTGACAAGTGACTGATTCCAACCCTGAGCAACCCGAGGTGCGCTCCGACTCCAGCGAGGTGTCGCGACTGCATCACACCGGGTACACCGTCTCAGACCTCGATCGCTCGCTGACCTTCTATCGCGATCTGCTCGGCTGTGAGGTCGTGGCAACGCAGAGCAAGCAGGGTGGCTATCTGGCGGCGATCGTCGGTTACCCGGACGCCCACGTTCGCATGGCACACCTGCGTGCTCCGGACTCCTCGCACGTGATCGAGCTGTTCGAGTATCTCGCCCCGGCTCCCGGCCGCGCCGAGACCGAGCCGCGCAACGTGGGCGTCGCCCACCTTTGCTTCGTCGTCGACGATCTGGCCGCCACGTACGAGCGTCTTCGCGACGCTGGAGTGGACTTCTTCAGCCCCCCGGTCGAAGTCGACACCGGGATCAACACCGGCGGATACGCCCTGTACCTGCGAGACCCTGACGGGATTCCGATGGAACTGTTTCAACCGCCGGCGGCACGGAGGGAGGGATGACCACCGATGCCTCCGAACTCGAGCTGAGCACCGAACAGCGGCTCGATCTCCTGCGCCAGATGCACGAGATCCGGTTCTTCGAGCAAACCTTGCAGCGACTGTTCGAACAGGGTCTGGTGCGCGGCAGCACCCACCTGTGTATCGGCCAGGAGGCGGTCTCGGTCGGGGTCTGTAGCGCGATGCGCGAGGGAGACACGGCCACCTGCACCTATCGGGGTCACGGCACGACGCTGGCCATGGGCGCCCCACTTGACCGGTCGTTCGGCGAGATCCTCGGGCGGGCCGGCGGCCTTTGCGGCGGCAAAGGAGGCTCGATGCACCTGACCGACCGCAGCGTCGGTCTGCTCGGGTCGTTCGCGATCGTCGGCGCTCACCTGCCGATCACCGTGGGTGCCGCCTTCGCTGCGCGCTACCTCCATCAAGACAGCATCAGCGCGTGCTTCTTCGGCGACGGGTCGACCAATATCGGTGCCTTTCACGAGGCGCTGAACCTGGCCGCGGTATGGAAGCTGCCGGCGGTGTTCGTGTGCGAGAACAACCTCTACGGTGAGTATTCGCCGATTGCCAGCACCACTCCCATCGAGCAGCTGGTCGATCGGGCCACCAGCTACGCGATGGCCGCCGAGCGCGTCGACGGAAACGACGTCATCGCCGTTCGTCGCGCGACGGTCGAGGCGGGCGATCGCGCGCGGGCCGGCGAGGGGCCGACGCTGATCGAGGCTCTCACCTATCGGTGGTCCGGCCATTCGCGCAGCGACCCAGCCAAGTACAGGCCCCCCGGTGAGCTTGAGAGATGGCAGCAGCGCGACCCGATCAAACGACTACGCGAACAGCTGGGCGACGTCGGGGTGACCGCGGAGGACTGTGACCGTGTCGCCACGGGAGCTGAGACCGCGGTCGCGGAGGCGCTCGAGCGCGCCAAGGGCTGGCCCGAGCCGGACCTCGACAGCCGATTCACGGACGTCTACGCATGAGCGAGACCAGCTTCCGCCAGGCCATCACGATGGCGCTGGCGGACGAGCTCGAGGCGGATCAGACGGTCTTCGTTATCGGCGAGGACGTCGGAGCCGCCGGCGGTGTCTTCAAGGCCACCGACGGGCTGTTCGAGCGCTTCGGGGCCGACCGGGTGCTCGACACGCCGATCTCTGAGCAGGCGATCATCGGCACGGCGATAGGCGCCGCGGTGAGCGGCCTACGCCCCGTGGCCGAGCTGATGTTCGCGGACTTCGCCGGGGTCTGCTTCGATCAGATCGCGAACGAGCTGGCCAAGTACCGGTACATGACCGCGGGCCAATACAGCGTCCCGGTAACGATCAGGTTGACGAACGGAGCGGGGGGCGGTTTCGGAGCCCAGCATTCGCAATCGATCGAGAACTGGTTCCTCAACGTTCCCGGGCTGAAGATCTGCGCGCCCGCCACACCGGCGGATGCGTATTCCCTGCTGCGGGCGGCCATCCGTGACCCGGATCCGGTGTTGTTCTTCGAGCACAAGAGCCTGCTCACCGTAACGGGTCCGGTCGACCGCGCGGCGACGGTCGAGATCGGCTCGGCGCAGATCGCTCGTCACGGACAACACGCGACGGTGCTCGTCACCCAGATGATGCGTCAGCGCGTGCTCGACGCCGCCGAGCGCGTGACCGGCGAGGGCATCGAGTTAGAGGTCATCGACCTGCGAACCCTGATGCCGTTCGATGCGGCCACCGTCGGCGAGAGCGTCGCTCGCACGGGCCGGCTGGTCTGTGTGCAGGAATGCCCGAATTTCGGCAGCTGGGGAGCGTCCATCGCCGCCCAGGTGATCGCCGAGCAGTTCGACTACCTGGACGGGCCTCCGCTGTTGATTGGCGCCGACGCCACACCGATCCCCTACGCCCGCAACCTCGAGGAAGCCTGGATCCCCAGCGTGGAGCGGATCGTCGAGCAGATCCTGCGGATGCGCGAGCTATGAGCGCCACTGCCGCGGCGACCGAGATCCGCATGCCGCGGCTCTCGGACTCGATGACGGAGGGCACGATCATCAGCTGGCTGGTGAAGGACGGCGAGGAGGTCGCCGCCGACCAAGAGATCGTCGAGATCGAGACCGACAAGGCGACGATGGCCTACGCCACGGAAGCCGCCGGGGTGATCCGGCCCCTGGTCGCGGTCGGTGCGAGCGTCGCCGTGGGCGCGCCGATCGCCAGCTTGCGGCCGGCTGACTCGCCCGGGACGCTGGCGCCCGATGCGGGCGGAGCCGCCGGTCCGCCCCGTCCGGTCGCTTCGCCGGTGGCGCGGCGTCTGGCCCTGGAGGCAGGGATCGACCTGCTCACCGTGACCGGCAGCGGACCTGGAGGGCGGATCGTCCGCGCCGATGTCGAAGCTGCGCTGGCGAGCGCGCCGACTCAGACCCCCGAGCCGCCCGCCGCCGCACCTGCCGCATTGGGCGTTGCTGCCACCCCCAAGATCCAAGCGGTCCCGAGGATCCAAGAGCTCACGCGCGCCCAGCGTTTGATCGCGGAGCGAATGACGCAGGCCAAGGTGACCGTGCCCGACTTCACGATCGAGACCGAGGTCGCCATGGACCAGGCGGTGGCACTCCGGATGCAGCTGAAGAACCTGAGGGAGGCGAGTGCTGTGCCGTCGCTGAATGACCTGGTGATCAAGGCGGCCGCGCTCGCACTGCGCCACCATCCCCGCGCCAACGCATCGTACGTCGACGGTCGCTTCCACGTGCACCAGCAGATCAACGTGGGGATCGCCGTGGCTGCGCCGGAGGTCCTGCTGGTGCCGACGATCTTCGGCGCCGACACCAAGTCGCTGCACTCCATCGCCGTCGAAGCGCGGGATCTGGCCGAGCGGGCCCGGCACCAGCGTCTCACGCCGCGTGAGCTGGAGGGCGGGACGTTCACCGTCTCCAATCTCGGCATGTTCGGCGTCACCGCCGTAGCCCCGATCCTGTTCGTGCCGCAGGCGGCAATCCTCGGCGTGGGCGCGATTCGCGAGATCGTGCGCCTCCGTGAGGGCAAGCCGGTCGCCGAGGCGACGATGACCCTGAGCCTCACCTGCGACCACCGGGTTCTGTATGGAGCCGATGCGGCCCGCTTTCTGGCCGACGTGCGCGCGTTGCTGGAGGCCCCGCTCGGACTCCTGCTCTGAGCGCTCCCGCGATGAGCATTGATCTCGACGCTTGCGCGCGTGTACTTCGGCAGCCATTACAAGATGACGCATCGGTCGACGGTAATCGTCCGCGTCACGACCGAGGACGGGCACAGTCGGTGAGGCGTATGCGGGCGACGAGGACGCCTCGCTGCTCGAGGTCGTCCGCATCGTGTCGCACGAGATCACGCCGGCTCTGACGGGGAGCGACGCGTTCGCAATCGAGCGCTGCTGGCAGCTCGCTCGCCCGGCGACGTTCGATATCTTGCGCGACCGCCGGGCGAGCCTGGTCGCGTGCGCGCTGATCGACACGGCGCTGTGGGATGCGATCGGCAAGTCGCTCGGGGTGCCGCTGCGGCGGCTGTGGCGCGGTTTCTCATCGCCGCCGACGCCAACCAGGCTTGGACACGCGGCGAAGCGATCGACTTCGCGCGCCGGATAGAGGGACTCGACCTGCTGTGGTTCGAGGAGCCATGCCGCTGGGACAACGACCATCGCGACCTGCGTGACGTGCGAGCGATCGCGGGTGTACCCGTGTGTGCGAGTGGCGGCGCGTTGCCGCAATGGCGTCGGTTTACGGCGTGTCGATGGCGCACCATGAGGAGCCGCAGGTGAGCGCCCGTCTGCTTGCGTCAATCCCGCACGGCACTTACGCCGAGTGCGTCCACCCAGACCGCGACCCGATTTGGTGGAACCTCGTTAGTAACCGCCCGACGCTGAATGAAGGAAAGCTCCGGTTGAGCGAGCGGCCCGGGCTCGGGTGGGAGCTGGACGCCGACTACATCGAAGCCCACCGCGTTCCAGTCTCTCGAGATTAATCTGCTTGCTCGCGCCGATGGCGTAACGACCGCCGCACGCGTAACGACTGCGCACGCCTCCTCCGGCGAGGGCGCCGACAACCGGCGGCGGAGGAAATTGGGCTTCGAAGGTCGTCTTCGTCCTGATCCTCGCGTTCATCGTGCTCGCGGCGTTGGGGGTGTTTGGTCATTAGGCCGTGGCTGCTGTCACTGACCGACCGCAGGCTCGCCGCGACCGGCCGGGCTGGGAAATGCGACCGTGCTACTGCGCCTGCGCGGTGGGGTCATCGCTCGACCGACGCAGCCCGTCGTATGACACCGCTCGAGGCCTCGCCCTGTGCAAGTGCCCTCTACTTCGCATCCCCACCAAGCCAGCCCGATGGCGATGCTGCCTCAGCCCGTGGCGAGTGCCTCACGGACGCGCTTGACCGTTGCGCCCCGGCGGACGTGCGCGCCGGGGGCGAGCTGGGCGACGCGCACCTCCTCGATCAACCACAGTCACGTCGCTGCGTCCGGCGGCCTCAGCCTCCAGCTCGTGGATCGCAGCCATCCGCTCGCCGTCGGCGACGACGTGGTTTGACAGCCGCGCCAGGCGCTGCGCCGCGGCGTATAGGTAGCGCTCG
The DNA here is from genome assembly GCA_963757235.1 of uncultured Solirubrobacterales bacterium. GTDB lineage: Bacteria > Actinomycetota > Thermoleophilia > Solirubrobacterales > Solirubrobacteraceae > Palsa-465. The sequence continues at coordinate 62,825 of CAVWRC010000012.1, read as the reverse complement.
ACATCGCCCAGCCGCGCGAGGCCGGCCGCCGCGAGCATTCCGGGGTATACGAGCCGGCCGAGCTGGCGGGCGACGTCCAACCGCGCGGGGCCGAAGACCGCGCTTGCCGGGAGTGTGTCGAGTTGCTCGCGGACGGCTCGCGCCGCCTCAAGGATCTGACCGAACGCGAGCAACGCGCCGAGTGTCGTGGGCCGCAGGTCACCGCGGACGTGCTCGCGGAGAGCCGCGAACGCCCCGGCGTCCCACGCCGGCCCGCCGCCGCTCGCGATCAGCGCATCTAGCGCCGCGGTTGTGGCATCCTCGATCGTCGCTTCGAGGGTGTCGTGGGGCGTGGCGGTGAGCGCGAGGGTCAGCTGCGGCGCCGAGCTGACCGGTCACCCAGCGCCGGGGCGAGGGAACGGTGAGCCGCAGCAGCCGCCGGGTCCCGCGGGCCATCGTCACGGCCTGCTCACCCGCGGTCTCGCAGATCCGGATCCCGACTGCGTCGCCTTCATCGACGAGCGCCGGGAAGCCGCGCAGGCCGCCGGGGAGGTCGACCGTGCGCGGGAGCGAATCGACGTCGAAGTCGTGCATTCCATGGCGCGCGAGGACCGGCAACGCGTCGCTCGAGGCGCGCCGTCAGCGCCGGCCGCAGCTCATCGCGCAGCGCGTTCGAGAGACCGGCCCGACGCGAGCACTGTCCCGTCCTCGTCCTCGATCGAGAAGTTCATCCGCAGGTGCGCGGGCAGATCGTCGAGTGACCAGTCGGCGGCGCTGATACGCACACCGCGCAGCCGCTCGATCGCGTCAGCGAGCACCTCGAGCAGCGGGCCGGAGCGCGGCGTGACATTGGCGAGCAGCTCGGTCGCCGTGTCGGGGATCGGCACGAGCGGCGTGCGCAGTCGTTTCGGCAGGTTGCGCAGACAGCGCGACGACGAGTTCCCTGCGGAACGCAGGTACGAGCCACTCGAAGTTCGTCTCCTGCACCGCTCCGAGCGACGCGAGCGGGATGTGGACGGTGACGCCGTCGGCCGCGGAGCCGGGATCGAAGCGGTAGGACAGCGCGAATTCCACCGGGGGTTGGTGGGACTGAATCCAGCGCGCCGGCCGGTCACGATCGTCTGGCGCGACGTCGCCCTCGATCAACATGTCCATCGGGTAGTCGAGCAGCGTCGGCTGGGTCTGCCGCGCCTGCTTCCACCAGCGGTCGAAATCACGCCCGCTGACGACGTCCTCCGGTACCCGCTCGTCGAAGAACGCCGCCCGCACCGCCTCGCTCGCGAGCAGGTCGCGACGTCGCGCCCGCGCCTCGAGCGCCTCGACCTCCTCCACACGGCGCTCGTTCTCGCGCATGAACGCGTGGCGCTGATCCCAGTCGCCCTCGACGAGCGCGCGGCGGATGAACAGCTCGCGCGCGGCCGCCGGGTCGATCCGCCCGTACTGGACGGTCCGCGACCTGCACGATCGGCAGGCCGTACAGCGTCACCTGCTCGGGCGCGACGACGGCGGCACGGCGTCGATCCCATCGCGGCTCGCCGTAGGAGCGCTTGACGAGGTGCTCGGCGAGCGGCTCGACCTGCCTGATGTCGACCGCCGCCGCCGTCCTGCCCCATAGCCGCGTCGTCTCGACCAGCTCGGCGACCATCACCCAGGTCGGCCCGCGGCGCGCGAGCACCGAGCCGGGGAAGATCGCGAACTTCGCACCGCGCGCGCCGATGTACTCGCGGGTTTCGCCGTCCTTCATTCCCAGGTGCGAGAGCAGCCCGGAGAGGAGCGCGGAGTGGATCTCGGCCTCTTCGGCTGGCTCGTCGTTCAACGTCACCCCGACCTCGCGCGCCGCGTCCTCGAGCTGCGCGACGAGGTCCTGCCACTCCCGGATGCGCAGGTAGTGCAGGAACTCGGCCTTGCAGCGCTTGCGCACTTGCGAGCGAGACAACTCGTCCTCAAGCGAGCGCAGGTAGCGCCATAGGTTCACGTAGGCAAGGAAGTCCGACGACCGATCCGTGAAGCGAGCGTGGAGCTGGTCGGCCTGCGCCGCGCTGGTCGAGGGGACGCTCGCGGGGATCCTGGATCGACAGGCGGCGGCGATGACTGCTCACCTCGCGGGCGCAGCCGAGCCTGCCGGCCTCCAGCACCATGCGACCGAGGCGCGGATCGATCGGAAGCCGCGCGAGATTGCGCCCGAGCGGCGTCAGCGGCGAAGACTGCGTCTTCGCTTGCGAGTTCGGCTGGCGCCGAACTCGTGACTCGGCGGCCGACGGATCCAACGCCCGCAGCTCGTGCAGCAGCGCGACGCCGTCGCGGACCTGGCGGCGGTCGGGCGGCTCGAGAAACGGGAATGCCTCGACCTCCCCCAGCCCGAGCGCGGCCATCTGGAGGATCACGCTTGCGAGGTTTGTTCGCAGGACCTCCGGGTCGGTGAACGCCGGCCGCGCGTTGAAATCGTCCTCTGAGTAAAGCCGGACGCAGACCCCCGTCAGCGAGCCGGCCACAGCGGCCCTTGCGCTGGTCGGCCGACGCGCGCGAGATCGGCTTCGACCGGCAGCCGCTGGACCTTCAGTCGCGCGCTGTAGCGAGAGACCCGAGCGAGGCCGGTGTCGACGACGCAGCGGATGCCGGGGACGGTCAGCGACGTCTCGGCGACGTTCGTCGCCAGGACGACGCGGCGTTTGTAGGTCCGGCTCGCGGCTGAAGACCTTCTGCTGATCGGCACCGCGAGCCGCGAGTACAGCGGCAGCACCTCGACGCCCGGCCCGAGCCGACCGCTCAGGAGCTCCGCCGCGTCGCGGATCTCCCGTTCACCGGAGAAGAACGCGAGCACGTCACCGTCCCGCTCGCGCGAGCAGCTCCTCGACGGTGTCCGCCAGCGCGTCGAGCAGCTCCTCGTCCTCTCCTGGCGGTCGATACCGGACCTCGACTGGATAGGTGCGGCCCGACACCTCGATGATCGGGGCGCCCCCGAAGTGCTCGCTGAAGCGCTCGGGGTCGATCGTCGCGCTCGTGATGATCAGCTTGAGATCGGAGCGCCGCGGCAGGATGCGATGCAGGCAGCCGAGCAGGAAGTCGATGTTCAGCGAGCGCTCGTGCGCCTCGTCGACGATCACCGTGTCGTAGCGGCGCAGGAGCGGATCACGGCGGATCTCGGCGAGCAGCAGACCGTCCGTCACCAGGCGAACCAACGTGTCCTCGGAGCCGCGATCATCAAAGCGGACCGCGTAGCCGACGGCGCCGCCGAGCGGCACGTCGAGCTCGTCCGCGATCCGCTGGGCCACCGTGCGCGCCGCGAGCCGTCGCGGCTGGGTGTGGGCGATCGCCCCGCGCACGCCACGCCCGAGCTCGAGGCAGAGCTTGGGCAGCTGGGTCGTCTTGCCCGAGCCGGTCTCCCCGGCCACGACGACGACCTGGTGCTCCCGGATCGCAGCGAGCAGGTCGTCGCGACGCGCCGATACCGGGAGCTGCGGCGGGTAGGAGACCTCCGGAACTGACGCGCGCCGTCGCTGCACCCGAGCCTGCGCTTCGGCAAGCTGTTGCTCGAACCGCGCCCGACCCTGCTCGTCGTCCCGACGTAGCCGGCGAGCCTGCCGGCGCAGCCGCTGCTCGTCTCGGATCGTCAGCCCGCGAAGCGCCGCCTCGTCAACGAGTGGCATCTATGCGGCGCCGAACCGTGCAGCGCACCGTGCGGCGGCAAGCGGGGTGCGGAAGGCGGTCATCCAATCGAGCATAGGCTGCTCCTGTCCCGACTTCGGCACGGCCTGGACCGACGATCACGCGAATCGCAGGCTTGTTCCGATCCCCTCACGCTCGGCCTGCTCGAGCAGCGCGTGCGCGAGTGCGATGTCTGACAGTGACAATCCGCGATGCCAGAACAGGATCGTCTCGTGCGCGGACTCTCGTCCCGGTCGCTCGCCCACGACGATCTGACACAGCTCCGCATGCAGCGTCTCGCGGGTGAGCCGGCCCGTCTGGACGTGCGGGCGAAGTGCTCCGAGATCGCCGGTTGCGCACTGGCCCCAGTCGTCGACAACGATCTTGTCCATGATCTCCGTCAGCGACAGCTCGACCGCACTCATCGTTCCGTACGGAACAACGAGCGTGCCCGGCGAAATCCACTCCGTCTTCAACAGCGGATCCGGCTGGCTCAGCCGCGACGCCTCGACAACGATGTCGGCGCCCTCGATACAACTGCGCCAGTCCTCGGTGGCGCGCACCGGCTTGCCAAGGTCCGCCGAGAGCCGTCGCGCGAACTCCTCCCTGCTCTCCCGGCGGCGGGAGTGCACCCGGATCTCGCGCAGGTCGAACAGCCTGTCCAGCAGACGCACGTTCCAGTAAGCGGTGCCGCGCGCGCCGATATGACCGAGCACCTGCGCGTCACTCCGCGCCAGGTGACGGGCGCCGATCGCGGTCATCGCCCCCGTGCGCATCTCGGTGATCGCCGTCGCGTCGACGATCGCCTTCGGCATCCCGGTCGCCGGATCGAACAGGCACAACAGCGCCATCTCCGACGGAAGGCCCTTGCGGTAGTTCTCCACGAAGTCGCCCACGATCTTCACGCCCGCCAGCCCGAGCGCCGGAATCGACCCGCGCAGCACGTTGAAATGCCCGTCGGCGAGCGGATCCGCGTGCAAATGGACGCGCGGCTCGATTACCGTCTCCCCGCTCCCCTGCGCGTGCAGCCCCCGCTCGACCGCGGACAGAATCAGCTCATCGGAAGGTCCGAGCCGGTCGATGTCGGGACCGTTCAGGTACCGCAGCTCGATCCGCTTCACGCCCAACTGCGTCTACGCTGCCTGGTCCTCGTCGGCCTCGACCAGACGGTTCCACTCGGGCTTGTCCTCGCGCCAGCCCTCCTCGGTCCGCGAGCGCTTCCAGTAGCCCGAGACCGAGAGCGCATCGCGGGACATACCCCGCTCGACGATCAGATAGCGACGCAGGGCGCGCACCGACGACGCCTCGCCGTGCACAAAGGCTTCGGTCCCGTCGGGTAGCTCGAGTCCGCGCACTGCCTCGGCGAGCACATCATCCCCCTGCTCGTGCAGCCAGGTAAGACGCAGGTCCCCGGGGGTCGTGAGCTCGAGCTCATCGTCCCCGTCGGCGACCTGAAGGATCACGTGGACGGGGCGCCGGGGTGGGACACGCTCCAGCGACGCCGCAATCGCCGGCATCACACTTGGATCGCCGACCAGCAGATACCCGGGTGCGTCGGGATCGGGTGCGTAAGCGCCGCCGGGGCCTTGCAGCTGGAGCCGGTCTCCGGGTGTGGCCTGCAGTGCCCACGGGCCGGCAACGCCCTCATCGCCGTGCACGACGAAGTCGATCGTCAGCCGGACCCGCTCAGGGTCCCATCGGCGCACCGAGTACGTACGTGTGCGCGGCCAGAGCTCTCGCGGACGGGTAGCCCGGATCTCCTCCTGGTCGAAGGGTGCCGCGTAATCCGCGTCTGCGGAAGGGAACTGAATCTTCACGTAGTGATCGGTGAACTCGCCGGCAGTGAAGCCTTCGAGGCCGGCGCCGCCGAACTCGATTCGGACCATTCGCGGCGTCAGCTCCGTCACGTCGACGACCTCGACGAGGCGGGGCGCTCGGCGACGCTCAGGGCGTGGGCTTTGGGCGGCGGCAGACATCGGTCTCTATTAGGGTACCCTAATAGACATTCGCGAGGCGCGGCTGGTGCGCAGCTAAAGCGTGACCACGAGCTTGCCGTGCACGTGACGGTCGGCTTGCAACGCTGCTGCCTCGCGGATCTGCTCGATGGGCAGCCGCGTCGCGATCGGCACGGTCATCTCGTGGGCCGCGATCGCAGCAGCGATCTGCGGGATGGCGTCGGGCGCGGCGTCGTTACCGAAGACCGCGCGCGCGCCGCCGGGAGGGTTGGGACCAGCAGCGATCGAGACGATGCGGTCGGGGGCGACGCCGAGAGCCAGTGCGGTTTCGATGGTCTCGGTCCCGAACAGATCAATCGCGGCGGAGATGCCGCCGGGAGCGGACGCGCGCACGCGATCGTGCAGACCTTCGCCGTAGGCGATCGGCTCGGCGCCGAGGTCGCGCAGGAACGGGAACGTGCCTTCCGATGCGGTCCCGAGCACCGTCGCGCCGGCGAGCCGCGCCAGCTGCGCGACGAAAACGCCCACCCCGCCCGCTGCGCCGCCGACCAGCACCGTGTCCGTCGGCCCAAGGTTGAGCGCCGCCACCGCGGCCGCCGCGGTGGCGCCGGCGACCGCCAGTGTGCTCGCGAGCTCATCGCTGAGGTCATTGGGAGTCCGGAACAGCGCTCCGTCCGCGCCAACGGGGGTTTTCATCACGACGAAGTCCGCCGCGGCTCGCTCCATCACGCCACCGTACACACGGTCGCCCACCGTGAATCCCTCGGCGCCATCACCAACCTCGTCTACGGATCCGGCGAAGTCGTAGCCGAACCCGGACGGAAGCGTGATGCCGAAACGCGCCGCGAGCTCCGGCATCGCGGCGAAGGCAGGGTCCATCGCGTTCAGGCCGACCGCGGCAACTCGGATCCGGATCTCGCCGGGCCTGGCGTGCGGCTCGGGGACGTCCCGCAGTTCCAGGACCTCGGGACCTCCGAACCGCTCATAGATCACTGCTCGACTCATACGTAGACCTCCAGGGTCACCAGGCTTTGTTCGGGTTCCACCAGTCAGGGCCGGATGTTCTCCAGCTCCTTCAACAGGCTCGGGTGCGTCGGTTCCCAGCCCAGGAGCTCGCGCGTACGGGTACTGGATGCGGGCTGGTCCGCGGCGAAGATGGGGCCGAACGGGCCGAAGGTCTCCTGCGGCACCGTCTCGACCGGAAGTCCGAGCCGCTGGCCGATGACCGCGGCGATGTCGCGTACCGGATCGCCCTCGTCGGCCACGGCGTGCCAGGACGTCCCGGCCGGCGCCGATTCGAGGGCCAGCCGGAACAGGACGGCGGCGTCGCGCGCGTGCACTGCTGGCCAGCGCTGTGTGCCGTCGCCCGGGTAGCCAGATATCCCGCTGCGGCGCGCCTGATCGGTCAGCATGCCGGCGAACCCGCCTCTGCCCTGGTTGTGGACGGTGCGCGGCATGCGAACGGCCGTGGCGCGCACACCCTGCGAGGCCATCTCGAGGAGCGCGTTGACGGAGCGCGCTCTCCCGGCAACCGGTCCCTCGAGGGGCAGCGGATCCTCTTCGGTCGAAGCTCGGCCCGCGACCCAGGGCGTTCCGGATACGGTGACGATCGGGCGGTCTGAGCCGATGAGTTCCTCGCCCAGCGCGGCCACGGCGGCGCTCTCCTCGGTGATTGCTGCTGCGAGCCCATCTGCGCTCTGGTAGTGGGGGCTGAAGGCGAGACTGATCACGCCGTCGGCCTGCCCGGCGCCGGCCTGGAGGACGTCGCGGTCGGCCAGCCCTCCGCGTAGCACCTCGGCGCCGGCTTCCTTAAGGCTCCGTTCCGAGCTGTCCGAACGGGCCAGCGCGAGAACGGTGTGGCCGTTTCCGAGCAGTTCGGCGACTACGGCGGAGCCGATGGTGCCGGTGCCGCCCGTGACGAAGACGTGCATGGGTTCTCCTGAACGTGATGGGACTAGTGTCCCATCACTGTAACAGAGTGACGGGACGCCTGTCGCATCGCTTAAGATCATGGCATGGCTCGATGGCAACCTGGGGCGCGAGAGCGACTCGTCGTCGCGGCCGTCGACCTGTTCACCGAGCAGGGGTACGACGCCACGACGGTTACGCAGATCGCCGAACTCGCTGGAGTCACGCGAAGCACCTTCTTCCGCTACTTCCCGGACAAGCGCGAGATCCTGGTGGCGGGACAGCAGACGCTCAGCGAGTTGCTGGCCGAGGGGATCGCCGAAGCGCCCGTCGGTGCCAGTCCGCTCGAGGCGATCGCTGCCGGCCTTCAGCGCGTGTCGAGCGCGATGGGCCCGATGAACCGCGAACTCGGCCCCCGCATGAAGGCGGCCGTCGCCGCCAACGCCGAACTCCAGGAGCGAGACGCCCTCAAGCGCGTCGGCCTCGCGGCTGCCATGACCACCGCCCTCACCGCGCGCGGCGTGCCCGACGCGACCGCGGAGCTCGCGGCCGAACTCGGTGTTCTCGCGTTCAAGCGCGGCTACACCGAGTGGTCAGAGAGCGACCGCGAGGCTGAGCACGACCTCGCGCACTACGCCCTGGCGGCGCTGAACGAGCTCCGGGCCGCAAGCGCCTCACTCGGTTGACGTGGCCCTCGATCCGCCTGCGGCGGGCAGTTCCACCGTGACTCGGAGCCCTCCGCCGGCTCGGGGTGTGAGGGTGAGGATTCCGTCGTGCGCCTGGGCGATGGTGTCGACGATGGCCAGTCCGAGGCCGACGCCCGCGTGGTCGGTGCGGACGCGCTCGGTGCCGCGCTGGAACGGCTCGGCAAGCGTCGCGACCAGCCCCGGGTTGAGCTGCTCACCGGTGTTCTCAACGGTGAGCAGCACGGTCTCGCCGTGTGCCTCGATGGCGGTGCTTAGGGCGCCCGCCAGCCGGTTGTGAACGATGGCGTTGTGTACGAGGTTGGTTGCCATCTGCAGTAGGAGCGCGCGTGAGCCCATCGTCGACGCCACCTCGGCGGCGGTCTCGATCCTGACACCCTGTTTGTCAGCGAGGGGGAGGAGCGTTTCGATGGCTTCCTCGACGATTAGGGACAGGTCGACCTCCTCCCTTGTAAACGACCGTTGACCGGCGCGGCTGAGCAGGAGCAGCGCTTCGGTGAGATCGACCGCTCGGCGGTTCACGTCGTGGAGGCGCCCGACAAGCTCATCGTGGTCGTGGTGCGGATCGTTGCTGGCGACCTCGAGCAGCGTCTGAGTGATGGACAGGGGGGTTCGTAGCTCGTGGGAGGCGTTGGCGGCGAATCTTTGCTGTTCGGCGACGTGCTCTTCGAGCCGTGCGAGTAGGCCGTCGACGGTGTCTGCGAGATCCGTGAGCTCGTCGCGGGGCCCCGTGAGCGCGAGGCGCTCGTTCAGGTTGCGCTCGGAGATCTGCCGTGTCGTTGCGGTCATCACGCGGAGCGGGCGTAAGACGCGGCCGGCGATCACCCAGCCGAGCGCGATCGAGATCGCGGTCATGATCGACAGTGCGACTGCGGACTGGATGAGTCCTTCGTGGAGGCCGTGAGTGTTACGCGCGACGGACTCGGCGTACATTCGGCGCACCTGGCGGGCGACCTCTGCGTTCTGCGAAACCGAGCGAAGGTCGCCTCCGGAGTGTGCCGCCCCATTCGGGACGATCAGGTCGACGCCGCTGTTGCTGCGAAAGATCAGGTACGTAGTGGCGAGCAGCGCGATTCCCGAGACGAGGAAGAGTCCGCTGTAGAGCAGGGTCAGGCGTAGACGCACCGTCCGAGATGGCAGGTGGAGCCAACGGCCCGGCCCGAGCCGGGGACCGCGGATGCTTGAGACTGCCGCCCTAGCCACGCTCGCCTCGCTCGGACTCGGTATCTGGTTCGGTGGTGATGCGGTATCCGACGCCGGCGACGGTGGCGATGATCCACGGCTCGCCAAGGCGTTTGCGCAGCGCGGAGACCGTGATCCGTACCGCATTTGTGAATGGGTCTGCGTTCTCATCCCACGCTTGTCTTAGTAGCTCTTCGGCGCTCACGACACCACCTTCCGCGGCGACGAGGACTTCGAGCACCGCGAACTGCTTGCGGGTTAGTGCGACATAGCGGTCGTCGCGGTAGACCTCACGGCGGAACGGGTCCAGGCGTACGCCCGCAAGCTCCCGCACCGGTGGGCGGTTGTGGGCGCGTCTACGGTCGAGCGCTCTAAGACGGAGCACGAGTTCGTGAAGTTCGAATGGCTTGGTGAGGTAGTCGTCGGCGCCGAGTCCGAAGCCGGTGGTCTTGTCGTCGAGACGGTCGGCGGCGGTGAGCATCAGGATCGGCATGCCGCTGCCGGAGGCGACGATGCGTTGAGCTATCTCGTCACCGGACGGGCCGGGAATGTCGCGGTCGAGGACAGCGATGTCGTAAGCGTCGGTGCTGAGCAGCTCGAGAGCAGCATCGCCGTCACCAGCGATATCTGCGGCGATCGCCTCCAGGCGCAGGCCATCACGGATGGCCTTTGCCATGTAGGGCTCGTCCTCCACGATCAGCACACGCATGCTCTCTTGATGCTGCCAGCCCGAACATATCGTCGGCATATCAAAAAACGCATACGCCCCGGCAACAGCCGCCTCCATTGACTGGAGGTCGTGACCTACAGGCAGCCAGCATCGACAGCAGTCCGCCGTAGCCAGTCAAGCCAGTCAACCCAGTCACGTCATTACGCGTCCACCACGGTGTACCGCGTGCGCCGTCGCCGCGCGCTGCCCGTAGCAGCGCTAGGTCTGGCCCTCGCCTACACGGCATTCGTGGAAGCTGGCCACCCGCTCGGCGGCAAGGCGCATGCACTGAACGATGGCGCGACCGTACCGATGGAAGGTCACCGAGCCGGCGGCTCGACGGTCAGGTGGCCGGTGCAGGGGCAGGCGGCGCTGCTGCTCGGCACTGGCCGGCCGGCGGCTAGCCCGCATCAGCAGCCAGCGGCGATCGCGAGTCTGGCGAAGGTGATGACCGCGTACCTGACCTTGAAGCGGTATCCCCTGACTGGCGCGCAGGCGGGGTTCACGGTCACCATCACCGCGGCTGACGCCCAGGCCGAGGCCGACGACGTCAGCGAGGGCCAGTCTGGCGTTGGCGTGCGGGCGGATGAACGGCTCACGGAGCGTCAGCTGCTAGAGGCGCTGCTGATCCCCTCGGGCAACAACATCGCCGAGATCCTCGGCGACGAGGTCGCCGGCAGTCAGACGGGATTTGTGGCGGAGATGAACGCCGAGGCCCGCGCGCTCGGGATGAACCACACGCTCTACACCGATCCGAGCGGGTTTGATCCGAACACCGTCTCCACCGCTGCTGACCAGCTGCGGATCTTCCGGCAGGCGATCCGCTCGTCTGTGTTTCGTCAGATCATCTCGACGGCAAGCGTGACGCTACCGGTCGCAGGGACGCTTACGAATTTCGACCCGCTGATCGCGGATGGATATGCCGGCAAGACCGGTTCGGACTCCGCTGCTGGCGGGTGCCTGGCGTTCTTCACCCGCGTCATGGTCCGCGGCCGCCGACAGACCGCTGTCGGTGTGGTGATGGGGCAGGGGGAGGGCAGCAACACGTCGGAGATTCTCACCGCCGCAGGCGAGGCGGCCGAGCAGCTCGTCGCCTCCGCCACCCACACAACACCACAGGAGGAGCATGAGTAGAAGACAACGCTGGCTGACTGGCCTTGCTTTGATCGGCACTGCGGCGCTGAGCGGCGCGTGCGGCTCAAACGGGCCCGCCAACTCCGGCGGCCGTGACAGCGCGGTCGCCAAGGCTGCGGAGGCGGCGAAGTTCGCAAGCTGCATGCGCAATCACCGGGTCAGCCAGTTCCCGGACCCGCCAGCCTCGGGCAACTTCACGATCGACGAGATCGCGAATGGCTCGTCGCTGGACACCAGCAGCCCGGCGTTCACGCAGGCGCTCAGCGCATGTAAGGCGCTCGAGCCCTCGGGGTTCACCGGTAGCAAGCGAAGCACCCAGCAGCAGAACGCAGCGCTCAGGTTCGCTCAATGCATCCGCGCGCACGGCGTGAGCGATTTCCCGGACCCCGTCAATGGCCAGCCACTCGTCGACACCAATCGGATTCCGTCCACCCAAGAGCCGGGGGGTATGAGCGCTTTGAAGGCCGCGATGCAGACGTGCAGCGATCTGTCCGCTGCAGCAGGGGTCACCCGGTGAGCCGGAAGACGTGGGTGCTGGCCGGAGTGGCCGTCGTGGCTGCAGTCACCGCGGCGGCCGGCGCGCTCATCACATCCGGCGGCAAGCAGCAGGCCCTGGCTGCGCAGCGGCCGCACGTGAGCACTGCGGCAGTGCAAAGGGGGAAGCTCTCGGCGACTGTCTCGGTGGACGGGACGCTGACCTACGCGGCGCAAGCGGACGGTTCGTCGTACTCCGTCATCAACGAGGCCCACGGGGCCTACACCAAGCTGCCCACGATCGGGCAGGTGATCCGTCAGGGTCAGGTGCTCTACCGGGTCAACGACAGCCCGGTGGTGCTGCTGTACGGCACGACACCCGCGTACAGAACCCTCTCGGCTGGAGCGAGCGGCCCGGATGTGGCCGAGCTGAACGCGGATCTGGTCGGGCTCGGCTACGCGACCCGAGCGCAGGTCAGCCCAACTTCGTCATCGTTTGACTCGGCCACGACCACGGCCTTGGAGAGGCTCCAGGCCGCCGTCGGGCTGACACAGACCGGGACGCTGACGCTTGGGCAGGCGCTCTTCGACCCAACCGCCGTTCGTGTGACGGCGCTGGCAGCGCTGCTGGGAAGTAGCGCCCAACCCGGTCAGCCGGTACTTCAAGGCACCTCGACCAAGCGGGAGGTGCAGGTGGCGTTGGACGCCACTCAACAGACCGACGTGGCGGTTGGCGACAAGGTGAGCCTCACGCTGCCCAACAACAGGGTCACCTCGGGTGTCGTGTCGACGGTCGGCACGGTTGCGAGTTGCCCATCAAGCTCGGAGTCGGGCGGATCGGGCGCAGGCGCAAGCGCGGCGTCTCCCGGAACAGACAGCTGCTCCTCAGGCAGTTCCGCAAACGGCACGCCGACCATCAACGTGAACATCATCCCCACCGACCCGGCTGCCACCGGCATGTGGGATCAGGCGCCGGTGCAGGTCGGAATCACCACCGCCGAGGTGCGGGGCGCGCTGACAGTGCCGGTGAACGCGCTGGTGGCCCGCGCCAACGGCGGCTATGCCGTGGAGGTCGCCGGCGCTGGAGGAGCCAACCATCTCGTGCCAGTCTCGCTCGGACTGTTCGACGACGCCGACGGGCTCGTCCAGGTCACGGGATCCACGCTTGCCGCGGGCCAGCAAGTGGTGGTCCCATCGACATGACGACCTATCACCCCTCGCGCATGGCCAATACGAACTCCGCGAGCGACCCGATGCGGGTTCCTGTTCTCGAAGTCGAGAACCTGACCAAGAGTTATCCGGGTGAGCCACCCGTCGAGGCGCTACAAGGAGTGAACCTTGCGATCGGCGAGGGGGATCTGGTCGGAATTGTCGGCCCCTCCGGGTCGGGAAAGACAACTCTGCTGCAACTGATGGGAACGCTGGACCGGCCCACCAGCGGCCACGTGCGGATCAACGGACTCGACGTGGCCACCATAGCCGACGACGAGGTGACCTACCTGCGTGCGACGAGGATCGGGTTCATCTTCCAACAGTTCTTCCTCGCCGAGCACTCCAGCGTCTTGGACAACGTGGCCGACGGGCTGCTCTACGCCGGGATCCCGATCAAGCAGCGCCGCGACCGCGCGCTCCACGCGCTCGAACTGGTTGGCCTGGCGGCCCGTCCGGATGCACGTCCAACGCAGCTTTCCGGTGGGCAACGCCAACGCGTCGCGATCGCCCGAGCCCTTGTCGGTAATCCCGCGATCGTGCTGGCGGACGAGCCGACCGGCAACCTCGACCAGGCGACGGGTCGCGCCATCCTGGCGCTGATCTACCAGCTCCACTCAGGAGGGTCGACCATCGTCGTCATCACACACGATCACGCGATCGCCGAGCGGATGCCGCGCAAGGTTGAGATCCTCGACGGCCAGGTGGTCGCCGACACCGGACCTGGCGCCGCTAATCACCCCCAGTCTCTCGGCGCTCCGCCTCACACCGGCACCCGCGCACCGCAGGTCGGGTCCGGCGCACGGCTCAGCGAGAAGCCATCATGAGCGCCGCCGCTACCGCCACGTTGAGCCGGAGACGGCTGCGGCCCTCAGACCTGACACGGCTTTCCATTGTCGGGCTACGCACCCGCAAGCTACGGGCCGGGCTGTCTGCGCTCGGTATCTCGATCGGCGTGGCCGCGATCGTCGCTGTGCTCGGGCTGTCCGCCTCCTCCCAAGCCGGGCTGCTGGCGGAGATCAACCAGCTCGGCACCAACCTGCTGACCGTCAGCAACGGGCAGAGCCTCACCGGCGGCACCGCGGAGTTACCCACAGCGGCGCCGGGCATGATCGCAGCTATCAGCAGCGTGCAGCGCGTGCAGAGCACCGGGACCGTGGTCGGCGCCAACGCGTACCGCAACCCATACGTTCCGTCGGTCGACAGCAACGGTCTGGCAGTTCAAGCCGCCAGCCTGAAACTGCTCCCCATCGTTGCCACCAGCGTCGCGCAGGGCCACTACCTCAACGCCGCCACCGTCCAGGAACCGGTCGCCGTCCTCGGTGCCGTGGCCGCCCAGCTGCTCGGCGTCGACCGGATATACCGCGGTGAGCGCGTCTGGATTGGCGGCCAGTGGTTCTACCTCGCCGGGATCCTCAAACCCGCGGTACTCGTACCGGACATCGACACCTCCGTTCTCGTCGGCTATCCCGCAGCCGAGAAGTACCTCGGGTTCGACGGCCACCCGTCCACTATCTACCTCCGCGCCCAAACCAATCAGGTCAACGCCGTCGACAACCTGCTGGCCGCGACCGCCAACCCAGAAAGCCCTGGCGAGGTCAACGTCAGCCAACCCTCATCCGCGCTCGTGGCCCAAGCCGACGCTAAGACTGCGCTGAACGGCCTGTTCCTCGGTCTCGGTGCCGTCGCCCTTCTGGTCGGTGCCGTCGGCGTGGCCAACATCATGATCATCTCGGTCCTCGAACGCCGCTCGGAGATCGGGCTGCGCCGCGCGCTCGGCGCCACCAGAGGCCACATCCGCACGCAATTCCTCGCCGAAGCCGTCCTCCTCGGGCTGCTCGGCGGTGTCGCCGGCGTCGCCCTTGGCGCAGCGGCGACGGCTATCTACGCCCACACGAAGCACTGGGCGACCGTCATCCCGACCGAAGCCTGGGCCGGCGGCATCGTCGCATCCATCGTGATCGGTGCCGTCGCCGGACTCATTCCCGCCCTTCGCGCCGCACGCCTCTCACCGACCCAAGCCCTTTGGTCCATCTGACCCATCGACGAAATACACACGACCCTCCGCGGTCCGGGATCGTCCCTGCCGTCCGGCCGGCACTCCCCGCTTCCGGGGAAGCTGACGCTCCGGAGAAACCCCGGGGGAACTCTCTTCGGGCGTCCCTTTGTGCAAAGGAAAACCCCCCGGCGTTTTACGGGGGCTTAGAGACGGAGACGCGCCCGGAGAGATTCGAACTCCCGACCTTCGGTTCCGTAAACCGAGTCAGCGCTTGCGGACGCTGCGGGTGTTCGGTGTTTGTCCTGCTAATCGAGAACTTCGCGGGCCAGAGGCAGCTCGGGGATTGCGGCGATTTTCCGACCGTCGTTTGTCGTGCTGTTTGTCGTGAGTGGCGCCAGCGGTTCGCCGAGAGATCCCCGTCGAGCAAATGAACGTACGTGTCGAGCGTGAAGCTGGGGGAGTGATGTCCGAGCCAACGCTGCACCTGCAGATGCGGTTGACGGGATCGCCACGCCAGACGCTAGAGGCTCGGGCGTGCTTCGTCCATCGGCCCCATCTGCAAACGCACTGCGCGTGCTCAGCGCTCGGCGCTCCCTAGGTCCGCGGAAGGGTGACTCGCCTGTGTGATCGTCGACGCTTACGCCGGTGGTGCCGTGTAACGGCTGCGACACGGACGAAACCGATGCCAGACCGTCCAAACTAGCGGCAGTAGGACAAGCGGCAGCAGCGCAACCGCAAACAGCACCGCGTAGTTCTCCGAATCACGAAACACGAAGTTCACCCGATGCGTTCCAGCAGGAACCGCGACGCCGACGAGCGCAGGCGCCACCATGATGGCGGGCGGCTACGCCGTTGGGGTGGCCGCCGCCCTGGCGATCTTCGCGGACCGGTTTCGTTTCGTCCGCAGTGACTCGTTTGGTCCCCCATGAGAAGTGCGGTCGAGGACCTATTCGACACGCGGCCTGAGATCTCGGCGTGAGGCGGGCTCCCGCTCCGCCGGCTCGAACCGGAAGTGGCGCCCGCTTCCCTCGAGCCGTTTGTCACCGTCCCGTCTCGTCCCTTGGGGTAGAGCCACCAAGCGAGCTGCCGGTCGTCTGTCGGCGGCCGCCGGTTGTGCGCAGCGCACGATTCGCCGATCACCGGCAGTCACGACCACCCGGCCGGCGCGGCTACCGGAATCGCCTCCCACTGAGTGTGGCAAAGGAATAGCGAGCCGCTGGCGACCACCATGATCGAGACGTCGCCTAAGCGCAAGCCGGCTCGGGACCGTCACCGCGATCGAAGCGATCGTCCGCCAGGACGGCCGCCGTCCGTCGAATGCAGCCACGGGACGCGTCCGGCCGTTGCTGCTGCCTGACGCCTGTAGCGGCAGTCCCGGGTGCTGCGAGAGAAGGTGGAGCAAGATCTCAGGCGGCGCTACTCGCCAGAGCAGATCGTCGGGCGGCTGCGCCAGGATTTCCCGCACGACCAGGAGATGTGGGTGTCGCACGAGACGATCTACCAATCGCTGTATGTCCAGTCCCGCGGGGCGTTGCGCCGTGATCTGACGAAGTGCCTGCGGACCGGGAGGGCGCTACGGCGCCCGTGCCGCCAGGCCGGCCAGCGCCGCAATCGGGTCCCGAACATGATCAACATCTCAGAGCGTCCGGCGGAGGCGGATGACCGCGCTGTCCCGGGCCACTGGGAGGGCGATCTGATCATCGGCAAGAACAACGCCACCGCGATCGGCACGCTCGTTGAGCGCACGACCGGCTACACGATGCTGGTGCACCTCCCCGACGGCTACAAAGCCGAGCAGGTCCGTGACGCGCTCACCGACAAGATCAAAACGATCCCGGACATCCTCCGCGCGTCACTCACCTGGGATCAGGGCCCCGAGATGCGCGATTGGCAACAAGTAAGTGTCGCCGCTGACATCGACATCTACTTCTGCGACCCGCACTCACCATGGCAACGCGGCACCAACGAGAACACCAACGGGCTGCTGCGCCAGTACTTCCCGAAAGGCACCGACCTGTCGGTCCACGACGCACTCGACCTCGACTGGGTCGCCACCGAACTCAACGACCGACCCCGCAAACGCCTAGGCTTCAGAAAGCCGATCGAGGAGATCGGACCACTACTGTTGCGATGACCGCCTGAATCCGCCAAACGCTCACCGAACAGCGGGGCCGCGGTGCCTACTGACCGGCGCAGCTGCATGCTGCAGAAGCGCTGCGTCGGGTCGTCGACACGACACCTCCTATCGCGCCGCGACGCGAACCTCGCCCGACTGAACGAGCGACCTGCATCGCGCGGGAAGCGCGCAAGTCGACCGCGAGCACGCCAGCCGGAGCTCGATGCGCCCGGTGCTAGCCGCGCAATCGGATCCTGCAAGCAGCAGAGCAGCAGCGCTGCCAGCGGCGGTCTCGCTGCCGGTATCGGGCAATCTGGGCAGCGTCGCACCCTCCGGCAGCACGGCCCCTTTGGTCTGAGAGCGGTCGCCGGGGCGGCGTCGAGGTCGCCCCTGGCAGGACATGGAATGTCGCCCAAGCGCAAGTCAGCTCGGAACGCACGTGATGTCGAATGCGATCGTCCCAGGCCGGCCTGGTCGGGGACGCGCTCATCGTCGAAAGGGGGGCTTCGACCGAGCCGCCGGTCGGGCGCTACTTGCCTAGGCAAACCGCGCGAACGTCTACGCGGCCGAGCGTCTCCGCCGGCGCTCTGGCCGTCCCGGAGCTGGACGACGCCTCCTGTTAACGCATCCGCCCGGATTGCGTGTTCTCAGAACATGCAGAAGGCGTCAGCGCGAGCCGGCAACGCTTTCCGTCTGGAGCAATCGATCGAAATCGCCGGCGATATGATGCGCCTTGGCCAGCTACTCAAGCTTACCGGTGCTGCCTCCGGCGGGGCCGATGCCAAGGCCCGTGATCGCCAGGGGCGAGCTGACCGTCAACGGTGAGCCCGAGCTCCGGCGCGGCCGACAGCTCCGTCCGGGTGACGTTGGGCGCGTGGGCATGGACGATCTGCGCATCGCTCCCGGCTGAGTGCATTCCACGAAGGCGAAATGATCCGGGTGGCTGCTTCGTTCACGATCTCCGGCGTCGCTTGCGCGAGCTGCTCGGGGTTGACGACCGCGGCCCTTCCCACTCGGCCAGCCGCCGATCGCGTGAATCCCGGCAGGAGACGAACGCCTTTCCGCGAGCTCCCGGCGACGGATGGTGCTGGCGCGTACGTTACCTAGCCAAGCGTCTCGGGACGGACTCGCACAGGGCCAGCTCCAGATCGCACATCACCCGCACGGTTCCGGTTCGACAGTCGCGGACAGTGAGCCAGCCGCCACCGGCCAGGCCGAAGTTCTCGCACCACCTGATCTTCTCGTACAAGTGCACACCGTCGGTCAGGTAGCTCATGGGCGCGCTCTCCTCCGAGCTCTGTTAGCACAGCGTGCCCCCTCTCGAGCGACTTCTGTGGCCGGTGCGGCCTCCTCCGGCTGGCGGATCTGCACCTGATCGGCGGTTACGAGATGCGATAACGCGCGCCCTGACGGGCGCCTTCGTCTGTCAAGTTGAGCGTGCCGCGCACGGCCGGAGCGGGCACCGGTCGGGTCACTGACCAAATGCAAGCGAGTGGCCATGCTTGGACTTTCGCAAGCCACCCAGGTGGTGTCTTTATCCCGCATGCTAGTCCGGCTGTCGCACGGGCTTGGCTCGAAGCCACGCGGTCTCAACGGCGGCCCGCGCCTTGGCGAGGTCCTCGTCGAGTATCTGTTGCTCGGCGGGGGCGAGAACTCCGCGCGGCGCGTTGAGATAGGCTGCGTAGGCCTCAGTCGCGCCCGCAAGATCAAATGGCGCATTCATTTTCCACCTCCTGCGACGATGTCTCGGGAATGGCTCGGACGTCCCGGAACTGCCTCCACCAACGACGCGCGCGGTGATCCCGCCGACGATGACGACCGGCAGCAAGGTGGGAACGGTGGCGGTGACCATGACACCCTGCGAAAGACCGCAACTTCTTTAGTAATCAATATGTCGACCGTGGGCGACTTAACTACCTGACGCCAAGCCTGGAGCGAACCACTCGGCAAGAGTAAACACGGAACTCAGGATGGTGGATGTCGCGTGTCGTGGCCTCCTCCAAGTGGCTAGGATCTGACATTGCGTTTTGTCCACGGGCACGAGCGGGCGCCCGCCACACCGTGATACTTTCCACCCGATGGGGCGCTCGGTGCCCTCACGGATGCGTGAGCGGCTTCCCGGGCTCGTTGAGGTCCGCATTGGGCGTACATGCGATGCACGCCGGGACCTCATCCACCTGAATGACGTGCGGCGTCTCGGACTGGGAGGACGAAGACCGGTAAATCTGGGGAGTTCGGCCTCCAGGAACAATCAAAGGGACCACAGCGCTTGTCGGGCCGCTGCCGCTTTTCAGTGGCGTTGGGACACTCCGACCGGGTCCCCGGGGACGTCAGCTTAACGCCGTCAGTCTGCTTTGCCATCGCTACTCCTTCGCGAGGATTGCGGGTTTGACTAGGCCGCCGTGCCTTCTGGCATGTCACTGTCGACCGCCTTCCCATCCCGTCATCGCCGTCAGGAGCCGGCACGATGTATTCGGTGTGCGCGGAACTCTTCGATCGCGTGTTGCTCCTTGACTCGTCCGCGATCGAGCTGCCCGCTCCAGAGGTCGTGCTCGGCGTCGCGGCACCAGAACTGCGGGTGCCGGCGCAACCAGCGTCGCGCGTCGCGCTTGCCCATCTCGGTCAGCGCCGCTGTGAACTGTCCGTCGAACAGCAAGAACGACAGCAACTCCCCGCGCGAACGGCGCCCCGCGCCCAGCGCGCGAGCCATCACCGCGAAGTCGACGCCCCACACGCCGCGGAGGCCTCCGTAGCGCTGTTCGAAGGTCGTCTCGGCCAACCGTCCGATCTCCCCGCGTTGTTTCGGAGTGACCAGCGCGTAGGAGATCGGCCGGTAGGGAGCCAGTCCGCGAGCGATCCGATAGGTCCGGGGTGACCCGATCGGACCCGTGCTGTGGTTCTCGACGAAGAATGAGTTGATCGCGGCAAGCCGGCGGAGGTCTTGGGCGACCTGATCGACGAGCAAGCCATCGAGGACGTTTGCGGCGACATCGCCGATGCTCGGCGGTCGGCGAGCATCGGCGGGGTGCTCAGCGGCGCGGCCGACCGGTTCAAAGCCGATCACGATCACCTTGTCGGCGCCCAGGTCGACCGCAGGCTTGATCGGGCTGTTGAGTCGCGTCCCGCCATCGGTGTAATGGCCGCTCGCCGCCCGCGGCGCTGTCACCTCGACGGTCGGGAACAGGACCGGAATCGCTGCGGAGGCGCGAACGTGCTCGCCGCCTAGGCGAGTCTTGACGTATCGGACCTCGTTGTCCTTTACGCTCGGAACCTCCCGCTGGGTGGCGACGAAGCCGACGGGCTTACCGGTGGAAAGCAGGGTCGCGACGACGCACACGGCGTCCACATGTCCCGTCGCGATGTTGCCCTCTAGGGACGCCCAGTCGATCCAACGATCGAGGCTTCCCGCCAGCGGGGAGGGGTCGAGCAGACTCGCGAGCCCGACGCCGGGCAGCCCGAGCGAATGGCCCAGCAGGCGCAGCAGCATGCGGGCCCCGCCGCTGCCGACGATGGGCGCGATCACGTCCTGTTTGCGCAGCCCGCGCCACAGGGCCAGGGCATGTTGGGCCTGCTCGTCAGCTGGAAGATGGGCAAACGAGGCGAGCACCGCAGCGTTGATCGCGCCGACGCTCGTGCCGCACCAGATCGACACGCGTTCGCCCCGTGCCTGCAGCGCCGGCAGGAGGTTCGAGAGAGCCCCGACCTCATAGGCCCCACGAGCTCCCCCGCCCGGCAGGACGACGGCGACCGACACCGCCCCATGTTGCCCCGCTCGCGCCGCCCAGCGCTAGAGCCATCGGTCCAAACCGAGCCGCGCGCGATTGGACACTTGGATCGCCTAGTTGAGGAGTTCCGCCGTGCGGGTCTTCGGGATCGCCGGACGGGTTCGCTCTCGAAGTGCACCGGCACGCGCACGGTCGATCGGTGTCCGGCCCCAGCACGCGGCCTCGGCGAAGTCGATAAGGGTGTCGAAGTACTCGCCGACCGGTGTCGCGCGGATGCCCATCGGATCGAGCAGCTCGTGCGCGAGGCGATCGTCGAAGCGTAGGTCGAGCGAGAAATAGGGGAAGTAGACCTCGCTGCGCACCAGTCGCCGGCGGGTGTTCGGATCGGCGCGGCGCAGGATCAGCGGGTGCAGTACGGAACGGTAGATCCGCGGCGGGACGAGTCGTGGCGCCCGGCGGTCGAAGCGCCGCGACGCGAGACGTGCGAGCTCACCGAGCGTCGTTGCCTGCTCGCCCCCGACGATATGAAACGTCCCGCCGGCGGCTGCCGGGGAGGCCGCAAGCGCGAGGATCGCGTCGGCGACGTGATCGACGGTGACGATGTCAAGGACGGCATCGCGCCGGCCCGGGAGCACGGGATACGTTCCGTTCGCGAATGCCCGCAGCGGACCGTAGACCACGTTGAACGAGGTGGTCCAGCCCGTCCCGCGCTCGCCGACGACGATGCTCGGACGCACGACCGTGACGGGGAACTGCTCGCGCCGGCTCCAGACCAGGCGCTCGGCCTCGAGCTTGGACAACTCGTAGGCGTTGCGGAACCGCTGTCCGACGTCGAGCTCCGTCTCCTGCGCACACCCGTGTCGGTCGCCCGCGACGTAGGCTGTCGAGACGTAAGTCATGCGCCGCAGACCCTCCCCGCGGGCGGCGCACTCAGCCGCTAGCTCGAGGATCCGGCGGGTCCCCGCTACGTTGATCGACCGCGACTCGACCAGCGGCAGGTCGAACGCGACCGAGGCCGCGCCGTGGACAATCTCGCGGACGTCCTCAGCGATCCACTCACGGGCGGCGCCCAGGCCAAGACCGGGCGAGGTCAGGTCGCCACAGACAGCCCGAACCCGCCCTCGATGTTCGTCGGGAGCGTCGAACAGCGATCCCAGCACTGCGTCCAGCCGGGCATCGGCCTGCGACCGGGAGGCGGCACGCACCAACACCACTACGTCGCGGTCGGTCTGCTCCAGCAGGCGCGCCAGCACCGCCATGCCGACGAACCCCGTTGCGCCGGTTAGCAGGATCGCGTCCCCCGTGCGCGGCACCATCGCGCTCGCAGCTCTCGAGATTTGCGTCCCCGCCAGGATCATGGCGCCCGACACCGTGACAGGCGCGGTGGTGTCCGCATATGTACACAGGGACCGAAACCACGACACCCAACTCGACCGGTGGACGAGCTCCAACCTCGGCTATGCCAACCGCCACGCCGCCGAATACCGGGTCAGCTGCGCCGCCGAGGAGCGCCGGCCCCGCTCCGGCGTCGAAGTGCCCACTTCTACGACAACTCCCGGAAGTCGAGCCGACCGAACATCTCCGCCAGCAACGGTAGAAAGAAACGACCGCAACGCAGCCCTAATCAGACGCTAAAAGCACCGTCGCGAAAGCAGGAGTGCGCTGCAGGCCAAGACGGTGTCGACTCGGCGTTGCGCGATCGCCCGGACGCATGGTGCCACAGCAGCACCTGCGTTCATTGTGGTCCGTCAAAGAGCCGCGACGCAATCCGCACCGCTTCAGCCGCGTGAAGCGACAGCGCGCGGACGTAAGGCTTCTTCTCTCCGGGCCCTGGTGCACCGAAGGCGGGCATGACGAGGTTGCGTATGCAAAGCGCGATTTTTCACCCCGTCCCGCCGGCCCTGCAATCGACGACGAGCGCGTCCCCGACCAGGCCGGCCTGGGACGAACCCATTCGACATCACGTGCGTTCGGAGCTGATTTGCGCTTGGGCGACATCTGAATCACGCCGATCGCGGCGGGCCGGCGCGGGCGCATGATTGCTTTCGCGGCGCCGGTCCGTCGGACACG
This sequence comes from uncultured Solirubrobacterales bacterium, assembly GCA_963757235.1. GTDB lineage: Bacteria > Actinomycetota > Thermoleophilia > Solirubrobacterales > Solirubrobacteraceae > Palsa-465. The sequence continues at coordinate 40,016 of CAVWRC010000012.1, read as the reverse complement.
CCGCCGAGCCCGCTTGCGCAATGCCACGAGCGGAGGCGTCAGGCTCCGCGCGGGGGCAGATGTTTTGTTGCGCGAGAAGCGATCGTGACCTCGGTTCGTCGCACGTGGCGGCTGCCCGCTGCCAGCCCGGCGCTCGCTCTTCGCGCCAAGCAGGCGCCGGGGCGGCCGAGGAGCCCGGCGCGTTCCTTCGGGGCATAGCGCGCGCGACGCGCCGGAGGGCTGATGACGTCGGCCCTGACAAGAGTCAGGAGCGGTGGCTCGCGCTGACTGCTCCGCCGCTTAATCTCTGCCTTCATCGCGACCCGGTGGCACGGGGTGCGAGCGGAAGTCGGGTACGGGGTGAAGTGCGCCGATGGGGACTAGCATCGGCTACACGATGGTCGTTAGGCGCACGAAGATCGTTGCGACGCTTGGGCCGGCAACGGATCCGAACGGGATGGTGGACGCGCTGGTCGCTGCCGGGATGGACTGCGCGCGGCTGAACTGCTCGCACGGCACGGTCGATGAGCTGCGTCGGCGGGCGGGAGAGGTGCGAGCCGCGGCGAAGCGCGCGGGACGGTCGGTCGGGCTGCTGTTCGATCTGCAGGGGCCGAAGCTACGGCTGTCGGCCGAAACGCCGATGAGGATGCTGCGGCCGGGCGAGAAGGTCGTGTTCACCGGTCTCGAGGCGGCCGCGGGCAACGATCGCGTGCGTGTGGACTTTCCGGACTTTCCGCGGCTCGTTACCGAGCGTTCGGAGATCGTGATCGGTGACGGCGTGCCGCGCCTGGCGGTCGACTCGGTCGGCCCCGGCGAGGTCGTCGCGAGGGTCGTGTCGGTCGGCGAGCTCGCGCCGCGCAAGGGGGTCAACGTCACCTTCGCCCGGCCCGAGCTGCCCGCGATCACCGATAAGGACGTGGCTGATCTGGCTGTTGCCGCCGAGCTCGGAGCAGACTTCATCGCGCTGTCATTCGTCCGCTCGGCGGCCGATATCGAGGAGCTTCAGGCGCGACTGGCCGCGCATGATTGGCATGGTCGCGTGATCGCGAAGATCGAGAAGGTCGAGGCGTTCGAGAACCTGGACGAGATCCTCGCCGTCGCGGACGGCGTGATGGTCGCCCGGGGCGACTATGGCGTGGAGGCTGGCGTCGCCCGAGTGCCGCTCATGCAAAAGGAGACGATCCGTCGCGCGACGCAGGCGGGCAAGATGGTGATCACCGCGACGCAGATGCTCGAGTCGATGATCCATTCCCCGGAGCCCACCCGCGCGGAAGCGACAGACGTCGCCAACGCCGTGATCGACGGAACCTCGGCGGTGATGCTTTCGGCCGAGACCAGCGTGGGCGAGTATCCGGTCGACGCGGTCCGGGCGATGTCGCAGCTGGCCGAGGCAGGCGAGGAGTTCCCAGACATTCACGGCGCCCGATCAGTGCACGAAGACACACCCGCGGCAGCCGTGATGCATGCCGCGGTAGAGCTGGCCGACGACATCGACGCCGTGGCGCTGATCGTCCCGACCACGCTCGGCGGCTCGCCTCGAGCGTGCGCGAAATACCGCGGCCGACGACCGATCATCGCGCTCCCTCACGACCAGGCGATTGCCGATCAACTGACTCTCGAGTGGGGCGTTCATCCGCGAACGATGCCCGTCGGCGCAACGGTGGACGACCTCGTCGAATCGGCTCTGGTAACCGCGAAAGAGTTCGCCGGTCTGCCGACCGGCGCGCGCGTGGTGATCACCGCGGGGCGCCAGACCGGAGCGAGCGGCGCCACCAGTCTGATCATGGTCCGCGAGATCCCGTAAGCCTACTCGGGCCGAGAGCGAACCAGCGGCTCGACTCCACAACGGCCGGAGTTGTTCTCGCCGGCGATGCCCTGTGCACGACGTCGTTCCGGAAGAGGCGCAGATCGCCGAAGACCGGCAGCTTTGTCCGCGTGGCTGCCCCGGCGGCGGTTGTGATCCGAGCGCGGTAGTGGTCCTCCCACTCGGTGACGTCCCGTACTCCGACGCCCTGTCCCCGTTTGCACTCGGCCGGGCCGGGCTTAGCCGGACGATCCCGTTCGTGGGGCAAACCACTCGCGCGCCATCGCCAGCCGACGCGATCGAGACGTCGCCTAAGCGCAAGCCGGCTCGGGACCGTCACCGCGATCGAAGCGATCGTCCGCCAGGACGGCCGCCGTCCGTCGAATGCAGCCACGGGACGCGGCCGGCCGTTGCTGCTGCCTGACGCCTCAAGCAGTCGCCCTGAGGGCGTGGCTCCTCTGCATGGAAAAGGAGAAGCCGGGGTCTTCTTCAAGAGAAGGAGGGTGTGCAGCTACGTTGGCTAGGCGGCGTTCGCCTCAACGGTCCGCTCCTCGGCAAGATCTGACATGACGGCGGAGTTGGGCCCAATCACGGCGGCGACGACGAGTTCGATCCCCTGCGCTCTGGCGCGTGCCTGCGCGATCCACTCCGCTGTTCCGATGTCGCTCGCTGAAACGTTCTGGTGCCACCGCGCATGCGTCTTGCGATCGAGTCCGACAATGAGGTAGGTCACGGCTGCTGCTCCCTTGGTAGCGCCTCCCACCGCCGGCGCCTGCCTTAAGGCGTAAGAGGCTCGCCGCGGCCCGCTGATACATCGCACCGATTCCGTCGCCCGGCTGGCGATCCAGGCCGTTGCGAACGAGCGCGTCGGTGGTGCCGCCACGGCGCGTTTGGGTCATCCCTGATATGCCCGGTCGCTGGCGTGCGCGATCGCTCCCACACATAAAGTCGCGCCACAGCGCAGCCTCCGCTCGGACCACCTCGGGATCTGACGACCAGCGCCAGCCAGCCGCTAGGCATGGAAACGAGCACTGACACAACACGATCGACGACAGCACCCGGCGTGGTCGTGGCCGGACTAGGTGCCGGCGCCGGGCACCGGTGCCAAGAGCTGCCGCTCGCACCTTGGCCACAACGCTCCACCCGAGCCATGACTCGTACTGACACGCGACTGGGAAAGTGCCGGTCCTCGTCCTCTCAGCGCTCGGATTCGGTGGGCCCGCGGACCCGCAAGAAGTAATCCGTGGCCGATCACGAGGGTTTAGTCTGAGACACCTCTCCTATCGGAAACTCGAGCATCTCGGAGGATCATCGTGGGAGCCACCAACCAGCCGACTCCATCCTCGCCGCCTGGCCAGCCACCGACGCAGGCATCGCCAGCTCTGGCGTCGCCCGCCGCGCAGCCGGCGGCTTCGAGCCAGCCGGCTACCGCCGCCTCGAGCCAGCAGGCGGCCTCGACATCGAATCAGCCGAGCGCGGTCGCGACCGGGCAAACGACGTTGGATCCGACGTCGGGGTCGCTGGCCGGAATCGTCGCGCTGCAAGGCCTCGGAGCGGCCGCAACCGAGATCGCAGGCGCGGTGGCGGCCGTGATCGGGGAGAAGGGGTCGGTGCTGATCGTGGAGGACCGAGCGCTAGGGCAGTCCGACGCGCCGCATGCCGAGATCACGACCCGCTTCGCGCTCTTTGAGCGGCAGTTCGCCCAGGCGCTCAAGGTCCTCAAGACGCCACCCCCCGGTCGGGAGAAGCCTGGCAAGGCCGAAGACAGAGTCGCGGAATTCCTCCCCGCCGTGCAGACAGCGATCGACCTCGGGACGAGCGCGGTCGGCCTCCTGACTGGGGTGATCGGGATGTTCAAGACCGATTATTCGGTCCAAGGGCGCACTGTGACACTCGATTACGTGGCGCTGGCCGCGGCGGTCGCAAACAAGCTCATCAGCAACGGGCAGACGGTCGTTATCGACGGATTCCTTGGCCTCGATGACACGCCGACGCTCGAGACGCTGAACCGGTTGTTAGAGGCCCGTGGGCAACTCGAGGGGCTTCTCGGCACTGTCAAGGCGGTGGCGATCGACCCGAGGAGCGCTGAGATCGATGCGCTGAACGCGCGGATCAAGGCTGCTACTGACGTGCGCGACAAGGCCGTCGAGGGTGGTGCGCCCGACACAGCCGGCAAGGCGGGTGGGTCCACACCTGCGTTCGCCCCGTCGTCCGGCGCCGCGCCCGTCCCGGCGGGCGATCCCGGCAAGCCCGATCTGGTCGCCGCCGCTGACAAGCTGATCGCCGAGCTGCGCGCCGAGCTCGCCACGCTGCAGACGCCCGCCTACCTGAAGCTGAAGGCCGACGTCGCTGCGATCGCCGCGTTGATGGCCTCGTTCGACGGGTACCTGGCCGCGGCGTCGACGGTGCCGGCCGGCCAGAAGTATGCGCCGCTCGTAGCTGCAGCGATCCGCGACGTGTTGCAGAGCGGGATTACGGTTGGTGACGACCAGGTTCCGATCAACCACGTTTGTACCTTGAGGTGACCGGCGCGGGTGGGGACATGATCACACGCACGGGGCTGTTCAGCTCTAACAGGAGGGTGGGGCTGGTTGGAGCGGTGCAGGCCAGCTACGTCCTGATCGAGCGCAGCGGCCGCGTTCGCGCCAGCGACTCGATCGGGAGCTGCTTGGCCGCGACGTTCGACGTCAAGAAGCCGAAGCTCCACTTGCTCGACGACACCGAGGCAGGTGATCCCGCCCGGCTCAATGACAAGGACCGGGCTCTCCGCCGGGTCAGGAGCCCCGAAATCGGCTGATCAAACGCTCGCGGCGAGCTTGGCGAGGGCTGCACGCCCTCGCAACGCGCCATGCTCCAACCGAGCGCCGCACTCCGCTAGCCGCCGTCGTGCGCCCAACGCCGGTCAGATTGCCTCCGGGCTCTATGGGTTGGCCGCCCCGGCCCCGCGCACTCTTCCGGCGAGCATGGAAAGCAGGAGCCCGCACGCGTCGATAGGAACAACGGCGCATCGCGCTCCAGACCCGCCTTGAGGGATCGATCTGGAGCTCGTGGTCGCGCACAAGGCGAATGAGCTTGTCAATCACGGCACCCTTGCCATTCGCGATCGCAGCAGCGGGGTGGCTCGCTCGGGCGCGACAAAACGGCTGGACATCGACCGCGCGAAAGCGATTCCTATCTCTGCACTCCCAGACCGCGAGTATTGACGACCGCGCGGAGCGGGGCTAAGCTCACGGGTGTAGGAGCTCGGGGGGCCCTAATCTGTTGGGACCGGGATGCTGGAATGGCTTTGTTCGGGTTAGTCACGCTGAGGCGCGCTCACCGGGCTATTGTTGCGCTCGCGGGCGCGCTCAGCGTGCTGTTGGCAATGACAGTCGCCGCCGCTGCGGCGCCGGTGAGGATGTCCGGATCGTCGTGGAACTTTGGCGGCGTCCTCACGTGTGATTGACAGTCAGACAGTAACGGCTTCTGTCACCTGAGTGTGAGTGGTAGTGATCGAGGATCGCTGGGTGGTCCGGGCGGCGTGGCGCTCGATCGCGATCACGAGCGTGGCGAGGTCGCGGTAGCCGATGATCCGCCGGAACTGCTCCTCGGCGACGAGCATCCCGGCGGCGGTCCACCGCTTGCGCATGTCGCCGTCCTGCCAGCGCTTCACGTTGCGCTGCGTGTAGCGGACGATCTCGATCATCGACTCGCACGGATTGGTCGAGCACAGCGTCTTGGCGAGCTGGCCGGTGATCCCGAGCCGCATCAGCGTCAGCGTCTCCGAGAGGCCCTCTCGCAGCGAGCCGGCGGCATCGGGCCAGGTACGGCCGAGCTCGGACGCGAGTCGCTCGAGCCGCTCCTGGGCCACGTCGGCGTCCGTGAGCGACCACGCGCCGCGGATCTTGGCCAGGACCTGCGGGCGGTCGCGCTCGGGGAGCAGGTCAGTGACATTTCTCTCCTTATGACGGTGACACCGCTGCACCAGCGCCTGCTCGCCGAACACGTCCTTGATCGCCCGGCGCAAGGCCTTCCCGCCGTCAATGACGAACAGGATCGCCTGCTCGGGATCGAGGCCCCGGTCGACCAGATCCGCCAGCAGCGAGCGCGCCAGGGTGGCGTTCTCGGTCGAGCCCTCCCACAGCCCCAGCGGGATCTTGACGCCGTCGGTGCTGATCCCGAGTGCCACGACGTGCGTGCGGTCGGCGATCTCGATCCCGTCGAGCATCATCACCGCGAGGCGCACGTCGTCCAGCCGGCGGCCCATCAGCTCCTCCAGTGCGGTCCGGGTGCGGTCGATGAACCGCTCGGACACCGTGCTCTTGCCCGTCGAGCGTGACTCCCGCTCGACCTCCTCCCCGACCGGCTCGCCGACGCCCGCGTACCTGCGCGTGGACACACCCGCCAGCATCCGGTTCATCACCACGACGGTCAGCGGATCCCGGTCGGCGAAGTGCTCATACGTCTCCACCGCCAGCTCGCGCTCGTCATCCGCCGTGCGGATCCTCGGCCGGCTGACCTCGACCCGCCGGCCGCCCAAGGTCATCGACCCGCGCTCATGACCGTGGCGCTTGGCCGTCCGATCCGGGTTGTGCCTGCCCTTCGGGCCGACCACCTCACAGACCTCAGCTTCCATCAGCTCATGCACCACGCACAGCCCGAGCCCAACGCTCAGCGCCAACAGCCCCTCCCGCGCGACGCCCACCAGCTCCCCGAGCGCCTCCTGAATCCCCGCTGGGAGCGGCCTCTCCAGCGCCTCCGCGGGCGTGACGACCTGCGGGCCGGATACCTTCTGCATGGCGGTTCCTCCTGTCCTCTCGGACTTGGGTTTAGACGCCCCGAACGCTCCCAACCGGAGCGGACGGGACGGGAGGACCGCCACTCAAATTTCTACGAGAACTCGGGCAACCTCGCGCCGGTAGATACCGCCTCTGACTACGTTCTTATACACGCCTATCAAACCTTTGTGACCGGCGTTTTGTCAGACCTTCCAGCCTGGCGGAAAGCGGACAATGCTTACATCTCGAAGGCATCGGCGTCCTGCTCGAACGTGCTAGCGGCCGTCAACCTTCTGCCGCCTAACCAAGCAAACAGCGCGGCAGCGCTCGCTTTCGGCGAGGAGGTAGGCGGCGACTTGTTGGTATCCCAAGGGCCACTGATGCTCCACGGACTCGAGAGACTCGAGAACAGGGTCTCCCCGCTTCACTGGTCAAGCCGTGACGACAGCACGACGGTGAAGGAATACCTCCGCGCCGAGAACGCTCTCTACTCGCTGGCGCCGAGCGATCTGTGCGCCGACGCCAAGGCGCTCGCGGCTTCGAACGCCAGCGCGACGCCGCCAGGGTCGCTGCAATGGCTTGCGAGGTTCGCGAGTCTCGCTACCAAAAACGTGAGCGCGAGCGGAGCGTTCGGTGCTCTCCTAGGCAGGTATCAGAGCTCACGCGACACCGACAGCCTCAAGCACGTGCTGAAGCTCCTTAAGCGCTGGCAGTCGGTTGGACAAAACACGTTGCAACAGGAAGGAACCAAGCTGCTGGCTGCGCTCGGGCTCACATCATGAGGAACCATTGCGGGGCTTCCCGCAGCCGCAGCAAGCTTGCCAAGTCCGCTAGGACACGACGGTTGCTACGGACGAAACGGGGTGCCCGCCTCGGGCTCATCCGTCAACGGCTAGCCCCGAGCGGCACAGTTCTCCTTTCCATGCGCGCTAGGAGCGCGATGGATCCACCGCCGCGGGGCAGGCGGCGATTCGACCTGCAGGCTGGCTGGTTAGACCCGCTACCGGAGTCCGGCGCTGGCTGGGAGCACGGACACGGGACGGTCGCAGACCGTATTGATGATCACGCTCTATCCGCGATATCTACATAGAGCGAGCTATCTGGTCGCCTTGGCCGTGGCGGGCTATGGGTGCTCAGTGCGCCACGGGTTCGCACGGCCCTGTTGATCGAGCCATGCCTGTGCGTCGCGCCGGCCCAGCTCGATCAGCGGGCGGATGAACTCGGGAGCGAAAAACAAGTAGCTCAGTAGGTCGCCGCGGACGGGATTACGTCCGGCGTCCAGGAGCCGCCCGAGCAGCGCCATCTCGCGGTTGCGGCGCAGGCCACGCGCGCCGGCGTAATGGCGGTTGTAGACGTCCATCGCGAGGCGGCCGATCGCGAGCCGGTCCGTCGGCGCGACGAAGATGTAGGGAATGAGTTGGTGCGTGATCGGGTTGCCGCTCTGCTTCACGTCGTCGTTGATCGTTGCCAATGTGTCGACGTCGTGGGCGAGCTGGTCAGCGAGAAGGGCCTGGGCAACGGCTGAGGCGCCGTCGAACACGTCCGGGCGACGATCGTTGTACTCAAGCGGCGGTCCGGCGACCGAGTTCAGTCCGATCACCACCAGCCGATCGGCGTTTAGCTTGAGGGCGGGCTTCAGCGGCGTGTTGAGCCGCACGCCACCATCTCCATACCAGCGCTCTTCCACACGTACGGCCGGAAACAGCGACTGGATCGCGCTGGAGGCCTGAACATGCTCGACCGCGAGCCGGGTCGCGACATAGTCGATTCCGCGCTGGTCATCGCTAGCCGGTGAGACGCCCCCGGAGTGGAACACCACGCTTCTCGCTGTCGCGTAGGCGGTCGCGACGACGGCGACCGCAGCCAGCGTGCCATCCTCGACATTGCGGGCCAGCCGCTCGAAGTCGATCAACGCCGCGATGGTCTCCGGCTGCGGGCTGGTGTCCAGCAGGCTCGGCGGGCCGGGCACACCGATGCCCAGCAACTCAAGCCCGTACAGCAGCACACGGGCAAGTTCGCGCGGTGAGCACAGCGGGCCTATGACATCGCCGATCTCGACCCCAAGCCACGCCTCCCCGCCAGCACGCGCGGCCGCCTCGAGCCCATCGTGCGCGTCCGCGGCCAAGTATGCGGCACCGAGGCCGCCAGCGCTCGTGCCAACAATGATCCGCGCTGGCTCGTCGAGAACCGGCGCCAGCACCTCCAGCGCCCCGAACTCATACGCCCCCCGCGCGCCGCCACCCGACAGCACAATCCCAATCGTCCCATCCATCGCCCAACACCTCCACGCCTCGCCCACCCACGCGCTCGAAAGACCATCGTAAGCGACGCCGTACACAGAACCTGCCTCCGGGCGGGACTCAGCCATTCCTCACATCGCCCGGCGCTGCCCGAACCATGCGCGACGGGAGCGCGATGGATCTAGCGCCGCGGGTGAGGCGGCGATTCGAACCTAGACTGGCTGGATGGGCCCGCTACCGCAGTCCAGCGCTGGCTGGGAGCACGGGCGCGGGACGATGGTGGACGGTATTGATGATCTCGCTGCTGTCGATCCCTTCGAGGTAGATGCTGGTAATGCCGAGGTTCGCGTGTTGGCCGAGCGGGCGCTGAATGACGACCAGCGGAACACCCTCGCGGGCCATCTCGACCGCGTGCCTGTGCCGCAGCTGATGCGGAGCGAAGCGACGTCGAACGCCGACGGACACTGCCAGATGGCGCAGGGTGGCCCGAGCCGCGGTTGCCGACCAGGGTCGCCCGGCCGTCGGGCCGCCCACGACGCAGAGCAGGGCGCCGACGGGTAGCGCCAGTCGGACGTCCATCCACTGGTTGAGATGGTCCCACCCCCAGGTGTCCATACCGACGTGGCGGCGTCGGCCGCCCGTGCCTCGGCGGATGAGGATGCTGCCACGGGCCGCATCGAGGTCGCTCTCCGTGAGCAACAGCGCTTCGTTAATCCGGAGCCCTGCGCGCCAGAGCAGCACGATCAGCGCTCGGGTGCGCAGTCCGGAGGTTCGATCGCCGGCGCGGCGCATCACCGCGACGATCTCCTCGACCGTCGGCGGGTCGGCCGGATAGCTCCGGCCCTTGTCGCGCGGCGGGCGGCCGCAATGAAAGCCGGGCATGGTCGCCGGCGACCGACGGCGACCAGCGGCATCCAGAAACTCAGAACTGGTCATCCATGCAGCATCCCGCGGCGAGCATGCAGCCGCCAAGCATGGAAAGCAGTAGGGGGAGCGCCTAGCGCGTGAGCGAGGCCTCGTCCTCGGGGCGACGTACTCGTCTGCGAAGAGTTAATCCCGTCGGTCGCGCTCACGTGGAGCCCGTAAATTCCTCGGCTCCGAGCTCTCCCGCCGACTGGGGTGTATGTGACCCAAAGGCGAAGGGTTACCCGGTAGCGGTGGTGGCTCACGAGGAAGCGGCCGGGCGGGCTTGGCACCACGGACAGTGGGATGATGCCTGGCCTAGTAGTGATGACACGTCCTCGCGCGAATACGAACCGGTTCCTGGCTGGCTGGAGTAGCGCGATCCGAGCGACTTTGTCGTCCCAGGCCGTTTCGAGCACGTCGATGCGTCCGGGTCCCGGAGCGACGACCCAAGCCGTCACGGTTCCGTCGGCCGACGCCCGCACGCGCGTTACCGCGAATGTGTGGATCCACCTCTCGACGAGCGGATCGTTGCCCGACTGGATGCCGACGGCAGTGCACAAGATGGTTGACGTGCACGACACGGACATGAGCAGACTGGGACCGCCATTCATGCCCGCTCGCACGATCGGAGTAGTCTGAGCCGACCATCGAGTGCCGTTCCATCGCTCGGCGAGCGACGGGGTGATCGCGCCGGGGAGAACGGGTACCAGGTCGGAACCACCCACCGCGACGCAGAACGTGCCCGTCGCACACGACACGCCGTACAACGCATTCTCTGGCGGCACCCGCACGGGCTGAAGTGACCACGCCGCCCCGTCCCAGCGCTCAGCAAGCGCACCGTCCGGCGCCCCTGCCGAACCCAATGTGCTGTACCCGCCTACGGCAATGCAGGCCTGGGGAGACCAGCACAAGACGCCCAGCAGCTCGTCGGCGTTGGTGCCAGGCGGATTGGGGCTTGGCTCGATTGTCCATCGGAACCCATTCCATCTTTCGGCAAGCGTCTGCGTCGCAGCCGCACGCTGGGCTAGGCCGACAGATGTACAGGACCTGCTCGACCAGCACGAGACCGCATTGAGTTGCACGTCGGTAGCGCCACCGACATCAGTGCGTGGGCTGGATCGTCCAGCAATCTAGATTCCAATGCGCAACCAATGCACCTTCTCCGCTGTACCCGACAGCCACGCAGGTCCGTACCGACGGACAAGACACCCCTAGCAGGGCGCTGAATGGCCTATCGGGCAGCCTGGGGAAAGTCTGCGAGGACCAACGCACTCCGTCCCACTGCTCGACGAGCGGCACGAAGTTGTAGCCACCGCGCCCGATCGAGCGCTCCTGGTCTCCTACAGCTACGCAGAGGGCGCGGGACGGGCAGGACACCGAGTTCAAGTCCGGAGGGTAGGGGTCTACCAAACCGCCGTACCCAAGCGTCTGCGCGTGCCAGCGCAGACCATCCCACCGCGACGCATACGGTGGCTGACCGGCGGAGGATGCGCCCACCGCGCCACAGGCATCGAGAGTCAAGTCGTTTCTAGTGGTGTAACGAGGTTTGAGCTCGTCGGCGGGGGTCGGCGTCTTGCGCCGGGTTGGTTTGTCGGTTCCCCTCCTTTGTGCTTGTGGTTGAGTGGGGTTGCCTGCGTGAGGTGTCGCCCGTCGGCGATGGATGGCCGGCGGAAATGGAGGCTCATGGATGGGGTCGGTAGCGCCTGGGCTGTCAGGCGGCGGTGAGACTGGGCACCTCCTGCTCGACCTGGGGCTGGTCGGTCGCGTCGGGTTCGGCGAGGATCAGGGCCATCGACTCGACTGAGAGGTAGCGCCGCTGGACCAGCCATTCGTCGTTCTGCTCGGAGAGGAGCGCGCCAACGAGCCGGATCACCGCCTGGTCGTTGGGGAAGATTCCCACGACGTCGGCGCGCCGGCCGATCTCCTTGTTGACCCGCTCGAGCGGGTTGGTGGAGCGCAGCTTGGTCCAGTGCTCTGGCGGGAAGCTGTAGAACGCGATCAGGTCTTCCTCGGCGGACTCGAGCAGCTCACACACCTTCGGCGCGACGGTGACGAGCCGCTCGAGCACGTGACCGACGCGCTCCTTGGCCTGCTGGTAGCCCTCGGCGTTGAAGATCTCTCTGAGCGCGGCGGCGACGAGCCCGCGCTGGTCGCGGCGGCAGTGCATGACCATGTCCCGGGTGAAGTGGACGGTGCAGCGCTGCCACGGGCAGCCCAGCACACGGGCGATCGCGCCTTTGAGTCCTTCGTGCTGGTCGGAGATCGCGAGGCGCACGCCGTCCAGGCCGCGCTTTTTCAAGGCGCGCAGGAACTCGGTCCAGAACGCGCCGGACTCGACCTCGCCGACATCTGAGGCCGATCACCTCCCGCACCCCGGACTCGTGTACCGCGTAGCGCGACCACCACCGCCTTGGAAACTGACGCCGGCCGTGGTCGCGGTACCTTGACCTGCTTGGCGTCGCAGCCACAGCGCTACGCGGGTATCGCACCCTCTAGCGGCCGCTGCCGGAACAGCTCGACCTGCTCATCCAGCGGCCCGGCACAGCGCTCAGACACGCGGTCCTTGGTCATCCCGTCGATCCCCAGCTGCTCCACCAGCCGATCGACCTTCCGCGTCGACACCCCATTGACGTACGCCTCCAGCACGACCGCCACGATCGCCTGCTCACAGCGCCGCCGCGGCTCAAGATTAAACCCGGGAAGTAACTCCCCTGACGCTTCTTCGGGATCGTAGCAACTCGAGCTCCCCGACCCTCGTCTCCCACGCCCTGGCGCGGTACCCGTTGCGATGCGTCAACCGCACCTCGGGCGCGACCTCCCCCACAGCTCAGCACCAACCTCAGCGCTGATCTCGGCCTCGCATCAATCTCGCGGGCGACCAACGCGACTCGCCCCTCGCGAACGAAATCCTCAAGCCGACCATCCATCGCCTCGGCGACGACATCGCGCAACCGTCATCCTCTGACCTTCGGCCATCGTGGCTGCTCTCCTTCACGTCGGATTGCTCGAACCAACCCGACGAGTTCGGCGCCGCGGTGGCCGACCCTCGCAGCGGTCGGCCTACCCGACGCTCGTTACACCACTTCTACCGACGTGACCGCATCGAGGGAAGGGCAGGAGACACCAGCGAGACGCGCACTGGCACCGTTCAAGGGTGGGCTCGGCAGAAGCGTCCACCCGCGGCCGATGGCCGCATCCGCCGCAATGAGAATCACGAATGCAGTCACTACGAACGGGAGCGCCCGCCATAGCCGCATAGCAGGCGCAGCCTACACACGACGGCGACCATAGTCGAACGTCGCTTCGGGGAAAACTGCCAAGATCATCCATTGACCTGAGCGATGACTGATGGACCGCTGGGCGGCCGCTACTCCTTTCCATGCCACACTGCAGCTTTATTTAGTGCAGACAGCGGGTCGGGAGAGTTCTTGCTGGCCCTCGGGCTTCTCGTGAGTGCATGCTGCGCCGGCTCGGTCGAGTGGACGCAGGTCCGCCCGGTGGTCGAGTCTGGCCCCGGCGGCGGACCTGCGCTCAAACGCGATCGACTTCAGCCGTCCTTGCGCTCGAGGACGTCGAAAGACCAAAGCTCGCTGGCCGTCCCCACTGGCCCACTTTCGCGGTGTTGAGCGTGACCGGCGGAGAAGTCTCGGCTGGAGAACCAGGCCTCGAAGTCTTCCTCCGAGCGCCAGCGCGTCAGCACCAAGCAGACCTCGCGCTGGTCATTGGGGCGCAGCAGCTCGAATCCCTCAAAGCCTGGAGCATCCTCCACCTTCCCGGCTCGAGATGCGAATCGCTCCGCGAACTCATCGAAACGCTCGCGCGGAACGGTGATCGCGTTGATCTTGACGATGCTCATGGCGGAATGCTACGGGGCTGCGCGCCGCGACCGGAGCGAGACCGAAACACGGTGGCCGCCTGGAGCATCAGCCCGGCGGGCGGGACGAGGCTCGTCGACCTGCGAACAGCGGAGTCCGACGAAGCAACGGTCGGCGGCCTCAGCTGTCGTCTGCCAGCAGTGCGACGTGTCCTGCCCTCGGATAGCGTTGTCGGTCATGGCAACTCACGATGTCTCACTCAACATCACCAAACCGATTCCCGTCGGCAACGTCGACATCGAGATCCCGGTCCGCCGCAACGGCCGCGCCTTCGGCAAGGTCAAGATCAGCAAGGGCGCGATCGACTGGATGCCTGCGAACAAGAGCAAGACGGCCTACTACCTCGATTGGGCCGAGTTCGCCAAGGTCATGTCCGAGTACGGACGCCCGGTGTAGCCGTCGTGCACGTAGTTCGGCGAACTCGGTGCGGACAAGCTCGAACACTCTCGATACACATGGAAACCAGAAGCGCGCTCGCCCGCGCTCTCGCCACGGATCCTGTCGCGAGCAGGTGTCGTGTCGTGCGGTCGCCGACGTGCAAGCCCCTGCAAGGCTTCGGAGCGTCGGCATGAGGGTCGGTCCTCATGGCGCGCGTAACACGACGACAGTCGACCCGAGATACTGATCCGTCTCAGGAATCTCCAGGCACGGTTCGACGATGAACCCAACCTGGTGTGCTTCAGCCGCGATCTCGTGCGGCACTACACGGTCGAGGTGGACCACGACGTCGATCGTTTCGCGCCGACCATGTGCAGGAAAAACTTCCCGTCGGCGATGGATGGCGGCACGACCGTGCTCGCCTATCACTCCAAGCAATTGGCTGCTGTAGCGGGTGCCGAGGATTTCGCGAGTCTCGGGAAGCGGCGGCATGTCATGCTCGTGGTCAAAGCAGTCCACCGCGTCGGCCAGCGCCGCCGCGAGCACTCCGCCCGGGATCAAGTGCGCCAGCGCGATGCGGAAGAACGCACCCCGGCCCTGGCTGCCTCCGAACAGCTGCAACGTCTGCATTGGCACGAGGATCAGTGCAAACCGCCGGTCCAAGTGGAAGTCACGGGCGTCCGCGAGAACGGTGGTGACCGGCAGGGCTCCGGCCCGGCACTCGAGAGCCGCCAGCAGCGGCTGGGCAATATCAAGCGCGACCACTTCCACGCCTTGAGCCGCAAGTTCAAGTGTGACGCGACCCGTACCAGCCCCGATGTCCAGCACGGGTCCTTCAACTCTGGCCGCAAGCGCGTGCCATACCGCGAAGTCCTCGTCGTACCCTCCACACTCGAGGTCATGCCAGACCGCCTCGAGGTTCACCCCTCGCGCCGCCCGGAACTCATCGCACACCGACGGTAGTCGCGACTGGTACAGATCGCCGGCGAGACCACCGCCGGCCCTGGCATCTGATTGCGCACAGCCAGAGTCTATGTCTGCAGATCGGTACAGCCGGCGGCCTGCGGCGCGGTCTTCGGGTCCCGACCCCAACGAGTCGCTCGGTGGGTGTCTCTGGACTCCTCAGACCCCAGCTCGACGGCCGCACGAGCGCCGGCCGCCTTTCGCCCGCGGAACCTCCCTTCCTCAGTTGCATAGAAATCAGCAGCGTCAGGCTTCGGAATGCGAAGCTCGTGCGCGCTCGGTGTATCAAACGCTCCATCGCGCGCTCTGTTGAGAGAGCAACACGATGTCAGGCACCAGGTATCACCATCTCCTATCGCGAACCCGCGGCGGACGGGCGGCGGTCTCATTCGTCAACGCAATGGAAAGTGTGTGACGGTGTACTCGATAGCCACAGCGAGTTCGGAAACGAGCGCGGTGATCATCGCCGCGTTGGTGTCGGGCTTCGGTGCCTTGATCGTAGGGGTCTTGAACTACCGCGCCCAAGGGCGCGTGGTCGTCACGTCGCGGTTCACTCAGGCGGTGGCTCAGCTTGGCGATGAGAACCCTGACGTTCGCGTCGGCGCCATCTATGCGCTTGAGCAGATCCTTCACACGTCCAGGCCAGAACGGCGCGCGATCATCGAACTACTGGTCTCCTACGTCCTCGGCCACGCAAACTTGGCTGCACGACGCGATGACGAACCTGAGGATGATGCGTCGCTGGACGACCTGCCGAACCTGCGCGATTGGGCGCCGGATGTCCAGGCGGCGGTCGTAGTGCTGAGTCGGCGTCCGCGAACGACGATTCGCGAAGCACTGCGCGGCAGCGGCGATGATCACTTTCACAACCCCTATGGGTCGGCGATCATAAACGTGGGACACGCCGATCTGAGGCGAGCGGAGCTCGTCGACGCGGATTTGAGCCGCACCAAGCTCTACCATGTTCGGTTCGAGCGCGCGGTCCTTCATCGTTCCAATCTGCAGGGAGCTGACCTTTCGCGCGCGCACCTGGAGCGCGCCGATCTCGGTGACAGTACGCTGATCGAGACGAAGCTTGTAGGAGCCATTCTCACTGAGGCCGATCTGGGTGGCGCCCGGCTTCGCGGAGCGAACCTATCCGAGGCAGACCTATCTCGCGCTGGCCTCAAATACGCAGACCTACGGAACGCGGACCTCCGCGGCGCGTTACTCGAGCATGCCGCGGGTCTCGCGGACGCGAAGCTTGCCGGCGCCCACGCCAACGTGGAGACCACGTGGCCGCGGAACTTCTCGCCGGCGGACCAGGGGGTTAAGTTCGGCGAGGCGGAAGCGTGGAGTCCCAGCGCCGTCGGCGTCTGATGCGTATCAGCATACGACGGGTTGCGCCCGATGTGTTGCCTTAGGGCGAGTATCGAAGATCACCCTCGCCCAACCGATGTCTAGCAGCGGCCGCGGTCAACGCACGCGACCACCACAGCAGAACCGGCGAGACCCGCGACCTGACCCATGCTTCTGCTTTCCATGCGAAGTAGCCATGATCTCGACGCGGACGCTGCCGTCGAACGCGGCTGCTCTCGGACAATCTGGGCAGCGTCGCACCCTCCGCTAGGCCGCGGCTCCTTGACGTGGCGTAGGGGCGGTCGCTCGTCGCCCGCCATGGCGCTAGCTCACTGTTCGGCCGTCGTATTCCTGCAAAGAGAGGGCCGCTTCCGAGTTGGACGACGACCAGCGCTGTGATCCTCGGCACGGAGAGCGCTGCTCGCGCGCGAGGATTCGGAAGCACAGCTCGTCGTAGGCCGGTCGAGCCCGCTAGGTGCTCTGACTGGCCGTCCGTGGCAGGTCCTGGTAATCGCGATTTCGCCGGTCCCGGCGGCGAGCGTAAGCGACTACGTTCCTGGACGTCCCTCGCCGCTCCAACGGTAGCGGCGACGCGGCAACAAATTCCGCCCAGCGGTCGGTATGTAGGCTCCGCCGATGGCAGGCGCAATTCACCCCACAGGACGGGCGATTCTTGTCCTCGGCGACGAGGAGAGCCTCGCCGAGGCGCTCGTGTCGCGGCTTGAGCAGGGCGGGCACAGCGCCGAGTACGTGGAATACGCGTCCGACGCTGAGATCTCCGGGTCGCTCGAGCCAGACCGGTGGCTAGCGGTCGTGATCCTCACCCGGGATGACGTCCTGTCGCTCCGCCTGTCCTTGCTGAGTGCTCACGTCCGGCCCGAGCTGCCGGTGTGGACGACGATGTTCGATGCGACCGTCACGCGTGAGCTGCATCACGCGGTGCCGAGGGTGAACGTCCTATCGCCGGCAGACCTCGTGGCGGAGAAGCTCGCCGCGCAATGCCTCGCGGCCGGTGCCGAGCCGGTCCGCCGTGTCCGAAGCGGCGTTCGCTTGGTAGATGACGCGTTGCGCCTGCTGCTCGGGGCGGGGCTGGGACTGCTCGCGGCGCTGCTCGTTGAGGCGGGAAGCTCGATGCTTGCCGTCCACGACGATCTGCTGAACGCCCTGTACTTCAGCACCAGATCGGTGGCGACCGTGGCAGGGGCGCCGGGCGCGGCGCGGGCGCCCGCGTGGTTCAAGCTCGTTTCGACGCTCGACACGATCGCCGCCGTGCTACTGCTGGCCGTGTTCACCGCCGCACTCGTTCGCAGGCTGAGCCGGCCGCGGCTGACCGCCCTGTTCGGCGCGCGTGCAGCGCCCGCGGTCCGGCACGTGCTGCTCGTCGGCTTCGGGCAGGTCGGCTTCCGTCTGGCCCAGCGCCTCCGGCGCTCCGGCATCCCGGTGCTCGCGGTCGAGCGCGATCCGGGTGCACCATGCCTGAGGCTGGCTCGTGACGCCGGGATTCCGGTCTCGATCGGGCGCGGAGAGGATCGAGCGACCCTCGAGCTGCTCGGTATCCGCCGCTGCGCGGTGGTCGCCGCCGTCACCTCAACCGACCTCGTGAACGTCGAGATCGTGCTTGCCGCCAGCGGCCTCGCCCCGTCCGTGCCGGTCGTCCTACGACTAGGGGACGGAGCGGTAGCGGCTGAGACCGACTCGCTGCTTCACATCGGCCGCATTTGCGACGCGCACGCGATCGTCGCCGATGAGCTCGTGCAGCGCCTGACCGAGGTCACACCGGCCCAGTAACACGTTTATGACCCCGGATCGCATTCGCAGGTCGCTGCGAACGACGAAGGGCGCTGATGGCCGACCTCGATCCGCCCGCTGGATCGACCGGCGTTCCCTGGGACAGCTGCTCCGACGAAGGTTGCGGACACGTAGCCGGGGCAAGAGTGTTGTGACGTCTACGGGCAGTAGCCGAGCCCCGCACCGCCCGTGCGGACCATTGCTTACGCGGCGCCGGAGCGTCAGACACACCGCCGAGCCCGCTTGCGCAATGCCTCGGCTGGCGTTCAGCGGCGGCCGCGGTGGCATCGGCGGCGAGCCGTGGCACGATCACGGTCCGATGCGGTTGTCGTTGACCGAGGCGGGGGGCACGCGCCGGCATGCCAGGTCGGCGGCGTGGAACTGCGGGGCGTAGGAGCCCCAGGCCGCTGCTGGTCTGGGAACGTTGCCGAGGTTGAGTTGCCCGAACGCGTTGGGGTCGACTATGGGGATGCCGTGGGCATGCACTGGGCGTCGCGGACGAGCGCGAGCCGTACCCCGGCGGTGGCTGCTCTGGCGCCGGGTCGCTTGGTTGCGGTGATCCGCGCGAGGTAGTGCTGGTAGGCCTTACAAGCGGTCGTTCCGGTCGGGCCTTGGGCAACTCGAGCTTGAGTCGCGAGTGTCCTCGCCGGTGGTCGGGATCGGGGAGTCCACGCGGGGCCACGCATGTAGCCGAACCTGACGTTGGCGGTTTCCGTGGCGCTTGGGACGGCGGATGCGTTCAGTGCGGTCCGTTGACGAGCCGGGCGACGTTTGCCCGGGTGATGGCTCCGTGCGTGACGCCGACGCAGGCGTCGGCTGCGGCCAGGAAGGACCGCGCCTTGAGGTCGACTCCAGAGGCGTCGATCATCTGCCCGGTTATCTGGCCTTGGGTGTTGGGGTCCGGGAAGTCCGAGATGCCGTGCGTGTGCAGGCAGTGCGCGAACGCAAGGAACTCCTGCCTGGACGGTCCGCTGGGTCCGCTGCTGCTCTGCGCGAGCAGAATCCCGCTGCATGCCTTCTGTGCGGTCCGGAAAGCTGGTGCCGCGCTCGCATTGGCCGGGCCCGCGATCGCCGTCGCGACGCTGCCGTCGGGGTTCGTCGTCACTTGTGGGTCGGGGTAGCCGGCGACACCGTGATTGCGCATGCACGACGCGTACTTGAATGCCGCGGCCGCGGGGCTGTTGGACGCGGTTGTGCTCGGCGAGCCCGACGAGGATCCGCAAGCGCTGATCAGCAGCGACGCGATCGACACGAGGACCAGAGGCCGGATAAAGCCCGTGCTGCGGCTAGTCGATCGTTGCACGGTGAGAGGCCGCATCGCACGTTGATGCTGTTCAGATCGCTCTGCGACGGATCACGCGTGCGCGCGCGACGGTCACCGCGAGCACGGCTGGAGCGCTCGCGACCAGGAGCTTCGAGGGCGCACGCTGTGTGCTGGCGAAAGCGGTCAACTCGATGCCGATCGCCGTCCAGATGATCGCGACCGCGATCGCCAGCCGCGGCTGCACGGCAAATACCGCCAGCCCGGCGATCGAGGCGCCGGTTAGCACGATGAACTGGCCGAACCCGCTGGTGTTCGCGCCGACGATCACACTCACCACAACGAGCCCGGCGAGCACGCCGACTGCGAGCGCGCTTGGACGCTCGCGTGTCGGAGCGATCGCCATGATCAGATACCCGAACGCCGGCACGATCGGTTGCACGATCGACACTGGCAGCAACAAATCTGGCCGGTGTGCCAGCAATAAATCTGGCCGGTGCGCAGCGACGAGCGCCACCGCCACCGTGCACGCGAAGCCGATCACGCCGGCGAGGCGCTGGCGTCCTCGCGACCACGCGAAGAGGACGATCAGCAGCCCAACCACGCAAAACAAGACCCGGCTGTCGTGACGCCCTCCAGGTCGCTCGATCAACACCGCCACACCGGCCGTGAGCCACAGGCACGCATACAGGATCGACAGGAGCTTCGCCGCCTCCGCGATCGTCCGGCCGACGCTCGACCGGGCGCTGGCCCGCGCGCGCGCACCCAAACCCGCGGCCACGAGCGACACGATGTTCCACACGAACACGCCGCGCCGATCGTCCGAGGCTTCCAGCAGCGTATCGATCATCTCCGCTCCGCGCGCCGTACGCGTGGCCGGCGGATAGCACCGCAGCGCCGCCCGCGCGAGCCTGCCGCGCATCATGCCGACGCCGTTCGCGCGCTCGCGCGCAGCCTCGCGGACACGACGTGAGCCGCGCTCGCCATCCGCTCGGTCTCCGTCTCGAGCGCCAGGCGCCCAGCCGCTGTGAGCGCGTAGTCGCGCCGCTGACGGCCGCCCTGTACGTACGGCTCGCCGGCCATGACGAGCTCCTCGCCGATCGCCCGCTCGAGCAGCGCGTACAACGTGCCGGTCGAGAGCCGCACGCGGCCGTCCGATAGCTCGCGGGCGCGACGCATGATCGCGTACCCGTGCAACGGGCCGTCGATCAAAGACGCAAGCGCGAAATAACTCGGCGGTCGCAGTTCCATCGCCCGGCCATTATATGTCGTCTAACGACAGGTTGTCAAGCGATACATCGACGCTCACGAAGACCGGAGTCGCCGCGGGCTGGCTGCCGTCGAACAATTGGAGCCAACCCTCGGCGTCCGAGCGACTTGGCCGCGGCCGTGCTTAGCGGCGGTTGCTGGAGTCGTCGGTGTGCTTGCAGGCGACCCGATCCGCCGTGACTTGCAAGCGCATCGGGCTACCTCTCGCGTGGCGGAGCAGCCACCGGCATCGACGTCCGTCTCGCTTCCGGACCGGACGAGCCGCGGAACTATGGCTCGGACCTGTCGCGCTTCTCCCTCTCGTAGGTGGGGAAGTCGTTCTGGATCGGAACTGTGTCCTCCGTGACCGCGGCCTCCATTTGTGTGGTGCGCACAATGAGTGAGCCGGCGACCGGTCGCCAGAAGTCTGTGCCAGCCGCTTCCCCTCTGCCCGAACTGGGGAACTACACCAATGTGACGGCGAACTTCTCCTCGTCACGTTTGCGGAAGTCGCGCCCGATAACGCCGCCCTCCGCCGGCATCACCGCCCCGACGTGTGCGATCCGAACATCCCGATGGCACCAGAAACGACAGGGCGGGTTTCTTTCCCTACGGACGGGCCTGGGCCTGCACCATGTCCATTGTCTCCATGATCGAGATCGTCTCATCCAGCGGCATCACCGGACTCTCAAGCTCTCCGGCGGCCAGACGGCGGGCGACCTCGTCGGCCTGATGGCGTGGGCCCCGTCCCTCATGGACCGATTCGATGAAGATCGGCTCGCCCTGCCTGGGTATGAGCGTCATGTTCGTGGGAGCGTAGAAGTCGCCGTCGATCTCGATCCTGGCGTCGGTGCCGACGATCGACGCTCTCGTCGGACTCTTCGCGCGCAGGGTGCACGTGAGCACGGCCTGGGCGCCGCTGTCATAGCCGAACAACATGGGCGTCTGCGCGTCAACGCCGGTGAACGCCGGGTCGCTCATGGACACGATCCGATCCGGCGTGCCGAGGACCATCGAGGCAAACGACACTGGATACACGCCGAGGTCGAGCAGTGCGCCACCGCCCAGTTCGGGTGCGAACGGGCGGAACCCGGGATTCTCGGCAAACCACTGACCGTGGTCAGCGGTCACTGTAACGATGTCGCCGAGCACGCCCCGGGCGAGCCAGTCCCGGATCACGACGACATGTGGCAGAAACCGGGTCCACATCGCCTCCATGGCGAACCGCCCGTTCTCCCGGGCGACCTGAACGATCTCGCGTGCCTCGACAGCGTTCATCGTGAATGGCTTCTCGACCAACACGTGCTTGAACGCACGCAGCGCGAGGATCGCGTCGTGATGGTGCATCGGGTGGGGCGTTGCGATGTAGACCACATCGACGTCCGGGTCGGCCACGAGTGACTCGTAGCCGGCATGCCTGTTCGCGATGCCAAACTCGTCCGCGAAACGGTCAGCCGATACCTGACTTCGCGACCCCACGGCGGTCACAACGCCTGACTCGGTCAGCTGCAGGTCGGTCACGAACGTGGTCGCGATCCCGCCCGTACCGAGAATCCCCCACCGCACTGGGCTGCCGTCCATGCTCCATCCTTTCGACTCGAATCGGTGAAAGGCTAAACGGCCGCTGCCTCCAGAGGTCTACGGCCGCCCGCCTCGGCCTTCGCCGGCCAACAGCCGCACCTTGGCGCGACGGTCTCCAGCACCGAAATACGTGGGATCCGATTCCAGCACTGCTGTTCCCACGAACAGGCAGAACTCTCGGCGGCTCCAAGTTGGCCGCAGCAGACTCCTCCCTCCCGGCTCTCGTCTCGGTAGGGCCCGAGACCCTGTGCTTAGTTGAGCCGGAGGGCGTCGAGGCCAGCGCGTAGGAACGTGAATGTGCGGTCGAGCGCGTTGGGGGTTGCGTCTCGGTCTTGGCTGCCCTGGATGGTTTGCAGGACGCTGATGGTCGCGGCGGCGAATGCGCGCGGTCCGAGGTCGTCGGGCTGTTGGCCGAGGGTGGTGGCGGCGGCTGTCGCGATCGCGTCCAGCGCGGTGGTCATCTGTTCGCGTTCCCGGGCTTGGAGGTGCGGATCGAGGGCGATCGCCTCGCGGCGGATCGCGGTGAGGTCGTCGGGATCGTCGGCGGCGGACCGTGCCTCCTCTTCGATCCAGCTGCGCACGCGGTCGATGACGTCGCCCTCGCCTTCTTGCATGTGGCGCCGTAGGCGCTCTAGCCGTATGGGGGTGGCCTCAAGAATGATGTCGTCCTTGCTCGGGAACCAGGTCGACACGGTGCGCGGCGCGACGTCGGCGCGCTCGGCGATCAGCGGAATGGTGGCGGCGGCGAAGCCGCGTTCGCGCGTCAGCTCGAGCGCGGCTTGGACGATCGCGCGCTTGGTGCGCGCCTTGTTGCGCTCTCGCAAGCGGCCGAGGCAGACCAGCTGGCGGAAGTCGCCAACGCCCACGCGGTCACGCTCGTCGACGCGCCCGTCTCCGGCAGCACTCATCCCGCCCGAGGAGTGTGAGCTCACCATCCTGGCCTCTGGCCCTGGCTCCGCGCGTACCGCTCTAGAGCCGGTCTTCGACGCGTTGGCGTCGCGGGCGCTCTGGGTCGGCAAGGCCGGGATGGGCTCACGCCTGAAACTGGCCGGCAGCTCTGTGGCGCCATGCCGCTCGATCAGCAGCAGTTCATCGCGCTGCTTGACGGGGGACCGCTCTGCTCCGCACACGCCCGTATAAGCCGGTACCCGGCTCGCCTAGGCCCGACCTCGACGGACCGGTGGTCATTCGCGATCGCATGATTTCAGGCTCGCACTAGGCCAGCCTCGTAGACGACCTCTCCCCACCGAGGACCTTCTGGCCCGCCGCTCCCAGACGCGGCCCAAGACGCTTACCCGGCGCTCGGCGAAGTGACGCGAACCGATCGCTCCGGGCGGTGACCTGACCGCTTCCTGGTGTGCTCCCCAAGGCATGGCTCTCGCCGCGCGCCGGCGTCGGCTCGTGTTCGTTCGATCGGTGGAGCGAGTGGTGAGGAGTCGACGCCGATTCGCTTGCCAGGCCCGAGGACGTCGACCCTTGCTCGCGCAGACATTGCAGAAGCGCTGGGCAACGGGGCATGGTCGCTCCTGGTGCGGACGACCGGCGGCAGCGACCACTTTGACTCTCGGATCCGCAGATGCGGAAGTACTCGGCCTGGCCGGGGCTGCTCATGTCTCGAGCACGGCTGCGCTACCGGTGGCTGAGCAAAGCCGGCGTGGCGCAGCGGTGGCCCCATCAGGCGTCAAGCGGCAGCGCCTGAACCACCATCAACGTCCCCGGTTGGTTGGCGCCGCTCGAGCCCCGACAGCCCTGCTTCGCCGTGACTAGGAGTATTTCGCCTGCGCAGCCGAGACCTGAAATGCGCGGTGGCTGTCGCCCAGATCCGTCAGATACCTGGCCGCCAAGAATGAAAGCGAGACTGCCGGCCGTGCGTTGTGCCAAGCCGGCGCGCCCCGGCGCGAGGAAGTGATCGTCAGCGCTAGGAGCGGCGGTCGGATACGCCCTTAGCGCTGCCTGCGGGCTGCTTGAAGGACGATTCGCGAGCTGAGGGCTCCCAGCTGCGCAGACCAGAGGAGAACTCCCAAGTGAGAAAGCCGTCTTTGCCTGGTCGGCTTGTAGCGGTAGAACCACAGCAGGTCGATCGCGACGGTGCCGATCGCCTTCGCCACCACCCGGCTCCACACGGCACGGAGCCGAGTGATCACGCTCTGCGCGTCGGGATCCTCCTGGCCTCGGTCATGAGCCCGGGGTGAGTTCGACCGTGAAAGCGTGCATCACGGGCGCCCGCGGGGCGCGGGGACGCCTGGTAGCTGTTCGATGTCGCGGATGCTGTCTTTGGCAAGGTCGACCACTTGGTCGGCGTGTCCGTGCCAGACGAGCTTCGCGGTGGCTTTGGTGATGCCCTTGGTCTGTGCCCAGGTCGGGTATTGCGGCATCCCTGCCGCGAGCCCAAGCGTCTTGATTGAGACCAGCCCGGGACCGGAGTGCGCGAACGCCTGGGTGAGCGCGGCCGGGACGTCAGCGTGCCGGTCCACGCCGATCCCGAGCATCCCGTAGGCATCGGCGAGCTTGCCGAAGTCGGGGTTGTGGAGGTCTGTCTCGTAAGGCTCGAACCCTTCGGAGAGCATCTCCCAGTGGACCATGTCGAGCAGCCCGTTGTCGAACACGATGATCTTGACCGGGAGGTCGTAGGTGGCGATCGTCCTGAGGTCTCCGAGCAGCATCGTCAGCCCGCCATCACCGGCCATCGCGACCACCTGGCGATCCGGGTACGCCAGCTGCGCGCAGATCGCCTGCGGCATCGCGTTGGCCATCGACCCGTGGTTGAAAGATCCGATCAGCCGCCGGCCCTCGCTCATGTTCAGATACCGGCACGCCCAGGCGGCCGACATCCCGGTGTCGGGGATGAAGATCGCGTCCTGCGACGCGAGACGGTCGAGCGTCGCCGCGACGAATTCCGGATGCACCGGCGATTGACCGCCGCTGTGGCGGACATAGACGTCGAGCTTGCGCCGCGCCTCCTCTTGGAGCTTGAGAGCTGCGCGCAGGTGTGAGTCCTCGGTCTTCTCGGCAACTCGATTGACCAGGCCGCAGAGCGTCAGCGCAGCGTCGCCCGCGACGCCGTCGTCGAGCCGGGCGCGGCGTCCGAGGTGCTCCGGGCGCGAATCGATCTGCACGATCGTCTTCCCCTCCGGGATGAAGTTTCGGTGGCAATATGGACACTTGCGGCGCCGGGCGCCCTCGCTGGCTACGAGCACACCCCCTTCAGGAGTGCGGCCTGGCGGCACTCCAGGCCCTTCCCGCGCTCGGGTCGCCGCCCAGCGCGACCGGCATCGCTCCAGCTTGGCTCGAGCGTGCGGAATCACGCGACGCAGCGGCCCACGCACCACCCCCCCGAAGCGTCGTCTCGGTCCGGGACGGCGACCCCTCTGGGACGCCGCCGGACGACGGCGACCGCGTTGAACACCATCTCCAGCGGGAAGATCAGCCAGGATCGCCGCCGTGCGGGTCAGCACAGGTCGCCCCGGGTTCCTCGGACCGCCCGCGCCGGGCCCTACCAGGGAAGACTCTTGCTCGTCCAGTGCGTGAGCCCCTTCAGGTCGGTCGCCTCCCGGACGTGTCGCGGGGGGGTCTGGAAGGTGGCGTACGGCGACAGTGTCAGCGCGACCCGGTGCTCTCGCCGGCACATTTCCTCGGCGTCGGCCCGAGCCTCGGGCGGCATTGGGTGACCGGCCATCACCGCTGAGATCCGCATCATCAGATCCGCGGCGCGATCGAGGTCGGGATCGACCTCGACGGCGGCGTACACCAGCAGGTAGGTCAACGGCCACTGCTCGTCGAGCACGCACAGCGATACCTTCGGGTTGCGGGCGACCGTCTTCGCCTTGCCGCGGTCACGCATCGTCGAGACCAGGATGCGATCGTCGCTGTCCATGACGTAGTAGACGACCGACATCGACGGCCCGTCGTCCCGGCGCGGATAGCCGAACACGCCCGTGCGGTGCTCGGCCACGAACGCGCGCCGCCGTGCGCGTTCGATGTCGTCGAGGGGTGGGGCTTCAGGCTCGGTGGACATGCGCCAAATCCTACGCAGCGTCGCCGAGCAACTGCCCCCGTCGGCAGCCCACGCCTCCTGGGTCGCCGAGGGAATCGTCCGGCAGGCCGACGAGCCTTCCACTGAGTGGCAAAGCACAATCGCGGCGGCAGCCCGACTGGCGCCTGGAACGTCGCCAAAGCACGCACGTCGTTCCGCGGCAGCCGGGGGGACAAAGCAGTCGTCCGCTCAAGGTGCCGCTGCGCCGTGAGGGACTGCCTCCCGTACGGGACTCTTCTCCTCCGCGAGCAGGACCAGCAGTCTGGTCACAGCGTTGGTTCATCGGTCGTCCTTTAGGGACGCGACCGGCCATCTCGTTTCGGGCGCCATCGGGATGTATGGATCGCACACCGAGCGGAAGTCGATGCCGGCGGAGCGCCGCGCCATCGAGCGGGAGTTCCGCAAAACGTGACGAGGAGAAGCTCGTCACGCGTTATGTATTTCCCCAGATCGTCATTCATGCAAGCCAGCGCCGCCACCGTCGAGTCTGACGCGCTGCTCTTGGGAGCCGCAGTCCCGCGCCCGGGCCTCATAGCCGGAGAGATTGTGATCGCCTCGCAAACCGACGCCGACCCGCGCGGCGAATCCCGCCCGCTTCTGACCGGCACGAGAGATCGCCCCCCGCATCGCGACAGGTGCGATCCCTAGATCGCCTGCGGCCCCGCTAATGGGGACAGGGACGTCGCTCCGCCCCACAGTGGTTGCATCCCTGCTCCTCGCCCGCCGCGGGAACCACGACCATCGGCCGGACGGGCGCGTTATGCGCCCGCCCGGCCCCGGCCCGAGCGACGTCAGATTCTTCTCTGGGCTATGACCGGTGTTCCCGGCGGTTGCCGCTCCACGGGGATCCGCCGCCGACCGGCTGGTAGAAGAGGTCGTTGCCGATCCAGTTGGAGTAGTCGTTGGCGTGCGTTGAGACGACTGGGTGGAAGCTTGACGCCTCGTTGGTCGGCTCGTTGTTGCCGTTGTACTGGGGCACCTCCGGGTACGGGTAAACCGGGCGAGTGACCGTCGCGCTGTTGACCGTATCGGTCGCCGTGATCTGGCTCGGAGCGGTCCCGTTCTCCACCCACTGGACCATCGGGTACACGAGGTCGAAGCTGCTGGATGCGTACCCGCCGCCGCAATGGGCGACCGTCGGGAACAGGAACATCCGCGCGAACTTCTGCGTCGATGTGTAGCCGCCGTTGCGCTGAGCCAGGTCCTCGTAGTAGTCGACGGTTCCGTAGGTCGGGATTGCCTGGTCGGCCCAGCCTTGCCAGATGATCAGCTTCCCGCCATGGCGGCGGAACGCGCTGAGGTCGGTGCTCATCGCGTCCTGGACGTTGGCGGCCGGGAACATGGAGCGGAATCCCTGGTCGGTGAACTGCCACTGGCTCGGATCCGGTCCCAGCTTTCCCGGGGCGTTGAGCATGAACCGCAGGTACGGCAGTGACAGCCCGCTATACACGAGCGCGTTGGTCGCCGGGACGGGCGCGGTGGAGGGCTGGACCGGGATCTGGAACCCGGCCCACGACGACTCGGAGCCGAGCGTGAGCCCGCCGGGGTACAGGTGGCGTCCCTGCGGGTCGACCGGTCCCTGGTAGATCTCCTCGGCGACCTTCGCCTGTTCGGGGGTCAGGCAGCCCGTCGTCGCGCCGTTCTGGCAGACGAGGCTCTGCGGGCTGAAGTTGCAATCCCGGGGATCGGTGATGATGCCGTCGCCGGGAACGCCGTCATCTCCCTGGCACGCCGTGATCACCGCGTTGTGCAGCAGCGTCATCTGCGCGCTGGTGAGGATCGCATTGCCGTTGGGCCCAACGTTAACCTTGTAGTCCCACGTCTGGAGCTCGGCGTTGAGCGGGCCCGCGATGATCTCCGGCGCGCCGGCGATGATCCCGTTGAAATCGGTGGGATAGCGCTCGGCCACCTCCATCGCCTCACGTCCGCCGTCCGAGCACCCGTCAAAGTAGGAGTAGTTCGGGCCGACGCCGTAGAAGTCCTTGATGATCGCCTTGGCTACCACCGCCAGCGAATGCTCGGACTCGTAGCCGTACTCCTGGCGCAAGTCCTGGCTGTTGAAGGCGAACAGTCCGGCCCCCCCGATTCCGCTGTCCGAGGTGTGACCCTCGTCGTCGGTGGCCATCGCGAAGTCCCCGCCGAGCTCGGTGTCACACGGCTGGGGAAAGCTCTGGGCGGAGACCGCGCCGCAGTAGCCGCCGCAGCCGTTCTGCAGATAGCGGCCCTGCCACGTCTTGTCCGGGAGCTTCATCTCAAAGTGCGTCTGCGGGGCGATCATCCCCTTGATGTCGCAATACTCGGGGTTGGTCCCAGACGCGGCGACGTCGGTCGCGGTGTCGATGCTCGTCGGGTTGCCGGGGATCGTGACCAGGCTGGGCAGCGTGGCCAGCGCCGAGCAGGTCATGGTCGCCGGGATCGTCGGGCTGGCCGCGGCCAGCTTCGCCGACACGGTGACCAGCGCCGGGCGCGTCTTGGCGCTGGCGACGCCGCCCCCTGAGGTGGTCACGACGATAGCCGCCGCCGCAAGCAGCGAGGCTCCGGCGACCATAAGGCAAGCACGCAGGCGAAGCGCATGCATCTGAACCCTTCTCCTCTCTCTCGGTAGCAGAAATGCGCTGGGCGTCAGCCCGAAGGTAGCTGTGTTCGCGCAGCGCACATCCGAACGATCTCCGAACGCTACTCACCGGACGCAACACTTGTCAAATGATCCGAGCCAAGGGCCGGTCGCTTCCACTAAGGACGTTCCGGCACTCTCGGTCGGGCGTCTCGGAAGGTCTCCGGAGACTGCTGAGAACTGTCCTCTGGGAAGAGGCTCGCCCTCTCATTTCGGGCGCCAATCGGATGTATGGATTGGACACACCGGGGGCGGTGATGCCGGCGGAGGCGGCGTTACCGCGCTCGACTTCCGCAAACGTTGCGAGGAGAAGTTCGCCCGACACCTTGGATAGTTCCCACTCGTCCGTAGCGACATCGCGGACACCCACCTTCGGCTCGCTCGCAACGGGAGGAGCTGCGGCGGTCTGATGGCGTTGCCGCTGGATACCGCTCTTAGCTGCTACGCGCAGCTTGGCCGGAGCGCGCTCGAGCGCGCCGAGGTCAAGCGGCTGATGACGATCCCTGGCATCGACGCGACCGTCGCGCTCTCGCTCGTCGCAGCAATCGGAGTCTTCCACCGGTTCCGAACGCCCGAGCAGCTCGTCTCCTATCTCGGCTTGAACCCTCGCGTGCGACAGTCGGGCGGCAAGGCCGCAGCGCACGGGCGGATCACGAAGAACGGACGAGCGCACGCGCGAGGGATGCTGGTCGAGGCTGCGTTCACTGCGTCCAAGATCCCCGGTCCGCTGCGCGCGTTCTATCAACGCGTCCGCTCCCGCCTCGGAATCCAGATCGCGATCGTCGCGACCGCCCGCAAGCTTGCGTCCCTGTGCTGGACCATGATCGAGCGGGGCGAGGACGACGCATTTGCCCGACAGTCACTCACCGAGAAGAAGCTGCGTGCGCTCGAGCTCCGCGCCGGCGTGCCCGCCCGGCGCGGGAAGAAAGGCACGCCGCCAGCTACTCGCTCAAAGAAGTCCGCCGGCGCGAACTCGAACTCGCCGAGCAGGCCGAGCACGCTAACAACAACAGGTCGTGGACTGGCCAGCCCGCGGCCCCGGCAATCCGGGCGTGGCCGCCGCCAACGGGACGCGACTGAAAAGGCCCTCTGCGGGGCAAGCTGCGCGGCAGGCATCAGTCCCAGAACCTGCGCTTCGCTCGGGGGTCGACCACGCCCGGACCGAAGCCTAACCCCGCGCCCACACCACCCGCAACTAAAGGAACGCTTGACACTTTCATCCGTTGCGTAGATGACGCGACGGACCTCGGGCTGATAGGCCAAGAACGGGATGATCTGCTGCCAGCTCTCGCGCCACATGCGGCCGATGATCGGCAGCTGCTCGCCCCACTTGGCCGATTAGGCGTGGGCCCGGAATGAGCACCTCGCCCGCGCCGCGGTCGGGGCCGGAAGATCGTCGCGCACCGTAGGCGGCGCCCCGAGTTCGTTGGCGGTGACCGTCCTCATCGCTGATCGTCTGCGCGGACGAGACGGCCGCGGACGATCAGGGTGCTCGGGGCGCGGGTGATGCCCAGCGGACTCCATGTCATGCCCAGCTCGCGCTGGTCGACCCGGGTGCTTGCGTCGATCTGCAGCTCGTCGCCGACCTGACGCAATGTCGCTTCGACCTGGACTGGCAGGTGCCGACCGGCGGTGTGTAGTTCACCGTGGACCGTGAGCGTCTCCCCGTCTAGCGTGGCGCTGTCGGACACGAAGCGGACCTGCGGGTGGTTGGCGACATCGAAGAAGTCCGCCGATCGCAGGTGCCTGTCGCGCTTGGCCAGCTTCGTGTCCAGGCTGTCAGCGTCGATCGTGAGCTCCACCGCGCGCGGCGAGTCGAGCTTGAGCGTGCCCTCGTAGCGGTTGAAGGCGCCCTTGACCGTCATCAGACCGTAGAAGTGGCGGACGTGAAACTCGAAGCTGGATCGTGCCGGATCGAGGCGCCAGGTGCCGGGCGCGTGGTCCGGGACGCTGGCGGCAGAGCCGGGGGTCGTACTCATCGTGTGGTCCTCTCTGAGGTTTCGTTACTTGCGGGCACGTCGGAACGCGGGTGTCGGTGACCTGGGCGAACCGGAGGGCGGAAGTCGGCGAAGGTGACCGTCAGCAGCGAGCGCGGCGATGGGGTTAGTAGCGCGCCGGACATCCCCTGCGGTGCGCGGCCGACGACGAGCATCCTCAACGGCTGGGCGAGGCCGGCGAGCGCGGCCGCCAGTCCGGCGATGAGCGAGTCAGCGCGGAATGACGTCCGGTGGTGGCTGGCATGTGAGGGTGTCTAGGTGTTGGGCGGGGTGTCGAGCAGGACACCGTAGAGCCGTCTGACGCGGAGGCGGACGACGAGGCGGCGCGCCTGGATCATCTGGGTAAAGAACGCGGTCTCGTCTAGGTCGCCGTAGAACGCCGTGTGGACGCGGAGCAGTTCGCGGCAGGCGTCGTCGCCTGGGGTGCCGGCGACGGCGGACAGCTCAGCGTCGCATTCCGCGACGGCGTAGGACCAGAAGTGGTCTCCGGCCACGTGCAACGCGGCGTGCGGGTCGCCGGTGAGGATGCGTCCCTTGACGCGATCGGCGGTCGTTGACACCCGCGCCGTGCGCTCGTCTGCATCCCAGAGATACAGCACGTTGGTGAGGTGCGGATAGCCGTTGCGGGTGACCGCGGCGAGAATGCCCTCCTGGCGGGCGGCGATCAGCTCCAGCAGTTGTTCCTGCTCAGCCGGCATCGGAGCCCCTGGCGTCTGACTCGCATCCCTGTCCCGGCACGGAGCCGGGACAGGACGGCTGGTCGCCGAGCCCTTCCTGAACGGCCAGCAGCAGCCGGCGGAGCTGCTCGCGTTGCTCATCGTCCAAACCGACGAACAGCGCGTTCTCGGCCTCGCGCTGGGCCTCGGCGGCGCGACCGAGACGCTGTGTGCCGGCCGGGGTGAGGGTGACGAGGTGACGGCGGCGATCCGCGGGATCGCGCTCGCGGGAGATGAGACCGTCGGCCTCCAGGGGGTTGAGCATCGTCACCAGGATGCTCGGGTCGGTGCCCATCGTCTGCCCCAGCTCCGATTGACCCATCGCCCCGCGGTCGTGCAGCAAACCCAGCAGATGAAACTGACGAGGCGAGAGATGGCGAGCCGTATGGGCGTCGCGCAGCCGCCGCATGGCGACATGTCCCAGCAGCGCCAACAACAGGCCGGGGCTCGAGCGGCGCTCCAACAGAACTCCACCCACGCCCGGGAGGGATGACTGTGCGATCTTTGCGGCCACCCAAAAAACTATAACTACCTACATCATCAACCTTGCTATATGGTCAAGACGCCCAGGGCGCCCGCCGTGGCGGTGATGCGAGACCAATGAATCGACAGGAGACTTGACCGATGCCCGATCCCCTTGACCTGACCGGCGAGATCGCCGCTGCGATCGATGGCGCTGCGTTGCGCGGAGCGACGCTCGCGCTGGCCTACGTGCGCGACGACCTCAGCCCCGCGGTGTCGTTTCGCGGCAGCACCCACGTACACAGCCCGACCGAGCTCGCGCTGTGGGCCCGCAAACGCAACAGCGGACTGGTCACCGCGATCGCCGAGCGCCCACGCGTGTCGCTGGTCTACTACGGCGGACCGGACGGCCCCGGTCCGATGTTCCTCTCCATCGAAGGACGCGCTCGCGTCGCGCCTGAGATCAACGACGACGTCTGGGCGGCGATCATTGAAGGCGAGCGCCAGCAGGACCCCGAGCACAACGGCATAGCCGTCGTGATCGAAGTCGACAGCGTCATGGGTGCCGGTGCCGACGGCTTCTTTCAACAGGCCCGCGCCTAGCCGATCCATCGGCCATAGGCTCGCCGCAGCTGGCCGCTGACGAGTGCCGCCCCCCAGTCGGCCTCTTTCGCACGCCAACCCCGTGGTGCGCGCGTTGCTGCGCTCACCGCTGCGCCGACTCCTCAGCAACCGGCTGATGCTGCTCAGCTACCACGGCCGGCGGACCGGACACCGGTACACCATCCCGGTCGGCTACTTCCCCCGGAACGACGGTGTCCTGGCGTTCAGCTGCGCCCAGTGGTGGGTCAACCTCCCCGACAGACAGCCGGCGCAGCTGACGATCCGCGGTCGCGAGCACTCCGTGACCGCGGCCGTGTATGACCAAACCGACGACGTCGCAGCGCGGCTGGTGGAAGTTCACGGCACGGTTTGGCCCCAAGGCCGCGCGCGGGCTGATCCTCGACCTCCCCGCCGAGAGACAAGCCAACCTGCCGAGCTCGCTCGGGCCCCCGCGACGGCGCTCATCCACTTCCACCTACAGACACCGATCTGACCCGCGACCGATCGCTGTCCTCCTTTGTCACCGTCTGGGCAGTCCCGGCAAGCAGCTGCTCGCCCGAGGGACGCGCTGACGAAGGCGCCGTCTCAGCTGGGATCTACTACCGGACATCCCAGGCGTTTAGTTCGCAAGAGCGAACGCCACAGAGGGCGCCGCCTCACTTGACGCGTGCGATGTCGTTCGCATGAGCCCTGGCTGCACGAATGCAACGGAGCGGCGGCCGAGCGGCCTCGCTCCTGTGGTCAGCGTCGCCGTTTGAGGCCATCACAAGCTCCGCTGTCGAGGGTCAGAGCGCTCGACTGCTGCTCGTGCAGGCATTGCACAAACGCAAACCGCCCGGTGCTGTTCTGGTGCATGCTCACCCGGGGCGAGGACTACGCCCACCAACAGCCGTCACTCACCAACAAGAAGCTACGGCGGCTTGAGATCAAGGCCGGCGCGCCCAAGTATGCGCGAAGCGACAGCGGGTGGAAGTGGACCGCGAACCTCGCCGTCCGCCACGCCGAACGCGAGCTCGTCGCACAGGCCGAGGCCTCTTACAAGCGGCTGGTCGCCGACCAGCAGGCTGGGGCGCCGGCAAGGAAAGCAGGCGTGAGCGTGACAGCGGGGCGCGCATAGATAAGGCCCTCTAAGCGCAAAGTCCGCGCGGCAGACTCGCGAGCCCCAGACCTGCTCTTCGACACGCCATCGGCTCGCGCCCATACACAACCTAACGCCCTGCGACGACGTCGACAACCCTCGACGAGGACCAGTCCTGCGCACATACCGGCCAGAACCGAACGAGCGCGACCCGATCCCGCTAAACCGACGCCACAGGAGCCGACCTAACGCCCCGACGACCCCGCCGCGACGGACAGGTCACCCAAAACGGACGCAAACTCCGCCAGAAACATTCACCCGCCCCCTTGATTTCCATCGGTCATCCAGAGGGGAAGCGGCTGGCAGAGACTTCTGGCGACCGGTCGCCGGCTCACTCATTGTGCGCTCCACACAAATGGAGGCCGCGGTCACGGAGGACACAGTTCCGATCCCGAACGACTTCTCCACCTACGAGAGGGAGAAGCGCGACAGGTCCGAGCCATAGTTCCGCGGCTCGTCCTTAACGGGAGCGGGCCGATCGCTTGCAAATCACCGCGCCCGCGCCAACGAGCAAACGAAGGCGTGACGGTCGCCGGCGCGGCCGCCGCTAGCTGAGCGGCATGCGGCCGGCTAACACCTTGGGCGGCGCGCTCTCGCAAAGCTGGTGGAGCGGAACAGCACCGACCACCTCGCCACCTCACTGCTAAAAGTCCTGGCCCGACGCTCGCCTACGCCGGGCCGCCTGTAAGGGCGGGGCCGGCGTTCGGCGATGAGTCGGGTGCCGGGTGCCGGGTGCGGCTACCAGGCGGCTACCAGGCCGCCACCGGCGGTCCCTGCGCGTAGGCTTCGGCGACGGGCGCGTAGGTGATCTGTCCGTTCCTGACGTTTAGTCCCCGCGCGAAGCCGGGGTCCTCGGCGAGTGCGGCGTCGACGCCTTCGCTGGCGAGCCGGCGGACGTAGGGGAGCGTCGCGTTGGTTAGCGCCCTGGTTGCAGTTACCGGAACCGCGCCGGGCATGTTGGCCACGCAGTAGTGGAGAATTCCGTCGACCTCGAACACGGGCTCGGCGTGCGTTGTGGGGTGCGAGGTCTCAAAGCAGCCGCCCTGGTCGATGGCGACGTCGACGATCACTGAGCGGGGTTTCATGAGACCGAGCATCTCGCGGGTGACCAGGTGCGGAGCGACGGCACCGGGAACCAGTACGGCGCCGATGACGACGTCCGCTTCGCGGAGCTCCTGTTCGAGGATGATCGCGTCGGACATCAGGATCCGCGCTCGCGACCCGAAGTACTGGTCCAACTCGTGCAGGCGATCGAGCGAGCGCTCGAGGATCGTGACCTCCCCCTCGGCACCGAGGGCGATGCGGGTCGCCCCCGCCCCGACCACGCCACCGCCGATCACGAGGACCCGGGCGGGCGCTACGCCGGTGACTCCGCCCATCAGGACTCCCGGGCCGCCGAGCGGGGACTGTAGGAAGTAGGCGCCCGCGTGCGCCGCGAGCCTCCCGGCGATCTCGCTCATCGGCGCGAGCAGCGGCAGCCGCCCGTCAGCCGTCTCGACGGTCTCATAAGCGATCGCTGTCGCCCCGGAGCTCAGGATCGCCTCGGTTTGCGCCCGGTCGGGCGCGAGATGGAAGTAGGTGAACATCGTTAGGTCCGCATGCATCAGCGGGTACTCCGGCTCGATCGGCTCCTTGACCTTGAGCAGCAACTCGCTCTGCTGCCACACCTCCGCGGCAGCCGGGACGATCTGCGCTCCGACCACCGTGTAGGCATCGTCGGAAAAGCCCGACCCGACACCCGCTCCAGCCTCGATCAGAACCTCAGACCCGAGCGCGACCAGCTGTTGCGCGCCGGCAGGTGTGAGCGCTACCCGCCGCTCGGCCTGCTTGATCTCCTTTACGACACCGATACGCATCCCATCACCTCACATCTGTGGATTTGCTAGAAGAAGTCACGCTGGCCTCGCAGTGGGCCCGACAGTTGGCCCGGAAGCCCTGGGCGGCTTTGGCTTGGGAGCCTGGGTGTCCGCCGTGGCCGACACGGGGGTCAGTCGGATGTGGTGTCCGCGCGATGCGAAATATCCGACCACCATCACCAACACCCACACAGGGGCCACGTACAACGCGATCCTGGTGTCGTGGTTGAACGCCAGCAGCACCAGCACCAACGCCAGGAAGACCAGCGCGAACCAATTCCCAGCCGGCGTGAGCGGCATCCGGAACTTGCCCTCGGGCAGCAGCTTGGCGTTGACCGCTCTGCGGTACCGCAGATGCGAGACCATGACCATCCCCCACACGAACAGCCCACAAACGGTCGCGATGCTCGTGATGTAGGCAAACGCGCTGGCAGGAATGAAGTAGTTCAACACGACCCCGCCCAGCATCGCCACGAACGAGACCATCATCCCGACCGCGGGGACCTTGTGGCGACTGACCTTGCGAAGGGACGCGGGCGCCTGCCGGAAACCCGCAAGCGTGTACAGCATCCGGCCCGTGCTGAAGATGCCGCTGTTACACGACGACAGCGCAGCAGTCAGCACAACGAAATTCACGATCCCGGCGGCGGTCGGAATCCCGACCCGAGAGAACACCACCACGAACGGGCTCTGGCTGGGGTTCAAGTGGTTCCAAGCGACCAGCGACATGATGATCGTCAGAGCGCCGACATAGAAGATCAAGATGCGCCAGATCACCTTGTTGATCGCAGACGGGATCGTCTTCTCGGGATTCTGGGCCTCACCCGCCGTCACCCCGATCAGCTCGACCCCCAAGAACGCGAACATCACGATCTGCAAAGCCAAGAACGGCCCGCTGAAACCCTTGGGGAAGAACCCACCGTGCGACCACAAGTTCGAGAAGCTCGCGGTATGACTGAGGTCGCTGATGCCCAACAGAATGATCGCCAACCCGAGCAGAATCATGCCGATGATCGTGACCACCTTGATGATCGCGAACCAGAACTCGAACTCGCCGAACACGCCAACCGCGATCAAATTAACCCCCAAGAGCACCACCAACGCCGCCAGCGCGGGAACCCACTGCGGCAGCCCCGGCACCCAATACTGCACATAGATCCCAGCCGCGGTGATCTCCGCCATCGCGATCACCACCCACATCAACCAGTACGTCCAAGCCGTCGCGAACCCCGCCCACGGCCCAACGAACTCGTCGGCGTAAGTCGCGAACGAGCCCGACACAGGCCGGTACAGCATCAGCTCACCAAGCGCTCGCATAATCAAGAAGATCACAACGCCAGCGACCGCGTAAGCCAACAACAGAGACGGACCGGCCTGCTGGATCGCCTTCGCCGAGCCAAGGAACAGACCCACCCCGATCGCGCCACCGATCGCGATCATCTGGATATGACGCTCCTTCAGCCCCCGATGAAAGTCCTCGTGAACCGCCTCATCCGGAAGCACGAACGGCTGCGCCGCGCTCTCCACCTCACGCTCGTGTGTCGCTGCACGATCCATGCTCTCGGCTCCTGACGCGTTGGTCCCGATGACCTTTCAGATCACCACACGCCGACCGAGCGCTAGAGCCGGAAAAGCATTGCCCGCCGAGGACTGAGGCGAAGGTGAGCGCATCATATACGTCGAATCGAGCACGCCATCCGTAAGAGCGCGCCGATTCGAAGCGGATAACTACCTATCGTGCACCCGCCCCGCCCCGCCCCGCCCCGCGCCGGCTGGCCAGGCCGCTCATGCTGCGAGAGCCAGACAGCGAGCCGCAGCGGCGGTCCGAACCCTCGAGCAAACGCGGCGCCACCCGGCCGTTCTCTCGCAACAGACGAGCTACGTACTGCCACGCGTCACCTCTCGCGAGTGCCGCTTGGCCACGACTGCGAGAGCACACTGTCGACTGCTTGCCGGTTTCGAGGCAGGCTGCAAGCACGACGTTCGCTCGGATCCGCATGGCCCGATTGCAGAAGTCCTCGGAGATCCCGGTCGCTGTCGTTAAGGGCGACCTCCGGCAGCGAGCGCGCGAGGTCGTCGGTGCTGTGCCACTCAGTCAGCATTGCGGAAGCCCGCCGCTCGAGTCGGCGAATCTCGCGCCTCTGCTTGCTGGCTGGCGGGTGCGCGGCGATTTGCAAGCGAGCGGCCCGCTTCCGTTAAGGACGGAGGCAGTTTCACAAAGGTGACGGACCGGAAATTGTTTGTGATCGAGCGCCAAGAGCGCCGGTCTGCGCCGAGACAAATCAATCACACGGATCCGGTGGAGGCCCTCAGGAGCGCTCCTGACGCGTCCGTTTGCGGTGGCTCGCGAAGCCGTTGTTGCTTGGCACCAATGCCGTTGGTTTGTGAAACAGCCTCGACGAGCAGCAAGAGAGCTGGACTGGCGGCGGATGCCCAACGGGTGCCTATTAGTGCTTTGTTAGGTTCGGGGTAGGAATTCGCGCTATTTGCGGCGAATGCTCTTCGTGGTTGCTGCCGAGCGCGAGGAGGTCATGATGGTGGTTGTGACTGTTGCGGGTTCGCAGGTCGAGCGGGATGCTGATCCGCC
This sequence comes from uncultured Solirubrobacterales bacterium, assembly GCA_963757235.1. Lineage (GTDB taxonomy): Bacteria > Actinomycetota > Thermoleophilia > Solirubrobacterales > Solirubrobacteraceae > Palsa-465. Next base: position 1,892 of record CAVWRC010000012.1, on the reverse strand, counting down.
GTCGGTGGTGCGTGTGCGGCTGGAGGCGTTCGCGGGCGAGGTGCTGGGCGAGGCGATGAACCGGCCGGTGCAGTTGGTCAACGGCGGGTTGTATCTGCGCGGGTTGCTTGAGCAGGGTCTGCGCAAGTCGCTAGAGCCGCTGGTGAGTCGGCTGGGTGGGGATGCTGAGTATCAGTCGATGCAGCAGTTCCTGGCGGATAGTCCGTGGGATCCGGTGCTGGTCGTCAGAGCGGTGGCTGAGCGGGTCGCGCCGGTGATCGGTGTTGAGGCGTGGGTGTTGGATGACACCGGGTTTCCGAAGGACGGCCAGGACTCGCCTGGTGTCAAGCGCCAGTACTCGGGCACGCTGGGGAAGATCGGTAACTGTCAGGTCGGGGTGTCGGTTCACGCGGTTGGGAAGACTGGCACGGTGCCGCTTGGGTGGGCGCTGTATCTGCCCGAGGAGTGGTGTGAGGACTCAGAGCGGCGGCGCAAGGCGAAGGTCCCCGTGGAATGCCCTGGGTTCGGCGGAGACCGGGTTTGTAGGGTCTTCAGGTAGTTCTTCTTGTCAGTGTGCCAGTTCTACTACCGTCGGTCGGAGACGACCCCGGAGGGGTCGTACTCTCCTGCAGCGTTCAGGGTGAACAGCGCTCCCGGCGAGGACAGCGTGTTCGAGTGTGAGGCGAGCCGACGCCACTCGGCTTCGTGCTCGACGGGGGGACGGTTCCCGATCGAGCTGTGCAGCCGGCGGGTGTTGAACCACGCGACGTACTCGACGATCGCGAGCTCGAGCTTCGTGTTGGAGTGCCAGACGCGATCGCGGATCAGCTCGGTCTTGAACGAGTCGACGAAGCTTTCGGCCATGGCGTTGTCATAGGCATCTCCGACCGATCCGACCGACGTCAGCACCTTGGCGTCGTCGAGCTCCTGCGTGTAGTCCTCGCTGACGTATTGCGACCCGTGGTCCGTATGCGCCACGAGCGTGAAGTCCGCGCCCGGTGAGCGGGTCGCGAGCGCCATTCTGAGCGCGTCGAGGACGAGGTCGGTCCGCATGTGGGTGGCGAGCTGCCAGCCGACGATCATCCGCGAGTACACGTCGATGATGAACGCGAAGTAGACGCGCCCCTCCCAGGTGCGCAGATACGTGAAATCGCCGACCCACAAGCGGTCCGGAGCGGTGGCGGTGAAGTCCCGCTTGACGAGATCAGGACGCTTGAGCGCCGCGGGATCGCCGATCGTGGTCCGCCACGGCTTCCCGCGACGCTTCGCGCCCCGCAGGCCGGCCGTGCGCATCAGCCTCGCGACGTGGTCGCGGCCGACCCGCTCGCCGTCGCGGAGAAGCGCGGCGTGCATCCGCCGCACCCCGTAGCACTCGTAGTTCTCAACGAACACCTTGCGGATCTTCGCCAGCAGCCGCTCATCCTCCAGCCGGCGAGCAGATCGCTCGCCCGACGCACGCTGATAGTAGGCCGACGCCGACACCCCGAGGGTGCGGCAGATGAGCTCGACGCCGAAGCGATCACGGTATCTCTCGATGAACGCGCTCACTTCGTTCGACCGCCGTCGAGCTCCGTCGCGAAAAACACACTCGCGGCCCGCAGGATCTCGTTCGCCTTGCGCAGCTCGGAGACCTCACGCTTGAGCTGCTTGATCTCCTCGCGCTCCTCCGACGTGGGCAGACCCGGCCGCAGGCCCTGATCGGCTTCCGCCTGGCGCACACGCTTACGCAGCGTCTCCGCCGGCAAACCGATCTCCGCCGCAACATGCGCGATCGGGCGACCGGACTCCAGCACGAGACGAACGCCGCGGTCAATCAACTCCTGGGGATACTTCCTCGGACGTGGCATGAACGGGACTTCCTTCCCCGAGGACCGAAATCCTCGTTACGAAGTCTCCGTCAATCCCAGGACAGC
>CAVWRC010000011.1:0-161035 GCA_963757235.1 uncultured Solirubrobacterales bacterium | reverse complement strand
GGAGATCCTGCGCCATGCGAACGTGGACCTCGGTGTAGTGCCGCTCGCACTCCTCCGGCGTCCGAGACGGAGTCGGGTCGAAGCGCCCGATGACCTTGCCCATCGGGCGCTAGTGCGCCTCGCCGCCGTTCGCGGCGACGGCCTTCACCAGCACCGCGGACATCGGCATGAACCCGCGCGTGATGTTTCCTTCGGTCAACTCGGCGCCCACGAGCTGTGCGCTGATTTGACCGTCGACGATGACGGGCGCCGCGATCGCAGAGGTCGGCGAGTTCCTCGAGGTCACTAGAGCTGACGACGACCGCGGCTCCGTTCTCGGCGGCCGTGAGGAGCTCGCGGTGGAGATCGGCCTTGGCGCCGACGTCGACGCCCTGGGTCGGCTCGTCGAGCAGGAACACCGACGGCTGCTGTGAGAGCCACTTGCCGAACAGGATCTTCTGCTGGTTACCGCCGCTGAAGATGCTCAGCGGCTCGTTGACGGCGTGGGCCGGTCTGACCGAGAGCCGCTCGAACCACTCCGTGGTCCTCGCCGTCTCGATCCGTCGGCGCAGAAGGCCACCTTCCAGAACGGCTTCAGGTCCGGAAGGGTGAGATTCTCGCGCGCGCTCATCGTCATCACGCCGCCGCCGACCTTCCGGTCGGGAGCCAGGTACGCGACTCCGCGGCCGATGGCGACATCGGGCCGGCCGGCCGGGAGCGGCCCACCCTTGACCGTCACCTGGCCCCCGGCGCGGGGAAGAGCGCCGAAGCTCGCGCCCAGGATGCTGTCCCGGCCGGATCCCGCGAGGCCGGCGATCCCGACGATCTCGCCGCGTTCCACCCTGAAGGACACGCCCGCAAGCGCTCCTGCGCGTAGATCCTTGACTGCGAAGACGGTCTCGTGCTCGCGCGCGGCCGCCCTGCCCACCTTCTCGCGCCGGGACTCGCTCTCCTCCGCGAGCAACTCCTCGCCGGCGAGCAGTTCGACGATGCCGGCGTGGTCGAAATCCTTGACGGGGCCAGCCCCCACGACCCTGCCGTCCCGGAACGCCGAGACCTTATGGGCGACCCGGAAGACCTCGCCCAGGTGATGGGTGACGTACAGCACCCCCACCCCGGTCGCGGCCATGGCACTCACCCGGTCGAGCAGATTGTCCACCTCGTCAACCGGAAGCATCGCCGTCGGCTCGTCGAGGACGAGCAGACACGCCGGGTACTCCGGGTCTTCACGCAGAGCGCGGGCGATGGCCGCGCCCGGTCCGCTCCGACGCGCTGAGCGTGGCCACGAGCGCCTTCGGGTTAATGTCGAGGCTGAGCCTCTCCAGGTCGTTCTTGGCTTGCTTGTAAGTCGCCTTTCCGTTGATCGTTCCGAACGACGTGGGAAAGCCGGAGCCGAGCGCCATGTTGTCGAGGACGGACAACGTCGAGACGAGCCCCAGGTCCTGTTGGACGAACCGGCATCCCAGCCGGTAGGACTGCACGGGTGACTGGAGTGGCAGGTCATTGCCCTCCACCCGGATACCACCGCCGGGGTCGGGCGCGTGGTATCCGGAGAGGATCTTGATCAGGGTCGACTTCCCCGATCCGTTCTGCCCCAGGAGGGCGTGAACCTCGCCGGGCTCGATCGTCATGCTGACGCCTGCCAGCGCCTTCGTGCGTGTGAATGTCTTCGACACGCTTTCGACTTCGAGCACAGCACTCATCGTGTCCTCCTGGAGTGAGTCACCTGGGTGATTCCGTTACGAGCTGAGATGCCAGAGCTTCAGGAACTGGGCTTGGGCGTCGGTCGGAGCGCTCCAATTGGTCGTCGAGCCGATCGTGTCCTTGGTCAGGAGCTGGGTCGGCTGCAGACTCTCCTGGCTCAGCGGAATCGTCGTGCCCTCGGCGTCGCGGAACGCGATATCCATGTCCTCGTAGGCTTGGTAGCCCGGGTCGAAACCGGTCCACGCGGCCTCAGAACCGTTCTTCAGCGCGGCGATGCCCGCTTGATCGGCGGCCTCGCCGATGATCTTCACCTTGCCATTCAGACCGGCGGCCGAGAGGGCGGACGTGACGCCGTCGGCGAACGGGCCGTCGTCGAACACGAGATAGTTCGCCGACGAGTTCGACCTGAGCGCCGACACCAAGTCGCTTGGGACCTTACCTGCGACCAGGTCAGGGATCGTGACGTTGGTGGTCGACAGCTTGCACCCCGGGCACTGCGCCTTGACCTCGTTCGCGAAGCCGGTCGTGAAACCGTCAAGGATGGGATACGCCGGCACGTGCTCGATCACCGCGTTGCCTTTACCACCGGAATCGGAAACGAAGTAGTCCGCCGTGATCTTGCCCATCAGGGCATCCTGGGCATACGAGTCCACCTGGCCGATCACCGGCGGGGTGACGCTGACCGGGTAGACCGAGTCGAGAATCCACTTCGCGCCCGCGCTCTTGGCCATCGCGAGCTGCGACGCGGTCAGAGGAAGACCCGCTTCGACGAGGTACTGCGGATGCTTTGCCAATGCGGTTGTCTCGGCCTGGGTGAACGTCCCCGGGTTGGCCGGGTCGTAGCTGACCAGCGAGTAGTTCCAATGGGCCATCTGAGCGAGCTTCTGCAGGCCCTGCTGGATGATCACGTTCGAGGGGTTGTTCGTCCCGAGCATCACAATCGTCTTGCCGCTGGGGGGCGCGGACTTGAGTGGCGTCGTGATGTTGATGGTCGTCGGCAGCGCCTTGTACGGCGTAAGCGCCGCTGCGGCGGCAGCGGTCGACGACGAGCCCGAAGACGCGGCGGTCGAACTGCCGCTCGAGCCCGACGAAGCGGCCGACGAAGCGGACGTGGTCGAGGAACTGGACGAGCCGCAGGCGGCGACCGCGAGGGCGAGCACCAGCATTCCGATGATCGCTATGAATCCAAGCGGCCGGCCTCCCCTCCGGTGATTGAGTCTTGTCATGTGTGTCTCCTTTCCGATGTGAATACGGCCACGATTCAGTCGTGACGGCATCTGACTACGCATACCGCGCGATTTCATAAGAGGTCGTCCTGCTTTCAGTGAGGTCTGGCGGCTTCGGAGCCGACGGGCGCCGCGACCTCTTCCAGAGAGGCATCCGCGCCCGTGCCGGGCTGTTCCGGACCACTCGCCGAGCCTCCCGAACCGCGGCGGAACGCTCCCCTCAGGCGCTGTCCAAGCGCCGACGGCGACCGCTTGATCGACAGCGCGACCGCGATGATCAGGGCCACGCCGTTGAACATGTCACTCAGCCAGCTGGCGCCCGAGACGAGCTGCAGCCCCTGGACGCCAATGGCGAGCACGTAGATCGCCAGCAGCGTCCCCCACACGTTGAACCGACCCGGGATCAGCTGCGTCGAACCGAGGAAGGCGGCCGCGAAGGCCGGCAGCAGCAGCGTCGAGCCGAAATCGAGCGAGGGACCGTTCAGCGAAGAGAACATGACCCCGGCGAAACCGGCGATCGTGGCGGAGGTCACGAGCGCGAACGTCGTGTACCGGTTGATGCGCACGCCCGACAGCCGCGCCGCGTCGGGGTTGCCGCCGATCGCGTATAGGTAGCGCCCGACCGGCGTGTGTGCCGTGAGCCACCACAGGACGAACGCGAGGATCACCAGGTACAGCACCACGATCTGGAATCCGCCGACTGTGGTCTGCGTGAGGTTGTTCCACGCCGTCGACGTGGGCGGGATCGGCTGGCTGTTCGACGAGATGATCACCTCGACCGCCGCCAGGACGGATCCCATGCCGAGCGTCGCGATGAACGAATTGACGCCGAGCTTGACCACGATGAACGCGTTGGTGAAGCCGATCGCGACCGCCAGGAGGATCCCGGCGATGATCGCGGGGAGGACCGCCCAGTGGCTGCCGTTCATCAGGACGATCGTGAAGATCCCGGACACGTTGGCCGTGGCTCCCACCGACAGGTCGTACAGACCGGCGGCGAGCGGGATCAGGACGGCCAGGCCGATCATCCCCGTCACCGCCTGCTGCGCGGCGACGCTGTGCAGCGTCGACGTCGTCAGGAACTGGGAAGGCACCCAGAGCCCGAAGACGATGATGAACAAGGCTCCAAGATAGAGACCGCTGAAGCGGTCGAAGCCGGTGTTGAACTTCCGGCGCGTGAGCTCCGGAGTCTGCTTGCTGACGGTTACCACCGGGCCCGTCCCTTCGTCGGGCGGGTCGAAGGCGCTCCGCCGAACTCAAACCAATCTGATTCGCGCACCAACGCGGCGCCGGGACCGTCTCGCATGAAGCACCCTCTCCTCAAGGTGAATTGAACTCAGGTCGGGATCCTAAACATGCTTCGCCCGGAAGTCAAGGTTCGTACTTCGTTAACGCGCAAAAGCGCGCCCTGGCAAGCTGGAGCCGCGCCGCTCGGGCGTTGAGGGACCCCGCCCGACGGCTAAGTTCGTACCGTCGACAGAAGCGTCTTCACTTCAGCTACGGCCTCCATCGCGTCCTCGAGGCTCGTCGCCTCGGGCACGAAGTTGAATCGGCGTATGCCCGCCTCGAGGTACGGCGCAAGCGCGTCTGCCACCGCCTCGGGCGGACCGCACGGCACATACCGCTCGAACCGGTCGAACGGAAGCGCGTACGCCGCTTCCATGACCCCGCCGACCCGCTTCCTCGCAACCTCGCGTGAGGCGCCGAAGCCGGCCCAGAGCTGCAGGGCGTGCTCCCACCGAACCTCGCCCCGACCCTCCTGCGCAGCGACGGCGTCGATCCGCTCGACGGCCTCGCGCAAGCGCCGCGGTGACACCCATAGGGCCAGCCAGCCGTCGCCGAGCTGGCCCGCGCGCACGAGAGCCGCGTCCGACCGACCTCCGACGAGGATCGGGATCGGCACTGCCGGCGCGGGTCGGATCGCGCCGCTGAGTTCGAAAAACCGCCCGCGGAACTCGACCTCGTCTCCCTGCATGAACAGCCGAACGCACCGGAGCACCTCGGTCGTCCTGGCGCCTCGCTCGCGCGGGTTGATCCCGCACAGCTCGAGCTCACGCGGATCGTCGCCGCCGACGCCGACGCCGAAGGTGAACCTCCCTGGAGCGAGCAGCGCGACCGTGGCGAGCTGACGGGCGACGACGGCCGGGTGACGCAGCGCAATCAGGTACACGCCGGTCTGAACCGACAGGCGCGGATGCGCGGACAGGAGCGCGGCCGCCTGGATCAGGCCGTCGGCGCCGTGCCCGCCGGCGAAGCTGACGTGATCGCCGACCGTCAGGTGGTCGATGCCGGCGTCGACCGCGTGGGTCGCGAGCTCCGCCAACCGACCGGACCACGCGCCCAGGTCGTGCTCGCGCAGGACGATCCCGACCCGGATGGGGTCGGCGGTGACCCCGATCTCCACGGCGTGCCCCCGATCCTCACCAGGCGTCCCGCGAGACCTAGGCCGAGGCGGTCCGTTCGGCAGTGGCGGTGGCGGCCGCCTGCAACCCGAACACCAGCGCGCACGCGAGGCCGCCGGCGTAGGCCCGGTGGAAGACGCCGCCCGCGTCCGCCCCGGCGGCGAGCAGACCGGGAATCACCTGACCCGATTCGTCCAGCACCCGGGCCTGAGGATCGATCCTCAGCCCGCTGAACGTGAACGTGATCGCGGGGATGACCTCGATGATGTAGTACGGAGGCGTGACGAGCGGCGCCGCGTCGAGCTTACGGCCAGGCGTCGGAACTCCTGCCTCGCACTGGCGATTGAACTCGTACAGGGTGTCCCGAGAAGCCTCACCCGGATAGCCCCACTCCTCCGGCAGCGCCTCAAACTCGTCGATGTCGTCGGCCACGGCCGCCCGGGCGCCGCGCCGGTAGGCGAGCTGGAACTTGTCGAGCGGTTCCACGCCCTCTACGTAGGGCGCCATCTCCCACTCGTCGTGGACGCGCTGGTCGTAGACGAGCAACGCGCGCGCCTCCGGCTGGTCCAGCACGTAGAGCGTGTTGAGGTGATCGCCGATTGTCTCGTCGCAGAAGCGCCGGCCCTCCAAGTTCAGTAGCACGCCGTGCTCGGAGTGATAGAAGGTGAGATCGGTGAACTCGTAGGGGTCGTTGTATGCGACCTTCGACGGGATCAGGTGGCCGTAGAAGCCGGAGTTGTGAGGCCCGAAGGCAGCTCCCACCGATAGGCCGAGCCGAAGCCCGTCGCCGACGCTGTGCGTGTTCGCCCGCAACGGCATATCGGCGGCGAGAGGGCCGATGTGCTCGGCGCGAAGCGCGGGATTGCCACCGAAGCCACCGGTGGCGAGCAGCGTCGAGCGCGCGCGGATGACCCGTTGCTCGCCGGAGCGATTCTCGATCTCCGCGCCGACGACGACTCCGTCCTCCACCAGCAGTCTGTTCGCTGTCGAGGCCACCAAGACCTCGCCGTGCTCACGAACCAACCGGTCGCACGCCAGCAGGTAATTGGCCATATCGGTCGCGGAGCCGCGGCCGTAACCGAGAACCGTCACCGGATCGGCCACCGTGGCGTCGAGTGAGCGGACCCAGTCAAGCGCGTCTCCGTACTGCTCGACAACTTGTGCCGACAGCGTTGGATCTGCGTCCGGGTTGACGTCTCGCATCACCTCGACGGTCGGCGCCGTCCAGATGAATCCGGCGTAGATGGCCGAGCCGCCGATTGCCGGACCCTTCTCCACCAACACCACGCTGGCGCCACCGCTGCATGCGCGCGCCGCCGCGCTCATCCCCGCCATGCCACCGCCGAAAACGAGCAGGTCAACGCTCGAGTCTGAATCCGACATCACCAGAACTCCTTGTGCTCCCTCAATTTGAACTGACGTAAGCTTGGCGCCTACGCGCATGAGCTTACTTCAGTTCAGGGGAATGTGCGAGTCGGCGAATCGAGAAACGCCTACGACTGCGCCACGAGGCCGGGGATCCACGACGTCCCGGCCAGCGGCACCCGCGCCATCGCGGCCGCCTCGATCGTGAGTGCGACCAGATCCTCGGGCTCGAGGTTGTGCAGGTGCGACTTGCCGCACGCCCGGGCCAGCGTTTGCGCCTCGAGCGTCAGCGTCCGCAGGTAGTTGGCCAGACGCCGCCCGCCCTCGACCGGATCCAGCCGCGCCGCCAGCTTCGGATCCTGGGTCGAGATCCCGGCGGGGTCGAGACCGGCCTGGTAGTCGTCGTAGTAGCCGGCGGCCGATCCGATCGTCCGGTACTCCGAATCGTGCTCGGGCGCGTTGTCGCCGAGGGCGATCAGCGCCGCGGTGCCGATCGATACGGCATCCGCTCCCAGCGCCAGCGCCTTGGCGACATCCGCGCCCGATCGCAGTCCCCCGGACACAATCAGTTGGACCTCGCGGTGCATGCCGAGCTCGACCAGCGATTCGACCGCCTGCGGGATGGCGGCGAGGATCGGGATGCCGACGTGCTCGATGAACACGTCCTGCGTGGCCGCCGTGCCGCCTTGCATGCCGTCGAGCACGACCGCGTCGGCGCCGGCCTTGACGGCCAGGGCGACGTCGAAGTAGGTGCGGGAAGCGCCGACCTTGACATAGATCGGGATCCGCCAGTCGGTGATCTCGCGCAGCTCCTCGATCTTGATCTCCAGGTCGTCCGGCCCCGTCCAGTCCGGATGCCGGCAGGCGCTGCGCTGATCGATGCCCTTCGGCAGGTCGCGCATCTCGGCCACCCGATCGGAGATCTTGTGGCCGAGCAGCATGCCCCCGCCGCCCGGCTTGGCGCCCTGCCCTACTACGACCTCTATGGCATCCGCGCGCCTCAAATCGTCGGGATTCATCCCGTAACGGGAGGGCAGTAGCTGGTACACGAGGACGGAAGAGTGCTCGCGCTCCTCGGGCGTCATGCCTCCGTCGCCGGTCGTGGTCGAGGTCCCGACCTCGGTGGCGCCGCGCCCGAGGGCCTCCTTGGCGGGCCCGGACAGGGCGCCGAAGCTCATGCCGGCGATCGTGATCGGGATGTCGAGGTGCACCGGCTCGCGCGCGTAGCGAGTGCCGATGACCACGTCGGTGGCGCACTTCTCGCGGTAGCCCTCGAGGGGGTAGCGCGACACCGAAGCGCCCAGGAACAGCAGGTCGTCGAAGTGCGGGACCGGCCGCTTGGCCCCGAACCCGCGGATGTCGTACATCCCTTCGCGCGCGGCTCGCTGGATCTCGGCGATCGAGTTGCGGTCGAACGTCGCCGACTCGCGCAGCCCCGGATGCCAGGCGTTCACGCCCGCCGACCCGGACATCTCAGTACGCCCCGAGGTTGTCGACGTGGAAGTTGTAGAGCCGGCGCGCCGATCCGTAGCGCCGGAAGTCGGCCGGATCCACGTCGTCGACCCCGGCAGCGTCGAGCAGCGAGCGCACCTGATCGGAGTGCTCGGGACGCATCTCCTTCTCCACGCAATCGGCGCCGAGCGCGGCGACGCTGCCCCGCACGTACAGGCGCGCCTCGTAAAGCGAGTCGCCGAGCGACTCACCGGCGTCGCCGCACACCACCAGGCTCCCCTTCTGCGCCATGAACGCGGCCATGTGCCCGACCGATCCACGCACCACGATGTCGGCGCCCTTCAACGAGATCCCGCATCGAGCCGAGGCGTCGCCGTGGATGACCAGCAGCCCACCGCGCGCCGTCGCGCCCGCCGACTGCGAAGCGCTCCCCTCGACCACGACCAGGCCTGACATCATGTTCTCGGCCACGCCCACGCCGCAGTTGCCGCGGACTCGGACCGTGGCGAGCTTGTTCATGCCGGCGCAGTAGTAGCCGACGTGGCCATCGATCTCGACTTCGTAGGGCGCGTCGATGCCGACCGCCAGCGCATGACGGCCGCCCGGATTGCGCACCACCACGCGCGCGGCGGCACCGTCCAAGGACGGATCAGCGTGCAGCGCCTGGTTCAGCTCACGGACGGAGTCGACCGACAGGTCAAATGTGCGCACAACTTCCTGGGTTGCCTCAGGCGTAGCCACGTGAACCTCACGCCACCAGCGACGCGGTGCCCCAGCTGTACACGTGCCCCGGAGCGGGCTCCCAGGTGACGGCGTCCTCCGCCCCCGGCAGGACGGCGATCGCCCGGTACTCGGACGCCATCGCCACCCACTCGTCGGTCTCGGCCATCACCGCCGGCTTGCAGGCGATCGGGTCGCGCAGCACCGCGAACCCGTCGGCCGTGCCGACGGCGAAGGTGTAGAACCCGTCCAGATCCGAGAGGCAGCCCTCGAGCGCCTCCTCCAGGGACGCACCCTCTCGCAGGCGCCACGTCAGGTACCCCGCCGCGACCTCGCTGTCGTTCTCGGTCCGGAACACCATGCCCTCGCGCTGCAGCGTGCGGCGCAGGCGGTTGTGGTTCGACAGCGACCCGTTGTGAACCAGGCACAGATCGAGGCCGGTCGAAAACGGGTGCGATCCCGCGGTCGTGACCCGGCTCTCGGTTGCCATCCGGGTGTGACCGAGCGCGTGGCTACCGGCGATCTCGTGCAGAGCGAACTTCTCGACGAAGCGCGTCGGCAGATCCGCCTCCTTGTAGATCTCGATCGACCGCCCGGCGCTCATCAGCGTGAGCTCGGGATGCTTCTCCAGCAACCACGCCTGGGCGTCCTCAGCCTCGGCGGTGACGACGAACACGGCGTGAGTCGCGCGTACGCGCGGGGGCAAGCATTCGCCGAACTCGACCTCGAGCTCGGCGGTCAGCGCCTCCCACTCGGGCGTCGGCGACGGCGAGTGCAGCGACACCTTGCACCAGCCAGACGGAGCCGGATCGCGGTAGAACGCGACCCCCGCGCTGTCCGGGCCACGGTCTGAAAGCTGCTCGAGCATGTCCGCGAGGTGCGCGCCCAGCTGCTCGCGAAGCGTGGCCGACTTCGTGTAAAGACCCGCAATACCACACATGGCGAGCCAGGCTAGAGCCTGTTGGACATCGGGCCAATGGCACGGGCGGGCACACTTTCGCCCGCAAATGTGGTTCCGCCCACTACTGTCTCACGTGCCGCTAGTGACGAATGTCACGGCGGTGACCACGCGCCGACTCGCCGCTGGGCCCGGCGCACGACCTGAAGCGCCTCGCGCAGCTCGGCTCGCGCAATCGGGTCCAGCTCGTCGGGATCGATCAGGTTGTCGGGTGGTGTGCCGCCCTGCACCTGGGCCGCGTGGTGCTCGAGGCGGATGCCGTTGATGGCCATGAACGCCTCGCGCAGCCCGTCCGCGACCTCACGCTCCAGGCTGCCCAGGCTGGCCACTGCCTCGATCCGGTCGAGTGTCGCGGAGATCGTCACCCCGTGGGCCAGCGCGTGGAAGCGCACCAGGTTGACGAGCGGGATGACCCCGCCGCGCTTCAAATCAAGCCGGCCGGGCGGATCCCCCTGCTGCCCAACCGCCAGCTGGCCGCGGAAGCCCAGCGCGACCGGGAAGCCCGTCGCGGTCCGTGCCAGCAGGCGCATGAACTGGGCGTGGTTCCGGGCGGCACGCATCCGCTCGGTCAACTCCGGCGTGATGGTCAAGCCGCCGGCGCTTGCGCGGAAGTCGAACGCCACCGTGGCCCGGATCAGGTGCGATTCGTCGGGTTCCCGAAGGACGCCGTCGAACGTCTTCAGCCAGCCCTCCGAGGACATGCGCCACTGGCGGTTGCGGGCGAGCACCCCGTTGTTGTCCACCCCGATCCCGCACCGCACCAGACCATCGTTGACATCGGCGCCCAGCCGGGCGAAGTAGTCATCGACCTCCTGAGCCGAACCTCCGTCCCCATCCGAAACGTCGGCGTACGCGAGCGCGTTGTCCTGGTCGGAGGCCAGCGTGAACTCGCGCCGGGCCGCGCTGCCGAGGTCGAGCCAGCTCCACGCCGCCGGCGCCGGCCCGTGCCTGGCGATCGAGAACTCGATCAGTCGCGCCACCAGCGTGTCGAGCTGCAGGCTGAGCACGCGGCCCAGATCGGGCGGGGGGACGCCCGCCCGGGCGAGAACCAGGAACAGCCCCGGGATGCGGCCCGCGGCCCGTACGAGCGCCTCCTCATCCGGAGCGCCGAGCAGCACATGACGAAGGGCGATCGGGCTGCGCGTCTCCAGGCTGAGCAGGTCGGTGGCGGACACCACTCCGCACACGCGGTCGCCCTGGAGCACCGCGACGTGGTCGGCCCCCGCGGCCAGCATCTCGACCGTCGCCTCGATCGCGAGCTGGTCCGCCGGCACGGTTGGAACCGGGCATTGTGCCGCGCGGCTCACCGGGACATCGAGCGAGACCCCATCGACCGCCACGGCCGCCCGCACGGCGGCGTCGGTGAGGATCCCGAGCCGGTCGTCCTGGAGGCGGATCAACAGCGCCGAGACTCCTTCGCGGCCCAGACGCGACGCGGCTTCGCGCAGCGGCTCCTCCGGCCCGCAAAACACCGGCTGGCTCATCACGGCCGCGATGGGCGCGGTGCCGACGTCGAGGAGTCCGTGCACGGTGTGGCCCGTGTAGGTCAGCCGCTTTCGCATCGACTCAGCGACGTAGGTCGCGCCGGCTTCGGTCCCGAGCACCCGGCGTCCGGCCTGCGCGCTGAGCAGGGCGCACCGTGATGCCTCGCGCGCGCGCACGGTAAAAGTGGGCGCCATACCGGTCAGCATCGAGGCCTGACCGAAGCATTCGCCCGGTTCGAGCACCTGGACCGGCTCCCCCTCGTGCACGAGCTCCAGCGAGCCGGCCAGAATCACCCACAGCCCGGGGGACGGCGGTCCGTCCTCGACGAGCACCACCTGGCCCCCCTCGAACGTTTGCTCCTCGGCGCCGAGAGCGAGCTCGGCCAGCTCGTCGGGGCTCAGCCCGTCGAACGGCGGGTGGCGCGCGAGGAATGTGTTCAGCTGCTCCATGTGAAGCGATGCAATTGTGTGCGCATCGCGCCTGGGACGTGCACCGGCCACGTGGGAGCCTAATCGTGGTCATTGCCAACGTGGGTCTTTGGAGGAGCTACATGACGGACGTGTCCGGGACGGAGTACGACGAGCTCAGCTACGAAGGCGGCGGGCTCCCCAAGACCGGCAACTGGTGGAGCGCCTTCGTGATCGGCTTGGCGGGCACGATTCTCGTCACCGGAATTGCGCCGACGATGGTCACCTCGCTCGGCGCGGCGGCGATTCCGATCACCTTCCTGGTCACGCTAAGCGGCTGGCTGCTGTGTCTGTTCCTGGCCGAGCTCGCCGCGATGATGCCCGATCGCTCGGGCGGCTCGCCCACGTACGCCTACGTCGCCTTCAAGGACCGCTGGCCGACGTTCGCCGGGCACGTCAACGGGATCACCGCCTGGGGCTACTGGCTCGGCTGGTTCCCGGTGGCGCCGCTCAACATGATCCTGGCGTCGTTCTACATCGCGGAGCTGTTCAAGCTCAACACCACCGCCGGGATCTCGCTCCTCGGTACGAAGATCGCCTGGTGGACGATCGCGATCTCGGTGATCGGGATTCTGCTCCTGTTCATCCCCTCCTACCGCGGTCTGCGCTTCGGAACGTTCTTTGCGACCGCGCTCGCGCTGCTGTCGATGATCCCGCTGACGTTCCTGGCGATCTCGTGGATCTTTAACCCGTCGGTCGTCGACTTCAGCCAGCTCACCCATTTCCAGCACACGAACGGCACCGGCTTCTTCTCCCCACTGTTCGGGCACGGCTGGCTGACGATCTCGGTCGCGTTCTCGTTCCTGTTAACGTGGAACGTGATCGCGATGGAGGCGGCAGCGTGCTACATCGGCGAGACGCGCGACCCCGACCGCGACGCCAAGATCGCGATGAACCTCGAGGGCGGCTACGGCGTGTTCATCTACACGATGATCCCGATCGCGTTCGTGATCGTCCTCGGCGTCCACGCGCTGGGCACCACGGCACTCGTCGACCCCAAGACGATGTTCGTGACTTTCGCCTCGGCGGTGTTCGGGACCAGCAAGGCCTCGACCGTGCTCGACGACCTGATCGCGATCATGCTGATCCTGGCCCTGATCCTGTCCGCGCTGAACGCGATCACGGGCACAGCGCGCTCGCTGCACCAGATGTCCGCCGACGGGCACTTCCCGAAGTTCTTCTCGCGGACGAACTCCCACGGCGTCCCCGGCCACTCGATGGCGTTCAACGTGGTCTGCGCGATCATCGTCGTGTTCATGGGCGGCGCGGTCCAGATCTATACGTTCTCGAACGTCGGCTACCTGTTCTCGTTCATCCCGGTGCTGATCGGCTACTACTGCCTGCGCCAGTGGCGCCCGAATGTCCGGCGGCCCTACCGGCTGCCCGAGTGGATGAAGTACGCGGCTCTGGCCCTGGCGTTCGTGTACGCGGTGATCTACGTCTGGGGCGGCCCGATGTATGCCTCGTGTACGTGCTCCCAGGCCGGTAAGTCGACGCTGCCCTACTACTTCATCGGGATCGGCGTGTTGCTCGCCTACCTGCCGCTCTACTGGTATCGCAAGCGCGTCGAGGACAAGCGCGACGCGCCGCCGGCGCCCGAGCAGGCGAGCATGGTGGCGGCCACGGGCACCGGCCCGTGAGGGCAACCCAAGCGGCGGTGCGCGAGCAGGATCCTTCGGATACGGACGCCGGGCCGATCGAGCGAATCCTGCTCGCGTCGGAGGGACGAGACATCCCCGACGCCGCCGTCGCGCGGGTGCTCGAGCTGGCGAGGCGGTCGAATGCGAGCGTCTACGTGCTGTCGATCGCGCGCGTCCACGGCGTGGCCTTCGGCCTGCCCAACCCGGGTCTGCTGCCGACCAAGCGCGAGTGGGACGAGCAGCGGGACATGGTCGGGAAAGTCGTCAAGCGCATCAAGCGCAAGGGGATCGAGGCCGACGGTCGGGTGGTCGGCACCCGCAAGGCGACCAAGGTGATCCTCCAGGAAGCCGAGCTGTCGGGCTGTGACGCGATCGTGATGGCGGCCGACCCCGACCGCAACCGCGTCGCGGGCGACTTCATGTGGACGCAGGAGCCCCAGCGCGTGCGCCGGCGCGCCAAGGTCCCGGTTTTCCTGGTCCCCGACGACGGTCAGTGATGATTGTCGGCGGCGCCTAACGGCGGCGCCTTAGGGCTAGCTTCTCGGCCGGTGCGGCCTGAACGTGCCGCCCGCGGCGAGCACGATCCAGAACAGGAGCGCCTCGCCGTGCCCCACGTTGCGCCAACGCTCGATTCGCTCGCTGTCGGCGACTAGCACCTCGCCCCGGCGTACCGCGGGGGTCTGACCCGCCACCTCGATCTGGACGAGCCCACTGGCGACGGCGACGATGCCGCTGCCCTTTCGCGGCGCCGCCGGGGCGCCGTCCTGGCGCGGCGCCAACTGCACGAGGTCGATCTGCACTTCGGTGTCGGGGCTGCCGAGCAGGGTCGTGGCGTCCTCGGCGTGGTGTTGGGGATCCTCGGGCCGCCGTCCGATCCGGTACACGTCGGGCGTTTCGCCCCGCAGGAGATCGTCGATCGTGATCCCGAGACGCGCGCTCAGGCGCGCCAGTGTCGAAAGCGACAGTCCGCGTTCGGCGCGCTCGGCCTGTGACACGGCGCTGGCCGTCACTCCCGCCAGGCCGGCCAGATCCCGCTGGCTGAGCCCCCGGACGCGACGCAGCGACCGCAGCGAGGCGGCCACGCGCCCCGTGACGTTCGCCTCGTCCAGGATCGGCCGCCCGTCCTCCAGGTGCCAGTGCAGCATCGAGCCGGTGACCCCCTGCTCTCGCCCCTCCGCCTTCGCCACACGCACGCTGCGGTCATCGACGCGCAGGATGCACTGGGTCACGGCATAGACGGTGTCCCGCACCACGGCAGGCGTCTGCTGCACGCTCATGGCCCAGTACGCGATGGCACCCGCGTCCAGGAGGAAGGGGCAGCAGCGACTGAAAAACGCGCGCGCGCCGCCCACACCCCAGACGCGCACCATCTGATCGAGCGAGTCGAACATGAGCAGTCGCCGGCTCGGGTCCTGGCACAGACGCTGAATCTCACGCAGTAGGTCGGCCGGCTGGGGCAGCGCGGTGCCGGGCCCGGCCTCGATCACGGTCACGTCGGGGATCAAGCGAGCGGGCATCGAACCACCGATCGAGACGAATGCGCGCAGATCGAACTCTCCCTTAAGGGAACCGATCGCGGCGTAGAACGGATCCGCCGGCGCACCGTCGACCTCCCACACGACGTTGTCGCCCCAGTACAGCTGGTCGAGCACCGCATCGAGCTCGTCGAGACCGGTGCTCACCTTCAGCTTGGAGGAATGGCCGTCAAGCATTGCTGTTGCGTGTGGAGTACTGCTGGCTGGCCGGGTTCCGGCACGCCCAGCCAGAAAGGGTGCCGCGTACGCGGGCTTCCGTCAAGTTCAGTGTTGCCGCTCGGCGCTGCCGACCTGCTAGCCCCGGACCGGTGACCAGCAGCAGCGCTTTAGCCGATTAACACGTTGCCGTGAAGCCGTAATAAAACCACGCTCCCAGGTTTCCTCCCTACACAGGCTCCAGGAAGGGGTCGATGACCACACTGCTGCTCACGCGCGGATCGGATCCGCGCGTCGTTCAAGTGCGCCGTTCTGGCGTATGCGCGCGTCTGCTCGTGCGCGCGCGGGCGCTCGCCCTCGACCATGCGCTGGTCAATGGGGCCAGCCCGGATTCCACCGTGACGCTGTCGCTCCGCGCCCAATCGCTCATCGGCCCCCGCCATCGCGTCGACCTCGCCCACCGCTTCCGCGGTCTGCTGCGCGCGGCGGGTCGCCCGGTCCACCCGTTCGATCCCACCCTCCCGGTGCCCACACAGGTGCTGCTTGTCCGGGAACTGATCGAGCAGGTCGCCGAGGTTCTCGAGAGTGTCGAAGCGATCGATGCGCGGGGCGTCGCCCGGCTGGAGCTCCTCCTGCGCGACGGCGGCGGCCCCCTGTACGGCGGCACCGTCGACGCGGTGGAGCTACGCCGGACGCTGGAGGAGATCCTCGACGCGCTCGCCTTCTCGCCGGCCATCCCGGCTGACGCATGACCACGAAATTCCTCAACTCGCAGGAGGTGCAGCCGGACTAGCTAAAGACGGGATTTCTCACACGCCAAACCGAGCACGGCGGGTCAAGGCGCGTCACGGGATGTGCCGCGCTTGTGCTGCCATATCCATAACGTCACTCACCATGGCAATGACCGAGTTACACCGTCAAATGTGGTGATGTCACACATAGTCTGCCACTGATTCCCGGCTTACACTGGCCCCCCGCAAAACCCGTGTCACTCGAGGAAGTGACCCGGCACAGTGTCAATCCCGGAGAGCGGTCGAGGCGTGGAGGATGCGATGGAGAGCATGAGCGAAGCCGACGGGTTCGAAGAACTCGAGTACGAAGCGTCGGGCCTGCCCAAGACGACGAACTGGCTGGGACCGTTCGTGATTGGGCTGGCCGGGACCATCCTGGTCACGGGAATTGCCCCGACCATCGTCACCACCTTGGGTCCGGCGGGGATCCCGTGGATGTTCTTCTTCACCATCACCGGGTATCTCCTGTGCCTGTTCCTGGCGGAGCTCTCGGCGATGATGCCCGACCGCGCCGGGGGCTCACCGGCCTACGCGTACGTTGCCTACCGGCAGCGCTGGCCACGGTTTGCTGAGCACGTCAACGGCTTCTGCGCGTGGGGCTACTGGTTCGGCTGGTTCCCGGTGGCCCCACTGAACATGATCCTGGCCTCGTTCTACCTGGTGGGGCTGTTTCACCTCTCTCAAGCGGGGTTCACGCCCCTCGACACCCCCATCGCGTGGTGGACGCTCGGCATTTCGGTCTTCGGCATCCTCGCGCTATTCATCCCGGCCTACCGCGGGCTACGCTTCAGCCAGGTATTCGCCGGAATTCTCGCCGTCCTGTCGATGATCCCGATGACGTTCCTGGCCATCTCGTGGGTCTTCAACCTGGGAGTGGTCCACTTCGACCAGCTGTTCGGCTTCCAGCACACCAACGGCGCCGGCTTCTTCGGAAGCCAGTACGGGCACAGTTGGTTCGTGCTCGGCATGGCCTTTTCGTTCCTGATCACCTGGAACGTGATCGCGATGGAGGCCGCGGCGTGCTACATCGGGGAGACCCGAGACCCCGACCGCGACGCGAAGATCGCCATGAATCTCGAGGGCGGCTACGGGGTGTTCATCTACACCATGATCCCGGTCGCGTTCGTGATCGTGCTGGGCGTCCACGCGCTCGGAAACCCCGCGCTGGTCGATCCGAAGACCATGTTCGTCGATTTCAGCGCAACGGTGTTCGGTACCGGCGCGGGTTCGACGGTGCTTAAGTGGCTGATCGCATGGATGCTGATCATCGCCCTCATCCTGTCGGCGCTGAACGCGATCACCGGCTGCGCGCGCTCGCTGCACCAGATGTCGACCGACGGTCACTTTCCGCGGTTCTTCGGTCACCTCAACGCCCACGGTGTTCCCGACCGGGCCATGATCTTCAACGTGATCTGTTCGATCATCGTCGTGTTCATGGGCGGCGCGGTCGAGATCTACACGTTCTCGAACGTCGGCTATCTGTCGTCGTTCATTCCCGTCCTGATCGGTTACTTCCTGCTGCGCAAGTACCGACCGAACGTCCGACGTCCGTTCCGATTGCCCGAATGGATGAAGTACGTCGCGATCGCGCTGGCCTTGATCTACGCCGTGGTGTTCTTCTGGGGTGGCCCGGTCTACGCGTCCTGCTCGTGCTCGCAAGCCGGCCATTCCACGCTCCCGTATTACTTCATCGGTTTGGCGACGCTGGTCGCCTACCTACCGCTGTACTGGTACCGCAAGTGGGATGACAAGCGCAGGCTGAGGCCGGTGGAGACCGACGGGAAGGAGATCTCGTCCGAGGTGGCCTTCGGCGGCGATTGATCGTCTCGTGGCGACAGCGGCCCGGAGTGCCAGAATGACCGCATGCGCGCGGCCAGAATGGCCGGCGCGCGAGAGCGATGGGCTCGCAGTCGACTCAGATCAAGCGCGCGGCCGCCGCGCCGTCTGTACCTTTGCCACCAGCAGAGGCGCAGGAGGGCGCGCCCACGCCGGCCGCCGGCCCGCGGCCCTGGACCAGACTGTCGCTCCTGTGGCGCGTTTTCCTGGGCAACGCCGCGGTGTTCGTCGTGGCGTTCGCGATCGTGGCCTGGACGCCGGTGACCGTGCATCGGGTCGCCACCCCGAGCGAGGTCCTGGTCCTGTCGATCATCTTGATCCTCATGCTGCTGATCGACCTCGTCCTGCTCCGCCGCGCGCTCGGCCCACTCCGCCGGTTGGCGGCGACGATGAGTGCGGTCGACCCAACCGAGCCGGGTCGCCGGTCCGAGTCGTTCGACACGGCCGGCCCGGAGGTCCATGCGCTCGCGCGGGCGCTGAACGAGATGCTCGACCGCCTCGAGGGCGAGCGGCGCGAGAGCGGCCGGCGCGTGCTCGCCGCCCAGGAGCAGGAACGGATCCGGATCGCCCGCGAACTGCACGATGAGGTGGGTCAAACCTTGACCGCGATCGCGTTGCGGGCCGAGCGCGCGGCGGGTGAGCCGGCCTCGCAGGGGGACGCGCTGGTGGACATCGGCGAAACGGCGCTCTCGAGTCTCGAGGACGTGCGGCGAATCGGGCGCGAGCTCCGACCCGAAGCGCTCGATGACCTCGGGTTGGTGAATGCGCTGATCGCCCTGTGCGGGCGGATGAACCGGCAGGAGGGCCTGCGGGTTCACCGCGAGCTCGATTGGCATCTCCCGGAGCTCTCGCCCGAGGTTGAGCTGGTCATCTACAGAACCGCCCAGGAGGCGCTCACCAATGTGCTGCGCCACGCCCATGCCACCGAGGTTTATGTCGCGTTGCGGCGCAAGGACGGAGAGGTCGTTCTGATGGTGAGCGATAACGGCCGCGGCCTGCCCGCTGGGGCCGACATACGCGGGTTTCGGGGACTGCGCGAGCGAGCGATGGTGATCAGCGCCGAGCTCGAGATCGCCCCCGGGGCGGGTGGCGGCACCGACGTCGTCCTCCACGTTCCCACTCCGGTCTAGGTATGCCGACGCCGCTGAAAACGCGCGTGCTGCTGGCGGACGATCACGCCGTCGTGCGCAGCGGTTTGCGCGCGGTGCTGGACGGCGAACCGGATATCGAGGTCGTGGCGGAGGCGGAGGACGGAATGGAGGCCGTCGAGAAGACTCTGGCCTGCGACGTCGACCTCGCGATCCTCGACGTGTCGATGCCACGGCTCACCGGGCTCCAGGCCACCGCGGAGCTGCGGCGGCGGCGCCGTGAGGTGCGGGTACTGATCCTGTCGGTCCACGACCACGAGCAGTATTTCTTCGAGGCGTTGAAAGCGGGAGCAAGCGGCTACGTTCTCAAGTCGTCTGCCAACCGCGACCTCATCGGGGCTTGCCGGGCCGCGATGCGGGGTGAGTCGTTTCTCTATCCGAACGCGGTCACGACGCTGGTCCGGGAATATCTCGAGCAGGCGCGGCGGGGAGAGGCGGCGCCGGAAGATCCGCTGACGCCACGGGAGCTCCAGGTCGTCAAGCTGATCGCCGAGGGGCACTCGAGCGATCAGATCGCCGACGAGCTCGTGATCAGCCGCAAGACGGTCGACCACCACCGGGCGAACATCCTCGGAAAGCTCGGCATGCGCAACGTCGCGGATCTGACCCGGTACGCCATCCGGCGCGGGCTGATCGAGCCCTAAGGCGCTGCTGCCAGGCACCGGCTTATACCCCGAGCCGGCGACTCATAAATAGGGACTTGCACCCATAGAGTTGCGACTGTCCGGTTGCCAGCCTCCGCAGCATGCCGGAAGTACTGATTCGCCTCGAGCGACCGGCTCTGCTGACGCCTGAGCTCCGCGCCTGGCTCGCCGACCGCATGGACGGCGGTCGAGCCGTGCTCGCGCGGGAACGAACGAATGGCTCCGATCGCGGCGCCCTGCTCCTCCGCGTCGAGATAGGGGACGACTCGGACGATGAGGTGCAGGACGAGGTCGGAGACCTAATGACCGACCTGCGGCTCCTGGGGTTGCGACCGGCGTTGGTCTCAGAACAACTCGCCTAGGCGGGGATTCGCCATGACGCCGCCCACGCGCCGGAGCCTCAACGAAGCGGCTCACAAGGCCGCTGCCGTGGCGTCGACAACGGCAACGGCAACGGCAACGGCAACGGGAACGGCAACGGCCAGCCGCCAACCGCTGTCCGCCGCACCTTCAACGAGGCGGCCCACAAGCTCGGCTACTGGCCGGTGACACCGGTCAAGGCGATCGAGCGCAACGGGAAGGTCCCGATCGCAGCCGACGACGACGACCGCGACGTCGTCGCCCACGCCAGCAAGGTCGTGCTGGCGCTGGGAGCGCTCGGCGTCGTCTACGGCGACCTCGGCACGAGCCCGCTGTACACCGAGCAGGTCATCTTCACCCAGCACGCGGACGCCGCTCGCGCCACAGTGGCCGGGGTCTACGGGGTTACCTCGCTGATCTTCTGGGCGCTCACGATCATCGTGTCGATCAAGTACGCGGGGTTCTTGATGCGCGCGCACAACCGCGGGGACGGCGGGGGGATGGCCCTCGCCGCCCTCATCCAGCGCCGCCGCGTGGGCCGCACCATGTTGCTCGTGACGCTCGGCATCTTCGGCGCCGGATTGTTCTTCGGCGACGGCATGGTCACGCCGGCGATCTCGGTCACATCCGCGGTCGAGGGGCTGAAGGTCGACTCACCGAGTCTCGCCCACCTCGTCGTTCCCATCTCGATCGCGATCCTGATCGGGCTGTTCGCGCTCCAGCGCCGCGGCACTGGCGCGGTCGGATGGCTGTTCGGGCCGATGATGCTGCTCTGGTTCTCGGTGATCGCGATACTGGGCGCCCGACAGGTCGTCGCCCATCCCGCGGTGATCGAGGCCCTGTCTCCGACCTGGGCCGCGCGCTTCATGATCGATCACGGCGTCGCGGCGTTTTTCACGCTCGGTGGGGTGGTGCTGGCATTGACCGGCGCCGAGGCTCTGTACGCCGACCGGGGGCACTTCGGCGCCAGCCCGATCCGGAGGACCTGGTTCGCCATCGTCTTTCCGGCCGTGCTCCTGTGCTACCTCGGCCAGAGCGCACTCATCCTCGCCCATCCCCACACGATCAGCAACCCGTTCTACTTCCTGGTGCCGGCCGGCGGCCGAATCCCGATGGTGTTCCTGGCGACGATCGCGACGATCATCGCCTCGCAGGCGGCGATCACCGGCTCGTTCTCGATCGCGCGACAAGCCGTGCAGCTCGGTTTCCTGCCGCGCCTGAAGATCAAGCACACCTCGGAGCTCGAGGGCCAGATCTACGTGCCGCTGATCAATATCACGCTGGCGATCGGGGTGATCGCGCTCATCCTCATCTTCCAGAGCTCCGGCGCACTGGCCAACATCTACGGCGTCGCGGTGACCGGAACGTTCGTGCTCGACACCATCCTGTTCCTGGCTGTCGCCCACGCGATCTGGCGCATGGCCAAGTGGAAGCTGGCACTCATCGGGGTGGTGTTCCTGACCCTCGAGCTGTCGTTCTTCACGTCAAACGTGAGCAAGGTCAGCCACGGCGCGTGGATCCCGCTCACCCTGGGTTTGATCACCGCGATCCTGATGGTCACCTGGCGCAAGGGACGCGAGATCGTGACCCGCAACCGGACCAAGGAGGAGGGACCGCTCGACGAGTTCCTGTATCAGGTTCGGATGAGCGACCCGCCGATCCACCGCTGCCGCACCGTCGCGATCTACCTCAATCCGAGCAAGGACACCACGCCGCTCGCGCTCAAGGCCGACGTCGAGCACCACGGGATCTTCCACGACAAGGTGTTGATCGTGTCTGTCGAACCGGTAAGCGTGCCGCACGTCGACGCCGACCAGCAGCTGGTCGCCGAGACTCTCGGGAGCGGCCTGTTCAAGATCAGGCACGTCACGCTGCGCGCCGGTTACCACGACACCACGGACGTTCCCGCGGCGCTGGCACTGGCCCGCAAACGCGGGCTGCTCGAGCGCAACCTCGACCTCGAGCACGCCTCCTATTTCGTGTCTCGGATCACGATCACGCCGACCAGCGCTCCCGGCATGAGCCGCTGGCGCAAGCTGTTGTTCATGCTGATGGCCCGTAACTCCGCGAGCCCGATTGACGCCTTCCGGCTCCCGGTCGAGCGCACGGCCACGGTCGGCGCGATGATCCCCATCTGACCGTCAGGGCCGGCCGTGCAGTCGCGCCAGCTTGATCGCGAGCTCGAGCGACAGCAGATCGTCCTGGTCGAGCTGTAAGCCGGTGAGCTCCTCGATCCGTCCCAGGCGCTGGCGCAGCGTGTTGGGATGGATGAACAGCGCGCGGGCGCTTTCGATCACGCTGCGCCGCTCGGTCAGATAGCGCTCCAGCGTGTCCAGCAGCGCGGTCCGCCGCTTGCGGTCGTACTCGATCAGGCAATCGACGGCGGCCCGCATCCGGTCGTGCGGCGCGTCCTCCGCCCCGATGTGCACCAGGTAGCGGTACGCGCCGACCTCCGAGTAGGCGACCGCGCCACCGGACGCGAGCAGGGCGGCGCCGATCTTCGCCGCGTCCACCGCCTCCCGGTAGGCGCGGGCCGCGTCGCGCGGCGCCGCGTGCAGCTCGCTGATGCCGATCGCGGCGTCTGACTGCTGGCCAAGCTCCCGGCACAGTCGCAGCACCTCGTCGAGCTTGCGCGTCGATCGCGCGTCGAGCGCTAGCAACGCGCGCACGGGGCCGGGGCCCGCCTCGACCGCGGTGCTCGTCGCGAGCTCAGCGAACCCGTGGCCGAGCGCCTGCGCGGTCGCCCGCCATCTGCCCGAGCCCTGCTCGCGGCCATCCGTCGGCACGGCGCACAGCATCACGTACGGCTTCGTGAGATCGCAGCGAACCTCGGTCGCCTTGGCCACGGCGAACGTCGTCGCTCCCGCCGCCAGCGCCTCGAACAGATCCTTGACGATGTTCGCGTTGGTGAGCCCCTCGATCAGCTCGGCGCGCTTGATCGCGACCGCGGCCAGATGCGCGATCGCACGCGCCATCTCGGTCGCTTCGTCGCTGAACGGGCGCCGCGGCGGGGCGCCCGCGCACAGCAACCCCATCCGCTCCCCGCCGGACACCAGCGGCGTCACCAGCAGGTCCGCCACGTCGAGCTGCGGCCACAGCGTCCGTGCCGGCGGCCGCGAGGCACCGGCATCGAATGCAGTGAGCAGCAACTCGGGCGTCGACAGTACCTCCGGCTCGGGCGCTGAGTCCGGAGAGGAGGACAGCAGCTGGAGCGCAATGCCCTCGCGGCCGAGCCGGTAGACCTGGCATACCTCGGCGTCGAGCAACAGCCGCATCCCGCGGGTGACCGCGCGCCCGATCTCGGCCGCGTCGTTGGCGGCGGCGACCTCCTGCGCCAGCCCAGAAAGCTTGGTCAGGGCATCCACCCGGCGCCGCTGCTGGTCGTACAGCTGCGCGTTCTCGATCGCGCCCGAGACCAGCGAGGCGATGTGGACCAGGAGCTTGAGCGTGTCCTCGGTGAACTCACGCGGCGCCTCGGTGTGCAGCACGATCACGCCGATCGAGTCGCTCGCCCGCGACAGGATGGGAACCGCCACCATCGACTGGAAGCGCTCCTCCTCGAGCAGCGGCACGTACTTCATCCGTGGATCGGCCATCGCCTTCTCGCGGATGAACTCGGGCGTGCCGTGGCGCGCCACCCACCCGGCGAGCCCCTCATCGAGCCGCATCTGGACCTCCCCGACCGCTGAGGCGTACACCGGGGAGGCGGCGCGGATCGTGAGCAGGCCGTCCTCCACCAGGTAGATGAAGCAGGCGTGGCAGTCCGTGGCCTCGGTCGCCAGGTCGACGATTCCCTGCAGCATCGGGCCTAGCTCGATCGATGAGGCGACGAGGTTGATGACCCGGTAGAGGGTGCGGTTCTCTTCGCGAAGGCCGCGAGCGTCAGACGTGGTTGCCATATGTGCGAAGCGCACATGGTAGCCCCCGGCAACCGGTGCCCGGCGCCACTACCGCGCGCCCGCGCAGCCGGTTATACATCGCATATGGCTATCTCAACCGAGCATCTCGACGAAGTCGCGCCGCAGCCGCGTGACGCGGACGACGTCAAACGCATCATCCGCGACAAACACATCGAATTTCTGTTCGCCCAGTTCGTCGACATGCACGGCAAGCCGAGCGCCAAGCTCGTGCCGGCCCACCACATCGACGACCTGCTGACCGAGGGCGCCGGGTTTGCCGGGTTCGCGGCCGGCGACGTCGGACAGGGCCCGCACGACCCCGACATGATCGCCATGCCGGACCCGACAACGCTCACGATCCTGCCCTGGCAGCCCAACGTGGCCAGGTTCGCCTGCGATATCACGGTCGAGGGCGAGCCGTGGCCGTACTGCCCGCGCACGATCCTTCGGAACGCCCTCGCCCGGGCACAGGCGCTCGGCTACGAGCCGATGATGGGAGCCGAGCTCGAGTACTTCCTCGTTCGTCGAACCGAGGACGGGGGCATCGAGGTCGCCGACAGGCAGGACACGCTCGAGCTGCCCTGCTACGACATGCGAGCGCTGACGCGCAACCTCGATTTCGTCTCCCAGGTCTCGCAGTCGGTGACCGGCCTCGGCTGGGACAACTACGCGACCGACCACGAGGACGCCAACGGGCAGTTCGAACAGAATTTTCAGTTCGCCGACGTTCTGACCACGTGCGATCGTGCGGTGTTCTTCCGCTATATGGTCGAGACGCTCGCCCAGCAGCGGGGGCTGATCGCCACGTTCATGCCCAAGCCGTTCGCGCACCTCACCGGCAACGGGTGCCACTTCCATTTCAGCCTGTGGCATGACGGCGAGAACGTGTTCGAGCGCGACGTAGAAGAGGATCCGCGCGGGCTCGGCCTCTCCGAGGTCGCCTACCAATTCATCGGTGGCCTGAAGACCCACGCCAAGGCGTACATCGCGGTCACTGCGCCGACGGTGAATTCCTACAAGCGCCTGGTCGTGGGTGCACCGACGAGCGGGGCGACATGGGCGCCGGCGTACGTCAGCTACGGCTACAACAACCGCACGCAGATGCTGCGCATCCCGGCGGCGGGACGGATCGAGGACCGCACCGTCGACGGCTCGTGCAACCCCTACCTGGGCGCGACCGCGATGCTGTCCGCCGGACTGGACGGGATCGAGCGCGGGCTCGACCCTGGCGACCCGAACTCCGCCAATCTGTATGAGCTGAGCGACGCCGAGCGCGAGGAGCTGGGCATCGAGCTGCTCCCCGCCAACCTGCTCGACGCGGTGCGCGAGCTCGAGAAGTGCGACGTGCTGCGCGCCGGACTCGGCAAGGTCCGCGATGGGGACTACGTCGACTACTTCGCGAAGGTCAAACGCAAGGAGTGGCGAGCGGCGCACGAGCAGATCACGCAGTGGGAGCTCGACCGCTACCTGCAGTTGTTCTGACGGGCTAGTCGCGGTGGCGCGCTCGCGCCACCGCGAGCAGGGCGAGCTGGTCGTACACGATCGCGGCCGCGTTCAGCGCGGTGATCTGGCCCGGGCTGTCGTAGGCGGGCGCGACCTCGACCAGGTCGAACCCGGTGAAGGAGATTCCTGCGAGCGCGCGTAGGAACGCCAGCGCTTCGCGCGGCTGGAGGCCGGCAACCTCGGGCGTGCCGGTGCCCGGCGCGGAGGCCGGGTCGAGCACGTCGATGTCGAACGACATGAATATTGGCCCCGCCCGCCCACCCCCGGCCACCCCGTTTGCGATCCGCGCTCGCACCCGCTCCCCGTAGGCCTCCGGGCTGAGCGTGACGAGCTCGGAGCCCGGGATCACCTCAAAGCCGAGCTCGAGCGGCACGTCGACGTCGGCCGCCCCGTACAGCGGTCCGCGCATGCCGGCCAGGATCGATCGGGACGGATCGAGCAACCCCTCCTCGACCGCGCGCCGGAACGGCGTGCCGTGGAAGTAGCGCTCGCCGTAGTACTGATCCCAGGTGTCGGCGTGCGCGTCGAGCAGCACAAGGCCGACCGGGCCGTGTACCGCCGCCTGCGCGCGCAGCTCGCCGAGGACGATCGAGTGGTCGCCTCCGATCACGAGGGGGACCGTCCCGGCGCGCAGGACTGGCTGGAGCGCGGCGTCGATCTGCTCGGTCGTACGCAGCGCGTTGCCGGGCGTGACCTCCAGGTCGCCGCCGTCGACCACGCCGAGGGTGGCGAACACGTCGACGTTGAGCGCCGGGTGGTAGGGGCGCAGCAGTGCCGAGGCGGAACGGATCGCCTCGGGTCCGAACCGCGCGCCCGAGCGAAAGCTCGTCGCGGTGTCGAACGGGACACCGATCACCGCCGCGTCGACCCCGTCTTGGGGCAGCGGGACGTGCGGAAGGCGGGCGAACGTGCGGACGCCCGTGTAGCGAGGCGCGAGGGTGGCGTCAGGCGGTTGGAAGCGTGGTCGATCGGAGCTCATGGCGCATACCGTATGCGCCCGCGCCGGGTTTCGCTGTGCGACCGGGAGCGGGGTCCCGGTCACCGTGCGCCCGCTACACCCGGCTCGTGTCCCGCCGGTAGGCCCAGGCGGCGAGTGCCGTCAGGGCCGCGGTCCAGCCGGCGATGACCAGCCAGCCTCCGAGACTCCAGGGCGCCGCGCCAGTGCCCAGGTGGCCGGCCCGAGCCAGCCAGTAGGAGGGCAGGAACTGTCCGAGGTCGTGCAGGAACCCGTGAGCGACCGGGAACCAGGTGCCGCCGACGAGCGCGAGCAGCCCAACCAGCCCGCCCATCGCCGGACCGATGGAATCGACGTTGAGCGTGTGCCCGAGCGCGATCCCGAGGGCCGCGAACGGCAGCAGCCCGACGAGGATCAGCCCGGTCATCTCCAGCCACTGGCTCGCCGGCATGCTCACGCCCAAGATCGCGCCGGCGATGTACAGCACGGCGATCGTGAGGCCCGACATGGCGTAGGCCGTGAGCACCTTGGCGCGGAAGTACGACCCGGAGGTCAGGGGAGTTATGCGGAGCTGTCGCGTCCAGCCGGCCTGGCGCTCACCGGCGATCCGGGCCCCGGTGGAGATCATCGAGCTCATCGTCCCGAACGAGACCAGACCAGCCATGTAGAACAACGCCGCCGAGACACCCGTGCCCGCGAAGTTCGCGTCCCCCGTCTGCGATCCGGCGATTACGAAGTACAGGATGAGCGGAAACCCAAGCGAAAAGACGAAGAACCGACGGTTGCGAAATGCGCGCACGACCTCGTGACGGGTGTACAGGCCCCCGTTCATCAGGCCACCTCCATCAGGTCACCTGACGGGCTCACGGCGTCCGGGTCGCGGGTCAGCTCCAGGAACGCCTCCTCCAGCGCAGCGCCGGTGATCTCGATGTCCCGCGCATCGGGATGGTGCTCCAACAGCGCACGGATGGCGCGGTCGGAATCTGAGCAGCGCAGGATGATCGCGTCCCCGCGGCGCTCCGCGACGCTGACGCCATCCAGGCGTGCCAGCTCGTCGCGGCCGACCCCGCCCAGGGTGGCGCGAATCGTGCGGTGGCCGATACGCGCCTTGATCTCGGTCGTCGGACCATCGGCGACGATCCGCCCCTGGGCCATCATCACTGCCCGGTCGGCGTTGGCGTCGGCCTCCTCCAGATAATGCGTCGCGAACAGAACGGTCTTGCCGCGCTCGGCGTACCGGCGCATCGTCAGCCAGAAATCGCGCCGGCCGTCGACGTCCATGGCCACGGTCGGCTCGTCCAGCACCAGCAGCGCCGGGTTGGCCACCAGCGCGATCGCGAAGCGAACCCGCTGGGTCTGACCACCCGAGAGCTTGTGGGTGCGCTGATTAGCGGCCGCAGTCAGTCCGGTCAGCGCGATCACCTCGTCGACGTCGAGCGGATCCGGATACAGCGACGCCATCACCGCGATCAGCTCGCGCACCGCCAGGTCGCGGATCAGCGCCCCTACCTGGAGCATGCCGCCCACCAGACCGGCATCGACGGCCTCTCGCGGCGTCTGGCCGAACACGGTCACCGAGCCGGCGTCAGGTCGGGTCAGTCCGAGCAGCATGTCGATGGTCGTCGACTTGCCGGCTCCGTTGGGGCCGAGCAGCGCGACCGTCTCTCCCGGAGCAATCGAGAGGTCGATCCCCCGGACGGCGGGCACCGGCCCGCCCGGCGCGCGATACGTCTTCGTCAGTCCTTGGATGTGGATTCCCGTGTTCATCGTGGTCGCAGAATAACATACTCAGTCAAAATTTCGACTCAGTGTATTCTTCCTGACATATGACCGGCCTTCGCGCGGCCAAGAAGCGCCTCACCCGCGAGGCGATCGCCCAGGCGGCCGCCGACCTGTTCCAGGAGCGGGGATTTGCCGCGGTGACGATCGACGACGTCGCCCGCGCCGCCAACGTCTCGCGCCAGACGGTGTTCAACTACTTCCCCACCAAGGAGCAGATGCTGTTCGACCGCGAGGACGAGGTCGCGGCCGCCCTTCTGGCTCTGGTCCACGATCGGCCGGACGGCGCCTCTCTGGTGGCCGCGTTCCGTGCTCACACGCGGGCCTTCTGGGAGCGGTTTGGCCGGATCCTGCGCGAGGGTGCAAGCACCCATGGGTTCTGGGAGATCGTGCAGGCCAGTCCCGCGCTTCGCGACTACGCCGAGGCGTCATTCGGGCGCCAGGCCGACGACGTCGGCACGGAGCTGGCTCGGGAATGGGGCCGGCCGCTCGACGATCCGATCTGCCACGCCATCGCCCGAGCCCTGTGCGGCGTCAACGCCGCGATCCTCGTGTGCGGGCTGGAGCGGCTCACCGCGGGCGAAGACTCCGAGGTCGTAGTGCCCGAGGTGCTCGCACGGGCCGACGAGGCCTACGACCTGCTCGAGCACGGCATGGGGCGCTACACGGCGAGGTGATTCAGGTGAGGAGCTCGGAGTCGTGCTCCTCGAAGATCTGCGCGAAGTCGTCGCGGTCGCCGGCGTGGAGCACCTCGATCAACTGGTGAAGCCGTGGCGTCATGACCAGCAGGTATCGCGTCGGCTCGGAAACCGCGTTCCAGAACGAGTGGGGCGTGCCTCGCGGCACGAGGATCGACTCGCCGGCAGGCACCTCGCGTTCCTCCTCGCCCACGCGGAACCCGAGTCGCCCACTGAGCACAAACCAAGCCTCGTCGTCGGAGCGGTGCAGGTGCAGACCGGCGATCGGCCGTCCGGGATAGGTACCGGGATCGGTCCAATCCGCGATCACGAACGAGTCGCAGACGATCACGTCGCCAACCCTAAGCCGCTGCGACCGGCCCGTGGGTCATTTCTGCACACTCGACCCCGCTCCGGCGGAGAATGCGCATTCGAGCACTGTGGTGGGTCACCCGAGCACAATCGAGCGGAGACCTGCGGCGAGTGTGCGGTCATGACCCACCTCCTCGGTGGCGACGTCGACCTGCGCGAGCCGGCGGGTCGCAACCGCGGACTCGGCCACCCACCGCGCGGTGAATCCCGATTCAGCTACATATACGGGTCAGCCGTGCGAGCTCGGCACCGGGCGGGCGCCGAGATCCGGCTTATGACCCAGTCCGCCGGATAGAACGTTCTATTTGCGAAGAGGCCGTCCCGCAAAGCAAATGCACCGAAATTTGGTTGTGATCAAGTCACAAACGGCCTCGGGCGACGAGCCATCGCGGCCCGGACTTTGGCGATGGAGGTGCGTATATGTGACCTTAATCGCCAAAGTCCGGTAAAGCCGCGTCCACTGCTTGTTCGTCACCAACAATGGCGATCGTCTAGGGGACACCACCGAACAAATAGAACGTTCTACTCGCTGGATCAGGGCCGAGGCCGAGAGCGTGGGGGAAGCGACATCACCGCGGGCGGAGCGACGTCAGCCCGGGCCGAGCCGTCGCACCCCGGTAACCCGAGCACCGGGGCCGCCGGCGGCGCCGCCGCGGAGCAGCGAACCGACGGTCTGGGGCGCCACCGTGTCGAGCAGGCTGGCCAGCGCAATGAACACCTGCGCCGTAGTCAGCGCATCGCCGAGCGCGTGGTGAGGCGCCTCACCCGGCTGACCGAGCGCCTCGGCCAGCCGACCCAGGGCGATCCCACGCGGGTACGCGTCGTCGGGGCCGTCGCGGCGGCGCAGCCAAGCGCGCCCGAGCGCCTCGGTGTCCGCCGCCGCCGGCAGCCGCACGTGCCGGCGGGCGAACTGGCGCCCGAGGAAAGCCGTCTCGATCGCAGCCGTATGGAACACGGGCACGCGACCGGCTAGCGCCTCGAACAGCAGATCGAGTCCCTCGTCCAGCGTCGGGGCGTCGGCCACATCGGCGAGGCGCAGCTTGTGCACCAGCACCGCGCCGACCTGGGAGCGTTTGAATGCGCGCACCAGCGTGTACATCGCCCCTCCGAGGACCACGCGCCCCTCCGAGATCGGGACCGCGCCAATGGCCACGATCTCATCCGTGCGCGGATTGAGACCGGTCATTTCCAGGTCGACCGCGCACCATGGCACCTCCCGCCATCCCGCGCCGTCGGCCGGCCGAGGAGTCGCGTCGAACACAGCAGCCGCGGTCCCTTCCGGCGCGCGCCGGAGCCTCACGAAATCGGCCTCACCCGTGGAGCTCCCACTGCACCGACGCCACCGCACGGAACACGTCCCGCAGATGGTCGCGCATCAACGGGCTGATCCGGGCGCAATCGATCCGGTCGTCCGGCGCCAGACCTTCGGCCAACTGCTCCATGTGATGACCGACGCGCAGCTCGAGCCCGAGGTCGAACGCATCTGAGAGCGTCCGCGCGTCCTCGTCGCGAAGCGCCCCGCCGGCAGCCGCCGCACGCAGTCGCTCCGGCGTCGACCCCTCCACCACTGCGGCCACCGCCGACCCCCAGCGGGCCAGCTCGACGATCGGCGCGATCGCCGCGCGCCGGATGTCGAGCCGGTCGCTGCGCGAGCCGTCGGCCTCGAGCACCGCGTCGCCGTCGAACCCGGTCGGTGGCACCGCCGCCCGCGCCCGCGCCAGCAACGCCTCGACCACCCCGTCCCGAACGCGGTCCGAGACCGCCGGCAGCGGATCGACCGGCGTCCCCCACAGCGCGCGGCGCTCGACCAGCACCGACAGCCCGAGCTCGTCCGAGGAACCGGGCGCCGACGAAGACCATTCCGCGGCCGTCCGCGCCACCACCTCGTGGTCCTGGAAGCCGCACGCCGCGAGCGCCGACGCGACCGACCCCGCCCACTCGGGCGCCACCGGACCACTTGCGACGACCGCCCCCCGCGGGATCGACACCGGGGTGAGTTCTCGGCGGGCCTGGCTGCCAACGGCCACCCACACGACCCCCTGCGCGGCCGGCGCCGGCCCGACCAGCTCGAGCGCACGCGTGGTGAGGGCGTCCATCAGCGCCGAGAGCACCCGTACGATCTCGAGCGCGCGCACCCGCGCCGCGTGCAGATCGGCCACCACACCGGTCAGTCGCTTCGCCACGCCGGCCAGGTCCTCCACGGACGCAGCGCGCGAGATCAACCGCCGGACACCGAACCAAGAACCCGACTGAGCCGCAAACAGGTCGGCGTCGTCGATCACGCCGATCAGCTGCCCGTCGTCGCCCACCACCGGGGCGTGGCGGATACCCCGCTCGAGCAGCTCGAACAGCACCTCGCCGCCCGGTCGCTCGGGCGGCACGGTGAAGACCGGAGTGGTCATCACGGTCGCTACCGGCGCGCTCAGCGGCATGCCGGCGCCGACGATCTTGGTCCGGATGTCACGGTCGGTGACGATCCCGAAGCCCTCCTTGCGCAGGTCGACGATCGCTGAGGTGGCACCGGTCTCGGTCATGCGCCGGGCGACCTCGCGGATCCGATCCATCGGCTGGCACATCACCGTGGGCGACCGGATCAGCCGCACGACGGCCTGGTGGCTCGGCGCCCCCGCGCCCACCTCGAGCTCGCGCTGCTTGACGCGATCCAGCAGCGGGCGCGCTACCGCGACCGGGATCCGGTAGCACAGCGTGTCCTCGGCGGCGCGCGCCTCGAAGCCGGGCGGGAGCCCGGACAGCATCGCGGCGTGGCCGAACGTGTCCCCCGGGCCTAACAGATCCAGCATGCGGCCGTTGTGGACGATGTCCACCGCCCCTGAGTGGATCACCCGCAGGCACGTGACCGGGCCGCCGTCCTCGGTCAGGATCGCGGCGCCCGCAGGGAAGAACTCGATCTCGGTCTGCGCGGCCAGCTCCCCGAGATCCTCGGGTCCGAGCGCGTCGAACGGCGCCCGCGCGGCGAGGAAGCGCGCGATCTCGCTCAGCGCCGCGTCCATAGCCAACGAGCCTACGCCAGCAGTCCCAGCCGCTGCCCGCGCTGGACTGCCTCGGTCCGGTTGCGAACGCCCAGCTTGCGGTACACCGCGCTGGTGTGCTCCTTAACCGTGTGCTTGGACAAATGCAGCTGCTCGGCGATCTCCGGGTTGGTCGCCCCCGAGGCCATCAGATTCAGGACGTCGCGTTCACGCTCGGACAGCCCGAGGGCCGAGGGAGATTCCTGATGGTCGAACACCATCTTGCCGAGGCCGACCATCCGCACGGCGCTGGCGATCTTGCGCGCGGGCCAATCTTTGTAGGCGAAGCCGGACGCGCCGGCGGCCCGGGCCGCGGGCGGGGAGATCTCGCCGGCGCCCGAGAACAGGAGTACCCGAGTCATCGGCTCGGCCGCGCGCAGCTTCTCGCAGATCTCGGCCCCCGACTCCTCGCCGATGAACAGGTCGACGAGCGCCACGTGCGGCCGATACCGGACCGCCAGCTCGATCGCCTCGCCGCCCGAATGCGCGCTCAGGCAGCGGTCGACCCACGGCTGCTGGGTGAGCATCAGGCGGATCCCCCAGTGGACCACGTCGTGGTCGTCCACCACCAACACGCTCAGGCGCTCGGGACTGCGCAGCGTCGCGTCACCGGTCAACCGGCACCACCAGTCTCACCTGCCAGGTTCCCGGCTCGCGCTCGCCGAACTCGACCACGCCCCCGCTCTGGAGCGCCTCGAGCGCGGCCAGCCGCAGTCCCATGCCGGCGCGATGCCGCGCCCCGGTCACCCCATCGTTGGCGACCTCGAGCACGAGGGCGCCGTCGCTGCGCCCGATCCGGACGCTGACCCGGTTGGGGTCCGCGTGCTTGTGAGCGTTGCGCACGGCCTCGGCCAGGACCGACTGCGCGAGCGGCTCGAGCGCCGGCGGGACGTCGCCCTCGTCGCCGGCCTCGAGGGTCACCCCGAGGTCGGGGTGCTCGCGGGCGAGCCGCTCGACCTCGGCCACGAACGTGGTCTGGGTCGACCGCGGGGCGCGACCGAGCGGGCGCTGGATCGCCGTGCGCAGTTCCGACAGCGCTTCCTGGGTCTCGACCGCGCAGCGCTGACGCGCGTCCGCAGGGAGGTCGCCCTCGCCGTCCAGCGCCATCGAGATCCCGAAGAGTCGCTGGATCACGCCCTCGTGGATCTCGCGGGCCAGGTCGATCCGATGCTCGAGCTGTCGCGCCCTTTCGCCCTGGGTGGCGACTGTGCGCGCGACCGATGCCAGCGCCGCCGCCTTGCCGAGCGTCCACAGCAGATGCCGCTCGGCGTCGTCCAGCGGGGGCTCCGACAGCAGCCGGTCGGCCAAGATCACGCCCAACGCGCGACCCGCTGCCGCCATCGGCGCGCACACCAGCCGGACCGGCTCGGGAAACAGGCTGATGTACTCGGTGGGGAACTGGCCGGTCATCTCGCCCGCGATCTCGATCACGCGGTCCTCGCGCAGGGACTGGGCGGCGATCGGCGCCGACTCGACGGTCACGTGCGCGTCGGCGAACTGTTCGAGGTTCAAGCCGTGCGTCCCCGCCGCACGCACCCGCCGCCGCCCGTTGTCGTAGCGGAAGATCAGCGCCCGGCGCATGTGGCCGAGCCGGCACACCGCCTCGCACAGCCGGTCGTAGAACAGCTCGTCCGACGCGGCCGGCCCGTCCTCGGACTGCGACAGGACCTCGACGAACAGCTCGAGCGCGTCCACACCTACTTCCGACCTCGCGGCCGTGGTCATAGCCCCGTTGCCAGGCAGCTCAGTCCGCGCCCATGAACGAGAGGCGCAGCGCCTGCTGCGGCTCCAGGTACACCCGCCAGGACTCCTCGCACCGTGGGCATCTGCATTCCACCGACGGATCGTATCCGTCGAGGGCAGCGTGCCACTCGAGATCGTCGCTGCGCAAGCACATCGGACAGGCGAGGGACGCGCGCACGAGCGCATCCGGGTCGTCGGTCCGGAACCTGGCCGTGTCGGCTAGCAGGACCACTGACCCGAGGATGCTCGCCGTGCATCCCGCGTGCAACACGCCGATCCGGACAACCCCCCGGCTGGGGGAGGATCTGGCACGCTTCGTCGAACGTGCAACCGGACCTCCTCGGCAACCTGATCGAAGTGTGCATCGTGACCGGAGATCACCATCGCACGATGGAGGGCCTCGCCCGCCTGGGCATCGGCCCGTGGCGGGTCTACACATTCGACGCCGACACCGTCGCCGACCGCACGTATCGCGGCGCGCCAGCCGATTGGGCGATCACGGTGTGCTTCGCCGCCGGGGCGAACGTCACCTGGGAAATCATGCAGCCGCTGCGCGGCCCCACCATCTTTCAGGAGTACCTCGATCGCCACGGGGAGGGCATCCAACATCTCGCCTTCGACTGCGCCGGACGCCCCTGGGAGAGCCGCATCGAAGACTTCCTCGAGCGTGGTTTCGCCCCGGTTCAGTCCGGCCGGTTCGCGGCCCAGAATCCGTTCGTGTTCTTCGACACCGAAGCCGCCACCGGCACGACGTTCGAGACCTACGACTTCGAAGCGGAGTTCAGCTGGCCAGAGCCGGACGAGTGGTTTCCGGCGCCGCCGGCGCCGGAGCCGGAGGACTAGGCGACCGCGGCCGCCGCGTCGACCCGCGCGATCGGGTGCTTGCCCCAGCGGCTCCAGGTCGCGTAGTCGAGCAGGCGGTTCATGTACTGGCCCAGCGGCGCGACGCTGATCCCGGCCGGCTGGAGGTGTGCGCGCGCGAACGTGTCGTCGAAGGTCGTCGCCACCGAGAAGTACGGAAAGTACATCGCCCCTTCCTCGAGCATCGAGCGAGCGACTCCGTGGTCGGCCGACATGAACTCGGCCGGCGAGAGGAGCTTGGGTGGCGGTCGCTGGAAATAGTCGCTCGCGAGCTCCGCGATCTCGGCGATCGTGCTCGCCTCAGTGCCGGCAGTGAGGTGATAGGTCTGGCGGATCCCGCCGACGGACTCGCACAGCTCGTGGATGCCATCGGCAACGTAGTCGATCGAGACCACGTCGACCGGCGCCGACGCGGTCGCGGGCACCGCCGGGAACAGGCCGCGGGCGAGCGCCCGCAGCGGCCAGTAGAGGACATTGAAGGCGGAGGTCCAGCCGCTGTTGCGGTCGCCGACGACGATGCTCGGGCGCAGAATTGTGAACGGCAGGTCCGGACGCGAGCGCACGAGGCACTCGGACTCGAACTTCGACTGCTCGTAGGAGTTGTTGAAGCTCTGTCCGACGTCGAGGTCGCTCTCGCAGAACCGCCCGGCATGGGTGCCGGCCACGTACGCCGTCGAAACCTGGGCGTAGCGCTGGAGCACACCGAGCTCCTGCGCTCGGCCGGCGAGCTCGAGCATCCGGCGGGTCCCCTCGACGTTGATCGCGCGCGCCTCTTCGAGCGACATGCCGAACGACACCGAGGCGGCGCAGTGCACGATCATCGTCGACTCGGCGGCCAGCCAATCCCAGTGCGGACGGCATAGGCCGAGGCGCGGCGCCGTCAGGTCGCCCGCGACCGCGGTCACGCGGTCCGAATACCATGGCGCGCGATCGCCAAAGAGGTTCGCGAGCACCGCGTCGATCCGTTCGCGGGCGCCCTCGTCGTCGTCGGCGCGGACGATCGTGAGCACCTGCCGGTCGGTGCGCTCGAGGTAGCGCGCCAGCAGCTCCATCCCGACGAACCCGGTAGCACCGGTGAGCAGGACCGCCCCATCCGCGTGGGTCATTCCGTGCCCCCCGCGAGCGACCTGAAGGCCCAGACCATGCGCTTGCGCGTGTCCCGGGGCGTGATCAGCTCGTCGATGTAGCCGGTGGCTGCCGCGTTGCGCGGGCACAGCTTGGCCTCGGCGTAGCTCCGGGCGAGATCCGCGCGCGCAGCGTCCGGGTCCTCGGCGGCGGCGAGCTCGCGACGGTGGATGATCCCCACCGCGGAGGAGGCCGCCATCACCCCGATCTGCGCGTCCGGCCAGGCGAACACGTAGTCGGCCCCGAGGTCCTTGGAGTTCATCGTGATGTAGGCGCCGCCGAAAGCCTTGCGCAGGATCAGCGTCACGCGCGGCACCTCGGCGGCAGCGAACGCGCGAACGAAGTCCGCGCCGAAGCGGATGACCCCAGCCGACTCCTGCTTGGTCCCGGGCATGTAGCCGGGCGTGTCGACGAGCACGAGCAGCGGAATCCCGAACGCGTCGCACTTGGAGACGAAGCGAGCGCCCTTCTGCGCGGCATCCGAGTCGATGATCCCGCCCAGGTAGTGCGGCTGGTTGGCCACGACGCCGACCGTGCGCCCGTCGATCCGGGCAAAGCCGGTGACCAGGTTGCGCGCCCATCCGGCCGCCACCTCGAGCAGCTCGCCGCCGTCCACCACGGCGCGGATCACGTCGCGCACGTCGTACACGCAGCGGTGATCAGCCGGGACCGGCTCGGACGGGTCGTAGCCCAGCGGCTCGCGGGCCGGCACGGCCGGCGGCGCGGCACCGCGGTGGCGCGGTAGATAGCCGAGCAGCTCGCGCGCCAGGTAAGCGGCGTTCGCGTCCGTCGGCGCGACGAAATGGCAGACGCCGTTGCGCTCGTGGACGCGCGTGCCGCCGAGCTGGTCGGCGGTGACGTCCTCGCCGAGGGCCTCGCGCACGACGCCCGGCCCGGTCAGGAACATGCTCGACTGCTCGCTCATCACCACCCAGTCGGTCAGCGCCGGCGAGTAGGCACCGCCGCCGGCCGAGGTGCCGGTGACGATCGACACCTGCGGCACGCGCCCGGACAGTTTCACGATGCGGTGGAAAATGCGGCCGTAGCCGCCGAGCGCGGCGACGCCCTCCTGCATCCGGGCGCCGCCCGAGGAGATGAACCCGACCACCGGAGAGCGCGCCTTGTCAGCCAGCTCGAGCACGCGCACGATCGTGTTCGCGTGCTGCTCTCCCAGCGAGCCGCCGGCAAAGGTCGGGTCCTGGGCGTAGCAGAACACCGGGTGCCCGTCGATCAGGCCGGCGCCGCCTAGCACGCCGTCCCCCGGGCGGACCTTCTCCCCCATCGCCGACGAGAGCACGTCGGTGCGGATCAGCTCGAGCGAGCCGGGATCGCAGAGGGTCTCGAGGCGGCCGAGCGCGTCGAGCTGACGCTCCGAGGCGGTCTCCGGTTGCGTATTCGGAGAAACGACGGCGACGCTCACGCGGGCGCCCCCAGGCAAAGAACCGCGTTGTGGCCGCCGAACCCGAACGAGTTTGAGAGCGCGATCGCGCGTCCATGGCCGTTCCCGTTGACGAGAAGCGGTCGCGGTCCGTCGGGCACGTAGTCGAGGTCGAGGTCGGGATCGGCCTCCTCGTAGTTGAGCGTCGGCGGTGCCATCCGCTCGGACAATGCGAACACCGTCGCGATCGCCTCGACGGCGCCGGCGGCTCCGAGCAGGTGCCCGATCGCGGACTTGGTCGAGGACACCGGGACGTCGTAGGCGCGCTCGCCCAGCGCGAGCTTGATCGCCTCGGTCTCCGAGCGGTCGTTGAGCGGCGTCGAGGTGCCGTGGGCGTTGATGTAGTTGACGTCCTCGGGCGTGACGCCTGCGTCGCGGAGCGCGCGCGTGATCGCGGTGGCCGCCGGGCGGCCGGTCGGCTCGGGGGCGGTCAGGTGGTGCGCGTCCGCGGTGGCGGCATAACCGAGCACCTCGCCGAGCACGCGCGCACCGCGCTCCTTGGCCAGCTCCTCGGATTCGAGCACGAGCACGCCGGCGCCCTCGCCCATCACGAAGCCGTCGCGCCGCGCGTCGAACGGGCGCGAGATGCCGGTCGGCGAGGTCGCCTCCATCTTGGCGAAGGCCGCCTTGGCGAGCGGAGTCAGGGTCGCCTCCGCCCCGCCGGTTACCACGGCTTGTACGTCTCCGGACCTGATCATCCGCATCGCCTCGCCGATCGCGTGCGAGCCGGACGCGCAGGCTGACATCAGGCCAAAGGCCGGACCCTGGAGCCCGTGGCGCATCGCGACCAGACCCGCGGCGGCGTTGCCCATGATGAGCGGGATCGCGAGCGCCGAAACTCGCTGCGGGCCGCGCTCGAGCAGCACCTCGCACTGGGCCTCGAAGGTCGTCATCCCGCCGATCCCCGACCCGATCACGCAGCCGACGTCGGCGCGATCGACCGGCGGCTCCTCGGCGTTCCACCCGGCATCCGCCACGGCCTGCGCGGCGGCGGCGATCGCCAGTTGGGCGAAGCGGTCACTGCGCCGGGCCTCCTTGGTGCTCATGAAGTCGGCGGGGTCGAAATCGCCGCAGGCGCCCAAGCCGTCCTCGATGCCGCTACGGCGGGCGATCCAGCCGTCGTAGAGCTCGCGGGCGCCGACGCCCAGCGGCGTCACGGCGCCGACGCCGGTGATGACTACGCGCGTCGGGGTCATGCCGCCGCGGGGGTAGGTTGGGTGGGCGGGGTGGGCGGGCCCCAACTAATGAGCGTGGCGCCCCACGTGAATCCGGCGCCGAACGCGCCAAGCAGGACGAGCTGGCCCGGCTTGAGTCGCCCCTCGCTCTCGACGTGCGCGAGCGCGAGCGGCAGCGTCGCCGCTGATGTGTTGCCGTACTCCGAGATGCAGTCGACTACGCGGTCGGGCACGAGGCTCAGGCGCTCGCCCACCGCGCTGAGGATCCGGCCGTTGGCCTGGTGGTAGACGAACAGGTCGACTTCGTCCAGCCGCACCCCCGCCGCTCGGACCGCCTGCACGGTGGAGAGCGAGAGTCGGGCGACGGCCTCGCGGAAGGTCTCGTGGCCTCGCATCCGGATGTGCCCGTCGGCGCGCGGGACGATGATGTGGTCGGCTCCGTCGCCGTCGCAGCCGAGCACGATCGGGCCGACCCGGGTCTCCTGCGCGGTCGCCTGCAGCACCACCGCGCCGGCGCCGTCGGCGAACACGGCGGCCGTGGTGCGATCGTCGGGATCCAGGATCCGGGACATGAAGTCGGCGCCGATCACCACGGCGCAGTGCGCCCGGCCGCACTCGATCTGGCCGGTCCCGACCGCCAGCGCGGTCAGAAAACCCGTGCACGCGGCGCCGATGTCGAACGCGCCGGCGCGTGCGGCGCCGAGGGCGTGGGCGACCTGGGGAGCGGCGTTGGGCATCACCTCATCGGGGGTGGTGGTGGCGACCAGAACGAGGTCGACCTGCTCGGGCGGCACGGCGGCCCGCCGGAGCGCGGCCGCGGCGGCGTTGGTGGCGTGGGTGGTGAGCCGTTCGTAGGGCTCGGCCACGTGGCGGGAGCGGATGCCTGTGCGGCGCACGATCCACTCGTCGGTGACCCCAATCCGAGGTGCGATGTCGGCGTTCGGGACAACGGTTTCGGGCACGCTGATCCCCACCGAAGCGATCGCGGCGCCGGCCGTTCCGACCGGGAGGATCGGCGCCAGGGGCTCGCTGGTGTCGGGCAGGGTCACGCTCACGCTCTGAACGGTTCCGCGTGATCGGCCGGATGCCAACGGCCGCGGGCCGCAAACCCGACACGCGGGGGGTCGGTCGAATTTAGCGTTGCGGCGGCTCGACCGACCCCCGCGACGCCGTTTATGCGCGAGCTCGCAGCTCCTCGCGCGAGCTGAGGGGCGGTCCGGTCTGGTCCCAAACGGGTCGCACCTCGACCGAGCCGTACGCGATGTTCGGCATGCGCGAGGCATGGTCGAGCGCCGCGTCGAGGTCGGGACATTCGATCAGGTAGTAGCCGGCCAGGTACTCCTTGGTCTCCGCGAAGGGGCCGTCGGTGACCTGCACCTCGCCGTCGCGCTCGCGCAGCGTGGTCGCGATGTCGGCGCCCTCGAGGGCGTCGCCGGCCACGAACACCCCGGCGTCGATGGAGGCTCTCCGTATAGGCGCCGAAGCGCGGCCCCACCTCGGCCATCTGCTCGGGACTGAGCGGACTCTCGACCGGGTTGTAGATCAACAGCATGTACTGCGGCATCACGCCTCCTGAGGGTTGGTTGGCCGCTCGGTCTCGTGCGGCCTCAACCCTATGACGGGCGAGCGTGTCACGTTTCGACACGCTCGCCCGCCAAATCGGCTAACCCGATCGATGCGTCAGCATCGATCGGCAGGATCCATGACTTACTCCGGTGCTACCACCCGCGGTTCTGGTCGATGCCCGGGAGCACCTGAGTGCCCTCGCGCTGGACCGCCTGCAGGTCGTTCGGGTTGAGCCCGAGGAGCCGCAGGATGGTCGGGGCCACCTGGGTGGTCTCGACCCATCGGTTCGACGAGCTGGCCCGGACGGTGCCAGGCGCGTAAACGAGCAGCGGCACGTCGCGATCACCCGGGTTATCCCCACCATGCTCGGCGATCTTGGTACCACCCGTATACACGACGCCGACCTGGACGCGACCGAACACGTCCGGGTAGCGCGGGTCCGAGTAGGGCACGCCGAAGAAGCGCGCCGCCTCGTGACCGGCATAGATGTGCGCCAGCCCGGAGTGCGGAACCGACTCGGTGCCGTTGCCGTTCGGGCCGCGGGTGTCGTTGCCGTCGTTGTTGTAGAGCACCGCCGTCGCGCTGTGGTTCCACAGGTAGTTCTTGACGAAGTCGGCCGCTTGCTGCGTCTTGACCGACAGGTAGCTCTGCCACAGGTCGTCGTCGGTTCCGGCGACGATCAGGTTGCTCTTGTCACCGGTCTGGGCGCTCCAGGCCGCGTTGATCGCGGAGATGATCGGACCGTCCTTGATCCGCTTGAGGAGCAGCGGATCCTGCGGCGACTGGCCGTGCTTGGCGGTGATGATGATCGCCGTGGACGAGGCGAGACCGTCCTTCTGGATCGTCGCGTCCATCCAGGCCAGCTGTGCGTTGACGTAGTCGAGCGCGCTGGCCAGCAGCGGGCGCGGCGTCGTCGTGCCCGGGTAATAACCGGCAAGGCACTGGGGGTCCGGCGTCGTCGCCGTGAAGCAATCGGAGGGGCTCTCCGAGTAGGTGCCGTCAGGGTTCTTGACGAGAGTTTGGGCCGAATCGACCTTCTCGGCGACCGACACGGCCTGGAAGTTCATCCCGAGGATCGCCGGGGTGCCCACGTAGTGCTGACCGCTGTGGTCATAACCGTTCAGCTCGTTGATGACCGCCTGCACCTTGTAGCTGTCGTACTGCTTAGTGGCGGCATCGTCGTGCGCCCAGTCCGTGTCGGACGGGTACGGCGTGCCGTCGGGCTCGACCGCCTGCGAATCGATCTCCGGGCCGAAGAAGTCATCGATGGCCGTGCCACCCGAGCCGTGGCCGTTGAACGACGTGTAGATCGCGTGCTTGTCAGACCAAGCCGTGCGCATACCGGCGGCGTGGATCACGCCGAAGATCGAGTTGACCTTCAGGTAGTCCCACGGCTGGATCGGCTGACACGTCTTCGGGTCGACCGGGAAGTTCCCCGGGTTCAGCTCCGACTGCGGAGCCGGGGTCAGGTTCATGATCTTGCCCGGATCCGTGTCATCGCCGTTCGGGTAGATCGAGCCTCCCTCATCGAAGGACGGGAACGTCTGGCCGCTTCCGTTGTTGAGCAGGTCCGGCACGGCCGGAAGCTTGTCGTCCGGCGAGTCGAAGATCACGTCGCCGCCGGTCGCGGGCTGACCAGGGGTACACGTGGCGCCCGTAGGCTGACCGCCGACCAGGGGCGGCTCATCGACCCCGTGGCTGTACTCGACGTCGTAATACACGCCGGTCGCGCGGGGGTCGCCGCCGGTCATGATCGCGGTGCCACCCGGATCGGAGTCGGACGGGTCCGACGTGTGGTTGTTGGTGAACTCGGCGCCACCCGAGGCGAGCTTGGCGAGCTCCGAGCCCGGATGGTTGGCGACGTACCAATCCAGGTCCGACTGATGCATGCCGTCGACCGAGATCAGTAACACGTGCTTGATCTGATCGCCGTGGTGGTCGTGGTCCGCCCTCGTTTGGTGGGCGGAAACCGCGGCTGCCGAACCTCCGATGGCTCCGGCCGCGACCACCGCGGCCGCCGTTGCGAGCCTCGTGACTCTTCGCATGGGCAAATGGCTCCTTGTCGTTGCCGTTAGATGCGGGGCTCGTTATATGGAGGGCGACCAATGAGGCGGGTTGCCCAGGCGTGTACGAAATGTAAGCGTGTTGTTAATCGGGCGGCCTGATCTGGCGGCCTTAAGGCTCCCGAACCGCTTCTAACGCTCCTGATCCGGCCCAGCAGCGAGCTCGTCGATCAGCGCGGCGAGACGGAACAGGAGGTCGGGCGCGAGTTCCTGTTCGGTGCCGGGGAGAGCGTCGTAGAACGTGCGCTGGCGCCCGCGCAGCCACTCCTGTTCGGCGTTCACGACCTGTCGGCCAGCCTCGGTCAGGCTGACCGCCACCGCGCGCCGATCCTCATCTGAGCGGGTTCGCTCCACCACCCCGCGGCGCTCGAGCGCATCCAGGATGCGTGTGGCCGTCGACGGGGTGATCCCGGCGTGGGCGGCCAACTCCTGCACGCGGGCGCTCTGGCGATCGACGAGCAACTCGAGCAGGCCGTACTGGGAGAGGGTTAGGCCGCCGTCCGGCCCCGGCCGGTGGGTGCCCGGCGACTCGCGTGCGTCCCCGTTGGCTCCCGGCGCACCGCCATTGGCGCGAGGGGCACCGCCATTGGCGCCAGGGGC
Source organism: uncultured Solirubrobacterales bacterium (assembly GCA_963757235.1). Classification (GTDB taxonomy): domain Bacteria; phylum Actinomycetota; class Thermoleophilia; order Solirubrobacterales; family Solirubrobacteraceae; genus Palsa-465. The sequence continues at coordinate 118,382 of CAVWRC010000011.1, read as the reverse complement.
ACCGCCATTGGCGCGAGGGGTCCCGCCGTTGGCGCCCCGCGCACGACCATTCGCGCCACGGGACCGGCCGTTGGCGCCGCGGGCGCGGCGGACGGCTTGGGCCAGCGCATCGAAGCCGGCGAGGAAGTCGGAAGTCCCGGCTGACTCCATCTCAGCTTGCCACTATACGCGCTTGCAATGCTAATATTTGGCATGCCAATCTTTCTCGAGGTTCTGGAGGGAACGGTCATGTTCCGAAACATCCTCGTTAGCGTCGATTGCTCTGATCACGCCCAGCGTGCGCTCGACGAAGCGATCGACATCGCGCGGGTCGGCAACGCCCGGATCACGATCCTGACCGCCGTCACTCAGCCGCCGGCCTGGTGCGCCTCCTCGATCGCCGTCAGCGCCGCCGCCGTCTCCGCGGCCGAGCTCGAGCGCGAGGCGGTCCAGATCATGCAGCGGGCGGTCGCTCGCGTGCCGGACGACATTCCGGTGACCACCATCATCAGCCGCCTCCCGATCCGGACCGCCTTGATGCGCGCGGTCAAGTCAGGCGACTACGACCTGCTCGTGATGGGCTCACGCGGCCGGCGCGCGCTGGCGGCGTCGCTGCTCGGCAGCGTCAGCCAATACGCGCTCAACCACAGCCCGATTCCCGTGCTGATCGTCCACGCCAACGACGCCGAGCGCCGACAGTGGTCCACCGCTGAACTCGCCACGCGGGAGCGTCCGGCCGAGGGCAGCGACGGCGGTCCAGCGATCGTGCCCGCCTAAAACACCGCGCGCCACAGCGCCGCCACCACGGCCGCACCCACGACGGCGACGATCATCGGTGCGCCTCGCCGCAGCGCGATCGCGGCGAAGATCACGCCGGGCACGCGCTCGTCGATAACCAGCGAGCGACCGTCGCCGAACGTCTCCACGATCACCAGCGCGGCCAGCAGCGCCGCGGCCAGCAGCTCGATCACGCTCATCGCGCGCGGTGGCAACGTCCGGCCGCCCAGCAGCAGCGGCCCGACCAGCTTCAGCGCCGCGGTGGCAAGTGCGAGCGCGATCACGGTGATCCACACGGCGCTCATGGGCGCATCCTCGAGGCCACGATGGCCGCCGCAGCCGCGACGAGGATAGGCAGCCCCGCCGGCGCGACCGGCGTCAGCGCGAGCGCGATCCCGGCGCCACCGCCGGCCGCCGCGAGCTTGCGCCGCCCCCGCACCTCCTCGAACAGGAGGGCGAGGAAGAAGGCCGGGAACAGCGCGTCCAAGCCGAACTTCGCGGGGTCGCCGAGCGCGCTTCCGGCCAGCACCCCGAGGACCGTCCCGATCACCCAGCCCGGGTACTGGGGCACCGTGACCCCCACCATGTACCACGGATCGAACGTGCCGTCGCCGGCGCTCGCCGCCGCCCATGAGGCGTCCACGACCGTCAGCGCGAAGGCCGCGCGGGACAGCGCCCGGCCGCGCAGCGACGGCGCCAGGGCCAAACCCATCGCGAGATAGCGGGCGTTGAGCAGGACTCCGGCGATGATCGCCGCGCCCGCCCCTCCGCCCGCCCCGAGGATGGCCAGCGACCCGAGCTGCGCGGCTCCGGAAAAGACCACGATCGACATGACGATCGGCGCCACCGTCCCGAGCACGGGCCGAGCCAGCACGCCGTAGGAGGCGGCGATCAGGAACACGGCGAGGCCGAACGGCAGCCCGCGCCGGATGCCCGCTTGCAGCCGCACCTTCGCGGGTTCGGTGCGGTCGGGCAAGCGGGCTTCGGTCACGGGCGGACGGCAAGGGTACGGGACCGCACCGCCCGCGTCTAAACACTGCAAGTGCGGACGTACGACCGAGGCGGCGCACGCGCACCGCCACCCAACCGCTCGGGCTCAGGAGCAGCCGAGTATCCGCGGTGCGCTTCGTCCTAACGACGTCAACCGGGCACAGAACAATGATAAATCCGCGCGCAAGCCCGAATCGTGGGCCAACAGAGGCGGCACGGCTCTATTCGGGGGCCAACAACCGCCCGGTGGTGGTGACGATGTCCTGGAGCGGAGGCAACTCGACGGCGTGCATCGCCAGCTGGCGTTGCGAGGCGCGCGTGTAGCACGCGCCCACGAACATCATCGCCACCGCCCGCGGATCGGCCCCCGCCCGCACGCGGCCCGCGGCCTGCTCCGCCGCCAGGTAGTCGCCGAGCGCCCGAACCCCGCGGTGCGGGCCGAGATCGTGTTCGCTCATGTAGGCGGCGAGCGAATCGCGCAGCACAGCGTCCGACTGGGCGGCGGCCATGACCGGCAGCGCCTGGTCCAGGAACCGCTCGAGCGTGGTGCCGAGTCTCGTCAACACGTCGTCGACATCGTCACCCGCCAGGAGCCCGCGCTTGGCCAGATCACTGAGCGGCTGAAGGCCCTGCTCGAACACGGCCTGGAGCAGTCCGGCACGGTCCTTGTAGTGGTAGAAGACGCTCGCCTCCGATACGCCGGCGAGCGCCGCCACCTCGCGCGAGGTCACCCGCGCGATGCCGCGTTCGCGCAGCAGCGTCAGCGCCGCTGCGAGGATCGCCTCCCGTCCGCCGGCGGACGGCCGTCCGCGGCGGCGCGGCGCCTCACACGCCTCGCTCGATGGCGGCCCGGCATCGGCCTCCAGTTCCCCTGCGTCGGGCAATGGCGGTCGCGAGACCTCCGAATTACTGACCATACACTCAGTATATATGCTACGGTGACCGTCCCGCGAGGATCAGGAGGTAGCCCATGGACCGCAAGTGGTGGACCCTGCTCGCCGTCTGCACCGGCGTGTTCATGCTGTTGCTGGACATCACGATCGTCAACGTCGCCCTGCCGTACATCCAGCAGGACTTCCACGCGACGCTGGCCGACCTTCAGTGGGTGATCGACGCTTACGCGCTGACGCTCGCCGCCTTCCTGCTCACGGCGGGGTCGGTCGGAGACCTCGTCGGGCGCCGGCTGGTGTTCGCGGTCGGGATCGTCGTCTTCACCCTCGGTTCCGCGCTGTGTGGGTTGGCGGCCGACCCAACCTTCCTCGCGCTCGCCCGCGCGTTCCAGGGCGTCGGGGGCGCGATCATGTTCGCCACCTCGCTGGCGCTGCTCGCCGACGCGTTCGCGCCACAGGAGCGGGGCGTCGCATTCGGGGTGTTCGGCGCCGTGACCGGCGTCGCCGTCGCCATCGGTCCGGTCCTCGGTGGCGCACTGACCAGCGCGCTGTCCTGGCGGTGGATCTTCTTCGTGAACCTGCCGATCGGTGTCGTCGCGCTCATGGTCACCCTGCGGGAGGTGCGGGAGTCCAAGGCGCCCGTGGCCAGCCGCCCCGACTGGCTCGGGTTCGTCACGTTCACGCTCGGCCTGACCGCGCTCGTGTACGGGCTGATCCGAAGCCACCCGGACGGCTGGGGTTCGACCACCGTGGCCGGGTCGCTGATCGCCGCCGTCGTCCTGATCGGACTGTTCCTGGTCGTCGAGGTGCGATCGCGCGCGCCGATGCTCGATCTCCATCTGCTCCGCGTCCCCACCTTCAACGGCGGCCTGATCGCGGCCTGGTCGATCTCGGCCTCGCTGTTCTCGCTCCTCACCTACGTGGTGCTGTACCTGCAGAACGTGCTGGGGTCCTCAGCGCTCGACACCGGCCTGCGTCTGCTCCCGATGACCGGCGGCATCTTCCTCACCGCGGGGCTGGCTGGACGGCTCACCGGACACGTGGCCACGCGGTTGTTGATCGCTCCCGGCTTCGTGCTGATCGGCGCCGGCCTGCTGCTCATGCGCGGCATCACGCCGAGCGACAACTGGACGCATCTGCTGCCCGGGATGATCGTGGGCGGGATCGGCGCCGGCCTGGTCAACGTTCCGCTGGCCTCGACCGCCGTCGGCGTGGTCGAGCCGGCCCGAGCCGGGATGGCTTCGGGGATCAACTCGACCTTCAGGCAGGTCGGGATCGCCACCGGCGTGGCCGCCCTGGGGAGCATCCTGGCGAGCCAGGCCGACAGCACGGTGGTGTCGCATCTCGCCAACACACCGCTCGCCGGACAGGCCCACGCGCTCGCCGCGTCGGTCAGCAACGGCAGCGTTCTCCAGGCCATCGCGACCGTGCCCGCGCACCTGCGAGGGGTGGCCGCCGGCGCGGCCAAGGCCGGGTTCATCGATGGGATAAACGTCGTGCTCCTGATCGGCGCGGTGATCGCGCTCGTCGCTGCCGTGCTCACGTTCGTCCTGATCCGCCAGCGCGACTTCGTCGGTCTTCAGGCCCAGCGGGCCGAGGCCGAGTCGGGGTCTGAGACCCTCGCGGCGGCGGCTTAGGCGGTCGCTGACATCCGAGTGACGGCGATCATCGTCGCCTGGATGAGCGCGACCACCTCCCGTTCCCCGCCCTCCGCAATCCCGTAAACCTCTCCACGGCAGAACGTGAGCGTCCGCCCCGAGCGGATCACGCGCCCGGCGGCGACGAACGCCGGTCGCGCCGCTGGTGCCACGAGACTCATCGAGAAGTCAACCGTGAGCACATCACGATCCTCGCGAAAGCCGGTGTAAGCGGCGTAGCCGCAGGCCGAGTCGGCGATCGTCGTAAGGGCGCCGGCGTGGACAAAGCCATGCTGCTGCGTGAGGTCCGCGCGGCTGACCAGCCCCAGCTCGACATACCCCGGTGCGAGCTGCTCGACGGTGACCCCCAGCGTGGTGAGCAGCGTCTGACGCGCGATGCTGGCCCGGACCCGAGCCTCCGTCTCGGGCGCAAGCTCGCGCGGCTCGGATGAACGAGGCCCATCATCGGACACCTCGAGCAGTTCGACCGCGATCGGCTTTCCCCTCCGCACCTCCGAGGCCGAAAACCGGCCGGGCCGATCGTGCTTTATAAAATGAAGTGAATGCTTCTTTCCGTCCTCGATCAGTCGCCGATTTCCGAGGGGTCGACCGGCGTCGACGCGCTGCACAACACGATCGACCTGGCGCGGCTCGCCGACGAGCTGGGCTACCACCGCTACTGGGTGGCCGAGCACCACGGCGGCCCGATGCTGGCCGGACCCAGCCCCGAGGCGCTGATCGGCCCGATCGCCGCGGCCACCGGCGGGATCCGGGTCGGGAGCGGGGGCGTGATGCTGCCCCACTACAGCCCGCTCAAGGTGGCCGAGACGTTCACGGTGCTGGCGGGGCTGTTCCCGGGGCGGATCGACCTCGGGATCGGCAGGGCGGCCGGCACCGACCCGCTGACAACATTCGCCCTCCAGCGCGACCGCCGCCAGGCCTCGCCGGACGACTTCCCCCAGCAACTGGGCGAGCTGCTCGCCTACTTCGACGACTCGCTGCCAGCCGATCATCCCTTCCACCGGCTCGCGGCCACCCTACCGGGCCGGCCCGAGCTCCCCGTCCCCTGGCTGCTTGGCTCCTCCCCGCAGAGCGCGATCTGGGCCGCGCAGCTCGGGCTGCCCTACGCGTTCGCGGACTTCATCAACGCCGAGGGGTCGGACATCGCGAGGCACTACCGCGAGCACTTCGAGCCCAGCCGCGAACTCCAGGCCGCGCGAACCGCCGTGGCGGTGTGGGCACTCGCCGCCCCCACCGAGGACGAGGCCGTGTTCCTCTCGACGAGCAGCCGCATGGCGTTCACGCTGCTGCGCCGGAACGAGTTGATTCCGGTGCCACCGCCGGAGGAGGCGGTCGAGTTTCTCAAGCGCGAGGGAAAGACCTTGAACGGCGCCCGACCCGGACGGCGCTCGATCCTCGGATCGCCTGAGAAGGTGCGGGCGGAGATCGAGACCGTCGCCTCAGAGTACGGCGCCGACGAAGTGATCGTGGTCACCATCACCCACGACCACGAGGCGCGCCGGCGCTCTTACGAGCTCATCGCCGAGGCGTTCGGCCTCGAGCCGCGCGAGGTCAAGCCAGCTACTGAAGCGCTCGCGTCGCCGCGCTGACCAGCTGCTGAGCAATCGCGTCGCCCACATCCCCGAGCGGGACTAACCTCGGCACGTCGAGGTTCGCGGCCAGGTCGAGCGCGATCCTGGTGCCCGGCCCTCCATCCACCCGCCAGGTCACGTCGAAGCGCTCCTCGTCGCTCGGCCGGTGGGGGATCCGCCTGAGCGCGACCGTCCCGGCCGGATCGACCTTCACGTCGAATAGAAGGTTGAAGTCGCGGGTCAATACCCCGCGTTCGACATGAAGCTTGGCCCGGGCCTGAGTGGGATGACCGGAGGCGTCGCGCTCGAGCACCTCGGCCTCTTTGACGATGTCCGGGGCCCACGTCGGGTAGCCATCGATCGCCTCAAGCAGCGTCATGCAGTCGGCCCGCGACGCCGACGTGGTGCCCGATCCGCTCCCGGTCAGCTCCTTCATCAGCCGTCCTGCGAGCTCTCCCCCGCGGTCAGGAGCTCTTCGGGCGCGTCGACGACCGTCAGCAGATCCCGTACCCCGGTGAGTGTCAGCACTCGCTCGACCTGGTCGGCGCCGCGCACGAGCGCAAAGCGCCGGCCGGTCTCCTTCGCGCGCTGGTGCGCCGCGAGGAGCACCCGCAGCCCCGTCGAGTCCATGAACTCGATCATCCTCAGATCGAGGATCACGAGCTCGGCGCCGGCGCGGAACGCGCCGTTCAGGCGCTCTTCGAGCTCCGGGCTCGTGCGCAGGTCGAGCTCGCCGCGGACCGAGAGGATCGCGGCGTCGCCCTGCCGGCGCTCTTCTACGCTGAAATCGGTGTTCACGACTGCTTCGCCCTCCGCCCGATCGCCCGCCAACCGAATCGACCTGAAAAACCTAGCACCGTGCAAAGCGCGAGCGCTTAACCGGAACCGCTCCATTCGGTGCCCAGGATCCTCTGACCGCTGTTGGCGGCCACGGCCAGTTGCAGCGCCGGCGCAACCACGATCTCGGGTGAGAGCAGCCTCAGCTCCGCCGGCGCGTCCTCGGGGACCATCCCGGTAGCGGTGGCGCCGCCGGGAGCCAGCAGGTTGATGTGAACCCCGGTGCCCTCGAGCTCCTGGACCCAGACCTGCGTCATCGCCTCGAGCGCCGCCTTCGACGGACCGTAGGGCGAGAACCCGCGCCGCACCATCGTCTCGTGGTTGACGGTGACGTTGATGATGCTGCCGCGTCCCGCGGCCAGCATGTGCGGCACAACCGCGCGGGACATCAGGAACACCCCGACGATGTTGGTCTCCATGACCAGCCGCCACGCATCTGGATCCGCTTTCCAGAACGGCGCCGGGTCGGTCATAAAGCGCTCGTTGACGAACCGCATCCCGCGCGCCGCGTTGTTGACCAGCACGTCGATCCGTCCGTTGATCGCGAGCGCGCTCGACACCAGTCGATCGACGTCGGTCTGGTTGGTCACGTCGGCCTGGACAGCCTGGATGCTCCCGGGCAGGGTGTCGGCGGCGGCGACGACGTCCTCGGCCTCGGCGGGACTGCGCGCCACGCCGATCACCACGTCCGCGCCGGCGGCGGCGTAGCCGAGCGCGATCGCGCGGCCGATCCCGCGCCCGCCGCCGGTCACGATCGCCACCCGGTCGCGCAGATCGACGCTCCCGTGGCTATCGGGGTCGGACGTCACTCAGTTACAGAGTACGCACCGGCCGGTCGAGCACGAGCATCTGGGCACCTCGGCCACGCCGGCGTCCGGATCCCATTGGCGCAGCCATTCGCGGGCCGCGCGGTTGGTGCGATCCGCCGGGCCGCCGGGCCAGCACGCCTCGACGAACAACGCGGCGAGCCGTCGCGCGGTGGGTCCGCTGCCGGGCGCGACGGCGTCGATGTGGTGGCGAAGCTCCTCGCGATCCATCATGACCGGTCCACATCGCGTGGATACCCGTTTTGTGCCCGTATCAACTGTTACGTGCGACACGTGCCTTATGTGCACGCTCGTATGCCATCCGGAACAGCTCGAGCGCGTTTTCCGCCTCGGAGGGCGATCGGATCGACACGGTGATCCACCCGGACTCGGGCAGGACGTGGTGCGGGCGCGCCCGGCCCGCGGCGATCAGTTCGTCACGCACGCGACGCGGGAACGGCAGATCGGCGATCCGGTCGCCGTGCAGGTGGCCCAGCTCGCGGCGGCCGAGCCTGAACTCGACGCCGCCGAAGCGGTGCGGCGCGGCCTCCACGCCGGGCCACGAGCGGACGGTGGCGGCGATCTGTTCTCCCGTTTTCTGGCTCATCTCTTTGGTTGACTGGCTCATGGTCCGGAGGCTACGTCGGCCGCGGCCGGCGCGCCAGACGCAATTGGTCTTAGGACTTATGGTCCCACTGGTCTGATGGCCGAACGCGAGAACTTCGATGTGGTGATCGTCGGCGGCGGGCACAACGCCCTGGTCGCCGCGACGATCCTGGCCCGCGCCGACCAGTCGGTGCTCGTGATCGAGCGCGGCGACGAGCTCGGCGGCGCGGCCGTATCGGTCTCGCCGTTCCCGGGCGTCGACGCCCGGCTCTCGCGCTACTCCTACCTGGTCAGCCTGTTTCCTTCGGAGCTACTACACAGCCTGGGCGTGACGATCGAGCTGCGTCGCCGTCGGATCGCCGCCTACCCGCCCATCGACCACGATCCGGCGTGGAGCAGGCTGATCGCGCGGGTGGCCGCGCGCGTCTTCCCGACGCTGACCGAGCCGCTTCGCTCACGCGAGGAGATGCGGCGGGTGATCGACGACGACCACATCTGGGATGCGTTGTTCGAAACACCTCTGTCAGAGACGCTCGAGCGAACATTCGTGTCCGACCTCACCCGCGGGACGGTCCTGACCGACGGGCTGATCGGCACGTTCGCGCCGGCCGACGATCCGAGGCTACGCCAGAACCGCTGCTTCCTCTACCACGTGATCGGCGGCGCCTGGAACGTTCCCGTCGGTGGCATGGGCGCGCTGTCCGGCGCGCTTGCGCAGGTCGCGCGTAGCTCCGGAGTTCAGACCGTGACCAACTCCGAGGTCGTAGAGATCGCCACCGACGAGCGGAGCGCGGAGGTCACGTGCGCGGATGGTCGGCGCTACGGCGCCCGGCACGTCGTGGCCGGCGTCGCCCCATACGTCCTCAGCGGGCTGCTCGGCGAGGCGACTGCGGACGACAAGCCCGAGGGCGCGCAGCTGAAGATCAACATGCTGCTGAGCCGATTGCCGCGCCTGCCGGACGCGAGCGTCAGTTCGCGGGACGCGTTCACGGGCACCTTCCATGTCAACGAGGGCTACGAGCAGCTCGCCGCGGCCTATCGAGAGGCCGGCGCCGGGGAGATCCCGTCACTTCCGCCCTGCGAGGTCTACTGCCACTCGCTCACCGACCCGAGCATCCTGTCACCCGAGCTGCGAGCCCAGGGCGTGCAGACGATGACGTTGTTCGGTCTGCACATGCCGGCGCGACTGTTCGCCGACCCTGCCGCCAAGGACCGCGCCGTCGCCGCCACGGTCCGCTCGCTGAACTCGGTTCTCGCCGAGCCGATCGAGGAATGTCTGATCGGGCTCGAGTCGCTCACCCCGCCCGAGCTCGAGGCCGAGCTCGGGATGCCGGGGGGCCACATCTTCCACCGCGACCTGGCGTGGCCGTTCGCCGAGTCCGAGGAGGACGTCGGCCGCTGGGGCGTCGAGACTGGGCACGCCAACGTGTGGGTGTGCGGCGCCGGCGCCCGGCGCGGAGGCGGGGTCAGCGGGATCCCGGGACACAACGCGGCACACGCGGTGCTCGAGGCTCCCTCCAGCTGATCCGCCGCCGGACCCCGGTTAGCTCGAACTTCAGAACACGATCACCGCCCGGCCTCGCAGGCCACCCGCGTCCATCAACCGGTGGGCCTCGTCGGCCTGCTCGGGCGGAAGCTCGTGGGCAACCCGTAGCTCCAGGCGCCCGTCCGAGGCGAGCCGGCGAAGCTCCTCCAGCCAGTCGGTCCGCTCGAGCACCTGAGCCACCATCACCGGGTGCACCCGGATCCCGCGATCCTCGACCTCGTTCCCGTCCCAGCCTCGTACGAACACGATCTGCCCGCCGTCGCGAACCGCCGGCAACGCGTCGCGATAGAGCAGCGCCGTGTCATACACCGCATCGGCGCCGTCCGGAGCCACCGCGCGAATGGCGTCGCCGAAGCTGTCGCTGCGCGGCACCACCACGTCGGCGCCGAAGCCCTTGACCAGCGCCTCGTCCTCGGGCTTGGCGTCCGCGATCACCCGCAGCCCGCGCTCCTTGGCCAGGGGGATGAGATAGGAGCAGAGCAGCCCGGCCCCGCCGGAGACTGCGAGCGTCTCGCCCTCGCTCAGCCCCAGCATGTCGAGGCCGCGCAGCGCGGTCAGCCCGTTCATCGGCAGCGTCGCCGCCTGCGGCAGGCTCGCGCCGTCCGGAATCGCCACGACCGAGGCGGCCGGGAGCACGAGCAGCTCCTGCTGCGCACCGCCGTCCGGCCGGCGCGGGCTGACCGCCGCCATCACCTCCTGGCCGACCTCGAGCCGGTCGACGCCCGGTCCGAGCGACTCGATCACGCCGGCGGCATCCATCCCCGGAACCCAGGGCGCCGGAAGGTCGGGCCCGTGGCCGCGCTGGCGCAGGCCGATGTCGGTGGGGTTGACCGCCGCGGCCTTGACCGCGATCCGGACCTCGCCGTCCGCCGGTTCGCGCGTGGGATAGTCGACGACCTCCAGGACGTCGACGTCCCCCGGTTTGGTGATGACAACGGCACGCAAGATTCAGACCTCCTCATTAATCCGCTCTAAGCGTCAGCTTCGAGCGGCAGTATTCAATGTCTTTGGCTCCCGGTTGATGACGATCAGCGACGCGTGCGTCTCGCCCTCGGGGCTCACGATCCAGCGACAAGTTCCGTTCCGGAGAACGGCCTGTTCTCCCGGTTGGGCCGGCGAGCGGTACTCGATCTCGACGTCGATCGACGGTGGGTCGCCGTCCTGCACCAGCTCCTCCTCGAGCGGCAGGAAGTACGCCGCGTTGTTGATGTGGCCGGCGAGATCGCACTCGGTGCCGCGAAAGCGCCACGGGACGGCGTCACGCGCGCCATCAGGACCGGGATGGTGAAGTCGCGCCCTGACCTTTCGGCCGCGAGCCGACTCGCCCCACATGGCCAGCTCGTCCTCGCGCAGCGGCGTCGGCCGGCCGCTCACCGGGTCCAGGTGGACCCATAGCGAGACGACCTCGACGAGCCCGCCACCATCGCCGGCGATGGTCGTGCGCCGCTCGGCCCACATGCGCCCGAGGCCGCTGCAGAACGTCGCCAAGTCGAGCGGCTCTTCGAAGCGGGGGAAGCTCTCGACCCGCATCCGCGTGCGTCGCACCACCCATTGCGCGGTCTTGGACAACCCCGCGTCGACGGCATCGGCGTAGGCGATGTCCTGCGTGAACCGCGCCAGCGAGTCGAGCCGGACCCGGCCAGTTGGCGCGCAGTCCGCCAGACCGGGGCGCGCCGGCTCGGTGAACACGCGCCCGCACCCGGGCGGACCGACCAGCTCGGTGGGCTTGACCGTCTGCACCGCCATCAATGTACGAAGTCAGGCGAACAAGCGTGGGTCGGCGGTGGTGATCCCGTGTACGCCGAGCTCACGGAACCGGCCGATCGCCGCGCGTTCGTTGACCGTCCACGCGTAGAGGCGACCTCCACGCTCGCTGACGTCGTCGAGCAGCGCGTGATCGATCAAGCGGTACTGGGCCATCACGGCATCCCACCGGCCGGCGTGGACACCGGTTAGGGCGTCCGCGCGCCAATCGCGCCAGCGTCGGCTCAACCGCGCCAGACGCCCACCGATCGAGATGCCGACGCGGGCCCGCGGCTCGAGCGCCCGCACCCGGTCGACCGCCTCCGGGACCTGCGAGGAGATCAGCGTCCGCTCGAGCAGTCCGGCGTGACGCAGGCGATCGAGCAGCGCCGGCTCACACCCGACGTGCTTGACGTCCACGTTTAGTTCGAGGTCGGCGAAGCGCCGGCTCGCGAGATGCCGGAGCGCCTCGACGAGGCCCACGTTTCCACCCCGGCGGGCATGGAAGATCGTGTGCGCGAGGACGAGCTCGCCGTCCCAGGCCCGCACGTCGAACTCAACCATGTCCACCCCGACCTCGCGGGCGGCGTCGAACGAGGCGAGTGTGTTCGCCGGCGCCAGCGCGCTGGCGCCACCGTGGCCGATCCGCTTGCACACGCCGGTCAGACTAGCTGGGCGAGCCACTGGCTCACGGCGGTTCGCACCGACTCCAGATCGCTCCGCAGGCTGTGGTCGCCCTTCACGGTCACCACGGTCCGGTTGGGCCCGGGGGCCGGCATGCCGAACGGGTCTCTGTCGCCCTGGACCACGAGCACGGGCACCTCGACCGCGTCCAATTCGTCCTGCCGACTCGAAGCGTCCGGGCGACCCGGCGGGCGGACGGGAAAGGCGAGGCACAGGACGCCTGCCGCATTGATTTCGGCCGCGGTGCGGCAGGCGACCCGGGCGCCGGACGAGCGCCCGCCGGTGACGATCGGCAACCCCCGCAGCGTCTTCGCCCGCAGGTGCGCGATCACCGCGATCCATGCGGCGTCGAGCTGCCGGGCCGGGGCCGGCGAACGGCGGCCCGCCACCCGGTACGGCTGCTCGACCAGCCCCACGCTGAACCCGTTGGCGAAGGCGGCCTCGGTGGCGGCCGTCAGATCGCGCGCACCGACGCCCCCGCCCGCGCCGTGCCCGAGCACCACCGCCCCAGCAGCCCCGCGAACCTTGGTCACGTGCGCCCGTGCCGGGCCGTGCGGGGTGTCGATCTCGACGATGGTCGGTGACACGGTGGCACGATTGTCCCGCGTCCGCGAGCACTTGGGTCTGCGCGGTCCCGTCACGCAGCTGGCCCAAGGACCAGCCGTGTAAGGTCAGCGAACCCGATGTCGACCATCACGGGAAGTTCGACTGCCGAGATCCATGCCCCGCTCGACCAGGTGTGGGCGCTGGTCGAGGACGTGGAAAGCGCGCCAGAGTGGCAGGGCGGCCTCAAGGGCATGCACCCGCTCGACCGCGACGACCAGGGCCGCGCGATCCGCTGCGAGGCCGAGACCGACGCCAAGGTGAGAACGGTCAAGTCGACCGTCCGCTTCACCTACGAAGGCCCGACCAGGCTGAGCTGGACCCAGGAGAAGGGCGAGCTGAAGTCGGTCGAGGGCAGCTGGACGCTCGAGGACCTGGGCGCCGATCGCACCCGGGCCACCTACAAGCTCGAGGTCGACCTCGGCCGCATGCTCAGCCTGGTCATCCGCGGACCGCTCGTCGACCTCCTCCGCGACATGCTGGTCGGCGCCCGCGCCGGCGAGCTCAAAAAGCGGATCGAATCCGGCGCCTAAGAGCCGGACACGGCCACGGCGAGCTTGTCCAGCATCTCGCCGTAGATCCTGCGCAGCCCCATCGGCGCGAACGTCCGCTCGAACACGCCGCCGATCCCGCCCGCGCCCTGCCAGGAGGACTCGAGCGTCACCTCCGAGCCCGATCCGCTCGGCGCGATCGTCCACCGGCTGACGAACGAGGACAGCTGGTCGCGCTCGACCAGCTCGCCGCCGTCCTCCTCGGCACTCAGACGGTAGTCCCGCTCGCGCCCGCCGGCCGCAAAGTGGTAGCCGATCACGGTGCCCGCCCCATGACCGCCCTGCTCGACCCGATAGGCCGTGTAGTTGTCGGTCAGGATGCGCGGACGGCCGTCGCGGTAGTCGCGTAGAAACTCCAGGACGCGCTCAGGCTGAGCGTCGAGCGCTTTGGTAGCGCGTGCGGTCACGGTGGCCATTCGCACCCGATTGTGTCACCCCGGACCGCCCGACTCCTCCCCGGTCAGGCATGATTCGGCCCCAGTGCTCGCCGTCTACGCCGCCACCATCGACCGCGATGACCCGCTGAGCGGACTCAGGATCGACGAACGTCCCGAGCCGGAGACGCCCGACGGCTGGACCATAATCACGGTCAAGGCCGCCTCCCTCAACCACCACGATCTGTGGTCCCTGCGGGGGGTCGGATTACCCGAGGATCGCCTTCCGATGATCCTTGGCTGCGACGCCGCCGGGCTCGACGAGGAGGGCAACGAGGTCCTCGCCCATTCCGTCATCAGCGACCCGGCCTGGCACGGGGACGAGACGCTCGACCCGCGCCGATCGCTGCTCTCCGAGCGCTACCAGGGCACGTTCGCCGAACGGGTCGCCGTCCCGCGCTGGAACCTCCTGCCGAAGCCAACCCAGCTGTCGTTTGAGGAGGCGGCGTGCCTGCCGACGGCCTGGCTGACCGCTTACCGCATGCTCTTCACCCGCGGCGACGTGAAACCCGGCGCGACCATCCTCATCCAGGGCGCGTCCGGCGGCGTCGCCACCGCACTGACCGTCCTCGCCAGCACGGCTGGAATCCGGGTCTGGGTCACCGGGCGCAGCGAAGAGAAGCGTGCGCGGGCGCTCGAGCTGGGCGCGGAGCAGGCGTTCGAGCCCGGGGCGCGGCTGCCCGAGCGTGTCGACGCGGTCATGGAGACGACCGGCCAGGCAACCTGGGCCCACTCGGTGCGATCGCTCAAGCCGGGCGGGACGATCGTCATCTCCGGCGCCACCACGGGTGATGCCCCGCCGGCCGAGCTGACCCGGATCTTCTTCCTTCAGCTCTCGGTGGTCGGCTCGACCATGGGGACACGCGAGGAGCTCGAGCGCCTGATGCGTTTGTGCGTGGACAAGGGCATACGCCCGGTGATTCACTCGACGCTGCCGCTGCGTGACGCCCGCCAGGGGTTCGAGTCGATGCTCCAGGGCGAGACGGTCGGCAAGACCGTCTTCACGAACTAGGAGTCGAGGACTACCCCGGCCGACGCGCACGTGACGAGCGCGAGCGGCAGGTCCATCCCGTCAATCCCCCGCAGGTCGGGGTGCTCGAGGTCGATGGCGATCAGCCGCTCGGCCACCAGCTCCGGGTCGAGACCCAGGCTCCGATAGCCGTTCCGGCACAGCTCGACCCATAGATCCTCCACCGCCGCCAGCAGGCCGGTGCGCAGCTGGCGCTCCCGGCGCGAGCCGGTCTCGAGCTCGCGCGCCTCCTCGAACGGGTCGATCCGCACCTGCGAGTCGCTGCCGATCGCCAAGGGGACGCCCGCCTGCGCGTAGGCCATCGCCGGCAGGTAGCCGTCGCCCAGGTTCCCCTCAGTGGTCGGGCACGAGACGACCGTGGTCGCCGAGCGACGTAAAAACTCCACGTCGTCCAAGGACACGTGGATCCCGTGGATCACGCTCGCCCGCGGCCCCAGGAAGCCTGTGTCCGCGAGCAGCTCAATCGGCGAGCAGCCGTGCTCGGCCTGGCACTCCTCGAGCTCGCGCCGCTGCTCGCAGGCATGGACGTGGCGGACCACGCCATGCGCCTCCGAATACGCCGCGATCTCCTCGAGCCACCCGCGCGGGACCGCGCGCACGCTGTGGGCGGCGACCCCGACCTCGAGCCCGGGCACGCCCGCTGCCCAGGACCGCAGCGCCTCCACACGCTCCAGAAACACGGAAACGTCCGGGTCGCAGAAGCGGCGCTGACCGGACGCCGGGGGCAGCTCCGAGCCATCAGACCAGCCGCCGCGGTGATAGGCGGCGGGTAGAAGCACGATCGGCAGCCGGGCCTCGACCGCGGCCTCGGCGACGGCGAACGCCATCGCGTTGGGCTCGGCATACGGGGTGCCGTCCGGCTGGTGGTGCACGTAGTGAAACTCGCCCACGACCCCATAGCCGGCGCCGCGCATCTCCGAATATGTCTCGAACGCGAGAAGGCGCATCGTGGTCGGGTCGAGCGCCTCGGCCAACCGGAACATCTCGGTCCGCCAGGTCCAGAAGTCGTCCTTCTCAGCGCCCCCAGGACGCTCGGCGCGTCCACGCAGCGCGCGTTGGAACGCGTGCGAGTGCGCATTGGGCATGGCCGGGATCGTCGCCCGTGCCCCCGGATCGCCGAATTCGGCCCCCGCGCTCATGACAGGAGCTCCAGCGCCCGCTCGAGGACCCGCGTGCCGACTGCGGCATCGTCGAGCGACACCGCTTCCTGCGGCGAGTGACTGATCCCCGTCGGATTGCGGACCAGCAGCATCGCGGCCGGCACGCGCTCGGCCAGCACCCCGGCGTCGTGGCCAGCGAAGCACACCAGCTCGGGCGCGACGTGACCGAGGATCTCCTCGCTCGCGCGCAACAGCGCGGCCCGCAGCTCGCCCGAGAACTCGCGCGGATCGGAGCGCGACGCCACCGACACGTCGATCTGAACCCCGGACCGCTGCTGTAGATCCACCACCAGCGACTCCAGGCACGCCCGCCACGCGTCGATCGTCGCGAAGCTGGGCGCCCGCGCGTCGATCCACAGGCGCACCTCCGCGGCGATCGTCGTTGGCGCGTTGGGTTTGGCGATGATTCTTGATGCGGTGACCGTGAGCGGACCGTGATCCCCATCGAGCGAACTGGGGTCGCCGGCCAGGTCCTCCGCGCCCACGATCAGCCGAGCCGCCGCCGCCAGCGCGTCCCGACGCTCGGCTCGCGGCGTCGTCCCGGCATGATCGGCACGGCCCCGTAGCACGACCTCCAGGCGTGTGCGCGCTGCCAATGAGGTGACCACGCCGACCGGCTCGCCGGCCCGGGCGAGCTCGGTCGTCTGATCGATGTGGATCTCGAGGAAGCCGGCCAGCTGGCGCACCCAGCCCGCCGCCTGCGCCACCCCCGAGGGGTCGACGCCGGCGGCCGCCATTGCCTCGCCCAGCGACACACCGTCGTCGTCGGAGCGCTCGAGCACGGTCGCGAGATCGAGCCGCCCCGCGAGCGCCTTGCTCCCGAACGTGGGTGTGTTAAACCGCGCGCCCTCCTCGTCGGCCAGCGACAGCACCGCCACCGCTCCCGCCGCATCGGCCGCGAGCTCGAACCCGCACGCCACGCCAAGCGGACCGTCGAACCGACCGCCCCCGCGCACGCTGTCCAGATGGGACCCGACCGCCCACCAGGGGGCCTCGGCGTCGGGGCACGCCCACAGATTCCCGGCCGGGTCGCGCGCCACGCGCAGACCCGTCCCGGCCGCCTGCTCGGCGAACCAGCCTCGCGCGGCGGCGTCCTCCTCGGTCCACGCCAGCCGCCACACGCCGTCCGGGCGAATCCCGATATCGGCCAGCCCGTCCAGTCGCGCCGCCAGGCCCTCCGCGGTGATCATCACGTCATCATGCCGAACATGACGATCGAAAGCCGGAGCCACCCTTCCTTCCTGTTTGACCTCGACGGAACTTTGATCGACAGCGTCTACCAGCACGTGCTCGGCTGGCGAGAGGCGCTGGCGGGTTTGGGAATCAACCTGTCGGTGTGGAAGATCCATCGCCGGATCGGCATGAGCGGCGGCCTGTTCGTGTCCGCGCTCGCGCGCGAGCTCGAGACGCCGCTCGATCCCGAAACGCTGCGCGAGCTGCCCAAGCTCCACCAGGACGCCTTTATCCGCCACTACGACACCGTGCAGCCCCTGCCCGGCGCCACCGAGCTCCTGTCGACGCTGACCGAGAACGGAGTCCCGTGGGCGATCGCCACCAGCGGCGTGGAACGCTACGCGAATCTCGCGCGCGAGATGCTCCAGCTGCCCGACGACACCGTGTTCATCACCCGCGACCAGGTCCGCTACGCCAAGCCCGACCCGGACCTTTTCCTGACCGCGGCCGAGCGCCTCGGCGTCGACATCCGTGACAGCATCGTGGTCGGCGACAGCGTCTGGGACCTGCTCGCGGCGCGGCGCGCGCGGGCACTCGGGGTCGGGTTCCTGTCCGGCGGCTACGGCCGCGAGGAGCTCATCTACTCGGGCGCGTACCGGGTATACGAAGACCCGCTCGACCTGCTTCGTCACCTGGACGAGGTCGGGGTGCGGCGTCCGCTGTAGCTACGTCGTTGTGGACCGCGACCGCGGCCACGACCAGGCATACGCCGGCGAGCTCCCGTACGGTCGGAACCTGTCCGAGCACCACGAGCCCCACCACCGTCGCGGTGGCGGGCAGTAGCGACACCATCAGCGAGTAGGTCTCGCGGCGCAGTCGCGCCATGGCCAGCTGGTCGCACACGTACGGGATCACCGACGAGCTGATCCCGACCCCGATGCCGGCGGCGACCGCGACCGGATCGAGCAGATGAGGCGCGACCACCGGGCCGCCGAGCGGCGTGATGGCGACCGCGGCGATCAGCATCGCGGCGCCGAGGCCGTCGATGCCGCGAAGATGGGAATGGTCGGCGGCGCCTGACGGCGGCGCCTTAGTGGCCGCACGCGAGATGCGGTGGGCGAGCACGATGTACAGCGCGAAGCACGCCGCGTTCGCGAAGGCCAGACCGAAGCCGAGGGCGACGCCCCGCAGCTGGACGCGCGTCAGCACGTACACCCCGGCCACGGCGAGTCCTAGCGCCGCGTAGTTGCGCGCCGAGCGCAGGCCAACCGCCGCGAGCAGGATCACCGGGAGAAACTCGATCGCGGAGACGGTGCCGAGCGGCAGCCGCGCGATCGCCTCGTAGAAGCAGACGTTCATCACGGCCAGCACGACACCAAGCGCAATGACCAGTCGGATCGTCCCTCGGTCGGCCGCCCGCAGCGCCCGCCACGGCCGGCGCCAAGCGGCGAACACGATCGCGGCGCTCACGATCCGAAGCCAGGCCACCCCGGCCGGCGCGACGCGGGCGAACAGCAGCACGGCGAACGCCGGGCCCACGTAGTGGAAGACCGCGCTGCCGGCGAAGTAGGCCTGTGGCGGGAAAGTCCTCGAGCGCATGGTCCGATTGTGCTCACGACCGCCGTTCTCGCACATGGCCAATCGAAGGCGCTAACATCGTTTAGCCTATGAAAGAATCACTGCTTGACGCTACTGACCGGCAAATCATTGGCGCTTTGGCCGTTGACGGGCGCATTTCGTTCGCGGAGCTTGGCCGGCGAGTCAGCCTCAGTGCCCCAGCGGTGACCGAACGCGTCCGGCGCCTGGAGGAAACGGGAGTCATCACCGGCTACCGCGCCGAGATCGACCCCCGTGCGCTCGGCTACCCCCTCACGGCAATCGTCCGGGTCAAGCCGGCGATCCGCCAGCTCAGCAAGGTCGCCGAGCTCGCGGTCGAGATTCCCGAGGTCGTCGAGTGCCTGCGGATCACCGGCGAGGACTGCTTCTATATCAAGCTCCACCTGGGCTCGATCGAGGAGCTCCCCACCGTGCTCGACCGCTTCCTGCTCTACGGCGAGACCACCACGTCGATCGTGAACGCCACCCCGGTGGCACGGCGCGATCCCCCGCTGCGCCCGTAGGCGCTTACGCCCCCGCGGCCCCCTGACGCTGGGCTTATGTCCGCATCGGTAAGAAAATACTTTGTTGTGAACGCGCGACCTTTCGCCTGTGGCCGTCTCTGAACCCCCGCCCCGCGAGGGCGTGACCAGGCGCCAGCTGTTAGGAGCGGGGGGCCTGGCGACGCTTGCCCTTGCCGGCGTCGCCGCCACCGAGCTCACGCACCGGTCAAAGGCCGTGCCGCTGCTCGGGATGAGCTCGTTTGCCGTCAACACCGAGGGCAGCGCACATGCCTTCCACTCACAGCCAAACCTGCGCCCGCCGACGGTGACGACCACATTCGCCGCGAGTACCGACGACGCTGCCGCCCACGCGGCGGCGGCGCAGCGCGTGGCGCCCTTCGACCCGGAGTTCCTGTTCTTAGGACCGGGACCGGTCTCCCTCGCGACCGGATCAACGCAGTATGGGCCCCTGATCGTGGACCGAGCCGGGACGCCGGTCTGGTTCAGACCGCTGCCGCCGGGCCTCCAGGTGACGAACTTCACCGCTTCCGAGTATCGAGGCGAACCGGTCCTGGTCTGGTGGGAGGGGAAGATCCTGCAATCGGGCTACGGACAGGGCGAGGCCGTCCTGGTCGACCGCGGCTACCGGGAGGTCGCGCGAGTGCGGGCCGCGGGCGGCCGTTCGATGGACCTGCACGCCTTGACGCTGACCCCGCAGGGGACGGCCCTGTTCACGTGCTATCCCGAGAGCATCGCCATGGATCTTTCCTCGCTCGACGGCCCGAAGAGCGACCAGGTCCTCGGGTCGATCATCCAGGAGGTCGACATCGCCAGCGGGCGATTGCTGTTCGAGTGGCACGGCCTCCAGCACATACCCGTGAGCGCTACCAAGGAGCCGATGGCGGCGCCGTACGACTACCTGCACATCAACTCCATCCAACCCCTGTCGGACGGGAGCCTGTTCGTATCGGCGCGCCACACCTGGGCGGTCTACAAGCTCGACCGCGGCACCGGCAATGTGATCTGGACGCTCGGCGGCGAGCGGAGCGGCTTTCAGATGGGCCCGGGTGCGCAGTTTGCCTGGCAACACGACGCGGTCCAGGTCTCCGACCAGGTGCTGACCGTGTTCGACAACGGCACCAACGGCCCGCTCAAGACCGAGCCGCAGGCGCGTGGACTGGAACTCGCCGTCGACGAGTCACGCCGGACGGCGACGGTCCGCCACGCCTACACGACCGCCGACCGGCTGCGCCCGGGGGCGATGGGTTCCGTCCAGATCCTCCCGTCGGGCAATGTGGTGGTCGGCTGGGGCGTCGAATCGCTAACCAGCGAGTTCACCGCCGGCGGCGCTCTCCTGTACGGCGCATCGCTTCCCGAGGGCATGTATTCCTACCGTGGGCTTCGGCTTCCGTGGACGGCCGCCCCCCATCACGCCCCGGCCGTCGCCGCGGGACGAGACAAGCAGAGCGGAGCACCCGTCCTCTACGCAAGCTGGAACGGCGCCACCGACGTCGCCGGCTGGGAAGTCAACGCCGGATCCGAACAGCACCACCTACGCCCGCTGGGCATCGCCAGACGTCACGGGTTCGAGACGGTCATACCGCTCAAGCACCAGCCGCGGTTCGTGTCCGTGGTCCCCGTCGACCGCAAAGGCAAGCGTCTGCGGCACAGCCCGGTCATCCCGCTCTAGTGCCCCGAGGCGCGCGATGGTCGATCACCTCGCCCGCCGAGCAAACAGCGCGCCCGAGGCCGCGATCGAGACGATCAGGATCCCCGCGCACCAGGCCAGCGCCACCCACGCGTTCGAGCCGACCGGAGTGCCGAGCAGCAGGCCACGCAGGGTCTGGGTGATCGGGGTGATCGGCTGATGGCCGGCGAACCCCCGGAGCCATACCGGCATCGTGGCCACCGGCACGAAGGCACTCGACGCATAGGGCAGGAACATGATCATGAAGGTGAAGCCGTTGGCCGCCTCCGGCGAGCGCGCAAGCAATCCGATCGCGGCCGACATCCATGAGATCGCGAGGATGAAGGCGAACAGCACGCCTACGGCCTCGAGCCACTGAAGCGCGCCGGCGTGGGGATGGAAGCCGAGCGACAGCGCCACGGCCACCACCAGCACGCCGGAGGCGAAGTTGCGCGCCACGCTGGCCGCGACGTGACCGGACACCAGCGCTGCCCCGCGCACGTTCATCGAGCGCAGCCGGTCGATGCAGCCACCGGTCACGTCCTGGCAGACCGCCACCGCGGTCAACCCAGAGCTGAAGGCCGCGCACAGGAGCAGCACCCCCGGCACGACATAGCTGGCGTAGCTGGTGCCGGTGCCGGTGCGGATCGCCCCGCCGAACAACTCGACGAACAGGACCATCAGCAGCACTGGCAGCAACAGCGCCGTGAGCAGCGCATCCACCTGCCGGCGCGAAAGGCGCAGGCAGCGGGCGGTGAGGATCAGTGATTCAGTCATTGGTCAGCTCCAGAAAGACGTCGTCGAGGGTGGCGTCGCGAATGGCGAAGTCGTCGATGGCCGCTCGGTGCGGATCGATCTCGTCGAGCAGCGCCCGGACCTGCCTGGCATTGCCCCCGCACCGCGCGACGATCGTTAGCTCGCTCTGGTCGACCTCGATCGTCCGGTCCACGAGCGCCCGCGCAACCTCGGCGAGGGCGTCCGTATCGGCGAGCGTGAGCACCAGCCTCTGCTCGGCGACTCGGCGCTTGAGCTCGGCCGCCGTGCCTTGCGCGACGATCCGGCCCCGGTCGAGCATCACGATGTGATCGGCCACCCGGTCGGCCTCCTCGAGGTACTGGGTGGTCAGGAACACGCTGACCTCGCGCTGCGCCAACTCGCCCACGACCTGCCACATGACCTGTCGGCTGCGAGGGTCAAGGCCCGTGGTGGGCTCGTCCAGGAACAGGACCTCCGGCTCGGTAACGAGGCTCATCGCCAAATCCAGGCGCCGGCGCATGCCGCCGGAGTAGGTGCCGACCCGCCGGCGCGCAGCGTCCACCAGGTCGAATCGCTCGAGCAGCTCACCGGCTCGCGTGGCCGCCTGCGCGCGACCAAGGCCACGCAGCCGTCCGACCATGCGCAGGTTCTCCTCCCCGGTCTGGAGCTCGTCCACCGCGGCGTATTGACCGGTCAGGCTGATCCGCCGGCAGACGTGCGCGCGCTCGCTGACCACGTCGAACCCGGCCACGCGCGCGGTACCCGCGTCGGGCCGGGTCAAGGTCGAGAGGATCCTGACCGACGTCGTCTTCCCGGCGCCGTTCGGCCCGAGCAGCGCGAGCACGCGACCGCGCGGCAGCCTCAGGTCGATCCCGCACAGCACCTGCATCCCGCCGTAGGACTTCTCGAGTCCCGTTGCGTCCACCGCCAGCTCCTCGCCGACCGGGGCGTGCGACGACGGCGAGCCGCCGCAACCGATCTCACCCTCCATGGCGTCAGCCTCCATCCGATTTATTGTGTATTTCGTACGCATAACTGCGTATGCTATACACGGTTATCGTGGAAAGTCAAGCGGAGCCCCCGATCCCGGCCAGCGTTGCGGCCGCCTGGGGCCGGCGCAACCGTCCAAGCCGCGGCCCCAAGCCCGGCCTCAGCCTCGAGCGGATCGTCGAAGCCGGGGTGCGCGTGGCCTCGAGCGAGGGCCTCGCGGACGTGTCCATGGCCCGCGTCGCCCAGGAGCTCGGCACCTCGACGATGTCGCTCTATCGGTACGTGAACGCCAAGGATGAGCTCCTCATGCTGATGGTCGATGCCGCGATCGGACCGCCGCCTCCGACCGCGCCCGAGGAGGGCTGGCGCGACGCTCTGTCTCGCTGGGCGTGGAGCCAGCACGAGCGGATCCGCCGCCATCCGTGGGCCGTACGCGTACCGATCGCCGGGCCACCGACGACGCCAAATCAGGTGGCTTGGATGGAGAGCGTGCTGTGGGCCCTGCGCGGCACGGGCCTGGCGGAGGACGAGAAGGCCTCGGTCCTCCTGCTACTGAGCGGCTACGTCCGCAACGAGGCCACGTTGACGGCCGAGCTGATGGCCGCGGGGTTCATCTCAGACGAGCAGATGATGGGCTACTCCCGGCTGCTCGCGACGCTGACCGATTCCGATCGCTTCCCCGCGCTTCACGCACTGCTCGAGGCGGGGGTGTTCGACCGGGCCGACCCGCCCGAGAAGGAGTTCGGCTTCGGCCTCGAGCGCATCCTCGACGGGATCGAGGCGCTGATCTCCTCGCGCGCTTCCCGGTCGGGACCGCGCCGCCCGCGGCGCTAGATGACCGCTTAGACCCGTATCCGTCGGCGGGCGGCGGCCGTCGCCGGCGGCGGGGTCCCGGTGGGCTCATGTGCGGGCGGGTGGGCGGGCGGGCCTGAATTCCCGTTCGCGGGCGTCCCGGCGGCGACGAGCGGCCGGGTGGCCACGGGCGGGGGGGCGGCAACACCCGCAGGCGGGTAGACGGGCGGGACCGGACGCGAGTGCGCGGGCGGCGGGTACACGGGCGGTCCTTGGGGCCGGCGCCTCGGCGCGCCCGGGGGCGGATAGACCGGTGGGCGCGAGGGCCGCGGCCCGACGATCTCGGCCCACGAGTCGCGGGTTTCCGCCGTCGCCGCCAACAGGTAGGCCTGGCGGTCGTCGAGGTCGCGCAACTCGGCTCGCAGCCGACGGAGCTGGCGCCGGCGGCGCACGACTCCGAACAGCAGCAGGGGCAGCGCCGCGAGCGCCACCAGTCCGCCGATCGACCCGACCGTCTCAACCGTAGAGAGCTTCGACGTGGGCGTGGTCAGGATCGGCACCGCGACGGCATGCAGGTTCGGCGTCGCCTTGCCGTCTTTCTTGCCGTGCGAGGCCCCGCCGACGCTCACCACACCCGAGATCGGCGTGGTCTGCTCGGCGATGGCCAGCAACTCGCCGTTGCCGACCGCGTCCGTCAGCGTGTTGTGGACCCAATACATGGCGCCGTACTCCTGCCACGCCACCGTCGAGAGCTGGGAGCCGTCGTAATACAGGTAGTAGGTGCGTTTGCCGACGTGCACCGTCTGATTCGGGTCGGTGAACAGCGGCGCGGTGACCCAGGTCGTGCCCTGGACGTCGTAGAACTGGCCGAGCTGTCCGTTCGAGAAGACCTCGGTGTAGATCGGGTACGCCTTCCCGCCGGGCGCGTGGATCAGGTAGTCGCGGATACAGACCTGCGTCTCGGTCGTGCACTGCGGGGCGACGGTGTACGCGCCGCTTCCGGACATGTCCTGCACGGTCGGAAACTCGGCGGTGAACGGGATCCCGGCCGTGGCCGCCTTCTCGGCGGCTACGTTCGCGGCCAGCGTTGGCGTCAGTGGTAGGTGCGCGAGCGCCCCACGGTGCCCGACCTGGTGTGCGACCGCCGCGGTCCGCCGGGTGGGCGGCGCCGACCCCCCGTTGAGGAAGCTGTTCACGCTCTGCTGGATCTGCTGCGGGGACGCCGTCAGGTCGCCGCTCGGGAGCGGGCTGGTCTGGAAGGGAACCTGGCGCACGCGCAGGCCGGCGGCGGTGATCAGCAGATTGGCCAGGTTCAGGATCTCGGTCTGGCTGCGCAGCCCCGGGTCGGTCTGGACGGTCTGGCCGAAGATCTGCTCGAACTTCCCGATATTGCCGGCCAGCTGCGGGCCGTACTGCTTCTTGACGGCGAGTAGAAGGCTCTGGTCACGAGCATCGCGGATCTGCGAGGTGTCCGTATGGCGGAAGGAAACGAACTGCTCAGCTTGGCTGCCGGTCAGGCACTGGTAGCCAGGCTGGAGATTGATGCTCTGGTAGTCGGTCCCCGGGGTGCCGTTGTTGAGGTTGTAATAGCGCTCGTCGATCGTGTCGTAGACGCAACCGAGCGCGTTGATCGCGTGCTCGAACTGGGTGAATGTGGTCGCGATCACGTGGTTGACGGACAGCCCCGTGACCTGCTTGATCGTCTCCAGCAGCGTTGTCGTCCCGTACGTGTAGGCCGAATTGAGGCGGTTCGTGATCGTCACGCCGTTCGGCTCGGTAATGGGGACCCACAGCTCTCGCGGCAGCGACAGCATCGAGATATACGGCTTGCTCGGGTCGATCCGGACGAGCAGCATCTCGTTGGCCAGGTTGGGAACGAAGGCGTTGTAGTACTTGAACACCGAGCGGGTGTCGTCCCCGACGAACAGCAGCGTCTCGGGACCCCCGTAGTAGTCGTGCGCCAGGGCCTTGCGGCTGACCTTGAGGGGCACGCTGACCTTGAGGTCCTGCACCACGGTATGAACCTGCTCGAGGACGAACACCGCCGTCGCGCCCGCGCTCGCAAGCAACACCACCAGGCACCCCAACGCCAGCTTCACCGACGTCGGGAACCACCGCCGGCGGGGGGCATGCGACTCAGTCGGCGGTGGAAAGGACGGGGATCTGACACTCATATGAACGGCTCAACATATGATACGGCGGTGCCGGCCTCAATCCTGCCTCCACCGCCACGATGACCCCGTCCGATCCGGGTGCCACCAAGGGCTCTCCCCCGCTTTCGCGAGACGCCGCCGAGCGGCTCGCCGACACGATGTTCGCGCTGGCGACGCCCAGCCGGCTGCTCATACTAGCCGCCTTGCGTGACGGCCCCCGGTCGGTGTCGGAGATCATCGCGGAGGTCGGGATGGAGCAATCGGCCGTCTCCCACCAGCTCCGGGTACTGCGCGACCACGCCGTCGTGAGCGTCGAGCGCAGGGGGCGCGAGCGGCTGTACGGCCTGCGTGACGAGCACATCGGCGCGCTGCTCGATCACGCTCAGCGCCACATGCTCGAGCTCGACGGGGCGGCCGGGGCCAAGAAGAAACGCCGACGCCTGGACCGCGCGGGCTGATGGCCTCGACGGTCCCCTCGATCGCCCCGCCCGCGGACCGTCGAGCCGCGCTGGACCGCGCCCACCTGGGCGACATCGAGGGCGCGATCGGCACGCTCCGGTCCAACGACACGGCTCCCCGCCGCAGCCTTCACCGCCGGTTGATGACCTTGCTGGCGGTCGCCGGCCCAGGGTTGATCGTGATGGCGGCGGACAACGACGCCGGGACCATGACCGTGTTCGGCCAGGCCGGCCACGGCTACGGAACCCGGCTGCTGTGGGTGCTGGTGCTGATCGCTCCCGTCCTGTTCGTCGTACAGGAGATGGCCGCTCGTTTGGGGGCGGTGACCGGCGTCGGACACGCCCGCCTGATCCTCGAGCTAAGGCGCCGCCGCCAGGCGCCGCCGCCCATTCCATTTGACTGAGCAGCCGCCGATAGACACCGCCGCGCCCGGCGGCGTGGACGATCGGGTCGAGGCCGGTCCCGCCCAGCACCGCCCGTCCGGGCGTCGCTCCGAGCGCAAGCATCCTCGCCGCGACGCGCGCCCCCAGCGAATAGCCACCCAGGTCGTAGTCGCCGAGCCCGAGCTCCGCTATCAGCGCCAGCCCGTCGTCGGTGAGGGCATCGGCGGGATAGGCCCCGGGATCGCGCGGCTTCGAGCTGGCTCCGTGACCGCGCATGTCGGGCATGATCACGCGCCGCCCGTTCGCGACGAGCCGCCCGGCGATACCCGTCTTGACCCACGTGTCATTGGCGGGCATGGTGTAGCCGTGAAACAGGACGACCGGACGGCCGTTCCCGAGCTCGTGATAGGCGAGTGTGAGACCGTCGCCGGCGAGGAAGCTGTGAGTGGTCGGCGACGCGTCAGCCAAACCAACGCGACGCGCCGGCGTACTCGCGCTCGGCGAATCGTCCGCCGGTGATTCGCGGCGGGCGCTGCACCAGGTCGGCGTCATCCCCCATCGAGGCCAGCATCAACTCGGCCTCGCTGAAATGGCCGGCGATCGCCGCATGGACTCGGTAAAGAAGCCGCTGCACGCGCACAACGTCCGACGGATTCACCTGCGCCAGCTCGTCGAGCGGCGCGAGGATCGCATCGTGGTCCGCCGACCCGAGCATCGCATCCGTCACCGCGGCAACGCTCACCATGCCGCCCCCGTCGTCGAGCAGCGCCTGGCGACCGGCGCGGTCGCGCTCTGACTGCGGAAGCACGCGTTCGCGGACCAGCTCCACCACGCCCGCCACCACCTCGGCGCGCTGGGCGCTCGTGAGCGACCGCGACTCGCGGGCCACGGTTGGAATCTGCTCGATCTCATCGAGCAACTTCACGTACTGCGAGAACACATCGGTCACTTCCAGCTCCTGAGGTCGCGGGTCCGCCTCCGCTTGAAAGTGTGTCAGTCCCCGCGCCGCAGTCAACCGATTAATAGGATCTGCACGGGGACAGGCGGAAGCCGGCCGCTGTCGGGTCCGCCCGGACATCCGCACCCGCGCCGTCAGGCGCTCATGTCAAGACTTCACGCGGTTACGGTTTCGCCGCGCTCGGCCAGCACGAGGCGATCGGCGACCCCGTTGCCGGCGAACGCCGCGCGCAGCTCGGGGGCGCCCTGGGTGAAGTGCGTCCACCCTTCGAAGTGCACCGGAAGGGCAGCGCGCGCACCGAGCAGCTTGGTCGCCTCGACCGCCCGGTCGCTCGACAGCGTCAGGTACGCGCCGTCGAAGCGATGTGCCAGCTGGACCGCCCCGGCGAACAGGACCGCGACGTCGATCTCGCCGACCCGCTCGGCGATCGCCCGCACCACGTCGAGCGATGCGTTGTCGCCGGACACGTACACAGTGTCCTCGCCGTCGGCCTTAAGGATGAACCCAATCACCGGCCCCGTGATGTGATCGGTGCCGTCGGGTCCGTGCTGGGCCGGGACCGCGGAGACGTTGACTTGGTCCACCTCCACCGACGACCACGGCTCCAGACCGATCGCGTTCCCGCCCAGGCGCTCGGCCCCCTGCACGGTGGTGAGCACCCGGCCCGCTCGGGGCAGGAACGCTCGTCCGGCGGGATCGAGGTTGTCGCTGTGATGCTCATGCGAGACCAGCACGACGTCGATCGGCTCGAGCGCGTCGGGCTCGATCGCCGGCCCGGTGGTCTTGACCAGCCCCCCGGCGTACTCGCCCGGCGGCGACAGCGAAGGGTCGATGAGCCAGCGCAGTCCGGCGTACTCGAGCACGGCGGTCGGGCCGCCTACGAGGGTGAGCTTGATCATCGGTTCGGCCATCTCCTGATCGCGGTCTGAGCAAGGCACGTTACGGCCTGCGCGGTTTCGGGCCCTGGGACCGGCTGCGACCCGGCTCCGGGCCGACCGCGGGTCACATAAGAAACCTCCCATCTTGGAGTTACGGCATCACCGTCGATCCCAACGACCCGGCCCGGGCCTGGGCGGTGTTCAACGGCTACTCGCGCCGGTGGGTCCCGGGCGGCGGCGTCCGCCACATGTTCGAGACCGAGAACGGTGGCCGGTCATGGATCGACATCTCCGGGAATCTCCCGGACATCGCCTCCGACAACCTGGTCGAGCTCGACGGCCGGCTCGCGCTCGCCACCGACAGCGGGGCGTACACGGCCCGAGCCGAGCAGGGGACCTGGACGCGCTGGTCTCGTCTCGGCACCGGCCTTCCGAACTCCTCGATGAACAACATCTCGATCGGTCCCGACGGCTACCTGTACGCCGCCACCCACGGCCGGGGTGTGTGGCGGATTCCGTTCGGTTATCAGCACGGAAGACGATGAGGCGGGGCCCGACGCGCCGTCACAGACGAGTGAGCCGAGTCCCGAAACAAACATCAGCCAGCCGCGCCCCGGTCACGACCGGGGCGCGGCGGCGTTAGCGCCCAGCGCCCTCGCGGACGCTCAGCGCTCCACGAAGTAGACGCCGCTCCCCTGCCCGCTCGAGAACCAGCGGCTGGTGACGGTCTTCTTGCGCGTGTAGAACTCGACCGCGTCGGTGCCGTGTGCGTGCAGGTCGCCGAGGAACGAGTCCTTCCAGCCACTGAACGGGAAGAACGCGACCGGCGCGGCCACGCCGATGTTGACCCCGACCATCCCGGCCTGAACCTCGTGGCGATAGCGCCGGACCGACGCGCCCGACTCGGTGAAGATCGAGGTGCCGTTCCCGAACCGGCTCGAGTTCACGATCCCGATCGCCTCATCCAGGGTGGGAGCGCTGATCACGCACACGACCGGTCCGAAGACCTCCTCCTGCGCGATGTCCATCTCCGGCGTCACGTCGTCCAGGATCGTCGGCCCGACATACGACCCGTTCGGATCCGCCCCGTCAGCACCCCGTCCGTCAAGGACCACCTTCGCCCCGGCGGCCTCGCCCCGCTCGATCCACTCGCGGATGCGGTCGCGCGCGGCGCACGAGATGACCGGGCCGACGTCGCTCGACTCCTCAAGGCCGTCGCCCACCCGCAGCGCGCGTGACGCCTCGACCAGCGGGCCCATCAGCTGCTCGTGCGCGTCGCCGACGGTCACCACCACCGAGCCCGCCATGCACCGCTGGCCCGCGGCGCCAAACGCCGACCCGATGATCCCCTCGACCGTCTTGTCGATCACCGCGTCCGGCATCACCACCATGTGGTTCTTGGCTCCGCCGAGTGCCTGCACCCGCTTGCCGGCCTTGGCCGCACCCTCGTAGACGATTCGCGCGACCGGCGCCGAGCCGACGAACGACACCGCGTCGATCCCGGGGTGCTCCAGGATCCCTTCGACCACCTCGCGCCCGCCGTTCACCAGGTTCACGACGCCCGGCGGCAGCCCCAGAGCATGCAACTCCTCAAACGCGATCTGCTGCGTCAAGGGGACCTGCTCCGACGGCTTCAAAACAAATGTGTTCCCGCACGCGATCGCGAACGGCAAGAACCAGAACGGCACCATCGCCGGGAAGTTGAACGGCACGATCGCCGCGCAGACCCCGACCGGCTGGCGGACCGTCTCGGCGTCGATGTTGCGCGCGACGTCCTCCAGGATCCGGCCCTGCATCGTGGTCGGAATCGCGGTCGCGGCCTCGACCATCTCGACCATCCGCGCCACCTCGGCGCGCGCGTCGACGATCGTCTTGCCCATCTCGGTCGTGACCGAGCGGGCCATGTCCTCCTGGCGCGCCATCAGCCGCTCGCGCAACTCAAACAGCTTGCGGGCCCGGGCGATCGTCGACACCGCCCGCCACTCGGGCAGCGCCTCGCGCGCGGCGCGCACCGCGATGTCCAGGTCCGAGGCGCCGCACAGGGGCACGCGCGCGAGCACCTCGCCGTTGGCCGGGTTGACGACATCGAGCTCGCCGATCGCGGCCTGCGCGGGCGTCCACTCGCCATCGATGTAGTTGTCAAGAAGACGGGTTGCGGTGACTGCCATCAAGGATCCATTCGTGGTCGGGGTCGTTGACGAAGGCCCAGAAGCGACTGGGTCCCGCCATCACGTTCAGGTAGTAGAGGTCGTAGCCGGGAGGCGCGGAGACGGTGTGGTAGCCACGCGGGACGAGTACGCAGTCGCGGTCGCGGAAGGCCATCGTCTCGTCCAGCGCGGAGTCGTGCGCGTACACGCGCTGGAGGCCGAACCCACGGTCGGGCTTGATCCGGTGGTAGTAGATCTCCTCCAGGTGCGACTGCTTCGGGGGATCGTCGTGGTCGTGCTTATGGGGCGGGAAGCTCGACCAGTGCCCGGCCGGCGTCAGCACCTCCACTACCAGTAGCGACTCCGCCCCCTGGTCGTCCATCAGGATCGGGTGGACGGTGCGTTCAAATTCGCCACGCCCGCGCGTCTCGACCTCGACCGCGGCGCCGGGCAGCACGCGCGGGTCGGCGCCGCCCTTGTGCGCCGGCCCCCAGCACAGGGCAATCTCGGCGCCGTCGTCTGCGGCGCGTAGGTCAACGTGCGACTCCGGGGGCAGGTAGGCGGCGTCGGGCGGCCCCGACCACGGGTCGGGACGACCGCCCAGGTCGAACCATTCGCCGTGCTCGGAGGCCACGTGCACGACGCCGGAGATCACCACGATGCACAGCTCGCGGGGACCGCAGAGTCGTTCAGCGGTCCCGGCAGCGGGTAGGAGCAGGACCTCGAACCCGACGCGCTCCCATCCCGCGGACTCGGGGGTCACGGTCAGGATGGTGCCGTCCACTTCAGAAGGGGTCGAGGCCCCGGAGATGAGGAGCTCAGTCATCCGCGGAGCGTAGATACTGGCGCTGGTGGGCGTGGTCTCGCTCGTAGGCCTCGCGCGCCGCGCGCACGGTTTCCTCCTCGGACACCTCGGCCACGGGGACGTCCCACCAGCTCTCGTAGCTCGGCACGCCCTGGTAGCGGTCGGCCTCGATGTGGATCACCACCGGACCGGCCGCGCCTCGGGCGCCCGCGAGCCCGTCACGCAGCTCCTCGATCGTCCGCGTCCGGATCACCCACGCCCCAAGGCTCTCGGCGTTGGCGGCCAGGTCGATGGGGAGCACGTCGGTCGACGCCGGGTCGAGCGGGACCGAGCCGTTTTCGGAGAAGCGATAGAGCGTGCCGAAGCCGGACGATCCGACCGACCGCGACAGCGCACCGATCGACGCGTACCCGTGGTTGTCGACGAGCACGACAACGATCGGGACGCGCTGCGCCACCGCGGTGACAAGCTCGCCCGGGAGCATCAGGTATGAGCCGTCGCCGATCAGGACGTACACCTCGCGCTCAGGTGCGGCCAGCTTGACCCCGATCCCGCCCGGGATCTCGTAGCCCATGCACGAGTAGCCGTATTCCACGTGGTACGACTTCCCCGCGGGGTCCCGCGCGCGCCACAGCTTGTGCAGGTCGCCGGGGGCCGAGCCCGCCGCGCACACGACCACGCCGGTCTCGCCGGCCGCGTCGTTGATTTCTTTGATGATTTGAGCCTGGGTCGGGAGCCGGCCGGGGTGGGTGGGCGGGTCCAAATCATTTCCATCGGGCGAGAGCGACACGACGCGGGCCACCTCGTCCCCCCACGCCACCGCCTCATCACGAGCTCGCTGCTCCCATCCGTGCTCCACACGCCACCCGGCCAGCACGTCGCGAAGCTGCTCGAGCACCACCCGCGCGTCGCCTACCACCGGCAGCCCGCTCTGCTTGCCGGCGTCAAAGGCGGCCACATTGACGTTGACGAAGCGCACGTGTGGGTCCTGGAACGCGGAGTGCGACGCGGTCGTGAAGTCGCCCCAACGCGTCCCGACGCCGATCACCAGATCCGCCTCGCGCGCGATCCGGTTCCCCGCCGTCCCGCCAGTCGCCCCCAACGGTCCCAGACTAAGCGGATGGTCGGACACGAGCGCGCCGCGCCCGGCCATCGTCTCGGCGACGGGAATCCCGCTGGCGTCGACGAGCGCACGCAGCGCCGCGACGGCCTCGCTGTAGATCACGCCCCCGCCGGCCACGATCAGCGGACGGCGCGCGCGGCGGATGAGCTCGGCCGTCCGCGTCAGGGCCGCGGGCGCCGGCGGCTGGCGGTAGATCGTCCAGGTGCGCGGCTCAAGAAACGCGTCGGGAACCTCGAACGCCTCGGCTTGCACGTCTTCGGGCAGCGCCAGCGTGACCGCGCCCGTCTCGGCCGGATCGCTCAGCACCCGCATCGCCTCGAGCGCCGCCGGGATCAGTTGCTCGGGCCGCTGTACCCGCTCGTAGAAGCGGGACACCGGACGGAAGCAGTCGTTGACCGACACGGTGGCGTCGCCCGGCGCCTCGAGCATCTGGAGCACCGGATGCGGCGTGCGGGTGGCGAACGTGTCGCCAGGCAGGAGCAGCACGGGTAACCGGTTGATCGTGGCCAGCGCCGCGCCGGTGATCATGTTGGTCGCGCCCGGCCCGACCGAGGTCGTGCACGCGAACGTACCCAGGCGGTTGCGCTGGCGCGCGTAGCCGGCGGCGATATGCACCATCCCCTGCTCGTTGCGCGCCGGGTGGAAGGGCAGGGCCTCCTGGTACTGGTGGAGGGCCTGCCCGAGGCCGGCCACGTTGCCGTGCCCGAAGATGCCGAAGCAGCCGGCGATCAGCCGCTCGCGGCGCCCGTCGCGCTCGGTCTCCTGCGCGGCCAGAAAGCGGACCAGCGCCTGAGCCACCGTCAGCCGGGTCATGTTGCCACCTCGTCGATGCGCACGGGACGACCTTCTCGCAACGGTCGCCACGCCGCAAGTCCGATTACCAGCGGCGCGGCGCCTGTCACGAAAATACCTCCTCCCAACTCCCGCTCCGCGCCGAGCGCAACAGCGCGTCCTGCACGTTCGCCCAGGCGAGCGCCGCCTCGAAGCTCGGCTCGTACGGACGGTCCTCAGCAAAGGCCGAGCAGAACTCGTAGTCCTCGATCGTCACCAGATCCTCGAACCCGATCGCGTTGCCGCTGCCGGGCACGAACGCGCCCTGATGGCCGAAGCGGTCGCCGCCGCGCACGGTCGTGTACCCCGAACCCCGGTCCTCGGTCACGCGATACAGACGCAGCTCGTTCAGACGCTCGAGGTTCCACCCGACCGCGCCGCGCGTGCCGTAGACGTCGAACGCGTTCTCGCTTTCGGGCCCGACGAGCGTCCGACTGGCCTCGAACGTCCCGCGCGAGCCCGACGCGAACTCACACAGCATGGCCGCGTAGTCCTCGTTCGTCACCGCGGTCTGCGGGTCCTCCGGCCGGCCGCGTCCGTAGTGGCTCGCGCCGTCGCCCGGCGAGGGGCGCGAGCGGATGAACGTCTCGAGCGTGCCCGACACTCTGGTGATCGGACCAAGCAGCATGTGAGCCAGGTCCACGGAGTGGCTCATCAGGTCGCTCGTCACGCCGTAGCCGGCCTGGTCGAGCTGGAAGCGCCACGAGTTCACGCCGAGCGGGTTGGACCCGTACATCGAGAAGAACCGGCCGCGGTAGTTCGTGATCTCGCCGAGCTCGCCGGCTTCGATGAGCTCGCCCGCGTAGCGCACGAGCGGAGCCCATCGGTAGTTGAAGCCAACGCCGCTGATCACGCCCGCTTTGCGCGCTGCGGCGGCCGCGCGCGCCACCTGCTCGGGCGTGCCACCGACCGGCTTCTCGCAGAACACTGCTTTCCCGGCCTGCGCGACCGCCTCGACCAGCTGCACGTGCACCATGTTCGGCGCGGCGATGTAGACGACCTCGACCTCAGGGTCCTCAATCACCGACTCCCACGCCGCGGAGGCGCGCCTGAACCCGAACGAGCCCCGCGCCTGATCGAGCCGGTCCGGCAGGGCGTCGCTGCAGGCGACGAGGGTCGTGTCGAACCCGCGGCGTTCGAACAGGGTCGGTATCCGCAGCAGCGAGCGCGTGTGCGCCTGGCCGAGCCAGCCGAAGCCGATCACCCCGACGCCGATCCGCCGCCGGGCGGCGCTCACGCCGGCGAGGCCTCCAGCAGCTCGGTCACCTCGTGCTCGTAGGGCATCGCCTGCGAGCACAGCAGCCGCGACGCGACGATGCCGCCGGCCGCATTCGCGAACGCAACCGTGCGCTCGTGTGGCCAACCGCCCAGCAGGCCATGGCACAGCGCCCCTCCGAACGCGTCCCCCGCCCCCAGGCCGCACAGCACCTGGATCGGCGGCGGCGCGATCAGCCGCTCGCCCTCCTCGCTCGACACCAGGACCCCGTCACCGCCGAGCTTGACGATCGCGAGCTCAACGCCTTCTGCCCGAAGTCGGCGCGCGGCCTCGTGCGGGTCGTCCGAACCGACCGCGACTGCGCACTCCTCGCGGTTGCCCACCGCGACCGTGGCCTGCTTGAGCGCCCTCCCAATCCTGTGCGAGGCGTCCCCGCGCGAGCGCCAGAAGCTGGGGCGGTAATCGAGGTCAAGGACGGTGTGGCGACGCCGGGCGGGGATTTGGAGCATGCCCTGGGCGGTCGTGGCGCTCGGCTCCTGCGACAGAGCGCCGCCGCTGATCCACAGGATCGCCACCTCGCGCACCGTCGCCGCGTCGACCTCACCGGCCCTGAGCTGGAAGTCCGGCACCGGCGGATCGCGTCGGAACAGGAGCTGCGGATCCTCGGGCGGATCGAGCACGGCGAACGCCAGCGGCGTGACCGTCCCGGGCTCGACCGACACGAACCGGGTGTCCACGCCGAACTCACGCAGCTCCCCGACGGCCACCGCCCCGAACGGGTCGGCACCCACCTTGGTGAACACCGCCGCCCGGTGTCCGAGACGCGCGGCGGCGATCGCGACGTTGGTCGGACTGCCGCCGACCGCCTTGCTGAAGCTCCGCGCCGCGTGCCAGTCGGCCCCGACCTGATCGCAATACAGGTCGATGCTGATCCGGCCGACCGTGAGTAGCTCGAGCTCGTCCGCCATCGTCTACGCCCGGGCCAGCCTAGATCACCGGGCGGGGCCGTGATGGCTTAAGCACCTATAGCGGGGTTAACTCATCACACCCCATGTGGCCGAAGCTCGACACGGAATTGATCGAGGTCCAGCGCGGGCTCGCCGTAGCCACTCCGGAGCCGTGGACGGCGCGATCCAGCTCGCTCGCGGTCGGCGCCGTCGTCGTTGTGTTCCCACGCTTTCAGACGGGCCGCGGTGCGCGCGGCGATCCGGCGTGGGCGGCGGCGGCCGTGCTGCACGGCCGGCGCGTCCTCGCCGAGGCGACGATCACGACAACCGCGGCGGCCCCGTACGAACCTGGGCTGCTCGCGCTGCGCGAGGGACCGTGTTTGGAGGCGGCCGTGCGTGCGTTGGCGGACGCGCCCGATGTGCTGCTGCTCGACGCCACGGGTCGCGACCATCCCCGCCGTGCCGGCCTCGCGCTCCACCTCGGCGCGGTGACCGGCCTCCCCACCGTCGGCGTCACCCACCGTCCACTGCTCGCGGAGGGTCCGTGGCCGCCGGACGAGCTGGGCGCCTACACGCCGCTTGAACTGGACGGCGAGCGCGTCGGCGCCTGGGTGCGAACCCGGGTCGGAGCGCGACCGCTCGCGGTCCATCCCGGGTGGCGCACCACACTCGAAAGCGCCATCGAGGTGGTGCTTGGAGCGGTCCAAGGTCACCGAACGCCAGAGCCGCTTCGACGGGCTCGTCAGCTCGCGCGCGTCATGCGGGCCGCAAACGGGAAGCAGGAAGCCTGTAGCTCACCAGAGAACTAGGGTGCGCGTGTTCACCGACACAAAGGAGTAAGGCATGCCGCAGGCTAGGAGCAGTGGTTCAGGGTCGGGGTCGAGCCCGGGCGGATCGTCAGGAAGTGGTCAGACAAAGCGCTCGACGGGCGGCCGGTCGGCGGGCAGTCGCGCAACCGGCAGCCGCGCCACCGGCAGCCGCGCCACCGGCAGCCGCTCGACGGCAGCGAAGCGTACGACGAAGAGTAGTAGCCGCGGCAGCGCAGGCGCGCGGAAGACCGGCTCGCGTTCCTCCGGTTCTGCCGCCGGCGCGGCGCAGTCCACTGTCTCCTCGGATCCCCGTGTTGAGGCGGTGGCGCAGCGCATCCGCAAGCTCAACGAGCGGATCATCGAGGCGAGCAAGGATGCGGGCGAGACGACGCTTTCCAGCTACGAGAAGGCACTGAAGGCGATTGCGGGCTCGATCGAGCGCGGACCGGGCAGCAGCGATATCGAGTGGGTCTCGACACTCGCCACGACCCAGGCCAAGTTCATCCGCGACGTGACCAACGCCTGGACGTCGGCCGCGCGCGGAATGCTCAAGTAGTCAGGTAGCTGCATCACAGCGGGATGCCGCGCGGCGCCGGCCGCGCCGCGCGAACGCGCCGGCGCGGTCACGCGTGAGCAACGCCACCGGCACTGTGGCGAGCACGGTCCCCGCCGCGGCGACAAGGGCGCCGCTCGGATCGGCCGCGCGCGCCGCGAGGCCCACCGCCGGGCCGCCAAGACCAACGCCGGCGTCGAAGTAGGCGAAGAAGGCGCCGGCCGTCCGGCCGTGCCGGCTCGGCGGGACCGAGGCCAGCGCCAGCAGACCGAGCGAGGGGACCGCGAGTCCCTGGCCAACCGCCATCACGACCAGCGCCACGAGCGCCGTCGGCGGATTGGTGGCGACGGCCAGCCCGACGAGTCCCGCCGCCTCGACCGTCACCGCGCCCGACAGGGTGCGCGCGGGACCGAATCGATCCGGTATCCAGGCGAGGATCGTGCGGCTGGCGATCACGCCGGCGCCGAACACCGGGATCACGAACGCCGCGACCCCGCTCTTCTGCTCGGTCGCCGCGGCCGCCCCGAAGCACAGGATGGCGACGTAGCCGAAGTTGACCAGCATCAGCCCGAGCCCGGGGCGGAGCGTCGCGCGGAAAGCACTGTCGGCGCCGTTCTGCTTCCCGCCGTTCTGCTTGTTGCCGGCCCGCTCGGCGTCCTCGTCGCTCGCGATCGCGTGCGCGGCCTCGTCCTTCCCCCGCGCCATCACGAACGCGAGCGCCGCCCCGAGCAGGGGCAGGATCGCGGCCGCGATCCACACCCACGTGGGATGCGACTGGCCCATGATCGCCTGCGAGAGCGGCGGTCCCACGGTCAGACCGGCGTAGTTGGCCAGGCCGATGTGGCCCATCGCGCGACCGCGGCGGGCCGGCCCGGCCAGGCGCAACAGCCACAGGACCGTCGCCGCCATCATCGCCGCCTCACCCGCGCCGACCGCGAGGCGGCTCAGGATCAACACCGGCAGCGCGCTGACGTACGCCGGGATCGTCCCGACCGCCATCACCAGCGCGCCGGCGATCACCACCTGGGCCGGGCCGACCCGATCGGCGATCCGACCTCCCATGGGACGTCCCAGCGCGCCGGTCAGCGCCGGGGCGCCGACCGCAAATCCGACCAGCACCGCACCACCGCCCAGCGAGCGCACGTAGCCGGGGAGGATGCCGAGGACCGTCCTGAGCGCCGCGTAGCAGAGGATTGCCGTGGCGAGGACGGTCAGATATCTGGTGCCGACGCCGCTCTCCCGCGCACGCCGACGCTTGGTCACAGTGGTCTGGATCGAACAGGGCACGTCTAGATGTTGGCCCTGGGACGCTTCGATCAGAACCGAAATGTCGGCTACGCGGCGTTCAGTTGACGTCCGCCACCGCGCCACCGGGAATGGCCGCGATCAGCGCTTCCGTGTCGGCCTCGAACACCGCGTGCGGCGTGCCCGCCGCGCACCACACCGTGTCGAACCGACGCAGCGAGCCGTCGATCAGCGTCTCGAGCGGCCGATCGTGGCCTAGCGGCGGTATCCCGCCGATCGCGAATCCGGTGCCGGCGCGAGCCTCGTCGGCGCTTGCTGCCCGCAGCCCGAGCCGGTCGGCCGCCACCCGACGATCGCCAGCGCACAGCACCATCACGGGCTGCCCGTCCCGCATGAACACGAGCGACTTGACGATCTGCCCGACTTCGCATCCGACGGCGGCCGCGGCCGCGGGCGCTGTCCGCGTCGACGCGGGCAGCATCTGGACCGTTACGTCCAGCCCGCGCTCGCGCAACCGGTCCCGGAGCTTCGCGGCGGTTGGATGCAGGCCGCTAGGTTCGGAGCTCACCGGGCTCGAGGTCGGGCGGCATCGGGAGCTCCTGCGGCGAAGTTGGCTCCTCGTCGCTCCAGGCCCCGAAGGCCTCGCCGTCCCGGCCTTTGTGCTCGCTCGCGCCACCGAACGCCAGCAGGACCACGCGGCCGGGACCGTAGTTCACCAGCTGGCGCCGGACCTCCGGCGCGACCCGCATCAGCTCCCCCTCGTCCATCTCGGCCGGCTCGCCCTCGAGCACGATCGTCAGGTTCCCCTCGAGCACCAGGTAGACCTCCTCCTGACGCTCGTGGCGGTGGATCCGCCCGCGCTGCCCGGGCTCGAGCACGATCTGGTTCATCCCGAACGAGCTCACCCCGAGTTGCCGGCGCAGCGGCAGGAAGCGCTCACCGACATCGGGGTTCAGCCGCGTGGTTGCCGTGCCCTCCTCCATCATCCACGACATCTTCGCATCGATCCGCCTGAGGTAACCGGGAATAGTGCCCGGAAACCTCAGGCGCACCCGTGGCGGTGTCAGGCGGGCGCGCTCACCCCAACCGGGGCCGTCGAGTTGCGGACGATCAGCTTGGTCTCGAGCTGTACGTGCAGCGCCTCGATCCGCTGGTTCTGGAGCTGGCGGACGAGCAGGTTCACGGCCATCCGCCCCATCTCCGCCAACGGCTGGCGCACGGTGGTCAGGGCGGGCGTGACGATCGAGGCCTCGAACGTGTCGTCGAAACCGACCACCGACAAATCCTCTGGAATACGCACGCCGCGCTCCCGCGCCGCTTGCATGACGCCGATCGCGAGCATGTCGTTGAAGGCGAAGATCGCGGTCGGCGGGTCTGGCAGATCGAGCAGCGACAGCGCCGCCGCGACGCCGCCCTCGGCGTGGAAGTCCGACTCGATCACCAGCTCGGGGGAGGGCATGACGCCGGCCGCGGCGAGCGCGCCGCGGTAGCCCCGCAGCCGCTCCTCGGTGGCAATCCATCCGCGCGGCCCGGTGACCGCGGCGATCCGCCGGTGCCCGAGCGAGAGCAGGTGCTCGACGGCCTCGCTCGCCCCCAACGAGTGCGCCGCGGAGACCGTCGGAACGCGCTCATCGAGCTGCTTCAAAGGGTCAGCGATGACGAATCGATAGCCGTGATCGTGGAGCGCGGCGAGCTCGTCGGGCGACTCTTCGGGCAGGATCAGCATCGCTCCGTCGGTCGTACCCTGCATGAGCCGCTCGAGCAGCGACACCTCGCGGTCGTGCTCGTGATGGGTCGGGCACAGAACCATGCGCATGTCCTGCTCGTACAGCGCCTCGCCAGCACCGTCGAGGATCACCGCGAAGTAGGAGTGGTGGAGCACCGGCGTGGTCACGCCGACCAGCCCGGTGCGACCCGCCGACAGGCCCCGGGCGGTCCGGTTGGTGCTGTAGCCGTACTCGCGCACCACCCGTAGCACCGCGTCGCGCGCCTTCTCGGACACATCGGCGCGACCGTTGATCACGCGCGAGACGGTCGCGGTGGAGACGCCGGCGAGGTCGGCGACCTCGCGGATCGTCAATCGCGTGCTGCGGCCATTTTCCGGGCGTGTCGTGGAACTCATACGGAGAATTGAATCACAGTTTCTGAAACGTTACGGGCAATGGCAGCCCGCTTCGCCCGCAAGCTACCCAAAAAATTCATAAAAATCAACCTTGACAGCCACGAAACTTTACCGGTAGCGTTTCCACGGCAGAAACGGCGGAAGAGGAAGAGGGACAGAGCATCATGTGGTTCATCTCGCGACGCCTGGCGTTCTACGCCGTCGCGGCCTGGGTGGCGATCACCATCAACTTCGCGATCCCGCGGGTCATGCCGGGCAACGCGGTCGACACGCTGCTCGCCAAATATCCGACCCTCGACGCCAACTCGCTGAAGGCCCTCGAGGCCGAGTTCGGGACCCACACCCACGGCAGCCTGATCAGCCAGTACTTCAGCTACCTCGGGGACCTGGCGCACGGAAACCTCGGGACGTCGGTCAACTTGTACCCGGCCAAGGTCACGACGGTGATCGCGCAGACGCTCCCGTGGACGGTGATCCTGGTCGGCACCGCGACGATCATCAGCTTCGTGGTCGGCACGCTGCTCGGGATCCTCGCCGCGTGGCGCCGCGGCGGCTGGCTCGACCGCACGCTGCCCGCGTTCACGTTTCTGCAGGCGACCCCGTACTTCTTCCTGGCGCTGATCGTGATCGAGCTGTTCGCGGTCAGCTGGGGCCTGTTCCCGTTCGGCCAGGGCTACAGCCTCGGCCTCGCCCCCGGTTGGGACTGGTCGTTCATCTCGAGCGCGGCCTACCACTCGGTCCTGCCGGCGCTCACGATCATCGTGACTTCGATGGCGGGGTGGATGCTCCAGATGCGCAACGTGATGATCACGACCGTCGGTGAGGACTACGTGCTCGTCGCCCAGGCCAAGGGGCTTTCGCCACGCCGGGTCATGTTCAGCTACGCAGCCCGCAACGCGATCCTGCCCGAATCTGGCCGGCTTTGCGCTCTCGATCGGCTTCGTGGTCGCGGGCGCGCTCGTGATGGAGATCGTGTTCTCCTATCCGGGGATCGGGCTGACCCTCTACAACGCGGTCACCTCCGATGACTTCCCGCTGCTGCAGGGGATCTTCCTGGTGATCTCGCTGTCGGTGCTGCTCGCCTGCCTGCTCGCCGACATCGTCTACTACTTCGCCGACCCGCGCACGCGGACCAGGACGGCCTACTGATGCGCAGGGACGCCCTTCGGCGCCTGCCGGGGAAGGCCAAGGTCGGCGCGGTCATCCTCGCCGTGTTCGTCCTGGTCGCGATCATCGGGCCGACGATCGCCCCGTTCGACCCGACGGCGACCACCGCCGGTCAGGCGCTCCCGCTCGCCCCCAACGCGACTCACCTGCTCGGCACGACGGCGACCGGTCAGGACGTGCTCTCCCAGCTGCTCGTCGGCACCCGCTCGACGGTCGTGCTCGGGCTGCTCACCGGGGTGATCGCGACGATCCTGTCGGTCGTGATCGGGATGTCGGCGGGCTTCCTCGGCGGGTTCTCCGACGAGGGGCTCTCGCTGCTCGCCAACGTGTTCCTGGTGCTGCCGGCGCTGCCGCTGCTGGTCGTGATCCTCGGCTACCTACCGCATTCGGGTGAACTTCCGACGGCGATCGTCCTGAGCGCGCTAGGTTGGCCGTGGGGCGCGCGCGTCATTCGCGCCCAGACGCTCTCGTTGCGCAACCGCGACTACGTCGCCGCCGCCCGCGAGTCGGGCGAGCCGAGCTGGCGGATCATCGTGTTCGAGATTCTTCCCAACGAGATCGGGCTGATCGCCGCGAGCTTCGTGGGCACGGTCCTCTACGCGATCCTGACCTCGGTCGCGCTCGCGTTCCTTGGCGTCGCCGACCTGTCGAAGTGGAGCTTCGGGACGATGCTCTACTGGGCGCAGAACGGCAACGCCGTGCAGCTGAACGCGTGGTGGTGGTACGCGCCGCCCGGAATCTGCGTGGCGCTGCTCGGGATGAGCATGGTCCTGCTCAACTTCGGGCTTGACGAGCTCGGCAACCCGCGCTTGCGCGCGACGGGCCGTATCCGGGTCGGGCGCCGCACCTGGCGGCCGTCGGATCCGACGCCGGTGCTCCGTGATACCCAGCGGGAGCCGGCGTGAGCGCGGTGGCCCAGCCGGGCGCCGACCGCACACGCGAGGCGGCTCTCCAAATGCCAAAGCCGGTGCTGGACATCCGCGACCTCTCGATCGCGTATCGATCTGGGTCCGGCGACGTCCGGGCCGTCCGGGACGTGTCGCTGGCGCTGCACCCGGGCGAGGTCGTCGGCCTGGCCGGCGAGAGCGGCTGCGGCAAGTCGACGCTCGCGTACGGATCGGTCCGGCTGCTGCGCCCGCCGGCGGTGATTACCGGCGGAAGCGTCACCTACCACGGACGCCGGGTCGCGGAGAACGGCGTAGACGTCCTTGCGGCAACCGCCAACCAAATACGCAAGCTCCGTTGGCGCGAGATCGCGATCGTGTTCCAGAGCGCGATGAACTCGCTAAACCCGGTGATGCGCGTCTCAGACCAGCTGCTCGACGCGGTCGGCGCTCACCTCCCGCTCGCCGACGAGCAAAAGCACGCGCGGATCGTCGAGCTGATCGAGATGGTCGGGATCCCCCGCGCGCGCCTGGCCAGCTATCCGCACGAGCTCTCGGGCGGCATGCGCCAGCGCGTGATGATCGCGATGGCGCTCGCGGCCGAGCCCGAGGTCGTGATTATGGACGAGCCGACGACGGCGCTCGACGTCGTCGTCCAGCGCGAGATCCTGTCCGAGATCTTCGAGCTCAAGGACCGTCTCGGGTTCTCGGTCCTGTTCATCACCCACGACCTGTCGCTGCTGCTCGAGATCGCCGACCGCGTGGTGATCATGTACGCGGGGCAGATCGTCGAGTCCGGCACCCGCGAGCAGATCCACCTGCGCGCGGCGCACCCGTACACGCGCGGGCTGCTGACCTCCTTCCCGAGGCTCCGGGGACCGCGGGTGAAGCTCTCCGGGATCCCGGGCTCGCCGCCGAACCTGCGCGACACGCTCACCGGCTGCCCGTTCATCCCGCGCTGCGGCTTCGCCACCGACGCCTGCGCGACCGTCGACATGGCGCTCGCTGCGATCGAGCCGGAAACCGATCACCTCACCGCGTGCCCGTTCGTAAATGCCGCGCAGCAGGCCGCGCCGCCGACCCCCGCCCCGTCCGAGGACCGACGGCCCGCGGACACCGGGCAGGTCGTGCTCGAGGCCGTGGACGTCGAGAAGCGCTTTCGGCTCGGCCGCGGCCGCAAGGCGACGGACGTCGCCGCCGTCAATCACGTCTCGCTGAAGCTTCGAAAAGGAACCGTGACCGCGCTGGTCGGAGAGAGCGGCTCGGGCAAGACCACGGTGGCGCGGCTGCTGGCCGGCCAGGAGGTCCGCTCGGGCGGGCAGATCCTGCTCGACGAAGCCCCGATCGAGCCGGCGAGCAAGCGCGGCTTCAGGGCCTACAAGGGCGTGGTCCAGATGGTCTTCCAGGACCCCTTCGCCTCGCTCAACCCGCTCCACACGGTCAGCTACCACCTGACCCGCGCGCTGCGACTGCACGCATCGGAAAGCGGGCGCGAGCCGAGTGAAGCCGAGCTCGACAAGCTGCTCGAGCAGGTCCGCCTCGCGCCCG
Source organism: uncultured Solirubrobacterales bacterium (assembly GCA_963757235.1). Classification (GTDB taxonomy): domain Bacteria; phylum Actinomycetota; class Thermoleophilia; order Solirubrobacterales; family Solirubrobacteraceae; genus Palsa-465. The sequence continues at coordinate 74,792 of CAVWRC010000011.1, read as the reverse complement.
CCGCGCATTTCCGCGACGCCTACCCGCACGAGCTGTCGGGCGGCCAGCGTCAGCGTGTCGCGATCGCGCGGGCGCTGGCGGCCGCGCCGCGCGTGCTGCTCGCCGACGAGCCGGTGTCGATGCTCGACGTCTCGATCCGGCTCGAGATGCTCGACCTGATCGATCAGCTGCGCCGGAACCTGGACCTCGCGGTGCTCTACATCACCCACGACATCGCGTCGGCGCGGTACTTCGCGGACGAGATCCTCGTGATGTACGCCGGCGAGATCGTCGAGCGCGGCCCCGCCGAGCACGTAACCCAGGCGCCGAGCCACGAATACACGCGTCTTCTGATCGCGTCGGCGCCCGATCCCGACGCCTTTGGCCGCCATCCCGCCCGAAGGGAGGATCGAGCGATGAGGTGATCGCAGGGTCGCCGCGGGCCCGGGTCGAACCGGTCCTTAAAGCCCGCGCCCCCGGCCTAACCCGGGGGCACGTGACCGTCTACATACGCGACACGACCCTGGCCAGAACCAGGGACGTGAATGTCTACATACGCGACATGGCTCTTTTATCAGAGAGAAGGTGTACCCCTCGATGAAACGATGGATCAAGCAACGTAGTTGGCTCGCTGCGTGCGCCGCGCTCGGCGCCGCCGCACTGATCGCCGGCTGCGGCGGCAGCTCGAACAAGAGCTCGACCGTCAACGCCACCAATGCTGCGAGCTCGGGTGGCGGCTCCTCCGTACTCACGGTCGAGTCGAGCCAGCAGAACGCGATCACCCAGAACTTCAACCCGTTCATCCAGTCCTCCGCGGCCACGCTGCTCGGCGCCACCTCGCTGGTATACGAACCATTGCTCCAGGCCAACGCGGTCAAGCCCGGCCAGTACTACAACTGGCTGGCCACCGCCTACAGCTGGTCGAACGGCGGGAAGTCGATCACCTTCACGATCCGCCCCGGGGTGAAGTGGTCAAACGGCGCGCCGTTGACCGCGGCCGACGTCGCCTTCACCTTCAACATGATGAAGCAGTACGCCGACGTCAACAACACGGGGCTCGCCCTCCAGAGCGCGAGCTCGAGCGGCAACCAGGCGACGCTCAACTTCGCCTCGCCCCAGTACGCCAACCTCCAGAACATCGCTGCCCAGACGTACATCGTCCCGGCCTCGGTCTGGAGCAAGGTCGGCGATCCCGGCAAGTACACCGACCCCACCCCGGTCGGCACCGGCCCCTACACCGTCTCGCAGTTCACCCCGCAGGGCATCATCCTGAAGGCCAATCCCAGCTACTGGGGCGGCAAGCCGGCCGTGTCCGAGGTCCAGTTCCCGACCTACGCGTCGGCCAACACTGCGCTGGCGGCGCTGCAGACCGATCAGCTGCACTGGGCGGGCAACTTCATCCCGGGCGTCAGCCAGGTGTTCGAGGCCGGTCACTCCGACCACCAGGTGTGGTTCCCGCCGGTGCAGACCAACAGCCTCGAGCCGAACCTGAACAAGTTCCCGACCAATCAGCTCGCGGTGCGCAAGGCGATCAGCCTGGCCATCGACCGGACGGCGATCAGCCAGCAGGCCGAAGGTGGACTCGAGCCGCCGGTGTCAAACGCCAGCGGCCTGACCCTGCCGATCTTCCAGCAATTCCTGTCGCCCACGGTGGCGAGCGCGACCCTGCCGGCGCATTCGGACATCGCCGCCGCCAAGCAGGTACTCGAGCAGGCGGGCTACGTGATGGGGTCAGACGGCTTCTTCCACACCAAGTCCGGACAGGAGCTGTCACTCGACATCACGAACCCGTCGTCGTTCGCCGACTACGCGACCGGCGATCAGATGGTCGCCGGCTGGCTGCGCAAGGCGGGCATCAACGCCACATTCGTCGGCCAGTCGGTGACCGCGTGGTCCTCGGACGTCGCCACCGGGAACTACCAGCTCACCGCGCACTGGTCGCAGACGAGTGTCTCGCCCTACCAGCTGTACAACGATTGGTTGAACAGCGCCCAGGCGACGAACAACGCCGCCGGCGACTATGAGCGGCTGAACGACCCCGCCGTCGACGCCGACCTCGCCAAGCTCGCAGCCGACAACACGGTGGCGTCGCAACAGAGCGACCTGGCCCCGATCGAGCAGTACGTGGCTCAGAACCTGCCGATCATCCCCACGGTCTACGGGGTGGTGTTCGACGAGTACAACACCGGCAAGTTCACCGGGTGGCCGACGCAGGGCAACGCGTATGAGTCCGGAAGCCCGAACACGCCAACCAACGAGGTCGTGATCCTGAGGCTGCGGCCCGTGAGCTAACCAGCCCCCGAAGTGCGCGCCCGCTTCCCGTCTTTCCTCTCATCGCGGGAGGCGGGCGCGTCGTTTTACGCGAATTCGAAACTGATCAAGGAGAAGACATGAACGCGACGTCAGACGATGGCGCGGCGGGCGCGCGACCGTTCCCGCCCGGCTTTCTGTGGGGCGCCTCGACGTCCGCCTATCAGGTCGAAGGCGCCGTGCACGAGGACGGCCGCGGCCCCTCTATCTGGGACACCTTCGCCCACACCCCCGGCAAGGTCAACCGGGGTGACACCGGCGACATCGCCTGCGACTCCTACCACCGCCTCGACGAGGACCTCGATCTGCTGAGCGAGCTCGGCGTCGGCGGGTATCGGTTCTCAGTGTCGTGGGCGCGGGTGCAGCCAACCGGCTTTGGGGAAAGCAACCAGCGCGGACTCGACTACTACCGGGCGCTGGTGGAGGGACTGCGCGCGCGCGGAATCGTTCCCATGGCAACCGCCTACCACTGGGATTTGCCCCAGGCGCTCGAGGACGTCGGTGGCTGGGCCAACCGCGACACCGCTTACCGGTTCGCCGAGTACGCGGAGGTGCTGGCCCGGGCGCTGGGCGACGAAGTGGGCATGTGGCTCACGATGAACGAGCCCATGCAGACGGCCAACCAGGGCTACCGCGCCGGCACGCACGCCCCCGGCAAGACCGATCTCGGGCTCGCGGCCGCCGCGACGCACCATGCGCTCCTCGCCCATGGCCTAGCGGTGGAGGCGATCCGTGGCTCGCTGCGGGGACGCGTACCCGTCGGGATCGCGATCGACGTCCATCCTGTTCGCGCGGCGAGTCCCGACGTCGCCGAGGCGGCCGCCGCCGCCGACGCCGAGGACCGCATCTTCCTCGAGGCGGTGCTGCACGCCGCATACCCGGCCAAAGCCCGGGCCGAGCTGCTGCCTTCAGATGAGCTGATCGAGCCCGGCGACATGGCCTGCATCGCCGCGCCGATCGACTTCCTGGGGCTCAACTACTACCGGCCGGACTACGTGCGCCTCGGCGACTGGGACGATCTGCGCCGCGGCGAGAGTCCCCTATCGGGACATCCTGGGGTGGTCAACTACGTCCCGCCCGAGCTCACGCAGACGAACATGGGCTGGCTGATCGAGCCGGATGGCCTGTACGACGCGCTCCAGGCGGTCGACCGGGAGGCGCCGCGGCTGCCGATCTACATCACCGAGAACGGCTGCGCCGTCGACGACTACGTCAACCCCGAGGGAACGATCGACGACCACGAGCGGATCGCGTATCTCGAGGGCCATCTGGACGCGGCTTGGCGGGCGATCCGGGACGGTGTCAACCTGGCCGGCTACTTTCACTGGTCACTGATGGACAACTTCGAATGGGCGCGCGGCTACTCGCGCCGATTCGGGCTGTACTACGTCGACTTCGGGACCCAACGCCGGCTGCCCAAGCGAAGCGCGCGCTTCTACTCCGAGGTGGCGCGAACCAACGTCCTGCCCGCCGGCCACGTTATGCGGCAAGCTTCCAACCGTGAGCTCGCCCATCGAACCAACTCACGAGCATCGTCCCCGTCGAGGGCTGTTCCTGGCGCCGTTCGATGAGCTGTCGGACCCGTTGGTCCTGGTCGACCTGGCCGTGCAGGCCGAGGCGGGCGGCTGGGACGGGGTGTTCCTGTGGGATCACATCGTCCATCGCCCGCCCGTGCGCGCCGTGAGCGATCCCTGGGTATCGCTGAGCGCGATCGCCGCTCACACCGAGCGCCTGCGTCTCGGCCCGATGGTCACGCCGCTCTCGCGCCGGCGCGTGCAGAAGGTGGCCCGCGAGACCGTCACGCTCGATCGCCTGAGCGGCGGGCGTCTGATCCTCGGGGTCGGCCTCGGCAGCAGCAACACGCGCGAGCTCGAGCCGTTCGGCGAGGTCACCGACCCTCGCGAGCGCGCTCGGCTGCTCGATGAGGGCCTGGCCCGACTGACGGCGCTCTGGGACGGCGAGTTCGAGCCGCCGCCGGTGCAGCGGCCCCGGATCCCGGTGTGGGTCGCGGCTCGGTGGCCGAACCGCCGGCCGGTCAGGCGCGCCCTGGCCTGGGACGGGATCTTCCCGATCGAGCTGCCCGGCCCGGAGGCGGTCGCCGAGCTGGCCGGCGAGATCGCCGCACAGCGGCCTGCCGACGCGGGGCCGTTCGACCTCGTGATCGAGATCGAGCCGGGCGACGACCCCTGCCCGTGGCACGAGGCCGGCGCCACCTGGGTGCTCACCGGCTTCGGCCGTGAGCCCCGGGTCGACCACGTGCGCGCGGCGATCGCGGCCGGACTCGGTTAGACCGGCCGCGCCACCGGTTCCGCCGCGAGCCCCTCGTCACCGACCTCGAGCGCGGCCAGGAACGCCTCCACGACGATCGGGTCGAACTGCGCTCCGGCGCAGCGGACGAGCTCCTCCCGCGCAGCCTCGGGCGGGAGCCCGTCGCGGTATGGGCGGTCGGCGATCATCGCCTCGTACGCGTCGGCCACGGCAAGGATCCGGGCTTCCAGCGGGATCTGCTCGCCGGCGATCCGCTTGGGATAGCCGCAGCCGTCGATCCGCTCGTGGTGGGCGATGACCCACGCGGCGATGTCGGTCAGCCCGGCGTGCTCGAGGATGAGCGCGCCGATCTCGGGGTGGCGCTGGATCTCCTTCCACTCGCCCGCGTCGAGCGCGCCCGGCTTATGCAGAGTCGCGTCGGCAATTCCGAGCTTGCCGAGGTCGTGCAGCACGCCGGCGGCGTAGATCCGCTGCACGCGGTCGGGATCGAAGCCGAGGGCCATCGCCGTGTGACGCGCGTAGGCCCCGACGGTGCGCGAGTGCTGCGCGGTACCCGCGTCGCGCAAATCGAGCGTCTCGGCCAGCACCATCACCGCGGCTAGGCGCAGCTCGCTGGACTGCCCGCCAGCCCCACCGCCCGCGGCCTCCCGCTGGGTCTGCTCAACCGCCAGTCCGGCCTGATCGGCGACCGCCATCAGCACGGCCAGCTCAGCATCGTCGGGCCGCCGGCCGTGCAACGGCTGGTCGAGCGAAACTATCCCAAGGGGCTCGCCGGACGCTCCGCGTAGCGGCAGCAGCAGCATGTCCATCGGGGACCAGGCATCGGCATCGGGCGCGGCCGCCGCCGGGGGCGTCCACATCGTGCTCTCGTCTTCCCACTGGTAGGACCCCTCCGGCAGCCACACCGCGCCCTGCCGGACGTGCTCGGAATCGAGCAGCCGCGCGTATTCGGCCCACGCGGTGGAGGTCCCGAGCAGCGTCTGGCGCGCATCTTCGTCGCCCTCGACCACGACCGCTCGCAGGTCCTCGCCGGCGTCGTCGAGCAGGTTGATCGCCACCACCTGGAACGACAGCTCGGCGCGGATCAGCTGGGCGAGCGCCTCGAGCACGGGCAGCACGCCCTGCCCCAGTGCCGCCGCGCGCGAGAGCGTGAGCATGCTGCGCATGTGGCGCGGCGTCGCCTCGCGGCCGAGGGTGCGGCGTCCGGCGTTCTCGCCATCCGCGCCACCGGTCTTCACCAGCGCCGCGACCACGCGATTACGCCCGCCCCGCTTGGCGTCATACAGGGCGGCGTCGGCCCGGGCGAGCAGCTCGCCGTAGCCGCCCTTGCCCGAGGCGACACCGATCGAGACGGTCACCACGCCCCCGTTGCCGGCCGGGTGGGGCATGGCCACCGCCTCGACCGCCGCCCGCACCCGCTCGGCCGCCGACCTCGCCTCGGCCGCGGTGGCGCCCGGCAGCACCAGCAGCAGCTCCTCGCCGCCGAAGCGGTAGGCCCGGTCGTGGGTCCGCAGCTTCCCGCGAATCGTCGCGGCGACCGCCCGCAGCGCCTGATCGCCGGCCAGGTGGCCCATCTCGTCGTTGTATGCCTTGAAGTGATCGACGTCGCAGAGCGCCACGGCCAACGGCGTCCCAAGCTCGCGGTGACCCGCCTCGATCTTCGGCAGCTCGTCGGCGAGGGCGCGCCGGTTGCGCATGCCGGTGAGGGGGTCGCGGCGGGAGTCCTCGAGCAGCTGTTCGTTGAGCCGGGCGAGCTCCGCCTCGCGGTCGGCCAGGCTCCCTAGCGCCGAGCGCTCGCGCTCGAGCAGGCCGCGCAGCCGGCTCTCGAGCAGGCTGCCCCGGAGAGAAAGCGACACCCCGGTAAACAGAAGACCAAGGAACAGCGCGAAGCGCGTCGTCTGCGACTGATCGGTCAGATACGCGTGCACCAGGGCCGTCAGGAGGACAAGAAATAAGACCGTCGGCAGGATCCCGCCCCTGAGCCCGGGCTCCTCGGTCGACGTATCCGGCTCGGGCGCCCGCGCCGCCAGCGCGCCGCCGATGCCGATCGCGAGCAGCCCGAGCGCCCATATCGGATCGACTGCGGTCTGGCCCGGGTGGTAGCGCTGGTCGAGGAGCTGCTCGCTCCACATGATGAACGCGCACGCCTGGGCGATGACGCCACCCACGACGAGCCGTGACGGCGTCGAGCGGACGGTGATCACGGCGCCGCCGAGCAGCGCCTGGAGCGCGACGACGGCGGCGGAGACGTACAGGACCGGATAGACGAGCGCGGATATGCGCGGGGCCACGGCGAGCGTCGACACGTGGCCGCTTTGCCAGAGCTCGGCGTAGACGAGTGCCGACGCGCCGAGGATCACCGGCAGGACCTCTACGGCGGCCACGAGCCGCAGGCTCCCCGACCCGCCGCGCATGCGGACGATGCTGAGCGTGACCAGCACCGCGAACGCCCACCAGCCGAAGTCGGCGAGGTTAGGGCTGTTCGGCGCCCCGACGATCCCGAACAGGTCCCAGGCCAGCTGCCCGAACAGCCATGCTCCGACGGCGGCGGCCCACAGCGTCCAGCGCGCGCGGTTGGGACCGGTGGCTGTCCGGCGCGCCATCAGCGTCCCGGCCAGCGCGGCGATCGCCGCGGACGTCCAGGCGACATCCCACCACAGGGCAACGTCCGAGGTGAGCTCGGTCAGGAGCATCGCCACCACGCTGAGGCCAGCCGGTATCGCCACCGGCCAGCCCAGCCGTGGGGTCTTGGACCCATGAAGCTTTTTCATCGGTTCGATAATCGACCCGGAAGGTCACGAGCCTGAATTTGGGAGTGGTGCGGGTCAACGCGGGGATGGGCCGCCTACGGCGACGGGGAATTCGGCGCAGCTCCGCCCGTATCGCAGGCGTCGCGCCGAATTCCCCGGCCCGGGCTAATCGGCGGGCGCGATCGCCGCCTGGGCCGCCGCGATCCGGGCGATCGGGACCCGGAACGGCGAGCACGACACGTAGTCGAGCCCCGCCTTGTGGAAGAACGCGATCGAGTCCGGGTCCCCCCCGTGCTCGCCGCAGATCCCAAGCTCCAGCCCTGGATGCGCCTCGCGCCCGACCCAGGCCGCCAGCCGGACGAGCCAGCCGACCCCGGGGGCGTCAATCGTCTCGAACGGCGAGCGATCGAGGATCTTGTCCTCAATGTAGATGGGAACGAACTTCGACTCGACGTCGTCGCGGGAGAAGCCGAGCGCGGTCTGGGTCAGGTCGTTGGTCCCGAACGAGAAGAAGTCGGCGTGGCGCGCGATCAGGTTGGCGATGAAGCACGCCCGGGGCAGCTCGATCATCGTTCCCACCGTGTAGTCCTCGCGCTCGCGCATGTCGTGCTCGTTGCCCACGGACACGACCAGCGCCCGCGCGATCTCGAGCTCGTGCTCGTAGGCGACCAGCGGGATCATGATCTCGGGATGGGGCGGCTCGTCGACCGCCTTGGCCGCGCGCATGATCGCGTGGACCTGCATCTCGTAGATCTCGGGATAGAGGATGCCGAGGCGGACTCCGCGCGTGCCCAGCATCGGGTTGCCCTCGTGGATCTCCTCGACCCGCGCGAGGAGTTTCTCGAGCTCGTCGAGGTCGTCGGTCACCTCGATCCGCGCGCGCTCGACCTGGGCGCGCAGATCGGGAAGGTTGGGCAGGAACTCGTGCAGCGGCGGGTCGAGCAGGCGGATCGTCACCGGCAGCCCCTTCATCGCATCGAAGATTCCGATGAAGTCCTCCTCCTGGAGCGGCAGCAGCTCGCGCAGCGCCGCGCGCCGGCCCTCGCGGTCATCGGCCATGATCATCGCGCGCATCTTGGGCTGGCGGTCTTCGGCCATGAACATGTGCTCGGTCCGGCACAGCCCGATCCCTTCGGCCCCGAGCTCGCGGGCGCGCACGGCGTCCTTCGGCGTGTCGGCGTTGACGCGCACGCGCAGTCGCCGGAGCTCATCGGCCCACTCCAGCACCGTGTCGAAACGCTCGTCGATCTCGGGCTGGATCAGCCGGGCGCCGGGCTCCAGCACAGCCCCCTCCGAACCGTCGATGGCGATCTCATCCCCCTCCTTGAACACCCGGCCGTCGATCGTCACCTCGCCCGCCTCGAGATCGATCGTCACGGCCGCGCCGGTCACCGCGGGCACCCCCATCCCGCGCGCCACGAGCGCCGCGTGAGAGGCCTTGCCCCCCTCGGAGGTGAGGATGCCCTTGGCGGCGTGAAAGCCCGTGACGTCGTCGGCCTCGGTGAAGGGCCTGACCAGGATCACGTCCTGGCCGGCCTGCGCCTGCGAGACTGCGTCGGCCGCGCTGAACACGATCGCGCCCACGGCGGCCCCGGGCGACGCCGCCACGCCCTGGGCCAGCACCTCGTAGCCGTCGCTCCGATCGAAGGTGGGATGCAGAAGCGCGTCGAGTGAGTAAGCGTCGATCGTGCGCAACGCCTCCTCCCGCGTCAGCAGTCCCTCGTTCACCGCGTCGACCGCGAAGCGCACCGCGGCCTGCGCCGGCCGCTTGGCGTTGCGCGTCTGGAGCATGTACAGCTGCCCGTCTTCGATCGTGAACTCGACGTCCTGCATGTCCTTGTACTGCGCCTCGAGCTTGCGCATGATTTCCATCAGCTGGGCGTGCGCCTCCGGCATCACGTCTTTCAGTTCGCCGATGTCGCGGGGCGTCCTGACGCCCGAAACCACGTCCTCGCCCTGGGCGTTGACCAGGAAGTCGCCGCTCGGCTCCGGCGCCCCGGTGACCTCGTCGCGGCTGAACGCCACCCCGGTGGCCGAGGTGTCCCCCTTGTTGCCGAACACCATCTGCTGGACGTTGACCGCCGTGCCCCAGTCGTCGGGAATCCGGTTGATCCGCCGGTAAGAGACGGCGCGGTCCCCGGTCCAGGAGTCGAACACCGCCCGGATGGCCTGGCGGAGCTGGTCCTGCGGGTCCTGGGGGAAGTCGTAGAAGCCCTTGAACTCCTCGACCAGCCGCTTCAGCGCGTCGACGTTCAGCTCCGCGTCGGTTTGCACCCCGGCGTCCCGCTTCGCGCTCGCGATCGCATCCTCGAAGCGCGATCCGGCAACCCCCTCGACGACGTTGCCGAACATCTGGATCAGCCGCCGGTAGGAGTCCCAGGCGAAGCGCTCGTTGTCGGTCGCCCTGGTCAGCCCCTGCACCGAGGTGTCGTTCAGGCCCACGTTGAGGATGGTGTCGAGCATCCCGGGCATCGACTCGCGCCCGCCGCTGCGGACCGACACGAGCAGCGGGTCCTCGTCGTCGCCGAACTTCTTCCCGGCGGTGCGCTCGAGGCGCTGCATCGCCGCTGCCACCTGCTCGTCGAGTCCCTCGGGCTCGTGACGCTCGTGCATGTAGGCGACGCACGCCTCGGTGGTGATCGTGAACCCGGCGGGCACCCGCTGGGTGCCCAGCACACGGGTCATCTCGGCGACGTTCGCCCCCTTGCCGCCGAGCAGCTCGCGCATCTCCTTCGAGCCCTCGGCGAAGTCATAAACCCACTTGTGGTCGGACATCGCTCGCGATTGCAACCTATCGCTCTGGTCTCGGCGATGACAACTCAGGGGCGCTTGATAGGTTGGGGTCATGGCCGCTACCGATGCTCCCGCGGCCGGTCGTCAGTCGGCGATCGGCGCCTCCACTCCCCGTCGCGACTCCGAGCCGAAGGTTCGTGGCAACACCCGTTTCGCCGCCGACATACCCGTCAGCGGGCTCCTGCACGCTCGCCTCCTGCTCGCCCACGACGCCCACGCGTTGATCAAGTCGATCGACGCGACCGCGGCCCGCTCGTTGCCGGGGGTCGCGGCGGTGCTGACCGCTGATGACCTGCCGATCGTCTCGACCGGCTCGGGCCGGTCCAAGAATCCGCTCGCCCGCGAGGAGATCATGTACGCCGGCCAGCCGATCGCGATCGCGGTCGCGGAGACCGAGGCGCTGGCCGCAGACGCGATCGAGCTGATCGACCTCGAGCTCGAGCGCGTCGAGGCCGTCGTCGACGTGGAGGGCGCCGTCCGGCCCAGCGCGCCGCGCGCCCGGCTCCATGCCGCCGATGAGGGTGACGATGGCGACCTCGGCGACGCCCACGCCGCGGTTGCCGCCGGCGGCGTCGGTGACGAGGAGGAGCTGTCCGAGAACGTGCTCGGCACCGCCCGGCTGGCAGCCGGCGACGTCGACGCCGCGTTCGCCGCCAGCGAGGTCGTCGTCCGCGGCCGCTTCCATACGCCGTGGGTCTACCAGGGCTATCTCGAGCCCCAGACCGCCACCGCTTGGTTCGACGTCGAGGGCGAGCTGATCGTGAGCACCTCGACGCAGGCCCCGTTCATGACCCGCGACGAGGTGGCGTCTCTATTCGGTCTGGCCGTCGACCGGGTACGCGTCCGCTGCGCCCCGATCGGTGGCGGGTTCGGGGGAAAGATGATGATCCCTGAGCCGCTGGTGGTCTCGGCGGCGCTCGCCACTCGCCGGCCGGTCCGGCTGGCGATGACCCGCAGCGAGGACTTCGCGGCCTCCAATCCGGCTGGCGCCGAGGTGCTCGAGGTCGAGCTCGGCGCCGATCGCGAGGGGAATCTCACCGGGATCCGCACCCGCATCTGGTGCGATCGCGGCTCGACCGACAGCATGGGGGTCGAGTCGATCGCCGCGATGCTCAGCGCCGGCCCGTACCGCTGGCAAGCCCATCACCTCACCTGCTACGGGGTCATGACCAATCGCGTTACGTTCGGCGCCTACCGGGCCCCGACCGCACCGCCCGCGGCGTTCGCCGTGGAGTCGTTGATCGATGAGCTGGCGGGGCGGCTCGGGATCGACCCGCTCGAACTACGGCTGCGTAACGTGCTGATCGCGGGGGACAAGACCGTGGCGGGCCAGGAGATGCCTGTCTTCGGTGCCCGCGAGTGCCTCGAGCGCATCGGCGAGGCGCCGCTGTGGACTTCTCGCCGCTCGCTGCCGCAAGACGAAGGGGTAGGCCTTGCGATCGGCTGGTGGCCGGGAGGCTACGAACCGGCGGCGGCCGCGTGCCGGCTCGACTCCGACGGGCACCTCACGGTGATCACCGGCGTGTCGGACATGACCGGGGTCCAGACGACCTTCGCGGCGATCGCGGCCGAGGCGTTCGGCGTCAGCCCCGACCGCGTCCGCGTCGTGCACGCGGACACGGCGAGCGCGCCGTACGCCGGAGTGAGCGGCGGCAGCAAGATCACCTACACGGTCGGCCGCGCGGTCGAGAAGGCGGCCCTCCAGACGCGCGAGCGGCTGCTCGACGTCGCCGCCGAGGAGCTCGAGATCGCGCCCGAAGACCTCGAGATCGTCGACGGCGCCGTGCAGCCGGTGGGAGTTCCGGCCAAGGCGATGGCGATCGAGAAGCTCGCCCAGAAGGTGCTCACGTTCGGGAGCCCATATCCGCCCGTCGAGGGACAGGGCCTGGTCTCACTGCCGCAGGTCCCGCAGTCCGCCGCCCATCTCTCGCATGTCCGAGTCGATCGCGAGACGGGCGCGGTCACCGTGCTCGGGCACGTGGTGGCCCAGGACGTCGGCCGCGCGCTCAACCCGGCGCTCGTGGAGGGGCAGATGCACGGCGGCACGACCCAGGGCCTCGGCTGGGCCCTGCTCGAGGAGATCGGCTATGACGAGCAGGGGCAGCCGATCGCGGGCTCGTTCGTCGAATACGCGATGCCTACCGCTGGCGTCGTCCCGGCGATCGACACCGAGATCGTCGAGGTGCCCGCACCCGAGGGGCCGTACGGCGCCAAGGGCGTCGGCGAAGCGCCGGTGATCGGCGTAGCCGGTGCGGTGGCCAACGCGATCGCGGCGGCGACCGCCGGCGTGCGCCTGCGCCGGCTGCCGATGACCCCCGAGCGGGTGTGGCGGGCGATCGCGGATGGCAACGGGCACGTCGGCTGAGGAGCGGCGGGCCGCCGGGGCGGCCGATGCGCTCGCGCGCTGGGCCAATTCGTTAGAGCCGTCCGAGGAAGATCTCGCCCTCGCCCAGCGCTCGCTGCTCGACACGGTCGCGGTCATGTGGGCCGGGCGTCGCCATCCCCTATGCCGGGTGTTCGGCCGGCTGTCGGAGACCGGGCGCCTCGGCGCGCTCGCGCACGTGCTCGACTATGACGACCTGCACGTGCCCTCGACCACGCACATCAGCGCGGTGTGCGTGCCGGTGGCGCTGAGCTGCGGAGGCGATGCCCGGGCCTACCTGGCGGGTGCGGGCGTGATGGCGCGACTCGGCGCGGCGCTTGGGTGGCGCCACTACGAGGCTGGGTGGCACGCGACGTGCACCGCCGGCGCCTTCGGAGCCGCGGTCACCGCTTCGATCGCTCGTGGGCTCGACGCTCACGGCACCGCGGTCGCGATGGCCCTTGCGGTTCCCGCCGCGGGCGGCGTGCAGCGGGCGTTCGGGACCTCCGCCAAGTCGCTCCAGGTTGGTTTTGCCGCCGAGGCCGGGGTGCGCGCGGCGGCGCTGGCCCAGGCCGGAGCGAGCGCCGACGTGCTCGCGCTCGAGGACTGGCTAGGTCTGGTCGGCGGGGACCCCTCGTCGCTCCCTGAGGCAGTCCGGTCGCCCGCTGTCCCCGGGGGTCTGGCGATCAAGCTCTATCCGTGCTGCTACGCGCTCCAGCGCCCGATCGCCGGGGTCGCCGATCTGGGCATGACGTCGCCGGCGGCCGAGGTTCGCGGCATCCGAGTGACTACGCCGGCCACCTCGCTCGCGCCGCTCATCGATCGTCTCCCCAGCACCGGCCTGGAGGGCAAGTTCAGCCTCGAGTACGCCATCGCGGCGGCGTTGCTCGACGGGCGCCCGGGGCTGGGCAGCTTTACCGACGAGGCGGTCGGGCGACCGGAAGCGGTGCGCCTCGCCGAGCTGGTCGAGACGGTTGCGCTCGAGGGCGGCGCGGATCTGCTGGTGGGCGAGGTCGAGATCGAGGTGACGCTTTCGAACGGCGAGTGCCTGCAGAGTCGCCTGGAGCTTCCGCCGGGCGCCCCCGGGCGCCCGCCGACCGACGAGGAGCTACGCGGGAAGCTCGAACTGTGCGCGGGCGGCGAGGCCGACCGCATCGCGGCGCTGTCGTGGGAGACGGCCGCGAGCTACGTACGCGACCGCTTCATGACCTAGGGCCGGTCGCGGCTGAACTGTTCGGGAGGTCGCTGCTAGCGCGCCACCTGGGCGAGCTGGTCGCGCCACTTAGCCAGTTGAGCTCGCTGGCAAGCGGCGCACGTCCCCACATGGTGGGCGTGGCCGCAGGCCTTCGATGCCTGACCAATCTGGACGCGCACCGTCTTCGCGCTGGTGGACGAAGTCTGTGTGCGTAGCATCATGTGTATCCCGGTCTCGGTAGGACGCCAGAACTGAATCTGAGCCCTTTATCGGCAGCACCAGCGAGGGGTGTAGCCGGTGGCGACGCACTACCCGGAATTAGTAGAAAGTAGACCCTTGGCGATGTTTCTCCTGTAGCTTCTTTGTTGAGAACGGGTGTATTGAATGAGCGGGCAACCCACGATCGACACGGACGCCGAGGAGCGGGCGCGGCGCGTGCAGCAGTCCCCGAGCGAGCTCAAGGACGTCATCGCGGCCGAGCGGACGGGATATCCGTTCTTGGTCTGGCGGACCGACGAGGGCGAGCAGCAACTCCTGATGCTCAGCGCGGGCCGGTGGCGGGTGACGATCGGCCGCGACCCGGCCGCCGACATCCCGCTGGCGTGGGACGCCGAGGTGTCTCGGACCCATGCCCTGCTCGAGCAGGTTGGCCGCGGGTGGATGCTGGTTGATGACGGCCTCTCGCGCAACGGCTCATTCGTGAACGGCACGCGGGTGACCGGCCGCCGCCGCCTGCGCGACAAGGACCGCCTCGTGTGCGGCAACACGCCGCTGACCTACCGCGAGACCGGAGGAGGGATCACCCAGACCGCATCGGCGATCGACACGCCGGCGGCGATCCCGCTATCGCCGATGCAGCGCAAGGTCCTGATCGCTCTGTGCCGGCCGGTGCAGGAGTCCGACTCGGCGACGCCGGCGACCAATCGCCAGATAGCGGAGGAGGTCTACCTGACCGTCGACGCGGTCAAGGCGCACCTGCGCGTCCTGTTCGAGCGTTACGGCCTCAGCCAGCTTCCCCAGAACGAGAAGCGGGCGCGGCTCGTGTCGGCGGTGCTCGACTCGGGCGCGCTGGCCGCGCGCGACTTCTGAGCCCCCGGTCCGAGGTGTGAGGGTTACACCCTAGGGGTGGCTGTCAAGACGGCCCTGCGCTCGTAGGGTTACAGCCATGACGTGGAGCCAGCCAGAACACCGATCGGAGATCGAGTCGGTAGGGCAGCGGGCTGGCTTCCGCGGAAGGGGGCGTGGCGAGCGGATGGGCACCGAGCGCCACACATGGCTGGGGGCCGTTATCGGGGGCTGTAGCGATACGGTTGATGCCCTTCCGGAAAGGGGATACACGGTTCACGTCGTGTCTCTCCCGGAGCTTCGGGGGTTGCTCCATCCGGAAGGGCATCACCAGTAGCCAGCGTTGGGAGATTTCTCGCGCATAGAGCGAGTTATCTCCCACCCGTGGCATGGGGCCGCCCGATCGGGGCCGTCTCGACTCGCGGTGTGCTGTGATGCAGCGCCATGATTGGCGTGCGGCGGCAGAGCCGGATCTATCTTGACGGGGTCAGCGGCTTCCGGCCGCCGATCCCGCTTGACGCCGACCGGCTCGAGGCCGCGGCCCGCCGCCGGATGGCGCCGCACGCGTTCAACTACGTCGCCGCCGGCGCGGGCAACGAGCACACCGTGGCCGCGAACCGGGCGGCGTTTCACCGCTGGCGAATCGTGCCGCGCATGCTGCGCGACGTCGAGCACCGCGACACCAGCGTCGAGTTGTTCGGGCAACGCCTGCCCAGCCCGTTCCTGCTCGCCCCGGTCGGCGTGCTCGAGCTCGCCCACCCGGAGGCAGATTGTGCCGTGGCGCGAGCAGCGCGAGACACGGGGACGGCGATGGTTTTCTCGAACCAGGCGTCGAAGCCGATGGAGGGCGTCGCCCGGATCCTCGGCGACAGCCCTCACTGGTTCCAGCTCTACTGGAGCCGCTCGGACGAGCTCGTCGAGAGTCTGGTCGCACGGGCCGAGCGGTGCGGCTGCCGGGCGATTGCGGTCACGCTCGACACGACCATGCTCGGGTGGCGCTCGCGCGACCTCGAGGCCGCCTACCTACCGTTCCTGCACGGCAAGGGCATCGCGCAGTACACGAGCGACCCGGTGTTCAAGCGGATCATCACCACGCCGACGACGCCGGATCCCGAGCAGCCGCAGCCGCGGCCGACCCTCGCCGCTCTTCGCACCCTGGTCGAGCTCACTCGCGCCTACCCGGACAGCTTCTGGCGCACGCTGGTCTCCGGGCAGGGCCGCGCGGCGGTGCAGCGTTTCACCGAGATCTACTCGCGCCCGTCGCTGAGGTGGGAGACGCTGGCCTTCCTGCGCGAGCGGACGGACCTGCCGATCGTGCTCAAGGGCATCCTCCACCCCGACGACGCCGCCCGCGCCGTTGCCGAGGGGATGAACGGCGTGATCGTCTCCAACCACGGCGGCCGGCAGGTGGACGGCGCGATCGCGACGCTCGACGCGTTGCCGGCAGTGGTCGAGGCGGTAGACGGGCGTATCCCGGTACTCCTCGACTCGGGTGTGCGCGGTGGCGCCGACATCTTCAAGGCGCTCGCGCTCGGTGCCCGAGCCGTGCTGATCGGCCGCCCGTACGCCTACGCGTTGGCCATCGCCGGCCGCGCCGGCGTGCGCGACCTGCTGCTGAACCTCGCGGCCGACTTCGACCTGACGATGGGTCTCGCTGGCTGTCGCTCGGTAGCGGACATCGAGCGGGAGTCGGTCGTCCCGGCGGGGGCCGTCACCCTCAGTCCGGACGGGTTGTCCGCCGAGCCGTAGCGAGCAGACCGGCGGCGACGGCCGCGGCGATGGCGACGGCGATCGCGCCCGCGCTGAGCAGCGGGCGGTGATGGGCGACGGCGTGCCCGATGACGCTCAACGACAAGCCGAGGGTGATCAGGGTGAGGATCAGCCAGGGCGCGAGCCAGAGCGGGATCAGCGTCGCCGCCGGACTCGTCGGATCGGCACCGAGCAGCCGGATCATCAAGCCTTCGTCGATGCGCCCGCCTCGGCGGGCGGCGAGCGCGGCGGCGAGCACCGCGACCGCGACGACGGGAATCCCGAGGCTCGGGATGAGGATGAGCGCGCCCGCGCCGACGATGCCGAACGCGACGCTGGCGAGGACGGTGCCGGCGACGATGGCGAACAGCGTCAGCGCCGGCAGGGCGCAATGGGCGAGTAGCACCCGCGCGAACGGCCACGAGAGCAGGGTGGCGCTCCGATCGGGATCGTCGATGTCGACCCGGAGCGGCTCGCACAGCAGGCTCGCCGCGAAGTACAGCCCGGCGGCCGCCAGGCCGGCCGGGAGCACGTGGCCCGGATGGGTCAGTGCCTCCACGATGGCTCCTGCGCCGAGCAGCGTCGCCCACCCCACGCGGGACCGATCCCGCAGGAGTCCGAGCGCGTCCCGCCAGAGAATCGCGCGCCGCGGCCGGGCGGGCGGGCTGATGTGGACCCGCGAACCGAACCCCTGCGGCTGCGCGGCCCGGTAGCTGATCGCTGCGGCCCGGTAGTTGAGCGTCCACGCCGACGCGGTCAACGCGGAGCGCGTCCCGGCCCGCACCGCGAACATCTCGATGCTCGAGGCTCCCGCGCGGCTGACTGCCCACATCACCACGGCCCCGGAGCTGACCAGCAGCAGTCCAAGGGCCACCGGCCAACCGGCAGCGCCGGCGAGCGGGGCGATCGCCCAACCCCAGGGACCCGACCAGACGCCGATCGAGTGGCTGATCGTCGCGCTCACCGCGACGAGACCGCCGGCCACGAGCAGCACCGCCGGTGAAAGGCGGCGAACGCGCGGGGTTAGGCCTCGTGAGGACTGCACGAGCCAGCTGACCGCCACGCACAGCGCGGACAGGCTGGCCAGGCCGAGCACCGCGGCCAGCGATCTGGCCACCCCCAGCCCGGCCGGCCCGCCGACGATCACGAGGATCGCGAGCCCGCCGACGGCCGCGCCCATGAGCGCGCCGACGATCAGGCTGTGCTCGAGCTTCGGTCGCACCACGTCGGCTGTCGCGATCGGCGCCGTCAGGATCAGCCCGAGGTCGGCCGCCGAGAACGACACCGGTCCCTGCCAGCTGCCAAACCGCGCCGCCGCGAGCACGACGACGAGGAGCACCGCGGGGCCGAGCACGAGCAGGCCATGGACGCCGATGCCGCCGGCGATCAGGCTGGCGATGGCGCCGCGAAGGAACACCCCGATGATCGCCGCGCCCAGGACGGTGGCGTAGAGCTGATAGGCGCTCAGCCGGAACGGCCGCCGATGGGCGCGCATGAACGCCCTGGTCGCGTCCGCGCGTCGCCGCGAATCGATCGACGCCCTCGTCGCGCTCATGCCAGCCCGTACTCCGCGATCACCGGGCCGTCCACCACTTCCTCGTAGGGCCCGGCGGCGACGACGGCGCCGTCCGAGAGCACGATCGCGCGGTCCGCGACCCCCCGCGCGAACTCGAGCTGATGCGTGGTCAGGAGCACCGCCCTCCCGGCGTGCTTGGCCTCGATCAAGAACTCGCGCAAGGTCCGCTGTGAGGCCGGATCCAACCCGACGACAGGCTCGTCGAGCACGAGTAGCCGCCAGGGGCGGATCAGCGCGCACGCGAGCTGCACCTTCTGGCGCATGCCGCGCGACAGCGTGCCCGGCATCGCCTCGGCCTTGTCGAGCAGCCCGAGACCTGCGAGCAGCTCCTGGATTCGGTCGTCCAGCTCGGGATCGGCCGCGTCGTGCGCCACCGCGACGAGTTGCAGGTGCTCACGGACGGTCAGGTCTTCATAGAGGGAAGGCGTGTCTCCTACCAGGGCGAGCGCGGCGCGGGCGTCGATCGCGGCGGGTTCCTCGTGGACCGGAGCCCCGTCGACGAGCACGGAGCCGGCCGACGGATCCAGCAAGCCGGCGATCATCCGCACCGCAGTGGTCTTGCCCGAACCGTTATGACCGATCACCGCCACGCACTCGCCCGGGCCGATGGTCAGATCGAGATCGCGCAGCGCCGCGAGCTCGCCGTAGCGTCGCCCCAGCCCTGAGACGTCGAGAACGGGCGGTGAGCTCATGAGACCCGCAGGAGGACGAGTTCGAACGCTCGTAGGTCGATGAGGAAATTGTTTCACGCGCGCGTGCGTGCGCGGGCGGCCGGACGGACAAGGTGATCGCGCTCGGCGACGTTCGTCGCCCGGTGGGCCGCATCGGAGTACGCCGTCGCGGCGCTCCGCCCATCGCCGGCGAGCTCGTACAGGTGGCCGCGTACTAAGTACCAGCGGTGGCGCTCACCGAGGACCTCGCGCAGACGGTCGGTCTCGCGCAGACCAGCGGCTGGACCGAGGACGTGGCCGACCGCGACCGCACGCCCGAGTACCGCGGCGGGATCCTGCCGCACCGGGTCATCGGTGAGCGCGACGAGGTCGTCGTACCAGGCAAGGATCTGCGGCCAGTCGGTCTCCTCAGGGCTTGGGCATCGTGGTGAGTCTCCTGGGGTCGCGGGCCGCGTCGGTCGTGGCCGTTCGCTCTGGGAGCGGAGCCGGTTGGAGTTTCTCGACATCGGATCACCCGGCGGCGCGTCTATTAGCTGTCGGCCGTAGCCGTCAGCCCTCCACGCCGGGAACGGGTCGGCCGTCTTCGAGGTACACGCATCTGGCCGCGCCGACTGCGGCTGAGACGCGCCGCCGGAGCGGTCCGCTGAGTAGGTCGGTCGCCTCGGCGAGCTCTGCGAACCGGTGGTCCTCGATCTCTTCCTCCTGCAGCCTGATCGCGCTCAGTTGCTCGGCGTTGAACGTGCCACAGTCGAACAGGAACCGAACCCCTCCGGGGCGATCGGGCTTGGGGCGGAGGAAGTCCACGCAGACAAGGCGGCCGCCCATGACGTGCAGACCGCACTCCTCCAGCGTCTCGCGCTGACACGTCTCCCACGGGGACTCTCCACCCGGGTCCATCTGCCCACCGGGGATGGTCCACCCCTTCTTGTAGTTCGGTTTCAGAAGCAGCAGCCGCCCCGGGCCATCGAAGATCAGCGCGCCCGCCGAGGCGGGAATCCGAGGGACCTCATATTCAGGCAGCGCCGTCAGTTGGGGCCGCCGAGAACTACGGGGCCTCGTACCAGGCGTTGATCGTCGCGCGGCCGAGCGTGTGAGAGAACAGGTGGAAACCGAGGAACGCGGGCGTGGCGTCCTTGTCGATCCCCAGCGAATCGACGTCGACGGCGTGAACGACGAAGTAGTAGTTGTGGACACCGTGCCCCGACGGCGGGGCCGCGCCCACGTACTGCCTCACCCCGGCGTCGTTGCGCAGCTGGAACGCCCCGGACGGAAGGCCGCTCCCCTCCTCGTCGCCCGCCCCGCGGGCGAGCTCGGTCACGTCCACCGGGATATCGACGACGGCCCAGTGCCAGAAGCCGCTGGCGGTCGGCGCCTCGGGGTCGTAGCAGGTGACCGCGAAGCTCTTGGTGCCTTCCGGGAAGCTGTCCCAGGACAGGTGCGGCGATACGTCGTCGCCGCCGGCACCGAATATCCCGCTCACCTGTGGTGTATCGAGCTTCTCGCCATGCTGCACGTCGTCGCTGGTGAGCTCGAACGACTCCACCTGGGGCAGCTGGTCGTAGGGGTTATCGGCCACGGTGTGCGCCTCGCTTTCGGTTGCCGAGGTGAATGGGCTGCTGGGAGTCGATCCTAACGACGCGCGGTGATCGGCGGCAGCGCTCGCTCAGCGCAGCTCCGATCCGTTGACCACCAGGTCCTGGAAGGTTGCGGTCGTCTGCCATGTGTCCAGTCCTGACGCGTGGAACGCGCCGACGTCCTGCGTGTTGCTTGAAACCGAGGGCGCCACCGTCACGGTTGCGGCGGTCCGCCAAGTCGCGCCCCGGTCGTTCGAGTAGTAACCGGTGAACGTGTTGCCGACGCGCATCAGCCGCAGGGTCACCGGCGGTGGCACATATACGCCGGGAACCTCGAGCCAGCTGTCGACGTCGGGCCCGCCGGAGGCGTTCCAAACCATGTTGATCGTGTTGTTGCCGCCGACGAACAGCGCCACCGCCGGACCCGACCCGGCCGGCGCCGTCATCTGATCGCGCTCGATCAGGCCGGCGCCACCGGCGCTTCCGCCCGCCTGGTCTGAGGTGACGGTGACCTGGGCGACCGAGGACGCTCCGGCCGCGCCGGGCTCGTAGACCGCGGCGTAGGAGTCGACCGGCGCCTGCCCGTTGAAAGCCGGGAGTAGGCCCAGCCCGCTCGCGCCGATGGCCACCGAACCGTCGGAGGCTCCGAACGACGCGCCCAGACCGGTGGCGTCGGCGGTCGTGAACGGCGCGGCAACCGGCACCGAGACGAGCTCGTCGAGGTTGGCCACCGCGGCGCTGAGACCGTCAACCGGGTCATACGATGCCGCTCCGGCCAGCATCGCGAGCCCGAGCGGCGGCCCGGCGACCGGTGCCGTGACCAGATAGACGACCGCGAATCGGCGTCCGGCAGGCAGGTGCGCATGGCGAGCCCGACCGAGCCGTTTGACCCGCCATCCGCTGGGCGCGAACAACGACAGCTTCAGACGCTTGACCGAAACGGTGCCCTCGTTGGCGAAGGTCTCGCGCACGGTCGTGGTGGCCCCGGCCTGGATCTGAGTATCTGTCGCCGACAGCGACAGCACTGTGTGGGGCGCCAGGGGGACCAAATCTCGCCGCGCCTGCGGGACGACACGGAACATCGCCACGCCGTGCGCGGGCACGAACGCGCCGATCTGACCGCCGGTCTCGCTGACCGCGTCGTTCCACAGGTTGAACAGGCTGTAGCCAGGCGCCCTGCGCAGCCCCGCGGCCCTGGCGCTCGTCGTGATCGTCGCCGCGGTGTTGGTGGAGTTGAACAGCAGCACCGAGCGCTCACCGTCCGTCAGCTGCTTGGTGAGGACCCATAGCCCGCCGGCGCTCCAGATCGGGACCCCTTGCCGTCCCAGCGGGTCCTGGTCGACAGCAATCACGTCCTCGTTCTCGTAGATGGCCAGTGCCGAGGGCGACAGATCCGCCACGTTGGTACTCGCGATCAGCGGCGCCGACATTTCGGCCCACAGGCTGAACTCGCTCTGGTACTCGGTCGGCGTGCTGCCGCCGTTTCCGATCTGGAGGAGGTCGGGGTCGTTCCATCCTCCGGGGCCGGCGCTCTTGTACAGATCGACGGTCCCCTCGAAGTTGGCCAGCATCGAGCCGTAGTTGTCCTCGATGTCGGGGGTGGTTCGCCACACGTTGGACACGGGCGCGCCCCACGTCCAGGCATCGACGCCCGGGTTCGGGTCGCACACCGAGAAGAGGATCGGACGACCGGTTGCTCGCAGCGCCTGGCTCATGCGCGTGAACAGCATCTGGTCAACCTGTTGCTGGGACGACCCCGGGAAGTCGCCGTACGGGATGTTGCAGCGGTCGTACTTCACGTAGTCGACGCCCCAGGAGGCGAAGGTCGCGGCGTCCTGTGCCTCGTGGCCAAAGCTGCCCGGCAAGCCCGCGCACGTCGTCGTGCCGGCGTCCTCGTAGATGCCCAGCTTGAGCCCGAGACTGTGAACGTAGGCCGAAACCGGAGCGATGCCGCCCGGGAAGCGGGTCGGGTCGGGAACCAGGTTCCCAGCGCTGTCGCGGGAGGGCGCCATCCAGCAGTCGTCGATGTTCACGTACCGGTAGCCGGCCGCGGCCATCCCGTTGGCGACGATCTGCCTGGCCGTCTGCTCGACGAGTTGGGCGCTCACTCCGCAGTACGCCGAGTACCAGTCGTTCCAGCCCATTGGCGGGGTTTGCGCGACCCCGTTGCCCTCCGCCAGCGCGCTCGGGGCAAGCACCGCAAGCCATGCCGCGCACAGGCAGGCGGCCACAAGCCAGGCACCAAGGCGGAGCCGGGTCTGCGTACGATGCCGGGCGTGCGCTTCTCCGCCAACCTCAGCTTCCTGTTCAAAGACGCGCCATTCGCCGAGCGATTCGCCCGGGCCCGCGACGCAGGGTTCAAGGGCGTCGAGTTCATGTGGCCCGGCGCCGAGGAGGTGCCCGCGGTCGAGCGGGCGGTGTCGGAGACCGGCCTCGAGGTGGCCCTGTTCAACTTCGACGCCGGCGACATGGCCGCCGGCGATCGCGGGCTGCTCAGCGACCCCGACCGCGCGGAACAGTTTCGTGCAAACGTCCCGGTCGCACTCGAACTCGCCGCCAAGCTCGGCTGCACGCGCCTGAACGCACTCGTCGGCGTACGCCTCCCGGAACTCGAGCTTGAGGCCCAACTTGAACTCGCGCGTCAGAACATCACCTGGGCCGCAGAACATGCCCAGGTGCAGGGTGTCAGCATCATGATCGAGGCCGTCAACACTTTCGATAATGGACCCTATCTACTCGATACGACGACCAAAGCCGTGAAATTCCTGGACGCTGTCCGCGCCGACAACGTCGCGCTTCAGTACGACGTGTATCACATGCAGCGCATGGAGGGGAACCTCTCCGACACGATCGAGCGGGTGCTGCCGCGGATCGGTCACGTGCAGATCGCCGACCCGCCCAGACGCGCCGAGCCGGGCACCGGCGAGATCAACTACGGCTACATCCTGGACCTGCTCGAGCGCAGCGGCTACGCCGGCTGGGTGGGGCTCGAGTACAACCCCTCGACCCCGACGACCGAGGGAAGCCTCGGATGGATCAAGGAGCTCGGCTATGCCTGACAAAACCGTGGTGGGCTTCATCGGCCTTGGGATCATGGGCCAGCCAATGGCACTCAACCTGGTGCGCGCCGGCTACCCGCTCGTGGTCCACAACCGCACGCGCGCCAAGGAGGACGAGCTCGTGTCGGAGGGGGCACAGAACGCAGACGGGCCACGCCAGGTGGCGGAGCGCGCCGAGATCGTGATCACGATGCTGCCCGACTCGCCCGATGTCGAGGCGGTCTACCTGGGCGAGGACGGCGTGATCGCCGGCACCCGGGCCGGCCAGCTGCTGATCGACATGAGCTCGGTGGCGCCGGCGACCGCCCGGACGGTGTTCGCGGCCGCGCAGGATGTCGAGGCCGTCTCGCTCGACGCGCCCGTCTCAGGGGGAGATGTGGGCGCCCGCGACGGCACCCTGTCGATCATGGTGGGCGGGCCGGAGGACGCGTTCGAACGAGCCCGCCCGATCTTCGACGTGCTCGGCAAGACGGTCGTGCGTCTCGGAGAGGCCGGTGCCGGCCAGACGGCCAAGGCGTGCAACCAGATGCTCGTCGCGATCACGATCGAAGCGGTGAGCGAGGCGCTCGTGCTCGCCTCCAAGGCCGGCGTCGACCCGGAACGGCTGCTCGAGGTCCTCTCGGGCGGCCTGGCCGGCAACCGGGTGATGGAGGTCCGCCGGCGCAACTTCCTCAAGCACGACTTCACCCCCGGCTTCAAGCTCGAGCTGCACCACAAGGACCTCGGAATCGCGCTGCGTACCGCGCGTGAGTTCGGCGTGTACGTGCCGACGACCGCGATCGTCGACCAGATGCTCGCCGCGCTGAAAGCGCAGGGCGACGGCGGTCTCGACCACTCAGCGCTGCTCAAGTTCATCGAGCAGGCCTCAGCCCACGAAATCGGCCCCGCGGGTAACTAGCTGAGGAACTCCCGGATTCGCTCGAGGCCTAACTCGAGCTGGTCGCGCGAGTTGGCATAAGAGATCCGCAGATGCCCCGCGCCGTGCGCGCCGAAGTCCTCGCCGGCCAGCAGCGCGACGCCGGCCTCCTCGAGCAGCCGCGCGGCCAGCTCCTTGGACGGGATCGGTATCTCCGACACGTCCGGGAACACGTAGAACGCTCCGCGGGGCGCCAGGCACGAGACGCCCGGGAGGGCGTTCAGTCCGGCCACGATCAGCTCGCGTCGCGCGGCGAACTCCTCGACCATCGCGCCCACGCAGTCTTGCGGTCCGGTCAGGGCGGCGACCCCAGCCGCCTGGACGAACCCCGGAACGCACGAGACCGAGTTCGTCATCAGCCGCGTTAGTGGATCGACGAGTCGCTCCGGCACGGCCGCGTATCCGCAGCGCCAGCCCGTCATCGCATAGGTCTTCGACAGCCCGTCGAGGAGGACGGTCCGGTCGAGCATCCCGGGCATGCCGGCGATCGAGGCGATTTCGTCGCCGTACGCGATCTGCCGGTAGACCTCGTCGCTCAGGACCCAGGCCGGAGTGTCGAGGATCAGCTCGGCCGCCGTGCGCAGATCGCCGCGGGACACCACCCCGCCAGTGGGGTTGTTCGGCGAGTTCACGATCACCAGCTTGGTCCGGGCGCTCAGCCGGTCGGCGAGATCTTCCAGCGAGAAGCTGAAATCGAGCTGCTCGCGTAGCGGCAGTGCCACCGGCACGGCGCCCGCCCAGCGAATCGCCGACTCGTAGATCGGGAACCCCGGATCGGGATAGATCACCTCGTCGCCCGGATCGCAGGTCGCGACCACGGTCATGAACAGCAGCAGCTTTGCCCCGTTGGCCACAAGAACCCGGTCGGCCGTTACCGGGATTTCCCTGGTTCGCGCCAGCTCGCGGGCGATCGCCTCGCGAAACTCCGCAATGCCCGCGCTCGGGGTGTAGCCCGTCTCGCCGCGCCGGATCGCGGCGATGCCGGCCTCGGCGATGTGCTCCGGGGTCGGGAAATCGGGCTGGCCGATTTCCAGGTGTACGACCAGTCGTCCCTGCCTCTCCAGCTCCCGCGCCCGCGCGAGCACCGCGAACGCCGATTCGGTGCCGAGCTGGGCGACACCCGCCGCCAGCCGCGGCTCCTTCCTCAGCGTCAGTTCATCGGGCACGGCGGCTAATTAGAGCAAACGCATCTCGCTTACCTGGCGGGTAATCGACACGCCCGGGCGGGACTGCCACGCTGCCCGCATGAGCGATACCAACACAACCATCGAGAAGTTCGTCAATAGCTGGAACAACCCGGATGCGACGGCGCGCCGGCAAGTCATCGATGAGATCTGGTCGGAGGACGGCGTCTACCGGAACGTCAGAGCCGAGTACCCCGGACGGGACGGAATCGAGCAGGCCGTCACCAATGCCTTCGACGCGTTCACAGCGAACGGCTTCGTGTTTCGCCTGGCGAGCGTCGACACCAATCACGATGCCGTCCGCTACCGCTGGGAGATGGTGCCCAAGGCGGGCGGGGAGCCCGACTCGATCGGCACCCACGTCGCGATGCTCGGCAGCGACGGGCGGCTGGTGAGCGATCACCAGTTCATCGACAAGCCGCCTTCGGGGAGCTGAGGACGGCGCCTCCGGCGAGCTGTCCTACGACGCCCAGGCGCTGGGATTCAGGCAGTTCGCCGGCAATCGCCCGACCAGGATTTCGCGGAGGTTCTCCAGCACCGCCTCACCCATGCGGCCCAGACCCAGGTCGGTGAACGACGAGACGTGCCCGGTGAGGATCGTGTGCGGCGCCGACAGGATCGGATCGTCAGGGGCCGGCGGCTCGCGTTCGAACACGTCGAGCCCGGCGCCGGCGATCTGGCCATCGCTGAGCGCCGCCACGAGCGCGGCCTGGTCGATCAGCTCGCCGCGCGCCGTGTTGACGACGATCGCGTGGCGCGGCAGCAGCGCGAGCTCGCGGGGACCGATCAGACGACGGGTGTCCGGCGTAAGCGGCGCGTGGACTGTGAGCACGTCGAGGAGCGGGAGCATCGTGTTCAGATCGGTCAGCTCGATCTGGTGCTGGGCTACGAACTCGGCGTCCGGGTTGGGCTCGAGCGCCAGGACGCGGCAGCTGAAGCCGCCCAGACGCCGCGACACCGCCCGGCCGATCGCGCCCAGCCCGATGACACCGACGGTGGCCTCGGCCAGGTCGCGTGCCGGGCCCGCCCCTCGCCAGTGCCCCGATCGGACCGCCGCGTCCAGGCCGGGAAGACCGCGAATACATGCGAGCATCAGCGTCAGCGCCAGGTCGGCCACCGCCTCGGCGTTGACCCCAGGCGTGGTGATTACCGCGACGCCGGCCGCAGTGGCGGCATCGATGTCGATCGCGTCCGAGCCGGTCCCAAACCGCAGGATCGCCCTCAGGTCGGGAGCCGCGCTGAACACCTCGTGCGTGTACGGCTCGCTGCCGGCGATCACCGCCCACGCCCCGTCCAGCCCACGCGCCACCGTCTGTGGGTCGCGAGTCTCCGCGAGCTCGTAGCGCTCGACGACGGTGATCTCGGAGATTTCCGCGAGCTGGGCGAGGATCCGCTTCGCGGTCCCAGTGGCGAGCACGACCGTGCGTCGTGCGTCAGGCACGCGGCAAGGGTGCCGCAGCGGTACGAACCCGGAAGCTCAGAACCAGTCCTCGACCTCGATCGACCACTGCGCGCTGTCCAACCCCGGCTTGATCGCGATCTGGTACTCGCCCGGACCCGTCTTGAACACCCGGTTCTGCTGGCCGCCGTCGCTGAGGCTGAATGACACATTGGTCGATCCGGCGCCGATCACCTGTGCGCTCGGGCCTTCGCAGAAGAAGATGAAGTCGCAGGTCCCCTGGTACGACATCGTGTAGACGATTCGCCACTGCGTGCCGCGGATTTTGAACGGGACGCTCTGGGTGCCTGAGAACGTCGTCACCGACCGCCAGGTCGGAGTCTCGGCGACGAGCAGACTGACGGTTTGACCCGGGTGCAGCTGTCGGCCGGCACCCGGCGACTGGCCGGTGACAATTCCGGGCGCCGTCCCGGGCGCGGGCACGTAACTCACCCGAGCGTTCAGGCGAATCCGGTGGAGTTGCCCCGCGGCCGCGCCGGACGAGTCGCCGGTCAGCGACGGCACGTTGATCGGACGCGGGCCGCGGCTCAGGACGACCTGGATCGTCGAGCCCTCCTTCACCCGCGTGCCGGCAACCGGCGACTGCGACACGATGGCGCCGGGCGGCGCGTGATCGTCGAAGGCGTGAGCGAAGCTCGCCTCCAGATGCAGCGGCTTCAACACCGAGGTGACCCGCCGCTCGCCGTGGCCGCGGAGCTTTGGCATGAGCACCGTCGCCGGCCCGGTCAAGACCTTCGCCGCTACCGCCAGCGCCAGGAGCACGCCGAGCACGAGCGCGAATATGGCGATGCTGCGCCGACGTGCGGCCGGGTTGACATTTCGCCGCGGGCTGAACTGCGGCGCGACCCAGGTCGACCCGTTGCCGCTGCGCTCTGGCCGGGACCGACTTACCGGCGGCGCACCCGCCCGCGCATCGAGCCGGGCTTGCGCGAGTGCGCGAGCCATCTCCGCCGCGCTCTGATACCGATCGGCCGGCTCCTTGGCGAGTGCGCGCGACACCACCATCTCCAATGAGCCAGGCGTCCCCGACGGCAGCGGCGGCACCGGCGCCTGGACGTGCCGGAGCGCGATCTCGACCGCGGAGTCGCCATTGAACGGCGGGTGTCCGGCCAGCATCTCGTAGAGCACGATGCCCGCGCTATAGACGTCGGTGGCCGGGGTAACCGGCTGACCGTTCGCCTGCTCGGGCGCCATGTAGCGCGGCGTGCCGACGATCGTCGCCGTACCGCCGTCGGTGGTACCGCCCTCGGCCAGCCGGGCGACCCCCAGGTCTCCGACCTTGACCCGTCCGTGTGAGGAGATGAGCACGTTCGCCGGCTTGATGTCGCGGTGCACGATGTGCTCGGCGTGCGCGTGCTCGAGCGCGCGGCAGATATGCTCGGCGATCTCGCCGGCGCGCCAGGCGTCCAGGCGGTCTCCCCGCCTGAGCAGCGCGGCCAGGCTCTCGCCGTCGACCAGCTCGGTCACGTAGTAGCGCCCCTCGTCGGCTTCCCCGACGTCATAGATCTGGACGATCCCTGGATCGCTCACCCGCGCCAGCAGCTGCGCCTCGCGGCCGAAGCTCTCGGCCCACTCCGGGTCCTCCGACCACCACGGCTTGATCACCTTGATCGCCACCTCACGCTCGAGCCGGCGGTCGTAGCCGCGGTACACCCGGCCGAACGTCCCCTCGCCGATCAGCTCGAGCAGCTCGTAGCGCCCGTCCAGAGCGTGCCCCACCAGGTCGGGCGCTGCGGGCATCGCGGGTCACGCCCCCCGCGCGTCGCTCAGCTCACTGCTGATCGCAGATCTGAACATGTTGGTGTCAATGCCGACCGTTATCAGTCGGAAGCCGTTGCGAGCGTAATAGCCGGCGGCGCGGCCGCTGCCGCACTGAATGCCGGCGATCAAGCCGTTGGCCTCACACGCCTGGCGGATCTGCTCGATCGCCTCGGCCAGCGCCGGTCGCCCCTCGCCCGTCTCGCCGATCAGGGGCTGCGGGGGTAGGTCGAGCGCGATCGCCAGGTCCGAGGGGCCGATATACAGACCGTCGAGGCCGGGCGTGGCTGCGATCGCATCGAGGTTGTCGAGCCCCTCGCGCGTCTCGATCATCGCGAAACACAGCGACTCGGCGTTCAGGTCGTCCGTGGATCCCGACCCGATCACCAGCTGTGCCCGGACCGGACCGTAGGAGCGCCGGCCGTGCGGCGGGTAGCGGCACGCCTCGACCCCGCGGGCCGCCTCGGCGGCGTTGTCGATGAGCGGGAGGATCACCCCGACCGCCCCCACGTCGAGCGCGCGCATGATCAGGTGGGGCGCGTTCCACGCCAGCCGGGCCAGCGACACGGCGCCGGTCCCGTGAATGGCCTGAAACATCGAGATCATCGTCGCCTCGTCGACGAGGCCGTGCTGAAGGTCGGCACACACGTAGTCGTAGCCGGCCGCCGCGCCCAGCTCCGCGGTGAACGACGTGGGGATGCCGGCCCACATGCCGAACGCCGCCTCGCCCGCATCCCATTTCGCGCGCAGCCGCTTGCCCGCCGAATTCGTCGTCCCCATCGACGCCCAATGGTACGAACTAGTGGTCGCCTACGGAATCTCGACGACCGGCCCGTGGCCGGGACGCCACACGCCGCGTGGCATCGCCTCGGTCGAGAACGGCATCGCCACATTGCCGGCGGCGTCCACCGCGACCAGCCCACCGACGCCGTCGCACTCGGCCACCTCGTCGAGGACCGTTCTCGCCGCCGACTCGATCGGGGCGCCGGAAGCCACCAAGGCCCCGAGCAGGCGCGCCGCGCCGCACCGGATGAAGGACTCGCCCGCGCCCGTGCATGAGACGGCCGCGGAACGGTCGGCCCAGGTGCCGGCACCGATCAACGGCGAGTCCCCCACCCGCCCGGGCCGTTGACCCAGGCGCCCGCCGGTTGACGTGGCCGCC
Organism: uncultured Solirubrobacterales bacterium; assembly: GCA_963757235.1. Lineage (GTDB taxonomy): Bacteria > Actinomycetota > Thermoleophilia > Solirubrobacterales > Solirubrobacteraceae > Palsa-465. Next base: position 44,962 of record CAVWRC010000011.1, on the reverse strand, counting down.
GCCAGCAGTCCGCTCGCGTCCAGGCACACCGCGCCCACGGTTCCGCGGTCCGAGACGTCGCGCGAATCGAGCCACCGAGTCAGGCGCCGACGCTGCCGGTCGGTCACGAACTCCGAGGGATCGTGCTGCTCGAGCCCCTCACCCGCCGCATGCGCATCGGCGCGCTCCCCCGCCAAGAGCACCGGCGGTGCATCGAGCAGGGACAGCGCGGCCATGATCGGGTGGCGGGTGCGACGGAGCATCGCCATCGCTCCAGCCGCCCGGTCCGAGCCGCGCATGATCGCCGCGCTCATCTCGACCGAGCCGTCGGAGCACAGCACCGACCCGTAGCCGGCGTTGAACAGGGGGAAGCTCTCCATCACCACCACCGCCGCGCAGACCGCCTCCACCGCGCTGCCCTCGAGAAGCGCCGCCGCCCCCGCGTTCAGAGCATCCTGGAGTGCAGCCCGAGACTCGGACTGCTGCTGACGGAGGTCGTCGCTGATCCCGCCGGCGCCGGCGTGAACGAGGATCACCGGAGCGCTCATGGAACCGGTACCGGGTCGACCAACTCCGTGTACAGCTGCTCCAGGGTGCCGGCCGGGTCGCACGAGAGCCCGGTATGCACCTCGGAGGGCTGGACGATGGTGCTCGACGGCGCGACCAGCCAGCCGAAGCGCTCGGAAGCCGGCAGCGCCGCGATCGCGCCACCCTCCGGGGACCCGGCCGCGACCCGCACGAGCGCCTCGAGATAGCCCCGCACCTCCTCGGCCGAGACGTCGGGGGCGAGCGCGGCGAGCCGGCGCGCGTCGAGCCCGACCTTCAGGCCGAGGAAGTCGCGCTGGCGGCAGAACAGCACCACCCCGGCATTGAAGCGCTCACCTCGCTCGACCCGTGGCACAACGCGCAGGATCGCGTATGAGAACGGGTTAGGCGCCGACTCGGGCACGCTCGGCCTCCATCGCAAACGCCCCGCTGCCGAGGCGCCGGTTCAGATAGTCCACGTACACCTCGCGGCCGCCGGCTAGCCAGTCGTCGGGCACCATGCCGACCACCTCTTCGAGGAGCTCCCGATCAACCACCGGCGCGAGCCGCTCGTGCGCCTCGACGATCGAAGCCGAGCAGGGCAGGAGCACATGCTCGGCGATCAGCGGGAAGGGACGCTCGGCGTGCGCAATCGGGTCGAGCCCTCCGTGCTGCAGATAGAGCGCCGCCCCGTGGTCGATCAGCCACAGCCGGTCATGCCAGATCAAGAGGTTCGGATTGCGGGGCGTGCGGTCGACGTTCGTGGTGAGCGCGTCGAGCCACACGACGTCGGCGGCCAATCGCCCTCCAGGCCGCCACCGCCCCGCCGGCGTGTAGGGGAGGGCTCCCGGCAGGAAGTCCACGCCCAGGTTCGAGCCGCCGCTGGCGGTGATCAGCTGCTGGATCTCCGGGTCGGGCTCGGCGGCGCCGAGCACCGGATCGAGCTCGAGCTCGACCAGCTCTGGCACCAGCAAGCCGAGCCGCCGCGCCAGCTCACCGACGATCACCTCGGCCACGAGCGCCGGCAGACCCTGCCCGGCCCCGCGGAACTTGATCACGTACAGGCCGTCGTCGTCGGCCTCGACCAGGCCGGGCAGCGAGCCGCCCTCGCGCAGCGGCATGACATAGCGGATTGCGGCGACCGAGCGCAGCGCCGTGGAGACGGACATGACCGCGGAAGGTACGGGTTTCCGGGCAAGTCAGCCGAGCGCCGCGTACGCGGCGGACTGGATCTCGCGGTGCACACGCGGCAGCTCAGGGGACTCGAACGCCCGCTGCGTCAGGACGATCACGATCAGGTCATTTGCGGGATCGACCAGCCACGAGCTGCCGAAGCCGCCGTCCCAGCCGAACGCGCCCGCGGAATAAACCGCCTGGCAGAACGACCACGATCGGCCCTTGAAGAAGTCGGGGCCAAGCCCACCTCGGGCCTTGACCGCCTCGGTCAGCTGGTCGGTGGTCATCGCACGTGCCGAATCGGTCGACAGCACCGACGCGCCGCCGCTCAGCAGCATCCGCGCGAACAGGTGGAGGTCGTCGACGGTCGAGACGAGCCCCGCCGCCCCGTCCTCGAATGCCGGCGCGCGACTCCACCTTTCGCCCGGTTCGTCCCACACGACGAGGCCCTCGGGCGTCGGACGGTAGGCGGTAGCGAGCCGGTCGGCGCGCGCGGTCCAGAAGGCGGTGTCGCGCATGCCGAGCGGTTCGAACACCCGGGTGCGCAGCACCTCGCCGAACGGCTGGCCCGTCGCGCGAGACAGCAGCACGCCCACGACTGAGGCGCCTGTGTTGTAAAGCCAACGCTCCCCGGGCTGGGAGACCAGTGGCAGCGACCCGAGATTCGCGATCCAGGTATCGGGATCGGGCTGGACACTCGGGTCGGGCGGGCTGATCGTTGCCAGCCCGAGCTCCCGTTCGGCCTGCACGATCGGCCACGGCTCGCGCGACGTGTACATCTCGATCGCCATGCCGAAGCCGAACGTGAACGTGAGTAGATCCCGGGTGGTGATCGACCGCTCCGCCGGCACCGTCTCGGCCAGGGGACCGTCAGGCCTGACCAGCACCCGCCGTTCGGCGAGCTCGGGAAGCAGACCGTCGACCGGCTCATCGAGGCCGAGCAGCCCCTCGTCGATCACGGCTAGGGCGGCCGCCCCCGTGATCGGCTTGGTGGTCGAGGCGATCCGGAAGAGCGAGTCGCGCGCCACCGGAGGACCCCCGAGCGCGAGGCACCCCAGCGCTTCGACGTGCACCTCGTCGCCGCGGGCGGCCAGCACGACCAGCCCGGGGACGGACGCATCGCCGACGTGCCGCTCGGCGGTCTCTCGCAGCCGTTCGAACCCCATATGGAGGGCTATGACCGTCCGGCCGCCCGAAACTCATCGGTTACTGCGTGGCCGCCGGTAAGGCCTTCAGAGGCCGACCCCCGCCATCCCGCTCTCGTCGTAGCGCTCGCCCGCCACCGGTGGCAGCTCAGCCTCGATCCGGGCCAGGTCCTCGGCGGTCAGCTCTACGTCAGCCGCCCCGGCGTTGTCCTCGAGGTAGGTGCGCCGCTTGGTGCCGGGGATCGGCACGATGTCCTCGCCCTGGGCCAGCACCCACGCGATCGCCAGCGCTGCAGCGAGCCCTCGATCGAGCTGCGGACGTGATCGGCCGAGCCGTCGAGCTTGCCCACGGTCGACATGTCGCCGGGGGTGGAGGCGTCCATGCGGCGGGCGAACTTAGTGGCGATGACCACATCCTCCCGCCGACCCTTGATCGCGCGACCAACGAGCGACTCGTTGGTCAACGGCCCGTACAGCTGCGCGGTGTCGAGGAAGTTGATCCCAAGCTCGAGCGCGCGCTGGATCGTGGCAATCGCCTCCTCCTCGTCGGCCGAGCCGTAGAAGGCCGACATGCCCATGCATCCCAGTCCGAGCTCTGAGACCTCTAGCGATCCAAGCTTGCGCGTCTTCATGGCTTCTCCAGTTGTTCGCGGTGCGGTCGGCGTCCCACGATAGAAGGCGCTGGCTCGCCCGTCCGTGGCGCCATCACGAGGCGCCAGCGCGCGCAAAACGCCCGACACCACAGCGGGACTTTCGGGCGTTTTAGTCCGTGGCTCGGCGTGCAGGCCGCGTGCCCCAGCTGGCCCGGGCATGAGACCCCAACCGGCGGTCGTGGAACTCGCCCGCCGGCCCGCCCGTCAACGCCCGCGGACCACGAAACGTAGACCCCCCTTCGGCCCGAGCGTCGGAGTAGTCACGACGGTTGGCGACCGGGTGTAGCACGGCTCGAACCGAACCCGGGTGAACAGCACGCTGACCAGCGCGCGCAGCTCGTACTCGCCGAACCGCTTGCCCAGGCACATGCGCGAGCCGCCGCCGAAGGGTATGTAGGCACCGCGCGGCAGGGCCGCCTCGCGTTCAGGCAGGAAACGGTCGGGGTCGAACCGGAACGGGTCGGGATACAGCCGGGGTAGATGATGGGTGACCCAGGACGAGTATTGGACGCCGATCTCGGCCGGCACCGGGACGCCGGCCAGGCTCACGTCGCGCGTCGTGCGCCGCGGCCCCACCCAGGCCGCCGGATAGCAGCGGAGCGTCTCCTTTAGGGCCCGCTCGAGCCCGTGGAGCGCTTGACCGTCCAGCTGCCCGGGGGCGGGAAGGCCGTTGCCGAGCGCCCGGTCGAGCTCGTCCTCGACGGCGCCGCGCACGGCGGGGTTTTGGCCGAGCTCGTGCACGAGGAACGTGAACGTGGTGGTCGTCGTGTCGTGGCCGGCGAACAGCAGCGTGACCGCCTGGTCGCGCACGACGCCGGTGGGTATCGGCGCCCCCGCCTCGTCGGTGGCAGCGAGCAACAGGCCGAGCACCCCCTTGCCCGGATCCCCGCGCCGCCGGCGGTCCTCGATCTCGGAGCGCACGAGCGCGTCGAGCGTGTGGCGAGCCGCGATCGCGCGTCGCAACGGCCCACCCGGCAGCGGGAGTAGCTGCATCAGCACCGGCTCTCCGTGGATGGCGAGAGAAGCCTCGAACGCCTCGGCCAGTGCCCGTTCGCGACCGCCGGTGACCTCGAGGCCGAGCAGGCCCCGCAGCGCGATCCGCATCGCCAGCTCACGCACCCACCGGTAGACGTCGAGAACCTGTCCGTCCTCGAGCCGCTCGGCCTCGGCGAGCGCCTCCTCGATCATGGTCTCGGAGACCCGCTCGATGTATTCGCGATGGAAGGCCGGCAGCATCAGCATCCGGAAGTCGCGGTGGTAGGCCCCGTCGGTGTTGAGCAGCCCATCGCCCAGCAGCGGCCACAGGTCGGCGAACCGACCCTCCCGCCACTGGAACGCGTCGAAGTCGCTGACCAGGATTTGGTGGTTCACCTCGGCGCCGATCGCCCACACGATCGGCTCGTGCAGCAGACGAATCGTGAACACCGGGCCAAAGCGCCGCTCGTGCTCGAGCAGCAGGGTGAGCGGGTCGGCGATGATCCTGGCGGTGTGAGACCAGCTGAACGCCGTGCTCCCAGCGGGCAGCGCGGCCCGCCGCCGGACCCGTCGCTCGCGCTGGACGTCCTCTGCGATCCGCCGAAAGAGTCGGGGCTCCATCGGGGCCGGGCGCGAAGCCGAGATCTTGCGGTTAGGCGTCAGGAGCTCGGTCGCGGCCATCTGCCATTGGTTTATCAGGCCGGCTCCCGGGGCGAGCAGCCCACCAGGGCCACGTCCAAGCGCTCCTGTGCAGCGACGAGTGTCACCGCGCCACAGACACCGACTCGGTGCTCGAACCACGCGTGAGCGGCCGCTCCCGCCGCCTGCTCATCCACGGCGACCTGGCGGGAGCGATCCTCGACGATCGCCTGACGCAGCTGATGGGAAGCGTCGCTCCCGAGCTGGTGCAGCGCATCGTGCTCAGGGGCAAGCTCGGCGCCCCGGCCCCCGAAGGGGCGGCCTAGATCCCTAGGCCACCCGTTCGGGCCGAGACGGGCGCCGTGCGCCGCGCTTTTCCGCTTCCATCAGCACGATCAGCTCGGCTCGCTCCAGACGGCGCTCGCGCCATCGCTGCTTGATCTGCTCAACCCGGGCGGACCAGCGCCGAGCAGGCACGGCTGCTTGCAGGCGCGCACTCGCGACCTGCGGATCTCCTCGCATCGGAGGTCCTCCTTTTGAATTGTGTGTGACTTGGGTGAATTTCGGAGAGTGAATTACGGCAGCGTTCAGCCACCGACACTCATTGCGCGAGTGTCACCACGCGCATCTACGTCACTTCGGGATGTCACCGGGCCGGCGCAACAAAAAGGGCGACCCATTTGGGTCGCCCTCGCGGTCGGTCCGTATGTGCGCTAGTGCTAGCGCTCATACCTCCGGGCGAGGGTGACATACCCCTGGACGGCGGCGGACGAATCCACGCCGCACGCATTCGTCGCGCCGAGCATGAACTTCGGAGCCATGAGGTCGGAATATGTGATCGTGGAGGCGCTCATAAGGGTCCTTGTCCTTCAGGTGCTAGCAGGGTAACCCAGCGGGCGGACAATTACAAGGGGTTGGTGCAATTAATTCGCGGGTCACCGAGTTACTTCGGACCGCGGTTGTTCGATCGCCGCCATCTCGGCCAGCGCGATTGCCGTCGCGACCCCGGCGTTCAGGCTCTCGACGCCCTCGCGCCCGCCCGGGATGCGCACCAGCGCGTCGCACTTGGTGCGCGTGCGCTGCCGCAGCCCCTGCCCCTCGGCGCCCACCACCAGCACCGATTGGCGATCGAACTCGGTCTCGCGGAGCGTTCGCTCGCCCCGCTCGTCGAGCCCATACACCCAGTACCCCAGCTCCCGCAGCGTGTCGAGGCTGCGCGCGAGGTTGATGACGCGAAACACCTCGACAAACTCGGCGCCGCCCACCGCGATGCGCGCCACCTTGGGCGTCACCTCGGCCGACCGGTTCTTCAGCACGAGGACGGCGTCGGCGGCGAAGAACGCCGCGCTGCGCAACACGGCGCCGAGGTTCTGCGGGTCGGAGATCTGATCGAGCGCCACGACCAGTCGGCGGTCGGACAAGCGGTCGAGCTCGTGCTCGGAGAACACGTGGCGCGGCTTGGTGAGGACGCACACGCCCTGGTGCTTGTCGTCGTCGGTCAGGCCGGTGAGACGGCGGAACTCAGGCCAGGCGACGAATTCGGGCTCGACCCCAGATCGCCTCGCTGCAGCGACGAGATCGTCGTGGTACTCCGGCTTGCCGCCGAGAATCAGCCGCCTGACGTCCTGGGGACGCGTCAGGAAGACCGCCCGGACCGAATGCTTGCCGTAGACGAGCTCCACGGCTAACAGCCTAGGACCGCGACAGGTACCTTCCGTCGCGCGTGTCCACGCGGATCGTCTCGCCTTCCGAGATGAACAGCGGGACCTGGACCACGACGCCGGTCTCGAGCGTGGCCGGCTTGGTCCCGCCGCCGGACGCGGTGTCGCCGCGGAGCCCAGGCTCGGTGTCGCTCACCTGCAGATCGACAGAGCCGGGGACCTGGACGTCACTCGGCTCATCGTCGAGGAACAGGACGTCGACCTGGTCCCCGGCCTTGATCCACTTAAGCGCGTCCTTGAGCGCATCCGTGGGCAGCGCAATCTGCTCGTAGGTCTCGGTGTTCATGAAGTGCGCGCCGTCGCCGTCGGCGTAGAGGAACTGCATGCTCCGGCCCTCGCTCCGGACCGAGCGCAGCTTCTCCCCGGCTCGGAACGTCTTGTCGATGACGTTGCCGTCGCTTGCGCGGCGCAGCTTCGTGCGCACGAATGCCGCACCCTTGCCGGGGTTGACGTGCTGGAACTCGAGCACCTTGTAGACGGTGCCGTCGACCTCGACGTGATTTCCGCTCTTCAGTTGGTTGGTACTGATCGACATATAGGTCTGGCGAGGATAGCGGCGAGCGCCGGGGTTGACACCGCCAGCGCCATACGAGAGGCTGCGCCGCGTCCGGCGTGCGAGGGAATGAGGCAGCCATGAAGCGCGTGAGGTCTTACGCATCGGCACTGGCGATTCTCGTGCTCGTTGCCATCCCGGCGGCGGCGCACGCGGGGGTCGCGCCAAGGCCCGTCGGTGAGCTCGACTGCAATGGCCTGAGCCCGATCCAGGCCCCCGCCCACCCGACCGCGGCGTGCGCGGATGTCCATGGTGATTGGGGTGGCCGGTTTTACGACAACGGCCACTACATCGGCCACGACGAGCCCGCGGTGCGTTTCGTCTCGAACGCCCCAGGATCGGGCGACGACATCACGTTCATGGAGCGATTGGGCACCGACCCTCGCCATCTGCCGACGGTCTCCGACCCCGGGAACGACACCACGCACTGGTTCGAGCTGACGCCGGCGCCGTGGCTTTCGCTGGATGTGTGCGATCCCAACTCCACGCCGACGCTCCCGTGCCAGCCCGAGTCCGACTCCAACGCCCCGAGCGCCAACAGCCCCGGCGCCGGCGCCGCGTTCGTCGAGCTTCAGTTCTATCCGCCGGGATTTGCGCCGTACGCCGACAACATCAGCTGCGATGACAGTCACTGGTGCTCGGCGCTCACCATCGACAGCCTGGACTGCGGCACCGACGGCAACAGCTGCAACCCCGACTGCACGGAGCCGGTCAACGCCGCGTTCATCCAGCGTGACGGTGTGCCAACCGGCCCGCCCAGCCCCCAGCTGGCAGATCTGGCCAGCCTGACGCCGAACCGCCAGACGCTGATGATGAATCCGGGCGACGTGATCGTCGTTCACATGTTCGACGCCAGGCTCCCCGGGGGTGGTCACGCGTTAGAGGCCACCGAACGGGATCTGAGCACCGGGCAGTCCGGGTTCATGATCGCGTCCGCCGCCAACGGCTTCATGACCACGAGCCCCGCCGATTGCTCCGGGACGCCGTTCAACTTCCAGCCCGAGTACTCGAGTGCGGCGCCGAACAACATCCTCCCGTGGGGCGCAGGCCCGTACATGGTCGACAACGAGTTCGAGATCGGCCACTTCGAGCCATGCACCAGCTTGACCGGGCCTGCGACGTACACCAACGGCTCGTTCACCGACACGTACTGGAACAACTGCGATGGACCGTACGAGACCTCTTCGGAAGACCCCAATCTCGAGCCCGACGACTCGCCCTGCTATCCGTTCGGCGACACACACGGAGGGACGACCGCTCCCAACCTCGTGACCGGCTGCGACGTCTTCTTCGACGCGATCGGCGACCTCGACTACGACGGCACGTCCTACTACGCAGACTGGCCGACTTCGACCTGGGCCGGCCGGTTCCCGGGAGCGTTCGCCCAAGCCCAACCCACAAGCCTCGGACGCACCTACCCGCAGATCCAGTTCGAGACCGACAACGCGGCGACCCAATTCGTGGACAACTGCGACCTGAACACGGGCGCGAACTGCGTCCTGCCACCCCCCGGTCCGGGCCACTTTTACCCGTACTGGACGCTCAGCCGCGACCAGCATCTCGGCTGCGTCTGGGAGTTCGGCAACGTACGCGATGGCAACACTTTCGGTGAAGACGCCCAGTACGGCCCGATCACGTTCAACCCACCCGGCGCCTTCACGAGCCCGATCGAACGAAACCCGCGCTGTTCCTCGGGCCGCTGATCGAGGCCGATAACCTCGGCCCCACGCCGACCGAGTACTCCACCTACTTCCGCCCGCGCGGCCTCGAGGGCATCGAGGCGCTGCACGCGCGCTTCGTCCAGCACGCCTACCGGCCCCATTCACACCCGACCTGGACCGTCGCCGTGCTCGAGCGGGGCGCCGCGCGCTTCTCGCTCGAGGCCACCCAGCAGCGCGCCGCCGAGGGCGAGCTGTTCGTGCTCGAGCCGGATGCGGTCCACACCGGGATGGCCGCCGTCCCCGAGGGATGGACCTACAAGGTCCTGTACATCGAGCCGAGGATCGTCCACGAGTGGGCCGAGCGCGACGGCAGCCCACCGCGCGCGGCGCGGTGGGTCGTGTTCCGGGATGTGGCGCTGCGCGGCGCCCTCGCGCTGGCCCACCGGGCGCTCGTGTCAGAGCCGGCGGGCAGCCTCGCGATTGAGGAGTCGGTGCTGGGCGCGGTCGCCGCCCTGCGTCCGCATCTGCGTCCCGGACCTTCCGCCGACGGCCCGAGCCGGGCCGAGCACGCCGCGGTGCGCCGGGCCCGCCACCACCTGCACGAGCGCTGGGACGAGCGGGTCAGCCTGACCGAGCTCTCTCAGGTGGCGGGGCTCAGCCGGTTCGAGCTGGTGCGCCGGTTTCGCGAGCAGACCGACATCACCCCGCACGCGTTCCAGACCGACCTGCGGATCGCGCACGCGCGCCGGCTGTTGTCGGCCGGTGTCGCGCCGGCCGAGGTGGCAGCGGAGTGCGGCTTTGCCGATCAGCCGCACCTGAGCCGGGTGTTCAAGCGCGCGGTCGGGGTGAGCCCAGCCCGGTACGCAGCGGCGCAATAACGTTCAAGACAGACCCGCGACGATTCGTGTCATGGGCGTGGGTCAATTCGACACCAAGGTCGCGGTCGTGGTGCGCGACGACCTCGAGGCCTGGCAGCGCCTTAACGTCACCGCGTTCCTCATGAGCGCCATCACCGCGCACGCCGGGCCTGCGGCCATCGGTGAGGAATATCTGGATGCCGACGGACGCCGCTACCTGGCGATGTTGGTGCAGCCCGTGCTGGTGTTCGAGGCGAGCGCCGAGAAGCTCCGGACCGTGCATGAGCGCGCCGCCCGCCGCGCGGTGACCCTCGCCATCTACACGCGCGAGATGTTCGCCACCGGCAACGACGAGGACAACCGCGCCGCCGTTCGCGCGGTGCCGACCGACCGGCTCGATCTGGTCGGGGTCGCCTTGCGCGGCCCCCATCGGGACGCCGATGCCGTCCTGCGCGGCCTGACCCGCCACCCATAGGATCGGGGCTTAACCCTCACCGTGGCCGCAGACTCCTCCCACCGCCGCGCACCGAGCTGCCTACGCGGATGCCGTCCGGCGCTCCTACTGGCTTGACAGCCTGCCCGAGCGCACACCGCATCCGCCTCTTGAGGCTGTGATTGACGCCGACCTGTGCATCGTCGGGGGCGGCTACACCGGCCTGTGGGCGGCGCTCTACGCCAAGCAGCTCGATCCCGGCCGCGATGTCGTGCTGCTTGAGGCGACGCGCTGCGGAGGCGGAGCGAGCGGACGCAACGGCGGCTTCGTGGAGTCGTCGCTCACGCACGGGACGAGCAACGGCCTCACGCGCTTCCCGAAGGAGATCGACCAGATCGAACGGCTCGGCCTCGAGAACTTCGAGGCGCTGGCGCGCGACGTCGAGGTGCTCGGGATCGACGCCGAGCTCGAGCGCACTGGCGACCTCGTCGTAGCGCTCGAGCCGCACCAACTCGCGGACCTGCCGGAGGAAGCGGAGCTCATGCGCCGATTCGGCTACGAGACCGAGCTGCTCGACGCGCGGCGGACCCGGAACCAGGTCGACTCCCCGCTGTTTCTGGGCGCTCTGTGGACCCGGACCGGGTCCGCGCTGGTCCATCCCGGCAAGCTAGGCGACGGGCTGCGGGCGGCAGCCGCCCGCGCGGGCGTGCGGATCCACGAACATAGCCCCGCTCGCGAGTTGCACCCCGCCGGCAACGGCGTCTCGGTCGGTACCGACGCCGGCGTGGTCAACGCCCGCGGCGCGCTGCTCGCCACCAGTGCCTACCCGCCGCTGCTGGGGACGATCCGCCGGCACATAGCCCCGGTCTACGACTACGCGCTCGTCACAGAGCCGCTCGATTCAGACAGGCGCGCCGCGGTCGGGTGGCGGGGCCGGCAGGGCCTCAGCGACACGGGCAACCAGTTCCACTACTCGCGGCTGACCGAAGACGGCCGGATCCTTTGGAGCACCTCTTCGCGGCCTTCCCGGCGCTCGAAGGCGTTCGCTTCACCCACCGCTGGGGCGGCGCGATCGACACGTGCAGCCGTTTTTCGGTGTTCTTCGGGCGGGCGCTGCGCGGCCGGGTTTCCTACGCGCTCGGCTACACCGGCCTGGGCGTCGCGGCGAGCCGGTTCGGAGGCCGTGTGGCGCTCGACCTGCTCGACGGACGCACGAACGATACGACCGAGCTCGAGCTGGTGCGCCGGCGCCCACTCCCCTTCCCACTCGAGCCGTTGCGCACTGCGGTGATCCAGCTCACGCGCAACCGCCTGGCAGCGGCCGATCGCCACGAAGGTCGACGTGGGGTCTGGCTCAAAACCCTCGACCGCCTCGGCCTCGGCTTCGACAGCTAGCCCCTGCGCGGTAGGCCAGGCGAACAATTGAGCTTTGTGTGAAACATTCGCAGCTATCTCAATCTCCTCGCCTGTCGGGCACCTTCTACCAGGCGGTCGCGATCCAGGGTCACCGATAATGTCGCTGTGCAGCCACGCGTCGCGTTTGTAACCGGGGCCAGCTCGGGCTTCGGTGCTGCGATCGCCCGCGGCTACGCCCGCGCCGGCGTGCGCGTGGTCGCCACCGCGCGCCGCGTCGACCGACTCGCCGCGCTGGTCGATGAGTTCGGCGAGGATTTGATTTTTAGTTCGGGGCTCGATGTGCGGGACCGGGCCGCCATCGAGCAGCTCGTCGAGACGCTCCCGCCCGCGTTCGCCGAGCTCGACGTGCTCGTCAACAACGCCGGGCTGGCCCTCGGCCTGGAGCCCGCGCAGGAGGCCGACCTCGATCACTGGGAGCAGATGATCGAGACCAACTGCACCGGCCTGACCTACGTGACCCGCGCGGTCCTGCCCGGGATGGTCGCGCGCCGGCGCGGCCACGTGGTCAACATGGGCTCGATCGCCGCCACCTACCCCTATCCGGGCGGGAACGTGTACGGCGCTACGAAGGCGTTCGTGCACCAGTTCAGCCTGGACCTGCGCGCCGACCTGCGCGGAACGCGCGTCCGGGTCACCTGCATCGAGCCCGGCCTGGTGGGGGGCTCCGAGTTCTCCCAGGTCCGCTTCGGTGGCGACACCGAACGGGCGGCCGCCCTGTACGCGGGCGCCAACCCGCTCACCCCGGAGGACATCGCGGCCGCGGTCGAATGGGTGACCTTCCAGCCCGAGCATGTGAACGTCAACCTGCTCGAGCTGATGCCGGTCAGCCAGAGCTTCGGGCCGCTGCCGGTCGATCGCTCGGGCTAGGGCAGCGGCAGCGGCTGACCGTCGTCCAGGATCGGCTCGGGCGTACGGTCGCCGTTCGAGGTACAGCCGACAAGGCCGAACTCCTGGCCGAGGAGGTTCCCGCGGCCTTTCATCGTGTCAACCGATGCCGCCGCTCGCTTGGCAGCCGAAGTCTGGCCCCGCGCCTCGAGGATCACCACCCGGCGCTCGACGAGCACACGTTGGCGGAAGTTGGCCAGCCAGGCGTCGTACAGCGGCCGGGCCTGGGGCGGCTGCCCGAGCCGCACGAGCGCCTGGTACTGCCGGGCGTGCAGCTCCACGTAGTCCGCGTCGTTCAGCAGCCGCGCATCGGGAACAAACCCATACCGGCGCATCTCGCGTTCAAGCTGGTGGTGAGCGAATACACGCGGCCGTCCCGGATTCCCAGCTCGATCGCCGTGCCCTGACCCGTCGCGCCGCTCAGGGTCGGGATCGGAGGGACCCTCGGACCCGTGGCGCCCTCGGCCAGCACCACATACCGGACGCAAAGCCCGCAGAACACGACTCCGAGCACTGCGAGAAACGGCCACCGTACGCGTGGTCGCCGGCGTGGCGGTTCGACGTCCATTGCGACGTCGCATCGGCTCGCGATCCCGCCCCCTTGACCTGCGCCCATCGTGGCTGGACTTCGCGGAGCTCATGATCGAGTGTCCACGTGGGACCCAGTCTTCCTGCCCTTCCTACGCTGCTCCGTTGGACAATGTGTCGAACCGGCGGTTACGACTCACGACGGCGTGCGCCTTTTGCTCGCGCCCTTTGGGCGTCAACCTAAGAGGCGGCCGGCAACTTCGAAAAGGCGGTGACGTCGAGATGGCCACGACCCACGAGCAGCTTCAACAGTCCGCGCGCGAGCATCTACTCCTGCACTTCACGCGCCACGGCTCGGCCTTCGCCGCCGGCCACGAGTTGCTGGTCCTCGAACGCGGCGAGGGACCGTACGTGTTCGACACCCAGGGCCGGCGCTACATCGACGCCCTGTCGAGTCTGTTCTGCTGCCAGATCGGCTATTCCTACGGCGAGGAGATGGTCTCGGCGATCGCCGACCAGCTGCCCCGCCTGGCCTTCAACACCAACTGGGGCACGGCACACCCGCCGGCGATCGAGCTCGCCGAGCGGCTGTCCGAGCTGATGCCGGGCGATCTGAACCACGTGTTCTTCACCTCGGGCGGCTCGGAGGCGGTCGAGGCGCAGTGGAAGATCGTTCGCGAGCACTTTGAGGCGATCGGACAGCCGCAGCGCCGCAAGGCGATCGCCCGGAACATCGCCTACCACGGCGTGACGCTCGGCGCGCTGTCGTTCACCGGCGTGCCCGGGATGAAGGCGGCTTTCGGACCGCCGCCGATCGACGTCACGCACGTGTCGAACACCAACGCGTTCCGCGCGCCGGACGGCGACGATCCCGAGGCGTTCTGCCGCCGCCTGCTCGCCGAGGTGCGCGAAGCGATCGACGCCGCCGGCCCGGACGAGGTGGCGCTGATCATCGCCGAACCGGTCCAGAACGCGGGCGGCTGCCTGCTCGCGCCCCCGGGCTACTGGCAGGGTCTGCGCGAGATCGCCGACGAGTGCGGGGCGCTGCTGTCCTGCGACGAGGTGATCTGCGGCTTCGGCCGGCTCGGGGAGTGGCTCGGCATCGAGCGCGAGGGCGTGGTCCCCGATCTCGCGACCGTGGCCAAGGGCATCACCTCGGCCTACGCCCCGATGGGCGCCGTGCTCGTCTCCGACCGAGTCGCCGAGCCGCTGTATCAGCCCGGGGTCCTCCTCCGCCACGGGATCACGTTCGCCGGCCATCCGCTTTCCGCCGTGATCGCCCTGCGCAACCTCGAGATCTTCGAGCGCGACGGGGTCCTCGAGAACGTGCGCCGCAACGAGCCCGTGCTCCACGATCGCCTCCAGGAGCTGCGCTCGCTGCCGATCGTCGGCGACGTGCGCGGCCGTGGATTCTTCTGGGCGATGGAGCTGGTCCGCGATCAGGCCAACGGCACGTTCGACGCCGAGGAGCGCGAACGCCTGCTCCGCGGCTTCCTCCCCGGGCGCCTGCTCGAGGCCGGGCTGATCGCCCGCCCCGACGACCGCGGCGACAGTGTGCTCCAGATCGCGCCACCGCTGATCTCCGACGCCGCCGTGCTCGGCGAGATCGTCGACCGCCTGCACGACGTCCTGGCGGACGCCGGCCGGTTCATGAACCTGGCCGAGACCGCGGCAGCAACCGCGTAAGCGCCGCCACCCCGAGCAGCAGGACCGCGAGCTGGCCGACCGCGAGCTCAAACGCGGTCGCGTAACTCGAGTGGAGCGCCCCGAAGAAGATCACTCCGGTGACCGCCACCCCCAGCACATTACCCACGTTCTGCACCGTGGTCATCACCCCGGAGGCGCTGCCGGCCCGCTCAGGCGCGAGCGACTGCAGGACGGTCGAGGCCAGCGGCGCCAGGACGAGGCCCATGCCGGCGCCGACCAGCACCAGTCCAGGGGCCAGCGCGCCCACCGACCCTCCCACGCCGACAATCGCGACCGCAGCGAGCAGGAGCGCGTGGCCCGTAGCCAGCACCGCTGCGCCGACGCCGATCGTCCTGCGGCCGTAGCGCGCCGTGAGCGTAGGCGCGCGCATCGAAGTCGCCACGTAGGCGACGGCGAGGATCGTGAACACCAGGCCGGCGGTCAGCGGCTTTAGCCCGCGCCCGCTCTGGAGGTAAACACGAAGATCGCCGAGGTGCAGGCGAAGCCGGCGACGATCCATTCGAGTGCGCTATCGCTCGCGTTTAGCTGTGACTGAATCGACGGCAGCGCCACATTGACGATGAAATAGTCGAGTACGACCATGAAGGTCCCGGCCAGCACAACGGGCAGGGGGATCCAGCGGCTGATTTCTCGCGCCCGCGCGGCCGGCGCAGGCGCCATTTTGGTAACTGAGGTCTCTTGTGCTCATGCCGGCCACGATCACAGGCGTGGCGTACCAAGTCGATTACCTCGGACGTAGGTGCTGCTTTCCGCCCCCGAGCGCAGGGCGACTTGACCACGGGTGCACACCTCGGTTTTTTGCGGCCAAGATCTTTCACAATCGCGTTAGCATCGCTCGCGGTGCTGCCCGGTCGAGGATGCTCTCCTCGCCGAGGTCGGCGCCGGCCATTAAGCTTGCACCAAGCGAGGAGAGCCCGGATGATCGACACCATCCGCCCGAGCAGGCTTGCACGAATTGCGGCCTGTCTGTTCGTCGTTGCCGCGTTCCTGAGCGCATGCGGCAGTAGTTCCAAATCATCTTCGACAACGTCGTCATCGTCCGCGACGGCTTCCACGGCGTCGTCGGCCGCAGCGACTGGGGCCCCGAAATCGGGCGGCTCCTTGACTGTGCTCGAGTTAGGTGGCTACGCCGGCGCATGGCCGGCCGGGCTGGACCCGGCAACCAACATCAACGGGGCCGCCACACAGGATCAGATGAACGCGATCTTCGGCCAGCTGTTCCAGCTCGACACCGGGGGACAGCAGGTCCCAGACCTGGCCACCTCTGCCACCGCGTCCAACGGCGGCAAGACGTGGACGATCGATCTACGTCCCGGACTCAAATTCTCCGATGGCACCCCACTCAATGCACAGGCGGTCGCATTCAACTTCACTCGCGACCTGGCCTCACCGTGCACCTGCAAGCCGGTCTGGCCGTTGGCCAAGGTTCCGGTGACCGTGGTGGGACCGACCACCGTGCAAATCAACCTTTCAGCCCCGGATGGCGCCCTCAAGAATCAGTTGCAGGACGCCAATGTGAACTGGATCGCTTCGCCGACCGCCTTGAAGACGATGGGCGAACAGAAGTTCAAGATCGCTCCCGTCGGCGCGGGCCCATTCGCCGTGGTCAGCGACACACTCAGCAACACGCTGGCATTGAAGAAGAACCCGAACTACTGGCAGACGGGGCGCCCGTACCTCAGCGGTCTCACCTTCAAGGCGACATCCGACGACGAGGCCGCACTCGAGACGCTTCAGGCGGGAGGGGCGCAGGCCTACGACGGAATGGCAACGCCGTCGCTGGTGGGCACGTACAAATCTCACTTCACGACGACCGAACAGCCGGCGACCTCTCCGTACGACATCCAGCTGAACACCACCGCACCGCCGTTCAACAACGTCAACGCCCGGCTGGCCATCTACTACGCGACCGATGCGGCGATCATCGACCAGAAGCTGTTTGGCAACCAGTTCCAGGTGGTGCAGGGCTTCACGGCACCGGGTGGTCTGTTCTATTACCCGAACGTGCCCGGCTATCCCACCTATGACCTGGCCAAGGCCAAGCAGTTGGTGAAGTCGCTGGGCGGACTGAACGTCAACTTCTTCACGCTTGGCTCGCCGGTGAACCAGAACTTCATGGAGGCCTTGCAGACGCTCTGGAAACAGGCAGGAATCAACGCCTCGATTCACCTATACAGCCTCGCCGGCCTGATCCAGCAGTTCGACACCAAGAAGTGGCAGGCGGCGCTGCAGACGGCGGGGGCCTGGGACCCGGCGGGGGGTGTCGGTCTCGCGTTCCGGTTCCTGAGCGCCTCTCCATTCAGCGGCGTGCACGACCCGAAGCTCGATGCGATGATCCTGGGTGGCGAAGGAGCGGTCAATCCAGCTACCCGCGACTCGATCTACCAGCAGGCCGCGCAATACATCGCCAAGAACGCCGACGGGCCATTCCTGTTCCCGCTCGCCAGCTGGAACGTAGCTGTCCACGGAGTGCAGGGGCCGGGCCTCACCACGTCGATCCCGTCCGTGGTGGTTAACACCGCGCCGCTCTGGCAGGACGTGTCATACACCCAGTGAGTCAGGCTCTGGCAACGCATGAGTAGTAGCTCCGCGCCGCTCAGCGCTCCGCTGGCGGCGCGGGCCGGCTGGCCGAGCCGGCTCGTCGGCTCGCCCATGCTGCCGTTCGTCGTCCGGCGACTGCTGGCCGCCATTCCGGTCCTGTTCGGGGTCACCTTGTTGACCTTCGTGGTGATGAACTCGCTCCCCGGCGACGCCGCGCAAGAGCTTCTCGGCGCCCAGGCGACGCCGGCCGAGGTCCATCAACTCTCGGTCAAGCTCGGGCTCGACAAGCCGTTTCTGACTCGCTACGGCGACTGGCTGCACGGCCTGGTGACCGGCCATCTTGGCCACTCGCTGTCGAGCGGGCAGAGCGTCACCAGCATCCTGGCCAGCGACCTGCCCATTACTTTCGAGCTGATCCTC
Source organism: uncultured Solirubrobacterales bacterium (assembly GCA_963757235.1). Taxonomy (GTDB): domain Bacteria; phylum Actinomycetota; class Thermoleophilia; order Solirubrobacterales; family Solirubrobacteraceae; genus Palsa-465. The sequence goes on along the minus strand of CAVWRC010000011.1, from coordinate 27,148 downwards.
TACGCCTTCCTGCTCTCGCTGCTGATCGCGGTGCCCTTTGCCCTGCTCTCCGCCCGGCGCCCCAGGGGGATCTTTGACCGCATCAGCATGGTGTTCAGCATGAGCGGGCTATCGATCGCCCCCTATGTCCTGGCGCTCCTGCTCGTCTGGGTGTTCGCGGTCAAGTTGAACGTCCTGCCGGCCATCGGCTGGGTCCCGCCGGATCAGGGCCTCGGCCAGAACATCCGCTCGCTGACCCTGCCCGCGATCTCGATCGCCATCCCCCTGATGTGCTTCTACACCCGCCTGCTGCGCGCGGACCTGCTCGAGCAGCTGTATGGTGAGGATTACGTGGTGACGGCGCGGGCCAAGGGCGCGGGGCCGTGGGCGGTACTGATGCGCCACACGTTGCGCAATTCCGTCTTCGGCCTGATCACCGTGATCGCGCTCAACCTCGGCACGCTGCTCGGGGTGACCGTGATCATCGAGGACATCTTCGGACTTCCCGGGATCGGACACGAGCTTCTGTCGGCGATCAGCAACCGCGACACGCCCGTAGTGGAGGGCGCGGTCCTGGTGTTCGCGGTGATCGTCGTCCTGGCCAACCTCCTCGCCGACCTGCTCTACTCGGCGCTCGACCCACGGGTGCGGTATGGCGGTAGCCCCAACTGACGTCACCGTACCGGGCGCGCTCGAGGCCGTCACCGGCCCGTCTGTCGAGCCTCGTGGGCGCTGGCGCTCGCGGCTCGGCCTGTGGATACCGGCCGGACTTCTCGCCCTGATCTTCTTTCTGTGCTTCGTGTGGCCCTTGATCGGTCCGGTGGGTTCCCCGACGGGCGGCAACATCCTCGACGCCAACCTGCCGATCGGCTCGCCCGGGCACGTCCTGGGCACCGACCAGGTCGGCAACGACGAGTGGTCGCGGCTGCTCTACGGCGGTCGGGCCTCGCTCGAGATCGCGCTGGCCGTCAACGCGCTGGGCATCGTCGTCGGCGGGCTGCTCGGCGCGCTGGCCGGCTACCTGGGCGGCTGGCGGGACTCGGTGATCATGCGCGTCCTCGACGTCTTCATCGCGTTCCCGGCGCTGGTGCTGGCGATCGCCATCGCCGAGGGCCTGGGGCCGAGCGAGGTGCACACGATCTGGGCGCTGACGTTCTTCAGCGTGCCCGCGTTCGCGCGCCTGGCCCGGGCCGAGACCCTGCGCATCCGCGAGCTCAACTTCATCGCCGCGGCCGGGCTTTCGGGAACCGGACACTTCAGAACGCTGGTGCGCCACGTCGCTCCCAACATCATGGCGCCGCTGATGACCTTCGCCCTGCTCGGGATGGGCATCATCATCGTGCTCGAGGGGGCGCTCAGCTTCCTCGGCCTCGGCATTCCGCCGCCGGCCCCGAGCTGGGGAAACATGATCTCCTCGGGTGAGAGCGTGCTTTCGGTTCAGCCGCGCTTCGTGTTCATTCCGAGCGCGGCGCTGTTCATCACCGTGGTCTCGTTCAACCTGGTGGGGGATGCCCTGAGGTCGAGGTGGAGTCAGCAGTGAGTGCCAACGGGACCTCCCCACCCGGGAGCCAGGCGGAGCCGCTCGGTGGCCGCGCCGGCGTCGGCAGCACCGGAACTCCGCTGCTGGAGGTGACGGACCTGCTGATCGACTTCCACCAAGCCGGACGGGTGGTGCGCGCGGTGGACGGCCTCAGCTACACGGTGCCCCGCGCCCGGACGGTCGGGCTGATCGGCGAATCGGGGTGCGGTAAGACAGTCAGCTCGCGGGCGATCATGGCGCTGCTGCCCCCGAGCGCACAAATCAACGGCTCGATCCGGTTCGAAGGCCAGGAGCTGATCGGCCTGTCCGAGCGAAAGATGCGGAGCGTCCGCGGCAGCCAGATCGCGATGGTATTCCAGGACCCGGCGCGATCGCTCAACCCGACCCTCCGGATCGGGCCGCAGATCACCGAGGCGATCAACCTGCACGACGACGTGAGCAAGGCGGCGGCGCACGATCGCGCGGTCGAGCTGATGGAGCTGGTCCGCCTCCCCGCCGCCCGCGAGCGCTTCCGTCAGTACCCCCACCAGCTCTCGGGCGGTATGCGCCAGCGGGTGATGATCGCGATCGCGCTGGCTGCAGAGCCCAAGCTCCTGATCGCCGACGAGGCCACGACGGCGCTCGACGTCACCACCCAGGCCCAGATCATGGAGTTGCTGCGAGACCTCCAGCAGCGCCTCGGGATGGCGCTGATCATGATCAGCCACGACCTCGGGCTCGCGGCCAGCTTCGCCGACGAGGTGCTGGTCATGTACGCCGGCCGCGGCGTGGAGCGTGCGCCCACGCGCACGCTGTTCGAGCACGTTCGCATGCCCTACACCCGCGCGCTGCTCGACGCGATCCCGCGCCTTCAGAACCCTCCCCACTCCCCGCTCAACGCCGTGCCGGGTCAACCACCGGACCTCGGCGGCGAACAGGTCGGCTGTCCGTTCTCGCCGCGATGCCCCAGCGTCACCGACAAATGCCGCGAGCACGCGCCTCCGTTCGAGGAGCAGGAGCCCGACCATCGCTGGGCCTGCTGGCACCCGTGCGGACTCGAGGGGCCGGCGTGAGCGAGCCGCTGCTCCAGGTCTCGAACCTCGTCCAGGAGTTCACCGTCCGCGATCGCGGCGGCGCCAAGGCCGGCACCGTCCACGCCGTCTCGGACGTCTCGTTCGAACTGAACGCCGGCGAGACGCTCGGCCTGGTCGGCGAGACGGGCTCCGGCAAGTCAACCCTGGCCCGGGCGATCCTCCAAGCGCCACCACCGAAGTCCGGCTCGGTGCGGCTGCGCGGCACCGAGCTCGTCGATCTCAAGCGCCAGCAGCTGATCGAGGCCCGCCGCCAAGTCCAGATGGTCTTCCAGGACCCGTTTGGCTCGCTCGATCCGAAGTGGCGTGCGCGCGAGCTGGTCGAGGAGCCCCTGATCGCGTACAAGGTCGGCTCCCGCACCCAGCGGCACGCTCGCGTGGACGAGCTGCTCGACCTCGTCGGGCTCGACCCCGCCCGCTTCGGCGCGCGTCGTCCGCGCCAGCTGTCGGGCGGGCAGGCGCAGCGGGTCGCGATCGCCCGAGCGCTGGCGCTGGATCCGGCGCTGATCATCTGCGATGAGCCCGTGTCCTCGCTCGACGTGCTGATCCGCGCACAGGTGCTCGGCCTGCTCGAGCGGCTGCGCACCGAGCTCGGGCTTTCCTACCTGTTCATCGCCCACGACCTGGCGCTGGTCAAGCAGGTGTCCGACCGGGTGGCGGTGATGTACCTGGGGAAATTGGTCGAGATCGGGCCGGCTGAGTCTTTGTATCGAGAGCCGCTGCACCCGTACACGGTGGCGCTGCTGGCCTCGATCCCGAGCCCCGATCCGAGCGTGCCCCGGCGCCCGGTGGCGGACACGATCCGGGGTGAGCTGCCGTCACCGATCAATCCGCCCAGCGGCTGCCGGTTCAGAACCCGCTGTCCTCGCGCGCAGGACGTGTGCGCCGCCGAGGAGCCCCCGCTGCGCAAGCTGGCCGAGGGCCACTTCGCTGCATGTCACTTTCCAGTGGGTCGGCAGGAATCAAATCAAACGGCGCCGGCACTGGCAGGAGGAACGCATGACTCTGCAGCACCCGAGTGACACGCTTGACATCTACGCCTTGTTGCCCGACGGTACCCAGCTGATCGGAGGTGAATGGGTGCCGGCACGTGGCGGCGACACGATCCCGGTCATTAACCCCGCCACCGGCGAAACGTTGGCCACCGTGCCGCGCGGGGGCCCGGACGACGTGGACGATGCCGTGTCGGCCGCCGCCGCGGCCTTCCCCGCGTGGCGGGACACGAGCCCGAGCCGCCGGGGACAGCTGCTGCTCGACTGGGCCGCGCTGTGCCGCGAGCACGCTGCCGAGGTCGACCTGCTGGAGCGGCTGGAGGTCGGGCGGCCAAAGTGGGGCCTGCCGGGGGGAGGCGGACCCATGCCCGGGATCCTCACGTTCACGGCCGGCCTCGCCGACAAGGCAACCGGGCAGACGCTCCCGAGCATGTTCCCGGACGTGATCGGGATGACACTCCGCGAGCCCTACGGCGTGTGCGGGAGCATCATCCCCTGGAACGCGCCCGCGCCGAACACCGTCAACGACGCGGGGCCGGCGATCGCGATGGGAAACACCATCGTGGTCAAGCCGGCCGAGGACGCTCCTTTGACATGCCTGCTGCTGGTGAAACTGGCGCTCCAGGCCGGCATTCCTCCCGGCGTGATCAACGTCGTCACCGGCTACGGCCCAGAGGCGGGAGAGCCGCTGGCGCGGCATCCGTCCGTGCGGCGCATGAGCTTCACCGGCTCGCCCGAGACGGGCCGGCGGGTGATGGAGGCATGCGCCTCGCACCTGATCCCCTTGCATCTGGAGCTCGGCGGCAAGTCGCCGCAGGTCGTGCTTCGCGACGCCCCTTTGGATAAGGCAATCCCGACGATCGCCCGCAGCATCACGCTCAACACCGGGCAGATCTGCGCCGCCGGCTCGCGCGTCGTCGTCGACGCCGCGATCCGCGAACAGGTCGTTTCCGGCCTCGCTGACGCGTTCAAACATGTCCGAGTCGGCCCGTGGTACGAGGACGTCGACATGGGCCCGTTGATCAGCGCCAAGCAGGAGCAACGGGTGCTCCGGTACCTGGAGAGTGGGCGTTCCGAGGGCGCCCATGTAGTTGTGGGCGGCGGTAAGCCCGAGGGCGACGTGTACGACCAGGGCTTCTTCGTCGAGCCGACGATCTTCGACGGGGTCAAGCCCGACATGCGGATCGCCCAGGAGGAGATCTTCGGTCCGGTGCTATCGATCCTGTCCTCCGACGATGAGGAGGAGGCGCTGTCGATCGTCAACGGCACCCGGTACGGGCTCGTCGCTTCGGTGTGGACCCGCGATGTGGGTAGGGCCGTGCGCCTGGCGCGGCGGATCGAGGCCGGTCAGGTCTCGATCAACACACTGTGGTCGGGCGGCGTGATCGGGGCGCCGTTTGGCGGCTACAAGTCGAGCGGGTTCGGGCGCACGGTCAGTGCCGAGTCGATCCTCGACTACACCCAGGTCAAGAGCGTGATCATCGACGGGCGCGCATAGTGGACGTCTCGCTCGAGGGCAAGGTCGCGCTCGTCACGGGCGCAGGACCCAACATCGGCAGCGGGATTGCGCTGGCCTTGTCCCGGTACGGCGCGCGGGTGGCGTGCAACGACGTCGACGCGGAGGCGGCCGATGCGAGCGTCCGGCGGATCACGCGACACGGTGGCGAGGCGATGGCGGTCGTGGGCGACGTGACCTCTGATGAGGAGGTGGTGCGCTACACCGGCGACGTGCTCGACCACTGGGGGCGGATCGACATCCTGATCAACAACGCGGCTCTGCTCGGCGGTCGCGGAGTGCTCGAGGAGAGCCTCGAGTTCTGGAACCGCGCCGTGGCGGTCGCGGGGACGGGCACGTTTCTGAACACCAAGCACGTCGCGATCTCGATGATCGAGCGCGAGATCAAGGGCTCGATCGTCAACGTCCTGTCCTCGAACGCCTGGCAGGGATGCGCCGGCGTGATCGCCTACGCCTTCCACAAGGGCGGACTGGCCAACTTCACGCGGGCGGCCGCGATGGACCTCGCGCCGTACGGGATCCGCGTCAACTCGTATTCGCCGACCGCGCCGCGCCCGGACAACCCCGAGCTGCTGGCCTCGTTCCGCGAGACCGGCGGTATGCGGAGACGTCCCGATCGATCCTCGGAGCATCCCCCGTGGTGGCGCGACCCGGGCAAGATCGACGTCCGGGGCAACATGCCGATGACCCCCTCCACGCCGACCGACATCGGGCACTGCGTGGCTTGGATGTGCTCGGACTACGCGCGACTGATCACCGGCTGTGACTTCGTGATCGACGGCGGGGCGCGGGCCAAGTACTGGGGCTACACGCCACCTGAGGAAAAGGCGGAGCCGGTGCCGCTCATTCCCCTGTACGAGGACGAGACGATGCCGGGAGGGTTTTGATGGTTCGAGGCGCAGTACAGACGGGACCGTTGGCGTACGAGATCCGGGAGTTTCCGCGGCCGGTTGTCGGCCCGGACGAGGGATTGCTGAGGGTTGAAGCGTGCGGTGTGTGCGGCAGCGATGTCGAGCAATACCGCGGGCACCTCGTGCGGCCGGGGATGTTCCCGCTGATCCCGGGCCACGAACCGCTGGGGGTTATCGAGGAGGTCGGCGAGCGAGCGGCGCAGCGCTGGGGTGTATCGGTGGGCGACCGCGTCGCCGTCGAGATCCTCCGCCCGTGTCATAGCTGCGATCACTGTCTGACCGGTCGCTACATGTCGTGTCCCAACCGCGACGGCGCGTACGGCATGACGCCGCTGTCGCGCTCGCCCTCGCTGTGGGGTGGGTTCGCCGACTATCTGTACCTGCACCCGTGGGCGATCCTGCACAAGGTCCGGCGCGATTTGCCGCCCGAGATCGCGGTCATGTTCAACCCGCTGGGCGCCGGCGTGCGCTGGGCGGCGATGCTCGGCGAGGTCAGCCTCGGCGACACCGTGCTGATCCTCGGTCCGGGCCAGCGCGGCCTGACCTCCGTCATCGCCGCGCGGGCGCGAGGAGCCGGGACGATCATCGTGACCGGCCTGTCGCGCGATTCCCGGAAACTCGCGCTGGCGCGCGAATTCGGGGCGGACCACACGATCAACGTCGAGGAGGAGGATGTGGTCGGGCGGGTCACCGAGATCACCGACGGGGCCCTGGCCGACGTCGTGCTCGAGCTCACCCCGATCGCCGACCAGCCGATCCGCGACGCGATCGAATGCGTGAGGCACGGCGGCCGGATCGTGCTCGCCGGGCTGAAGGGCGGCAAATCTGTGGAGCTCGTGACCGATCGCCTGATCAACAAGGGTGTGACCTTGCGCGGCGCGTTCGGGGTCAACGCCGACGCGTACATCGAGGCGATTCGGATCATCGAGTCCGGCCGCTTCCCGCTCGAGAAGATGGCCTCGGGGACGTTCGAGCTGGCCGAGACCGAGACGGCGATCCGGGCCCTCGCGGATGGGGACGCAATTCACACGTGCGTCTGCCCGGACGGCGGCGCGGCGGTGGCTGCCGTCGCCGCGAGCGGAGAGGAGGCTTCGGATGCTGGTTGACATGCATGCGCACGTGATCCCGGGTTCTTTGGACGCGGTCGGCGCTGCCGAGGGTCACCGGGGACCGCGGATCGGACCGTGTGACGACCCGCACGTCCGCCTGCTCGAGAACGACCGCGGGATGCAGTTCAAGGCGATCGACGCGTTCTACTCGGCCGAGCGCCGACTCGAGGAGCTCGAGCGCAGCGGCGTGGACGCCGAGGTCGTCTCGCCGATGCCGCCGCTGCTGGACTACGCACTTTCGGGCCCGGAGGGGTTGGAGCTGTCGCGGCGAGTCAACGAGTTCATCGCGGAATTGACGCGGACCGACCAAACCCGGCTGATGGGCATGGGCATGGTTCCCATGCAGGCGCCTTCGCTGGCGACCGCCGAGCTGGCCCGGGTACGCGATCTGGGGCTCCTCGCCGTGGAGATCGCCTCGAACGTCGTCGGCCGCGCGCTCCACGGCGAGGAGTACGAGGAGTTCTGGTCAGAGGCCGAGCGGCTCGAGATGCCGGTCTTCATCCACGCCATGCCCGCCGACTTCGCCGAGCGACTGCCCGCGGGCCTGATCCCGATTGCGGCCTTTGCCGTCGGCGCCGACGCCCTGCTCGCCTGCGCGGGGATCATCACCAGCGGTCTGGCCGAACGGCACCCACGACTGCGGTTGGCCTTCAGCCACGGCGCCGGCGGCTTCCCGATGATGCTGCCGCGCGCGATGTATTTCTGGGGTCGGACGTGGAACGAGGAGCCCTCCTCCGAAGGCGAGGGCCTCTCACCGGTGGAGCTCACCCGGCGCTTCTACTACGACGGCCTGGTGTTCGATCGCCGCGCCCTGCGCTTTCTGATCGACCTGGTCGGCCATCGGCAGGTGCTGGTCGGATCCGACTTCCCGGCCATGCCGCGCGAGCAGCCGTGCGGGCGCACGCTGCGCTCGCTGGACCTTCCGCTCGAGATGCTCGAGGACATCACGTGGCACAACACCTTCCGGTTCCTCGGCATCGACGCGCCGCAGCTCGTAGGTGCAGTGACGACGACGACAGGAGAGGCAGAGTGAAGACACGCGCCGCAGTTATCCGGGGGGCCGGCCAGGCCTGGGAGGTGACCGAGCTCGAGCTCGACGCACCACGCGACCATGAGGTGCTGGTTCGGGTGATGGCGTGCGGGCTGTGTCACTCCGACGAGCACGTGCGCGAGGGAGGGCCCTATCGATACCCGATGGTGGGGGGTCACGAAGGCGCGGGGGTGGTTGAGAAGGTCGGGCCGCACGTCTCACGTGTCCAGGCGGGAGACCACATCTGCACCTCGTGGATCCCCGTGTGCGGCCACTGCCGCTACTGCTCGACGGGACACCAGAACATGTGCGACGACGGCAAGAACGCGGCGACGGGTGAGATGCCGAGCGGCGGCTTCCGCTTTCACCAGAACGGTGAGGACATCGGCGGCATGTGCGTGCTCGGCACCTTCTCGCAGTGGATGGTGATCCCCGAGAACTCGTGCGTGCCGATTGATGTGGATCTCCCGTTCGAGGTCGCCGCACTGGTCGCCTGCGGAGTGACCACGGGCTGGGGCTCTTCGGTGTATGCCGCCGGCACCCGCGCCGGCGAGACTGTGGTCATCTTCGGGACTGGCGGCGTTGGGATGAACGCCGTGCAGGGCGCCGCTTACGCCGGCGCCAAACACGTGATCGCGGTCGACCCGAACCCGTTCAAGCAGGAGATGGCCGGCAAGTTCGGCGCTACCTTCACCACCGGGGACGCCGAGGAGGCGCTGGAGTACGTCCGCGACCGCACCCGTGGGCAGATGGCCGACCACGCGGTGATAACCGTCGGCGTGATGAACGACGAGGTGCTCAAGCGCGCCGTCGACATGATCGGCAAGGGCGGGAGCGTCGTGGTCACCGCGGTCGGCGGGGTGGGCGACACCATTGCGGTGCACGGCTCACCGGTCACCGGCTGGCACAAGAACATCCAGGGGTCCCTGTTTGGCGGCGCCAACCCGCTGTACGACATGCCCCGCCTGCTCGGGCTTTACAAGAGCGGCGACCTCAAGCTCGACGAGCTCATCTCCAACCGGTACAAGCTGGATGACATCAACCAGGGCTACGAGGACATGCTCGCCGGCCGCAACATCCGCGGCGTCCTCATCCACGACCACTGACCACTGACCACTTGCGCCACCAGCATGCAAAACGCAGCAAAGTCCCCCCCGGCCGGCCGGCGTTGGCGACATAAGCATGGACCCAATGCTTATGTCGCCAAGACCGCTGGCGGTTGTCGGGTTTGCTGCGTTTTGCATAGAGCCCACGAACACTTGAGGAGGTATCACCATGACCAACGCGATCCTTGACCCGACCGGCCTTTCGGAGCGCAGTGGGACAGCTCCGGCCTTCACCCTTGCCCCTCGCCCGGCCAACCTGAACGGCGCGAAAATCGGCCTGCTCGAGAACGGCAAGCAGAACGCCCGCCTCCTGCTCGAGGACGTCGCGACCGTGCTGCGCGATCGCTACGGCGCCGGCGAGGCGACGCTTCGACGCAAGGAGAATTTCGCCCAGCCGGCGGCGCCCGAGCTCGTCGATGAGCTGAGCAGCGAGTCGGACGTGGTGGTGATCGGCGTCGGTGATTGAGGCTCGTGCAGCGCGTCGGCGGTCGCCGACGGAATTCTTTTCGAGCTCAAGGGCACGCCGTCCGCGGTGATCTGCTCGGATGCGTTCATCACCACCGCGGACGCGATGGCCGACGTGCGGGGCGCGCCCGGGTACCGCTACCTGACCACTCCGCATCCGGTCGCGGGGTTGAGCGCCGAGCAGGTGCGCGAGCGGGCGGAGGGCGTGGCGGCCGAGGTGGCGGCGGTGCTCGCAGCGGGCGAGTCGAGGGAGGTCGCGTAAGTGGTAGCCGAACCCGGCGCAGATTCGTCCCGCGAGCTCGATCCCGACCTCGCGCGGGAGGCCATCGAGTACTGCTACGAGCACGGCTGGACCGACGGTCTCCCCGTGGTGCCCGTCTCCCAGCTGCTGCTCGATCAGTTCCTGGCCCACACCAGCCGCGACCCGGACCAGGTGCTTTGGCGGATGGATCACCTGGGCCGAGAGTGCACGGTCAAGACGGCGGCAATCAACGCCGCAATGGCCGGCTGCCTGCCCGAGTACTTCCCGCTCGTGCTCGCCGCCTGGGACGCGGTGATGCGCGACCGGGCGGCCAAGGGCGGCGGCTGGCAGTCGACCAGCGGGCCGGCCCCGCTGATCGTGGTCAACGGCCCGATCCGCTCAGAGCTCGCGATCAACTGCACGGGCGGGATCTTTGCCGCCGGCTTCCGTCCCAACGCCACGATCCCGCGCGCGCTCGGGTTGATGCTGCGCAACGCGTTTGGCGTTGCCCCGCACGTGTTCGACCAGACCACACAGGGGATCCCCGGACGCTGGGCGATCTGCTTCGGCGAAAACGAAGAGGAGAGCCCTTGGGAGCCGCTCGCCACCGAAACCGGGCTCCAGGCGGGCACGAACGCCGTGTCGTGCACGCTCACGCGCACCTACGAGTTCGTCGACAACCGCCACACCCAGGATCCTGAGCAGCTCCTGTGGGACTTCGCCGACACCCTCGGCCGCACCGGGTCCCTGATCTTCCGTGGCCAGTCGGCAGGCGTCGTGTTCTGCCCCGAGCACGCCCAGATGCTCGCGGGCGCCGGCTACTCCAAGGGCGATGTCAAGGACTGGTTCATCGAGCACGTCGGCCGCAGCGAGGCCGACCTGCGCCGCGCGGGCAAGGACGGCGTCTCGGAGGGCGGGCCGGGTGCACGGTCGGCCAGCCAGTCCGAGCGTGCGCCAGCCGATATGTTCACGCCGTACCTCACCGGCCGCAAAGACGTTCCGATAATCGTGGCCGGCGCGCGGAATGCCGCGATCTCGATGGTCTTCCGGGTGTTCGGCGAGTGGTCGAACAGCTCAGTGGAGATCGAATCCGTACCGGCGCCGATGGCGGCCGCGAAAGGAGGATGAGGCCATGTTCAGCGAGCAGGGCTTGAAGGACATGCAGGCGACGCTGGCTGCGGATGGGTATGCGATGGCCGCGTTCGAGGAGGGCAACCAGGTGATCATCACGATCGAGGCCACGCCTGAGGCGTGCGAGGACTGCCTGGCGCCGCCCGACGTGATGCGGGCGATCCTGGGTAAGACCCTGGCCATTCCCGTCGAGGCGATCGACCTGCACTACCCGGAATGAGGATCGATCCGGACGCCCCGGTCGGCGCCGAGTGGATGAGCGGGCGAAACGCGCTCGTGACCGGCGGCGGCGGTCGTGAGACTGGGCCGGGGACCGTGGGCTGGGCCATCAGTCGGCTCCTCGCCCGTCACGGGGCCGCGGTGGCGGTGCTCGACCGTGACCCGGCCGCGGCGCACAGAACCGTCTCGCAGATATTGAGCACCGGCGGCAGAGCGGTGCCGGTCATCGCCGACGTCACCAGCGACGAGGACTGTGCCCGTGCCGTCGGCGAAGCGCGTGAGCGGCTCGGCGGACTCGACACGCTCGTCAACAACGTCGCCGCCTGGAGCCCCGCAGAGTTGTTCGACGTCGAGCCCGACCAGTTCGACGAGCTGCTCACGCTCAACCTGAAGACCGCCTGGCTGATGACGCGACATGCCATGGAGGTGATTCCGGCCGGCGGTGCGATCGTCAACATCACCTCGGTCGCGGCGCGCCGCGCCGGCACGATGTACGGGCTGGCCAAGGCGGCGCTCGAGTCGCTGACCGGTGGCTCCGCCTACCTGCTGGGAGAACGCGGGATCCGGATCAACGCGGTCGAGCTGGGCGCGCTGTGGACGGCGGCCGTGGCCGACAACCTGCCCGAAGAGGCGCGCGAGCCGCGGCGCAAGATGTCCGCGCTCCAGACCGAGGGTGACTGCTTCGACGCGGCCGCCGCCGTCCTGTTCCTGGCGAGCGAAAACGCACGTTGGATCTCCGGACAGGTCTTGAGCGTCGACGGCGGGGGGCCGCCCCGCCTGCCCTACCCGGGCGTGCCACGCGAACCGGCGAAGACCGGGGCTCACCCGTGATCGGGCGCGTCGCGCTGATCACCGGCTGCGGCAAGCCGGACGGCGCCGGCCAGGCAATCGCGCGCGGACTGGCGCAAGACGGAGCCGCGGTCGTGGTGAGCGATCGCCGGCCAAGCGGTGTCCTCAACCGCCGCCAAGAGGTGGTCGGATCCGGTCAACCGGACTCCTGGCACGGCCTCGACACGCTCGCGGCGGAGATCGAGGGGGCGGGCGGCAAGGCGCTGGCGGTGCTCGGCGACATCGGCACCGAACACGACGCGCAGGCGATGGTCGAGTCGGCCCTCGCCCAGTTCGGCCGGCTCGACATCCTGGTCAACAACGCGGCCGCGCCACAGGGGCTCGACCGCGACGTGATTGACGAGATTCCGATCGAGGTGTTCGACGAGGTCATCCGCGTCAACCTGCGTGGCACCTACCTGATGTGCCGCGCCGCGGTGCCGGCGATGCGCAAACAGCGATGGGGGCGGATCATCAACATCTCCTCGATGGCGGGCGTGATCGGCGCGCCGCGTTCCTCCCCCTACTCGGCCTCCAAGGCCGGCATCATAGGGTTGACCCGGGCCCTATCGATGGACGTGGCGCCGTGGGGTGTGACCGTCAACGCGATCTGCCCCGGCGCGCTCGACACCAGTCGCGCCTTCCTGAGCCTCGACCCCGACCTCGACGTCCGGGCCGAGATGAAGCAGCGTGGGGCCCGTCTGCCGGTGGGCCGCGCCGGCCGGCCCGGCGACGTCGCCGCCGCGGTCCGCTACCTGGCCGGTGACGGCGCCGAGTTCGTGACCGGCCAGATGCTCGTACTCGACGGCGGCGGCCCGGCCCCATTCCCCCTGCCACGACCGGATGAGGAGGCGTCGTGAAACTGCGAGTGCTGATGGAGCCCCGTCACGGCGCGACCTACGACCGCGTCGTGGCCATGGCCAAGGCGACCGAGGAAGCCGGGCTGGACGCGTTCTTCCGCAACGATCACTACCTGGGGATCGACTCCACCGACCCCGAGTACAGGCCGACCGATTCGTGGACGACGCTGGCCGGCGTGGCCCTGGAGACGACGCGGATCAAGTTCGGGACGCTGATGACCGCGGGCACGTTTCGCCACCCGGGCGTTCTCGCCAACGCCGTGGCCACGGTCGATCAGATGTCGGGCGGCCGGGTCATCCTCGGCATCGGCACGGGTTGGTACGAGCGCGAGCACAAGGCGTTCGGCATCCCGTTCCCGCCGATCGGCGAGCGCTTTGACCGGCTGGATGAGCAGATGCAGATCCTGAACGGGCTATGGACGACGCCGCAGGGCGAGCCCTTCAGCTTCGACGGCCGCTTCTGGAAGCTCCAGGAGGCCCGCAACTTCCCCGTGCTCGTGCAGAAGCCGCGGCCCGAGATCGTGATCGGCGGCACCGGCCCGCGGCGCACCCCGCTGATGGCGGCCAAGTACGCCGACGAGTTCAACAGCGGCGGAGGCGCCGGTACGGCCGACCGGTTCGCAACCGTTCGGCGCGTGTGCGAGGAGATCGGCCGGGACCCGTCGACGCTGCGCATGTCGGTGACGACCCAAGTGATCTGCGGATCGACGCTCGCCGAGGCGCAGACGCGGCTCGAGCGCCTGGGCGACCCGGGGCGGCGGATGCTCTCGAGGGGGACGGTCGGCGACGTTCCCACCGTCGTCGGTGCGCTGCAGGAGCTGCAGGCGGCCGGCGCCGAGATCGCCTACCTGCACATCTTCGACATCGACGACCTCGACCACCTCCGGCTCATCGGCGCCGAGGTGCTGCCGCAGGTCGCGTGAACTTGGCGAGCAAAGCGAGGAGAGAGACCCAATGGCGAGCATGACGACGCGAGCGGCCGTGCTGCACAAGCCCGGCACCGACTGGGAGATCACCGAGCTCGACCTCGACCCGCCTAAGGAGTACGAGGTCCTGATCCGGTACAAGGCGGCCGGCCTGTGCCACTCCGACGAGCACATCCGCCGCGAGGGCGGTAGCCACATCCGCTTTCCGCTCGTGGGCGGCCACGAGGGGGCCGGGATCGTTGAGGAGGTGGGCGCCGGGGTCACCCGGGTCAAGCCCGGCGATCACGTGGTCACGTCCTACATACCCGCGTGTGGCAAGTGCCGCTACTGCTCAACCGGCCACCAGAACCTGTGCGACCGCGGCCTCTACGCCGGCGTCGGCTGCCTGCAGGACGAGACCTTCCGTTTTCACCGTAACGGCGAGGATTTCGGCGGCTTCTGTGCGCTGGGGACCTTCTCCGACCACACCGTGGTGTCGGAGTACTCGTGCGTGCGCATCGATGACGACATTCCCTTCGAGGTCGCATGCCTGGTCGGCTGCGGCGTGACCACGGGCTGGTGCTCGGCCGTGCGAGCCGGCGAGACGCGGGCCGGTGAGACCGTCGTTGTGATGGGCGTGGGTGGCGTCGGCATCAACGCCGTGCAGGGCGCCCGTTACGCGGGGGCCAAGAACGTGTTCGCGATCGATCCCAACCCGTTCAAGCTCGAGATGGCGGAGCGCTTGGGCGCGACCCACACCGCGACCAACGTCGAGGCGGCTCGTGAGCAGCTGATCGACGAGACCCGCGGCCAGATGGCTGACCTGGCAGTGGTGACGGTCGGCGTGCTCGACTCGGAGATCACGGCGAACGCGGTGAGCCTGATCGGCAAGGCGGGCCGGGTCGTGCTGACGTCGGTAAGCCGGTCCGACGAGCACTCGATCAGCCTGACCGGTTCGCCGATGGTCGGCTGGCACAAGCGGATCCAGGGCTCGCTGGCCGGCGGCTCGAACCCGATCTTCGAGATGCCCAGCCTGCTCGGCCTCTACAAGTCAGGCGATCTCAAGCTCGACGAGATCATCACGCAGCGATACTCACTCGAGCAGGTCAACGACGGCTATCACGATCTGCTCGCCGGCAAGAACGTCCGCGGCGTCGTCATCCACGAAAGCTGAACCCGGGGGGACGATCACATCGTCGGGAGTGACCTCGGCGGTCGAGGCCCCACCGAGGCCCGAGCAGCGCCGACTCCGGACGCGATAATCCAGCACCCTGTGACAAATCTCCCGGACGCGACCTGGAAGGAGATTGATCGCGCGCGGCGACGAGCGCTGCTCGTCCCCATCGGGTCGCTCGAGCAGCACGGACCGCACCTGCCGCTCGATACCGACACGAGGATCGCGGTGGCCGTCGCGCGTGGCACCGCGGCCGCGCGCGAGGACGCTGCCGTGGCGCCCCCGATTGCCTACGGCTCGAGCGGCGAGCACGCCGGATTTGCGGGCACGCTCTCGATCGGGACGAGCGCGCTCACCGAACTGCTGATCGAACTGGGCCGCGATGCCGCCCGCGATTGGGACTCGCTGCTGCTGGTCAACGCCCACGGCGGAAACTTCGACGCCGTGTCCCGCGCGCTGGCGCGCCTCGGGGACGAGGGTCGGCGCTGCCACGTGTTCCATGCTGGGGCAACAAACGGCGACGCCCACGCCGGGCGGACCGAGACCGCATTGATGCTGGCGCTCGACCCCGGCGCCATCCACCTCGACCTCGCCGAGGCCGGCGAGACCCGTCCGGTCGGTGAGCTGATCGATCGCCTGCGTCGGGACGGTGTCCGGTCGGTCAGTGAGAGCGGCGTGCTCGGCGATCCTCGCGGTGCCACCGCCGAGGAGGGGCGCGTCCTGCTGCAAGAGCTCGTAGAAGGTTGCGCGAGAGCGCTCGACGCGCTGCTCGGCCGGGTGCCGGTGCATGCCTGACGAGCCAGGCCTCGCCGTCGTAACCGGAGCGGCGCGCGGGATCGGCGCCGCGACCAGCCTGGGGCTGGCCGAGCTGGGGTGGTCGCTGGTGCTGCTCGATGCGTGCACCGGCCAGCCCGGCATCGGGTACGAGATGCCCACGCCCGCAGACCTCGAGAAAGTCTCCCAACGCTGCGGCGAGGCAGGTGCACCCAGCGTGACGATGTCATCCACCGACGTCGCGTCCCCGGACTTCGCGTCGGTCCTGACTGCCACGCTCGGAGGCCGCGTGCCCGTCGCCGCGGTGGCGGCGGCCGGCGTCATCGCGGCCAGCCCGGCCTGGGCCACCGACGAGCAGGCGTGGTCCACGCTGATCGACGTCAACCTCCACGGCGTCCGGCGACTGGCCGAGGCGACGGTCCCGGGGATGATCGAGGCAGGTCGCGGCCGGTTCGTCGCTGTCGCCTCCGCCGCCGCCCTGCGCGCGATGCCGCAGCTCGCGACGTACTCGGCCGCCAAGGCCGCCACCGTCGCCTACGTCCGGGCTCTGGCCGCCGACCTCGCCGGAACCGGAGTGCTCGCCAATGTCGTCTGCCCGGGCTCGACCCGGGGCGCGATGCTCGCCGCCAGCGCCACGTACTACGACCTGCCCAGCCAAGACGAGTTCGCCGGCCACCAGCTCGTGCGGCGAGTGCTCGAGCCGAGCGAGGTGGCCGCTGCCGTGGTGTGGCTGTGCGGCCCGGCGGCATCCGCGCTGACCGGCGCGGTACTGCCGGTCGACGGCGGGCTGACGGCGTAGGTCCGACCGCTTGGGACATAACTCCCGTATAGGACCAGTTATCTCCCAAGCGACGCTCGGACCACCCGTCCCCGCGGGGTGGCGTATAAGGCCCGCCCCCGACCTCGGCGTGTTCAACGGCGGCCGCACGCTCGTGGGCGGCTTCCCGCTCCGAATCCTCACGCTATCCGAGCACGGCGCCGTCCTCGCCGCGGCCTGGTTGGCTGGCCAGCCCGTGAGCGAGGCGAGGGCCGAGCGAGAGCTGGCGCGCAGACTGCTCGATGCCGGTCTGGCCGATCCCGACCCACCCCGAGGCGCGCGCTCGACCGCGGACGTCACCGTCGTCGTCCCGGTGTATGCGGACGCCGAGCGACTGGCCAACGCGCTCGCGCCGATCGCGCCCGACGCAACCGTGATCGTGGTCGACGACGGATCGCCTTCGCCCATCGGAGCCGCGGCCGCGGCGGTGGCCGCGCGACACGGCGCGCGTTACGTCCGGCTGCCCGAGAACCGCGGCGCCTCCGCCGCCCGCAACGCCGGATTGCGGCTGACGACCACGCCGCTGGTCGCGTTCCTCGATGCCGACTGCCTTCCGCCGCCGCGCTTCCCCGAGCGGCTGGTTGATCACCTGGCCGACCCAGCGGTCGCGCTCGTGGCCCCTCGGATCGTGTCCAGCACCGGCCAACAAGGCCCGATCGCCGCCTACGAACAGCGTCGCTCTGCCCTCGACATGGGTACTCGCCCCTCCCCCGTCCGTCCCTACAGCCCCGTCTGGTACGTGCCGAGCGCCGCGATGGTGGCCCGCCGCGACGCGCTCGCCGCGGGCTTCGACGAAGACCTGTCGCTCGGTGAGGACGTCGATCTCGTGTGGCGCCTGCGCGACGCCGGCTGGCAGCTCCGCTACGACCCCCGGATCGCGGTTGCGCACGAGGCCCGGATTCGACCGGCGGCCTGGTACCGCCGCCGGGTCGCATACAACGAGTCGGTTGCGCCGCTGCTCCAGCGCCACCCCGAGCGGGTCCCGGTGCTGTTCCTGAGCCCGCGTTCGGCGATCGCGTGGGCCGCGGCGTTGGCCGGCTCGCCGGGACCGCTGCTCGCGCTCGCCGGCATTCGCGCCGCCGGGCTTCGCCGCTCCTTCGGCGGACGCCTCCCCGGGGCCACCGGCCGTGCGGCCCGGGGGAGCGTGCAGATGACCGTCCACGAGGGACGCGACCTCGCCCGCGCCGTGGCCGGCCCGTGGATGCCGTTCGCGCTAGCGCTGCTCGCGGTCACCGGCGGCCGGAGCAGGCGGGGGCTCGTCGGGCGCCGCCGCGCGCTCGCCCGGCGGCTCGGCGCGCTGGTGACCGCGATGGCGCTCGGCGACTGGTTGACCGACCGCCCGGACCTCGACCCTGTGAGGTATGCCGCGCTCAGACTGGCCGACGAATCCACTCGCGGCCTCGGCATCTGGCTCGGCTGCGCTCGCGGGCGCGACTTCAGGGGACTGCTGCCACGTCGACCACCTCCCCCACGCCGACGGTAGCCTGCCCGGCGTTGGTGGCGCGGAGCGCGATCAGCGCGGCGCCGACGAGGAAGATGCTGCAGGCGAGCAAGGCCCGGCCGAATCCGGCGGTGAGCGCGTGGTCGAGCGAGCCCCCGGCGGCGAGAACGTCGCGAGTGTGGCTGGTCGAGATCGCGGAGAAGATCGCGAGCCCCAGCGCGGCGCCGACCCACGTCGAGGCGTTGACCAAGCCGGCGGCCAGCCCAGCCTTGTCGGAGGGCACGCCCGCCTGCGCGGCTGTCGTGACTGCGACGAAGATCGCGCCGAAGCCGAGGGACATGATCACCAGCCCCGGCAGGAGGTCGCTGACGTAGGAGCCGTTCACCGGGATGCGCGAGAGCCAGTAGATGCCGGCGGCGTCGACCAATGCACCGCCCACGATCAGCGGTCGGGTGCCGGTCCGCGGGATCAGCTGCGAGCAGATCCCTGCCGAGACCGCCACCCCGAGCGCGGTCGGCACGTACGCCAGCCCGGCGTCGATCCGCGAGAAGCCGAGCACATCCTGCATGTAAAGCGTCACGAAGAAGAACATCGAGTACGAGCCCGCTACCGCGACGACTTGGGTCAGGTCCGCCGCCGCCAGGCCGTTGATGCGGAGGATCGAGAACGGGAACAGGGGATTGCGGTGCCGGCTCTCATTGACGGCGAACGCCACGAGAAGGCCCGCCGCTGCCCCGAGACCGCCGATCGTGCGCGCGGCCCCCCAGCCAATCTGCGGAGCCTTCACTAGCGTGTAGATCAACACGAGCATCCCGGCGGTCACGAGCAGTGCGCCGAGCACGTCGAAGTTGCCCGACGAGAGTCGCCGTCGATCGCCGGGGATCAAACGGAACGTTGCGACCAGGTCCAGGACGCAAACCGGCAAGTTCACGAAGAAGACCCATCGCCAGCCCGGGCCGCCGGCCAGAACCCCGCCGAGGAACACTCCGAGGGCTGAGGCCAAGCCGCCGGTGGCCCCCCACGCGCCGAGCGCTCGAGCTCGCTCGGCACCCTCGGTGAACGAGGTCGTGAGGATCGAGAGCGCTGCCGGCATCATCATGGCCGCGCCGACCCCCTGGGCCAGCCGCGCGCCGATGAGCATCCCCTCGCTCCCGGAGAGTCCCGCGGTCAGTGAAGACACGCCGAACACGGCGGTCCCGGCGATCAACAGCCGGCGGCGCCCGATCACGTCCGCCGCTCGGCCGCCGAGCAGCATGAAGCCGCCGTAGGTGAGCAGATAGCCGCTGAGAACCCACTGCAGGCTCTGGACGGAGAAGTGCAGGCTATGCCGGATCGACGGGAGTGCGACGTTGACGATCGAGGCGTCGACGAAGTCCAGGAAGGCCACGCCGCACAGGAACGCGAGCGTGACCTTCCCGCGCCGGGTGGCGAGGAACGACGTTTGGGGGCCGGATGACGTCATGGGCGGTCCTCCGAGATCTCTGTCGCGATTCAGAAAAGTTAGTTGACTAACTTATCAGAGTGATTGGGCGGGCTACCATGAGTGAGATGACTGACTCAATCCGGGCAGCTGGGAAGCGGGAACGCCTGGTCGAGGGTGCGCGCGGGGTCCTCCACGCCCAGGGAGTCGACGGCACGACGCTGGCGGAAATCGCTCATGCCGCCGAGGTCCCGCTCGGCAACGTCTACTACTACTTCAAGACCAAGGACGAGCTCGTCGACGCGGTCGTCGCGTCACGCGTTCAGGACGTACGGGACGCCCTCCAGGAGCTCGAGCAGCACCGCACGCCGAAGGCGCGCCTCAAGGCGTTCGTCCGGATGCTCATGGGCCAGGCCGAGGAGACCGCGCGCTACGGCTGCCCGAACGGTAGCCTCTGCTCGGAGCTCGACAAGCACGACGATGGTCCCGGTCAGGCCTGCGTCGAGCTCATGGGGATGCCCATCGTCTGGGCCGAGCAGCAGTTTCGGGCCATGGGACGGCGCGACGCGCGCGAATTGGCGGTCGCGCTGATCGCCTCCTATCAGGGGATCGCCCTGCTCACCAACACCTTCCGCGACCCGCAGATGATGGCCTCCGAAGGCCGGCGCCTGGAGCGCTGGATCGACTCGCTCTAGCTCCGGGCGGTCACTCGTAGTCGGTGAAGGGCTCGGTCTCGAACCGGGAGCCGTTGGCCTTGTCCTGGAAGACGTGCGTGATGCGGACGGCCGGCGAGGCGTCCTCGACGCGGCTTTCCACCAGCTCGAGGTTCGGGTCATCCCCCAGGCCGAGCTCGTTCAGCCGCTCGGCTTCGGCCCGGCAGACGTCACCGGGCGTGGGGTTGCTCTCGGGATAGGCATCGGTGTGATGGCGAACGAGCGTCTGCCAGTGCTCGTCACCGGCCCGTTCGATCGACTCTCGAATGTCCTGTCGTGTGAACGCCATGTTTCCTCCTCACGTCCAGCCGCCAGCGTCACGCGCGGTGAAGGCACCACCCTGGAGCTCGTGCACCTCGTCGCCCACCCCCGCGGCGTAGCGCTCGGCGTCGTCGTGAGGCTCGTAACCCAGCTCCCGCGCCGAGCTCAGATCCCAGAAGAGGCGGGTGTTGGCCGAGGCGCCGTAGACCACGCGGAAGCCGATGTTCGGGGCGGACAGGCAAGCGACGAACAGCCGGACCGCATCCTCGTAGCTCAGCCAGGTCGAAAGCTCGCGGAGCTGGCGCGGCCGCGGCGCAAACGATCCGATCCGCACGCACACGACCTCGAGATTGAACTTGTCCACGTACAGCCGGCCGAGCGCCTCTCCGTACACCTTGGTGACGCCATAGAGCGAGTCCGGTCTGATCGGCTCGCACCCGGTCAGTATCCGCTGCACCGGGTAGAAGCCGGTCGCGTGGTTGGAGCTCGCGAACACCACGCGCGGCACACCGGCAAGCCGCGCCGCCTCGTACACGTTGAAGTTGCCGACTAGGTTCGGCCCGACGAGCTGCTCGAACGGAACCTCGACCGGGACCCCACCCAGGTGGATCACCGCATCGACTCCCTGCACCGCACCGGCCACCGCGTCGCGGTCGGCCAGGTCAGCCGGGACGAACCGCTCGTTCGCGACAGGCGTCACCGCACGAACGTCGCTGAGCACCAGCTCGTCGACCAGCGGGCGCAGGCCGTCACGCAGGCACGAGCCGATCGCGCCCGCGGCGCCGGTGATCAAAACGCGTGAGGGGAGGTTGGACGCTGCCGGGGAATTCGACACAACGGTGGGCATCTTGGCAAGCACATCGTCCCTTTGTCCGCTTCTGCTCCCTCCCGGTGTCGCGAGATCGCGCCTGGTCCGATGGGTTCGCCCATGGAAGCCAAAGACGATGCCGAGGTCGTCCGCGTCGCGCTGAGCGCGCTGACGCGCCGGATGACCGACGATCAGATCAACCGCGTGATCGGCGAGCTTGAATACGTCGCGGAGGAGCGGGGCGACCGGACTGGAGAGAGCGCTCACGCCCAGGCCGCCCAGCACCTGATCGACGTACTCGAGAGCCGCCGGGAGCGGCGGAACGGACACAGCGTCCCGCCGCCGTCCCTGGGCGGCGTTTCAGTTCCCAGTCACGACGCCTAGATAACTCGAAGACGACGCTCGAGGGCCCGCGCCGCCGCCTCTTCGCGGTCGAGTGCCGCGCGATAGATGGCGTACGCGGCCGCCTCGGCGGAGCCGCCGGTACTGGCGAACCACGCGCGGAGCGCGCGCCCGCTCTCGAGCTCGGCGGTGAACCAGACGAGGTGGGCGTCCTCGAGCGGACGTACCCCGATGGCCGCTAGCTCGGCGGTGATATCTGCATGCATTTCAGCCTCCCCTCAGGCCGCCATTAGATTGAGCGAGCCCTGGTGGGCGAGCTCCCGTCGCAGCCGCCCGAGTGCCCGCTGTCGCGTAGGGCCGATGCTCCCGATCGGGATGTCGAGCGCGGCCGCGATCTCCTCGTAGGTCGGCCGCGGATCGGCCATGAGCAGGCGCAGCAACGCCTGATCGCTGGGCTGGAGCCGCAGGAAGGCACGCCGGAGCGCGTTGTCGCGTTCGGCCAAGAGCACGACGTCGCCAAGTGGGGCGTCG
The DNA here is from genome assembly GCA_963757235.1 of uncultured Solirubrobacterales bacterium. Classification (GTDB taxonomy): domain Bacteria; phylum Actinomycetota; class Thermoleophilia; order Solirubrobacterales; family Solirubrobacteraceae; genus Palsa-465. The sequence continues at coordinate 4,965 of CAVWRC010000011.1, read as the reverse complement.
GCTGACTCGGACTCGCATTCGTCGTCCGCGAGCGGGACGGTTCGACCGCCTACCCGGAGCACGCGCAGGCACTCTCGGCGAGCGGTAGTGGCGAGCCACGGGCCGATCCGCGCGGGATCGCGCAGCCGCTCCAGATGCTCGAAGGCTCGGAGCCACGTCGCCTGCACGACGTCGGCCGCGTCGGCGTCGTACAGCCGGTGAGCCCGGGCGACGGCCCAGATCAGCCCGCCAAATTGATCGATCAACGCGTTCCAGGCACGCTGGTCACCGGCGACGGCAGCGGTGACCCGCTCGGTGAGCGTATCGGCGGCAAAATGCCTGCAAATTGACTGCACGGACGGCCTGATCTTCATGTCTGTGGTCATGGTCATCGCTCTCTCCGGTTCGTGGACCGGGAGCAAGCATCTGCCCAAGCGCTCACTAACCGCTCACCAACCGTTCACCGTTTGGTGAGCACCCTGACCACCCACTTGGAACCCGGGGCGCGGGGTGCTAGCTTTCCGCCGCGTGGGGGCCGTTCTGGAACTGGGCTTCCTGGGGCCATTTGAAGTACGGATCGACGGCGGAGCGCCCGTCGCGGTCGGTGGTACGCGGCAGAAGGCGCTGCTCGCGATCCTGGCGCTGCACGCCAACGAGGTCGTGTCGGCCGACCGCCTGGTCGATGAGCTGTGGGGCGATAACGCGCCGGCAACCGCGGCGCACACGATCCAGGTCTTCGTGTCGCGCCTGCGGGCAGCGCTGGCGGGCGCGGCCGGGAGGCTGATCACCAAGTCGCCGGGGTACATGCTCTCGCTCGGCGCCGACGACCTCGACGTCGATCGCTGCGAGCGCCTCTACCAGGAAGCGAGCTCCGGACTTGCGGACGGCGACGCCCGTGGCGCGCTCGAGCGCCTACGCGCCGCCGAACTGCTCTGGCGTGGTCCGCCGCTGGCCGACTTCGCATACGAACCGTTCGCCCAGGCTGCCGTTGCCCGGCTTGAGGAGCTGAGAATGGCCTGCCGCGAAGAGCTCGTCGACGCCGAGCTGGCCGTCGGGCAGCATGCCGCCGTCGTCCCCAGGCTCGAGGCGTTGGTCCGCGAGCAACCGTTCCGGGAACGCCCGCGCGCGCAGCTGATGCTCGCCCTGTACCGGTCTGGCCGCCAGGCGGATGCGCTCGATGCGTTCCAGCAAGCCCGCCGAACGTTCCTCGATGAGCTCGGGCTCGAGCCGAGCCCGGCGTTGCGAGGGCTCGAGCAGGCGATTCTGAACCAGGATTCATCCCTTGAGGTGCGCTCGGCCGCGCCCACGGTCGGCACCGAGCGCGACCGGGACGCGAGCACACCGCGTCTCCCGCTTCCGTGGACGCTCGATCGCACGAGCCGGGGGGCGTTCGTCGGTCGCGACGCCGAGCTCACCGGGATGCTCGAGTGGTGGGCGAGAGCGGGCGACGAGCCACGGCAGCCGGCGCTCGTCATCGGCGAGCCGGGCATTGGCAAGACACGGCTGGCCAGCGAACTCGCCCGCGCCACCTACGAGGAGGGCACGCTCGTGCTCTACGGCCACTGCGAGGAGAACGTGACCGTTCCCTACCAGCCATTCGTCGAGGCGCTGCGCCCGTACGCCCTCGCGCTCGGCCGCGACGGCCTCGAGGCAGAGCTGGGTCCGCGAGCACTCGAGCTTGCCCGTCTCTGGCCAGAGTTGGGCTCCTCGGCAACTCCCATCCACAGCGATCCGGAATGGGCGCAGGCCGCGTTGTTCGATGCCGTTGACGCGGTCTTAGGGTCGGCCGGGCGACGTCGCCGCGTGCTGCTCGTACTCGACGACCTGCAGTGGGCGGCCGCCGGGACCGTGCTTCTACTGCGCCACCTGATCGGCCTCGTCCGGCCGAGCCGCTGCTCGATCGTCGGGACCTACCGGGACGGCAACCTTGAGGACCGCAGCCCCCTGGGTCAGATGATCGCCAGTCTGCGCCGTGCCGAGGGCTCGATGCGACTGCCGCTGCACGGGCTCGACGAGACCGCCATCGCGTCGCTCGTCGCTGGCTCGCTTTCGCATACCGATGAGGAGCGCGATCAAGGCATCGCGCGAGCGCTGCACACGCAAACGTCGGGCAACCCGTTCTTTGTCCGCGAACTGCTGGCAGATATCGAGGAATCCGGCTCTTGGGCATCACAGGCCCCCCGTGCCGAGGGGCATATCGATGTGCCCGAGCGGGTCCGCGCGGTGATATTCGAGCGCGTCGCGCGCCTGTCAGAGCTCGCTCGACGCAGTCTGAACGTGGCGGCTGTCGCCGGGATGACCTTCCCCTTGCCCATAGTCGAACGTGTCGTAGGCGAGTCGGATCCGGTCCTGGACGCTCTGGACGAAGCGACGGCCGCAGGATTGATCGCGGATGCGGGCCGTGGCGAGTACGCGTTCGAGCACGCCTTGGTCCGGCAGACCCTGTACGAGGCGCTGGTCTCGGCGAGGCGCATTCGATTCCACCGCCTGATCGGCGAGGTGATCGAGACGCTCCCGCAGGCTCCCACGATGAATGACGAGCTGGCGCATCACTTCGCCGAGGCGGCGGCTGACGGCCAGGCCCCCAAGGCGGCAGCCTACGCGCTTGCCGCCGGACGCGAGGCGGCCGCCCGTCTCGGATACGAGGAGGCCTCGACTCATTACCGTCGCGGTCTCGACGCACTCGAGTCATACGGCTCTCCGAGCGACGAGACTCGACCCGAGCTGATGCTCGCGCTCGCCGACGCACTCTGGCGAACCGGCGAGTTCGACGCCGCCAAGCGCGTGTGTTTGGAGGCGGCCGGGCTCGCCGGGAAAGCCGGCGATGCCGAGCTACTGGCCCGGGCAGCGCTCGGCTTCGCCGGGCCGTTTCTGATCGAGCTGAGCGAGGAGACGGCAAGGCCGGCGGTCGAGCTCCTGAGTCAGGCGCTGACCGAGCTCGGAGGAGAAGAAACGGTGCTCCGCGCGAGCGTCATGGCGCGGCTCGCGGCGAGCCTGGCGTACGGGCGTCAGGAGGCGCGCCGGCCGGAGCTGGCTCAGGATGCGCTCGAGATGGTGCGGAGGATCGGCGACAACCAGGGCCTCGCTCTCGTGCTTGCGATGTACCACCACGTCACGCTCGGCCCGGACAGCATCGACCAGTCGCTGGCGGCCGCCCTCGAGCTCACGCGGGTCGCGAGCGCCATCGGCGACCGTCAGCTCGAACTCGAAGCCCGCTCGTGGACGCTCGACCACCTGGTAGAGCTCGGACTGGCTGACCGCGCTCGGAAGGAGCTGGAGGCCGTACGCGAGCTGGCGGCGAACCTCGATGACCGGTTTTCGAAATGGCTCCTGACCGCCGTATTGGGGCGCGACGCACAGATCAGGGGCAGCCTCGATGAGTTCGAGGCGCTGGCGTTTCAGGGCTTCGAGCTGGGCTTTGAGAGCTCCAACCGGTCCGCGGCGCAGATCTTTGGAGGCCAGATGGTCGAGCTGCGTCGGGAGCAGGGTCGTCTGGCCGAGGTACTGGAAGGAGCCGAGGCGCTCACGGCGGAGTACCCGGCGATCGCGGCGTGGCGCTGCGCCCTTGCCGAGATGTACACCCAGCTCGACCGCGAGGCGGACGCCCGTCGTGAGCTCGAGCTCCTCGCGCCCGACGCCTTCGCCGGCATCCCACGCGACGCGTTGTGGCTGTCGTCTCTGGCGAACCTGTCCGAGGTTGTCGCGTTCCTGGACGACGCCGACCGAGCGGCCGAGCTCTACGAGCAGCTGTCGCCGTATGCGACACGCAACGTCGTCCTGTTCGGTGTGTTGTGCCTCGGTTCAGTCTCACGGCATCTCGGTCTGCTCGCGACGACGCTGTCGCGCTACCAGGACGCCGACCGTCATTTCACCGATGCGCTCGAGGCGCACGCGAAGCTGGGGTCACACCTGTGGACGGCTCACACCCAGTACAACCAGGCATGCCTGTGGCTGCGGCAGGACGAGCCGGGCGACCGCCAGCGAGGCATGATCTTGCTCGACGAGGTGCTGAACAGCTCCCAGCGATATGGATTCGCCGCCCTCGCGACGCGGGCGCGGCGCTCGCTGGGGCCCGTCTACCAGGAGAAAAGCGCCGAGATCACGAAGGACCTGTCGCCGACGTGATGGGCAACTTCGAACTCGGGCCGCACGAAGTCGACGGGGTCGGGCCTGAACACCTGCGTGCTGTGCGCCCGGTGGGTCGAGTTCGCTAGCCCAACGGCACTGTGCTTCCACCGCGACACCTCGTTCGCGTCGATGCCCCAAACGGCCGCGTACCGCCTGAGGCACTCTTCGGCGGCGTTCAGGTCCAATGCAGGCAGCCTCACTGTGATGTGGTTCGTTGGCCCCGACGCCGGAAAGCTGGTGGCGGCCACCATCTCCGCGTCGGCCTTGTAGACCCGCGTCCCAGGTAGATCCACCTCAACCTTGAACGGGCGCCGCCGCGGGGCGGTCCAGATGAGGTTTCTCCGCGCCGCCTCGAGCCCCAGCTTCTGCGCGGAGGACTTGGTGTGCAGATCGAGCACGACCGGCTCGCGCCGGACCACCGTGGAGCTCCAGCCCCCGGGAGCGTCGGCGGTTCCGACCGAACCACGACGTATTCCCCACCGGGTGAGCAGCCCCCACATAAGCGGGCAGGCCTGGATCTCGAGGCGATACTGCGCGGCTCGCTGGGCCACAGGCACAAGCGCCGACTTCAGGGCTCCGTTCAGGTCGCCGCGCACGTACTTGAGGTAGGCGGGCAGCGTGCCGGCCTCGATCAGGCGCCATCGGTCGGCGAAGTGCGCAACGTTTCCGTCCGGCAAAGGCGTCGTGATCCTGATCGGTGCCGGAACGCACTGCGGGGGAAACGCCACCGGAAAGACCTCCGCCATCGAGCGGGCCCCGGGCACCGACGGGGTTCCGGCGAGCGTCATGGCGTACGTGAATGCCCATCCCTCCGGGCCGTGATGATTGAACATCGTCACGTAGAAGCGATCGATGATG
>CAVWRC010000010.1:0-547080 GCA_963757235.1 uncultured Solirubrobacterales bacterium | reverse complement strand
CCGGATCGCCCGTCTTTCCACGCCGTCTGAAGGCCATGTGTGCGATCGTGAGTGGTGTGAGGTGATCAACGGCGAGCGGAGCGGCGCATGAGTGCGGGAAAGATTGGCCAGGTGGAGCAACGATCGGGCGACAGGCCCGACGGATTGGCGAGCCGGAGCACGCTGACCGTGATCGACAACCGCACGGGGGAGCGGTTCGAGTTGCCGATCGACGACGGCGCAGTCCGCAGCTCGGAGCTCGGACGGCGGGCGGGAGGGATCGCGCTATACGACCCGGGCCTTTCGAGCACGGCCGTGTGTCGCAGCGCGATCACGCACATCGACGGGGAGGCCGGAATCCTCCAGCACCGCGGCTACCGGATCGAGGCGCTGTGCGAGCGCTCGAACTTCCTCGAGCTGGCGTATCTGCTGATCAATGGGGAGTTGCCCACCGCGCGGCAGTTCGAGTCGTGGCTGCACGAGATCGGCACCCGCAACTTCGTCCACGAGAACGTCAAGGGCTTCATCGAGGGATTCAGGTATGACGCGCGCCCCATCGCGATGGTTGCCGCATCGGTCGGTGCGCTCTCCAGCTTCTATACCGACGCCGACCAGGTCTACGACGAGGATGCGCGGGAGCTGCAGGTGGTCCGCCTGCTGGCGAAGTTGCCGACCCTGGCGGCCTTCTCCTACCGCCACCTGCAGGGGCTGCCGTACGTGCACCCCGAGGACCACCTCAGCTACACCGGGAACCTGCTGTCGATGATGTTCCGGATGAGCGAGCTTCGCTACACCCCGGACCCGGTCGTCGAGCGCGCGCTGGACGTGCTGCTGATGCTGCATGCCGACCACGAGCAAAACGCCTCCACGACCGCAGTGCGCGCGGTTGGGTCCACGCATGTGAATCCATACGCGGCCGTCGCCGCCGGTGTCACCGCGCTGTCGGGGCCGATGCGGGGGGGAGCCGCCCAGGACGTGCTGACGATGCTGAGGCGGATCGGATCGCCCAGCCACGTAACCGAGTTCCTCGCGCGCGTCAAGTCAGCGCATGAACGGTTGCTCGGCTTCGGCCATTGGGTCTACACGACCTACGACCCGAGGGCGCGTGTGCTCCGCCGGCAGCTCGAGCAACTCTACGAGCGCCGCCGGCTCAACCCGTTGTTCGCGATCGCCGACGAACTCGAACAACAAGTGCTGGCCGACGAGTACTTCACCTCGCGCCGGCTGTACCCAAACCTCGATCTGTACTCCGGCCTTACATACGAGGCGCTCGGCATCGCGCCGCCAATGTTCCCGGTGATGTTCGCGCTCGCCCGCAGCGCCGGATGGATCGCGCAGTGGGTCGAGATGGTCAAGGACCCCGAGCAGACGACGTTCAGGCCGCGTCAGCTGTACACAGGCGCGCTGGACCGCGAGTACGTGGACGTCCGCGAGCGCGGCTGAGCGCTGGCCGCGCCTGGCGGCAATCTAGCGGGCGGTTGCACCACCAGCCTGGCGGCGGTGCCCCCGCAGTCACCAGCGCCGTCCGCTCCCAGCCGAATCGGGCGGTCGTGGCCGAGTCCGCCGCCTGCTTGCTCGCCCCGCGCCGACGCACGCTGCCGCCAGTGGTCGATACATCGTAGTCAGCTTGCCGGGTGGCCTGTGGACCGGACGACAACGGACAGCTACGGACCGGACGCTCGGATCCTCGCGATCCGGAGTACGCCCGCTAGCCCGGGCTGTCCACCGAGCTTGAGCAAAGCTTCGCGACTGGTCGCGGCGGTGCGAGCGCTGTGCGCGCACCGGCTGTCTTGCCGCGCGCGGTGGACGGCTGCATTGCCAGGATGATGCGCAAGCCGAACGGCGCGAGGCTGACGTCAGACGCCGCGCTGCTGCTTTTGTAGGGCATCGGGCTGCATTGCTGGTTCGCCACGCACTCAGCCGTCGTGCCGCAGGCGGGCGGACGACTGCATGGCCCGGATGATGCGCAAGTCGAACCGCGTCAGGCCGACCTCGGACGCCCCGCTATTGCTTCTGAAGGACATCGGACTACTCGTTCGCCACGGTTTCGGTAGTCGCGTCGACCGTGTGGCTGTGAACGCTGGCGATCGCGGAATTGTGCGCTCCGCACAACCGTCGGCTGCTGACAGACGACCGCCGGCTCGCGGCGCCGCGCTTCCCCAACGGACGATGAGGAGCGCTGATTGCGTCGCTTCCGCGACCGGCCGAGTACGCGGCAGAATCGAGGCTTACCCGCATTCGATGGCCCCCGGACCCGCGTAACCGGCCCGTCTGGGCTAGAGCAGGCGGCAAGCCTGTCCGCTCTCCAGAGGAGGGAGCCATGTCTGCTCATCAGTTGTTGGACGCCGCCGGTCGCCCGCGTTCGCCGGCGACGATGCCCGGTCATCACATGGGGCGGGTCCCGCCGAACAAGGGCCATCGGTATCCGGCGGATCCGCCCACAGTCGACGAGATCGTTGCGGTCATGCGCGAAGCCGGCGCCGGCAGGATGGGAGCGGTCCTTTCGACCCGCCTCTGGAATGGGTTGTCACCCGCGAGCGTCTGGGTCAGGGTCGGCGACTTGGTAGCCGCCGTCCGTTCGCCAGATCTGCCCGGACCGAGCGAGTCTCTCTAGCGCGGCCGATACGTCCTCGGCTGAGCCCGCGGGCCACCCTTGGGGAATTGCGCCTTTTGCGCGACTGCCCGTCCAGGTGCGCGATGGTGCCTCACCAATGGTGCGTAGGACCGCTTCCTCGATCGTCTGCGGAGGCGGGCCTGACATGCCGAGGTGCACTGCCGGGATCGGGACCATTCGCTCGCGCATCCAGGCATGGAGGCTCTGCTTTGAGTAGCCGGTCATCCGCGCGATGTCGGTGACGCTGATCCCTGCCTCCCGGGCGCGCACCAGCCACGACTTGATCGCCGTGCGGTTGAGTTCGGCGATGGTCTCGGTCTCTGCGTGCGCGTGGCCGAGTTTGAGGAGTGCGTCTTCGACGGTCCGGCGTTCGGCAATGTGGTTGGCATAAGTTAGGTCAGTCATGGACCGTGAGGGTAAAGCACTCGACCATAGGCGTCAAGATCTGCTCCCAATGAGGCTCGCGGCCCAACCGACGGCCGTCGCGGGAGAGTTCGACCCGATCGGCGCGTCCGCGGTCGTCCGCACTGACTCGCGTAGGCGCCGGAGCTCGCACGAGACTTGGAGTGAAAGCGCGCGGTTCTGCTGCCCAGATCGGCTCCTGCGCCAGCACGCGCTTCGTCACCAAGGCAATCGGGCGACGCGAGGCAACGCGAGGTTCAAAGCGATCGCCGCAGCTGACAGCACCCGGGCTTTCGAGACTAGGCCGATCCGATCGACCGCCGCTGGGGATCGGATCCCGGGACGGCTCCGCGAGCCCGGAAGCCGCGCGTTCGAGGAAGCGAGCCAGCCTCGGGGTCGGAGTGTGCAGATAGAGGAATCGGGGTGCCGAATGCGAACCCGTCCCCCGAGCCAGACGAGCGTCGCTGGCTGGAGACCGGGGAAAGGAAGTGCATATGAAAGGTGTTGGCCGGGCCGTGTTCGTCGCGGTTCTGTTCCTGATGATCGGCGTGCTCAACATCATCTACGGCATCGCCGCGATCGGGAACGCTCATTTCTTCAACAACACGCAGTTCGTGTTCTCGAGCCTGCACACCTGGGGGTGGATCACGGTCATCGTGGGCGTCATCCAGCTCACTGCGGGGATCTCGCTCATGAGCGGCGGTGGCTACGGCCGGGTGATCGGAATCATCGCCGCGACCATTGGCGCGTTCGAGTCGCTGCTGTCGGTCGGCGGAACGCATCCGTGGTGGTCGCTGGCCATCTTCGCGCTGTGCATATACATCCTGCATGGCCTCATCATCTTCGGTGAGGGAACGCCCGCGGAAGCCTAGCGGCGTGAAATCCGGAGCCTGCACCGATGGGCAGACTCCCGTTTGTTTGCCGCGGTCTCAAGCCTCAACAGTTACCGACAACATTCGTCTCTCGGCCTGATCGGCGTGAGCCCGAGACGAGACCACGCGCTGTTCTGACTCTGCGCGTAACGCGCAGAGCGTGCAGGGCGCAACTCTGCGCGTCCCAACGTCGATGCCTCCGGGCCTAGATCTCGGGGCGCTGAAGCCGTCGCCGATCCGGAACTACCGGTGCGGACAACCGCGTTGCGCAGCCGGGACCGCTCCGTGGTGCTCGAGCAGGATCGGCGCGGATTGCTGTTCGAGACCCGCTTCGGGAGCCACCGCGAACTCGCGGCCCACCGCCAGTTCAGTCCGACCGGCAGCAAAGATTTTGCCAGCTTCGGAGCTGGCGCGTCACCGAGCTCCAGGCGGAGCCGGGTTGCGGTTGATTTGGCCGTCACGCACGCGGCGAGCAAGGGAGGTCGACCAAGCGGACCGTCGAAAGACCGTCGGGCCACGAGGCCGTTCTGGATCCTCATCAGGATCCAGAAGTCACCAGGCGACCTCGTCGCGCTCTCGGAGCTCGTCGAGCACCGGGCGTCTCGTCGCTAGCGCGAGCACTGCCGCTCGGTCCCGAGGGTGCGAAAGCCGGGCCCCGCCGGCGGTTTCCCGCAATGCGATGTCTGCCCGGACCCGGGGGGCGGGACAGACGAGCGGCCGGTCGCCGGTGCGGTCGCGACAGCGTCGCTCGGAATGGCGAAACGAGTCGTGCGGACTGCCGCCGCCGGCACGCGTGAGATTCGCGCGAGATTTATCGGCTCCGGTCGCCGTTGGCAGCTAGGTCGCGCGCTGCGAAGTACCGCTTCGCAGCGGAGCGCGCCGAGGCTCACCGTTGTTGCCTAACCATTAGTCAACGGTGCCACATCTGGACGGATGTTCGATCAAGCCCGTGTGCGTCACTGACGAACTCACGATCGTGTGAACGCCAGTTCTCAATAAGGGGCAATAGGGGGTCTGCCCGCTAACCCCTTTGCGCACGAAAACAACGAGGGAGATCGGATGACGCTGCAGTGCTATGCGCGCACATCGGTCCGACAAGGCCCGTCTGCGCGCGATCTCGGGACGTTGTTCGGGCGGTGCTCAGCGGGTGACGCTCGCGCGCGGGAGATGATAATCGTCGCATTCCTCCCATACGCTCACCATCTCGCACACCGCTATAGGGGACGAGGCGAGCCGATCGAGGATCTATACCAGGCCGCCAGCGTCGGGCTGATCAAGGCAGTTGACAGATACGACCCTACGCGAGGCTGCTCGTTCCTCACCTTTGCGAAGCCGACCATCCTGGGCGAGCTCCGGCGTCACTTGCGTGACAGAACTTGGCCCGTGCATGTACCGCGTTCGGTCAAAGACCGCGCCGGGCGGGTCGCCTGCGCTCGGGAGGACCTCCGGGCAGGATCCGGGTCTGATCCGAGCATCGAGGTGATCGCAAGACATCTGGGTCTTGAGCCCGGAGATGTCGCCGAAGCACGATGCGCACTGGACTCCCGTCGGCCTCAATCGCTGGATGCGACCGACGCAGGCGAGGACGGCCAACAGCTCGCGCTCAACGAGACCCTCGGCGAGTTGGACCCCGAACACGACCGAGTCGAGACCTTCGCTAGCTGCGTGCAGGCGCTCAGGGGACTGGCGCCGCGTCACTGCGAGGTGCTGCTGTTGCGCTTCGGCGGCGAGCTCCCCCAGAACGAGATAGCGAGACGCATCGGGGTGTCCCAGATGCAGGTCTCACGGATCCTCCGCAAGGCCACCGCGGCCATGGCGGCCGCGGCGCCGAGCTGCAGTAACTGGCCAAACGCTGACGCCGCGAACTCGCGCGCACCTCCACCGGGATTACGTCGCGTCACCGGCGAGGGAACCGCGGCGGGGGTCTCACAGGCGCTGGCCGCCTGGCCCCGCGCGCGGGCCGACTACTTCCACGAGGAGTACGCACGGACCGAACGCTTGGAGCCGCGTAGGAAGCCGGTACATCTGCCTGGACCGTGTAAAGCCACAACAAGTCGCAACAGTTCGATCCTTGCCAGACCGGGGGAACACGCACACTGCTCGCGAACGGAGGCCAGCCCGTCCGTGCATCCACTTGAGCAACGACGACGAGCGAAAACTTGTGCGATTTGCGCACCAGACTCAACTACCGTGGAGCGGATCCGAAAAGGACCACGGACTCCCTAACCGGTATTGCACGGACCGCAACGCAAGCTGGACTGCGGCTTACGCGGGCGAGGGAACATCCAAACACGAGGCCGTCGGAGACGGCGGGATGTCCGACCGGCCACGGTCTTCACAGGGACAGATCGTAGAACCGATGACCGCCACGGCCTTGGCGTCGCCGCCCCGCAGCATCTCCAACCACGGGCGGGCCTGACCCAACCACGGACCCGACTCCAAACCTCGAGCCAGCCCGGCTCCGCGCACATCTGCTTGGCAAGGCGGCGCGGCTCAACGCGATCGTGGCCGACACTGCTGCTGCGAAACGCATCCGGGAGCGGGATGCTAACGCCGAACCAAACCGGCCGTATCGACAGTCCCGAAGGAGCGCTGGACGCCCCGCTCGCCCGCATTTACACCGGCCGCGGGTCGGACTCGGCACTAGAGCCTTGCTCTCAACACGAGCGCGAAGTCGGCGATCGCAAAGGCGACGATCCAGCGCTTCGACCGAGCCGGCGCCAGCTAGAGCTTTGCCACTCAGTCACGGCACGCGCGGTGGTCTCGTCGCTGGAATTGTCCCGATTCGGGCAGCGGGGCCGACGTGTGTCGGGTGATCTCTTCGCGTCGGTGTGGCGAGCTTTAGCTGGGGCTGCGGATGATTGTGGAGCGTTTGACACCAAATGCATCCTCCCGATATCCGCATCATCACCACCGGCGGCTGGGCGTGCGTTAGCGTGCGCGTCGGTCGAGCGGCATAGCCAGGAGCTGAGGCGCGTGATCGCATGCGATCAGCGTGGACATACCGGTCTCTCAAGCACACGGCGGTGTATGCCGTAGCGCTGTGCGCGACCTGCCTGCTCTGCGCTGGGAGCGCCGACGCTACGACCATCCGCCAGCGCATCGTGTCGCTGGCCGAGCAGGAGATCGGCTACCACGACTACGGCGACTATTGCACCAAGTTCGGTCCGTGCGAGACGTGGTGCTCGCTGTTCGTGACGTGGGTATGGCGCAACGCCGGCGTGCCCGTGCCGAGCCTCGCCTTCACCGGCTATCTGTATGACTGGTCGCGAGCCTCGACCTACGTCCTAGGCCCGCGCGGCGTGCCGCAGCCGGGCGATGCGGTGCTGTTCGGCACCGGGCCATGGACCGTCGATACGAGCCTGCATACGGGGATCGTCGAGGCTGTGTATCCCGGCTACCTAGTCACGATCGAGGGGGACTCCCTCCATGGCGTGCGGCGCTACGTCGTTCCCCTGAGCAATCCCGAGCAGGTCGGCGAGCCCGGTCCGATCTACGCCTACGCCGCGCCGGTCAGCGCGCACGGCGCCCGTGATCTTGGGGCGCGCAGCGCGATCACCTTCCCGGCCCTGTCTGCGCGCGTGGTGACCCGCCAGGACCGTCACCCGCGCAAGCTCACCGAGCGGCAACGGCTGCTCCGCGCGATCGCCGCGCTGCGCGCCTTCCAGCACATGCCCTACCGCATAGACCAAGCGCTTATCAACTGGACGGGGATCAACCGGCAGGGACTGGTCGAGGTCACGGTGTCCACGGCCACGCCCGTGTCCGACGCTGAGGCAGTTTGGCAGGCCTTCCTGCGTCGCTTCCAGGACACCGGCCAGGCATACGCGGTGTCCTTCCAAGCGCCGCCCGACCCACCGCTCGATACCGCCCTGCCGTCGCTCTCCGGCACGCCATCGGAAGGCCAGACGCTGACCGAGTCACACGGCGTGTGGTCCAACAGCCCGACGGCCTACACCTACCAGTGGGAGGATTGCGACCCGGCCGGCCAGTCCTGCTCGCCGATCAGTGGCGCGACCGGCCAGACCTACACGCTCGCCGCCGCAGATGTCGGCGAGACGATCCGCGTGCAGGAGCTGGCGAGCAACGCCGGCGGAGCTGGGCAGCCGGCGCAGTCGGCTCCGACTCCCGTTGTAACACCGTCGCCGCCCTCGCCCGGCTGACACGGCAGCACCCGCTGTCGGCGGTGCAGGAAGAAACCAAGGCGGGCCATTGTCCTCGGCCGAGCGTCGCCTGTGGAATCAACAGCCTCAACGCCCGGCGCACGTACATGCTCTTAGCACGAATCGGCCACGCCACCCGCGTCATCGTGCGGGCGTCACGGGCCGCATGCGACGGCGGTTTCCAGAACCGCATTTTCCGGCTCTCCGGGCATGATCGTAGGTGAAGTCATGCGAGCGCTTGTTCGTGTGGGAGTGTGAGGGTGAGCGGTCCGCAGGTGAGGTGAACGAGCGCGAGCGCGGCCTGTGCGGAGTGGAATCCGTAGGCGCGGCGAACGATCAGCTTGACGCGGTTGTTCATGGCCTCGGCTCTGGCGTTGCTCAAGTTCAATCTTCGGGCAGCGAGGATCCCGTCACGGTGTTTGCGGATCGTTTTGCCGAGTCGGATGAACGGTTTCAGGCGGCAGCGTGAGAGGCGGGCGAGGAGCCGGTCGAGCAGCTCGTCGACGGCCTCGACGGTCAGGCCGGGCGCGAAGATCGCGCGGACCATCTCTTTCATCGCCCAGGCACGCGCGGTCTTCCCGCCGCCCGCTTGGATCTGGGCGAGCGTGGCGGCTTGCTGGTCGTTGAGGTCGTTGGGGTTCTTCAGCAGCGACCAGCGGCTGTGCTTGAACGTCTTCGCGGCGCCGGGGTCGCCCGTTGCGCGCAGCTCGTTCCAGTGCTCGCGTCGGACCTCGTCAAGCGCCTTGGACGCGAGTTGGACGACGTGGTAGTTGTCGATCACGATTGTCGCTTGCGGCGCGCGCTCGCGGACGCTCTTGGCGTACCCGCCGGTCATGTCCATCGAGACGGCTGTGAGTCGGGAGGCGCGCGCGAAGATCGCGGGCTCGAGCTCCTCGCCATGCTGCAGCCATCCGCCCGGGATACCGTGCCCGGCGGGCACGGTCGGGCTCGGGCCGAACGGGACCATGATCGCCGGCACGGGCTGCCACGATCGCTGCTCGGCGTGCGCAGACGGTTCCGCGGGCGGCGGGTCAAGCTCGTCAAAGAACTCATCGGCGGCGGCCTGGCCCTTGCCCTCGGTGCCCCACACCACGCAGCCGCGGTCGTGGTCGCCGACCAGCGTCAAGTACCGATGGCCTTTGCGCCACGCGACCTCGTCGATCGAGATCTCGAACAGACCGCTGAGACGGTCGGTGTCGATCAGCTCGTCAGCGACCCGCTTGATAACCCGGCCGATCGTCTGCCAGTCGATCCTGGTCAGCCGACAGGTCGCGGTCTTGTCGGTCTTCGTCGCCAACCACGCGACGAGGTCATCGAAATCGCGAGTGAAGCGCGCGCCGTCGCGCGCGAACGGGACGCCCTCGACGTGCACGCCGTGCTCGGGGCAGCGCAGCCGTCGCAGCCGGGCGTGGACCTCCAGGCGCCAGGTCCCGAGATCGAGATGCCGCCAGATCGAGTCGTGACGCTGCTCGTGCTCCCGCGCCATCGTCGAGAACGCGCACTTCGGGCAGACGAGCTTCTTACGCCGCAAGGCGACGTGAACGACCACCCGGCCAGGCTCGAAGCTGACCTTGCGGACCCACACCCCCGGCAAGGAAAGCAGGCGAGAGAATGCAGCGCTGACGCGCATGAGCGACGACCTCCAAGTTCGGACCATCAGACAGCCCGAACCTACGGTCTGAACTCGTGCGCGTCCCTGGACGCCCGCCCGACACCCCGCAAGCAGCACAGAAAGCCTGCTCAGCCCCCGAAACCCGAGCCCGTCGCAGTCTCCAAGTTACCTACGATCACCCTCGGAGCCCGCATTTTCCTGAGGAGGGACTTGTCCGCGGTACCGCCGCCCCGGCGGACGCGCGTCGGCCAGCTGAGAGCATGGCGCTCGTACCGCTCGCACTATCGCATTCATGTTCTCGCCGGCGGAGAGATGGCTATCGCGTTGGCGACCAAACGCACACTCGGTTGCGGTCGTGCTAGCCGCGACGTGGTCGGCCTGCTAACGACCGCGCTACTGCTCTTCCAAGAACACAGGTGTCAAGGCCGGACCAGTCGTGACTTCCGGAGTCATGCCGCGTGGCCGGTTATGCCGAGCGTGTCGCGTCTTTGCCTGCTTAGGGGCAACTGTGGGGGTGTGTTGCTCGGCATAATCAGAGGTCTTGTAGGAACGCGATCAGCGCGTCGGAGGGGCGGTACCGGCCGGGCTTGACGCCGAGCGGGGTGATCCTCGCGACGGCTTGTTCTTTGAGTTTCGGGTCGGCGTGCTCGTAGATGTGGGTGGTCTTGGTGCTCTCGTGCCCGAGCCAGAGGGCGATTGTCGCGATGTCGATGTTGCCGGCTCTGAGCAGCATCGCGTTGGTGTGTCGCAGCGTGTGCGGGGTGACTCGTTTGCTGGCAAGCGACGGGCAGTAGGTGGCCGCGGCGTTTGCGTGCTTGGTGACGAGCCGTTCGATCGCGTCGCGGCTGAGTGGCGTTCCGCGGCGGGTGGGGAATACTGGGTCCTCGGGTTGGCCCCGGCGTTCTTTGAGCCATCCGCGGAGCACCGCGACGGCCTCGGGGGTCAGGATGATCGTGCGCCGTTTCCGTCCCTTGCCCGTCACCTTGATGTGGGCGCCGGTGGCCAGGCTCACGTTGCCGACTGTCAGCGTGACGAGCTCGGTGACGCGCACGCCGGTCAGGATTGCGAGCAGCATGAGCGCGTGGTCGCGACGGCCGAACCAGCTGCCGCGGTCCGGCGTGCTGAGCAACGCCTTGATCTCGTCGAGGTCGAGGTAGCTGACTGTGTTTTGCTCGTAGCGCTTGGTCGGGATCGCGAGCACCCGCCCGAGCGTCGCCAGGTGCTCTGGGTGTCTGAGGGCGGCGTAGCGGCAGAACGCGTGGGTCGCCGCCAGCCGGTTGTTGCGTGTCCGGGGGGTGTTGCCCCGGTCGTGTTCGAGGTGGTTGAGGAACGCGCCGATCAGCGGCGCGTCGAGGTCGTCGATGTCCAGGCGGCAGGGCTGGTTGCCGGTCCGCTGTGAGGCGAAGTCGAGCAGCAGCCGGAACGTGTCGCGGTAGGACGCGACGGTGTGCGGGCTTGAGTCGCGCTGGGTGATGAGCCGTTCGGTGAAGAACGCCTGCATCGTCGGTGCGAGGAGACTCATGGGAGCACCTCCGGTACCAGCTGGAGCCGGCTGCTGATCAGTGCCATCAGCTCCGGGACGGCCTCCAGGTACCAGTACGTCGAGGCGGGGTCGACGTGCCCGAGCAGCATTGAGAGTTCGGGCATTCGCCGGTCGACGTCCTCGCCGGCGTGATGCAAGTCAAGCAGCGTCCGCACCGCCATCGTGTGCCGCAAGTCATGTGGGCGCGGGCGGGCACGCTCGCCCGCTCCCTCCAGGCCGATCTGGGCGATGAGCTTCGCGAAGTGGTAGTTGAACTCGGACGTGCTCAGCCGTCCTCCGCGGGTGTTGATGAAGAACGCCGGCGACGGGGGCTTGGGCCAGTGGCGGTCACGTC
This sequence comes from uncultured Solirubrobacterales bacterium, assembly GCA_963757235.1. Lineage (GTDB taxonomy): Bacteria > Actinomycetota > Thermoleophilia > Solirubrobacterales > Solirubrobacteraceae > Palsa-465. Next base: position 535,561 of record CAVWRC010000010.1, on the reverse strand, counting down.
GGCGCGCGTATTCGCGCAGTGCTCTGGTGACGGTGGGGTGCAATGGCACCTCTCGCTGTTTGTGCTGCCGGGCGCGCACGTGCACCGCGCCATCGGTGAGATCGACGTCGGCGCGGTCGAGCCAGAGCGCTTCGCCGAGCCGCAGCCCGGTTGAGGCCATCAGTCCGATCACGGTTTTGAATGCCGCCGCGCGCATCGTTGGTGTCAACGCCTCCGCCGCTCGCATCAGCGCGGCGATCTCGGCGGGCGAGTAGATGTATGGCGCCACCCTGGCCTGGCGGGCTGGCAGCAGGTCGGTGGAGGGGATCTCGCTGGACGGGTCGAGCGTCGCCACATATCGGGCGAAGCCGCGCACGATCCCGAGCCGCTGACGCCACCGGTGCGGGCGAGCGTCGACTGGCCGCCTGGCCCACATCAGCGCCAGCTCAGTCGTGATCCGTTCCGCTCCCGCCTGCTCCAGGAAGTCGACGAAGTTCTCAAGCAGCAGCTGGTCGGCTTTGAGCTTGAACCCGACACGGCGGCGGATCCGCAGATAGTCCTCGAGCGCCTGGCGTAGCGGGATCATGCCGCACCGCCTTCCGGCCACGGCCGCGCCAGCCGTCGCAGCGTCCTGCGGTCGACCTTGGCATAGATCGCCGTCGTCTTCTGCTCGCGATGCCGGAGCACCTCACCGATCTCCGCAAGCGAGGCGCCCCGCTTGAGCATCTCGGTCGCCGCCGTGTGACGCAGCGCGTGCGAACCGACCGACGACACCCCCGCCCGCTTGCACGCGCAGCGAACGATCGCCGACACGGCGCTCGTGCGCACCGCGCCCGCCGGGGCCGTCACGCGCAAGAACAACGCGCGTTCCTGGATCCGTGGACGGCGGCGCAGATACGAGACGATCGCCTCGCCGAGATCGACCGGCAAAGGCAGCCGGTCATACCGGCCACCCTTGCCAGCAACCAGCAGTTCACCCGAATGCCAATCGAGATCGTCGAGCGTGAGCGCGGCCACCTCGCCGGCGCGCAACCCCAGCCGCGAGAGCAACAGCAAGATCGCGTAATCGCGTCGCCCGACCGTCCGCCGCCGATCGCAGCTCCCGAGCAGCCGCTTCACCACCGCCGGCTCAAGACCGCGCGGCAGCGACCGATCCCGCAGATCCGCGACCCCGGGCACCGCCCACTGAAGCGGCATCGCGATCAACCCCGCGATGTGCAGGTAGCGCAGAAGCGAGCGCAGCGCCACCACCAACTCCCTCGCGCCGGCGACGCTGCGCCGCGGGCACTCGCGCGCCAAGAACGAACTCACCTCCGAGGCGGTCAAGCGCTCGAGCTCCAAGCCCCCGGCACCCATCACCCCATCCAGGAACAGACGCGCCACCGGCACGTAACGCACCAGCACCGTGTGCTCAGTCAGGGCGCGCTCATCGAACAGATACCGGCCGTAGTCCGCCAGCAGCCGCCCGACGGGATCGTCGGTGAAACCCGACGCGGTCACCGCCGACACGACGCCCAGCTCGCGCAGGTACTCAAACGGCAGCGCCGTGCTGCGCACCGACAGCCAGGTTGAGCAGCCAGCCGCCCGACGTGCAGCCACGAATGCCTCCACGCGCTCCAGCAAAAGCTGGCCAGGCAACAAGCCCTCGCGCTCTAGCCACCGGCTCAGCAGATCAAGCTGCCACAACCGATGACTGACAGTCCACCGCGAATAGCCCCGGGCCGCCAACCACGACCCATACCCGGGCGCATACGACGCCAGCGGGCCAGAAACCACCGGCACCCACAACCGCGAAGCCATCAACGCCTCCCGTCAGATCGAGAAAACCGAACGCGGGAAGGCTCCGCCGCACCACGGAAGTTATGCCGAGCAGCTCACCAACTCAAATCGCAATTTCCAGGGAAAACAACCGGTCATCAGCCCCCACTCGGCATAACAAGCCGCGCGGCATGACTCCGATTAAGTCCCCCCATAAGTTGGGTGTCCACGACGTCAACGAACAGGGTCTTTTGGCGTCTCGGTCGGCCAATATGTTCACCATGTCTTTCACGTCAACGACGTCAGCGAAGACGCCGGCGCCATGCCTCGCATTCGGAGCCCACCTGAGCGCCGCACGACGCCCCGACGGCTCACATGTGGCGGGACCGACAGCTGGGCCCGCGTTGTCCCGCCGCGTCCCTCGTTGACGCTTCAGGAGGACCGCGCCCTGTTCCCCCAGCCGCGCCGTTGATGTTCGATCGGGCCATCGGTCAGTCTGTCGTTTCGATCTCACCCGGCTTATGGCGTTCACGTTCGGGCGCTTCGATTCGGATCGTCGTGTACATGTCAACGACAGCAATCGCCAGTGTCCGCGGGACGTTTACACCCACGGGGGGACTTAAGATCCATTATGCCGATGTCGGCATAACCGGAGCGGACGAATTCCACTACTCCGAGCGGCCGATGTGTCAACAGTTCCGCTTCGCGAGCGAGCGACAGTCACGTTCAAGCCGCTTGCTTGCCGAACGCTCGCCGGCGAGCAAGCACAGGCTCTGCCGCTTCGGCAGCAACACGGTCGTGATGAGCCGCGCTGCCGCATCGGACGAGCTGGGGAACTACGCCGAGATGTCGGCGGACTTCTCCTCGTCACATTTGCAGAAGTCCCGCTCGATAACGCCGTCCGCCGCCAAGGACCACTGGCCGGATGTGTGCAATCCATACATCCCGATAGCGGCCGAAGTGACGTGGCGGTTCTCTTCCGCTAAGGAATGCGATGAAGGCGGGCCCTCCTCGAGTCGGGCGTAGCCGGCGAGAGGAGGTCGGTCCTCCATATCGAACAGCGTGGGTGAGGCGCGCGCGGCGGCTATCCGCGCGGCCGGGCCATCCGAAGCAGAGAATCGACCACCCGGGTATCAAGGTACGCGGTGGGCTGGATCGATCCTGCCTGTCTTCGTTCTGGAGAGGAGCGTTCGTGCTGCATGTTGGTCTGGATCTGAGTCGCGAACAAGTTGAGGTGTGCCTGATCTCCGATCGGGGAGAGCTGATCGACCGGTTCGCGGCGACGGCGGATCGGGACGGCCTGTACGGGCTGGCGAGCTGGGTGGCGGTCTATGGCGGGCCGGTGCGTGGGGTGGTGGAGTCGATGAACGGCGCACGGTTTGTCCACGACGAGCTGGTCTCGCGCGGTTGGGAGGTGTTGGTCGCCGACGCGCAGAAGGTTAAGGGGCTGGCGCCGCTGGCGTGCAAGACGGACAAGATCGACTCGGGTGTGCTGGCGGAGTTGTCGTTCCGGGATCTGGTGCCGGCGATCTGGCTGGCGACGGTGGAGCTGCGCCGGGAGCGGGAGATCTCCCGGTGGCGGCTGCATCTGGTCAAGCATCGCTCGACGTTGAAGAACCGGGTGCACTCGACGCTGATCGCCTTCGGCCACCAGCGCCGCATGTCGGACTTGTTCGGTGTCGCCGGCCGCCGGCGGTTGGGTGAGCTTGACATCCCCGAGCCGTGGCGCTCGCACGTCGACGCGAGCCTTCAGCTGATCGACGACCTCGAGGCGCGAATTTCAGCGATCGTCAAGGAGCTGCGCCGCGTGGGCGCCGATCACCGCTACATCCCGATCCTGATGAGCGCCCCGGGTTTCGGGTGGGTCACCTCGTCCACGGTCGCGTGCGAGCTCGGCGATATCAGCCGCTTCTCCTCCCCGGTCAAGCTCACCGGCTACACCGGCCTGTGTCCCAGGGTCAAACAGTCCGGGCAGACCGACCAGCGCGGCCCGCTGTCCAAGCACGGTCCCAGGTATCTGCGCTGGGGGTTGATGGAGGCCGCGATCGCCGCCTCTTCGCATCCGCTGTACCGCGAGCGCTACCAGAACACCAGACGCCGTCTCGGCCGTCAACGCGGCCCGAAGGTCGCGCAGATCGACCTCGCTGGGCAGTTGATCGAGGCGATCTGGTACATGCTGACGCGTAACCAACCCTTCGCCCCGGTAGGCGCCATTTATCGTCTGGCTGCCTGAGCGCCCATTAAGGAACTGCGCCACCGGAGCGAGCCCCGATGACACCTAATCCTCGACGTGCGATGAGGCGATAGAGAGATGAGCACCGCTCCAACGGCCCGACCCGACCGCGGACCGTGACAGTGAACTTCCTGCCAGGTTCACGCTGTCGTGTCAAGCGCCATGAGCCGAACCGTTCACTCCAGTGACCGTGCTCAGACGCTTGACGCGGCAGCGCTCACCCGGCAATTTTGTCAGCTAGGTTGTCAGGTATCTGACACAACGGTTGACAAACGGTCCGCCTTCATAGAGACGAAAACGGGGCGTCTCGTCGCGAACACCACGACTGCCGGTCTCTCCCGTGGACGCGGAAGCCCGGGAGAGGCGGCCCCTGGCCAGCGCCACGAACGGGGCGGCGCGGCGTGACCCGGCTAGGTCTGAGAATTCGCCGATGAGCACGGTCACCCGCAGAGCGCTCACGGACTGGCCGGTCGATCACGGCTTTGCCGAACTCGGCGGCAAGGCTACGAGCCATCGGCGCTTCCGCCACGAATCCGGCGTCGTGATCACGGTTCCTGGTCACGGGAGACAGAACCTGAGCCAGAAGCACGTCGGCATGATCGTCCGCCAGCTCGAGGACGCACGCTTCGACCGCGACACGGTGCGCCGTGAGCTCAACGCTCGATAACTGCGGGCGACGCGTTCGTGGCAAGGGGATAGCAAGGCTCCTGCGACCGGTGTAATCGGATTTCCCGATGCGCTCGCCCGCTGTGCGCCGCCCGAACGGCGAAAGCAGTCTCGGGTGGCACGTCGCCGATGTATGCCTGTGGGCGAAAGCCGTCGGCACTCCACGGCGGATACGCCTGGCGCCGGCCGTTGGCAGGGAACGGGTGTGCCGCTCGTCTTCCTGGCGCTCCTCATCACGATCGGCGTGCATCGTCCCCTTCTTCGCGTGGTGCGTGAAACACAACTGCGGGGAATGACTGCTGCGTTGGGCTTACAGGAGCAGCCAGCGGCGACGCGGTCTGACTGCCGCCGCCCCTGGCATTGCAGCAACCGGCCGCCGGCTCGCCGCGCTCTCGCACGCGAGAGTCGGATACGCCGGCGTCGGCGGGGGTCGCCGTGACATGAACCCGACGAGCCTCGCGTGCGTTCGAGAGCGCAACCCACCTGTTGCCGTCCAAAGCTGACGACAGGTGCTCCGTGCCGGTCGCTCGAACGGCGCCGCCACCGCCCACAGTTGCTCGATCTCGTTCGGACTTAAGAGTCGCCTTGCCGCCGCCCATGTCTCTCCGCCGGTCTATCGTGCGCGTCATGACTACTTCACTCCTGAAGCGAGCGGCGATCGCGGCGATCGCCTGCGCCGCCGCCGCCCCCGCCGTCGCGATCGCCGATTCCGGACCCAAGGCCGGCGCCGAGTACTCCGGATCGATCGGCCCGGGCTACCCGATCCACTTCAAGGTCTCACGGAACGGGAAGACGATCCACGCTTTGTCGGTCCACTTTGAGGCGACCTGCCTGCCAGGAGCCGGGAGCGTCGCGCCCGGGTTCCCGTTCAACACGCTCGCGATCAAGCACGGCGCGTTCGCCGGCGATTCGAGCCTCACCACGCCGGGCAGCTCGATGTCGATCCGTCTCGAGGGAAGCTTCGACGGCACGAAAGCGACCGGCAAGGTGATCGGCCGCGAGAGCATCAAGAGCCTTGGCAGCTGCAAGCAGACCGAGCCGTTCACAGCCAACGTGAAATAAGTGTGAAGAGCCTCTCCCGTTAGACCAGAGGTCCCGCGAGGATCTCCGAGACTCGAGCCGGCGTACGCAGACGGGCGATTCTGCGCGCCCCCCGCGGACCCTCCTTCCGGCGACCTGCAGGTCGCCGACAGCAGGGCTGACGAGCAGGGGTGCGGAAGACGCAACCTACCTATGCAGCGCTGCTGGCGTGCACCAGCTCACACGGCGCCCATGCGGCGCTCGGATTGGGCGAAGGCGATCGCGCGGCCAGGCTGGCCCTGACGATCCAGATCGTGGCATTGCGCAAGCGCGCTCGGCGGCGCCTCCGAGGGCCGGCCGGCGCGAATGCAGTCGTGCGGGAAGCGCTGGGCCGCGACGATCGGCGCGATTCAGATGTCGCCAACCGAGTGGCGCGACCCGCGGTGCTCCGAGGAGGAAAGGAGTCGTCCGGCACTGGCGCTGCGGCGCACGCATGTGGCCGAATCCGGTCATCTGTCGCAACTCGGATTGAGCGAAATCCGGTCATTTGTCGCAACTCGGATCGAGCCGAATCCGGACGATCTCTCTGCCGAAGCTCTCCGGGCGCCATGTTGTCCCGGCGCGCGGCTCTCGTGAGCCTGTTCTTCGCGCGGTCGGCGCCGTGAGCGTATCGCTGGGGCTAGCGGAACCGTCGCGCTCGCAGACCCCCACCGGATCGATTCAACCGGTGCGAGGACTACAGGCTTTGGGACCGCATGGACGAGCCCATGGGTCATGGATCGGAGCTCTTGAGCCTGCTCGCGATTCACCGTGCTTGTCACAGGGTGGCGCCAAGCACCGGCTCGAGTGAACGTCATGCCCAGCTGGCTCGTAACTCGCGCGGAGAGCGCACTCCCAGTCGCGAGCTACGAGCAGTCGAAGGCATGCAGCCCTGACGGCATCGAAGCTGGGCGTGACACCTGCCGGCCGGTCACGAAATCAAGGTTACGACCGAATACAGGTGACAAACGCAGTGACTCATCGGTGGTAGGGACTGCCGACCTCGTGGACGAACAATAAGCACAACGCCATCACTATGAGGATGGCTAGGATTTCGACCACCATATGACCAACCTCCTCGTATCGAAAGCTACTATCTATGGGTTGATCCCTATCGGACGCGTCGTCCGCGACTCAACGGAGGTCTTGACTCCAGCTATAGCTGGTGGAGGGCCACACCCCATCCGGTGAAAACCACACGAGATGTCGGGCTTACTACGGATGCAGGCCTCGGGCGAGCTGACGCCATCGCCGTTGTAGCAAAGGTCACAACGCGCAGCGCCGAGGCTCACCGCTTCGACGTCACGATCGAGAACGGTACCGTGAAGAGCTACCGTGTGCGCCTCGATGTCTCGTTCAAGTACGAGCCGGACGTCACTGCGTCGCGAGCCGATCATGCTGAGGAATGGGAGGACACCCGTCACGAGCTGCAATAGCCAGGCAAGCTGCCCGTTAGCGACTGAGAGTCAATGGCGTAGGCGCCGGTTCGGACTGTGGGTATGGCATGACTTACCTCGGCTTACGAGAGCTGCCAAACAAAGCTGCCCATCTCGCCCCGGGGCTGCCCCGCGCGCTGAGCTGGCGTATCGCGCTCGTTCACGTGGCCAACCGTGCCACAGCGTTGACTGCCGATGCGCCCAGCCTTCGTGTCGATCAAAACATGCACCTGTCGTGCTAGACGCGCCCAGCGGTACTTCGGTCGCGGCGGCTCACCATCGCTTGGATGATTCCGATCGTCCTGGGCCGCCCGGGACGGCTGGCAGCGGCGCTCGCAATCGTCCGCATGCGTGCGCCCGCAGCGCCAGTGCCGAACGACTCCTCTCGCCCTCTGAGACCGCGAACCCCGGGCCGAGCACCGGACCAGCCCGCTGTCGCAGAGTTGGCGACCATTCGTCAACTACAGGCACGGAAGCTGCTTCAAGGCCGCGATCGACCCGGATCGCGACCTTGGTTTCTCTCGCACTTTGGTGGTAACGCGCGCTGTACAAGGCGCCTACGCCATGGTTAGATCGAGGATGACACAGGGCGCTGGGGAAGCGCCGGGACCGAAGGGGAGAACAGCATCGTGATCGTGAGCATGCTCGCGCAGCTGACATGCGCGCTGGGCGACGAGGCCGCGGAGTCCGCGGCGTTCGACAGGAGGATGGCGAGGCGAATCAGGGCCGCAATGGACGCAGGCGAGCCTGAGCACCTTGACGACGTCCTGGACATGGCCGGGTGGATAGATGAGCGGCGCCTGATCGCAGCGGCGTCCGTCATGAGGAACTAATCCGCGGCCCCGCGCACGCCTCTCTCACGTTCGCCAACCGTCGGACGGCGCGCTCACAAACTACGATCCGACCGGCTCCGAGCACGAGCACTGACGGAAATGTCCGGGTGGGGGGATCGCCGGCTCCGCGGGACTCTCGAAATCGACCTCCACCCCGGCGTCTGCCGTCCGCATGTGACGCGCGAGTCTGTTTGGTCGCGATTGCGATATCGCGGTGCAGGGCGCCTAGTCGGCGACAGCGACTGCGACAGCGACTGCGTTGATCGCGGCAGCTGCATGCTCTGAGTCGGCATGCTGTTTAAGCTCCGGTCGGCTGCACCGTTGTCGGCTGCGCGGCGCCCGTGCATAGGTGCCGAGTCACAGGTTTGGCATCGACCGGCTTGCAACCACTGCTCCATCTCGTCCAAGTCGCAACTCTCAGCAGCGACGATCAGCACGTCCGCGTTTCCCGGGAGCAGCTGCGCGACCCATTTGCTGGCTGGCGCAGTGGATGCCAGCGTCAGGCGCGTCTGGTGCTCAAACGAGCAAAGGGCGCTTCCGCTGGCCGACTGCCGGGTGATGTAGTCAGAGACGGCCGCGCTCGGCACGCTGTCTGAGCGTCGTCGCAGCGAGCGGCCTTGCGTGCCGCGTCTGGGGTTACGAGAGGGCGGCGAGGACCGCCTGTCCGACACCGCGCAGGAACACCACGTCTCGCTGGCCCAGTTGCGGCCGCTGCTCGTGTGCCAGACAGCAGAGCACGTAGAGGCGGGCATCGAGCCCGGTCAGCGGCACGCCGATATAAGCGCCGACGCGAGCAGCGCGCGTGATCTCGAGATTCCTCACCTGCTCGTTGGCCTGGGCATCTGGCACCACATTCGAGAGTCTCCCCGTGAGCAGGCGGTGACAATAGGTGTCCTCGATCGGCATCGACGCGCCGGGACTCAGTCCGAACGAGTCGCCGTCACCTGCCACAAAGCGCACGACTTCGCGCCCGTCACATACCTCGCCTAGCACGGCGACGTCCATCTGAGTTTCCGTCTGAGCTAGCTTCAGCGCCCTGCTCAAGGGGTCCTCTCCCGGGCGGCTATGACCGATAGGGGCGTCGGTCGCGCGAGCCTCTGGCTTGCGGCCCGATGAAGCTGAGCTTGGCGTGCGGCGCTGCTGCTCGCCCCGCACCAACCACCACGGCGCGGCCGGTTGGTCCTCACTCAAGCCGGGAACGCCGCGGAGGCCGGAATCGATCCGCGGAGGCGAACTGCCGCGCCGGAGCTGATCGACGACACGGTCGACCGCGCGGCGACGCCAATATCGGTGCTCGCTCATCGTTGGCCTGCCGGTAGGTAATAGGACTCCCGCCCGCACGGTCGAGGGTCGATCTGAAGCTCGCACATGACGGGTCCGAGGACGCAGCCTCCCCGGCTGACGGGGTCGACAAGGGCCGATCCTAACAGCGGGCGAATGGCAGATGCGGAAACCAAAGCCATCGCGAGGGCGATTACCTCGATTTGAACCCAATGTGAACGCTCACCAAGACAATCGCGGTCAGCTGCGATTCCAACCGCGAATCCATCCAGCGGTCCGTAACGAACGGCTCGTCAATGAGCCGCTACGACGGACTGCCGACGCGACGCTCCGGTCGCGGCCGATCGAGGTGCGCTCACGATCGTGTCGCTCGCGTAGGACGGCGGCGACGGCGGCGAGCGTCGGCATCGCCGACGGCCGCGATTCAATCTACGAACGAAGAGGTCTCGATCGATCCATTCTTCGCTCCCATGTTCGTTCCGAAAGGAGAGGCCCTGCGCCGCCTGTTCCGCCGCGTTTGCGAGACCGGAGCATCCATTGCGCGGTCAAGGGCCCATCGAGCCGTAAAAAGGACCGAGGAAAGTACGGATGCGCTTCTGGTCGGCGGCGCTACGTTCGCAACTCTGCGCCGTTGCGGTCGGCGGCGCGGTTAGGTAGCTGACGGGCCCTCGGTGTTGACCAGTCGGTGTTCAGGAGAGGGTTGTGAAGTGCTCGGTCGAATCAGGATCCGCTTGTCCACTAGGCCCCCGCGGCGCCGGGCGGACGCCGGGCGCCGAGCCTTCCGTCGGTTGGCAACACCCGGCAGTCTGGCAACCCGGCACGGCGTCTGCTCGCCGCAACGCACCGGGAGGTGAGTCGATGAATCTGACGACGGTCGGTGTGGACATCAGCGTGCGTGGGCTATGGGAGGTCGCGCTGCCTGACCGAGGCGAGCGGGTGATGTGCGAGACCTTGGACGAGGCGAGCCGTGTGGCATATCGGTGCGCGGCGGACCGACGACCGAGCGAGTTAATCGTGTGTGACGCGCATCACCGCGTGGTACACCGCGAGCTGATCGATGTCCGGGAGAGGCATGGGCGTGCGCCGCGAAAGGCCAAAGAGCTCGTCCCCTCCTCCCGGTCGGAGCCCCGCTTGCGTGGGCCGATTCGCCAAAGGCAGAGCCGGCGCTAAACGGCTCGCGCCTCGGCGGAAGCGGGTCTCGCGGTCACTCCGAGCAGGGGCTGGCGGCGGCCGGAACGTTAGCGGCGAGTGTCGCTTTCGGATGCCCACAGAGGCCGTATCGCCAGTCGAGCCGGCGTACCGCACGATCTCTTGTCCTTCCTCGGTCTTTGGCCCGCGCTCGCTCGGCGACGCGCGGGGGCAGACGTCCGGTCGACGCGAAGGCGAACTGTTGGGCCGCCAGCGCCCTCATGGCTGCGGAAGCCAGCTGGTGCATGAGTGCGCGACGGCGGAGGAGGCGGTGGGGCGGCACGGATGATCCTCGTCGAGTTCGTGGCTTTGTATGTGTGACGCCCACCGCGATTGGATCGGCCGCGAAGATAGGGGCGTGAGCATCGAGATCGACGAGAGCATGCCGTCGATGCTGTGGTCCGAGACGCAGGATCGCCGATTGAAGGATCCCGAGCGTCAGCTGCTCGACGCGATCGCGGCGGGAGAGCTTGATGAGCATCTGGTCGCGATCGCCGACGCCGTCCACGCGCGACGGCAGCTGCTTCACACGGTCCGTTCCGCCCGAGCGATCGCCGAACTGTGCGTCGGTGACAGGGTGATGTTCACGAATCGGATCCGGCCTCGGTACCTCGAGCACGAACTCGCCGAGGTCATCGAGGTTGACGACCGCACGGTCACCGTCCGGCTCCGCCGGCCGGTGGGGCGCTTCGGCGACCGCGAGCTTCGGTGCCCGCCGCTCGCGCTCCGCAAGCTCGACAGCGGAACCTCGACCCGGCACAGCTGACGGCTGGACGTCCGCCCGCGGGCATCGACACGCCAGGGAGGGCAGCGTGCCTGGCGGTCCGTAAAGAGCAGCCGCGACGCAGTCCTAGTCGGTTCGGGCCGTCACGGAGGCGCATGCACTTCGACGGCCCCTGCGCGACCCGCGTTCCCCGCAGAGGAGCCCGCCGCGGCGCGGTGAGGTCAGACGCTAGCGCCAGCTGGGAGCTCGGTACCCGTCCAGGTTGCACTATCGCATTCATGTTCTTGCCGGGTAGCGAGGTTTCTTGCGCTTCGGCGACATCTGAATCGCGCCGATCGTCGCGGCCCGGCGCTGCCCGCACGACTGCATTCGCGCCGGCCGGCCCTCGGAGGCGCCGCCGAACGCACTTGCGCAACGCCACGAACGCGATAGTCAGCTCGCTGATCTGGCGGACGACGCCCTTCCAGATGGGATGACCAGGTGGGGCTCTCGCTGCTGGATCGCCCCGGGGGGCCGATTCCTGTCCACGGCCGCGAGCGTCTGTGATTTGGTAGCGAGGGCGTGTTGGCGGTTTTCCGCCGCCGGTTCTAGTGGGCTTCGGGATGCGCGCGGACTGCGAGAACGCGGCCTTGTCCTCTCCCGACGTTGGTGATGCGGTATCGGCCCGCGCTGTTGAAGATCGCGCCCTCTCCGGTTCGGAGACGGGTTGGTGCTTCACCTGGGAAGACGAGGTCGAATGTGCTGTCGAGGATGTAGATCATGCGTTCGTGCTCGTGCTCGTCGTCGATCTCGATGCTGCCGCCGGGTCGGAAGCTGCTTAGGGCGGGGACGAGTGTCCAGCGCGCGCCGCAGGTGATGTCGTACACGTCGACTCCCTCGGTCGGGGAGTGGAGCATGTGATCGGGCGAGGTGCGGAGGATCCGTATGTGGTCGGCGGGCGCGCTCGGAGGCCCGTTGAGCAGGTCGGCAAGCTCGACGTCGTAGAACTCAGCCAGGCGGACCAGTCGTCCGATCGTGATGTCGGATTGCGCCAGCTCTATGAGGGATAGGAACGAGCTGGAGATACCGGTGGCGCGGGCTAGCTGTGATAGCGAGAGGCCGTGCTCGGCTCTGAGCTGTTTTAGCCGGGCCGCCAGTTCTGTCTTGTGCGTGGTCGGCGATTGCGGTTCCTGTGATGGCGACAAGGATCTCCTTCCGAGAATAGTTGCGTGCCTCTCGCGTCGCTTTCGAAACCCCAAGCTGTGCAAATCAGCCGCATCGGTCTGTAGTTACGGCTCGGTGGTTGACAGGAATATCGCGTCCAGTATTTTGGCTGGTCGCCGCCAGCATTGTGGGAAGCGGCTCCTGATCGGGAGCCAACCGAAGCGAAGGGACCCAGCGACCTCATGCGGAACGTCGTGAGCAATGTCCGCGCCGTTATCTACCCGTACGCCCGGGCGCCGCCTGCCACGCGGGTCGGTGGCTAGGAAGCCGCGCCGATCGACGATGAGGACTCACACGCTCAGCGCCGAGTAGCGATCGCTCGCTTAGAAGTGACGAGTGGTGGTCGCCGGCGCGACGCGCCAGCTCGGTCAAAAACAGGCGAGAAATATGAGAGAGAGCTACGTATGAGAGTCACGAGATTGCTGCCCCGACGGCGATCCCGGCTGTTCGGGTCGATGTTTGCCGTCGCGGCCCTGACTGTCGGGGTCATCGCGATAGTTTCGGCCGGTCCTTCAACGAAGTCTGCCGCCGCTCAGACGACGACGTGCGCGCCGGGCACGACCGTCCAGACGACCTATGGTGCAGTTTGCGGAATCGCCAGCACCACCGCCACCGGTGTCACTGAATGGCTTGGCATCCCGTACGCGGCACCACCGGTCGGAGCCTTACGGTGGCAGCCGCCGCAGCCGCCAACGCCGTGGAGCACGACAGTGCCTCTGCCGGCCACGGAATTCGGAAGCGAGTGCACTACGACCTCGGGCACGGCGGGTAGTGAGAACTGCCTGTTCGTGAACGTGTGGGCGCCGGCTAACGCTACGGCCACGAGTGATCTTCCGGTGCTGGTTCACATCCACGGCGGCGGGTTCACCGGCGGCAACGGGAATGCCGACAATTCGCTGCTGGCGAGTACCGGTGACGAGGTCGTCGTATCGATGAACTACCGGCTGAATATTTTCGGGTTCCTCGTTGATGACAAGGCGCTCGGGGCCAACTCCGGGGACTACGGGCTGCAGGATCAGCAGTTCGCGCTTCGCTGGGTCAAGGACAACGTGGCCGCGTTCGGTGGCGATCCGAACAAGGTGACGACCTTCGGCGAGTCCGCCGGCGGGTCAAGCCAGTGCGATTTGATCGCCTCGCCGACCGCGGCAGGGCTCTTCGAGCAGGCGATCAGCGTCAGCGGCGAGTACAACACGCTCCTGGGGTACCCCACTTCGCTCGAGCCCCAGGATTGCAAGTCGTCTCCGCCGACGAAGGCGCAGGCTAACGCGGCCGGCAAGAACTTCGCCGCCGCGGCTGGATGCGGGACCGGGAGCGCCAAGGTCGTCGCGACATGCCTGCGCGCTTTGCCCGCGGCGACCGTCGAATCGATCGCCGGTGGCGGGGCAGGGCACCCAGGTGGCTATCCGAACGGTGGTCAGGGCACCGTTGGCCCGACGATCAACGGCACGACGCTGACGATGAGCCTGCGTCAGGCGCTGGCGACGGGGCACGTAAACCATGTGCGGGTGATCGCCGGGACCGACCGGGACGAGGATCTCGTCTCCTACGCAAACGAGGCCGCATTCCCCGTGACGACTCCCGCCGCGTACGCAACATTGGTCGACACCCAGTACGGCTCGTTCGCGTCGCAGGTGCTGGCGAAGTACCCGGTGAGCCATTTCGATAACCCGGGTGTGGCGTGGCGGACGGTCGCGGCGGACTCCGACACGGTCTGCCCATCCCTCGTCACCGACCAGGACCTGGCCAACAGGATGCCGACCTACGCGTACGAGATCGACGACAACGACATCCCGCCGTATGCGGCGGCCGGCGCCGGAGTCGTGGCCCCAGGGGCATCGCACGTCGGGGCTTGGTTCCTCAATCCAGTCACTCCTGCACTCGACGCGAACCAGCAGGCCCTTCAGGATCAGGAAATCGCGTACGTGACAGCGTTCGCACGCACCGGAAACCCATCGACGGCCACCGGCGCCCCGCCATGGCCGCGATTCAACGCGCAGGACAACCCGGAGGAGATCTCCCTCCAGCCAGCGAGTGACACCGAGGTCGTAACCGCGGCGGAGGTCTCCGCACAGCACAACTGTGCATTCTGGGACCGGATCGCGCCTAAGCCGTAAACACCCAACCGGGAACGCCGGCGCGAGCAAGCCTCGCGCCGGCTCACCCCTCCCCCATCAGGCTGCCGTGGCTTCGGTGAGGCACGAATTCGATGCCCCCTCAGCCCGAGCCGCGAAGAGAGAAGAGAGAAATCATGGGATTCAACAGATTGCGTCGATGGCGATCCCGGCTGTGTGGGTCGGCGTTCGCCGTCGCGGCCCTGACCGTCGGGGTCATCGCGATAGCTTCGGCTGGTCCGGCAACGAGGTCTGCCAGCGCGCAGACAGGGACGTGCGCGGCTGGCACGACCGTGAAGACGACCTCGGGTCCGGTGTGCGGCATCGCCAGCACCACAGCTACCGGTGTCAATGAATGGCTTGGGATCCCGTACGCTGCCTCGCCGGTCGGAAACCTACGGTGGCAGCCGCCCCGGCCACCGGCACCGTGGATGATGACGCTCCCGGCGACAGCGTTCGGCAGCGAATGTATTCAAACGACGGGGGCGGGTAGCGAAAACTGCCTGTTCGTCAACGTGTGGGCGCCGGCGACCGCGACCGCCACGAGTGATCTTCCGGTGATGGTCCACATCCACGGCGGCGGATTCGCCAACGGCAACGGGAATGCCGACAACTCGCTGCTGGCGAGTACCGGTGACGAGGTCATCGTCTCGATGAACTACCGCCTGAACATCTTCGGGTTCCTCGCTGATGACAAGGCGCTCGGGCCCAACTCCGGAGACTACGGGCTGCAGGACCAGCAGGCAGCGCTTGCCTGGGTCCAGAACAACGTCGCGGCGTTCGGCGGCGATCCGAGCAAGGTCACAATCTTCGGTGAATCCGCAGGCGGGTCAAGCGTGTGCGATCAGATCGCCTCACCGACCGCGGCCGGGTTGTTCGAGCAGGGGATCAGCACCAGCGGCGAATACAACACCGTCCTGGGCACCCAAGAACAGACCCCACGCACTCCAGAGGACCTCGAGTCCCAAGATTGCAAGTCGGCCCTCCCGACCAAGGGTCAGGCCAACGCGGCCGGCAAGAACTTCGCCGCCGCGGCTGGATGCGGAACAGGCACCGCCGCCCGCGTCGCGGCATGCCTGCAGGCTCTGCCCGTAAGTGAGATCGAGCAGGTGGCCTTGCACCCCGGTACCGGCTACCAGTTCGGTGGTCAGGGCACGGTCGCCCCGACGATCAACGGCTCGACGCTGACGATGACCCTGCGTCAGGCACTCAAGACGGGGCACGCGAACCATGTGCGGGTGATCGCCGGCACCGATCGGGACGAGGATCTCGTCGGGACCGCAACCAGCGCCGGGCAGTACCAGACCTTGGTCGACACCCAATACGGCGCGTTCGCGTCCCAGGTGCTGGCGAAGTACCCGCTGAGTCGGTTCGACTCGCCCGGCGTCGCGTGGCGGACCGTCGCGGCGGACTCCGACACGGTCTGCCCCTCGCTGGTCACCGACCAGGACCTGGCCAGCAGGATGCCGGTCTACGCCTACGAGATCGACGACAACGACATCCCACCCTACGCAGCCGCGGGCGCAGGAGTCGTCGCGCCCGGGGCGTCTCACGTCGGCGCGTGGTTCCTCAATCCAGTCACGCCGGCGCTCGACGCGAACCAGCAGGTCCTCCAAAACCAGGAAATCGAGTACGTCACCACGTTCGCGCGCACCGGCAGACCAACCCCAACCGGAGCTCCCCCGTGGCCGCGGTTCAACCCCGCCAACCCCGCGGAGATATCCCTCCAGCCAGCCGGCGACACCGAGCCCGTAACGACCGCAGAGATCTCAGCACAGCACAACTGCGCATTTTGGGACCGCATCTCCCCTAACCCCTAACACACAACATGGAAACGCCGGCGCGAGCGTGCTCGCGCCGGCGCACCTATATCTCGCGACCGGCCTCACGTCAACTCACGGACCATGCAGGAGGCCCTTTCTTCGCCCACTTCCCTGGAGCTAACCGAAGCACGCTGGTTCTGAATCGTGGGGCCGCGTAATACGAGTTTGGGCCGGTGCTCCGAGCGTCGCAGAAGCGCACATTCGACTTGCTACCCACGATCGCCTGACGCCAGGATTCCCATGATCGCTTTCGTCATTCAGCCGCTTCGCCTCGGACGATCGCCTTGGCGACCAAGGGAGGCGCCATCACGCTGACGAACGCACGATCGAATTGCCACACGAAGGCAATCGTCTGACCGTCGCCGAGTTCACTACCGCGCGTTGGCCAGTGCGAGCCTAACGCTCGAAGGAAGCTGACACCGGTTCACGAGGTCGAGCAAATGTAGTCGGGGTCGTCGAGCTCAACCGCAGTCCCACCCCGCCGGCCCGCCGGCGCTCGGGCGGCACACCGTGCGCACGGACTCCATGCCTTCGCGACAGAGGCGGATGTCAGGTCCACGCCACTCGGCGGCGACGCGTGCTGGGCTGCAAACGAGACGCCACCCAAGTCGCAGCTGTCGTCAGCGACCGAGGCAAGGCCGAAAGCGTCGCGGCTGAGCGGCGTGACGAGCCTGGCGGTCACTGGGACGTGGGGAACATGACTGGGGAACATCACGTCCATCAGACCAATGGCGATCTAGCAACAAATGTCCGATTTGCGGGCGTTTGTTTAGTGGAGCCAACGGGATTCGAACCCGTGACCTCCTGCTTGCAAAGCAGGCGCTCTCCCAACTGAGCTATGGCCCCGCTTCAAATCGAGTCTAAAAGACTCAGCCGTCGAAATCGAAGTCCCGCGGCGGGCGCTGCTCGAACCAGAGCCGGTCGTGATCGGGCGCGTCCTGAAGAAACTCCGGAGTGCTCTCGAGCACGTCGTCATCTTCCTCGGACTCGTCCTCCAGCTCGTACTCCTCGGTCTCCTGCTCAAGATGAGGCGCGACCGGCGCAGGCGGAGGCTCGGCGACGTTTGGCTCAGCTGGCTCCGCCAAGTCGGCAGGGCGCCGCGGTGGCTCGACTCCATGCTCAGTGAACGACTCATCGTCCATGAGCGGATCGCCGCCTGCCGCGTGGGCGGGTTCATATGGATCCAGCTCGTCGTGCTCCTCGATGTCTCGCAGCTCCGGGTCCTCCTGGAACCGCTCCCACTGCTCAGGCTCAGGTGCAAGATGCTCGTCGGAATCGAGGTGCTCCGCTTCCGGTTCCAGGGCTGGGTCGGACGGCGCTACGCCCTCGCCCGTCACCTCCGGGCCGCGCCGGACCGGGCCTAGCGCCTCGCGCTCGGCTCGCTCGATGTCAGCTGGGTCGGCGCCGCTGCGGCGTTTGAGGTCGAGGTGCTCGCGAATCGCGTCGTCAAGTAAACCCATGCCCCTTAAGCCTACCGGGGCTCCGGCGCGTTCGCGACCCGAGCCTCGGCAGCGACCGCGCAGTTCTTCCCACGTCGCTTGGCTTCGTACAACGCCCCGTCCGCATCCGCGATCAACGCGTCCTTGTGGCCAGCGGTCGACGCGGTGACGCCAACGCTGGCGGTGATCCTAAGCACACCGCTGCCATTGGTGCTCGGCACACGCAGGCCTTCGACAGCCGTCCGAATGCGCTCAGCGATCGCGTGGGCGCCCTCGAGATCGGTGTGCGGGAGGATCAGCGAGAGCTCCTCGCCGCCGTACCGGGCCGGCGAGTCCGCATCACGCGAGTTCTCGCGGAGAACTTGCGCCACTTGCCTGAGCACAGCGTCGCCTTGCGGGTGTCCGTAGGTGTCGTTGACCGCCTTAAAGTCATCGATGTCGAGCATGATGAGACCGATCGGGTGGTGATATCGCCGGACCTGATCGATCTCGGCGTTGAGAAGCTCCTGGAAACGGCCATGGTTCGCCAGGCCAGTCAGCTCATCCGTGACGGCCTGCCGACGCACCTGGAAATGGAGCTCCACGTTCTCGAGCGCCAGCGCTGCTTCGGCTGCCAGCGACCGCAGCACCTCCCGATCGTCATCGCTGAACGCGCCCCCGTGACGTGCCACGGTGATTAATCCTTGCGCCTTGCGGTGCGGTTCGACCGGCCCCACGGTCAGCGCCGCCACGGTCACGCCCGCTGCGTGCTCCTCTCCGAACCCGCCGTCGTCGAGAGCGGCCTGCTCGGCCTGCTGGACGACATCTTCAAGGCCGGCCAGCGACCCCTCACGCGCCGTCTCGGCGAGCGGCTCGTCGTCCGCAGATCTGACGCTGAGCCGACCCCCGCTTGCTTGGACCGCATCGACCGCGGTCTTGAGTGCGACCTCGAGCAGCGCCGCACGGTCGAGGCTCGAGGCGAAGGTATGGCCAATGCGCCGGATTGCGCCCTGGAGCCTGGCCCGCTCCCGCGACAGCTCGTCGAGCCGACGGGACAGCTCGGTCGACATCCGGTTGAACTCCTCGCCAAGGGCGGCGAACTCGTCGTGGCCCTCGACCGTCACCAGCGAGGAGAAGTCGCCGCTGGCGAGGCGCCGGGCGGCCTGCAGGAAGTCCCGGAGCCGAGATTGGAGAGCGCGCGAGGCAAGCAAGGCGAAGGCGAGTGCCAGCGCCAGGAAGGCGGCGATCAGCGCCGCAGCGACGGCGCGGCTGCCCCCGATCGACGCACTCGTCACCGACAGCGCCGACAGAACCGTGATCGTGACCGATGCGCCATTGAAGCCCCTGAATGTCTGCGCAATTGCCCGATAGCCGGTTCCGCCCGCGGTGACGTTTCCATTCGCGGGTAATGACCGGCCCGCCGGGAGGTTGTTGGTCGAGCCGAGGAGTCGCGGGCCATCGTGGACCGTGAGCACCACACCAGGCGCAGCCAGATCATGCGCGTATTGGGAGGCGGTGAGCTCCGAAACCGTCACGGTCATCGGCTGAGCCGCTGTTGGCGTCTTGAGAAGCGCCGCCCCCGGCGCAATCGCCGTGTTGTCGCCGACGTCGGCAAGCACGGTCGAGCCGGTGCTCAGAGTGGCGCGGGCCAGCCCGGCTCGTCTTGCGAGATTTGCAAAATGCGTTGCAACGGCGTCGCTCTTCGACCGTCCCACGGCACGGGCGAGCGCCTGGGCGTCGGCACGAGCCGCAGCGCCCTCGCTCTGATACAGACTGGCGGCCGCACTGGCGAGACCGCTCGCCCGCGCGTCGGCTTTCCCCTGCTGGCTGTCGCCGATCAGCCGGAACATGAGCACGCCCATGGCGATCATCGGCACCACGACGATCAACACGAAGAAGGTGGTGAGGCGTGTGCGAAAGCTCATCGGGACCTCCGGCCGCAGCTGAGGCTATCTGCCAGCGGCGCCGAATCCGCCGGTTCCCCGTCGGTCGGGAGCGCACGGCCGGCAAGCAAGTGGTCGACCGGCCGGGGCTAAACTGTCCCGCAACCGCGCGGCATGTGCCGCCGCCCGGGGCTATAGCTCAGTTGGGAGAGCGCCTGGATCGCACCCAGGAGGTCGGGGGTTCGAGTCCCCCTAGCTCCATCACTAAAAGGTCCTGCAAAACGGGACCTTTTTGTTTCGCTGCTAGGGCGCCCTCACTGCGACGCACGCGCCCGCGGGTACCAAACGGGTACATGCGGAATCCGGGGTTCGGTTCATTCAGCCAGACGGGACCGTTTTCGAGCTCTAGGCCGGGTGCGCCGCGGAAGATCCCGTCGTTCGAGACGAGCGGAAGCCCCAGGCGAATCGTTGTGGCGGCGATCCAGCGGTCGGCGGTGTGCGACTTCTGGGCGAGAGCTTGGCCGGCGGGTTCGCGGTCGGACCGAAGCTGTGCATACTCGGCCACGAGCTCCGGACGGCTGCGTACGACCTCAACCCGCTGGATCTTCGCCTCCAGCCTGAGCATCCTGGCGTGGCCCACCCTCGACGAATTGCGCCATACCGCACGGTCCTGTGCTGCCGTATCTTGGTGTCCAACTCCTCGCCGAGCGAGGTCGCCCGCTGGATGAGCAGGGTCTGCTCGCGGACGTCTCCCCACCGCAAGCCCAGCGCCTCTCCCGGACGAAGACCCGCGTACGCGAGGACAGAGATGAGCGTCGCGTCGCGGGCGTCGAGCGCTTCGCGCACCGCCTCGATCGTTCCGGACGAAAGTGGTTGCACCTTCTCCCGCCGAGGCGACCGCGCCTTCTTGACGCGCCGGGCAGGATTCGCCGAGATCTGCCCGCCCACGAATGCGTGTTCCAGAATCGACCCGAGCAGATCCATCGCATGCCGAATCGCAACGGGACCCGCCCCCGATGCCAGGCGGTCTGCCTGCCAACGCCCGATGACCTCCGGCGTAATCTCACGCGAGCGATCAACCCGAGGTACGGACGGAGGTGGTAGTCGTAAAGGCTCGCGTAGTGAAGCCGCGTCTTCGGGGCGAGCGTAGCCGCATGAGAGGCTGCCCAGGTCTCAGTCACGTATTCGCCGAAAGTCTCTGCGCCAGCGTCGAGCGCGGGGAGGCTTCCGGCCTGGCGTTGCCGACGGACCTCCGCGTCGAAGTCGCGGGCGTCGCGGCGAGTGCTGAAGGTTCGCGCACGGTTCCTGCCGTGCTGCCGCCCAACGCACACGCCAGACGACGTCGCCACTCGCCCGCATTATTTTCTCGACGCTCATCGCGAGCGCCCGCGAGCTTCGCGGCGTGCCGCTTGACTCTCTCCGCAGAGAATTGAGCGCAGCGAGGGACCTGCCGCTTTGGGAGCGGCAGGGAGCGGAGCGGACGCCGACGGGCCCTCGCGGGATGCACGTCCGGCGCAGTCGCCCACTCGTCCACTGCGTCTGCCGAAATGATCCAACGCGAGCCGCGCTTGACGCCCCGGAGCTCGTGCCGCGTGATCGCGCACCGAATCGCCTTGTCCGACACGCCGAGTTCGGCCGCGAGTGAGGCGACCGTGTAGGCGCAACGCGCTCGCGTGCGGCCCGGTCGCCCCTCATGCAGATGCGGGAGCAGGCGGCGAGCGAAGTCGGCAAGGTCATGATCGCTCAGGCCCTCGAGCAGCAGGGACGCCAACGCCTGCGCTGCGGTCACAACATCGAGGGGCCGCCCAGTAGACCCGTTCGCCATAGCGCCGTCCGTGCCTCTCCCCTGGGAAGCGACTGTCGATATGGGAGGCGCCGCTGTCACCGGTGCCAGCCCTGCCTTGGAGTAAGCTCGCGTTGTCGGGACCTCCTCTGTAGGTCTCGGCCAGGCCCCGGGGTGTCGCAAGCACCGCCGGGGTCACCTTTTGATTATTTCAGGCACGTAGGATACACCATGCGTCGGACGGGTTCGCGCCGCCGAGGTCACTAGGTCACTGTCATTTTAGCCATTTCACCTGTCACCACGCGCTTGGGCCCCTTTGCCATGACATGCTTAACTAATCGGCCTAAGCAGATCGTCACGGATAGATCCCTTCGCCACTCTACTTTTCGTCCTCGGCCTGGTTGCTCGGCTGTCGGAGGTGTAGTTGACCTGGCTGGCGGTCGACGTTGAGGAAGTTGGGCTTTGTTGATTGAGCGAGCCCCCCGACCTGCCCAGCATCGTCGCCCGATCCGGCGACGGCCCGGAAGGCCGTCGCCGGATCGGGCGTAATCCCGCGGAAGGCGGCGTTTGGAAGCTCCGGTACTCCCCGCGAATCGCTGCAGCCGTCGCCAACCCCCTGACCGGACGAGGGACTCAATGCCGCTCTCGGAGGACCACACCCCGATCCAGTCACCGGACTCCGGCGCCGGGCCCGATTGCGAGCGGCGCCGCCCCGAACCGCACTCGTGCGGGCCGCTGCTTCGTCGTCGAACGCGCTTCCTGCGGCGCTCCGACCGACCGCTCCTCAGATATGCAGGTCCGCCTCGCGACACGGGCCGGCGCTGCGATCGCCACTGGCGATGCAGTCGTCCGCGCGACTCCGCGCGACTGCATCCGTGGCGAACCAGTAGTCAGAAGCCCTACAGGACCAATAGCGCGACGGCCGACGTCGACCTCGCACAGCAGTGCGCACCGCTGCTTAATCGACTCCCGCCGCTTCCGAGTCCACAGCGTCAGGCATCGGACGTCGTGTTCGGATGAGCGCTGCAGAGGCGCCGGATCGGACCCGACCTCGAACGCGAGCTGTTCATTCTCGCGGGAGGTTCGAGCAAACCGCCTAACCGAGCGTGATCGTCACCCTCGCTCTGTTGCACGGTGTAGTATCGGTGTTAGGTCTGCCTCAATCCTCGGCGGCCAAGTTTTCCGGCTCCAGCAAGCGGCCGGCGTGCGCGAAACCTCATGGTTGTCGCGCAGCCAAACAGAGCCAGAAAGGCAAGACCATGAACGCTATCTACGTGATCGTCGCACTCATCCTCGCGGCGTTGATCCTCAGCGCGATGTCGGCACGCATCATCAAGCAGTACGAACGGGTAGTGGTGTTCGAGCTCGGGAAGGTCAAGGGAGAGGCGCGCGGACCGGGATTGATCTTCATTTTTCCGTTCGTCGACCGCGTTCACCGCGTGTCGTTACGGATCATCACGATGCCAATCCAGTCCCAGGGCATCATTACCAAGGACAACGTGAGCATCGACGTGTCCGCGGTGGCTTACTACCGGGTGGAGGATCCGATCCGATCAGTGGTCGCGATCGAGAACGTGCAGTCCGCGATCAGCCAGATCGCGCAGACCACCCTTCGCGCGGTGGTGGGGCGTCACACGCTCGATGAGACGCTGTCTGAGACCGACGCGATCAATCAGAACATCCGCGAGATCCTCGACGTGCAGACCGAGGAGTGGGGAATCAAGGTCACCGTCGTCGAGCTCCGCGACATCCAGCTGCCCGACAGCATGCAGCGCGCCATGGCCCGGCAAGCCGAGGCCGAGCGCGAGAAGCGCGCCAAGATAATCGCCGCCCAGGGCGAAGCGCTCGCCGCCGGCGAGCTCGCGAACGCCTCCGACGTGATGATGGCCCACCCGCTGGCGCTCCAACTGCGCAACCTCCAGACCTTGGCCGAGGTTGCGGTCGACAAGAACTCCACCGTCGTCTTCCCCGCCCCGCTGATGAGCACGATCGCAGAGCTCGGCGCCTTCCTCGGCCGCGAGACCAAAGCCGCCGCCACGCTCGCCGGCCGGGACTCGTCTACCGAGCCGCCACCTACTCCTGATCTGTCGACGGGACCCACAAACGGAAAGCTGGTGGCCCCATGACCGCCGCACAACCACCAAGAGAGGTCCGTATGCCCAACAACTCAAACCCCAACCCGACGTCCGCCCCGACCCACCAAGCGGTGCATCACAGCACCTTCGCCGAGGGTGAGTCACACCCCGCCGACTACCCCGACGAGGAGCGCGTCGGCACCTTCGCCGATGGCGAGTGCGACCCTGAAGCCTACCCCGACGAAGAACACGTCGGCACGTTCGCCGATGGCGAGTGCGCCCCTGAAGCCCACCCCGACGAAGAACACGTCGGCACGTTCGCCGCGAGCGAAGTCCGAGCCTGAGGCCAACCCGGAGGAAGAACACGTTGATGCGCTTCGAGGTTCAGGAGACAGAGCCCTAGTCGTAGCGATCGTGGGCCTGCAGAACCATCGGTGGCAAGCGCCGACAACGAACCGAGCCGCTCGCCAGCCGGGCAAGCGGCTCACGCGTCCCGACCTCAAGGCCCACGGACACGGAAGCGGTCGTCGACTGGTTCTCCTGCGCCGCATCCCCGACGGTCGATCGGATGTTCGCGTTGGCCCGGACCGCGGATGATCTCGAAATCGGCGAGGTCGGGACGCCACCCCTCGCGGCGCTCGCGCTACTCGGCGAATCGGAACTTGCGTGACGACCGACCCGCTTAGCGGACGGCATCGACCTCGGATGCCCGGGACTGGGTGGTAGGCGAGCACGGCCGGTGCCGCGACCGCGCCGCGCTGTTTGAGCAGGACCGCTGCGCCGCCCGCCAACGCGCACCCGACGCCAGCAGCAGGCCGGCGATCACCGGCTCGTTCCCGTCCACTCGACCCTCCGGTCAGACCCGTGGGCTGGGGTCAGGATCTGGAGCAGATCCCCGACGTTCTGCTCGCGCGCGATCGGGTCAGGGAGTGGGAGTTGAGCGTTGATGGTGTAGTGGTTGCGGCGGCCGTTTCGCCGGCGCGTGATGTAGCCGGCGTCGGCGAGGTCGGCGACGATCCGATGCGCGGCCCGTTCGGTGATCCCGACTCGCTCGCCGATGTCGCGAAGACGAACGCCGGGGTCACGGGCGATGCACACCAGCACCTGGGCGTGGTTGGTCAGAAACGTCCAGCCCGATCCCGCGTGCTCGGCCACGCATCGGACCATATCATTTCTAGATTTACTTTTCATGATATGATCATCATGTATTAACGAGAGGACCCGCAGATCCCCTCGCACCACGCAACGAGGAGGTCCTCGATGCTCTCCAACACGCGCAGCACGCCGGTCAACTCCGCCGCATCGGATGTGATGCCGATCAACGGCTCGGTGAGCGACCAGCCACCGGTGGCGGCGGCGAACGCGGCTCACTCGCGGGAAGCCGCCGCAGCGGCAACCGGGACCGAGACACGGAGCGAGCACTTTCGGCGCAAGGCGCTTCGGGGGCGACTTCACGGATACGCGATCGGAGCCGTCGCGCTCGTCGCGGTGCTGATCGCGCTCGCAGCGTCGAACACTGCACAAGTCAAGGTCAACTGGTTGATCGGCAACTCCCGCGTCTCGCTCGTATGGCTCGTGCTCGCCGCCGGGATCCTCGGCTGGGTCCTTGGGCTCATGGCCAGCGCAAGGTTCCACTGGCGCACCCGCGCCCCGCGGCGCCAAAGTGAGGCCCAATCATGACGCGCGCGAGACACGTCACACAGGCTGCTGCACGAACGAAGCATCGCGCCGGCGCAGCTGCCGTGTCCGAGCCGGCGTCCATGAAGTTCCTTACCTTCGAGGAGAATTACGGCGCCTTTCACTGGGCGATCGTCGTCGCGAGCGGCGACCGCCTCGTGCGATCAGCGAACTACGCGTCCTACAAGGAAACCAGACTAGCCGGGGGCGTCGTACGCCCCGGCGCCGGCGCAGCGCCGTTCGAGGACCGCGCGAACGACAGTCCCCCGATCGAACTCGCTGCCCGCCCGGAGACGGCGATGATCAGAGACGATCTGGATGCAGAGCGTTGGCTGGATGAACGCGGCAGCTTCAACAGCCAGGCGGTGACCCCATGGCCATGACGACTCTGATCGCCCCGGCCGAGCGGGCCTCGGCCAACCCGGATCCGACACGGACCTATAGCTGCCCTGAGTGCGGGCACGTTCTGCGTGTGTCGGGTCTCGGACGCCACCGCGTGTACTTCGAGCTCTCCGGCGAGCGGGCGGACGACCCTGTAATGAACCGCGTATGCCCAGTATGTGGGCACGGTCTGCCTGGGAAGAGCCGAGCGTGACCCCAAGCCGTGACCCGTGTCTGCTGCCCTGCCTGCCGGCTGCGCTTCACTCCCGCCGCCGCGGCTTACATCACTGCCTGCCCAGAATGCGGTAACTGGCCGGAACCCAATCGCCACCCTGAAGAACACCTTCGGCTTCCGTCTCATCGGACCGTAGGACCTCCCCCACAGTCTGCCTGGGACCTGCACCGTTCTTCGCCTTGCGCCATCCCGGCATGGCCTGGGACGTAGTCGCGTTCCTCGCCCGCTGGGCGCTGGGACTAGGCTTCCTATCGCTCGCAGTCGGCCTGCTAGTCCACACCGCACCGGCGAGATCGCAGCCCTGCCCTGGGTCGGTCTCGTCACGATGATCGTGATCGTGTGGTGGGTAATCGTCTCGGTTGGCTTCTACTTCTACCTCACAGGCCTGGTCTCATACAACTCGGTATTTGGAAGCCTC
The DNA here is from genome assembly GCA_963757235.1 of uncultured Solirubrobacterales bacterium. Classification (GTDB taxonomy): domain Bacteria; phylum Actinomycetota; class Thermoleophilia; order Solirubrobacterales; family Solirubrobacteraceae; genus Palsa-465. The sequence goes on along the minus strand of CAVWRC010000010.1, from coordinate 509,397 downwards.
GCCTCGGTGATCGTGGTGATCGCCTATCTCTACATCTCGACGACCGCATTCCTTTTCGGAGCCCAGCTCGACGCGATCATCCGCGCCCAATCCACACGAACACTGACCGGCGTCGAACTCAACCCGTCGCGCCGTTCCCACGACACACCTGACCAAAACCGATCCACGCTGTTACTCCAGTTCGGTCTCGGTCAGCGAGAGCGCCTCGTTGATCCGCAGCCCGGCCCGCCACAGCACAACGATCAACCCGTTGATGCGATTGCCGTACCGGACGTGGGCAGCGTGCCGCATTACCGCGATGATCTCATCGACCATCGGCGGGTCAGCCGCGTAGCGCTGGCCCTTGTTCCCGGGCGCCCTACCGGCGTGAAAGTCCGACAACGTCGCCGGCGAGCGGCGCCGCCCGGCAGCATCGAGCAACTGCACAGCAGAAGACATGGCTCCCTCCCTTGGAGAGCTGGACGTTGACCACCCAGCTCTACCGCCCAGGAGCCGATCCATCGAGCACGCGACCTACGTCGAGCGCCATCGCCAGGACCGCGATCCCGATCACGCACTACCGCATCCTCGCCAAGCAGCAGCCAGCCGCGACGCCTCGCCTCGTGGCGAAGCGCAAGCGGCCTCGACCGTCTCGGCCGAGGAGAGCGATCGTCACCCATCGGCCGGTGCTAGCCGGCGAACGCGGCCGTAGCTAACGATTCAAGCGAACGCGCATCTGGCGACGAGCAGGACGCTCGGGAAGGGCGGGTCGAGAACCTGCCTTCGTTTTCGTGGGTATCTGCGGACTACGTCTCGCGTGGCCCTTTGTCCGGAAGCGGCGGCGCTGAGGCTCGCGCGACGGAGGCGAGATTGCTCCTTATTCGGGTGGAGACTGCTCTTGCTGCGCCAGCGCTGTTCGCGACTCGGGTGGATCGTGGCTAGCCGCGCCGACGTCTCGGTATCCGAACTCAGCAGCAACGCGCTAGGTGCCGCGGACCAGCGGTTCGACTGCGCCAGGCCCCGGTATCGCCTGCACGTCTCTCGCTCCAATCGGTTCCCCGCAGTGCGAGCAGGTGAGCTGGGCTTGAGCGATCTCGCCGCAGTGTTTGTGGCTCACCTGTAGCGGGGGACCGTCAGGTGCCGCGTAATCGTCGCCCCACTGACGCATCGTTGTGAGCACCGGCCAGAGATCGCGGCCCTTGTCAGTGAGCCTGTAGTCGTACCGCGGCGGGTGCTCGCTGTAGGGAACCTTCGCCAGGACGCCTGCGTCCACCAGGCGAGACAGGCGCTGGTTCAGAACGTTGCGTGAGATCCCGAGGCGCTCCTGGAACTCGTCGAAACGGGTCACACCCAGCAACGCGTCGCGGACGATCAGAAGCGACCACCACTCGCCCACGACCTCGAGACATTGGGCGATGGAGCAGTGCATGTCGGCAAAGCTCTTGCGTTCCATGCCTCCCAGAATAGTGGGTTGCATTATAAAACTCAACGCGCTAGATTGTGCGTTGCTTGATAGAACCCTCTACCCGAATCAAGGCGCCATGCCCGCGGGAATCGCGAACCAGCGAGAAGTGTTCACCGTGCCAGGAGTCGTTCCGCACCAGGTCAATCGCCTGGTGATCGAGGTCGCGGAGTCGTTTGACGGGTTCCGCGAACGCTATGAGCAAGCGGCGCCAGAGATCGACCCGCAGGACCTCGCCGATCTCATCGAGGGACGAGCGCCATGGAGCGAGGTGCTAGCCGACGCGGACGAGAGGGCTCCACACGGATTCATCATCTACTTCAGCGCTGACGTGACACCCCTGATGGCACTCGCGGGCGACCGAGGGCGGTGCGTGATTTATCTCATGGGCAACCACACGATCGCCGAGCGCATGTACCGGCACGATCCGGCCGCCATGCTTTACGCGCCGCTACGGACCGCGCTGTGTACCGGAGCTGACGGTCGAACGCGGTTCATCATCGACCAACCCAGCACCGAGTTCTCGAGCTTTGGCGTGCCAGAGATAACCGCGGTTGGGGTGGAGCTCGATCGCAAGCTCATCGACCTGCTCGAGGCACTCGGAGCGCCAGTGCCTGCCGGCCTCCGAGAGTCCTAGGCCAGCCGCCCACGACCGAATCGGACTGACCCCGAACCGCAATCACCAGAAAGGACCCGTCCATGTCTACGGGGTACCGCAAGCCTGACGAGCCCGCGTCCGATCTGGAGTGGCGGGTCTTCACCGTCACCCGCCCCGGACTCACCCGCGACGTCCCGCCCGGCTACGAGTCGCTGATGTGGGTGGCGAATTCAGCGACCCTGATCTACGGCGAACGAGACGCCGTACTCGTCGACACGTTCCTCACTCGCGACCAGAACGCGGAACTAGTTGACGCGATCGCCGCGACCGCAAAGAACCTGACCCACATCTACATCACGCACGGCCACGGCGACCACTTCTTCGGGCTCAACCTGCTCCAGGAGCGGTTCCCGAACGCGCGCGCGGTTGCCACCGCGTCGGTGGTCGGTCGCATGGGACACCAACTCTCCCCGGAATGGCTGGACGGCTTCTGGCGCAAGCGCTACCCGGGACAGATACCCGACGAGCTTCTGATCGCCGAGAGCCTCGACGGAGCCGCGCTCGAGTTGGAGGGACGCAACCTGATTCCGGTCGACACTGGGTTTACCGACACCGCGGACACAACCAGCCTCCACGTCCCGTCAATCGGACTGATCGTCGCTGGCGACGTCGTCTACAACGGCATCCACCCCTTCCAAGCCGAGACCACCCCCCAATCCCGGCTCGAATGGATCACCGCACTCGACAAACTCGAAGCGCTCGAACCCCGCGCGGTGATCGCCGGGCACAAGGTCCCAGACAACGACGACGACCCGCAGATCATCGCCCAGACCCGCCAGTACCTGCGTGACTTCATCCGCCTCGATCAAACGACGAACACGCCGTGCGAGCTGTTCGACGCGATGATTGCGCTCTACCCCGACACCGTCAACATCGGCTCGCTCTGGGGAGCCGCAACGAGGGTGAAGGCACAAACCGGAAACGGCTCGCCCGACGCCGCCCCGAGCGTGACGCGAACTGGCCAGAAGTAAGCGACGTGGGTGTCGGTGAAGCCGAGTGGCGGGTCCCCGCATGTTCACGCCTGCTCGCGCGGAGACCTAGACGGTCCGGTTCCCACGGGCGTGGCTGAATCAGAGAATCGACATCGTGAATGAGACTTCTTGAACGAACCCCGCCGACCTTGTTCGCGATCCCGTTCGGGCTAGCCGGCTTGGCGAGCGTGTGGCGCCTAATGAACCGCTTCTACGGCACTCCGGGCGCGATCTCAGACGCCGTGTTCGTAGTCGCGGCTACGGTCTGGTTTCTATTGGCCGTCGCTGGGCTCGGAAAGTCGATCCGGGCGCCCCACTCGCTCCTCGCGGAACTCCGCGACCCGGTCCTCTCGCCGTTCTGGTCGCTGCCCTGGATCTCCGGGATGGTGCTGTGCATCGGACTCGAGCCGCACGCGTATGGAATAGCGAAGCTCGGTTTCGTCGTCTTCTGCATCGCGACATTCCTTTTCGGGGGCTGGATCAACGGCGAGTGGATCGCTGTGCCACTCGACGCGCGCAAGTTCCATCCCGGCTATGTCCTGCCGACCGCCGCCGGCGGGCTGATCGCCGCCGAAGGCGCGGCCGGGTTCGGCTTACCCAGCCTCGGCTGGCTGGGCTTCGGGATAGGCATCGTGTCCTTCGTGGGCCTGAGCGCACTGGTCGTCAACCGTCTGCTGTTTGTCGAGATGCTCGAGGCCCCGCTCGTACCCGGTCTCATCTTCCTGGCCGCGCCGCCGGCGATCGCTGGCACGGCCTATTTCGAACTGCATGGGGCGATACCTGGACCCTTTGAGTATGGGCTCGCGGGCTACACGGTATTCATGCTGATCGTCTGGTTTCGGCTGCTACCGGCGCTTTGGCGGGCAGGGTTCACCGCCGGCTTCTGGTCGCTCACGTTTCCATGGTCGGCGATTGCGCTGTTCGCGATCACGTGGCTTCACATCGAGCACCCCGCCGGCGAGTCCGCCTACGCGGCCCTTGCGCTCGGGGGCGTCACCCTGCTGATCGTCGCAATTGCGGTCCGCTCACTGCTCGCGGTCGCCCACCGCGAGTTTCTGCCCGCTGTACCCGCGATCCCGCCCAAGACCGAGGTGCTCCCCGCCGGCCCGGCTCCGTCCGCCGCGCCTCGCTCGGCACTACCGGCTGGCATGTTCGCCGTGCGGAAAGAGCGGCGGCATGGCGCTTGAATCGTCTCCCGCGGGCCGAAACCCGCTTCCACTTGTCCGCGAGCTTCCTTCGGCCGCGCGACGAGGAACCCTCAACGCGCGGATGCGAGGGCGCTCGGGCTCTGTCTGACGTCGATCGCCCTTGACAGGCGCGAGTTTGGCGAGATCCGAGTTCCGCGGCCAACTTCGGGCGACGACCTGCTCTGCCGCTCGTGCGGTGCTCCCGCGATGGCCCGGAGTGTGCGCAAGCCGTGCGGCGATGGGCTGCTCCGTCCGAGTCGAGGGCGAGGTCAGCGAGGGCGCCGGTTATCGCGCGCCGAGGCGAAGCACAAGCAGTGGCCGCTACAACGGCGGTGACGGCGTGCAATTCGACCTGCCCTGGTATCAGGCGCGGGTTGAAGCGGTCGATCTGCGGCGGCTAGTGCGCCCGCTCCGCGCGCTGGGATGCGGAACGTTTGGTGAGGAGGTCAACCGGTCATTTGCGAGCGCGGGCCGGACGTCGCCGCAGCAGGCTGGGGCTGATCACCGTCGCGAGGTAGGTGAAGGCGTCCTGGAGCATCTGTTCGACGGGCGGGGCGAGCGAGGGGTCGGCGGCGATGAGCTCGCGGCGGCGGATGGCGACGCTGCGGATCAGCGCGACGGAGATGCGAGCGATGGTTTCGGCGTGGTAACGCGCCTCCGGATCGTCCGGTGCCGTGGCACGGGAGAGCAGCGCGTTGGCGATCGCGTCCTCGAAGCGCAGCAACGGCCGGGGCGCTGATTTCTGGAGCAGCTCAAACGGTCGTGGCTGGTTGGTGAACAGCCAGATCGGGCCGCCCTCGCCGCCCGTGCTGACCTGGTGCGCGATCTCGGCGACCGCTCCGTGCACCGCGGCGAATGGGGGCTCGTCCACCGGTCGGTTGCGGATCGTTTGGCTCAGCAGCCGAATCCAGCGCTCGACCTCGTCGGTGAGCAGCCCTTCCTTGCCGTCGAAGTAGCGGTAGAAGGTGCGCTCGGCGACGCCGGCGGCGTCGGCGATCTCGCGCACGCTCGTCGCCTCATAGCCCTTGGCGGCAAACAGGTCACGGGCGGCGTGCTCGATCGCGCGCGTGGTGGCGCGCTTGTTGGCCTCGCGACGGCCGATGTCCTCGGTCATGCGCCACATCATCGCACAACTTGACATGTCTGCCACTTTCTGTAATCTGGCAGACATGACAGCTTCTACGAAACAGCCCACCCACACGCGCGCACCCGTCTCCTCTTCGCCCCCGAACCGGCCGGACCGTGGGCCCTCCGGCGTGGTCGCACGACTCGGCGGATGGGCTGCGCGTCACCGACGGGTCGTGCTCGGCGCATGGCTCCTCGTCGTGGTCGCGGCCACCGTCGGGCACAGCGCACTGAACAGCGTGTACAGCGACACGCTGACCATCCCCGGCAGCTCAGCCCAGGCCGGCCTCAATGTGCTCCAGGCTCATGACCCGAAGGCGGGCGGTCAGAGCGGACAGCTGGTGTTCGTCGATACCAGCGGGACGCTCAGCTCACAGCAATCGGCGGTCGAGCAGGCCAAGACCAACGTCTCGCGGCTGCCGCACGTGCTGTCGGTGTCAGATCCGCTGAGCCAGGCGAGCGTGTCTAAGGACGGGCACACCGCATACGCGACGGTCAACTTCGACATCAACCCCCAGAGCCTCGGAGCCTCGTACGTGGACTCGGTCGACAACGCGGTCAGCGTCGCGACCAAGGCCGGCGTGAAGGTCACCTACGGTGGCGCGCTCGGGCAGGCCGCAGCTCCGAAGGCCAACGACATCAGCTCCGAGCTGATCGGGATCGCCGTCGCGCTGCTCGTGCTGCTGATCGGGTTCGGCAGCATCTACGCGGCGCTGCTGCCGCTGCTCAGCGCGATCATCGCCGTGGTTGCCGGGATCGGGCTGCTCGGGATGCTCGCCGCGGCGGTCACGTTCGGCACCGCCGCCCCTACCTTGGCGACGATGATGGGGCTCGGCGTCGGGATCGACTACGCGCTGTTTCTCAGCACGCGCCACCGCCAGCTGCTGATCGACGGCGAAGACCCCGGCCTCGCGATCCGCCGCACGCTGGCCGCCAGCGGCCGCTCGGTGCTGATCGCCGCCAGCACCGTCGTCATCGCGATGCTCGGCCTCTACGCCTCCGGGATCACGTTCATCGGCAAGCTGGGCCTCGCCGCCGCGATCACAGTCGCCGTCGCAGCGCTGGCCGGACTCACGCTCGTCCCAGCGCTCCTGGGCTTCGCGCGCGAGCGGATCGACCGGCTCCACGTCCGCAGACCGGTGGCGGAGCCGGCCAACCCGCACAGCCCGCTCCACACCTACACCCGCATCGTCGCCGCGCACCCCTGGCGCTTCGCGATCTCGGGGATCGCGCGGCTGCTGATCATCGCGATCCCGATGCTCTCGATGCGGCTCGGTCACGTCGGCCTGGGATCTGAGCCGACCAGCTACAGCGAACGCCAGGCCTACGACGCCGTCTCCCACGGCTTCGGCGCCGGCACCAACGGGCCGCTGACGATCGTCGCCCAGCTACCCGCGGGCACCACCAGCCAGCAGCGCGCGAGCCTCGAGAGCTCACTGCGCCAGACGCTCGAGACCACCAGCGACATCGAGTCGGTCAGCTCGTTCACCGCGAGTAAGGACGACGCGCTGTTGATCGGCAAGGTCATCTCCGACAGCGGCCCGACCAGCATCGCGACCCAGAACCTCGTCGCGCAGCTCCAGGACGTAGTGCTGCCAAAGGCGCTCGCCGGCGCTCACGCCACCGGATACGTAACCGGGACCACCGCGGCGACGATCGACTTCGAAAACACCGTCTCCAGCCGCCTGCCGATCATCATCGGCGTCGTCCTCCTCGCTGCGTTCGTGCTGTTGCTGGCATCGTTCCGCAGCCCCGTGGTCGCCCTGAAGGCGGCCGTGCTGAACCTGCTGTCGATCTCAGCGGCCTACGGCGTAATCGTCGCCGTTTTTCAATGGGGTTGGGGAGACAGCATGCTCGGCGTCTCGGGCACCGTCCCGATCGAGTCCTACGTCCCGATGATCATCTTCGCGATCGTCTTCGGGCTCTCCATGGACTACGAGGTCTTCCTCATCTCCAGAATCCGCGAGCACTGGCTGGCCGGTCAGGACAACCAAGCCAGTGTCGCGAACGGCCTCAGCGAAACCGCCCGCGTGATCACCTGCGCCGCGGTCATCCTGGCCAGCGTGTTCTTCGCCTTCCTGCTCTCGACCAGCGTCACGGTCAAGATGCTGGCGCTCGGACTCGGTGCCAGCGTCCTGATCGACGCCACGATCATCCGCCTGGTGATCGTCCCCGCCCTGATGTTCCTATTCGATAAGGCGAACTGGTGGACACCCCGCTGGCTTGATCGCATCCTGCCCCGACTCGACCCCGAGCCCGCCACACCGACCGCCCAACAAGGTCCTTACCCACCAACGATCGACGACAACCGCACGCACGCCGAGCCGCGCGCCCCGTGACTCCGACCGCCACAGCGCAAGCCGAAGACCCAGACCAAGTCACAGCCAGCTCGCTGCCGCACCCTGCCTTGACGCTCGCACGGGCCTCCTGACGAGAATCGCAGCGCACCTCGTTTGCGCGCCCACCCATCACCGATGCGCTCAAAACGTGCGGCCAGCTCCAGCAGCGACCGAGGCACCCACGCCCAGCGTGGCGGCCCACAAAAGACAGAGCGGCCGCAGTCGCTCCACCGGAACGACCGATCAACCATCAAGTCACCCGGCCGCCAACCCTCGCGACCGCGGGCCCAGAGAAGCAAGGGCGTCCACGGAGCCAAACCCAACCCCCTCATCCCGCCAGGCTCCGCCGGATCATCCACGACCGGCGGGCGACCCCCTCACGCAGAACACACAACCTCCACCACAAGCACGCATAACAACACGGCCTTGACACCCGACGCCCAGCTCAGATAAACGGTCGCGCTGAGCAGCAGCCAGGGCATCGACACCGTGGTTTGTTTGCTGGGCCGGCAGCAGCGCTGCTCCGGTAGAACCGGCTGTCGTCAGCTGCGGGGGCGATCCGGGATCGCAGCCGCCCGCGCGTGCCCCGGGCGTGCCTCACCGCGCTGCACGTAGGCCTCCAGCCGGCCACGGAGCCGGCAGCCCGCGCGCGTCGCTCCCTGAAGCACGCTGGCGTACATCACATCGGCCACGCTGAAGCAGTCGTGGACGAGCCAGTCACGCGCGGCGAGCACCGACTCCATCGCCGCGGCCGCCCCGAGGAAGCGGTGGTGCGCCGGAGTGTCGATGATCCCTTCGCCTAGCTCGCGAGACCAGGGAAACAGCGGCTCCTGGTCGGCCGTCCAATGTGAAAGCCAGCAGTTGTGGCCCTCGCTCCCAGCCAGTCGACCGGTGACGCGAGTATGAGATCGCACGACACCGCGACGCTGGCCCGGTGTGTCATGATCCCGCCCCTCCAATCTGCTCTCGTGGCGTCGGCTCATACCATCGCTGTGTATTGATTCTTGCCGCTCGGTCTCGCTCTGGCTCGAGGGCGTCCTCAAGTGCTGGGATGGGACGGTTGGGCAATGTTGCTGCCTCAACGGGCAGTACCGGCCGAGTAGCTCCCAAGCCGGCCGAGTCGGGTGTTACTCTGGCCGCGGGTCGGCTATGCACAGGCACGCGGACTACCGCTTGGAAGGCGTCGGAAGAGCTTTCGCACACCACCCAGGCCGCGGGGCTCAGCCACCGGTTGGTCGCAGCGTCGCCACCAGCGGTCATGCCGCGCTGCTTGCCCTTCAGCGGTCAGCCGGCAACAGGGCCGTCTCCAGCTGGGTGACAGGGAGCGCCGCAGTGACCGCACAGGGAGCGTTGGCACGCAAGAACGGTAAGAAAGACGGTGGTGAGAAGGAGAAGGAGAAGGAGAAGGAAAAGGAACGGGAGGAGGAACCTTCCGTAACCCGTACATCGCTCAGAGAGATGAGGGATCTCGATCGCGGTTATGAGGCCGACGAGGATCGGCCAAAGCGACCAGCCAAGGGTCGACGTCGCACTCGCCCGACCGCTCGTCAGCCCGAGGAGTACGAAGCGAACGAGGGTGACACGCCGTCGGACGCCGAACTTCTGAGTCAGTTTCGGCCGCTCCGGAAGCCTGCGCACGACATCCGGTTCATAGAAGCGATCGAGCGCGCCAACGAGTTGCTCGAGGCCGGCTTTTATGACGTGCTACCGCATCTTCTCGAATCTGCCAGCCCGGCGATCGGGACGATGGGCGAAATTGGTAGCCCTGGGATGGGAGCAGCGGTCAAGATCTCGATGATTGCCGCGGCGGCGCCCGAAAACGTCTGGGCTGCGTGGGCGGCAAACGCGAAGCGGCGGAACGTCAAGGAGCTCCGCGCCCGCCTGCAATCCTTACAGCCGTCCTTGTCGCTGCACCCGACGTACGGCGACTGGATCCGAACGCGGCTCGCCGCCGCAAACGCTTCACGGGGTGTACCGCGAGAGGATTTGGGATTCAGACCCGACCAGATGTACCGAGGTCGCGGCGCGACCGACAGCGACCAGATGCGAGAGTTCGGACTCGGCTCTGACCCGAGCACCGGCTCATGGAGGGAGGAGGACAGCGCGGTCGCCGCGGCCTACAGCACCGCTAGCCCGCTGACCGAACAGGACCGTCTGGCCGGGTTGGACGCAGCTGGAAGGCGCATCCAGGACGCGCTGGGCAATCGTACTTTGAGTCATCTCGCGAATACGATTCCGATCCCGTATGTAAGCGAGACACGGCAGTTCGTGAGTGGCCTTCGTCCACGGGCTGGGCAGCGGCGACGAGAAGATCTGAAGTTAGCCGTCCGCGCAGCAATCGCACTGGCCGACGCTGAGCATGAGGCACCTGACAGCGAAGCAAGCAAGGAAGCGCGCGCGCTCATCCGAGCCTTGTTCACGTACGAAAGCACCTTCAACAGGGTGATGGCCCTCGCGGCCGTGCCGAGCATGGCCGATAAGGCGGTCGAGACCATCGTCATGAAGCTCGAAGCCCGAGCGGAGGAACGCCAACGGTGGGCCGACCGGTACGCTCGGAAGACGCGGTACCACAGCTAAGTGGGGTGTTCTCGGTGCTCAACATTCCGCACCCCGGCGGCCCCTCGACCCCGGCCACCGGCACGGGCATCACGGCCTACGTCGGCGGGGGCGACCCCTTTCATCGCTCGGCCGGCGTGTGCGCGATCGCTTCGATGACCGTGGGATCACGCGAGCGGGCGATCGCCGGCGATCCCAGTGCCACGATCTGGATCGTCCGCACCATCCCCGCGGCGCGATCGCGTTCGCCGCGATCCGAGCTCCGCACTGCCGGCGTGTCAGCCGACAGACGCCGAGAGCGCTGCATAGGTTACGTGCCGCTTCCGCACGCGTTCTTCTAAGCCCCGCAAGCGGCGATTGGCGCGATTCCGGTGCGCGGATGGACGGGGCCGGCGTGACCGGCTTTGTCCGGAACCGGTTGCAGTCCGCCGCCTTGCCCCGTCGCCCGGACGGCTGCTTCCGTAAGCGTTCAGTCCCTGGTCCCTGGCTCAGGTGAGCGCAGGGAATCGGGTGGTCGAAGGCGGCAAGCTCGCGGCGAGGCGATGAACCGCCGCTCTGAACGGAGGATGCTGGGCAACTTGGCGCGCGGTCGTGGTCAGTCTCTCCCGAGACTGACGATGAGTGCGACTCTGGTGCGGGCCTTGTGCTTGCTTCCGGCGCCGGGACTGCTCGAGATCACCCTCCCCGTGGGCACGCCCGATGACTTGACCTTTGTGATCTTTCCTACGGCGCAATCGGCCTGTTTCAACGCCGTCTTCGCCGCTGCGAGCGTCGAGCCCGTGAGCTCCGGGACCTGGCAACCGCTGCTGATGACCTGTATCTCACTTACCGCATCGAGGCCGTTGTTGGCGACCCACACGTGGGTGCCGTCCGACGACACACCCGAGGGCGATCCGCGGTCGCTGATGGTTTGAACCACGCTGCCGGTCGACGTGTCGATCTCACTGACCGTACCGCCCTGGTCGCGACCCACACGTGGGTGCCATCCGACGATACGCCGAAGGGGTCGGTGCCGACCTTGATCGTTTTGACGACCGTGCCGGTCGACGCGTCGATCTCACTGACCGTACCGCCGTGGTTATTCGTTACCCACACGTGGGTGCCATCCGACGACACGTCGTAGGGGTTGGTGCCGACCTTGATCGTGTTGACGACCGTGCCGGTCGACGCGTCGATCTCACTGACCGTGCCGCCCTGGTTCGTTACCCACACGTGGGTGCCATCCGACGACACGGCGTTGAGGCCGTGGGCGCTAACCGTGATCGTTTTGACGACCGTGCCCGTCGACGCGTCGAGCTCAGTGACCGTGCCAGGGTCGAAATTCGCGAGCCAGACGTGGGTGCCATCCGACGACACGGCGGCCCCGTTCGTGCTGGACTGGATCGTGTTGACGACCGTGCCGGTCGACGCGTCGATCTCACTGCCGTGCCGCCGTCGTTCGTGACCCAGACGTGGGTGCCATCCGACGACACGCCGAGGGCGCCGCGGCCGACCTTGATCGTTTTGACGACGGCCGCCGCTGACGCAAAACACACGCCGATCGCGAGCCAAAGAGCAGCCATCGCCACAGAGGTCCTGGCGACTCGAAGGATCCTCGTCAACCCCGCTTTGCCCTGGTCTGACGATCTCACTATTACCGTTTCTCACTCTACACCAGGTCCGGCGGGGCGTGCAGATGATTCGATCAAGCCTTGGGGTCGATCAGATCACGCTTGGTCCGTTGAACCGGCCGCCTGTTCCACCCCATTACCGAGGCGCCTTCGGCCACGACCCGTAGCCTTGGAGGAGCCGACAGCATCAGCGACCGGCGGCCGGCCGACCACGGGGCTCGTGAACGACAAGCAGCGGTCCCTACTGCACTGGGTGGGGCAAGACTGATCGGTGGCGTGCTCGAAGCCTTGTAGGCGCGGAAGGTCACTCGATGCTGCTGGGCACGCGCAGCCCCTACCCGCCGGCAACGTTCCAGACGCCCGCGACCCTGGCGAAGCACCAGTCCACGCTCGGCGGTGCTACTAGCCGAGCCTCGGCTAACGAACTCATCGAACTGCAAGCCGGCACTGCCTTGGGCTGATGGCTGCTCCCGGTGCGAAGCGCCAGCACGTCGGCGTGACCCGATTAGGCGTCAAGCAGCCATAGCGCCGGCCGAGAGGTGACTGGAGCGGGCACCGGGGCCACGCACGATGACGGTGCCTACACCTACGCATCGCTGGGGCTCTGCAGCCCCTCTGACGCAGCGCTGGCCTGTGTCGGCGAGTAGGAGTGGCCGGCCCGAGCGCCGCAGGGCGCGCCTCTTCGACGACGACAGAACGAGGTCCGCGAACGCGTTCGGGGTATCGCCTCTCACGCGCGGCCGCGCCGCGGACGGGTGGAGCTCGCTGACGGAACCGGGGTGTTCTTCTCCGTCAGCGGCATGGAGTCCCTCGTCCGGCCAGTAAGTTGGCGACGGCTGCGCCGATTCGCGAGGAGTACCGGCGCTTCCAACGTCGCCTTCCGCGGGATTACGCCCGATCCTGGGCAGGCCGGGGGGATCGCTCGATCAAGAAACACATCCTTTGGACCACGCAGGCTCGAAGCATGGAAACCGATCAGCGGAATCGCGGCTGTGGCATCGGGTCTCACGCGCGAGTGCCAAACGGGTACATGCGTACCCGCAGGCTGGATCAGCCGCGGGCGGCGCCGAAGCCCGAATGCCTGTAATTACGGGCGATTTGCGACCCAGTGGTGCCCACCACTTCGACCTGGCGATGCATCACACCCAGGAGGTCGCCGGTTCGAGTCCGGCTAGCTCCATCGCCTAAGTGTGTTGCGAAGCTGGATCGTTTTTGCTTCCGGATAGCCTGCCACCACTGCGGCGGGGCCGAGCGGCGCCCAGCTTGGTAGCGCCCTTAGCGTCTAACTCCGCGCGTGCCGCGTCCGATCGGCCTCTGCCTCAAGGTCTTCGCGCTCCGGGGCCTTTGCCCCCCTGAATCTCTCGATGGCGGCCTCGTCGCTCTTGATGATCGCGTCGGCGTAATACCGGCCGATGAGGAAATTGGCTGGGTCCAGATACGGATGCTGTAACGCCTCCTGGGCCGTGGGGCGCTGCTCGGGATCCTGGGCGATCGCGTGGGCGAAGGCTCGTGCGTGGTCCCAGAAGGCCCCGAGCTCTTCGGCGTCGCCGGCCCGCAGACGTTCCAGTGGATCGGTAGCCAGCCGCCCGGCGGCGTTGACCTCAAGCTCCAGTTGATAGGTCGGTTGGTCGGGGCGCCAGCCGGGAACGAAGATTTCTGCGACGCCGCCAGCGAGGGGTGGCGCGTCGTCTGTCTTACTGAATACACGCTGCCCGAACTTTCCGACGGACTGTTGCATCCACTTGGGCTTGGAACTTGCGAGGTAGCGGAAGAACTCCGGCGAGTCGACGAGATACTTGTTCCCCCCGGCCTGGCCACTTTCTCCGACCGGGGTCGCGGCGACGTCGATTAGATGCGCCCGGCTCCGAACGTGTCCGAGCATCACGTTCTGAAAATGGAGATCCCCGTGGATGACACGGTGACCATGGAGATGCGCGATTCCCGCCATGATGTCGGCACCGAGGACCTGAACGCAGCCGGCGAACTCGTACGGCCGAATCTCACCCGAGAGATAGGTGTTGGTCAACCGCTCGTGCACCGCCTGGAGCGTCTGGCCGCGGATGTATTTGTAGATGGCGGCGCCGTGCTCGGGGACACCGGTGTCCGTCGGCTCCCGCCGGAAAACCCTTACGATGTTTGGATGGGGTGCGACGTCCAGGAGGCTGCGGGCTTCGTATTCCAGCGCCTCGGCGCCGTTCAATTGCCTCTTGACGACGCGGTTGTGCACGTCGGTCCTCAGCACCTCGCCGAACGCGCCCGAGCCCAGCTTTTCGCCGAGCTCGGTTATGGCTGCGAGTGATCGCGGCGCGAACTCGGGAAAAGCCTCCGCGACCTCCTTCTCCTTCCCCTTCTCCTTACCTTTCTCTCTCGGCGCGAACTCGGGAGGAGCCTCCGCGACCTCCTTCTCCTTCCCCTCTTCTCCTCGCCGTAGGGCTCGCGTGGAGACGGCGTCGCCTCGTCGAGCGGTGCGAGAGGCCTGCTCCTTGGTGGCCGGCCGCCTGTCAGCGCGTCGCTAACCGCGCGCTGCCATGTGGGCGGCGCCGCCCGGGTGTCAAGTGCGGCGATGACGGACAGGGCCTTGATCACGCCTTGTTCGCGATCGCTCTCATCGATGATCGTGTTCAGGAAATCGACTCCGGGACTGTGAGCGTCGAGCGTGGCGCCGTACCCCTGCGCCGCCGCGACGATCTTGATCAGGAGAAGGTTGAGCGCCTTAGCCTGCCGAGCTCGTTCCAGCGGGTCCACGTCGACGCGCTCCTGCGCCGCGTCCTCATAGGCACCGAGCGCGACGAGCAGGCGCTCGTACGGCGACGCCCTCCGCGCGAGCAACCCGCGCCGGGCCGGCGGCGTGCCGAGAGCGTCGATCACCTGCGATCGCGTCGTCATGCGTTGGACGACGGGGCGGTTCGCGCTTCGCGCCAACTCGGCGAACGCCCGGTTGCCGGCGCCGCGTTGCAGCGTCCGCGTTAGCTCCTGAAAGGGAGAAACCGCCTCGCTACCGCGGACAGGCCGTTTGCGGACTGTCCGAACTCGCTCCGATGAAGGTGACGAGAACGACATGAAGTCGACCAGGCTCGACGCCTCAGAGTCTACTCGTGCTCTCTCGCCCAGCAGTCCAAATCAGACGCGACGACGGGTCGTGTCCGCGTCGGAGCTCGACTGCTCGCGCCGTCTATTCCTCGGCCGAGACGACAAACAGTGGCCTATATGCTGCGGCGTGGTGCGACCCGCAGCGCTTACACCGTCCCTGGACTGTTGCCGGCATTCCCAGGCATCGAGAGGGCATGCGCCATCACTCGTGCACGGTCCGACGTGGCTCGCTCGGCCGCGAAGCGGTCGTCAAAACACCCGCGGCGCGAGGCGTTGGGTGAGCCCGAACCGCGCGACGCGGCCGACATCCTCGTCCTCCAGCGCGCCGCGGGCAACCGCGCGGTCCAGCGGTTGCTGGAGGGACGTCCCGGGGTCGGATCGGCGGCCTCCTCGGCGCCGGTAGTCCAACGCGAGCCGGGACAGGTGGACGAGTTTGACGACGACTTCGACGAAGCCGACGAGGTCGATGACGACGCCGAGTACCTCTACGACCCCGCCCGTAACCCACACACGCTCGGCCAGTACCTTCTGCCGGCGCTCGCCGCCGCCGAGGCCAGGCAGGCCGCGGAGGGCACGGCACGACGGGAAGCGGACGAAAGGGCCAGGCGGGCAGCGGAGGAAAAGGCACGGCTTGAGGAAGAAGCTCGGGCCAAAGAGGCGGCGGAAGCACAAGCGCGGGCCGAGGCTGAGGCGAAGGCTAAGGAGGCCGCGGAGGCGAAGGCCAGGGAAGCCGCGGAGGCCAAGGCCCGGCTGGAGGAGGAAGCCAGACAGGCCGCCGAAGCCAAGGCGAAACAGGAAGCGGAGGAACAGGCCAGGCAGGCAGCGGAAGCCCAGGCCCGGCTGGAGGAAGAAGCCAGACGGGCCGCGGAGGCCGAGGCTCAGGCGAGAAAGGAGGCCGTCGCCAAGGCGAAGGACGAGGCCGCCGCCAAGGCCAAGGCTGAGGCCAAGGCGGCGCAGGAGAACTGGCGAAAAAGGCCGAGATCCGGGAGGAGCTCCGGAAGAAACTCCTCGACAATGTCCGGGGCACCATCGTGGACCAGTGGGCCAAGCTCACCGACGTCCAAAGAGAACGGTTTGTGGAGCAGGTCTTCAACCAGAAGGCGACGCAGACGGCCTACCAGACGGCCAAGACCGCCGCCGCAGAACTGGCCAAAGCGGTCATTAGGGCGGAAAGGGAGGCCGCCCTGCAGGCCGACAAGGTCTGGCTGAACCGCGCAGTGGACGCGATGACAGCGTCCGCGGAGATCAAGGAGATGTTCAAGGCCGCCATCGCGCTCCACAGAAAGAGCGACGATTCCTACGGGTTGACCGTCGAAAAGGCCTATCCCGTGGCGACCATTCTCCAGGCGTGCCAGCTATGGGGTCGGCTTCAGAAGACCCGCGTGACTGACCCTGGGGCGGCGGTTCCAAATACGCGCGTGACTGTCCAGGACAAGCTCAAGGTCATGAGCAACCTGCACTCGCCCGGCTGGCAGGAAGAGGAGATCAAGTTCAAGCAGCGCGGAAGAAATGACGAGCGCACGAGGAACCTGATCGCGGTCGTCGACGGATTGAAATCAAACGTCCACGTCCACCCCCCCCGGAGTCTGGCAGAGGAAGCGCTAATCCACCGGCGACGCGCGGCCCCGAGGAAACTGGCGCTCGCCAGCCGCGGGAAACCGCCGGGTCAGCCAGGCTCGATATTGCCCTGATGGATGCATCTTCGCTTCTTGTGCGGCTGTAGAGCCGTGATTAGCATCGTGTACAGGCCCGCGCCTTCAGAAGCCCGACGCGCGCCCCTCGGACAAGAGATCGCTGTCCGACCGTACCCATGACCGAGCGCGAGCGCCAACAGAACGACCCGCGAAGTGCGCGCGCCGAACGCACCGGACGGTTCGTTGCACACAACGGCGCCGCCCTGCTGCCCGGCGGGCGCGTGCATCCCGAGGTGGAGGCGCAGATCAACCGCGCCCGGGGCAGCGGCGCCGGACTGAGATCGGGGACTCGCGCGCGGGTCGAGCCCCTCCTGGGCGACTCCTTCGCGGACGTGCGAGTGCACGATGGCCCTGGGGCGGACGCGCTGGCCGGCTCCGTCGCGGCGCGCGCATTCACGACCGGCCGTGACTTGTTTTTCGCCCGCGGCGAGTACCGCCCCGGTACGTCGGGCGGGGACAACCTGCTCGCGCACGAGCTGGCCCACGTCGTCCAGCAGCGCGGCGCTCCGGTGAGCGGACCGCTGAGCGTGACCGAGCCGGACGGTCAGTTGGAGCGCGAAGCCGACGAGATGGCCAAGCGGCAAGCCGACGTGCCGTGATCAGCTTCGCGGAGCTGGACGCCCGGATCCGTGCCGGGGTCGAGCAGGTTTCGGCAAACGCGGACGGCTCTCGCGACCCGTTTGCCGGTATGTATGTAACCGACGAGCAGGCGAAAGCGCTCGCCTCTGAGAACCCTCCGTCCGCGGTCGACACACGCCTTGACGAACTTTCCGAGCTGCTGGGACTCGACTCGCTCGAGCGCGCGGTGCTCGCGGTGTGCGCCGCGCCCGAGCTCAGCTGGCGTTACTCCCGGCTCTACGGTTATCTGCACGACGACCTCACGCGGCAGCTCGCGTCGCCTCGGCTGGCCGCGGCGTTGTTGGCGGGAGGGGAGATCGGCGGCGAGGACGTGTTCGCGCGCTGCGACGCGGAGGCCCCGTTGCGCCGCCTGGGTGCGATTGTGCTGCTGGACGAGCCGCGACTGCCGCTGGCCGACCGACCGCTCAAGTGCGCGGACGGCGTGGCGGCGCGCCTTGCCGGCGGCATTGCTCCGAATCACGATGACGCACCGGGCGAGCTCGTCGACGTGCCGGCGCTCGCCCCGGTCCCGGAGGAGGTCGCCCGGAGCCTCGACGCCGTGATCGCGGCCTCCGGCGACACTGCCGTGGCGGTCGTGGGCGCGGACGCCGCGAGCGCGATCGCTTCCGCCATCGGGCGCGCGGTGCTGCTCGTCCGTGCGCGTTCGATCGATGGGCTCGCACGCATGTCGGCGTTGCGGCTACGCGCCGCGCTTGAGTGCGCGGTGCTGGCGATCGAGGGACTGCACGAGCTCCTGCCCGAGGAGCGCGCCGAGCTCTGGCGTGTCATCGGCACGGCGTCCGAGCACCCGATCGTTTGCGTAGAACCGGCCCACGAGGGCGCGGCGCTCGGCCAGGTGCCCGTGATCGTCGTGCGGGTTCCGGCGAACGATGGCGCTGGGCGCCGCCGACAATGGACCTTGCGCGCCCCCGGGGCCCAGATCGACGACGTCGCTGTCAAGTTCCGTCTCTCAAGTGAGCAGATCGCGCGCGCCGCCCGAATCGCGACGGTGCAGGCGACGGCGCGCGGCGCGACGACGCCCTCGCCAGCCGATCTCGATTACGGGGCCCGGGCCGCCTCTCGGCACGCGCTCGATGGGCTCGCGATCCGGGTTGAGGGCGACTTCGCGTCCGATGACCTGATCATCCCCGAGAAGGGCCGTCGGGCGCTCGCCCTGATCTCTGCGTTTCTGCGCCACCGCGACCGGGTGCTGTTCGACTGGGGATACGCACGAACTACCGGCTCATCGCCGGGCATGACGGTTCTGTTCGCGGGCGAGTCCGGGACGGGTAAGACAATGGCCGCCCAGGTCGTGGCGAACGAGCTCGGGCTCGAGCTGTTCCGGATCGACCTCGCAACCGTCGTGTCGAAGTTCATCGGCGAGACCGAGAAGCAACTCGACCGTATCTTCACGGCCGCCGCGGGCTCGAACGCAATCCTCCTGTTCGACGAAGCCGATGCGTTGTTTGGCAAGCGCTCGGAGGTGCAGGATGCCCACGATCGTTACGCAAATGTCGAGGTCGCCTATCTCCTCCAGCGGATCGAACGCTACGACGGCGCGGTCATCCTGACCACCAACCTGCGCCACAACATCGACAAGGCGTTTTTGCGCCGGCTCGACCTCGTCGTCGACTTCCCGTTTCCGGACGAGCGCGACCGCGCTCGACTGTGGCATCGGCTGCTCCCGGCGAAGGCGCCCATGGATGAGCTCGACATCGACTTTCTCGCGGGACGGTTCAAGCTGTCCGGTGGCTCGATTCGCAACGTCACGGTCGCAGCGGCGGTCCTCGCGGCGGCAGATGGCGGGCAGATCACGATGGAGCACCTCGCGCGGGGGGTCGCGCTCGAGTACGAAAAGCTCGGCAGGTTGACGCTCGAGTCGGACTTCGAGCGGTTCTACGGCGCCGTGCGTGCGGACGGTGAGCCCGCGGCGTGACCAGGTCGGGCAGCCGGTCTGCCCGTCTGTCTGCCCCTTCGGCCCGCGCGCTCGCGGGCGACGAGGACTCTCGCGTGATGAGCTACGCCGATGACGCTGGTCACAAACGTCTCGCTCAACACCTCCCTCGCGGAACTCGACGAGGCTCTGCGCACGCTGCTGCAGCGTGAGCTCGCGGGCACCGGGTTCGACGGGATCGCCGTCGCGTTCGAAGCCCCCGACCGTGAATGGGCATCGACGGTCGCGCAGCCGACGCTCAACCTGTTCTTGTACGACCTGCGCGAGAACCGCCAGCGCCGGAAGGCGCGGTGGGACGGCTCGAGCAACGGCGACGCGCGGACCGAGACACGACCGCCGCTGTGGCTGGACGCCTCGTATACGCTGAGCGCGTTCTCACGCGCGGTCGAGGACGAGCATCGCCTGCTTTCGCAGGCGCTGACGGCACTCGCCAGCTATCCGGAGTTGCCCCCCGAGGTCCTGCCGGCGCCGCTCGCGGGACTCCGTCAGCAGTTCGGAGGCTTGAAGACGCGGGCGGGTGATCCTCGTCACGACGCGACGCCAGACTTCTGGCACGCCGTAGGGGGCGCGTACAAGCTCTCGTTCCACTACATCGTGACGCTCCCGTTCCCGTCCGGCTCGGTCCTGCATCGCGGCCCGCCCGTGCGCGAGCAGCACGTTCGCGTCGGCGACACTGTCACCCGCCGGCCGGCGATCGTGGAGCGCACGCGCGTCCGTGGCAGCGTCGTCGACTCCGCAGGCGCGGGGATCGCGGGGGCCTGGGTGATGCTGCGCGACCTCGGGCGAGTCGCCGAGACCGACGAGCTCGGGCGTTTCTCGTTCACCAACGTGCCGTCCGGGTCGCACGTGGTCCGCGCCCGGGACGCGGAGGGACGGCAGGCCGATGGCCGACTCGATGTTCCGGGAGAGCCGCCGACGGTGGTCCTCTCGGATGAGGGCGGCTGATCACATCGGGCAGCGACGTCTTCCCGGATCGCTGCCCACGCGGCTCTAGCTGCCCGCACCTCGTTTAGCGAGGCTCGTCCCGTGCCAACTCTGACCGGGCATTCGCGCAGACCGCGCGTGCTGATCGCGCGGGTGAGTCCGGTGGCAGCCCTCGGGATGCGCGAGGGCCTCGCCCACGACGTCGAGATTGTCGGCGAGGAAGGACGGGAGCTCGCGGTCGAGGCCGTCGCGCGCTCGCTCGCGCCCGACGCGGTCGTGCTCGCGCACGAAAGTGAGGGCAGCCGGGGGCTCTGCGACCGCATCAGGGTCGCCGTGCCGGGAGCCAAGGTGATCCTCTGGCAGGAGAGCCAGATGGGCGTGATGGAACCAGGAGCCGGGACGATCCGCTGGGTTCCAGCCGGGGGCTTGCCCGACCTCCTTGCAGAGCTGGTGGCCAGTTATCCCAAGCAACTGAAGGAGTGATATGCCGACGTACGCGACACCCGGGGTCTACGTGGAGGAGGTGCCGGCACGGAACAAGCCGATCGAGGGCGTGAGCACTTCGACCGCGGCGTTCGTCGGCCTCGCCCCCGGCGGCCCGCTCAACCGCCCGGTCCAGGTCTCCAACTGGTCGCAGTTCGAGCGGATGTACACCGATCCGGCGAACCCGGGCGACGGTCCATTCATGGAGGGCGCCTACCTGGCGCACGCCGTCAACGGCTTCTTCGCGAACGGAGGAACGCTGTGCTGGGTCGTGCGGGTCAGTCACACCAACGGGAACGGCGCCGCCGAGGGACGCGCACCGCTCCCCGCTGCGTCCAACCCGAAAGAGATCGCCCTGCTCGCCACGGCCAAGGCCGGAGTTGAGGATTACGCGAAGGTCGAGGTGACGGTCGAGCCTCCCCAGCCGAAGGCACAGGGCTCGAGCGCGGACTCGGGTGCGGACGACGGAAAGGGTTCGGCCAAAGACGACGGCGCCGGCAACGGGAGTGGGAGCGGCAAGACCTATACCGTGACGATCACCGCGGGCCGACAGCACGAGGAGTTCAACCACGTCGCCACCACCGGGCTCGCGACGCTGGAGTCGCAACTGGTGGAGTTCAAGCTCGGCACGGAAGATCAGGAGCTCGAACCCTCCCCCGGCACGTATTTCCTTAGCGCGCCTCCGGTCCCCGTCAGCGACGTGACGACGCTCGACCTCGAAGGGAACGTGACCCGGCGCGAGGGTTTGGGCAGCTTGGCCGCGATCGAGGACATCTCGATGGTGTGCGTCCCCGACATCATGTCGATTGCCGTTCACGACGGGACAGCCCTGCGAGACGCGCAGGGCAAGGTGATCGCGCACTGCGAGGCGATGGCCGACCGAATGGCGATCCTCGACACGCCGCCCGACCTGATCCCCAGCGACGCGCTCGATTGGCGGGTGAACCAGGCCGGGTACGACTCCAAGCAGGCGACGCTCTACTACCCCTGGCTTGAGGTCATGAACCCGCTCACCGGTCAACCCGTGCTGGTGCCGCCCTGTGGTCACGTTGCGGGCATATGGGCGCGGACCGATTCGACGCGCGGAGTGCACAAGGCGCCGGCGAACGAGGCGATCCTCTCGATCACCGGGCTTGGCTTCCAGGTCACCGCCGCCGAGCAGGGTGACCTCAACCGCTCAGGTCTGAACTGCATCCGGTCGTTCCCCGGTCGCGGCATCCGCGTGTGGGGTGCGCGCACGATCTCTAGCGACCCAGAGTGGCGTTACGTCAACGTCCGAAGGCTGTTTAATTACGTCTCCGACTCGATCATGCAGGGGACGCAGTGGGCGGTGTTCGAGCCCAACGACGAAAGGCTCTGGATACAGCTCCAGATCGCGGTCACCAACTTCCTGACGATCGCGTGGCGAAACGGGGCGTTGTTCGGCGGTAAGCCCGAAGATGCCTTCTATGTCAAGTGTGACACTGAGACGAACCCCCCCGAGATGATCGACGCAGGTCAGGTCACGACCGAGGTGGGCATCGCGCCCGTGAAGCCGGCCGAGTTCGTCGTGTTTAAGATCAGCCAGTACACCGCGGGCGAGAACGCCGGCGCCTGAACCCATAGACAGGAGAACGGACAATGAGTGCAACAGAACAGGGTGAAGCGCTTACCACCGCATTTTTCTACGTCGAGCTTTCCGGCCTGAGCGTCGTCGCGTTCCGCGAGCTCTCGGGAATCGGCTCCGAGCACGACGTGATCGTCCAGCACCAGACCAACGCCTCGGGGAAGGCGACCTACGTCAAGGTTCCCGGCAAGCTGACCTGGAACAACATCGTGCTCAAGAAGGGCATCGACACCGACATGAGCCTGTGGCAGTGGCGCAACACGATCATCACCCAGGGCGTGAACGGCCAGAAGAAGGATGGTCAGATCTACATCGTCGATGTGACGGGCAACCAGCAGACCACGTGGAAGATCACGGGCGCCTGGCCTTGCAACTATGTGATCGGGGCACTCGTGCCGGACACCAACGAGATGCTGCTCGAGGAGATCCACCTCGCCCACGAGGGCCTCGAACGGGTCAAGTAGCGGCCGGTGATGCTCCACACCGAGTACAGCTTCACGCTGCCGATCGGCCTGCTCGGAGCCGACGGCGAGGTTCATCGGGACGGCACGATGCGCCTGGCGACCGCTCGCGACGAGATCGAGCCCTTGCGCGATCCCAGGGTCCGCGAGAACGAGGCCTACCTGACCGTCCTGCTCCTCAGCAGGACGGTCACCCGGCTGGGCGACCTGGACCGGATCACGCCCTCGGTCGTGGAGGCGTTGTACGCCGCGGACTTCGACCACCTCCAGCGCCTGTACGAACGAGTCAACTCGGACCCTGACACAACAGCGTCGGTGAGCTGCCCCAACTGCTCGGCGGAGATCGACGTCGATCTCCGGCCGTTCGAGGATGCGTGGTTGGAAAAATGAGGCGGCCGTCTCCGCGGGAGCTGTTCGCAGAGACGGCCAGGCTCGCCGTTCACTTCCACTGGTCACTCGACACCCTGCTGGATCTCGAGCACGAAGACCGCCGTCGCTTCCTGGCCGAGGCTGAGGCACACCGGTCGACGTGATGACGGTTGCGGGGGACACCGGCGGCGCGCGCGCGTTTGCTCCGGGGCGGAGACTGCTGGCCCGACTCGATTCGGTGCAGGCGCCTCGGCGGCGGACCGCGGTCGTCGTCCGCGAGCGTCGGCGGCCGAAGCTGCTGGCCGCATCGACCCGGCTGGCGCGGCGGGCTCCGGCGCCCGAACCGCCGCCGCTGATCCCGTATTCCCCCTCGGCGGTGGCTTCGCTCTCGGACGGTTGGGGGCCGCCGATGACATCCGACTATGGGGCGCCTGCCCTCGAGGTAGCGCGCGCCGCGCGAGTGCCGCCGGCATCCCGTACGGCGCCGGCGACCGAAGCGACGCCTCGAGGCGACGCAGGGCCGGACCCTCTCGTTGGCCCGCCCAGGGTGGCGGCCAACTCACCAGGTGCGATGGCGTTCGCGCAAGCTGTCGGAGCCGAGGTTTCCGATGGCCCGCTCGTGGACTCCGTCCCGCTCGCGCGGGCACCGCTCCCGCCGGCGCTGCAGCGAGCAAGCCCTGGCGCCGTCGAGTGGATGATGGGCGGCGCGCTGCCATCGTCTCAGCCGGCAAGCTCCGGCAACCTTCCCAGCGAGCTCGTGCGCTCGAAAGAGCGTGCGGCCCGTGCCGAACTCATGCGCGCAGCACTCCCCGTGCGACGGGGCGTCGTGCACGAAGGCAGTGAGCCGCTGAGACCGCCGGCCCGCGGATCTGCGCCGGACTCAGCGGTGTCCCCGGCGCCTGCTGCCGCGCAGCCCAACCCTGATCCGAGCGGAGAGAACGCGGAAGAAAGCTCAGCGCGCTCCGGCGCGGCTCCCGCTTCGGTGGGTGGCCGCGGCAACGGGGGCCCGGGTGGCACGGAGCCGAACACCGCCGTTGTGCGGGCCGGTGATTCGGAGTCCTTTGAGGCTGAGCCGCCGCGCCCCGACTTCGCGAGCGGCGAGGTGGCACGTGCGCCTGATCTCTTGGTCGCGACGGCGGCAAGCCCGTCGCCGCCTGAATCTCAAGCTGAGCCATCCCCCACGTCGTCCGAGGGCGGAACTGAAGCGGGGGGCGCTGACGGGAGCGAGGGGGTGAGCCCGGACATCGCTACGCGCGACGTGGCCCGGACGATGTCTGCCCGTGTCGACGGGACCGAGGTGCGATATCGACCCGACGATCTCGGTGGCTCGACCGAGGCGACCAAGAAGGCAGGGTCCCCAGTCCAGGCGATCACTGACGCAGAGCATCCAGAGGGCTCCGCGGCTGCGCGCGCCGACTCACAAGCGACGGTGGACGCCACCACCGGCAGCCCAACGAGCGTGCCGACGGCGCACCGGGTCGCGAGGGCCGTGGGACCGGCCGCGCCCGTCGAAACCAACGAGACGCCGACGACCCTGTCCGCGAATCAGATCGCAAAGGACCCGAGCCCGACCGCGCCGGACGCGGATTCACGCGCAACGATTGCGAAACCCCTTGCCCGGAATGCGAGTCCGCTGACACCTACCGCTGCCGCCGCTGACTCAGGCGGGACCCTGGCGACCGTCGAGATTCCGGCGATGACCGACAACGCGGTGTCTGTGGCACCCGCGCCCGCGCCGCCCGCGTCGGGCGGCGCCGGCTCGGTCGTGGCACGGAGTCCCGCTGCAGCCGACGCCTTTGCGCCGGAATCAGACGCAGTCCCCATCGTGAGCGGGAGCACGCACGGCGCTGAGCAGCGCCCGACCGAGGAGTCGCCGACGATCGCTGTACGCGTTGCGGTACCAGCCTCGGAGCCCGTGCGCTCGAACCCGCCGGTGGCCTCGCCAACCCCGACCAGTCCGACGCCCGATGGCGGTGTGGTGTCCACAGCAAGTGGCGAGATGAATGGCGCTGCGCTGCTTCCCCCGACGCCGGCTGCATCCCGGGCTACCGAGGAGACCTCGGACGAATCGCCGCCAGCTGCGACAGGCGACGGTGCACGGCCCGAGACGGCAAGCGTGGCGCGCTCGCGGTCAATCCCCGTCGCATCGCGTCCTGTATCCAATCGGGTGTCCTCGATCGAGGACGCGGGGGCGTCTGTGGCTGCCGTCGCCCGGAGCGACCTGACGCCTTCCGCCGATGGGGTTCGCGACGTGGCAGCCGCAACAACAGTTCCCGCACCTGCCGCCGCGAGCCCCGGACCGGGCAGCGCCGCCTCGCCGATAGCCCGAGCGCGGTCCCGTCCGATCGACTGGCCGTCGGAAGACGACGCGACCTCCGCCGCCCTCGCCCGCGCGCCCGAAATCGAGCGGGCTCGGCCTGAGGCGACCTCATCGATGGCGGACCACGGCGCCGCGAGCGCATCCTTGGCGACTCGCCTGAGCGCTCACGCCAGCAAGCCTCGACTCAGATCGCCGGCTTTAGGTTTGGGACGAAAGCCGCCCGCGTCGGGACCTGCCGCGGACGGCGAGTCGCAGCCGACATCGGCGAACGATGATCTCTCTGCCTCAATCGAGGACGCAGCGCCCCCCGGGGCAGCTCTTGTCCGGAGCGCCCTGACGCCTTCGGTCGGCGGCGTTCCTGACGTAGCAGCCGCAGCGACGGTTCTCGCGCCTGCCGCCGCGGGCCCCGAACCGCGCAGCGCCGCCTCGCCGATAGCCCGAGCGCGGTCCCGTTCGATCGACTGGCCGTCGGAAGACGACGCGACCTCCGCCCCCCTCGCCCGCTCGCCCGAAACCGACTCCAACGAGGCCGGGGACGCGACCGTGGCGCGCAATCGGTCAACCCCCGTCGCATCGCGTCCCGAATCCGATCGAGTGTCTTCGGTCAACGGCGCGAGCCGCGAAGCCGAGCAGGCTCCGGCTGAGGCGACCCGGTCGGTGGCGGACCGCGGCGCCGCTAGCGCGTCCTCGGCGAGCGGCATGGGCGCTGACGCCAGGAAGCCTGGACTTACATCGCCGGCTTCAAGTGTTGGGCGCAAACCGACCGCGTCGGAGCCTGCCGCGGCCGCCGAGTCACAGCCGAGACTGGCGAACGATGACCTCTCTGCCTCGACCGAGGACGCAACCCCACCGGGGGTAGCCATCGCTCGGAGCGGCCCGACGCCTTCGCCCGACGCCCACTCGGACGAGGCCTGGTCGAGAAACCGCCCATATAGGACGCTTTCTCGTCCAGCCTTCGACGCCGCGCCGCGCGACGCGCATCCGGTCGTCACGGCGCGGCCACCGCTGCTTCGGTTGACGGCGCGCCCGGCCGCCAGAGCGGCCGCTGACCCCGCCCAGCCCCCGAACTCGGCCCAACCGGCCCAACCCGCGTCGCTGGCGCAAGCGTCGGCTCCGGTCGCCCCAGCCACGATTGACGGGTTCGCGATCACCGCGCTCCCAGCCGCACCCCCGGTCGCACACGCCCCGGCGGTGCGTCCCCCGGCCTCCCCGGCGAAGCTGCAACGCCTCACCTCGCGGCCCCGACCGAGCTCTCAACACGCGCTCGCTCGGCAGACCGCGCCCGCACCCGACCGCGCCGCGACCCAACTCGCGGTAGCGCGCGAGACGCTTCCGACCGAACCGGACCGCGGGCCGGACGCCACCGCCGATTACTCGCCCCCACTTTTCCTTTCGCCACCGCCGACCGCGTCGCCCTCCGAGCCGCTAACTCAACCCGCCCCGGGCCCTGCCGGCGACATCGACGTGTTGTTCGACGCGCTCCTCGAGCGGCTCCGCCGGGAGCTGCTGCTCGAACGCGAGCGCTCGGGGAGCCTGTTCGGGCTGTGAGGTTGCCGTGGCTGTGAACGCGGCAAGCGCCGAACCCGTGCTCCAGACGTCGCGGTTCTTCAAGGTCGAGATCCCGGGGGTAACGCTCGGTCAGTTCGCGAGCTGCTCGGGCCTCCAGGTGGAGTTTGAGGTCCTTGAGTACGCCGAGGGCGGCGAGAATGGCTTCGTCCACAAGCTCCGCGGGGCCACGCGCTACGCGAACCTCGTGCTGAGCCATGGAGTGACCAACGAGACCGGCCTGCTCGATTGGTTCTTCAACTTCCAGGACCTCGGACAGCGGCCGACGGTCACGGTCACGCTGATGGACGAGCTGTCCGACACGATCCGCACCTGGGCGTTCAGCCAGGGATTCCCGATCCGGTGGACGGGGCCGACGCTGGCGGAGGAGACCGGCACGGTGTCGACCGAGGCGCTCGAGATCGGCCACAACGGGTTGGTCCGTCCCTGATGCCCGAGCAGACTGGATACCAGAAGGCCCAGCTGGCGATCGAGGGCAGCGGCGCGCTCGCCTGCTGGTTCAACCCGCAGCAGTACGCGATCTCCAAGGCCAACGAGTGGCGGTCCACGCCGGTCGTGGGCTCGAGCCTGCCGACCGTCCAGTTCGGCGGCGGGATGGGACGGGAACTGTCGCTCGAGCTGTTGTTCGACGCCTCGGACAGCTCCTCGAAGGACGTGCGCAGCGTGACCGACCAGCTCTTTCTGATGATGGAGGCGACGCAGACGACGTCGGGTGATCGCAACGCGGCCCGGCCGCCTACCGTCACGTTCAGCTGGGGCCCGATGGTGACGTTCACCGCCGTGTGCCGACACCTCGCGGTCACCTACACGCTGTTCAAACCGGACGGAACGCCGATCCGCGCGTTCGCGAGCCTGTCGCTGCTCCAGATCGAGAAGGCCGACAGCCGCTCGGGGAGCGGTCCCGCGCCGGCGCAGAACCCGACCACGCGGGCCACCGGCCAGCTGACCGTCCACGTGCTGACCGAAGGCGATTCGTTAAGCGCGTTGGCCTACGACGCCTACGGCGACCCGACGCGGTGGCGCGAGATCGCCGAGGCGAACGACATCGACGATCCGACTCGCCTGCCCCGCGGTCGGGCGATCACGATTCCGGGAGCGGCGCGGACATGACTGGACCGCAAGTCCTCCCGTACGCGGTCATTACTCTCGACGGCACCGAGCTGTCGCCAGAGATCGCCGCGCTCCTCGTGGAGATCCGGGTGCGCGACAGTCTCCGGCTGCCCGATCAGGCTCTCCTGAGGCTCGCCGACCCGCGGCTCGAGCATGTAGACCAGGGCGTGCTCGCGGTCGGTCAGACAATCCAGATCGAGTGCGCCGCACCCGGCTCGCAACAGTCGACGAGCATCTTCCAAGGGAAAATCTGGGCCATCGAGCTCGAGCTCGTTGGAGACGGGGCGTTCATCGCCGCCACCGGGTACGAGCCGGCGTTCGCTCTGCACCAGAACCGACGCACGCAGATGTTCCAGGACATGAGTCCGAGCGACGTGGCGCAGAAGGTGATTTCCGGAGCCGGCCTCAGTGCCTCCGTGGAGCCCAGCACCGCCGCCGCCGAGTCCTACCCGCTGATCGTTCAGAACAACGAAACCGACTGGCAGCTGTTGTGGCGGCTCGCGGCCCGGATCGATTACGACGTCGCCGGCGATGGCTCGACCGTTCGTTTTGCTCCGGCCGGCAACACCGGCGCGGAGGAATCGATCGCGCTCGCCGCCCCAGACCAGCTGATCTCCTTTCGCCCGCGGCTATCCGGCGCGCAGCAGGCGAGCACGATCGGCGTCAACGGGTGGGACGTGACCAACGCGCAATCTGTGGCGGCGCAAGGCACGCCACCGGACGCGGACTCCAAGCCGACCGGGTTTGCCCGTTCGACGATCGCCGCGCCGGCAGACAGCCCAACTTGGACCATCGGCGACGATGCGATCATCAAGCAGAGCGAGGCCGACGCGCTGGCGAAAAGCATCGGCGCGCAGATCGGCAACGGCTGGGTCGAGGCCGATGGGGTCACCGCGGGCGACCCGCGTCTCAAGGCGGGCTGCCTCGTCGATGTGTCCGGCGTGGGCGAGAAGTTCGGAGGGACATACAAGCTCACGTCCGCTACGCACACGCTCGTCGGCGGCCGCGGCTACCAGACTCACTTCACGATCTCCGGTCGGAACCCGAGGACTCTGCTCGACCTCGTCGACACGGCGCCGGTGGCGCCCGTCTGGGGCACGAGCATGGTGGTCGGGGTCGTCACTCAGACCGAGGACCCGGAGGGAATGGGGCGGGTGCGGGTCAAGCACCCCGCCCTCGGCGACCTCGAGGGAGCGTGGGCGCGGATCGCGTCCCCCGCGGCCGGCAGCAACCGAGGCCTGCTGATGATGCCCGTCGCCGGCGATGAGGTAGTGCTGGGGTTCGAGCAGGGCGACCCGCGCCGGCCCTACGTGCTCGGGGCGGTCTGGAACGGGCAGGCCAAGCCGCAGGACCTCGTGAAGAGCGACGGGTCGTTCGCGCTCGCGAGCGATCACGACGTGACGGTGACCGCGACCGGCCAGACGAACGTCACCGCGCAGGATGCGATGACGCTGAAGGGCAAGTCCGTCTCCTTACAGGCGACCCAAGGCACCTTGGAGGTCAAGGGCACGACGGTCACGATCCAGTCGGACGGGACGGTCACGATCAAAGGACAGGCGATCTCCGTGGAGGCCGACGGGAGCCTCAGCCTGAAGTCGAGCGGGATCGTCCAGGTCTCAGGCGCGCAGGTGATGCTCGGATGAGCCTCCACCTCGGCGCGGGCGTCGCGTTTCCGTTCTCGGTCGACGATCGCGGTGCGGTCGCGCTCGCGCGCGATGAGGAAGACGTGAGGCAGGCGATCAGCATCATCCTTGCGACCGCGCCGGGCGAGCGTCCGATGCGCCCCGAGTTCGGCTGCGGAGTGCACAACCTCGTGTTCGAGGCGATCGATGCGTTGACGCTCGGCCAGATCGAGCATGCCGTGCGCGTCGCCTTGGACCGGTGGGAGCCCCGCGTCGACGTCGAGTCCGTCGAGTTCGACCTCAGGCGCGTCGCCGACGGGGTGCTCGAGACGCAGATCGGATACCGGCTGCGGCCGACCAACACGCTCCGCAATCTGGTCCACCCGTTCTATCTGATTCCCGCCGAGGAGACGGCGTGACGCTTCCGGCGATCGAGCTTGACGACCTCCGTTTTCAGGCGCTCGTCGACGAGTGCCGGCGGCACGTCGCCGAGCTCTGCCCGGAATGGACCGAGGTCAACGTGTCGGACCCGGGCATCACGCTGATCGAGCTGTTCGCGTGGATGACCGACCAGCTGTCGTATCGAATCAATCGAATTCCCGAGAAGCTCCAGCTCGCGCTGCTCGCGCTGCTCGACGTGCACCTGCACCCGCCGATTGCCGCGACCGCGGACCTCCGCTTCCGGCTCGAGGGAGCAGCGCGGGAGTCCGTCCACATCCCGGCCTGGCACACGGAGGCGAGCACACCGAGGGCGCCTGGGCGCGACCCGGTCGTGTTCCAGACCGTCGAGGACTTCGCGATCGTTCCGCTGAACCTCGACGTCTACTTGCTGGAGCGCGAGAAGGGCAACGAGACGCTCGACATCACCGTGAAGAACGGGGTCGCGCTTCCTGCCGGGGACGAGCAGCGCGCATTCGGAAGCGACGCCGGGCCGCAGGTCGACGACTGCATCCTGCTCGGGTTCCTGTCGGCGCTCGACCGCCTGTTAGTGCGTGTCGACGTGACTTGCGCGGCGGCCCGCGGCACCAACATCGAACCGGCGAGGCCACCGATCGTATGGGAGGCTTCGATCGCCGAGCCCGACTGGGTCGAGGTCGAGGTGCTCAGTGACACAACCGCCGGCTTCAACGAGGACTCGGGCGTGTTCGAGCTGGCGCTCCCGGGGAACCTCCGCCAGCACCTGATCGGCGGCTACCTGCGACATTGGCTCCGCTGCCGGCTGATCGACCCCCCGGGGACAGACGCCGCCGCCGGCGACGACCGCGCCGGCAGGGCGCGGGAGGGAACCTACAACCAGTCTCCGTTGATCTCGCGGCTCAGCGTCGGCTCAGTCGGGGCGACGCTGCCGGCACAGCATGCGCAGCGCGTCGACGGAGAGGTGCTCGGTCGCAGTGATGGAACGCCGGGTCAGACGTTCCGGCTGCAGCGCTCGCCGATCCTCGCGCTGGCCGGCGACGAGCGACTCGAGGTGCGCGCCTCGAACGGCGATCTCGCGGTCTGGACCCAGGTCGAGACGTTCGCCGCCAGCGGCGAGGACGATCGCCACTACCAGCTCGACGAGGCGGCCGGCGAGGTCGAGTTCGGCCCCGTCGTGCGGCAGCCCGACGGTTTCTTTCGACGCTACGGTGCGGTCCCGCCCACCGGGGCGGATATTCGCCTGACGGCGTACAGGCACGGCGGAGGCACGATCGGCAACGTCTTAGCAGGCAGCCTGACCCAGATGCGCACGCCGATCCCCACCGTGCGGTCGGTGATCAATCCGAAACCCGCTTCCGGAGGCGTGGACGGCGAGATGATCTCGTCGGCCCGCACACGTATGGCGCTCGAGTTTCGGACGCTCGAACGCGCTGTAACGGCGGCCGACTTCGAGCAGCTGGCCCGCTTCGCCTCGCGCCGCATCGCGCGCGCCCACTGCCTCGTCGATGGTCCTGGGCAGGTGCGGGTGCTCGTGATTCCGCACGCCGACAATCCGGCGCGGCGCCTCACCCGCGCAGAGCTGACGCCCGATCCGGAGCTGCTCGACGCACTCGTCCGCCAGCTCGACGAGGGGCGACTGATCGGCGTGGACGTCACCGTCGGGCCGCCGCGTTACCGGATCCTGAGTGCGGTTGTGAGCGTCGTCGGGCCGCTGCATAGCGATCCGCAGGCGCTCATGCGGCGCGTCGAGGACCGCCTCTACACCTATCTCAACCCGCTCACCGGCGGAGCTCCGGCCGGCGCCGGGCCGGGGTGGGAGCTCGGGCGGCCGCTGCGGGTCGGCGAGTTGCGTCCGATCGTCCAGGCCGTCGACGGCGTGCTCGAGATCCGCAGACTGCTCGTGTACGAGACCGAGCCGAACAATCCGCGCATAGAGCCGGTTCGGATCGACGGCGATCTCCCCGTTGGTCCCGCCGAGGTGATCGCGTCCGGACTGCATCGCGTGCGGGTGGAGGTAACCGGGGAGGGGCCGGCATGAATGGCTCGGTCATCACACCACCTCGCCCGCTCGAGACCGCCGTGCTGAGTGCGCCCAGCACCACCGCGAGTTGTCCACCGGTGACCTCCGCGCGCGGGGTGATGCGCCGAGGCCTCGCGCCGATCTACCAGGACCCGGCCGACGGGCTCGTGATGCGGTTCGTACAGGCACTTGAGCGGGTTCTCGATCCTCGGGTTGCCGTGATCGACTCCCTCCCCGCGTACCTGGCATACGACCTCGCGCCGCAGGACATGGTGGGCGAGGTGCTGAGTTGGCTCGGATTCGAAGCCGTCGGGCTGCAGCCCGAAGCCCGGCGCCGCGTCCTCCGCCACGCGCGCACGCTCGCGCTCACCCGAGGCACGCGCGGCGGACTAGCGCTCGCGCTGCGGTGCGCGTTTCCCGAGCTGCACTTCGGTGTGCTCGACTCGGGCGGCACGGTCGCCGGGTCGACCGATGCACCGACCCCGAATGCCGATCCGCCGCCGCCGTGGCTGATCGTCCGCTTCCGCGAGAAGCTCGATCTTCAGCAGCGAGCGGTGATCACGCGAATCGTCAAGCGGCACTGTCCGGTGTACGTCGACGCGCGGGTCGAAGACGAGGCTCCGTCCTTGTCGGAGGGACCCAGCGCATGAGTACGTCGGTCGCGTGTCCGTCCTGCGGCGAGCCGTTCCCCGAGACCGGCGACTTCTGCCGTAACTGCGGCGAATTCCTGAAGTGGGACGTCCCGGACGAGGCCCCGGCCGAGATGCCGACCGAGGTGATGGCCGCGGCGGGGCCCGGCACGCTCGCTGCCATCCGGGCGCTCTCATCCACGGCCGTCCCCTCCACCAACGGTCACGCACAAGCGGGACGCCACCAGGCCGCGATCACCGTACTCGAAGCCGACGAACTGGAGGGCGAGGAGCCGAAGCTGCTCGAGGCCGGCGATGCGATGGTGATACACGCGCGCGTGCGTAACCAGGGCACGATCGTCGACGAGTTCCAAATCCTGGTGAGCGGGTTCATGGACTGGTGGGACGTCGACCCGGCGGAGCCGATGCACCTGCTCCCGTTCGGGGCTGGACGGCCGGAGTCGTGCGAGGCTGACGTCAAGGTGAGCCTGCGCCCGCCCCGCTCGTGGCACGCGACGGCCGGCGTCTGGCCCGTGACGATCCTCGTGCAATCTCTTACCGACGGCGCGGAGGTGGCCCGCTTCGACCTGAGGATTGAGATTCCACCGTTTCGCGACGTCACCGCAGACGTGGCCCCGCAGGTCTCGGTGGGTAGACGGCGCGGCAGATTTCAGTTCATTGTGCGAAACGCGGGGAACGCGCCGGTCGACCTCGAGCTGGCGGGCCGCGACAAGGCCGAGCAGTGCTTCGTGCACATCCATCCGGTGGCGCCGGTAGCCGGCGCGCATCCGCCCGCGCCCCCGCCGCCGGGACGGCTCGGGCCGCCTGAGGCGCCGGGCCAGCACGTAGTCCGCGGGCGTCTCGCCCCGGGGGACGCGATCGAGCCCACGGTCGTCGCGAAAC
Source organism: uncultured Solirubrobacterales bacterium (assembly GCA_963757235.1). Classification (GTDB taxonomy): domain Bacteria; phylum Actinomycetota; class Thermoleophilia; order Solirubrobacterales; family Solirubrobacteraceae; genus Palsa-465. The sequence goes on along the minus strand of CAVWRC010000010.1, from coordinate 475,724 downwards.
CGGTCAGGCCACAGCTGACCGGACGCCCACTCGACCACGTCATCACGTTATACGCGGCGCCGCTCGGCGCTGAGATCCCGGGCAAAGAGCCGATGACGCTACGCCAGCAGGTGTTCAGCGCCGCCGCGCGCGAGGCCCGCAAGACCGGAAAAAAGCAGGCCGCGCAGGTGACCAAGGAGGCCGGCGGCGCAAGGGTCTCCGGGCTCGCTCGGGCGGTCGGGATCAAACGTCCGCCATCCGAGCAGGCCGCGCCCGAGACCGCGCTCCAGACGCCGGCGGCACGGACCGCCGAAGATGAGGTCAAGCCGGCGACGGCAACCTGTACTTACCGGCAGCGGGCGTGGCTGCCGTGGTGGACGGCGATCCTGGCCGCGATTGCGGCCATCGTCCTCGCGCTTTTGATCAAGGCGTACCTCGCCCGCGTCCCCGTCCCGAACGTCCTCGGCCACAACATCGTCACTGCGCGCGCGGAGATCAAGACGGGACACCTACACGGGGTCGAGGTCCCGGCGGTGCCGCCGTCGTGGACGGTCAACACGAGGAAGCCCGGCCACCCGGTGCACCCCCTGATTCCCGGAGAGGTGTTCAAACAGGACCCGAACGTCGGTCGCAAGCGGCCGAAAGGATCCAATGTGAAGCTGTTCACCGCGGTCAAGCCCGGCAGCGCGCCGGTGCCCAACCTCGAAGGCTTGCTGACCGACGCAGCCATAACCGAGCTCAGCCACCACGGTTTCACGATCGGCGACATCGAACCCAATCCGCCGCCGCAGGGCGATGTCATCGTCTCGCAGACCCCCGCCGCTGGAACGGTCAGCCCGAGGACGGTCGCCGTCGACGTGACCCTGGGCAAATTGGTGGTGGTCCCGAACCTGGTCGGGAAGCCCCTGGCTCTCGCGCAGCAGGGTCTCCAGCCGCTGGGCCTCGTGCTCGGAACCGTCACACCGGAGCATCCCCGGCGAGTGATGCTGGTCGCGATCCAGACCCCATCCGCCGAGTCGATGGTCCAAGCGGGGAGCGAGATCGACGTGACGCTCGGCCTGCCTGTTCCGAAGGTTGCCGGACTCCGACTCCCGCGAGCCAGGGCCAGCTTGGTCGCGGCCGGCTTCGCGCTCGGAAACGTCACGCCATCGCCGACGCCGGCGAACTACGTCGTCACCAAGCAGGTACCGGCCGCGAAGACGATCGCCGTCCGGGGGTTCGTGGCGCTGACGCTCTCGCCCCCACCGAAGCCGAAGCCGAAGCCGAAGCCAGCGGCAAAGCCCAAGCCCAAGACGTCGTCCGCAGCGGCGTCGGTGGCGGTCTCGGCGGCCGCGGGCAGCAGTGCGGCAGCCGCAGCCAGCACGCTGGCGAAGGCCGGCGTGCCGACTCAGCAGGTGCTCGAGATCAGCGCGAAGGTTCCGGCCGGGAAGCTGATCGCGACTAACCCGCCAGCGGGGAGCAAGGTCAAGCCCGGAACGACGGTCACGCTGATCGTCTCCGCCGGGTTCCCCGAGGTCGCGGTCGACAACGGCCATGCGGTCTTGGCGCTCAACGGGGTCACGGGGAAGGTGGTCTCCACGGTCGCGGGCGGACCGATCCACGCCACCGAGCCGAGCTGGTCTCCGGACGGGACCAAGATCGCCTACGTCTCGAGCGGCCGGATCTTCCTAACCGCCGCGAAGGCTCCGTCTGGGCCACGGGCGCTGACGCCCGCCGGCCCGAGCTACGAACTTCCAACGTTCCCGAACGCCACCACGGCCCAGGCGGTGATTGCGGCGATCCACAAGCGGCCCGGGGAAGCCGATCAGCTGTGTCTGCTCGCGGCAGCCCACCCGAGCGCGAGCTGCATCACGGTTCCGGGCCTGAGTCTGGGGGCGGAGATCGCGTGGGCGCCAAGCGGAAGGGAGTTGCTCGTGGGTGCCGCGTCGCTCGCTCCCGGGACGGCGATCGGCCTACTCGAGCTGACGACCGACAAGCCGTTCTCGACTCGGGCCGGCGAGTGGCACCTACGCGGCCTCATGACCCCGTCGGTGTCCGGCGCGGGGGTGCGAGCGGGGGCTTTCTCCCCCAGCGGGCTCAAGCTCGCGGTCGCGGAGAACTTCTCCGGACCATTCAACCTGGCGCTCACCGGAGCGACCGACCTCACGCTTACCAAGGCGAAGTCGTTCGCGGCGCCGGCTCCCGCCTGCACCGTCCAATGGCGAACCGACAGCCAGGAGTTGCTCATCCAGACCTCGACCGCGCCCGACTGCTCGGCGGCGCGCGGGGCGCTCTACCGTTTCGACCCCGCGTCTCCAGGGATGCTCATGCTGGTGGCGGCCAACGTCGCCGATCCTTCTTGGCAGCCGCTTCCGGGCGTGCAGTAGCCCCGCTGGGCTGCGGACGCTACGCCTCCACGAGCGTCTGGCCGGCGAACTCCACGAGCGCCTGCCCAGGGGGGTTGCCGTTGGTGATCCCGATGATCGGCAGCTGCACGTGCACCGGACGTCCGCCGACCGTCACCGTGAGGGAGGTCGACCCGGGCAGGGTCTGGGCTATCAGCGTGCACGGCACGAGTCCGGGACCGATCTGGGCGCAGCCGGCGATCGGCGCGAGCACTAGATCGCCCTCGCAGAGCACGAACCCACCGTCGATGCTGACCTTCTCCTGACGGGGCACCACGGTGACAACCCCTCCGTGTGTACATGTGATGACCGCATTCGATGTGAGAACGGGTGGCATGAGGCTCGCCTTCGGTATGCTAACCGTGGGGGGCAACCCGCACGGCGCTCTCGCGCTGAACTCCACGGAGGCACTGATCGGTGGTCATCTTCGTGCTCGATTCGCACGGCGTGTATAGACGTGGCGTCGCTGCCTGCCTTTCCGAGCTCGACGAGGTGACTGCGGTGATCCAGGCGGAACTGCCGGAGTCGGTCCTCGCCGATCCATCGTTCCCTGGCGCGGCCGTGACGATCGTCGACCCGTGGCCATTCGGCGGCGCATCGGTGGTCCGGCGCCTAGCCGATGCCACCAACGGACGGGTCGTCGTCTGCTCGGTCCACCGTGATGCGTCGGAAGTTCTCGAGCTCATCCAGGCCGGCGCGATCGGTTACCTCTGGAAGGACACGTTGACACCTGAGGCGTTGGCCGCGGGTACGTTCGCGGCGGCGAACGGATCCGGCGTACTCGCCCCTGAGTTACTCAGTGACTTCATGCAGGGGCTCGCACGAGTCTCACGAGATCTCCTTGAACCTCACGGAATGTCACTATCACTTCTAACCTCTCGTGAGCAACAGGTACTTGCCAGTGTCGCGGAGGGACTACCGACCCGTGAGGTCGCGCGGCGTCTTCATTACTCAGAGCGAACTGTGAAGAACGTCCTGCACGACGTCGTCACGAAGCTGGGCGCGCGCAGTCGATCCCAGGCGGTGGCGGAGGCGGTGCGGCAAGGGCTGATCTAGCGGACCGCCGGCACGGGATCGTGGGGGAGCTGATCCTCGGGTCGCCGAAATCGACTCGCGACAGGGTCGACCCCCTCGGGCTCGTCGTTTCGAGCCCGTACGGGGCGCTGGGAGCGAGCCTTCTGTACCTGGCCGCGGTTCACGCGTTCTACGAACTCTGTCGTGAGCGCTCGGAGGATTCCCGGATCTACCCCGACTTCTTCTTCTTCCACGTGGGAAGGCGCCACGGCTATCACGGCAGCCTGGACGTCTGGCCGGACCACAAGGAGGTTCTCGTCGAGGCGAACGGAGACCGGCTGCTCGAGGCGGTCAACGACCGAGCGATAATCCGGCTGATCGTGCCCGAAGGGCTCGAAGGCGGACGGCCGGGGCAACGCGAGGGACTCGCCGGCTACGTGGCGAACGTCATCCGGGCGCATCTCGGTGAGGTCTCGCAGGAGACCCGGGACGACCTTCGGCGGGAGCGTCAAGCCCTCTTCATCGACGGTCGAGCGTGCGAGACGTACCGGCGGATCGCGCCCGAGGACGCCCTTGAGCATTTCGCCGCACGCCGTCCTCCAGGCAAACGAACGGGGCGACTTCGATTTCCTCCGGGCGACGGGCAAGGGGAGCGCAGGCCCGAGTCCGACGAGCTCGCAGCGATGGTGGCCACGCTCGACGCGATCGACTACCAAACCCCTTTCTTGGTGGTTGACCTGGACGTGATGGAGCGCAACGTGGCGCGCATGTCCGAGTACTTCGCCCACCGCCCGGCGGCCTTGCGACCTCATCTGAAGCACCACAAGTGCACCGAGATCGCGCGCATGCAGCTCGATGCCGGCGCTCGCGGGATCACGTGCGCGACATCGGACGAGCTGGCGGCGGCCGTGCGCGCGTCGGACGCCGCCACATCGGCGGGAGCGACGGTGCGCGTACTAGTCGAATACGACGTGGGGATGCGGCGCAGTGGCGTTGACGCGATCACCGAGGCGCTGGAGCTCGCCGAGTTAGTCACCCGTTTGCCGGGACTCGTCTTTCGTGGAATACAGGCCTACGAGGGCAATCTCGTCGGGATTCCTCACCGAACCGAGCGCAAGGCTCGGGTGATCGAGGCGTTCGCGGCGATGCCGCACGTGCTGAGTGAGCTCGGCGATCATGGCTACGAGGTCGAGATGTTCTCGGGGGGATCGGCCTCGACCTACGACGTCTCGGGGAACCTGCCGTTCATGACCGACGTGCAGGCCGGCACGTACGTCCTGATGGACGCGACGTACGTTCAGCTGGTGCCCGAATTCGAGCCGGCCCTGGCGGCCGTCTCGACGGTAGCAACGGCGCGCCCCGGTCGACCGGTAGTTGTCGACGCAGGAGCGAAGCACATGGCGACCGACTTGGGGGCGGCCGGCCTTCGCCGGCTATGACGCCTTGTGGTACGCAACCTCGGAGGAGCATTGTCGGTTCGTCGTGTACGGACCGTCTCTGCCAGCGGTTGGCGAGCGCGTCGCGGTGGTCCCTGGACACGCATGCTCCACGATCGCTCTCTTCGGGACGATCGTCGGCTGGCGGGGTGGCCGCGCCGAGCGGATGCTTGCGATTGATGGCCGCGATCAGAGCCAGCTGATGATCCCGGGGACGCGGAGCCGGTAGCGACCCAGCCGTAAAGCCGGGCCTCGGCCTCGGATTGAGCGCGGCAGAGGTTCGACCTGACCGGCGTGTATCAAAACGTGCGGGTACTTCTCTTTGATCTGAGGGCGCGAAAACAGCTACGCGGTCGGCGTGGCGACGGTGAAGCGACGTTTCACCGCGGGTGACCAATTAAGGCATCGCGGCCCACAACAACATCTGGAGCAACGGAGGACGCCATGGTTGATGCAACACTGGTCGCGCCGGCGGCCGGCGCAGAGGAACCCCAAGTCGACCCGGGAAGTAACGGAGCCGCCATAACGCAGGACGATCCCGGAGCCGCGACGTCGACGGGGGCCCAAGGGCCTCCGCCGAGCCCGCCCAGTGCGCCGGACCAGTCGGAGGTGAACGCCGACCCAGGCGATGGCATTGCGGGAAAGTCGGTCCTCAGAGGATTGGTCGTATACGCCGCTGTCTTGGCTTTCGCCTGCCTGTACACCGACTTCGTCATCCTGATCTGGCGCGCCAGCAGCACGGCAAGCATCGAGCCTGCACTGCTCACGGCCGCAGCCGCGCTCGCCGGGGTGCTCGGTTCGGCGTTCGCGCTCCGAGTTGGCAACCCGTCCCCCCAGACAGTTATCAATCAGGCGCTCAAGACGCGCATTGACAACGTCAACAATCCCCAAATCAAGACAAGCATGGGAGACAGGGTGATGCGTGTCATCCACGAGGGTCTCTCACTCGAGGTCAGCGGCCCGGACAAGCCGAGTTGGCCGATCACCGTCGGAATCTGGGTCTACGCTCTTGTCGGTAGCGGCGTAGCCGTAACCTACGCGCTGAACGAGCGTCAGACCCCAGGCCCGGTGAAGGCACTCGCGGTCACCTTCGCCGGCTACGTCGTCGCGCTCCTCACCGTCGCCTTCGGCATCAAGAGCTCAGGTTCAAACGGTTCAGCGTCATAACAGCCGAACCCGCCACGCGCTACGCCGCCGAGCGCAAGCGTCGCAGCACCAAGGCCGCCGCGTCCACGTCAGCGGCACGATGCGAAGAGGTCAGAACAAACGTGAGGCGCATCTCGCCGCGATGGCCGGTGTTCAGAACGCTCTGAACGCCGGCCTGCGAGAGGCGGGCGTGTAGCCATGGCGCTCGCCGACCGGTCAGCACGGTTTGGGTCGGGAAGATCGGCCCGCGGGGCCGATAGCCGGCGTCGGCGACCCGAGCTCGGAAACGCATGATGAGGCGAGCCAACCGCGGCCTGAGTGCGTCCCCGGCCACGGAGTTCAAGTCAAGCGCTCGGTTCGCCGCCCTGAGCGCCGCGACCGAGGGCTGACTGCAGTGCACACGCGTCCCGGCATCGCGTTCGAACCGACGGATGATCGCCTCGTCGGCTCCAAGCACAGCGATCGGCACGCCAAATCCCTTCGCCAGGGAGGCGCCGATCACGAGATTGGGCCCGGTGACTGCCTGGTACCGAGCAGAGCCGCCGCCGCCGGTCCCGAACGGGCAAGGCCCGCGACGGTCACCCAGGATCCCGAGCGCCTGCGTGTCGTCGATTACAAGCAGTCCCCCAAAGCGGTGGACCAGCGCGCTGTAAGCGGCGAGCGGAGCAGGGCCGCACATCGGGCAAAGCCCGTCGACGAGAACGATCGGGCGGCGACCGCTGGCAGCGGCCGCGTCAAGCTCGACCTCAAGGGCTCCCGCATCGTGATGGGCGAACGATCGGCAGATCGCTCCTCGGGCGGCGGCCCGCTCCGCGCCCCACCGCGCGATTGGGTACGCCCCGTCGTCGACCATGATGGCGCCCTGGTCAGCTCCGAGCACAACGAACAGATCCCAGAACGCGTGCAGTGTCGAGGGTGCGACTGTCGCCGCCGGGCAGCCGAGCAGCGCAGCCAGCCGCGCCTCCAAAGAGCGGGTGCCCGCGGCGACGCCCAATGCGGCTGGCGTGCCGGTGGTCAACCGATCCCAGGGCGGCAGCGAACCGCTGCGATGTAAGAAGCCAAGATAGAGCGACGACGTGAAGTCGAGCTGCGCCTTCCTCCGTCGGCGCCGCCGGCTCCGCGCGAGGTTGGCCGACTCGTAGACGTCGCGTCCCAGCAGGGGCGAGGGACGTGAAGCCGCTTGCATTCTCTGTGGTGGGTACCGACCTCTACTTCACCTTCTGTTGCGAGTTGCCCTTGGTGCCACGGCCGGCCGAGGTGCGGCTGGCGGTCTTCGAGGACGCGGAGCTCTTCGATGCGGGCCGTGAGGCTCCCGACCGAGGCGGCGGCGCAACCTCATCGTCTAGCGACGCGTCTGCCGGCTCCTCCGCCAGCAGTTCGTCCTCAAACGCCGCCTCCGCGTCCGCCTCGTCTCGCTCCTGCAATTCGTCGTGGGTCTCGAGGGCGACGTCCATCGCGCCCACGGCTACTCCCTCGGTGACCAGCACCTCTTGTGTCAAACTGGCGATCTTCACGTGTGCCTTGCTCGCCAAGTCGAGAGCACGAAGGGCTATCTCGCCGGTTTGCTCTAGCGCGGCCACCTTTGCGTGCAATTCGTTCGCCAGGTCGAGAGCGCGACGCGCTGTCTCGTGCGCTGGCTCGAGCGCGGCCACTTTCACGGTCAACCGGTTGGCCACGTCACGAGCACTATCTGCCGTCTGGCGGGTTGGCTCGAGCGCCACCACCTTCGCGTTCAGCCGGTTCGCCAGGTCGCGAGCACTATCGGCCGTCTCCCGCGTTTCCTCGATCGCGGCCTCCAGCTTCGGATTGCAGGGTTCGAGGCGCTCGATCCCGCTTGCAGGAACGAAGATCACCTGGCCCGCGTCCTGTCCAAGCACCCAGACGCCCGTGGTCGTCTCCGGTTCAGCATCGGCCCAACCGAACGCGAGTACGGTCACCTCGTTTCCGGGCGGGACACCGGTGTAACCCGGGGTGGTCGCGAGCGTGGCGGTTAGCGGGTTTATTGCCGTGTAGTTGATGGCCATGGCGGTGTCTCCTTCTTGCGGGGATGTGCCAGAGGTTGCCCCTCGAGCACGTCAACGGAATGAGTTGGGGGTCGCATACGATCGGACCTGTCCAGAGCGGCGCGCGTGGGTCCCCCGGCCGCTCATCAGATACAGGAAGTGCACGAGACTCCGCCCGCCGGCCGCGAGCGCAGTCAGATCGACGCGCTCGTTGGGCCCGTGCATCCCGTCATCAGGCCGGGCGAATCCCATCAGCACGGGAACCGCGACCCGCGCGGCGAACATCTGGACCACGGGGATGGTGCCCCCCGAGCGCAGAAGCGCCGGTGAGCGTCCAAACCCGGCGCGGAGCGCGTGCTCGGCAGCCGAGATGGCAGCCTGACGCGGCGCGATCGCCACCGGTCGCGCCGGCTTAGAGAACGTCGTTCGAACGCTAACGCCTTTGCGTGAGCGGGAAGCGAGGTGTCGGTCGAGTAGTCGCGCGACGCGGTGTGGATCCTGGCTCGGGACCAGGCGCAGCGCGCCGCGCTCGTACGCGGTGAAGCCACGCTCTCCCTTTGACAACCCAGGCCCCGCATGTGCGAGCAGCTGCCGGGCCACCAAACGCTCGGCCGCCGGGTCGCGGTGCACGGGCGTCGGCGACTCGACATCCCGATAGAAGCCGTCGATCGCGACGCGGCCGTCTCGGTCGTGCAGGCTCGAGACGAGCGCTGCCAGCTCGTGCGACGGATTGGCCACGAGTCCGCCGAACGCCCCGGGGTGAAGATCGCGTGAGGAACCCTGTACTTCTATCTCGGCCGTGAGGGCCCCCCGAAGGCCGACTACCAGTGCGGGCCGCCCGGCAGCCAGCATGCGCGTGTCGCAGACCAATACTGCATCGACCCGGCGGGTCGGGCGCAATGGCAGTCGACCAGCGCGTAGGAACTGCCGCAGGTGATCGCTTCCAACCTCCTCTTCGCCTTCGTATAGACACAGGATGTTGACCGGCGGCTGCCCCGACGCGGTGGCCCACGCCTGCACCGCGGCCAGCTGCGTCAGCAGCGGCCCTTTGTCATCGGAGGTACCACGTCCGTACATGAACTGGCCGCGCTTGACCGGAACGAAGGGCGGCGAGCTCCACGATCGCTCGCTGCCAGGGAAACGACGTCGTAGTGCCCGTACATCAGCACGGTTGGTGCACCCCGGCTCACAGGCCACTCACCCCACACCAGGGGCGCGCCCGAAGTCTCGATCAGCGAAGTGCTCGGGATTCCGGCCTCCCGCAGGCGAGCCTTCAGCCATGCGGCGGCCCGGCGAACGTCTTCAGCGTGCCGGTGCTCGGAGCTGACGCTCGGGATGCTGACGAACTCAGCGAGGTGCTGGATCCATCGCGGCCGGCTCGCTGCCAGGGCACGGAGCGGGCCGTCGGTAGCAGGCATCTTGACTCAGCGGACTACCGTTGGACGACGCCTGGGTCCGGTCCCATTACGTCGCGGCCTGAGCGCGGTACTCACAGGCCGGGTCGGAAGCGGCTGCCCGACGCGATCCCATGGGAGCAATCCGTCGGTCCCAGTCCGGACGGCGAGCCCGAGCGACTGGGCACTGGTCAGCCACTCCTCCGCGTCCTCGGCGACGTCGCGCAGCATGGTCTCAAACGGCCCGCGAGCGCTATCCAGGATGTATGGCTGTGCAAGCCAGCGGAGCAAGTTGCGCCCGGTGACGGCCATCCGCTGGCGCGGTGAGGTAACCAACCGTTCGTTGAAGTACCGGACCAGGACCTCCTCGACCACGTCCCACGGGTCGGCGGCGCCGAACAGGTTTTTGATGTCGGGTGCGTCGAGGATCCGGAAGGCCTCCTCGAGAATCTGCATTACCTCGACGCGCAACACGTTGAGGTGGCCGAACGACATGAACTTGAGGTTGTTCCGGAGGTCCAAACCGGCTCGGCGCACAACGGCGATCGACCCAAACGCCGGATCGTTAGCGCGCTCGCGGATCACGTCCGAGATCCGCTTGTCACGCCAGTAGAGGGTCACCTGGTTGACGAACTGTGCGAACAGTGGATGGAAGTCGCTGTTCGGCCGCGAGTCACGTACAACGGGCGCGCGCCCATAGCCGAACGCCCGCCGGTAGGCCATCTGCCGCTCGCGCTTGGTGTAGCGCAGGACCTCGCGTCGATCGAACTGATAGAGCCGGAACGCGCCGTCGCCATCGGACAGCCTTACCGCGCCGGCGCGGAACAGATCCTGCAGCTTTTGGACGACCCGGAACACGCCGATCTTCTCGTGCTGGAAGATGTAGTACAGATCGCCGACGGCGATGATGCGCTCCGACGCAACCTGGTCGTCGTAGGGCATGACACTTTGAACCATGCGGGTGTCGCCCATATCCTGGGCCGAGTCCGGACCGACGCCAGCCAGCTGCCCGAGACCTCCGTCGGGCGGCGGCACCGTAGCGCTATCGGTCGTCTCCCACGCCTGCAGCTGCGACTCGATCTGGCCGACGAGTTCGTCTTGCAACGTCGGGTCGGCGATCAGGCTCGAGCCGAGCCTGTCGGAGATCGTCTGCAGGAGCGCCGCGAACTGGCCGAGCCGTTGGTCGTATTCACGCTCTGATGCCATGGTGTTCTCCTAGCTCCTCGATCAGGGTGCCGTTGGCAGCGCGTACTTGAGGTTCTGGTTACTCGAGTACGACACGACGTCGTCGAGCGCATCCCGAAGGATCCGCAGTGCGTACGTCACCCACGGGTGGGCGAGCCCGGGTGGGCCTGACGGCGCGAACGCCTGCAGTCGTTTAACCGCGTCTCGAATGTCCTTGGCGCGCCGCTCGACCGACTGGATCCCCACGTTCCCGGCGTCCTGAAGCAGCGGCGAGGCCTCCTGCGCCGGGAAGCTCTGAGCCCACGAGAGGATGTCCTCGACGCTGAGCGTGCCGGCATAGGGTGGGGCAGTCCCGGCGGCGGCTGCCGAGGGGTCGGTACCTGGCACGAAGATGACCGCGCGCTCGTCTGTGCCCAGGTTGACTGAATCGAGCGCGGCATATGCCGCGTCTGCCGCCTCCCCGGTGGTGTCGAGCGCACGTTGAAGCAGCACGACCAGGAAGCCGCGATCTTCGCTGCTCGGCACCTGACCTCCGATGTAATAGAGCGCCACAAACCTGCCGATGACCATCTGCATCCGGTCCGACGCGATCACGAAGTTCGTGTAGTTGGCCTCGTCATCACCCGTGACCACGTTGACGCGGCTCGGCGCCGGCCACCCGGACACAGGAACTCCGGGGTTTTTCCAATCAAATGCAGTAACACGAACCTGGACGCCGCCCACGCCCGGAGGCCACGGGTAGATGTTCTTGATGCTCGTCTTCGAGACGTACATTGCGAGGAGGATCCCCAGATTCACCAGCGACCTCGATGCATCCTCGAGCAGACTTGCCGCCCGTTTGATGCGCGGACCACCGTCGGTCCCGAGCTCGTTGACGAAGCCTGGCCAGCTCGAAGCGATGACCGATTTCGCTGCGGCAATCTCGTCCGGGTTCACCTTGGCCTCCGGGACGAGTGGCGCCAGGCCGCTGATCAGCGGCAGGATCTCGTCGCCCACTGTGCTCGCCAGCCGAGCCAGGCTCGCCTGCTCACCGGTCACGCCGGCACCGATATCGCTCTGGACGGCGTAGGACTGCGGCTGCCAGACCCAGGTGTCCACGCCTCCGGCGACGACCGGCTGGAACGACCGATCGAGGGCGGCGAGGGTTCCCGTGACACCGCCGGTTCCGGTCGAGCGGCCGAGCACCGCCTTCATCTGGGCGTCGATCATCGCCCGCGCCGTCGGCGCCGCGCTTGCCCCTCCGCCACCTCCACCGCCCCCGCCGCCTGACGGCATGTTGTAGCTGTCATAGACCTGAAGCGGAAAGCCAGTGAGGAGGTCGAGGTCCTGCTTGACCCCGGCCGGGCCGGTGATCGCGTTGACAACCTGGCTGTACGGCGCGTCGACCGTCGCCGTCGCAGGGAAGATTGCTGGTTGTGCACCGCCGCCCGTCGTTGCCAGCGAAAACGAGCTCACGACGGGCAGTCCGGTCTGGAACGCGATGCCAGGGGTCGCCGGAGGCGCGAGAATCACTTCGAATACGGGGTTCGACCGGGCACGAGCGGAACCACGGCTGCGGTCCAGCCCGTCAGGTTGAGCGGCGGCTGTCCACCGTTGGTCGGCTGCGCCCCCGTCCCGCTGACGGTGCCGCCTTGGTATGCAGTCGCATCGGTCGGGTTCAGCGTCTCCCCTGTGCCCTCCCAGCGGAACGTGATCACACCGTTCGAGGTGACCGAAAGACTCCTGATCGTGGACATCGCTATCGGCCTCCTACGGTTTCGTGTCGGGAGCGCTGATTACCGCCCGCGCGGTCACTGGTGAAGTTTCGACGAGCTCACGCCAACAGACGAACAGCTCGTCGCGCACCTGCCGGACCGCCGGTTCGCACTCGGCCAGCCCTCGTTCGGCAACGGACCACCACGACCGCCAGCGGTCGTCGCGGCGCCGAGCCACGCGTTCGAACTCGGCCAATTGCTCACACGCCAAGACGCGGTCGGCGAGCCCATCCGCGATGTCGTTGAGCGCGCCTTGAGCGAGCGCCACGAGGCGCAGGATGTCCGAGCGCGACGAGTCCGCCGAACGTTCCGCGTGAAATCGAACCCGGTCCCGGAGCGTCGTCGCTTCGCCGGCGAGTTCGATCAGCGTGTCACCGAGATCCTCGACGGCGAACGTCGATGTCTCGTCGGGAAGGTCCTCCGACACCGTCGCGCGCACTGCGGACAAGACATCGGCAAGCCGGGTGGTGCCGATACTGAGCTGCTCGATGGCGTCGGCGAGGGTCATCGGCGCGCCAGCTCGGTGTAGAAGTTGCGGTGAATCACCCCGGGGCGGGCGAGGCGGCGGTCGATCGCCACGCGCGCTGCCCCGATCAGGAACCGGGCGGGGACGACGCCCGGGTCGGTCCCGGCGGCAAGTCGGCGCGCGGCCTCCTCGATCATCACCTGATCCTTCGGCTCGAACTGGTAGACCTCGCTCAGGCTGCGCCCTCCTAGCGACTTGTACGGGGAGTAACAGATCACATCGACGACGTCGCGGCAGGACGTCGGGAATGCGCGCAGGAACTCGGTGGGAATCGCTCCACGAGCGTCTGGATACAGACGTCGCCAAGCGTGGTCGTAGCGCTCGGCCTGGGCGCCGAATCCCATTCGTCTGAGAAGCTCGACGCTGACCAGCGTCCGCAGATACGGGGTCGGATGGACGCCCTGCGGGTTGAAGCGGTACGTCGGGGCCGGCGAGCGTCCGATTACGTCCATCAGCGACGCCACGATTGCCGGGCCGCCGAGGAGCAGTCCGCTCAGGTCGGCGAAGGTCTCTCGGTTCCAGCGGGTCCATGTCCGGACGACGCTCGCGGGATGGCCGCGCTCGTTCAGGCGGCGCGCGATCTTCGCCGGCACGGCTCGGTCGAGCCCGAGGTCGTTCTGGAGGTTGTGGCTGACCTCGTGCAGGACGGCGCCGAGCGTCCATGGGTTCACCAGCCGGTGATAGGGGAGCTCTACGAGCGGGAACGGGTTCGGCAACCGCCCGATCCGGCTGAGGAGCACGCCGCGCCGATAGGTCGCGGGCGAAAAGCCCGTCTTCATATAGGCAAACGGAGGCGGCGCCGGGATCGTCCGCGCGATTGCGATCCCGCGGAACGCCACCTGGAAGCAGTCGAGCGCGATCCGGTCACACCCGATGAGCCAGGTGCCGTAGCGAGACTGACGCTGGCCAAAGAGCTCGAAGTAGAAGTTCCAGACCCGCTCGATGTCCTGCACCCAACGGTGCGCCCGCTCCTTGAGCGTAAGCAGCTGCCCGATGTTCGCCGGGGTCGGCTCCCGCGTGGCGTTGACCGCCGCCGCGCGCAATGGCTCGTTGAGCTTCATCAGCTCGGCGCGGAGCGCCGATCGCCCTCGGTCCGCGCAAGGTCCGGCGCGTCGCCGCAAACGACGGTCCCACTGCTCCCCGTCTACGAGCCGTGGCTGCGCTCACAGGCGTTCAACTCGGCACGCCACGCTGCGGCGCTGCGGCCGTTCGGGCGTGGCGAGTTCGGGACCGGAATCGCGGCACCGAGCGACGGGCATATCCAAGCTGCCAACACGCTGATCGTCCGGCTTGGAGTGCGGAGACGGGCGTGTCGATCGTGACGATCCCGGGCCGTCAGAATCCGCGCCTTCGTCAGCAGGGCGGGCGGTTCACTCGCGCGTTGACGCCATTTGCGACGTTGGAGGAGCACGTCGAGAACGTGCAGTTCGAGGGGGTCGGCCTCACCCAGATGTCGGTGCCGGCGAGAGACGCCGCTCGTGGCTTGGCCGAGCTCCATATGATGGGTATCACCAGCCACCGGCTGTTTCCGGATCTGGGCGGTGCGGCGCGGAGCGCAGTGATGACCACGCGCCTCTTCGCGTCTCGTGAGAGTCCGCGGTCTAGTGACGCCTGGAATCGTGGCCGGATGGGAGGCACCAGGACGTAGCGCGGCCCCCGGCGCTTACGGCAAGCAGGCGGTCGGCGTGGGTCCTTCGCAGCCAAGCTGGGACCAGCGTCGGGTTTAAAGCGAGATGCGTTGCAGTGGCTCGATCCGGATCAGGAATCCGTAAGCTGCCCTGCTGTCGCACGAGCCGCGTAGTTGCACGTAGGGCTGCCTGCCAATAATTGACCAAACCTGATCTTGCCTTCGCTCGATCCGTCTCCGGTTGCCGTCTATCGCGGCAAATTCACCGAGGAGCAAGCCACCCGACTCTTGTGGCGGGCTGGATTCGGGCCGCGCCCGGGGGACGCCGAGCGGCTGGCGAGCCTGGGGATGGATGGTGCCGTCGCCTCGCTCACACGGCCGGCCGGAGCCGCCCGCCTGATCGGCGCCGCTCCGCACGATGATCACGGCGAGCCGCTTGACCCGATCAACACCTGGGGCGATGACCACTGCTGGTGGCTAGATCGGATGGTGCGCTCCGACCACCAGCTGGTGGAGCGCATGACACTGATCTGGCACAGCTGGTTCGCGACCTCGGAGGAGGCGTCGAACGCCCGGTTGATGATCAAGCAGAACTGGATGATGCGCCGAAACGCGCTGGGTAACTTCCACCAACTCCTGCTCGGCGTGACCGTCGACCCGGCGATGCTGCTGTGGCTGAACGGCAATACCAACAACAAGGACAGCCCGAACGAGAATTACGGCCGCGAGATGCTCGAGCTGTTCACGCTCGGTGCCGACCGCGGCTACGACCAGGACGACGTTCATCAGAATTCGCGAGCCCTGACCGGCTGGACCAACGATTGGAGCGAAGAGCAGGGCCCGATCAACTTCCGGTTCGAGCCGAGCCTCCACGACGACGGGATGAAGCGGATCTTCGGCCATCGCGGACGATTCAACTGGCGCGACAGCTGCCGACTGGCGGTCACGCACCCTGAGCATCCTTCGTTCCTGGTCAGCAAGATGTGGGACTACTTCGTCGGCGCGGAGCTTCCGCGCGCGACCGCGCACGCACTCCAGCGCGCGTACGTCCGCAGCAATTACGAGATCGGGCCCCTGATCGAGGCGATCCTTCGTCACCCCCTGTTCTACGACGGGCCGCGACTGGTCACACCGCCGGTGGTGTGGACGGCCGGGTTGCTCCGGGGCAGCCGCCAGACGATCACAACCACTAGCTGGACCTGGGTCGCGGGTCTCACCGGGCAGGTGCTCTTCCAGCCGCCGAACGTATCGGGTTGGAACTACGCCCAATGGCTTGACACCTCGCGCTGGGCCGGACGACTGGAAGCGGTCGATGTTGCGCTCCAGAACCATACGCTGAGCGGTAAGACGTATCCGCTCGGGATGAGGGAAAACGCCAAGCAGGCCTATCGGCATGCGATTGAATTCTGGGGAGGCCGCCCTCTGTCCGAAACGGCCCAGCACAATCTGATCGCGCTGGGACGGCAGATCGCCCGCGGCCAGACTCAGGAATGGCAGCAGGTCACGTTCCGCCAGCTCCGGCAGAACGCCCTACGAAGCCTGATCCCGATGACGCCGGATTGGATGACGGCGTGACCGCGCGGCGCGATCCGCGCGTGCCGCGGGCTCCGGAAGGGCACTGCGACGGATTCTCACGCGCGCAGGCCATACGCCGCGTGCTTGCCGGCAAGCCACCCGTTGCCCGAGAATGGGACCCGCGGATGCCGATCCCCGCCGGCGTGGGAATCGATCGTCGGCGGTTCCTGGCGGGTGCCGCAGGCGGCCTGATGACCGTGTATGGGGCCGGGCGCCTCGGCCTGACCGACCGGATGCTCGGTGACGGGATCGCGCGGGCGGCCGCGCTCCAGACGGCCGGCAGCCCGATCCTCGTATCGCTGTTCATGCAGGGCGGCATCGATGGCCTGTCGTTGCTGGCGCCGGCCGGCGACCCGCTGTATGAGCAGTTGCGCCCGACGCTCGCGGTCGCGCCTGGCTCCGGGACACCGCTGCGCGAAGAGCCAACCCTCACCTGGCACCCGTCCGCGAGTTCGTTCGCCGCCCTCCACAACAACGGCAAGGTCGCAGTGTTCCCGAGCATCGGCTACGCCGACCCGGACATGTCCCACTTCACCTCACGCCACTACTGGGAGGTGGGCGCCACCGACGCCTCCATTCTTACCGGATGGATGGGTCGCTACCTGGACGTGGCCGGCGACGCCACCAACCCGTTCCAGGGACTCTCCATGGACGGTCAGATCAACCCGACGCTCGCCACCGCCAACAATCCGACGGCGGCGATCGATCAGCCCAACAACTTCGCCGTCTATCTGAATGGCGTGTGGGGCGACGCGGTCGAGTGGGCGCTCGACTCCGCGTCCTTACTGGGCGACATCCAGCGACTCTCCCACGACCGGGCAATCGCCCAGGTGGCGGGCGCGGCGTCGGAGGTGGGCATCGTCCGCCGGGCGCTGCAACCGTTCCACCCCTCGAGTGGCAGCGGCGGCAACCAGGGTACGAACGCGAACCCCGGCGCGGCTTATGGCAGCTCCGTGACTTACCCGACGGCCTCCACGGGGGACCTGCCGGCGCGTCTCGCGGGTCTTGCCGCGATGATCGCGGGGGGCGTCCCGCTGCAGTGCGTGGCGCTCACCACCGACACGCAGTTCGACACCCACTCCGGGCAGGAGCCGACCTTCGACTCCGGGGTCAAGCTCGTGGCCGACTCGCTGGCGGCGTTCCAGGCCGACCTCGAGGCGCGGGGCGTCGACGGTCGCGTGCTGGTGCACGTGTGGTCGGAGTTCGGTCGCCGCGCTCAGGAGAACGGCTCGGACGGCACCGATCACGGCGCCGCCGGTGCGTCGCTGCTGATCGGCAGCCGCGTGAACGGCGGGCTGATTGGTGAGTTCGCGCCGCTGAACGAGCTCGATCAGAACGGTAACCAGCGCGAGAACGTCGATTATCGCGGCGTCTACTGCTCGCTGCTGGAACAGTGGTTCGATCAGGATGCCGCCGCCGTCATCCCGGGCGCGGCGAGCTTTCCGCGTTACCAACTGCTGGCATGAGACGCCTCATCACCCTGTTCCTCTGCCTCTTTGCCGCCGGGCTTCCGGTGGGCGGCGTCGCGTTGGCCGCGCGCCCGCCGGCTCCCGCCCACCTTCTCGTGTACGCACAGGAGTGGTCGCTGTGGCCGTCGCGGACCTCGGTGCCCGCCGGCACCGTGATCGTGCAGTTGTGGAACCGCGGTCAGGACTCACACGATCTGCGGATCCGCAGGCTGGACGCCGGCGGCCAGATGGTCGGACCCATCCTCGGTGCGGTCAGGATCACTCCATCGGGTCAGGTCAGCCAGGGCACCTGGCACCTCAAAGCGGGACGGTACGAGATTTACTGTTCGCTACCCGGCCATCTGATGATGGGGATGCACACCCGCTTAAGGGTGACGCGCGCCTAACGCAGCCGGCGGGCCCGCCCGAGTCACCTACCGCCGGCGCAGACCCACTGGTTGGCGCCCGCGCCACCGTCCCAGATTCGTGCTGCGACCACCGCCTGCTGCTGGGCGGTCGCCTGGTAGGCACTCGGCGCGTACTTACCCCCACCGTAGGCCTGCCACGTGCCGGGGATGATCTGGTAGTAGCCAGACGCACCAGCTGAGTTTGGCCGGCGGTTCCGGCCGCCCGATTCACACTGCACCACCGAGCTCGGAATCGCCCAGCCAGCGCTCCCTCCGGAGTGCTCCGCCGGCGACGCCTGCGCCGCGGCCGAGGCCTGCCAGGCCAAGACGCGCGCGTTGTGGCGCCGGGCCTGAAATTGGGCATAGCCTCTGACGAAGCGTTCGGCCGCAGGTACGCGTTGACAGCGCTCGATGTACCTGAGCACCCCTAGCGCGTGCTGGCTCGCCTGGCCGTGACCGGAATAGCTCAGATTGGCGGCGCCCTCGCCCATCTTGACGCTGAATAGCTTTCCGCACCCGCGCTCCAGCGCCGTTCGAGTGAAGCGACGCTGCGGCGTAACCGCACGGGCAGCCCTCACCCAGTCCGTGTGCCTCGCGCCCGTTAGGGACGAAAAAGGCCCGACTGGTAGCGCAACCGCCATAGCCGGGATTGCGAGCAACAACGCGCCCGCGCCAACGAAAATATGGCGCGCTGTGCGCCCGAGTGCGATGGTCCTCATCGAGAGGGCCTCCTTTTCTGCCTTTCTCGACCGGCCGAGTGCAGAGCTAACTGTCAGGCTCTGGCGACCACAGGCGAACCCTCATAGGAGCTGCTTGCGGTCGCTCCGGTTGGCGGCCCGCTTTTTAGCCGCACAACTCGCTCAATCGATCCGAGTGGAACACCAAACTCGGGTCCGGATCGCCGGTCGCCCCCGCACCGACGGGAGCTACTCAATAGGTCGAATTACCGCGATGAGGTTGGCAGGCGCAAGTGACCGCATCTGTGACGTTGGGCACACTCGTGACGTCGTGTCACTGCTTAACGACGAAGGAGAAGCTGCTCGCCCGTCGTCCCCTTCTGCAAAGCTATGGAGG
Organism: uncultured Solirubrobacterales bacterium; assembly: GCA_963757235.1. Taxonomy (GTDB): domain Bacteria; phylum Actinomycetota; class Thermoleophilia; order Solirubrobacterales; family Solirubrobacteraceae; genus Palsa-465. Next base: position 456,772 of record CAVWRC010000010.1, on the reverse strand, counting down.
TGCAGCTCGGTGAGTTCGGCGTGTGGACGACCTATCGCGCAATCGGCGAAGAGAACGCCGGCGAGGCGGCACGCCTGGCCGAGGATCTCGGGTTCGGGACGTTCTGGCTGGGGGGTTCTCCGCAGTTGCCGGCGCTCGGGCCCCTGCTCGAGGCGACCGGGCGCATCGTGGTCGCGACCGGGATCCTCAACGTCTGGGCGAGCGACCCAGAACTGGTCGCGCGCGACTTCGCTGAGCTCGAGGCCCGCTTTCCTGGTCGGGTCCTGGTCGGGATCGGTATCGGTCATCCCGAGGCCACGAGCCATTACGAGAAGCCGCTGACCGCTATGCAGGCGTTTCTTGACGGCCTCGACCGCGCAGCCGCTCCGGTCCCGCGCACCCGACGCTGCCTGGCGGCGCTCGGTCCGAAGATGCTCGAGGTCAGCGCGGAACGTTCACTAGGTGCCCACCCATACTTCGTTCCCGTCGAACACACCAGAGCAGCGCGTGGTCTCCTCGGGGAGATGCCGATGCTTGCCCCAGAGCTCGCGTGCGTGCTCGACGGTGACGCCGGGTCGGCTCGAGCGAAGGCGCGGGCCTTCGCGTCGCTCTACCTTGGACTCAGTAACTACACCAACAACTTGCTACGCCACGGTTTCACCCAGCAGGACATCGCCGGAGGAGGGTCCGACAGGTTGATCGACTCGGTCGTCCCCCATGGCAGTGCCGACGAGATCTCACCCGTGGCGCGCCAACACCTGGCGGCCGGCGCCGACCATGTTTGCTTGCAAACCGCAGGGGTGGCCGGGATACCGCGCTCGGAGTGGACCGCCCTCGCGTCGGCGCTGGGCATAGGGGACCGGCGAGTCGAGGTCCGGTAGTTCGGTTACCGCGCGCGCGGGCGACCGCCGTCGAGCATCTGGGTCACCCAATCGGCGATCGTCGGCGCCACCGGGCCCTCGCCCATGTGACCGCCGTCGAATACACGTACCGCCTTGGGGTCGCCGTGGTCGAGGCTCAGGTAGATGTCATCGATTGAGTTCTGGACGTCGTCGCGGCCGTTGACGAGGAGCAGCGGCGCGCTCGGCTGGTCGAGCAGGCCCTGATCGAGCAGGGATAGCTCCTGGCAGCGGGCGACGTAGTCCTCGAAGGTCTCGCCGCCGAAGATCCGGGCGCGCGCCGGCATCAGGTCCATCAGGTAGGAGGAGGCGTTGCGCGAGCGCTGCTGCCACTCGCGGGTGAACGTGATGTGCACGCCGCCGCCCCAGTTGACCGCGCAGCTGAGGCGGTCGCGGTGGGTGTAGGCGAGCTTCATCGCCCAGTAGCCGCCAAACGAGCCGCCAATCGCGGCACACCGGGCGCCGTCGAGGTCCTCGCGCGTCTCGAGCCAGTCGAAGATCGGGGTCCACTGCCGCTCGGCGTCGCCTTCGGCCAACACCGGCGACTCGCCCACGCCGGGCATGTCGACGAGGAGCACAGCGAACCCGCGCGAGCGCATCAGCGCGCCGAGCCGGACGTGCATCTCCTCCTTCCAGGTGTCGATCCCTGCCCACACCATCGTCACCGGCGGCCGCTCCGGCCCTTGAACCGGGCGCGTCAGGTAGAAGCGAAGCCTCGAACCCTCGAACGGAAGCTCGACCACCTCGAGCGGCGGATCCTCGAGCGCTGCGGCCGCGAGGAAGAACTCACGTGCGCGCACATACTCGCGTTCCTTGAGCGGGTGGTTGGGCACGGGGTAGCGCCCCATGAACGCCGCTCGGTACGCCTGGAACCAGAGCTCGTGCTCCTGTGCCGGGTCGATCGCCGCCCGTGCGCGAGACGCGAAGTCGTCGGCCAAGCCGCCCCACGCGGTCGTCCACGGCTCGGGGCCGAGACCAGTCAGCGCCTCGACCGTGCGACGCGCCGCCTCGGGGTCGAGACCGTCGAGCGGGTGCGCGCCGACATCGAGTCGCGTGAGCAGCCAGGCCTTGCCGGCGTCAAGGGTCTCGTCCGCGGCGGTCATCAGACGAACAGGCCGGTCCTGTCCTGCGCGCTTCGCTCTTCCTCCGGCGGGGCCTGGACGAGCGGGAAAGACTCGAACATCGACGGCGGCATGGCCAGGTTCTTGTAGAAGACGTTCGAACCGTCCTGGGGCATGTAACGGACCGGCTCCCAGTCGGGCTCGTAGTTGCGATAGCCGCCGGCGTTGATCTCAACCCGCATGCCGCTGGGATCCCGGACGTAGAGGTAGTCCTGCTCGCCCATCCCGTGCCGGCCGGGGCCGAACTCGATGGCCACGTCCTGATTGAGGAACACGTCGGCGGCGCGCCCCAGCTCCTCGCGCGAGTCGACGAAGTAGGCGAAGTGGTTGACGCGGCCCGGAACCGGCGTCGGATCCCACACGATCCCGAGGTCGTGCCCCCGCTCGCACACAGTGGTCATGCAGAACACCGGGAAGTCAGGGCGGTCGGGGATCACCGTGTATTCCATGAAGCGATGCCCGAGCGTGTCGCGGTACCACTCCGCATCACCCCGCGGATTCGCCGCGGTGATCGTCACGTGGTCGATGCACCGAGCCGCGACGCCGCGGGGGAGGTAACGCTGGGGCCGGTTCGGGAACGGTGACTCCATACCGGGTGGCGGCGTATAGCGCTCCACCTCCCAGAAGACCTCGTGCAGGTGACCGCCGGGAGCGCGGTAGCGGAACGCGCGCCCGTGGCCGACCGAGTCCTCGACCCAGCCCTCTCCCGCGCCGGCGGCGGACAGCCGGGCGACGGCCCGCTCGAGCTCCTCCGGCCCGGCGGCCCGCCACCCTATGTGCCCGAGCCCAACGGCGACACCCTCGGTCAAGACCAGCGTGTGATGAAAGCGATCCCCCCAGCCGCGCAGGTACACCGACTGCCCGGCGCGAGCCGTTTCCTCCAAGCCGACCACCTGGGTCCAGAACACGAGCGACTCCTCGGGCGTGGGCGTGACCAGCTCGACATGGGCGAGCTGAGACAGAAGGGACAAGGCCATCTTTCTTCTCCTAGGTCGGGCTTAGATCACCGGCGCGCTGAGCAGATACACGGCGCAGAGCGCCCCGAGCTCATCGACCAGCCGCTTCCAGCTCAAGCGTCGATCGGACTCGAACACGGGGCCGTACATGACCTGCCGCGCGAGCGTGGAATACGCGACCCGGAACGCCACGTCCAGTGCGGTGTCCGGGTCGGGGTGGCGGAACTCCGACGCATACGGCAACAGGGCGCGCTTGAACGTCTTGCTCAGTGCGATGCTGGCCTCCGAGCCACGCGCGGAGATCACCTCGTCGACCGCGCCGAGGTGCATGAACGCGCGCAGCGCCTTGCGGTTCTCGTTCATGATCCGAGCCGTCCCGGCGACCACCGCGACGATTGCCGCCGCCGCTCCGTCCACACGCGCCTCCGGATCCCCGGCGGCGGCGTGCGCCTCCGACATCGACTCCATCATTCGCGCGTGGACCGCGCGCAGCAGCGTCTCCTTGTTGCCGAACCGCTCGTAGATCGCGCCGACCGATACGCCCGAGCGCGCCGCCACCTCCTGCACGGTGAGCCCCTCGAACCCGTTCTCCTCGAGCAGCGCGAAGGCCGCATCGAGGACGCGCTCGTAAGACTCGCGGCTGCGACGCTGCTTGGGCGGGCGGACCGCGGTCATCAAACCGCCGATCGCGGCGCCCGCCGACCGGCTCGCGCTCGGGGCAGCGGATGCGGCTCGACGCCGGGGACGACGGTGTTGGTGAGCGTGCCGATCCCCTCGACGTGGAGCGACACAACGTCGCCGGGCACGAGGGGCGGCGGCTCCTCGCGGCCGCGCCGGCCCCACAGCTCGAGTAGGCAGCCGCTCCCGCACGTACCGGAACCGAGCACGTCCCCGGGGCGAACCCACGTGCCGCGCGAGCCGTATGAGACTAGCTCGGGAAAGCTCCAGGCCATGTTCGCCAGCGTGTCGGTTCCGAGCGCGCTCCCGTTCACCTCGGCGCGGAGCTCCAGGTCGAGCCGGTCGCCGTCGCGATAGGGCTCGAGTTCGTCGGGCGTAACGATCCACGGCCCCAGCGTGTTGGCGAAGTCCTTGCCCTTGCACATCCCAAGACCGAGGCGCATCTCCGCCATCTGCAGATCGCGCGCGGACCAGTCGTTGAAGATCGTGTAGCCGGCGATGTACTCGCCGGCGTCCTCGGGCGTCAGGTCACGCCCGGCGCGGCCGATCACCGCGCCCACCTCGAGTTCGAGGTCGAGCCGCCGGCATCCCGGCGGCACCGGGATCTCGTCCCCCGGACCCGTCAGCGCGTTGGGGTTGGTGAAATAGCAGAAGGGCGACTCGTACCAGACTGGCGGGACGGTCGCGTTCGGGTCCGCGTCCTTCCTCACGCCCTCGACATGCTGTTCGAACACGCTGAAGTCGCGCATCGTCGGGGGGAGGACCGGGGCGAGGAGCGTGGCCGCGCCGAGCGGCACCTCCGCCTCGACGCGGCCGGCGATTCGCTCCCGCTCGATGGGGTTCACGCTCAGCACATCGATCGCCTCGACGCCGTTCTCCAAAATCCTGACCGTGTCGCCGTCGATCACCACCGCGCGCGGGCTCCCACCGTGGTCAACTCTTCCGATCCGCATTTCGATCTCCTCAGGTTCAGATTGGGGCTGAGGCGGTCATGATGACTGCGTTGCGCGTCGCGTCGGGGTCGATCGGCAGCGAGTGGTCCTGCTCCCACTCCCCCACCTGCTCTGAGCCCTCGACGACCGCGCGACAGCGCTCGTAGCGGCGCGCCGTGAACGCCTCGAGCGCGTCCGGCACAGCAACCCCCTTGGCGAACTCCTCGGCGAGCACGATGCCGTCCTCAATCGCCTGGGCCGCGCCCTGACCGCAGTGCGGGGTTGCGCCGTGGGCCGCGTCGCCGATCAGCACGATCCGTCCCCGGTGCCACGGCCGCGGCACGATGATGTTCTCGATCGGGCGCAGGACGATCGCCTCGTCGTCGACGATTTGCTCGCGCGCGTGCGCCACGGGACCGGCGAACTCGTGCAGTCGCGCGCGGAAGACCGCGGCGGCGCCGTCGCGCTCGATCGCGGCCTGCCAGTCGGGCATCGGCGTCTCGATCGCGAGGATGTACATCAGGTCCTGTCCGAGCGGGACGAAGCCGGCGCTGCCGTTGGGGCCGAAGAACATCCAGATCTCCTCCAGTCCGTCGATCCGAGGCAGGTTGTAGCGCCAGCACACCTGGCCGGTGAAGCGCGGCCGCAGGTCGGGACCGAACAGGTGCTCGCGAACCTTGGAGTACAGGCCGTCCGCGCCCACGACGAGGTCGTAGCGGCGGCGCTCGCCATCCGTGAACGTCACGTCCACGTGGTCGTGGTCGGCTCCGAGCTCGGTGAACGTCACGCCCGTGCGGACCTCCGCGCCCGACTCGAGCGTCCGCGAGGTGAGGATCTCGTGCAGCTTGGGCCGGGTGAGCCCGTTGCCGGGCGGCAGCCCGTCGACGAGCGGCGGCCAATCGTGGGCGGCGATCGGCGTCTCGCCGTCGGCTAGCCAGGTGCGATCACCGCGGATGGGCGAGCCGGCTTCCACGCACGCCGCGGCCAGTCCCAGCGAGTCGAGCGCACGCAGTGCGTTGCCGGGCTGGATGATGCCGACCCCGTAAACGCCCCACTCGGGATCGCGCTCGACCACGTCCGCGTCGAAACCCTCGCGACGAAGTGCCAGCGTGGTCGACAGCCCGCCGATCCCGCCCCCGATCACCAGCACCTTCATCGCCGTGCTCCCTATCTCCGATTCCGAATCCCGATTCGGACAAGCTAGCGAGCGGCGGGGCACGTGTCAACGAAGAGGGTCGAACACGATGAGCCTCGTAGGGGAAGGTGGGGGGTTGCGTTCATGCGCGGAGAGCGTTGCGAGTGACGTGCCGGACCGGGTTCATCCGCGCCGGTTGGATGTCACCGACCCCGCCGACTGGCGAACGCTGGCCGAGTGGGCGGACGAGACGTTCGGCCGCGTCGACGGCCTGATCAACAATGCCGGCACCACGAGCCGGGTGCCGCTGACCGAGGTCCCGCTCGAGGAGTGGAACCGCACTCTGGGTGTCAACCTGACCGGACCGATGCTCGGCGTCCAGACGCTGGCGCCGCTGATGGGTGCCGGCGGCTCGATCGCCAACGTCGGGTCGGTCGCCGGGCTGACCGCCCACTACACCGCGGCCTACACCGCGAGTAAGTGGGGCCTCCGGGGGCTCACCCGGGTCGCCGCGCTCGAACTCGGGCCGCGCGGCATTCGCGTCAATGCCGTTCATCCCGGCTACATCGAGACGCCGATGACGGCGTCGGCCCCAGCCGGGTTCAGGCGCGCCAACGAGGCGCTAACCCCGCTCGGGCGCGTCGGCATGCCGGAGGAGGTGGCGGCGCTGATGGTGTTCCTGATGTCCGAGGAGAGCTCCTACCTGTCCGGGGCCGATATCCCGGTCGACGGCGGCTTCTCGAGCTGCGCCTCGGGCAAGGTGCTGTTCGACGCGGTGCGCCCATGAGACTGGAGGGCAAGGTCGCGCTGATCTCTGGCACCGCCCGCGGGATGGGGCGCGCCGCTGCGCTGCACTTTGCCCGCGAGGGCGCGATCATTGCGGGCGGGGATCTGCTCGAGGCCGAGGCGCGCGAAACCCTGGCGCTGATCGAGTCGGCACGCGGAACGGGCTCGCGCGGGCGAATCGACTCCGAATCACATCGAGAGGACAAATGAACAGCGACCTCGGCCAGATCCACGTCCGGCGCATCGTGACCGGCCATGACGATGTCGGCGAAGCCGTGATCGCCGCGGACGAACAGATCGCCGGCAAGGCTCTGGCCGAGGACGCGGGCCGTACGAGCGCGACGTTCTTCCACCTCTGGGCCACCCACGAGATGCCGGTCGATCTGAGCGATGAGGCTTCCGCCCGTCAACGGCAGGGGAGCGCGACCACGATCCTCGGGTCGGGCTCGGGCTCGGTGTTGCGGATCGGCGTGCTGGCCCCGGGCACCCGGTCGCCCATGCACCGCACCGAGAGCCTCGACTACGGCATCTGCCTGGAGGGCGAGTGCGACATGGAGCTCGATGGCGGCGAAACGGTGACCGTCAGGGCCGGCGACGTCATCGTGCAGCGCGGGACCAATCACCTATGGCACAACCGCGGCGACGCACCCTGCCGGTTCGCGTGGATCCTGCTCGACGCGCAGCCGGTGCAGGTCGACGGCCGCCGGCTCGGGGCCAGCTGGCGCCACGACGCCTGAGTTATCGTTTGAAATCATGCCGAAAAAGGTCGCGATCGTCACCGGCGCCTCGCGGGGAATCGGGGCCGGGCTCACCTGCGCGTTTCGCGAGGCTGGATATTCAGTGGTGGCCACCGCGGTCTCGATCCCTCCCTCCGACGACCCCGACCTGCTCACCGTCCGAGGTGATCTTACGGACCCCGAGACGGCCGAGCAGGTGGCGACACAGGCACTCGCGCGCTTTGGACGCATCGACACTCTGATCAACAACGCCGGCATCTACATCGGCAAACCGTTCACCGACTACACACTCGAGGACTTCTCCGCGATCACCGGCATCAACCTCGCGGGGTTCTTTCACATCACCCAGCGGGTGATCCCATCGATGGTCGCACAGGGCAGCGGGCACATCGTCAACATGAGCACGACGCTTGCCGAGAACGCCGACAGCTCCCGCCCCGCCGCGCTGCCTGCGCTGACCAAAGGCGGACTCGTCGCTGCGGCACGATCGCTCGCGATCGAGTACGCCTCGCGCGGGATCCGGGTGAACGCAGTTTCGCTGGGCGTGATCAGAAGCGACATGGACGCGTCCTACGATGGATTGGCCGAGGTTCATCCCGTCGGGCGGATCGGCGAGATCAGCGATGTCGTGGGCGGGATCCTGTACCTCGAGCAAGCCCCATTCGTGACCGGCGAGACGCTGCACATCGACGGCGGCCAGGTGGCCGGGCACTGACGCCCGGCATCGCGGAGTGAGCGCGACGGTGACCCTCGAGCCTTGGGGGAGCGGCAACCTGCCCCTCCTCGAGCGGCTGATGGGCGACCCGCGCATGACCGAGCACCTGGGCGGCCCCGAGAGCCCGGACAAGCTGCGCGAGCGTCAGGGACGGTACGAGAGCCTCGAGGGCGGCGATCGCATGTTCAAGATCGTCGAGGTGGCGAGCGGCGCCGGCGTCGGCTCGGTCGGCTTCTGGGGCAACGAATGGCGCGGCGAGCAAGTCTACGAGACCGGCTGGATGGTCGTGCCGGAGTTCCAGGGCCGCGGCATCGCGATGGTGGCGACCGCGCAGGCGATCGAGCTCGCCAGAGTCGACGGCAAGCACCGCTTCATGCACGCCTTCCCGAACGTCGAGAACGCACCGTCGACCGCGATCTGCCGAAAGCTCGGCTTCGAGCTGCTCGGAGTGTGCGAGTTCGAGTTCCCGAAGGGCCGCTTCATGACCCGCAACGACTAGCGACTGGACCTGCGAAAGCCTGAAAGGAGAGAGCCATGGGAGCTACCGAGGAGCGAGGAATGAATCCCCGACTGGTCGAACCACACCTGTCGTTCGTCTTCCGCCTCGAGGCCAGCCTGGCGGAGCCGCTGGAGCTCGGACAGACCGAGCAGGGTCACCGCCGGATCGTGCCGCTGACCGGCGGGACGTTCACCGGGCCTGAGCTCAGCGGGACGCTGGTTCCGGGCTCGAGCGCCGACTGGCAGACCATCCTGCACGACGGTACCGCGCTCGGCGATATCCGCTACACGCTGCGTACCGACGCCGGCGATCTTCTCTACGTTCAGTCACGTAGCGTGCGTCACGGGAGCACCGAGGTGCTCGCCCGTCTCGGGCGTGGCGAGGACGTCGATCCGAGCGAGTACACGTTTCGCACGAACACTCAGATCGCCACGGGCGCGCCCCAGCTCGACTGGCTGAACAAGGGCGTTTTTATCGGTGTCGCCGGTCGCCAGGCCACCGGTGTGATCTACGAGATTTACCTCGTGGCATGACACCCCGGTGATTCGGTGTATCTCCCGGCTGGTACGCGCCTCTTCAAGCAATGCCACGACCGGGGGCTCGTCGGTGCTCACTTTCGTCTCCTGGCGGCCCGCCCGTTCGCGGCCAATAGATACCCAAGCCTTAGGGAGGTTTGTGATGGCCACCGTTGACGATCCACGCAGGCAGGAACCTGGCCAAGAGGAGCGGGAGCGCCTATACGCGCCGCGCTTTGGCAGCAGCGCGATGCAGACCGCGCTCAACCTCGGGCCGCTCGCGTCGCTGCCGGGATCGTGGAAGGGCAAGGGCTTCAGCGTCATGTGGCGCCCCCAGAACTTCGACGCCGAGATCAATGTGCCCGCGGGCGATGCACCGATCAAGCGGTACCTGATGCTTAACAAGACCAGCGAGTCGTTCGACTTCCACGTGATCCCCGGCCAGGTGCCGAACCGCGGCCTGCAGCAAGGGCAGAGCGGCCACGTCCAGGACGACATCTTCTTGTACGGCCTGCACTACCTACAGCGCGTCAGCGACGACGACAAGCCGGGATTCCTCGATGCGGGCCAGGCGCTTCATATCGAGCCCGGACTGTTCATGTACGTGCCGGCCAACGACAACTCGCTCGTCGAGGGATACTCGACGACCGACCCGACCATCGTCCGGATGGGCAGCATCCCGCACGGGGTCAACGTGCTGATGCAGGGCACCGCTCCGAGCGCGACGCCGGTACCGGGCCCGCCAGTGATCCCGGACACCTACCCGAACCCGTCGATCCCGATGCCGAACCCGATCCCGGCTTCCGGTCCGACCGCACCGCCCGGGGGCAACGACGTCGTAGGTCTCGGGATCCAGCCGTTCACGAGCGATCCGCCAAACCCGCTCCCGCCGTCGCCACCGAACCCGCCCTTCAACCCCGAGCACATCGTGCCCGAGGTGCGGATCTCCAACGACGTGCTGCCGACGCCCGCGGCCGCCGGGGGCACCGTCCAGAGCAACGGCCCGTATCCGGCCAATTTCCAGAACATCGTCAACAACCCCAATTCGGTCCTCCAGGATCGCATCGCGCATCAGGACATCCTCGGGTCGATTACCATCCAGATGTCGACTGACGCGGTGAGCCCTGGGGTAAGTCAGATCCCGTTTCTCGGCGTCGCCGATAACAACGGCGTCTCCTATCCGGCCAGCACCCAGAACAACTGCTACGTGCTGAGTGCGGCGGCGACGTTCTGGCTCGAGTGGGTGAAGGCGCCGGGCGAGCCGCACCGGTATCACAACCATCGGTTCGACCTCGAGGGCGACCATGGGCCGCTGCATCGGTTTGACCCGTGGCTCGGGGAACCGACATATCTGCAGTTGCAGTACTCGCAGACCGTCATCCTCGTCTTCAACCAGGTGTTCTGGCCGCACATCACGGTCGCCACGATGCACCTCAGCAACGGCTAGGAGCAACCCGAAGCGCGCGGTGACCGGCGTCAGTCCAAGGTCGTCGCGCTGGGGTGAAGGAGTGGGACGAGCGGAGACCAGCCGCGACCGAGAACCGCCACCAGCGAGGGCGGAGTGATCACTGTCGCCCGTGCGCTCGCGGGCCGTGGTAACTGCGTGAGATAGCCACCAGGTGACCAGGGTAGAAGCCGCGGCCCGAGCACGAGACACGGCTTACCGTCGTAGAGGACATATGTACCGTCCGGCAGCTCGTCGTACCGGACATCGTTGAAGCGGCGCTCCCGACGCCGCCCGACGAGCCGCTCCGCGTGAAGCTGTTCATCGATTGCGTCGGCACCGCGCACGCTTGGGTGAAGCTCCGAGAAGATCTCGACGAACCCGTTGTAGTCGGCTCGCCGGCACTCCGCGCAGGGCCGATGTCCGGCCGCCAGCGCCGTGGCTTCGTCGAGGAAGAACAGCTCGGTGAACAGGCCCGGTGCCATCAGCGGCGTCCGGCGTCGGCCGCGAAACTCCAGGCGACAAGCGATCCATCGCTTCGTGGCGTAGAGCCGGCGAATCTCCCCACTGTCGTTGTGAAGACACCCGCGATTGCCGTAGACGAGTCCTCGCTCGGTGGTCGCGATCACATCCGACAGGGGCGTCGCGCGGTTCTGAAGTGGCACGCCACCAGACTAGCTCCGCGAGTGATCCAGGCAACGAGTTCCCGAGAGGGCCGCTTCGCGGTTACAGTAGCGCCGGATGGCCGAAGGGGGCGTAACTTCGGATCTGAGGGAAGCCGCGCGCGCGGGTCGCGAGTGCGTGCGCGCGACGCCGTGTCCCCAGTCCCTGGACGAGGTCATGGGGCTTGGGGGGGCGAACGTGGTTAACCCCCTGCTGATCCGCCTTCTGCTGATCGAAGGCAAGCCGGCGGACGGGGACCTGCCCGCGACGGGTGCGGCCCCGACGCCGGGCGCAACCGCCAAGCAGACGGGCGACGGATCGGCCCCGAGCATCGATCCACGTGGCATCCGCATCTGCGGCGCCTACATAGACGGGCCCTTGGACCTGGATGGTCTGCCGTCGGACGGGAAGATCGGGCTCGAGCTGACAGGATGCCGGCTGTCCGGAGAGCTCCTGCTATGCGCCAGCGGGCTCCCGTGGCTGAGGCTCCGCCAGTGCGTTCTGCCGGCGATCCTGGCCGACGATGCCGAGTTCGGCAGCTTCGAGGTGGATGAGTGTCGGTTCGAGGGTCCTTGCCGACGCGAGCGCCTTTCGCTGGTCAGAGCCCATGTGAGCGGTGATCTCCGCGTGACCGAGACGGAGCTTTCCGCGTCTGGGGAGACCGCCACGTGCTCGACCGTAGAACTCCGGGGGGTAAAAGTTGACGGCCGCCTGTCGCTCGAGGGCACAACCGTCACGTGCACCGGCGCAGGCCCGACCCCCCGGCGGGCTCCGGCCGCCGTGTCGCTGATCGAGGCGAACGTCGGGGGCGCCCTCAATCTGCGCGGGGGAACATTGACCAGCGACCATGGATCCGCGCTGCTCGCCGACTATCTGAGCGTCGGCGGTGACCTGCTGGCCGATGTGACCGAGGACCAGCATCCGTTCGCCGCGCGCGGCGGCCGCGGTTCGGTCTGCCTGGACGGTGCGACGATCACCGGTCGACTGTCCCTGAGCGGCGCGCAGCTGACCGGAGACCACGGCGCGGCGCTGTCAGCCCAGGTCGCCACGATCAAGGACGGGGCGCTTCTCGATCACGGCTTCGTCGCACGCGGACCGGTTCGGTTACGGGGCACGACCGTCACCGGCGGCTTGTCGCTCGAGAGCGCGGAGGTGACAGTCACGGACGACATGTCTGCTGAACCGGTCGATCCACGCGCAGACGCCGCGGTCGTGCTCACCGGCGCCACGATCACCGACCGCCTCGTATTGCGGGGCGCGCACCTTGAGAGTGACCGCGGCGCGGCGCTGCTGGCCAACCTCCTGACGGTGACGGGGGATGTCGTGATGGACCGCTTGGGCGAGCAGGAGTTCCGCGCCAGCGGCACGGGCGCGCTCGGCGTGGTGTGTATGGCGAGCGGCAGCATCAGCGGTCAGCTGGTCATGTCGGGAGCCCAGTTGACTCATCCTGGCGGTGCCGACCCGGCGCTGCTCGCCGATCTCCTAACCGTCAAAGGGCCGACGCTGCTCGATGACGGGTTTCATGCCGACGGCGCGATCCGCCTGTGGGGCGCGACCTTGACCGGGCACGTCTCACTGGTCGGCGCGACGGTGGCGAGCCACGCCGTGACGACGTCTCAGGAAGCCGGCTATGCGGCGGCGGTATGGCTGTCCACTTCAACGGTCGGCAGTGACCTACTCCTCCATCGCGCGACGATAACAAGTAAGAACGGCCCGGCGGTGATGGCCGACTTTCTCACCGTCAGCGGAGACGTCCTCGGCGACACCGAGGAGGAGGGACGGTTCGCGGCCACCGGCGCCGATCCCCGGGGCGCGATCTGTCTGGACGGCGCCACGATCACCGGCCGGCTTTCGCTCGGCGGCGCCCAACTGATCAACGATCGCGGTCCGGCGCTGTCCGCGGAGCTGGCCACCTGCAAGCACGCCGTCTACCTCGACTGGGGCTTCGATGCTACGGGAGCTGTGCGACTGCGGGAAGCCAGCATCACGGGGCGCCTCTCGGTCCGCGACGCGAAGATCTCCAATTCGCTGGGTCCGTCGCGCCAGGACCCCGGAGACGCGGCCGCGCTGTGGCTGGCAAACGCGACGGTCGGTACGCATCTCGATCTTCGGGGGGCGCGCCTGAAAAGCCTCTGCGGGCCTGCATTGATGGCCGACGGTGTCACCGTCAACGGCGACGCGCGGCTGGGCGAAAGCGATGTGGGGCGGTTCATCGCCAAAGGTCGGGATGAGTCCGGAGCCGTCTGCCTTGCCCGGGCAAACATCGCCGGCGACCTGACCATGGCCGGCGCCGACGTCAGCAGCATCCCCAAGACCACCGGCAAGGCCGGATGTGCCGTCGACGCACGGGACGCGAAGATCGGCTGCGATGCCGTCCTCGACCGAAGGCTTGTGGCGAAAGCGCCGGATGGTTGCTGGATCGTGTCGCTGGCCGGGGCCACGATCGGCAAGCGGCTGTCCTGCCGGCTCCAGGTGACCGGGGGCGATTCGCCCACGCCGGAGGCCAAGAGCCTCGATCTCTCGCGCGCCACCGCCGGCGCGTTGGTCCTGGACGTGGGCACGAGTCCGCTCGGTCCGCGAACGAATCCGACGGACGACCGCAATGATCTGATCGACCTCGACGGCCTGACCTATACGACGGTCCCCAAGTGGATCAGCGGCGGCGACGCGGAGGTTCTGAACGCCGCGGACAGGTCGGCCAACCCGCCGACGCCACTCGGTCACTGGATCAAGCTGCTCTCGTGGGCCAGCTTCGCGCCGCAGCCCTACCAGCAGCTGGCGAGCGCGTACGAGGCGATCGGCGCCGACCCGTCGGCGCGATCGCTGATGGTGGCCCAGGGCGACGACACGGTGACGCGCGGCGACCTCAACACCCGGAGCAGGCGGTACCAGCAGCTGCTGAAGGTTACGATCGGCTACGGCTATCGGTCGACCAACGCCATCTGGCTGCTGTTCGCTCTGCTGCTGTTTGCGGTCGGCCTGGGCCTGCTGTACTCGGATCTGCACTACATCAAGCTGCCGGAACCAGCGCCGAAGACAGGCTTCACCGACTGCACGTTCCCCGGGAATGTCAACTACGGCTTCAATCTCGCATTTCCGATCGTTGCGCTCGCCGGGACGAGCGCGGTCGTATGCGACACCATCGCGACGACGCCGTGGTGGGTCTACGTGGTCGGCTGGATCGTGCGACTGCTCGCCGCGACTCTCGCGGTCTTCTACGCCGCGGGTGTCAGCGGCCTGATTCGAACCGCGCCGTAGAGCGGGCGGCCCGGTGGGACCGCGGCCGTTGCCCACGCATCGAGCCACGCCGACCGGAGCCCCGAAGCCACCGAGGGCTCGGTAGGCTGGATGCATGGCGACGCAGGTGGTCCGCAGTGAGCGCTTTCCCGATCTGGCTGACGAGGTCCTGTTCCCGCGCCTGTCGGACGCCAAGCTGCACTGGCTGGCCAAGCGTGGGGAACGGCGCCGATTTGAGCCGGGGGACGTGCTCTATGAGCATGGCGAGCGGGACGCGCCGTTCTATGTGATCGAGCGGGGCCTCGTCGAGTTCGTCGATCGCAAGCCGGGCAAAGACGTTTACATCGGGCAGGCGGACAGCCGAACCTACATCGGTGACATCGCTATGTTCACCGGCGAGCCGACGATCAGCGCGTGTCTGGCGGTCGAGCCGACGGACGTGATTGTGTTCGATCGGCCGGGATTGCGGGCGATGGTCGCGCGGTGGCCGGAGTTCGGCGAGCAGGTCTTCGCCACTTTGCTGGCGCGGCGGGCATGGGATGAGGCCGAAGGGCACGGCGTGATGCGACTGATCGCACCCCGGGGCTCGCGTCGGGCGTTCGAAGTGCGCGATCTCCTCGAGCGCAATCTGTTGCCGGTCCGCTGGTACGACGCTGACACAGACCCCGAGAGCGCCGCCTTCCTGGAGTGGCTGGACATCCCACGCTCGGAGACGCCCGTGCTCGTCCACGCCACCGAGGTGATGCGCAACCCATCGGCGGCGCAAGTTGCGCGTTCGCTTCGGCTGCGCGCGGAGGTCGACGCGGAGCGCTTCGATCTGGTCGTGCTCGGTGCCGGGCCGGCCGGCCTCGCGGCCGCCGTCTACGGTGGCTCGGAGGGATTGCGCACGCTGGTCGCCGAGGCCTGGGCGCCCGGCGGGCAGGCCGGAACGAGCACGCGGATCGAGAACTATCTCGGCTTCCCGACCGGGATCCGCGGGACGGAGCTGACTCGCGCGGCTACGCTGCAAGCCCGGCGCTTCGACGCGATCCTCTCGAGCTTCCACCGAGCGGTTGAGCTGGCCGATGGGCCGGAGGGCCTGCTGCGGGTTGACCTCGATGACGGCCAGCACGTGCTCGCCCGGTCGGTCGTGGTCGCGACGGGCGCTCGTTGGCGGGAGCTCCAGGCCGAGGGCGTCGATCGATTCCGCGGCGCGGGCGTGTATCACGCGGCGATGGCAACCGACGCCGAGCGTTGCCGCGACGAGAACGTGATCGTCGTCGGCGGTGGCAACTCCGCGGGCCAGGCGGCGGTCCACCTTGCGACAAAGGCGCGCAGCGTGCGTGTCGTGGTGCGCGGCCAGACACTGAAGTCGACGATGTCCAGCTACCTCGTCGAGCGGGTCAAGCGCGCGCCACGGATCGAGGTGATGACCGAGACCGAGGTCGTGGCCGTGCACGGCACGGCGACCGTGGAATCGGCCACCCTCGTCGACCGGCGCGACGGCAGCACTCAGGAGGTGGAGTCGACGGCCGTGTTCGTCATGATCGGTGCGGATCCGTGCACGGAGGCGATTACCGGGATGCTCCCGGTCGACCCGGCCGGCTACATTCTCTGCGGCGCCGCCGCGGGCAACTACGAAGGACACCTCCGCTGGCCGGTCTCGGGCCGCGAGCCGCACTTGCTCGAGACGACCCGCCCGGGCGTCTTCGCGGCCGGAGATGTACGCGCGGGTGCCGCCAACCGCGTGGCTAGCGCCGTCGGCGACGGGACGATGGTCGTCCGCTTCGTCCACGACGTGCTGGCCGGATAGCCTTACGAGCCCTCCGGCGTTGGCGTGTCGGGCTCGGAGACCTTCCGGCGCCGGCGCAGTCTGAGGAAATGCTCGGCCTCCTCGACGCCACGCTCGGCACTGTGAAACTCGTGCTCAACCGCCGCGAGCGGCCCAAGCACCTCGACGAGGTCGCGCATCGTCTCGTTGAGACGGTCGACGGACGATGTCAAAGGCCCTACCGAGGTCGCGAGGGTCTCGATCACCTCGACGTGGCGTTCGATCGACTGCGTCGCGTGCTCGATCGCTTTGACCGCACCGAGCGTCTCGCGTTCGGTCTCTTCAAGCGGCTTGACCGTGTTTTCGTTCAGCACCTGGAGGGCCGACCGGACGGGCTTCAACACGAAGTCGAACACCGGAGCCGAATCCTACCGAGACGCTCTTATCGGCCTTTAGGGAGTTTCTGAGCGACTTCTTCATAACCGCGGCCAATGTAAGACCACCAACTCCGATGGCCGCGCCGCACGACAACACCCATGCTCGAGAGACCCCCGTCGCAGTCAGGCTGATCCGCGTCAGCCTGGTGATGTTCGGCATCGCGGCCGCCGCGGTCGTCGCCGTCGCCAGCGGCGCGATTTCGCTTCCCAGCCTCGGGAACGGCGCTCAAGCTCGGGCCGGCTCCGACACGGCGCTTGCCGCCCAGCGGGAGGCGGCCAACAGCGCCTGGGCCACGAACACGTGCACGAACATCCTCGACTGGAAGAACGAGATCGAGCGCGACGGAACCAGCCTCGACCTCGGCTTAGGCCCGTCGGCCCGAATCGAGGATGCGATCGGCGCCACGCGTCGCATGCTGACCGAGCTTGACAAGCTTGGCCTGCCTCCCGCCGCGCAGAACGCGCAGGCGCGGGCTCAGATCGAGCAGCTGCGCTCGGACCTACAGTCGCGTCTGGACGCCATCGAAGGAACCGCGAGCAGCGTGGCGAGCGGAAACGTGCTGGCGATCGGCACACTCGTCGGCGACCTCGCGAACGACAAGGTCGTCGGGACGCAGCTCGCGAGCGAGCTAGGCCACGTCGTATCCGTCGACCTGGGGCTGTCGCTCGTCGAGACGCGTGCATGCCGGCAGCTCGTCGGAGTCCCGGTCTAGTCGGGCCCGCGTCGCGACTCGACCTCCTCCGGGCTGACACGCAACTCGCTGCGAGGTAGCCTGACGCGGGATGGCGTGATGGCTGCGACAGGAGGCTTAACGGTGAACAAGCCAGTGTTGTTTTGTTACGACGGCTCGGACGGGTCGAAGACCGCGCTGAGGGCAGTGGTGGACATGATCAAGCCCGCTGACGCCGTGATATTGGTCGTCTGGATGCCGGCGGCGGTGCAGTTGTCGCGGGCCGGCTCGTTCATAGTCTCCGTGCCGAACGAAGGCGAGATCGACGAGGAGGAGGCGACGATCGCGCAACAGATCGCCGAAGAAGGCGCCGCGAGTGCCCGCGCGCGCGGCTACAACGCGAGCGCGCGAACCGCTGAGGCGACCGAATCGGTGGCGAAGACGATCGAAGACGTCGCCGAGGAGATCGACGCCTCGTTGATCGTCTGCGGCCAACGCGGCCGTGGCATGGTCGGCAGCGCGCTGCTCGGCAGCGTCTCGCACGCACTCGCGGCGCATACCAAGCGGCCGGTGCTCATTGCCCCGCAGCACCCGTCGTAGCGCCGACCTCCACCGCAGCGACATCGGCAGGCTCGAAGTGGCGGCAGCCGCCGATCGCGTGATGAGCGAGAGCCGTCTTGACCGAAGGGACGAGATGCTCGCAGCGGCCGGGCAGGATCACCAGGGCGAGCACGAAGTCGAGGATGAAGATTCCCACCGCCCACGCGAATGCCGTGGTATCGCCGTGGACTGTGGCGGCGCTCAGCAGCTCGGCCGGTGGCACCGTGTGGAGGTGGGCCACGGTGTAGCTGGCGACGGCGCTGGCGAAGATCGTGCTCAGCAGAGAGGTCCCGACCGAGCCGCCGACCTGCTGTGAGGTGTTGACCATCGCCGAGGCGACTCCGGCCTCGCTTCCCTCCACCCCGAGCGTCGCGGTCGAGAACGCCGGCGCGAAGATGCATCCCATCCCGACGCCAAGGACGAGCAGACCCGGGAGGATGTGAGTGACGTAGGTGGAGTCGGGCGTCAGCTTCGTGAATAGGAACATCGCGATCGCCCCGAGCGTGGTGCCGACGAGGACCAGCGGTTTGACCCCTGTGTGCTGGATCACGCGGGTCTGCACGCTGGTCGAGGTGATCACCAGAACGCCGGTCAGGGGCAGGAACGCCAGTCCGGTGGTGAGCGGCGAAAGGCCGAGCTGCTGCTGGAGGAAGTAGGTGAGAAACAGAAACACGGCGAAGACGCCCGCGCCCGCGAGGGCGATCGTGGTGTAGGCGCCGCCGCGCGCGCGGTTCCAGATGATGTGGAGCGGCAACAACGGATATTTGGCTTGGCGCTCGATCAGCACGAAGGCGGTCAGGAGTATCGGGCTGGCGACGAGGGCGATGACCGTGGCCGGAGCGCTCCAGGAGTGGGTCTCGGCGTTGGAGAACCCGTACACCAGCGCGAACAGACCCAGGGCTGAGGTAATAGCGCCGGGTATGTCGATCGGGTCCCGCTCCGGAGCTCGGTGATTGACCAACAGACGCAAGGCCACGATCGTCGTCGGCACGGCGATCACGAGGTTGACGTACAGGCACCAGCGCCATGACAGGACCTGGGTGAGCGCGCCGCCGAGGATCAAGCCGAGCGAGGCGCCGCCGCCGGCGATCGCACCGAAGATCCCAAACGCGGTCGGCCGGTCGGGAGATCCCGCGAACGTCACCGTCAGCAACGACAGCGCGGAGGGCGCGAGCAGTGCGCCGAACGCTCCCTGGAGGGTTCGGGCGGCGACGAGCATCCCGAAGGACTGGGACAGCCCGCCGATCGCCGAAGCGATCGAAAAGCCGACCAGACCGCCGACCAGGGTCCACTTTCGCCCGAAGATGTCGCCGAGCTTGCCGCCCAGCAGCAGGAGACTGCCAAACGCCAGCGCGTATGCGGTGACGATCCACTGCCGGCTCTCGGTCGAGAAACCCAACTGCTTCTGCGCCGACGGGATCGCGATGGTCACGATCGTCGCGTCCAGCACCACCATCAACTGGGCGACGCTGAGCAGGGCCAAGACCGCCCATCGATTCGGCTCGCGAGCCGCCCGGGCCGTCGGCACCGGTTGGGGAATACTCCCAGCGCTGCCGCGGCCGTCGACCTCAGCCATCCAACAAAGCTAACACCGTGGGACGGCGGCTAAGAAAAGTGAGCGGCGGCGGGATCGCCCGCGGCGCGGGAGCACTGTCAGCGGCGAGCTTGGATCGACTCCAGTCGCTTGGCCGCTTCCCGTAGCGCGTCCCATTCAGTGAGCTTGACGCGCGGCCGGCCGGGCGTCGACGCCTCGCCGGCGGCGGTCTCGATCGCGTCGATCGCCTGCCAGCCGTCCCAGGTGACCGCGTGCGGGCACTGCGCCGCGATCATCTCTTCGATGTCGTCCGCGACGGGCCGACCCAGACGGCCGGCGACCGCGTCCTCGAGGATCCGGTCGACCGTGTCCTGGGAGTCCTTCTTGTTGGTTCCGATCACGCCGGACGGGCCGCGCTTGATCCAGCCGGACACGTACTCGCCGACCTGCTGCGTGCCCTCCGCGTCGGTTACGCGCCCGGCATCGTTGCGGATCAGGCCGCGACGCTCGTCGAAGGGAACGTCGCCGACCGGCTCGCCGGTATAGCCGATCGAGCGGAACACGAGCTGGGCCGGGATCTCCTCAAACGTCCCGGTGCCACGGGCGGCAAGGGAGCCGTCGTCACGCGCGACGATCGCGTTGTTCTCGATCCTCACGGCGCGGACGTGGCCGGCTTCGTCCCCGAGCAGCTCGACCGGAGAGGCCAGGAAACGGAAGCGGACGGTGAGCGGCTTGCCGGTCTTCGGTCGCGCCGCGTAGTCGGTCAGGATCTCGACGTTGCGGCGGCGGGTCTTGTCCGCGTCCGCAAGAGCGACCGCCGAGAGCTCGTCGAGCTCGGCGCCGATCACCTCGACGTCGCCGCGCTCGAGCTCACCCATCTCGAGCAGCTCGGGATTCGTGAACGCGGCCTGGAGCGGACCGCGGCGAGCCAGGATCGTGATGTCCTCGATCCCGCTCCCGCCGAGAACGCCGATCGCGTGGTCAGCCGTGTCGGTGATGGCCAGCTCGGACGGCGCCAGGGCGAGCATGCGGGCGACGTCGATGGCGACGTTGCCGGCGCCCACCACGACGACCTGCTTGGCCCGGAGGTCGAACTCAAGACCCGAGTGGTCGGGGTGGCCGTTGTACCAAGCTACGAACTCGGTCGCGGGGTGCGAGCCGCGCAGCTCCTCACCCGGGATCCCGAGCCGCTTGTCGATCGAGGTCCCGAACGTGTAGAGGACGACGTGGTAGCGATCGAGCAGCTGTCGGCGGCTGAGGTCGCGGCCGAACTCGACGTGGCCGAAGAAGCGAAAGCGCTCGTGGTCGCTGGTCTTGTCGTAGGCCCGGGTGACTGACTTGATCTTGGGGTGATCGGGGGCCACGCCCGAGCGGACGAGGCCGTACGGCGTGGGGAGCCGGTCGTAGAGATCGACCGCGAACTCGGGTTCTTTGATCGCGAGCAGCTGGCCGGCGGCGTAGAAACCGGCAGGGCCCGCGCCGATGATCGCCGCGCGAAGCGGGGCGCTATCGGTCATGGACGTGTGAAGGAATGAGTCTCACGGCCACTACGGTAGTCGAGCGACCGCGCGAGAAGAGTGCGGGCGCTTGCTCGCTGCATCGCCTTATAGTGGCCGGGCGGCGGCCCCGGACCGCCTCCCCCGGATGGAGAGGATCTGACCCTTGATCGCGAGCAAGTTCGGCATCTTCGACCACATCGAGAACATCCCCGGCACGCCCACCAGCCGGCTGTTCGACGATCGGCTGACCCTGATCAAGATGGCCGACGAGGCCGGGTTCGCCGGGTATCACCTGGCCGAGCACCACGGCGGCGAGCTGTGCATGGCTCCTAGCCAGGAGATCTTCATCGCGGCCGCCTCGCGAGTGACCGAGAACATCCGGTTCGGCCCGATGGTCAAGCTGCTTCCGATGCACCATCCGGTCCGGATCATCGAGGACATGTGTGTGATCGATCAGCTCACCGAAGGCCGGCTCGAGTTCGGAGTGGGACGCGGCCCGGTTCCGATCGAGCACTACTGGTACAGCCACGAGTGGTCGGAGTCGAGGGACCGGTTCGCCGACACGCTGGCAATTATCCATCGGGCACTCGCGACCGGCGAGATCTCGAGCGAAGGCAGCCGTTTCTACGACTTCCCGCCGATGCCGGTGTCGATCAAGCC
Organism: uncultured Solirubrobacterales bacterium; assembly: GCA_963757235.1. GTDB lineage: Bacteria > Actinomycetota > Thermoleophilia > Solirubrobacterales > Solirubrobacteraceae > Palsa-465. The sequence goes on along the minus strand of CAVWRC010000010.1, from coordinate 435,325 downwards.
CTACCAGGACACGATTCCGTTCTGGTATCCCGGCAGCCCGCAGACCGCCGGCCGGCACGGGATGAGCCTGATGTGGCCAGGCAAGATCGACGAGGCGGCGTACGAGCAGTACCTCCAGGCGTGGCACGACCACAAGGGCGAGTCGATGCGCTTCGACGGCCCCGATGCCGAGCCGCGGGTCGGCTACAGCATGCTGCTCGCGATTGCCCCGACCGAGCAGGAGGCGCACAACGTGGCTCGGCGCGGGATGGAAGGCCTCATCCGCCGGACCCAAGCCGCGCATCGGTTCGACCACCTCAAGGTGTCGGAGGACGAGGTCTACGCGGCGCAGGGCCCACTGCGCGCGATCCACGCCAACATGGACATCGCCATCCAGTTCGGCGCGGGGACACCCGGTCAGATCGCCGAGCGGGTGGCCGCGCTGCTCGACGACGGCATGGCCGACTACATCTGCTTCATGATGCCGACGGGCGACATGACCTTCGACGAGGCCAGGCGGACGCTCGAGCTGTTCATCACCGAGGTCCAGCCCCAGCTCGAGTCACCGGCCGCAACTCGGGGCTGACGCGGGTCGGAGTTGGAGCGGGCAGCTTCGAGGCCGGACCACACCGAGGGAAGTTTCCGTTCAGCGACGGCTGGTCGAGAAACGTCACCCAGGCAGGACGTCGTTTTCTCGACCAGGCTCCACCCCGCGGGTCAGTCCGTTGTGGCACGGCAACAACAGATCGCAGCTCACCGGGAAGGTCGCCGCGCGACACTAGGATTCGCCGATGCTGCGGCAGTGGCTGGCCTGGTCTTGGGCCCTGATCGTGATGGCGATCACCGCCGTGCTGGTGATCCTCGATCTCAGCGACAGGGCGGTGCATCGTTACTGGTCGGAGCACTCATTCAGCTCCTCGGTGCTGTCGGGACTGCTCGTGCTGCTGCTGACGGTGCTGGTTGTCGACCGGGTGAACCGCCGCCGGCAGCTGCGCAATCAGTCTCGAGCCATCGGCGCCCAAGCCGCGATCATCGTCGCCCAGGCCTCGCGCGCGGTCGACGCGATCACGAGCGCATCGTCCGACGAGGACCGCGACGCGGCCGGTGACGAGCTGCGCACGTACACGCAGATGCTGCTCGTGAGCGCGCCCGTGCTGATTGGAGCTGACGGGCCGCGGAGGTTTCTAGAGGCTGCTCAGCAACTGGCCGGACAGATCTACAGGGACCTCCGCGACACCGCAGATAAACCCGTGTCGAAGACCGTGCTCGACGCCGGGGTCAAGCAATTGCGGACTGACGCCGCGCCGCTGCTGCAGGCTTTGAACCGTCAGCAGCGCGCGGCTGTCAGCTCCGACGACACCGCGTCATGACGTCGGCTCGAACGCGGGCTCGAGCGTGGGCCGCGACGCCGGATGGGCGCCGTCGTGGTCTTCGGCCTCGATCGCGATCCGGGGGAGTCGCCGGTCGAGCCACGTGGGCATCGCCCAGGTCCTGCGCCCGAGGAGCTCCAGGACGGCTGGCAGCAGGAGCATCCTGACCACGATCGCGTCGAGGAACACGGCGCTCGCCATGGCCAGCCCGAACATCGCCAGCACCCGGTCGCCGCTGATCGCGAACGCACCGAAGACCGCCACCATCACCGCGGCGGCCGCCGAGATCACCCGGCCCGTACGCGACAGGCCTTCCCTGACCGCGGCGCTCGGGTCGCGTCGAGCCTGCCACTCCTCGTGCACGCGGGAGACGAGGAAGACCTCGTAGTCCATCGAGAGGCCGAACACGATCGCGAACGTGAGCACCGGAATGAACGAGTCGATCGGGCCGGCCTGGGATCCGAACAGTCCCGCGCCCCAGCCGCGCTCGAACACGGCCTGGACGATCCCGAGCGAAGCCCCGATCGAGAGCAGGTTCATGAGCGCCGCCTGTGCCGGAATCACGAACGAACGGAACACGACCAGGAGCAGGAGCGCCGCGAGCGCCACGACGACCCCGATGAACAGCGGCAGCTTGCTCGCGAGGACGTGCGAGAAGTCCACCTGCGCCGCGGTGGCGCCGCCGACGTAGACGCGCGCACCACTCGAGCGCTCGACGGACGGGATCACCGAGTCACGCAGATGCGTGACGAGACTCGACGTCTCCGCACTCTGGGGCGAGGTCGCCGGGTATACGACCACCGCGGCCGCGGTCCCGTCGCGGTTGAGCTCGGGACGCGCCACGGACACCACTCCGGGCGTGCTCCTGACGGCGTCACTCAACCTGGTCAGCGCCGCCGTGTCGTGGGCCTGCGGGAGTGCCACCGCCAACTGGAGGGGGCCGTTGAAGCCGCGGCCGAATCCCTTGGCCAGGAGCTCGTACGCCTGGCGGGTCGTCTGGTTTGCCGGGTCGTTGCCGGCGTCGCTCGAGGCGAGACGCAGTCCGAGGGCGGGAGCGGCCAGGGCGAGCATCAGCGCCGTGGCCGCCACCGCGGTGATCGCGGGGCGCCGCTGCACGCGCTGGACCCAGCGCAGCCAGAACCCGGCCCGCTCGGGCTGGGCGACCGCGGGCGAGGGCTGGGCGACCGCGGGCGAGGACTGGGCGACCGCGGGCGAGGACTGGGCAGCCGGGCCCGAGCGGCGGCGCCGGAACCGGACCGCCGGCCGTCCGCTCGCCTCGCCGACCCGCCGCCCGATCAGGCTGAGCAGTGCGGGCAGCAGCGTGAGCGAGGCGAACAGCACCAGCACCACACCGATCGACGCGGCCACCGCCGCGCCGCTGAGCAGGCTCACCCCGAGGGCGAACATCCCGAGCAGCGCGATCACGACCGTGATTCCGGCAAAGAGAACGGCACGGCCCGAGGTATTGATCGCCGCCTCGACCGCCTGCTCCACATTCCCGCCGTTGCTCCGGAAGTTCTCGCGGAAGCGGGTGACGATAAACAGTGCGTAGTCGACGCCCACGCCGAGCCCGATCATCAGCGCCAGCTCGGAGGCGAAGCTCGGCATGTCGATCACGTGGCTAGCGAGGGTGATAACGCCGATCCCGGCGCCGAGGCCGAGCAGCGCCGTGGCGATCGGAAGACCCATGGCGGCGAACGACCCGAAGCTGATCAGCAGGATCACAATCGCCGCGGCGATTCCGACGATCGTCGCGAACCCGAGCGAGGCCTGCTGCGCCTGCTCAATGGCCTGGCCGCCCAGCTGGACGTCGAGCGTCGCCGAGCGGGCCGATTGGGCGGTCGAGATGACGCGGTTGACCGCCGCCACCGGGAGCGCGTTCGCGCGCTCGTCGAAGTTGACGGTGGCAAAGCCGATCGTCCCGTCGCGGGAGATCGCCTGCTGGCCGGCGGCATAGGGGCTGACCACGCTCGTCACGTGCGGCAAACGGGCGACCCGCGCCAGCATCGCCTCGATCGAGGAGCGATCGGCGCCGCTCGTGAGCGTCCCATTTCGGGCCTGAAACACGATCTGGTCGGCGTCGCCCGCCTGGGCGGGGAACTTGCTCTGCAACAGATCGACGGCCTGCTGCGAGCCCGTGCCAGGCAGCGTGAAGCTGCTCGCGGTCTTCTTTCCGACCGCGCCCGAGACCGCGAAGATCCCGACCACGGCGACGATCCAGGCCACCACGACGGTTCGTCGGTGAGCCATCGTCCAGCGAGCGATGTTGACCATTTCCGCCCCGGCTTTCACAAGTCGCAATTTTGCATGTCGTGCATTTATATCGGCAGTGCAGTCCGAAAGTCAACACTCATTGCAAAATTTCCTTTTATGAAAGTTTGCTGATAAAGTGGCGGTCGAGATGAGTTCGCTCGACACGTCCCCCGAGAAGCTCGGGCTGCGCGAGCGCAAGAAGCAGCAGACCCGCGAGAAGATCGCCCAGGTGGCGGTCCGGCTGTTCGCCGAGCGAGGCTATGACCACACGACGCTCGCGGAGATCGCGGAGGCGGCGGATGTAGCGCCGCGGACGATCTTCGCCTACTTCGAGAGCAAGGAGGACATCCTCCTGTGCGGGGAGCGCTCGTTCCTCGACGATCTCAAGCGCAGGCTCGACGAACGGCCCGCGGGGACGACGACCGTGGACGCCCTACGTGAGTTCCTGTCGACGATCCCGCCGCAGGACGAGGACGACCTGCTGCGCAAGAAGGTAATGAGCGAGAACCCCGACTTGCAGATGAAGGCGCACGCGGGACACACCCGGCTCGAGCCGATGCTCGCCGAATCGATCGCCAAAGATCTAGGAGCTCAGCCAGATGACCTGCAGCCGATGCTCGCCGCGGCCTCGGTGACCGCGGCGTTCATTTCGGTTCGCGACCGGATCTTCGCCGCCGAGGAGGGTGGCGAGCCGATCACCCACGAGCAGGCAATGGCGACGCTCGACCAGGTGCTCGAGTTCCTGCGCGGCGGGCTCGAGGCCCTTCAGAAGGTCTAAGAGGGCATCTCAAGCCCAGCCGCGACTAGCGGTCATACCTGCGGGTGCCGCTCGACGGTGCCGTCCTCGAACTCGTCCGCAACTCGGGCACCTACGTCGAACGCCGGCTCCTCGCCGATCTCCTCGTGCCCCAGCGCCTCGGCCTCGAGCAGCGCATGCTGCTCGCTGGCGATCTTCGTCTCGGAAGCGACGTCGATATCGCGCGCCAGCCACAGATACAGAAGGGCCGCGACCGGGAAGCCGATGAACGGCGAGAGGTCACCGCCGGATAGCTGCTTGGCGATCGGGCTCGTGTAGATAGTCGGGATGCTCATGAACGGGATCATCACGACGAATCCGACGGCGTACGCGGTGAGCCCGCGCCAGCCCCAGGCGTGGTAGAGGCCGTTCGGCTTGAACAGCTCCCGGATCGCGTAGTTGCCCTTCCGGACGAAGAAGAAGTCCATCAGGTTGACCGCCGTCCACGGGATCATGAAGTACAGGATCATCGTCAGGAAGGCGCTGAAGTTCGTCAGGAAGTTCGAGGACAGCGTCAGCGCGAGCACGGTGCCGGCGACCGTGATAAAGCCGATGCTGGTCCAGCGCGCGGTGAAGTTCGGCTTGATCCGCTTGACCGTGTCGACCGTGGTCAACGTGGAAAGCCCGCCGCTGTACATGTTCATCGCGGTAACCGCGACCAGCCCAGGGAGCGAGCAGATCATGATGATCGTGCCGAACCCGCCGAAGATCTTGTTGGCCACGTCGTGGACCTGCGCGACCGGCGCGGCCGTCGTGGCGACGGAGAGAATGAACGCGCCGACGAGGAACGGGATGATCCCGCCGATCGCCGAGCCCCAGTAGGTCCACCAGAACACCGTCCCGCTCGGCGTGTCACGCGGGCAGGTAGCGCGAATACTCCGATACGTAAGGCGCCCAGGTGAGCTGGTAGCTGACGACCGCCCCGAACTGCAGAAGGAAGATTCCGCCTTGGAAATTGCCGAGGTCGAACGCGCCCTTGGGCGCCTGGAGCGTGAAGAGCGCGCCGATCGTGAACACCCCGTAGGCGACGATGAACAACCACGTGGCCCACCGCAGCCCGGTGTGGATCAGCTGGTAGCCGAAGATCGTGAGCGCGAGCGACAGGATCACAACGGGCAGGTACGCGACGACCTTGCCCCACGACGGAGAACAGCTCCTGGATCACCTGGCCGCCGAGGACCGTGTTGAACACGTTGAAGCCGATGAACAACAGCACGGCGACGATCACCGGCAGCAGTGCCCCGAAGTAGCCGAACTGCGCCCGGGACTGGATCATCTGCGGCAGACCGAGCTTGGGTCCCTGAGCCGAGTGGAACGCCATGAACAGCGTGCCGATCAGGGTTCCGAGGATGATCGCGATCATCGACCAGATCAGGTTCAGTCCGGCCGCCACGCCGATCGCCCCGACCGCGAGTGTCGAAAGCTGGGCGTTGCCCTGGAACCACACGGGACCCAGGTGCCACGGCTTTCCATGCCGTTCGGTTTCCGGGACGTAGTCGATCGAGCGAATCTCGACCGAGCCCGCGCTCACGCCTGAGCCCTGCTCGGTGCGTTCCGTCGTCGTCGTCATCTGCCTCCGTCTCCCATGTTCGGTGTCGCTCCCGAGGAGCCCGATTGCCGAGTATGCGGTGTATACATCTTCCCCACGGGGATTTCAACATTCCCGATGGCTAACGATCGTTGGCCCTTTGGAGCGGTTAGACGTCATCTCGAGATGCCCTGTTAGTCCGCTCGCTCATCCGTCGTCCCGCAGGATCGTGAGCGGCAAGGTGAAGCCGACGTTCCACATCCCGCCGTCGACGACCTCCAGCAGCTTCAGGTCGCCGGCGAGACTGCAGGTCACGTAAGCGTCCTCCCGGCTCAGCCCATGCTCCTCGACGAGCCAGGCGATCGTGTCGCGCACAGCGGCCCGCGCCCCCTCCATCAGGTCCGGGCCGATGCCCATCGAGCCGTGGTGCCCGCCACCCTCGACGAGCGGGGTGAGCGCGCCGACGGTTTTAAATCGGATCCCGCCCACCCCGCCGATCGTGCGCGACTCGACCGTGAACCGCAAGGTCGCCCGCATGTCGCACTCCAGGGCGGCGAGGCACACCTCACCATCGCCCTGGACGCCGTGAGGGTCGCCGCACGAGAACAGGGCTCCCTCGCACCAGATCGGCAGCCACAGCGTGCTCCCGGCTGTCAGGTGCCGAGTGTCGATGTTGCCGCCACCCTTGTGCGGCGGAAACGAGGAGGCGCTCGCCGGAGTGTCCGGCTGGGTCCCCATCGTGCCCAGGAACGGCGCTAATGGAATCCTTACCTGCGGGCACACCTGGACGGTCTTGCCGTCGCGCATGTCGAACGTCTTGACGAATGGGACCGGGAAGTCCTCGGGGAGCAATCCAAGGTTCGGCTCGACGCCGCACCAGCCCCACTCCCCGGGCGTCATCGACAGGATCTCGACGCGAAGCGTGTCGCCTGGCCTGGCGCCGGCCACGAAGATCGGACCGAGCAGCCGGTAGATCGAATCGAAGTCGAAGGTGGTGTCCTCGTAGCGGTCGCCTTCCCGGATCTGGCCCGCTCCGGCCATCTCCAGGTCGAGCTCCACCACGTCACCCGATTCGATCCGCAGGGTCGGCTCGGTGTCGCGCTCCCAACGATGGTGAAACGGCGTTCGCGCTAGCTGGTGCTCCATTGCTCGCTCCATTCGGCTTCCGGGGTGGACGTCAGCCAGCTACGGTCGAGCTCGCGCACCGAGCCGCAGCCTGCCAGGGTCATCGCCAGCCGCAGCTCCTCGACGAGCAGGTTCATGGCCCGCCTCGCACCGGCTTCGCCGCCGGCGCCCAGGCCGTAGACGAGCGCCCGGCCGGACAGGCACGCCCGGGCTCCGAGGGCGAGCGCCTTCAGGACATCCACGCCGCGGCGGATGCCACCGTCCACGTAGACCTCGATTTCCGAGCCGACCGCGTCGAGGACGGGCGGCAGCGCGGCGATCGTCGAGGGTGCGTGATCGAGCTGCCGACCGCCGTGGTTGGAGACGATCACCCCGGCGACGCCAAGGCGCGCCGCCTGCTGGGCGTCCTGTGGACGGAGCACGCCCTTGAGCACGATCGGCCCCTCCCACTGCTCCTGGAGCCAGCTGATGTCGCTCCAGCTCAGGCGTGGGTCGAACTGGCTGTTGATCATCGCCGTCAGAGTCGGCTTGCCGGTGCCCGGCTGCTCGCGAATCGAGGCGCGGCTGCGCCGAGCCGCCTCGGACAGGAACCGCGGACGTCGCACGAAGTCGATCGACCAGCGCGGGCACAACAGCCCCTGGGCCAGCGAGTGCGCGGTCACGCGTGGAGGCAGCGTGAAGCCGTTGCGCCGGTCGCGCTCGCGGCCGCCAGCGCGCTGCACGTCGACGGTGACGACGAGCGCGAGGTAGCCAGCCGAGCGGGCGCGACCGATCAGCTCCCTCACGTAGCCACGGTCGCCGGAAACGTAGAGCTGGAACCACTTGGGACCGGGACTGTGCGCGCTCACCTCCTCGGGGCCGCACGAGCCGACCGAGGACAGGACATACAGGCTCCCGGCGGCGTGGACGGCACGCGCCACCCCGATCTCGCCGTCGTGGTGCACGATGCCCGGTCATGCCGGTCGGAGCACCGAGCAGCGGTACCTCGACCGGGCAACCGAGGACGGTGGTCGACAAATCGACGGTGGCCGTGCCGGTGAGCACGCGCGGCATCACCGCGAGGCGGCGCAGGTCGGCCTGGTTTCGCTCCGCGGTCAGCTCATCCCAGGCCGCGCCGTCGACGTAGTCGAACACCACGCCGGGCACCCGCCGCCGGGCCAGCGCACGTAGCTCGGCGATGTTGCCGCACCGCTCCACCCGGCCGGCGTCGGTGAAGCGCCGGCGCGCGGCCGCCGGGACGTCGCGCAGATCGTCGCGCAGCTGCGCGGCGAGGACGTCGAAGAAGCCCTCCTGTCTCACAGCGTCCCCACGCGTTCGGGGAGCGCCGCGGGGTCGCTGGCGAGCCGGTGAGCGAGCGACGCCGACACGCCGGCGGTCTCGGCGATCGCGCGCTCGTCGACGAGCGGGCGGACGTCGCCGCGCGAGTGGTAGTACGGATAGTCGGGCCGCCACAGCAGGCACGCCGGTACGCCCGCGTCGGCGAACGGGGCGTGGTCGGAGAACGTGCTGCGCGCGTGCATCGCGCGATGAGCCTTCCAGCCGCGCGCTTCCCCGACCTCGAGCGCCAGCGTCAGGAGTCCGGCATCGGCAGACCAGATCTCGCGGTGGGCGGGGTAGGCACTGGCGATGCCGTCGAGGTTGACCATGCCGACCACATCTTCCATCTCGCTCGCGTGCGCGTGTACATAGGCGCTCGCGCCCCACACCCCCACCTCCTCGGCCGCTGAGCTGAGCAGCACGACCGTGCGTCGTAGGTCGGCTTCGAGCAGGACGCGACCGGTATCGAGCAGGCTGGCCAGGCCGCTGCCGTTGTCATAGACGCACGGCCCCTCGGCCTGGCTGTCGTAGTGGGCGGACAGGATGACCTGCCCGGGCTCGGTTCCCGGGATCACACCCACCACGTTGTGCGCCGTGGCTTCGCCGTATCCGCCCTGGTGGGTAAGCCGGATCTCGGCCGGCGCCCCGTCGGTCAGCGCGGCGATCAGCTCGCGTCCGGACGGACCCGAGATCGTGACGCCGCGGTAAGCGGTCGGGCGACCGTCCCACGGAGGCTCGGGCGGCGGCGGGTAGAGCGCGCCGGTGAAGTTGCCGACGATCCCGTCGGGCGTCTCGCAGATGTGCACGAGTCCGGCCACTCCCCTCTCGGAGAGGATCCGGGCCAGGTCGAACGGGAACATGCTGTGGACGACCGCGATCTTGCCCGCGAGATCGACCCCCCGGCGATCGAGGCGCTCGAAGTCGGCCTCGGTGGCGTCGCCGAGGTAGACCCCTTCGCCCGCCACCTCGCCGGTGGCCGTGTACTGGAGCGGATGACACTCGTACTCGGCTGGGGCGGGACCGGCGAGCGCACACGAGGCGGAGCCCCGCTCGTAGGCGAGGTACTGGAAGGGCTCGAGCCGGACGTCGGACAGCCCGAGTTCGTTGAAGCGACCGAGCAGGTAATCCCGAGCCGTCACCTCGCCCGGAGTACCCGCGTAGCGGTTGCCGATCGCGGCCACGTCGTCGAGCGTGCGGCCCAGCCGGGCCGGGTCGAGGTTGAGTGAATGATCGTTCATGTATTGGTTCTCCTTGATTACCGGACGGGCGGGGCGTCCGGCAACAGCGGCGGGACGGCCGGGTCGACGACCACGTCGAGCAGCATCGGGCCGTCCTCCCGGATGGTGCTCCGGATCGCGTCGCCCAGCTCGCCGGGTTCGATCACGCGCGCCGCCGGACAGCCGTACGTGGCGGCCATGGCCAGCAGATCGATCCCTGGGAGCTCGAGGCTGGGAAGTCCCTCCAGGCCACCGAACGCGGCCACAGACTCGAGGATCGCGTAGCGCGCGTTGTTGACCACGATGAACGTGACCGGGGTCCCCAGCTGCACGGCGCTCCACAGCGCCTGCGGCGCGAACAGCGCCGAGCCGTCGCCGACCAGGCAGATCACCGGACGCTCGGGCTGTGCCAGCTTGATGCCGACGGCGGCCGGCATGGCGAACCCGAGACCCCCGCTCGCGGTGGCGAAGAAGCTCGCCGGCCGGCGGATCCACACGTGCCGGCGCAGATCGTTCCGATTCGACGGCGACTCCTCGACCAGGACCGCATCGTCCGGGAGCGCGCCCGCGAGCGTGGCCATCAGGAATGCCGGCGTGATCGGCGCCGACGCGGGAGGAGCGCCGGCGGGGGTACGGACAGCCGGGCGGAGGGCGGGGCGGCCGGCGGCAGCGCCCGAGGACCCGAGCCGCGCGAGCAGCGCGTCGACGATCGCCCGCACGTCGCCGATCACGCTCAGCTCGCTCGGCCCTCGCGCCGCCTCGTCGGGGTCATCGGTGATGTGGAGGATCGGGGGAAGCGCTTCGTCGCTCGGTTCGTAGGGGAGAAACGCGAACACCGGCGCGCCCAGCACCAGCGCGACATCGATCCCGTCGAGCTGCGCCGCGGCGCTCGCGTAGCCGGGCGCGAGGTGGCCGCGGTAGAGCGGATGGTCCTCGGGGAAGCCGAGCCGGGGTGCCTGTGGCGCCGCCCACACGCAGGCGTCGAGTCGCTCGGCCAGCTCCGTCACCTCGGTCCACGCGCCGTCGCGATCGACGCCCGCGCCGACCACCAGCGCGACTGCGCCGTCGCTGACCCGCCGTGCCAGTTCCTCGATGACGCGGACACCGGGTCCGCCGCCGACCCGCACCTCCCGGACACCGGCCGGTGATGACAAACCCCCGACCGAGGCGTCCCAGTCGTCGGATGGCACCGACACGAACACCGGACCGTACGGGCGGGTCTGGGCCAGAATCCAGGCGCGATCGAGGGCGGCGGGAACGTCCTGCGCTCGCGCCGGCTGCCCGGCGTGCTTCACGTACGGGGCCATCAGCTCGACGCCGCGCGCGAACAAGTACGGCTCGAGCGCGAGGTGGCGGCGGTCCTGGTTGCCGCCGGTGATTACGAGCGGGGCGCGGTTGTGCCAGGCGTTGACCACGGCGCCCATCGCGTTCCCGACGCCGCAGGCGCTATGCAGGTTCACGAACGCGGGCCGCCCGGCGGCCTGCGCGTAGCCGTCGGCCATGGCCACCGCAACCGATTCGTGCAGCGCCATCACGTAGCGAAAGTCGGGCGGCAGGTCCCGTAGGAGACCAAGTTCGGTAGACCCCGGATTCCCGAAGATCGTCGTCATCCCGCGCTCGCGCAGGAGCTCGAACGTGCCCTCGCGCACAGTCCGAGTCCCCGTCCCGATCACGGCCGCTCAGACCTCGGGTTCCGGCTCGGCGGTCAGCCGCCGGTAGGCGTCCGGGTCGGTGGCGCCCTCGGTGGACAGCAGCAGCACGGTGCTCTGCGGCCCGAGCGATGTAGCGGCGCGCGCCTGCGACAGCTCCGGCACGTCGCCCAGGGCAAGCAGCCCGGCGAGCCCGGCGGCTCCGGTCTCCCCGGCGACGATCCCGTCGCGCGCCAGCAGTCGCATCGCCTCCGGCACGCGCTCATCCTCGACCGCGACGTACACGTCGATGCCGCGCGAGACGAGCGGCCAGGCGATGCGCGACGGCGTCGCGCAGTTCAGCCCGGCCATGATCGAGTCCTGCGGGTAGTCGAGCGTCGTGATCGCCCCGGCGGCGACCGACTCGAGCACGCACGCGGCCGAGACCGGCTCGACCCCGACGATCAGCGGCCGCGGCTTGGGTCCACCGTGGACCGCGGCGACGACCGCGGCGGCGAGCGCGCCGACGCCGATTGGAACGACAATGACGTCCGGGCGACGCTCGAACTGCTCCTCGAGCTCCGCGAACACCGTGCTGTAGCCGTCGATCACCCAGCGAGGAACCCGTTCGTAGCCCTCCCACGAGGTGTCGGAGATGACCAGGCAGTGCTCGCTTGCGTCGGCGGCCGAACGGCGCACGGTGTCGTCGTAGCCGCCGTCGACGATCGTGACCAAGGCGCCCTCGCTCGCGATCGCGTCGATTCGGGCCTGCGCAGTCCCAGCCGGGACGTAGATCAGCGCGTCGAGGCCCAGTAGCTTGGCCATCCGCGCGACCGCGCGGCCGTGATTGCCGTCGGTCGCCGCGCTCAGCGCCGGCCGCGCGCCGAGGTCGAGCGCGGCTGCAAGCGCGTCGATCGTGGGCACTTCGTCCGGATCGCGACCGAGGTACTCCAGGAGCGCTCGATACACCGCGTAGGAGGCGCCGAGCACCTTGAACGACGGCAGGTCGAGGCGGTTCGACTCATCCTTGACGAGCACCTCGCCAACGCCGAGGCGGGCGGCGGCAGCGGGCGCCTGCCGGACCGGGGTCGGCGTATAGCCGGCCATGCTCGCGTGAAAGCGCCGCGGCGAGCCGTCGCGCTCGAGGAGCTCTGGCCCAGCTGCGCCGTCCGGCGCCAGTAGCGCGGTCGCGGCAGCGCTCATCTCACCGGGCGCTCGCGTCACGCTCGTGGATCGCGGCCAGGATCCGCTCCGGAGTCATCGGCAGGCGGTGCATCCGGATGCCGATCGCGTCCTGGATGGCGCTGGCCAGCGCCGGGGCGCAGGGGCCGATCGGTGGCTCGCCGATTCCGCGGGCCCCGAACGGGCCCTTCCCGGGGTGCAGTTCGAGCGCGATCGCCTCGAGATCGGGCAGGTCGAGCGACGTCGGGATCAGGTAGTTGGCGAACAGCGTCGAGCTCATGATCCCGTCGTTGATCTCCACCTCCTCGCTCATCGCGTAGCCGATGCCCTGGGCCGCCGCCCCCTGGATCTGGCCGACGACGCGTTGCATGTCGATCGCGCGACCGACGTCGTGGCAGGCGACGTATCTCAGGATCCGGACCTCGCCGGTCCCCTCGTCGACCTCCACGTCGACCGCGTGGCACCCGTGGGTGTAGTCGGGATACGTGCGGCCGCGGCCGGTCTTGGGATCAAATTCGCCGGTCTCGGCGTGGAACGTCTCGTGGCAGTAAGGCATGACGTCGCGCGCTTCCGCGGTTCGTGACAGCTCCGCCATCGTTAACGCGCGAGCCCGGTCGCCGGCGACGCCGACGCGGTTGTTGGCCCACTCCAGATTTGACTCCTCACAACCGAGCAGATCGGCGGCGACCGGCGCGAGCTTGTCTCGCAACCCCCGCGCCACCGTGACCGTGGCGTTACCGGACATGTACAGCTGGCGGGTGGCGAACGTGCCGCCGGTCAGCGGGGTCAGGGCGCTGTCGCCGATGTGCACGCTCGTGCGGTCGACCGTGACCCCGAGGATCTCCCCGGCGATGTTCGCCAGGGACGCCGCCTGGCCCGCGCCGAGGTCGGTGACGCCGGCGCGGATCACCATCGTGCCGTCCTGCTCGAGCCCGATCCAGGCCGATGCGCGATCGGCGAAGAACATCGACCGGCCGTAGGGCTGCATGCTGCAGGCGAAGCCGCGTCCCACGCGCCCGCCGGCGGTGGGGGCTGGCAGCTCGCCCATCTCCTCGAGCGCCCGGTGCATGCACTCCCGCGTCCCCGGCTCGGTGTCGATCGGCTCGCCGGTGACGCGGATGTCGCCTCGGTTCACGAAGTTACGCTCGCGCACGTGCGCCGGAGTCAGGCCGAGGCGGTCGGCGATCAGGTCCATCTGCGACTCGTAGCCGAATACGACCTGCATCGCGCCGAAGCCGCGGAAGGCGCTGGTGGGTACGGTGTTGGTGAACACCGCCGTGCTCTCCATGCGCGCGTCGGCGCACCGGTAGGGGCCGGTCGAATTGACCCCGCCCGCGAACAGCACGCGCGAGCTGAGCAACGGGTAGGCGCCTGCGTCCCCGAGGATCTTGATGTCCTGGGCCACGATGGTTCCGTCGGCCAGGACGCCGGTCCGGTAGTGCATCCGGAACGGATGGCGCTTCTGCCGGGCGAGCAGCGACTCCTGGCGCTCCCAGACCATCCGCACGGGCCGGCGGGTCTTCCACACCAGCGCAGCCAGGTAGGGCTCGACCGTCATGTCCTCCTTGCCGCCGAAGCCGCCGCCCATGTAAGCGGCGATCACGCGGACCCGGCTGTGCGGAAGCTCGAGGATGTCGGCGAGCTGGCGAGCATGCTCGATCACCTGAGTCGAGACGCGGAGCGTGACGACGCCGTCGCTGTCCACCCAGCCGACCCCGGACTCGGGCTCGAGGTAGGCGTGATCCACGCGCGGGGTCTCGTAGGTCTCCTCGATCACGTGATCGGCGCGGGCCATGGCCGCGTCGACATCGCCGATCGCGGAGCGCCACGTGACGTAGCGGTTGCCACCGGGATGCACGGACGGCGCACTCTCGGCCAGTGCGGCGTCGATGTCGAACACGCCCTCCGCGTCCTCGTAGTCCACCTCCACCAGCCCCGCCGCGTCCAACGCCGCCCCGGGTGTCTCGGCGGCGATCGCGGCGACGGGCTCCCCGTCGTAGCGGACCTGATCCCCGGCCAGCACGGGCTGAACGATCTGATCGATCCCGAGCCCCGATGCCTCCTCGGAGATGGCGTTGTGCGGAATGTCGGAGGCCGTCAGTACCGCGCGTACGCCGGGGACGGCCTTCGCGGCGTCGACATCGATGCCGGCGATGCGCGCGCACGGCACCCGCGCCCGGACGACGACCCCGTACAGCATCCCGGGAAAGCCCCAGTCATCGGCGTAGGGCAGCGTCCCGGCCACCTTCTCGACGAAGTCGCGGTGGGGAACCGCGCTCGTGCGGCCGTTCGGCAGCCGCGCGGGAGGCGGGGCTGGGACGGGCGGTGACTTGACCGGCGCGTCCCGCGCCTGGGTCTGAGCGACGTCAGTGGCCATCGCCGTCCCGGGGGCGCAGATCACGGTATGCCTCGACGGCGTCGAGGATCTTCGTGTACCCGGTGCAGCGGCACAGGTTGCCGGCAAGGGCCCGGCGGAGCTCCTCGCGGTCGGCGTCGGGATGGCGGTCCAGGTACCACTTCGCCGTGAGGATCATCCCCGGGGTGCAGAACCCGCACTGCGAGCCGGCGTGGTCGAGGAACGCCTGCTGGAGGAGGTGCAGCTCGCCGTCGGCGGCGAGCCCGCGAACCGTCGTGATCTCGCAGCGGTCGGCCTGGACCGCAAACATCAGACACGCGTTCACCGGCTCGCCGTCGAGCAGGACCGTGCAGGTACCGCAGACCCCCTCCCCGCAGCCGAGCTTGACCTCGGGGGCGCCGGCCTCCGTGCGCAGCAGCTCGAGCAGCGAGAGGTTCGGACTGACCCTGAGCTCGGTCGGCCGCCCGTTGATCGTGACGCTGATCGTGTGCTGCGTCGTCGCCGTCATGCCGCCACCCGCTCCCCGGCGCGGCGGTCACGCGCATCCGCGGCCGCGCCGCGGAGTGCGCGAGCCACCAGTACGGCGGTTACCGCGCGCCGGTAATCGACGCCGGCGTGAGAGCTGGGACCGATCTCGGCGTCGGCGGCCGCGGCACGACCGACGGCCTCGCTAGCCGCCTCGTCGATAGCGGCGCCCACGAGCGCCTCGGCAGCCGCCGAGGAGTCGACCGGCCGCGAGCCGAGCGCGCCGAGCGCCAGTCGCGCCGCGGTGCACGTGCCGTCCGGATCGCAGGTGACGATCGCGGCGACGTTGACCATCGCGAAATCGCCCGGGCGGCGAGCGATCTCCAAAAAGCACGAGCCCTGACCGTCTCTCAGCGCCGGAACCTCGACCCGGGTGATCAGCTCGCCCTCACGCAGGGTCGTGACCATCGGAAAAAGCGGTAGGTCGGCGGCCGCGATCTCACGCCCGCCGTCTGGACCGAGGGCGTGCACCGTCGCCCCGTGGGCGATCGCGACACACGGAAGCTCGGCCGCCGGCTCACCGTGTGCCAGCGAACCGCCGATCGTCCCGCGCTGGCGCACGCGCACGTTGCCGATCTGCCGCACCGCCTGGGTGAGCATCGGAGCGTTCTCCGCGACGAGCTCGGAGTGCTCGAGGTCGGCGTGGCGAACGAGCGCCGACAGGACGAGCCGACCGTCGACGAGCTCGATTGTGCGCTCGTCGGCGCCGCCGATGTCGACGAGCGCGGACGGCGCCGCGACGCGGAGCATCATCATCGGGACCAGGCTCTGACCGCCGGCGATGACGTGGGCGTCGTCGCCCAGCTCCTCCAGGCGCTTGACCGCCTCGGCCCACGATGTCGCGCGGAGATAGTCGAAGGCGGCCGCGTACATCGCGCCTTAGACCGTGGCGGGCGCGCCGATCTGGTCCAGCACGACGGTCAGGGCGGCGTGATTGCTCGTGACCACCGGCACGCCGAGCGCCGCCTGGATATCGTCGCGCGCATCGATCGCGCGGAAGTTCGTGCACGAGGCGAACAGGAGATCAATATCTCCTGCGCCGGAACCAGCGAAGCACTCCGTGGCGAACTCCACGATGCGCTCGGGCTCGACCTCCGCGATCGTGAAGTTGTCGGTGATGCCGAGCCCGTGGATCGCGGCGACCTCGAACCCGTCGTCTTGAAGGCTCTCGCGGATCTTCTCGTTGAGGCTGTCCACGTACGGCGTGATCACCCCGACGCGCCGGCCGCCGGCGGCCCGGATCGTGCGCCGGACCGATGCCGACACGCTGAACGTCTCCGCGCCCGTCTCGCGGGCGATGCGGTCGATCAGCTCGGCCTCGTAGTCGTTCCCGCGCAGCGCCCCGGCGCTCGTGCAGCCGAACACCATCACGTCCGGCCGGGCCGAGCGCAGGTCATTGATCGCCGTCGGCAGGTAGTCGTCGAGCATCGCCGACTCGCCCCGGGGCGTCGTCTCCTCGAGGTACATGCGCGCGGTGTGGAGGGTCGCGCTCGCCGGCAGCCGGCGATAGAAGTCGACCTCGATGACGGTGTTGGACGACGGGACGATCAGGCCAACGCGCGCACTCATGCCGTGACTCCCGGGCCTGGGACTGGGAAGGGGACGGCGCGGTGCTCGCCATCGAAGCTGACGCTCCCGTTGCGCTCGCTCGGCACCACGGGGGGCGGCGGCAGCTCCAGGAGATCGAGTGGATTCTGCTTGATCATCCGTTGCACGCCTTCCTCGCTGACGCCCGATTCCCACACCGACTGGGCGAATGCCCGGAGTGCCTCAGCCGGCATCGGGTTGTGGCGCTGGCCGGCGTCGCTCATCAGGATGCAGCGCTCGGGCCCCAGCGCCTTGATCGCCTCCACCTGGCGGGCGAGCGGCGCGTGGTTCCACATCGGTGAGGACGTGCAGTAACCGAACTCGGCATAGGCGCCCTGGTCGACCAGGTCCTTGAGGTCGTCGAACTCGAGTCCGGGAACTTTGAAGAACGGGTGAGTAATCATGATCTTCTCCACCCCGCGCTCGCGCGCCGTCTTCACCAGCAGCTTGATCTCGGGCACCGACAGGTGACACGTGCTGAGGATCGCCGAGTACTTGGCGGTCAGATCGAGCACGTCGATCAGTCCTTCGATCGGCGTGCCGGCATCGTCGAACACCTCGATGCCGTGATCCTTGGACTTGGCCACGGTGCTGGCCTGCTTGTCGTACGCGCCGGTTGAGCCAAACGTGCGCGCGTGGAAGGCCGCGTCGACGGTTGGCATCCACACGTGCTTGCCCCCGAGCTGGAGCGCCGCCTCCACCGCGGCCGGGTTGATCCCGCCCACCGCGCGGTTGAGCACGATGCCGCCGACCACCTGGATCCCCGGCACCATCTGCATCGTCATGTACGCGCGGGTGGTGGTGCGCTCGGAGTGGCATTTGAGTGAGACCGCCCGGAGACCCATCGAGACGGCGTGCCGCGCCACCCCCACGTCGTCGGTGATGCGAGGAAACAGGTCGGGCTCGGAGTGGATGTGGACGTCCACCGCGCCCTGCATGTCGATGAATGGACCGATCGTCATGGTGCCCTCGTCACCTCTCTCATCTCCGGTGTTTGACTCCGATTGCCGTCGCGCAGCCAGCGCAACTCGGTAAGTTCCTGCTCGGTCGGCGGCGGGAGCTCCGCGATCGTCTCTGAGATCAGCAGCTCAAAGCCCGTGTTGGCCTGCACCTGCTCCTCGCTGACGCCCGGCTGGAGTGCGTCCAGTCGCAGCCGGCCTGTGTTCTCGTCGAAGCCCAGGAGTGCCAGGTCGGTGACCACCGCCACCGGTAGGTTGCGGACCAGGCCGGCTTCCCGGCGCGACTCCGGTCCGTTCAGGTACCCAGGGCTGGTGATGAAGTCGACCCGCTCGACGAAACGCCGTGGCTCGTGCCGGGTCATGATCATCACCTCGCGGCAGCTCGACACGATGTCGTTGGCGCCGCCGCTCCCGGGCAGGCGCACCTTCGGGTGGTCCGGATCGCCGATGTAGCTGGTGTTGACGTTGCCATACTGGTCGAGCTGGCCGGCGCCGATGAATCCGTAGTCGTAGTGACCGCGCTGCCCGTAGAGGAACAGGTCGTTGATCGACGTGAGCATGAATGCATCGTGCGCGGCGCGCATCTCGTTGGTGGACACGGGCAGGCGCCCGGGGAGCATCCGTGGGCCGATCGAGCCGCCCTCGAGGACGATCGTCAACGACGGGGCGTGCAACCGCTTGGCCAGGACGCTGGCCTCGAGCGGGGCGCCGACGCCGGCGAACACGACCCGCCCGTCACGCAGCAGGCGGCTGCCGGCGATCGTCATCAGCTCGACCGGCGTCGCCTCGGTCATGCCGCCACCAGCTCGCGAGCCCGGCGGCGCTGCTCGAGCAGGCGAGACGCGCCGACCGTGTCGAGGAAGGCGGAGAAGCCCTCGAGGGCGTGGACGTTCTCCCGCAGATAGGCATGCACACCGTCCACCCCGTCGCGAGTAACCAGCTCGGTGTAGGCGTCGAAGTGGTCGAAATCGGCCTCGTAGCGGCCGTGGCATTCGTGCGGGTAGGAGCCGAATGGGACCTCGATGACCGCGTCGACGACGAACCCAGGGATCACCGTGCGATCGGCGGTACGGACGATCACCTCGGACGGGACGATCTCCTCGGCGGTCACGATCACCGTCTTGGCGGCGCGGGCGTACTCGACGTCCATGTACGGGGGCCCCTCGATCTGAGCATTGCCGGCGGCGTCGGCCGTCTGAACGTGGATCAGCGCGACGTCGGGGACGAGCGCCGGGACGGCGACCAACAGCTCATCGGTGAAGGGACAGCGGATGTGCTGAGCCGGGGTGCGCTCGAGCAGGTCGGACCCGAGCAGCGAGGCGGTGGGGAGGAACGGCATGCCCATCGAAGCCGCCATCAGCCGCATCCCGAACGACAGGTGGCTCCATTCCTCGTAGATCGATGGGTCGCGTTCCACGTACTCGCGGAACACTTTTGGGATGCCCCACCGCAGGCCGATCCCGACCCAACTGGAGACGAGCTTGGCGGCGGCGCCGGAGGCCAGGAACAGCTCGGACTCGTAGCACATGAGGTTCCGGGCGAGGGTCAGGTCGCGGCGCTCGGCCCGGAGCAGCTCGAGCAGCATCGCCCACGGGGTGCGCGAATAACAGCAGCCGCCGGCGACTACGGTGTCGCCGTCGTGCACCAGCGCGGCGGCGTCGGCGAGCGAGGAGCGCTTGTCGCCGGCGCCGTTCATCCGGCGCCCTGCACGGCCACGTCGGCCAGGAGCGGCTGTACCTCGGCGGCGAAGCGCTCGAGCTGCTCATGCTCGTAGCGGTAGGGCACCAGGCACACGTGGCGCACGCCGACCGCGGCCTGTGCCGCAAGCTGCTCGGCGCACTGCTCCGGCGTGCCGCGGATGGCGCTCTCCGGCGAGCAGTGGCTCCATGCCGGGATGTCGAAGTACTCGCCGATGTACTCGCGGGCTTTGCGGTCGGCGGCCTCGAAGGAGTCATCGATGCATAGCGGGAGCTGTGCGACGTTGTCGAGCGCGTCGGGGTCGCGGCCGGCCGCCTTGGCGTATTCGCGGATCTGCCGCCATGAGGTCTCGAACGCGTCCGGCGCGTAGAAGTAGGTCAGCCACCCGTCCGAGCGCTCGCCGACGCGTCGGAGCGCCGCGTCGACGTAGCCGCCGACGAGCAATCGCGGTCGCGGCCGCTGCGCGGGCCTCGGCAGCATGATCGAGTTTTTAAACGGAATCCCGCGGGCCTCACCGCTGACGAGCTCGCCGGTCCAGAACCGCTGGAGCAGCTCGAGGTTCTCTTCGAAGATCCGCCCTCGGCGCCGGAAGGGCACGCCGCAGCTGTCGAACTCCCGCTCGTACCAGCCGACTGCCATCCCGAGCGTCAGCCGGCCGCCGGAGATGATGTCGAGCGTCGCGGCCGTCTTGGCGAGGACCGCGGCGCCGCGTAGCGGCAGCACGAGGATCCCCGTGCCGAGCTCAGCCCGCTCGGTCTCCCGGGCGAGCACGGTCAGCGTCGTAAGCGACTCGAGCACCGGGAACGCGTTGCGGCTGCCGAGGAACATGTGGTCCCATGCCCACAGTGAGGTAAATCCCAGTTCTTCCGCCCGTCGCGCGTAGGCGACGATCGCGTCAATGTCCGGCTCCTTCGGCGCGGGGGTGAAGTTCTCGACCGCGAGTCCGAAGGTGAGCTTCATCGCGCTTCGTCGGTCGCGGCCGCGCGCGATCGTTCGCGCTTGGCCTCGCGCAGCGCGCGCTTCAGCGTCGTGCGGCTGTGCTCGATGTGCAAGCGCATCCGCTCCTGCGCGAGGTTGGCGTCTCCGGCACGCAGCGCGTCGAGAATCGCAACGTGCTCGTCGAGGAAGCGGCGCGGGACTTCGGTGTTGTAGACCCGCTCGGAGAGCTCTAGCTGGAGCCGCGTCCAATAGCCGCGCAGCACGCTCAGCAACTCGCTGCCGCTCGCCTCGTAGATCGTCTGGTGGAAGTCGGCGTCGAGCTGACCCGCCTCGTGCGGGTCGGCGTTGTCGAGGGCGTCCACGAACCGGTCGAGGAACTCCTCGACTACTCCAAGCACCTCTGGCGTCATCCGCTCGGCGGCGAGGGCCGTCAGGTGCGGCTCGAGTACGAGCCGGACCTCGTAGATCAGCAGCGCCTCCTCCGCAGTGAGCCGATAGGTGACGAACGTGCCGCGGCTGCGGTAGGTGATCACGAGGCCCTCGCCCTCGAGCATGCGCAGGCCCTCGCGCACGGGGGTACGGCTGACGCCCGTGCGCTCCATCACCGTCGCCTCGGTGAGACGCGCGCCGGCCGGCTGACGCCCGTTCAGGATGTCGTCCCGGATCACGCGGCAGACGTGTTCGGCGAGTGAGGGCGGACGCTCGGGTGGAGCATCGTCCCCGTTGTCCCGACGGCGGAGTGCGTACCGATCCGAGCGCCTTGCAACACGACCCTTGGAGATCGACATGTGACCGGCTTTCGTGGTCTCGTGGTGGTGTTCGGTGTGCAGAGTATACAAGGTGCACTCGCTCGGACCCGCTCGGACCCAGACCGGCGGAGGGGCCAGAGATCGGCGACCGATCATAGGCAGTCGACTCCATGTTGTATACCCTATGCGGCCATGATCCTTCTGAGGTAGAGCGGGATGCTGTGGGGTCCGGCCTCGCCCCGGCCGGACCTCAGAAGGTGTCGATCAGGGAGAAGCCGATCGTGTCGAAGTTGGTCATCCGCTCGAGCACACCCTGAGCGCTCTCGAGCGGGATCCGCTCGCTGACGAGCGCCGCAGGGTCGAGCCGGCCCTCGCCGACGAGCCGGAGCAGAGCTGGGAGATGGATGTGCGGGTTGCCGACGCTGCCGACGATCGTCAGTTCGGCCTCGATCAGCTCGTCGAGCGGGATCCCGACGATCCCCTGTTCCTCCTTGCTCGTGAGGCCGACCTGGACGAGGCGTCCGCCTTTGCGCAGGCTCATCAGGGCCGCGTTGACCAGCGAGGCCGTGCCGAGCCCGCCGAGCGCCACGTGCGCGCCTCCGCCGGTCGCCTCCTTGACCGCCTCGACCACATCCGTGCCGCGCGCGTTCACCGTTGCGGCCGCTCCCTGCTCGCGCGCGGCGGCCAGCTTGCGATCGTCGATGTCGACGGCGATCACGCCGGCGCCGAGCGCTGTGCCGATCTGGACCGCCGAGAGTCCGATCCCGCCGACGCCGTGGACGGCGAGCCACTCGCCGGCGCGCAGGCCGGCCTGGTGCTGGAGGGCGTGCCAGGCGGTCATGAACCGGCAGCCGAGCGCCGCGGCGGAGTCGAACGACACCGCGTCGGGCAGCGGGACGCAGTTGAGGTCGGCGTTCAGCACGTTGACGTACTCGGCGTACCCGCCGTCATGGCTGATGCCGACGAACTCGAGCGCGTCGCACAGGTTCGACCGGCCGGCACGGCAGTAAGAGCAGCGTCCGCACGCCTCGTGGAACGGGACGGCAACCCGGTCGCCCACCTCGATCGTGGTCACCTCCGGCCCAACTGCGACCACCGCACCGGAGAACTCGTGGCCCATCGTGACGGGTAGCGCCGGCGCGAGCCCGATCCACGACCAGTCACCCTGCCAGACGTGCCAGTCGGTTCGGCAGATCCCCTCGAACTCGACCTTCACGACCGCGTCGCCCGGCCCCGGGTTCGGTTCCGGCACGTCGTTGATCACGAGCGGGCTCCCTAGTTCCACCAGCCGTGATGCCTTCACGTGTCGCTCCTTTGTGTACCCGGTTGTCGAGTGCGTACTGTATACGCTCGCTTTGGGAGGTGCCCTCCCGACCGATGGCGCTGAGGGTGCACATATGCCACCTCCATCGCCATCGGCCACACCTGTCATCCGCGCCGCGGCACGCCCTCGACCCCGTTGACGACGTGTTCCGGCGAACCGCCGCGGAGCACGCCGTCGAGGTTGCGCAGCGCGTTGGTCATCATCCGCTCGCGCGCCTCGTTGGTCGAGCCCGCCAGGTGCGGCGAGAGCAGCACGTTCGGCAGGGTGCGCAGCGGACTATCGGCGGGGAGCGGTTCCTCGACGAACACGTCGAGCGCCGCTCCCTTCAGATGCCCGGCCGCCAGAGCCTGGCACAGTGCCGGCTCATCGATCAGCGCACCGCGCGCGGTGTTCACCACCACGGCACCCTTCGGCATGAGCGCGATCCGCCGCGCGTCGAGCAGGCCGCGCGTCGAGGGGAGCAGCGGCGCGTGCAGCGTCAGCGCGTCGCTCACCGCACAGATCTCGTCGATCTCCAGACGCCCGAGCCCGAGGCGCTGCTCGACCTCGGCCGGCGCCGCCACCACGTCCGCGTACACCAGGCGCGCGAGCTCGAACTGCGCGAGACGGGCCGCGACGTCTTGGCCGATTAGGCCCATGCCGATGATCCCGACCGTCCGGTCGCCGAGCTCGTGCACGCCGATGCGACCCGCCGCCACCATGTCCCATCGGCCGGCGAGTACGCCGAGGTGGTTGCGGACCACGTCCTTGAGCATCGCCAGGATCGCCATCACCACCCACTCGGCGACCGCGCGGGCGTTCTCTCCCGGCGCGTTCGCCACCGGGATCCCGAGCCTCGCCGCGTGCTCGATGTCGACCATGTCGGTGCCGGCGTTGGGCTGGAACACGGCCAGGCAGCGAACGGCGGCGTCTAGCTGCTCGCCGTCGAGGTGCATCTCCTGCGTCCAGTCGCCGACCACGTAGTCGGCCGCCGGCAGCTCGGCGAGCACGCCGGCGCGTGAACGTGGTGGCTTGATCAGCTGATGTGGGGCGAGCTTCGCGGACAGCGGGGCGTACGCCGGATCGAGCACCTCCTCCGGCGTCAGCATCAACACCCGCGGCTCGTCAGTCGTCGACGGCCTCCGCAAGCTTGGCCGCGAGCTCGGCCGGGCGGGTGAACATCACCTCGTGGCTCCCGTCCATCTCGACAAGTTTGAACCTACCGAGGCGCGACGACATCTCCGGGTGCCACTTGCCCGGGGGCAGCGCCCGGTCGTCGGCCACCGCGATGTAGCTGCGGGGAAGCTCGCCGCGGTAGAACTCGGACAGCTCGAGCTTCTGCGCCCAGGGCGCGAACGGCTGGGGCACGAGCCGCTCCCACACCGACCGGGCCGCCTCGGGCGAGGCGTCCTGCATGAACAGGTCGCGGAACACCTCCCACACGCACGCCACCGTGCCATCGGGACTCTCACGCGCGGCCGCCTCGAACAGCGCGGTCTGATCGTCGGGGAACTCGTCGTTGACGCTGGCGCCGTCCGCGACCACGAACGCGGTGTGGAAGACCAGGCGCTTGAGGCGCTCGGGAATGACCTGCGAGACGCGGCTCACCACCGAACCGCCGAAGCTGTGGCCGACCAGGACCACGTCGCGCAGATCGCGGCCCTCGATGAACCTCACCACCGAGTCGACGTAGTCCTGGTGCCGGATGCCAGCGCGGCTCGCGCCCGGAAGGTGCCCGGGATAGGTGGGGGCATACGCCGCGTGGCCATGCTCGCGCAGGCACCACGCGGTCGGCTCCCACGCCCACCCGCCGTGCCATGACCCGTGCAGCAGCACGAACGTCTCGCTCATCGGCCGGACCGGTCGTATCCCACCAGGTTCCGCATCCCCTTGTATACACTACGCAATCCGTGACGAAGCGGGCCGCCACAAACGTCCTCCGGGCACGCGAGGGCTTCGCGGTACCCCTGCGCGCCGGCGAGGCGCTGCGCATCACCAACCTCGAAGGGGGCCAGGTCGTCGACACGTGGGGGCTCGCGCAGTCCGACCCCGGCGAGTACGTGTCGATGGAGCACACACGAGTCGCGCTGGGCAGGCTGATCCCCCGCGCCGGCGACGGCCTGTACAGCAACCACCGCCGCCCGCTGCTCACCCTCACCGAGGACACGAGCCCGGGCGTTCACGACACGCTGATCGCGGCCTGCGACCCGGAGCGCTACCGCCAGCTGGGCGCCGAGGCCGGGCACGCCAGCTG
Source organism: uncultured Solirubrobacterales bacterium (assembly GCA_963757235.1). GTDB lineage: Bacteria > Actinomycetota > Thermoleophilia > Solirubrobacterales > Solirubrobacteraceae > Palsa-465. The sequence goes on along the minus strand of CAVWRC010000010.1, from coordinate 410,560 downwards.
CGCCGAGAACTTCCGAGCAGCGCTAGTCACACTCGGGATCCAGGCTGACCACGTGCCGGCGCCGCTCAACCTGTTCATGAACATCGCCTGCGACGAGCAGGGTCAACTCGAGTTTCTCGCCTCGCCGGCGCAGGCGGGCGACTACGTGACGCTCGCGGCCGAGGTCGACGTGACCGTCGTCCTGTCCGCCTGCCCGATGGACCTGAACCCGATCAACGCCGGCGGCCCGCGCGACGTCGGGTTCGCGGTGCTATCAGGGCCGTAGGCACCGGGACCACGATCCGACCTGCATACCCTGCCAATGGGCGGCGCGATCTTGGACCCTGGCAGGTTGTGCACGTGCCACGTGCACAGGCTGCCGCGGTCTCGGCAGCACCCGTCAATTGGCCGGCTGTGCATGCCGGCGTGGACGGACCGGCGCTCGCCCCAAGTCGAGGGACAGGAAAGCGGGTCCGTCCCCGACCCGGGCCCGAGCCTGGGCGGCGAACTCGAGCGCGGTCATCTCGGCCGGCTGGATCCAAGGAATCGTCTCCACGCCGAGCTCCGCGGGGATCTCATCGTCGAGCTCGCGGTACAGCGGTCCGCGCATTCCCGCCTGCACCATCGGCTCATACATCGTCACGGCGCTGACCTCCTCACAGGGTCGACATCCTACGGTCGGCAAAGGCCTCGATCACGGCGACGAGTTGCCGGACGCCGAGCTCGAGCGGCCCGAGCTCGATCCGTTCGTGCGGGGTGTGCATCCCCGAACCGCGCGTGCATCCGATCGACACGGCGGGAATGTCGAAGGACGCCGCGGCGTTGGCGTCCGTCGATCCCGCGTCGAATCGCTCGGGCAGGCCGAGCGAGCGGTGCGCCTCAACGATGGCGCGGACCAGCCGGTGATGGCGCTCGATCCGGCCGGCGGGGCGCCGGCCGACGATCTCGCAGTCGAGGCGGAGCGGATCATCCACCCGCAGCTCGCGAACCTCGGCTTCGAACGCGTCGAGCTCGGCCTGATCGATCGACCGGCGCTCGACGACGAACTCGGCCTCGGCGGCAATCGCGTTGACCGCGCTCCCGCCGGAGATCGTCCCGATGTTTGCCCCAGATGCGGCCAGCACCGCCCCGATCGGCAGCAGCGCGTGAATCGCGCTCGGGGTGCCTCGGTCCGCCCACGAATGACCACCCGGCCCGCTCACGCTCACCCGAGCCCGCGTGCTCCCGACGTGGTCGGTCACGATCTCGTCCAGGTGGTGCCCCTCGAGCGCGATCGCCATCGCCGGCTGAAGCGAACGGCAGGCGTGTAACGCTCCGCGCAGGTTGCCGAGGCCTTCCTCGCCCACGGTGAACGCGACGGCGAGCCCGGGCGGGATCGAGGCCAGCGCGGACATGGCCCAGACCACCGTCATGACCGCGGCCGCGTTGTCCCCCACGCCAGGACCGATCAATGCTCCGTCCGAATGCACGACCTCGATGACGTCCACCCCGTGGAACACGGTGTCGACGTGGGCCATGAGCAGCAGCTCGGGCGAGCCGGCCGCGCCGCCGAAGCGCCACACCAGGTTTCCGACCTCGTCGCGCGCGAGCGATCCGGGCTGCCCGGACAGCCGCTCCTGCAGCCATGCGATGCGAGCTTCTTCGCTCCCGGTCGCGGCGGGAATTGCGCTGAACCGAGCCAGCTCGTCGGCGTCGATCACGAAGACGACGCCTCGGCGCAGATCACTGCGGTGGCGTCGATCTCGACCAGCCACTCGGGGCGGGCCAATGCACTCACCACCAGCCCGGTCGAGACCGGGTGAACCCCGCGCAGCCAGCGCCCCACGACCCGGTAGACGTCCTCTCGATATCGGATGTCGGTCAGGTAGATCACGATCTTGCAGATCTCCTCCAGGCGCGCGCCCGACTCGCTCAGCAGCTGCTCGATGTTGCGCATCGCCTGCTCGGCCTGGGCAGCCGGATCGCCGATGCCGACCGACTCGGCGGTGTCGAGGTCCTGACCGACCTGGCCGCGGAGGAACACCGTGTTGCCCGCGACGACGGCCTGGGCCAAATCGTTGTCGAGCTCCTGGTCGGGGTAGGTGTCGCGCGTGTTGAACGGCCTGATTCGCTGGTGGATCACTGCTCTCCTCGCTGAGTTCGGGTGCTGTGAACGACCGTCCCTCCGATGATCACGTCGGAGATGACCTCCTGACCGACGGCCAGGCAGAGCTCGTTTGGGTCAGCCATCGACAGCAGCGTCAGGTCCCCGCGCTTGCCAGGCTCGATCGATCCGCGGTCGCCGGCCAACCCGAGGGCGTGCGCCGCGTTGAGAGTCCCGCCCACGATGACCTCGGCCGGGGTCATCCGGAACCACGGCGCCGCCATCCCGAGCGTCACCGGGAGCGAGGTGGCATGGATCGATGAGCAGTAGTCGGTGGCGAGGGCGACCGGCACGTCCGTCTCGATGAACAGCCGGGCGTTGGCCCGCCGGTCGGTCATGTAGATCAGCTCGGCCTGGGGCAGGAGCACGGCGATCGTGTCGGTCGCGCCGACGGCGCGGATCTCATCGTCGGGCGTGTAGGTCAGGTGCTCGGCCGAGATCGCTCCCCCGGCGACGGCGGTCTGCCAGCCCTCGGAGCTGGCCCACGCGTCCGCATGGCAACGAGTCCTCACCCCGAGCGAGCGCGAGCGGTGCAGCAGCGACAGCGCCTGCTCGGGCGAGAAGAGTCCGCGCTCGCAGGTGATGTCGTGAAACGCGCACAGCCCCTGGTCCAGGGCGCGCGGGAGCATCTCGAGGACCTCCTGTGTGTACGCGTCGGAGTCGAGGCCGACCGGAACGACGTGGGCGCCCAGGAAGGTGATCACGAGCTCAAGCGGCGTGAGAGCGCGGCTGCGCTCCAGTAGCTCGAGGTGGCGGAGCTCCTCCGACAGCGTCAGCCCGTATCCGGACTTGACCTCGAGCGTGGTCACGCCGCCGGCCAGGATCCGTGGGTAGGCCGCTCGCAAGGCCTCGAGCAGCTCGTCGTCAGAGGCGGCCCGCGTCGCCAGCACGCTGGCCCAGATCCCGCCGCCACGCGCGGCGATTTCGGCCAGCGAAGCCCCGGCCAAACGCTCGGCGTACTCGGCGTGGCGCTCGCCGGCGAACAGGGGATGCGAATGGCACTCGATCAGCCCGGGGACGACACTCATCCCGCTCGCGTCCACGACCGGGACCCCGTCGTCACCGTGCGAGCGCAACACCTCCGGGCTGGGTCCCACGGCGACGATCAGCCCGTCGCGGATCGCCACCGCGGCGTCGAAGACGAGGTCGAGCTCGCCCTGCTCGGCTCCACGGCGGGGGCCGCCGCGATCGCGCACGCACGCCACGCACTCGGCGCCAACCACGTTGAGGTCGCTCACGAGCGGACCGCAGCGGTGACGGACTGATCCAGACCGGCGTACTGACGCACCAGATCGGCCGGGCCGGCGAAGTCGTAGTTGTTGTAGACCGCGAGCAGGTGAGCGAAGGCCGGCGACTGAGCGAACAGCTGAAAGGTCAGGCGGTGGCCGGCGTAGTCGGAGTTGAGCAGGTCACGGGCAAAGGCGAACAGACGCCGCCGGTCCTCCGCCGACACATCGCCGACCGCGAGGTACTTCTCGAGCCAAGGACCCGCATCGGGATCGGCGAACGTCGCCGCGCTGGGCAGGACGCACAGTTGCCCGCCGCAGAGATCGCGCGCTACGTGCATCATCGCCGGCAGCTGCGTGCACGCGAGCACGCGACCGGTGTAGAGGAGCGCCTGGTTGGGCATGAGCAGGCCGCCGGGGCTCACCTGCGCCATCTCGATCGCCGCGGTCAGGTGGGCGTTGATCCCCTCGCGGTAGCAGACGAGCTCGGCCAGCTTCTCGCGCACTGCCTGGTGCATCTTGATTCCCGTCTGCACCGCGTTGGTGTAGGCCACGCCGACCAGCAGGTCGGCAAGGCGCAGGTGCCGCTGCACGAACGGGAACGCGCTGTAGCGGTGGAGCGTCGCGCGGATGAACGCCGCTGCGGCGGTGTGCCGGTAGAAGAGGACGTTCTCCCACGGGACTTCGACGTCGTCGAACACGATCATCGTGTCGATCTCGTCGAAGTGCGCAGCCATTGGATAGTCGACGGGGTCGCGCTGGGCGAACGACGAGCGGCAGATGTGCCGGATGCCCGGCGCGCCCATCTCTACGACGAACCCGACCGCGTAGTCCGACAGCTTGGCGTCGCCCCAATCGCCGATCGTGGGCTTGACGAAGGCCTGGTTGGCGTACGCCGCGGCCGTCTCGAACTTGGCGCCGCGCACGATGATCCCGCTGTCGGTCTCGCCGGCGACGTGCAGCAGCACGTCGGGATCCTGGTCCTGCGGGCGGCGCGCGCGGTCGCCCTTGGGGTCGGTGTTGGCCGAGACGTGGAACGGGTCGCCCAGCTCGGCGTGCCGGACGTGGGCCCGGATGTGCTCGGAGAAGGTGGGATCGATGTCGTTGAGGACGTCCTGCCCGTCGTACAGCGACCACATCTCGCCGACCGTCTCGTCACCCACGCGGGTGACGATGCCGCCGAGATCGTCGAGCGCGCGGTCCACGGCCGCTCGCTTGTCTCGCCAGTCCTGCTTCGTCAGCGGTCGCTTGGCGGCCACCGGGCAGCGCTCTCCGCTCTCCTCGTCGACGTACGTCATCACTTCGTGCGTGGCCGGCTCGTGCGCCAAGTCGTAGATGCGGGCGCGCGCGTCGACGATCGGCTTGAAGGCGGGATGCGTCGGCACGTCATGCACCTGCTCGCCGTCGATCCACACCACGCGTCCGTCACGCAGCGAGTCTCGGTACTCGTCACCGGTCCTGATCATTTTCTCTTTGTTTCCCGTATAGTGGTAATCGTTTTCCGGATTTGGCGGAAACCCTACCACCAACCTGCACGCTGTGCCACGCCCCCGGACCAGTCCGAATCCCGACACGCCGAAGGTGCTGGACAAGGCCCTGCGCGTACTTGACGCCTTCGGCGAGGCTTCCACCGCGTGGTCGGAGGCGGGGCTGCGCGATCACGTCGGAATCCCCTCGACGACGCTCAACCGGATCCTGCGCAGCCTCGAGCAGGCCGGCTACGTGATGCGCGGCGGCGACGGCCGGTACCGGCTTGGGGTGGCGGCGATGCGGCTCGGCCAACGGGCGAGCGCCTCGCTCGAGCTGCCCACACTGCTCGACCCGCATCTGCGTGAGCTTTCTCGCCGCACCGAAGAGTTGGTCATTCTGGCCGTGCCCGACATCGCCACCGGGCGCGCCACGTATATCGCCGTCGCCGAATGTCACAAACGCGTGCGTGTCACCGCGGAGATCGGCACCACGGTGCCCCTGACCGCCGGCGCCACGGCCAAGACGATCCTCGCGTTTCAGCCGAAGACCCGGATCGACGCCGTCCTGTCGCGGGCGCCGGAGCGTCTCGCGACCGGGACGATCATCGACCCGAAACGGATCCGCCGCGAGCTGACCACGATCGCGCAGCGCGGCTGGGGCCTCAGCTGGGAGGAGACGTATGACGGCGCCTGGGCCGTGGCCGCCCCGGTGCTCGATGACGACGGCCACGCGGTTGCGGCATTCGGTGTGGCCACGCCGGTAACCCGGCACAGCCGCGCGGTGCAGGACGACAACCGCGCCGCGGTGACCGAGGTCGCTCCCCGCGCCGCGTCAGCTCTTCGCGTCGGCGAGCGCGCCGAGCACAGTTGAGAGCAGCCGGTCGCGGGTGTGAGCCGGGCCCTCGCGGTCCGGATAGTCGAAGAACCCGGCCCCGCTCGACACGCCGAGGCGCCCGGTCTCGACTAGCTCGGTGAGCACTTCCTGGGGTTCCTTCGCGGTCGACAACTCGGGGAACAGCTCGCGGCACACGGCGACCGCGGTGGGCATGCCGGCCAGGTCGCTGCTGTGCATCGGACCGAGCACGGCCCAGCGCAACCCCAGGCAATCGGTCATCACCGCGTCGATCTGCTCGGGGGTGGCGAAACCATCCTGAACCAGCTGGAGCGCCTCGCGGAGCAGCGCGTACTGGAGCCGGTTGGCCAGGAACCCCTCGATCGCCCGCGACAGCGCGAGCGGGCGTTTGCCCAGTTCGACCAACAGCGCCATCGACCAGTCGACCAGCGCAGGATCGGTTCGGTCGGTCGGCACCACCTCGACGAGCGGGATCAGGTGGGCCGGGTTGAACCAGTGAATCCCGAGGAAGCGTTCGGGCCGGCCCAGCGCATCGGCCAGCTGGGGGAGCGGCAGCGAAGAGGTGTTTGAGGCGATCACCGCCTCAGGGGGCGCCGCCGACTCCACCTCCCGGAGCACCAGGACCTTGAGCGGCAACGACTCGGGGACGGACTCGATGATCAACTCGGCGTCGGTCGAGGCCTCGGCGATCGAGGTCGTGTAGGCGATCTGGGCTGCCGCCTCGCGCTCGAGCGCCCCGCCCGCGTCGAGCAGCGTCTGCTCGGTTCGGGAGTACAGCGCGACCTGGTGACCGCCCCGGAGGAGCACCTTGGCGATGCTGCGCCCCATCACCCCGGCGCCGAGGACCGCCGCTCTCATGGCGACGCCGTTCCGGCCGAGCGGGCGGCGCCGACCGCCCGCAGGCGCGCGGCGTCCCAGCGCATGCTCACATCACCCGGGGTGATCACCACGCCGGCCTGGGGCGCCGGCCACTCGCCCTGCGCCGAGATAATCCCAAGCGGTTCACCGTGCTCGTCCCACGCCTCGATCTCGCCGTTTCGTTCGGCCACGCCGAGCACGGGACGCCGGTACAGGCCGGCGAGTCGCGCCGCGCGGGTCACGCCGGCACCGACCTCTCCGCCCTCCTCCCCGACGATCGCCAACGCGTCCGCCCCCGCCTTGAGGTAGGCGGAGCACAGGTCGGTGAATGCGTCCTCGGCCACTTCGGGCTCGGTACCGTCGAGTGCACGCTGCAATGCCTCTGGCGCCGGCACGGCCGCGATCACGCCGTGGTCAGCCACCTCGCGCAGGCACCGGACGAGTTCGGCGCCGTCCGCTACCGCCGCCGTCGATGCCAGCGCGTCGAGTGCCGCGTCTCCCCGCTCGCCCACGGCCAGCGCACCACGAGCCGCCTCCGCAGCGGCGAACACGAACATCGCGTCGGCCGCGGCCAGCGCCGCGGCATCTGCGATCAGGCGCTGCCCGACGGTTGGATCGCGCCACCAGTCCGCGCGTTCCTGGTGGACGAGCGCCGGCAGTGCTTCCCACACGATCGGAGCGAAGGCTCGCCCGTGGCCGGCCATCGCGTCTAGAAACCGCTGGCGGCCACTCAAATCCGCACCACGGCGCGGTTCGGCGCGCCCGAGGGCCATTCGCCGAAGTACTTGAGCACCTGCTCCGGGGGTCGGCGCTGCACCCACTCCGCGATGAACTCCCCGTACGGCCGACCGTTCTGGAGACGGCGGGCTCGGTGGGCGCGGCGCAGCTCGTCGGTGGCGGCCACGTCGACGATCAGTGTCTCCGGGTCATACGCGACCGCGAACACCTCGCGCGCCGTCCAGTCGCTGATCCGGTCGGCCCGGACGTCCTCGACCACCGCCTGCGGGTCTCGCTCGAGCACGTCTCCGTAGCCGCCGCTCCCCTGCGTGCTGGCAGCCAGCACGTCGCCCTCCTGGACAACTCGGATACCGCGCGTCTGGTGCTCGACGATCACCTCGCCGCCCAGCGCGGATCCGCCGCCGGCCAGCGTGTAATCGTCGGTGGGCAGGTCCGGCTCGCCGGCCGCCATCAGCTCGAGCAGGTTGGATCCGCGCACCCGGATGCCCGGGACCACGGTCATCGAGTAGCCGCCGAATAGACCATTATGGGCAGGGAACTTCGACTCCTTCTGGCTCGATGTGAAGGCCAGGTGCGGCGTGCGATAGACGGCGTAGCCAACCGCTGCGCCCACGCCGCCGCGGTATTTGCCGAACCCGCACGTGTCGCGCTGCTGCTTCTGGTAGAGGTGGAGCAGCGGGAACTCGGACTCGATGTCCTCCACGTCCGGTGCCTTGCCCCACGGGCCGTGCGGGAACCCCCACACGTCGATCCCATCCCGGTCAGACCGCGCCGCCAGGCCGTAGGCGTTGAGCGGATACCCCATGAAGTCGGTGACCCGCACGCCGTGCTGGTTGACGCCGGCCACCATCACCGCGGAGGCACTGGAGGCGGTGAAGCCGCACACGAGCGAGCGCTGCTCGGTGGAAAACATGATCTTCGACAAGGCAACGCCGAGGAGCGGGAAGACCATCGCCCCCACCAGCGGCGAGCAGCTGATCGCCGCCTCGGGATCGGCGTCGAAGAACGTTCCGTGCGGCACCCGGATGTCGATGTGTTCGAGCATCCCAGAGGAGATCGGGAAGTCGTGGAACGGAAACTGGAACAGATTCACCGCACAATGACCACGAATCACGTTGGTGAACGCGTTGTAGGAGCCCTCGTGCTCGGGCGAGGTCCCGGAGAAATCGAGCGTCAGCCGATCCCCTGATACCTCGACTGCCACCGAGGCACGCAGCAGGCCGTCCTCATGACCAGTGGTGTCCATGAACACGTTGTGGCGATAGATACCGTCCGGCCAGGACTCGATCCGCTGGCGGACGCCGGCCGAGGTCTGCTGGATCATCCGGCGGAAGAGTCCCCGCAGCAGCGCGTTGCCGCGCTTGCGCGCAAGCTCCTGGAGCCGCACCCGCACCCGGTCGCACGCGGCGACACGCGCCTTGACGTCGGTCACCTGCATGCGCGGCGCGCGCGAGATGAAGTTCTCCATCATCAGCAGCAGGTCGTTGCGCAACCGATACTGCTCGCCGATCTTGATCGGGGTCAGCTTCATGCCCTCGTCGTGGCGGGTGTGGGCCTGGGTGACCTCACCCCCGGGCTCGCTGCCGCCCGTCTCTGACTGGTGCGCTCCCGACACCACCCAGCCGATCAGCTCCTCGCCGCCGAAGACCGGCATGATCGCGAACTGGTCCGGGTTGTGGATTCCCCCATACAGCGCCTCGTTGCAGTAATAGATGTCGCCCTCGGCCACCCCGACCGAAGGATCGTCGGCGAACCGCGAAAGGATGAACTTGATCGGCACCTGACCGGTGACCGAGTGCAGGTAGGTTCCGAGCACGGCCGACACGAGGTCACCCTGCGCCGTGTACACGGCGACCAGCGTGTCACCCGAGTGGAGCATGCTTGAGATCCCCATCTTCGTCATGACCTCCTTGCCCTCCTGGAGCATGAGGTTGACGTTCTCGGAGTAGATCTCGTAGTCGCCGGCCGGCAGCGTTGCGGCGTCCTCGAGCTCCTGCTCAGTGGCGAGCTCGAGCTGCATCGCCCGGGTGACCATCGCCGCGTCAAACATCGGGTGACTCCTCGTCGTGGGACAGGACGATTCCCGCGCGGTCGTCGACCGCGCAGCTCCAGCCGGGGCCGACCACGACGGTGGTGTCATCGGAGTCGATCAACGCCGGCCCGAGAAGCTGATCTCCCGGGGCCAGCCGCTCCATCTCGTACACCGGCGTCTGCACCCATTCCGGCTGCGCCGCGAACAGGGCGTCGCGGTAGCCGGTCGGCGTCAGGCCCGCGCCGTCGTCTCGCGCTTTTGCTAACGGTCGTTCGGTGGGGTGCTGGGGCAGAGAGGCTTTGAGGACGAATGCCTCGATCTCGACTCCGGCCTCGGGGTTCAAGCCCAGCGGGCTGTAGGCCTCGCTGAACTCACGCTCGAACGCGGCGTAGAGCGACCGCATGTCCTCCTCGGAGCCGACGCGGAGGAGCGGCGAGGCGACCCGTTTGACGTTCAGCTGGCCGCCGAACTTCATGTCGAGCTCGAGCGTGAAGCGCACCTGGTCGGGATCGAAGCCTTCGCCGGCGAAGTCGCGACGCGCCAGCTCGCGGAGCCGCTCGACCACGGAGTTGAAGCCGTCGTAGTCCTGAAGCCAATGTCCGCCTACCGCGGTGAGCAGGGAGTAGCGCCGCGAACGCTCGTAAACGTGCACCACGTCCATGGTCGAGGACCCGTACGCGCAGAAGGCCGAGGAGAACGGGAACACCACGACCTTGCTCATGCCCGCCGACTCGGCGTAACCGCAACAGTGGACCGGCCCGGCGCCGCCCGCCGCGAAGATGACGAAGTCGCGCGGGTCATAGCCCTTGAGCACCGTCTCCTTGTAGATCTCTGCTCCCATTCGGGCGTCGATCACCCGCTTGATCAGAAGCGCGGCCTCGGGCACGTCGATCCCCAGTGGGCTCGCCACCCGATCTCGGATCGCCCGCTCGGCTCGACGCTGATTGAGCTTGAGCTGACCGCCGTGGAACCGCTCGGGGCTCAGATAGCCGAGCACCAGATCGGCGTCGGTGACCGTCGGCTCGCGGCCGCCCTGATCGTATGCCGCGGGACCTGGGATTGAGCCCGCGCTCTCCGGGCCCACCTCGAGGCGGTCGCCGAGCAGCGCGTCGACGCGCGCAATCGACCCGCCGCCCGACCCGATCGACCGGGAGTCGAGGATCGTGGCGTCGACTGTCCAGCGGTCGATCGTGGGGGCGAACTTGTAGAAGCGCGTGCTCCCCTCGACCACCATTGCGATGTCGAAACTGGTCCCGCCCATGTCGGTGACGACGACGTTCTTGTAGCCGTACGTGCGACCGAGGGTGGAGCTCCCCATCAGCCCGGCGACCGGGCCGCCGTTGTAGGTCTGCACGGCCGCCGAGCGGAACACGCTGGCCATGCCACCGGTGTTGTGGACCATCATCAGCGGGTTCTGGTAGCCGCCGCGGCGCAGCTCCTGACCGATCCCGATCAGCTCCTCGTACATCGCCTGGTGCAGGTAGGCGTTCAGGATCGTCATGGTCGTGCGGGTGTACTCGAACTTTCGCGGCGATACCTCGCTGGATAGGAACACCGGCATGCTGCCGAGGTACGTCTCGTTGTACTCGCGCTCGATCAGCTCGCGGATCCGCTCCTCGTGGACGGGGTTCATGAACGACCACAACAGCGAGACGACGAACCCGCGCACGCCCGCGTCGACCAGCGCGTCGAGCTGGGCCAGGAAGTGGTCCTCGTCGAGGGGACGCAGCACCTCGCCGCGGTAGTCGACCCGCTCCTTGACGGCGACCGTGAGGTGCTTGGGGATGATCGGCACCGGCTTGTCGGCGCCGGCGATGTTGCGCTGAGCCTTGAAGGGAATGCCGTCCGACCACTGGCTGGCGCGCCCGATCAGGACGGTGTCCTCGAACCCCTCGGTCATGATCATTCCGAGTCTCGGGCCCTTTCGCTCGATCAGCTTGTTCATCGCGAGCGTCGTCGAGTAGCGGAGGATCTCCGCCCTGGAGAGCAGCTCCTCCTTGCTCAGGCCAAGGTGCACGGCGGCCTCGTCGATCGCGCGGGACATGCCCTGCGATAGGTCGAACGGCGTCGTCCGCGCCTTGCACCAGACCTCGCGATCCTCCAGGCGGACGTAGCAGTCGGTGAACGTGCCGCCGATGTCGATCTCGACCGAGGAGCTCAACGGTCCGGCTCCGCCGCCCGCGTCTTGCGCTTCAGCGAGTCGATGTCCAGCTCGATGTCGTGCGTGACCGGATGACCCGGCGGCAGGTACTCCACCTCGATCAGGGTGCCGCAGCCGGGACAGATGAACTCGAGGATCCGGCACCACTCAGGGTCGGGAGCGAAGGTGTAGTCACCCTCGACGATCGGACGGTGAACTTCTCGGGGATCGCGCTCCCACACCAGGCAGGCGTGCTTGTAGTTGCCGCGCGCGCTCCCGAGCTCCGCGCCGCAATTGACGCAGTGCCACTGCTCGGTATCGAGGTCGATCTCGAGGTACTCGGTAATCCGCGGTCTCATCCCTGGTCCTCCTGGCTCAGGATGCCGTAGCCCTGCGGCGTAAAGGTGACCGACCAGTCACCGGGGACGAAGATCGTGGTGTCGGGTGCCTGCAGGAAGGCAGGCCCGGGTACCGGTGCAGCGCTCGGGTCGCCTAGTCCGGCGTACTGCGGGACAGCCATGGCGCCCTCGGATGTCAGCACGCGTCGCTCTTGGCCGCGGGTCGCCGAGGGGCTCCGGTCCTCCGCGGTGATCATCTCGACCGCGACCTCGTGCGGCACCGAGACGTCGAGCCTGACTCGGAGCGCCACCGAGGGACGGTGGTCGGCCGGCTCGGCCGGCTCGAGCGTTTCCTGGGGTCCCAGCAGTTCCGCGAGCGTGAGGCTCTGAACGCGATCGGCGCCCAGTGTGAGCGTCGCATTGACCCGCTCGAGCGCGCGGACGCCCTCGGCGCGCAGGTCACGCCGGGCGTTGTCGGCCAGCCTGAGCACGGCCGCGGCGATTGCCGCGTCGTCCGCGCCGGCGGGCACGACCGTCTGGTAGGTGTGGGCAATCGGAAGCAGGCCCGCCCCGAAGGCCGAGAACACGGAGCTGTGAGGGAACACCACCACGCGGTGGATCCCCAGGGCTTCGGCGGCCTCGACACACAGGAGGCCCCCGCCGCCTCCGTAGGAGAAGAGCCAGCGCGAGGCCGGGTCGGACGCTCCGAGCGCGGGATGGTGGGCTGCCCAGGCGCGAAGGTGTTCTGAGAGCTCGCGGCGGATCGCGGCTTTGGCTTGCAGCAGTGCGTCCTCGACCGTCGTGACCAGCTTCTCGGCCAGGGCGGTGGCGACGGCACGAGCCGGCTCGACATCGAGCTTGCGGCGGCCGCCCAGGAACTCCCCCGGCTCGAGGTAGCCGAGCAGCAGCCACACGTCGGTCGGGGTCAGCGTCTCCCCGCCGAGGCCAAAGCAGGCTGGGCCGGGGGATGCGCCCGCGCTCCGCGGGCCGACCCGGAGCTCGCCCTCGGCATCGAGCACGATCAGCGAGCCGCCCCCGAGGCCGAACGATCTCAGCGGTACCGACGGATGCGGGATCACCAGCTCGCCGACCTCGGTCAGCTCACTGGCCGGCACCGCTCCGCCGCTGAGTAGGGAGACGTCGGTCGTGGTGCCGCCGACGTCGAACGTGCACACGGTCTCGGCGCCGAGCGCCCGGGCGACGTAGCCGGCGCCAAGCACGCCCGCGGTCGGCCCGGAGTCGTAGGTGTCGATCGCCCGCGTCTTGGCCACGCGACTGGTCGACCCGTCGGTGCACACGATCAGCAACGGACGCGTCAGCCCGCCGGCCCGAGCGCGATCCTCGGCCAGATACAGCGCCCGGACGAGGTTCGGGTGCAGATACGCGTTGACCACGGCGGTGGCCGTGCGCCCGTGATCGTCGGCGGCGAGCGACACGCGTGAGCCGACCATCAACGGCACGGCGCCGAGGTAGTGACGCGGGTACGAGCGATCGATCATGTCGCGCGCCAGCAGCTCGTTGGCCTGGTTGAGGTGGGCGTTGGCGAAGCTGACAACGAGTAGGCGAACGCCGCGCTCGAGCAGTTCGCGCACCGCGGCTTCCAGGTCGCTGTCGCGTGGAGCGGCGATCACGGCACCGGACGAGTCGACCTCCTCCGGGACCCCGCGAACCAACTCGCGGTCGAGCAACGAGCTCAGGCCGCGGGTCTGGGCGTCACTGCCGTACAGCGTCGACTCCGCTCCCCGCGTAACGATCAACCCGATCCGCGCACCGCGACGTTCGACGATCGTGTTGGTGGCGATGGTCGAGCTGAAGTGGATCCGGCGCAGCCCTCCGAGGAATCCCGCCAGGTCATGCCCCACGGCGGCGGCGCCGGCCTCGATGCACGCCTGAAAGCCGATGGTCAGGTCCTGCGGCGTGGTGTCGACCTTGACCTGGGCGGTCCACTCGCCGTCGGACACGAAGCCGTCCGTGAACGTGCCGCCCGTGTCGATGCTCATCACGAAGGGTCGGCGGAGATCGTTACCCAGGGAGCCCTTCCCGGCCTGCATCGCCTAGCTCGCCCCGTTTTGCATCGGGAGGTTCACCTCGTGGCGCCGTGACTGCTCGAGCGCCGCCTCGTATCCGGCGTCGGCGTAGCGCGCCAGGCCGAGCGCTGGGTCGGTCCAGAACACGCGCGCGATCTTCCGTGCGGCGAGCTCGGTTCCGTCGGCGATGACCACCATGCCGCTGTGGATGCTGCGGCCGACGCCGACCCCACCGCCGTTGCCCACTGCGACCCAGCTGGCGCCCTGCGCGGCGTTCAGCAGGGCGCACAGGATCGGCCAGTCGGCGATCGCGTCGCTGCCGTCGAGCATGTCCTCGGTCTCTCGCGAGGGCGAAGCGACCGAGGCTGGATCCATGTGGTCGCGCCCGAGCGCGAGCGGTCCGATCTCGCCCGCCCGGACCAGATCATTCAGGCGCAGCCCGACCGCATCCCGCTGACCGATCCCCAGCCAGCAGATCCGCGCCGGCAGGCCCTGGTGCGGGATCCGCCGGCGAGCCAGGGTGATCCAGCTGTTCAGAGTGGGCCGGTCGACCACGTCCATCAACCCGTCCTCCGACTTGCGCAGGTCCTCCGGATCGCCCGACAGCGCGATCCAGCGATACGGCCCGATGCCCTGAGCGAGCAGCGGCCGCACGTACGCCGCGACGAAGCCAGGGATCTGCATCGCGTCGGCGACGCCGGCGTCGCGCGCCTGGGCGCGCAGGTTGTTGCCGTACTCGAACGCCACGGCGCCACGGGAGCGAAGCTCGAGCAGACCCTCGACGTGCCGGGCGATCGACGAGCGGACCGCGTCGAGGTAGGAGGCGTCGGTGGCAGCGGCTCGCTCCGCCTCGGCCACGCTGTAGCCGGCCGGGACATAGCCATGCAGAAGATCGTGGGCCGCGGTCTGGTCGGTCACCACATCGAAGGCGATGCCGTCCCGGACCAGCCGGGGAACAATCTCGGCGGCGTTGCCGATCAAGCCGATCGCGGCCGGTCCCTGCGGATCGTCGAGCATCGCGATCGCGTGGCGGTAATCGTCGGTGAGGAGATCGATCCATCCGGCATCGGCGCGGCGGCGGGCGCGGCGCGGGTCGACCTCGACCGCGAGGACGCGCCCGCCGTTGAGGGAGACGCCGAGGCCCTGCGCGCCACCCATGCCGCCCAGCCCCGCGGTCAGGACACGCCGGCCTCGCAGCGTTCCATCGAAATGGGTTCGCGCCACGGCGGCGAACGTCTCGTAGGTGAAACCGAGGACTCCCTGGGTCCCGATGTAGAACCAGCCCCCTGCGGTCATCTGGCCGTACATGGTCAGTCCGGCCGCCTCGAGGGCCCAGAAGTCCTCCGGCGTGGACCACGCGGGCACGAGCATCGCACTGCTGATCAGCACGCGCGGGGCGTCGGGGTGCGTCGGGAGCACGGCCACGGGCTTGCCCGACTGGACGATCAGCGTCTCGGCGTCACCGAGGTTTTTCAGCGCGCCCACGATCGCCTCGAGGCACTCGTGATTGCGAGCCGCCTTGCCCGTCCCGCCGTACACCACCAGCTCGCCCGCTCGCTCGGCGACGGCGGGATCGAGGTTGTTGAGCAGGCAACGCAGGGCGCCTTCCTGCTCCCAGCCGCGGCACGTAAGGGCACGTCCCTGGGGCGTCGGTGGGGCGAGACGAGCCGCTGCGATGGGGATGCTCTCGGTAATCGGCGTTCTCAGCACTCGACGGCGGGGTCGCGATTGTATACATCGATCCACGGATGCAGCATCCACGCTTCCGTTGGAGGGGACTACCATTTTGTGGTGGGCGCTAGCGGCGAACGGGTGATCGTTTCGGGCCTGGCCGACGAGATCGCGTTTCGCATCCAGGCGGCGATCCTCGACGGCGAGTATTCCCCCGGCACCCATCTCCAGCAGGACGACCTGTGCGCTCGGTTCGGGGTGAGCCGCACTCCCGTGCGCGAAGCGCTCCGCAAGCTCCAGGCCACCAACCTCGTGGATCTGGTGCCGAACCGGGGGGCGACGGTTCGGATCCCGCGCCGCAAGGAGCTCGTGGAGGTGTACGCGATGCGCGCCGAACTCGAGGGATTCGCCTGCCAGCTGGCGGCCCCGAATGTAGGCCCGGACGCCCTCGAGGAGCTCGATCGGGCCCAGGCCGAGATGGAGCGCGCGATGGGCCAGCTCGACGGTGGCGGCCTGCGAGCGGAGGACGAAGCCGCCTTCAACGCTCGGGTGACCGTGGCCAACGTGCGCTTCCACGTCGCGATCCACGGCCTGGCCGACAACGCACGCCTGGCGCGAACGATCGAGGAGCTTCAGGCCTACTTCCCCAAGGACTACGTGTGGCGCGCCATTCGCGATTCGGCGGAGGGCAACGTGCTGAGCATCGATGAGCACCAGGCGATCCGCGCGGCACTGGCGGCACACAAGGGGAAGGCGGCGCGACGGGCGATGAGCGAGCACATCGAGCACGCCGGCCGGCTGCTGATCGCCTACCTGGATCGGCACCGCTTCTGGGGCTAGCCCCGAGACGTCAACCGTCCACCGCCCGCCGGGGAAATTTCGCTTGGGGGGACTGCCGGCGTGGCGGGAGCGATGTCGATTTCGGTTTGGCCCGTTCGTGTAGGGGGTGAGAGCCCCTAACAGAAAGGACCCACGATGAAGCAGTACCTGCTGACCATCTACCAACCCGGTTTCGAACCGCCCCCCGCCGACGTCCTCGAGAGGATCATGCGTGACGTGCAGGCGGTGGAGGACGAGATGCGCTCGGACGGCGCATGGGTCTTCTCGGGCGGGCTGCACGACCCGAGCACGGCGACAGTGATAACCCCGCGCGACGACGACATGCCGATGATCGACGGGCCTTACGTGGAGGGCAAGGAGCACATCGGCGGGGTGGTGATCGTGAAGGCCGAGACGCTCGACGACGCGCTGGCCTGGGGCCGCAAGGTGGCGCGCGCGACCACGCTGCCGATCGAGGTAAGACCATTCCAAGGCGAGATCGAGGGTTGATCGCGCGTGCCGGCCGTCGCGCTGGAGGAGATCGAGGGTGTCTTCCGCGAGGAGTACGGACGCGCGGTGGCCGTCCTGGCCCGCGTCTTCGGGGATCTCGACATCGCCGAGGACGCGGTCCAGGAGGCGTTCTCGATCGCGGTGGCGCGCTGGCCGGACGGCGGGCTACCGCCGGCGCCGGCGGGCTGGATCATCACCACCGCGCGGAATCGCGCGATCGACCGCCTACGCCGCGAGGCCCGTCGCGATGATCGCCACGCCCAGGCGGCGCTGCTCCATGCACGCGAGGAGCCGGTGCAGGAGAGCCCGGTGCAGGACGACCGTCTGCGACTGATCTTCACCTGCTGTCACCCGGCGCTGTCAACCGGGGCGCAGGTGGCGCTGACCCTCCGGCTTCTGGGGGGGCTCAGCACGCCCGAGATCGCGCGAGCGTTCCTGGTGCCGGACGCGACCATGGCCCAGCGACTGGTCCGGGCGAAGGGGAAGATCCGGGACGCCGGAATCCCGTATCGGGTGCCGAACGAGGCGGACCTGCCGGCGCGCCTGGCGTCGGTACTGGGCGTCGTCTACCTGATCTTCAACGAGGGATACGCGGCCAGCTCGGGAGAGGAGCTCGTCCGCGAGGAGCTGGCCCGTGAGGCGATCCGCCTCGGCCGCCTGCTCGCCGAGCTGATGCCCGACGAAGCGGAGGTGACCGGGTTGCTGGCGCTGATGCTGCTCGAGCATGCGCGTCGTGACGCGCGAGCCGGGAGCGACGGCGAGCTCGTTCCCCTCCCCGAGCAGGACCGAGGCCGGTGGGACCGCGACGCGATTAAGGAAGGACAGGCGCTTGTGCGGCGCTGCCTGCGCCGCAATCACCCCGGGCCGTATCAAATCCAAGCGGCGATCAACGCGGTCCACACCGACGCCGCCGGCGCAGCTGAAACCGACTGGAATCAGATCCTGGCGCTGTACGACCAGCTCATGTCATTCACGCCGACCGCGGTCGTCGCGCTCAACCGCGCGGTCGCGGTGGCCGAGGTCGCCGGGCCGCGAGCCGCGCTCGAGTTGACTGAGGAGCTGTCGCTCGAGCGGTACTACCTCTACCACGCGATCCGCGCGGACCTGTTTCGCCGCCTCGGCGACACCGATAAAGCCGCAGTCGCCTACCAGGCCGCGATCGAGCGCACGGACAACCGCGCCGAGATCGAGTTTCTGGAGAGACGGCGGCGAGCCGTGGCTGGCTGAGAACTCAGACGTTGCGGATAACGCGCACGATCACCGGCCGCGACGCGCGCTGCGCCGCCTCGATGAGTGGCGCGAGTTCCTCGTCGAGGAACTCCTCGGCGGCCTCGACCTCGATCACCAGCGGCTCGACGCCGGTGCCGGCCCGGTCGATCACCCGGCGCACCTCGTCCGCCTCGCGGGCCAGCGAGGCGGGCGAGGGCACCGACAGCACGACCTCGCCGGCCGACGGCGGGTCGATGGTGCCCTCGGCATCGGCGGTCACTCGTTCAACCACGACCCCGGCGCCGGACAGGCTCGGCGGGGGGTCCTGGCTGAGCTGCCTGTCCACCGGGCCGTCACGCGGGACTTGGATGATCAGGTCGTCTGACACGACGGCCCGACCGCTAGGCGGCGGTCCGTCGACGCCGGCCGGCCAGCTCCGCCGCGCGCTCGCGGACCCGGTCCTCGTCGGTGATCGCGTGCCAGCGAGTGCCACGCCGTTGGCCGGTTCGGCGAATCTTGCCCGCGGCTTCCAATTCCCGGAGCAAGGTGAGCACCTGGTCACGATCGCCATTCGTGCGCTCGGCCAGGGCCGAGGTGGTGAGGCCGCCGTTCTCGGACAGCAGCACCTCGAGCCTCCCGGCCGGGACGATGTCGGACGCACTTGAGGCCTTCCGGCGAGCGCGCCGACGGGCGGGTTTGCGTGTCTGAGACGACGCGGCGACACGCGGCCGCGGAGATGGACGGGACGCGCGCTCGCTGCCGAGCGCGGTGCGCGCGGCGTCGAGCGTCTCGATTTCCCGGTTCAGCTCACGCAGCCGGTTATCGATCGAGTCCACTATTTGTTGGGTCGTTTTCATCCCCTGATCGTACGCACCGAATCGGGCGGGGGCGTCGCGGTCACTCTCCCCCGCACGCTTTGGCCGCACTCCGGAAGGCAGGCTCCTGCGTATCGATCCCATAATTGGAGAGAGGATCTACGGTCGGGCGCCCGTTTTGGTAGGTCGGATCTGGGTAGTCCCGCTAGCCCCAGCCGTCGGCCGCGGTACCAGGTGCCGGCGTTACGAGACGCCGTTATGCCGGCGGTACCGAATCGAGGAGGCGGGCACTCACTCGTAGAGTCGGGCGAACAGCTCGGCGTACTTGTCGTAGACGACCGAGCGCTTGACTTTTAGCGTCGGCGTGAGCTCGCCGCCCGCCTGGGTGAGATCGTGGCCGAGGATCGCGAAGCGCTTGATCTGCTCGATGCGGGCGAACTTCTGGTTGATGCGATCCACTTCCCGCTGGACCTCTGCGCGGACCTGCGGGTCGCTCGCGATAGTCACCGCGTCGGTGGCGATGCCCAGCCGGCCGGCCAGCTTCACCGACTCGTCGCGGTCGAGCGTCAGCATCGCGACGAGATACTGGCGCTTGTCACCGTAGACGACCGCCTCGGTGATGAAACGGCTGTCACGCAGCTCGCTTTCGATGTTCACGGGAGTGACGTTCTTGCCGCTCGAGGTGATGATGATGTCCTTCTTGCGCCCGGTGATCGACAGGAAGCCATCGTCACTCAGCTCGCCCAGATCGCCCGAGAGGAACCATCCATCGTCGGTCAGCACCTCGGCGGTGGCCGCGGGATCCTTGTAGTAACCCTTGAACACGAGCGGCCCGCGTATCAGGATCTCACCGTCCTGCGCGATCGCCAATTCGGCCTCCGGCAGCGCCTTGCCGACCGTGCCGAATCTCACCGCGTCGACGGTGTTGATGGTGGCGGCCGCGCACGTCTCGGTCAGGCCGTATCCCTCCAACACGAGCACGCCGCACGCGTCGAAGAACTCGAGCAGCTCCCCGGCGATCGGCGCCGCGCCGACCAGCGCGAGCTCGAGGCTGGAGCCGAACAGGCCCCGCACCTTCGAGAGCACCAACCGGTCGGCGAGGCGGTACTGGAGGTCGGTCAGCAGGTCGGGCTGCCGGCGATCGCGCAGCGCAGCGCGAGCGCGTCCACCGCAGCTGAGCGCCCATTCGAACATGAGGCGCTCATACGGGCGCCCCTCGGCCACCTTGCCGCTCACCGCGCCGTGGATCTTCTCGTAGATGCGCGGTACGGCCGGTATGTGCGTCGGCGACGTGGCGGGCAGCTCGTCGATGATCTTGGCCATATCGCCGCCCCAATAGATCACGCGGGCTCCGACGCTCAGCGTGACCGCCTGGGCGATCCGAGCGAGAACGTGAGCGAGCGGCAGAAACTGGAACATCGAGTGGCGCGGTCCGAGTCCGAGCTGCTGGGCGTACATCCGGACCGTGGACATGAGGTTCTCGTGGGTGAGCATGCACCCCTTGGGAGGTCCGGTGGTCCCGGACGTGTAGACCAAGGTGGCGACGTCGCTCGGTTCGGTGGTCGCGACGCGTTCCCGCACCCGCTCGGGCGGGACGCCGGCGCCGCGCTCGCGCAGCTCATCAAGCGTGATCGCTCCGGCGACGGGCTCGAAGGTCACAACGTGCTCGAGTACCGGACACCGGTCTCGGACCTGATCGATCTTCGCCGCCTGGGCGGCGTCGTCGCAGAACACGACTCGCGCCTCGGAGTGGCCGAGCACATAGGCGCACTCTTCGGGGGAGTTAGTGTGGTAGATCGGCGTCACGACGGCGCCGGCGCACGACGAGCCGCAGTCGGCCAGGGTCCAGTTGGCCGAGGTCAGACCGAGGATCGAGACCCGATCGCCGGCCTCGATCCCGAGCGCAATCAGCCCACGAGCGATCTCTTCGCAGATCGTGCCGAAGTCGGCGTAGCTGATCTGGGCGGTGTCGCCGCCCCGCGGGAACTGAAGGGCGATGCCGCCGAAGCGTTCCGCCGAGTCGAGCACCATCTGTCCGAGTGTTGTCGGCCGCGATGGGGCCGGCGCGGTGCCGGACCCGGAGGTCCGAGCTTGAAGTATCGGCGAGGAATTCATGGTCCAGCAGACGTTAGCCGCCGCCACGCCGCCCGTGGGGCGCGGTACGAGCAGAATTCGGTCACACACGAACCACGACGACTAGAGGAAGGCAACACCGTGATCTTGATCGCGTATGACGGATCGGACGACGCGAAAGCGGCAATCGAGCGGGGCGGGCGGCTCCTGCCCGGCCAGGAGGCGACGGTTCTCACCGTCTGGGAGGAACTCGTGGACGTCCTGGCGCGTACCGGCTCCGTATTCGCGCTCGGCGAGGTCGATTACGAATCGGTCGACCAACAGAGCCAGGAGCAAGCGCGACAGCGGGCGCAGGAGGGCGCGAAGTACGCCGAGCAAGCGGGCCTGAAGGCGGCAGTCGAGGTGCGGCCGCGCGGGGACTCGGTGCCGGCAGCGATCCTGGCCGCCGCGGACGACCTGAAAGCCGACGCAATCCTGATGGGCACGCGCGGCCTCACCCGGTTCAAGTCGGTCGTGCTGGGCAGCGTCTCCAACGCGGTCCTCCAGCACGCCGACCGGCCCGTCATCGTGGTTCCCTCACCCGAAGTCGCCGCCGAGCGCCTCGCCCGCCGTTCCTAGCGGGACGGCGGTCGGCGGTCGATCCCGTTGACTGGGTCGCGGCGACGACGTACGGTCCTCCCAGCAGAACCGAGAGAGGAGAGGGCGTCATGTTCAGGCAAGTGCTCGTTGGTGTGGATGACGATCAGGGCGGCCGCGACGCAATCGCGCTCGGCAAACTGCTCGCCGGACCCGACGGGGCCTTGACGTTCGGGCATGTCTTTCATGCCGACACGTCCGTCCCGTGGGGATTCCAGGACCCCAACAAGCCCCAGCTGGAAGACGACAGCCGCCAGCTGCTGGAGCGGATCGCCGCTCAGGCCGGCGGCTCGCCTCACCTTCGCTGGTACGGGGCTCCGTCGATTGGCCGTGGCCTGCACGAGCTGGCCGAGGCCATCAACGCCGATCTGCTCGTCGTCGGCTCTTCCCGGCGTGCGCTGCTGGGACGGGTCCGGCTCGCCGACGACACGCGCGCCGCCCTGAACGGCGCGCCGTGCGCGGTCGCGGTTGCGCCGGCGGGCTACGCCGACGAGCCGCCGGTCGCGCGCGAGGTCGGGGTCGCCTATGACGGCTCGCCCGAGAGCGAGCATGCCGTGGCGGTCGCCAGGACACTCGCCGCCGAGTTGGGGACCAAGCTATCCGCGTTCCAGGCGGTGCCCCTGCCGGTGTTCGGCTACTCCGGTCTGTCGACCACGCGCCCCGTGGGCATATCGGTCGACGACATGGTCAAGAAGGCGCGCGAGCGGATTGACGGGCTCGGCGGCGTCGAGGCTCACGTCACCTCTGGCGACCCGGCCGAAGAGCTCACGCTCTACAGCGCGTCGCTCGATCTGCTCGTGGTCGGCTCGCGGAGCTATGGCCCGGTTGGACGGCTCATCCACGGGGGCATCTCGGAGCACCTGGCGCGCACCGCCCGCTGCCCGCTGCTCGTGCTTCCGCGTGCCGGGCGCGACGCGGCCGATGCGCCGGCGTCGGGGACCCGTCCGGACGCGCTGGCGACGACCGGCTAAGGCCCGGATGGAGGTCTGGCCGGGCCAACCATTTCCGCTGGGGGCGAGCTACGACGGAGCCGGCACCAACTTCTCGCTCTTCTCGGAGACCGCCCAGCGCGTAGAGGTGTGCCTGTTCGACGAGGCCGGCGAAGAGACGCGGGTGCCGCTAGCCGAGATGACCGCGTTCTGCTGGCACGGCTACCTGCCGGGGGTCGGACCAGGCCAGCGCTACGGGTTTCGCGTGGACGGGCCCTATGACCCGGCCCGCGGCCTGCGTTGCAATCCGGCCAAGCTCCTGATCGATCCCTACGCGAAGGCCCTGGCGGGTCAGGTGCAGTGGGATCCCGCGGTCTATCCGTATCCCCTCGGGGGCGCCGAAGAGACCCGCAACGATGCCGACTCGGGCCGCTACATGCCCAAGGCAGTCGTCACCAGCCCTTACTTCGATTGGCGTGGCGACTCCCGCCCGCGTCGGCCGTGGCACGAGACGGTCGTGTACGAGCTGCACGTCAAGGGCTTCACGGCGCGCCATCCCGGCATTCCGGAGGAGCTGCGGGGCACCTACGCCGGCCTCTCGCACCCCGCCGCGATCGAGCACCTGCACCATCTCGGCGTCTCCGCGGTCGAACTGATGCCGGTGCATCAGTTCGTGTTAGACCACCACCTCGACGAGCAGGGGCTGGCGAACTACTGGGGCTACAACTCGATCTGTTACCTGGCACCGCACAACGCCTACTCGGCGTGGGGAGTCGCACGGGTCGTGGAGGAGTTCAAGGAGATGGTGCGGACACTGCACGAGGCCGGGATCGAGGTAATCCTCGACGTCGTCTACAACCACACCGCGGAGGGCAACCACCTCGGCCCGGTCCTGTCGCTCAAGGGGATCGACAACCCGGCCTATTACCGCGTGGTTGACACGGACCCTCGCTACTACTTCGACACCACCGGGACCGGCAACACGCTGAACATGCGTCACCCGCATGTGCTCTTGCTGATCATGGACTCGCTGCGCTACTGGGCCACCGAAATGCACGTCGATGGGTTCCGGTTCGATCTCGCGGCCAGCCTGGCGCGTCAGTTCCACGAGGTCGATCGCCTGTCCGCGTTTTTTGACCTGATCCACTGCGACCCGGTGGTCTCGCAGATGAAGCTGATCGCCGAGCCGTGGGATGTGGGGGAAGGCGGCTACCAGGTCGGCAACTTCCCTCCTCTGTGGTCGGAGTGGAATGGCCGCTACCGCGACACCGTGCGCGACTACTGGCGCGGCGAGGACCAGACGCTCGGCGAGTTCGCCTACCGATTCACCGGCAGCCCAGATCTGTACGAAGGCACGGGCCGGCGGCCGCTGGCCAGCGTCAACTTCGTCACCGCGCACGATGGGTTCACGCTCACCGACCTGGTCTCGTATAACGACAAGCACAACGAGGCCAACGGCGAGGACAACCGCGACGGCAGCAACGACAACCGCTCGTGGAACTGCGGCACCGAGGGTCCCAGCGACGATCCGGACGTGCTCGCCCTCCGGGCCCGCCAGCGGCGCAACCTGCTCGCCACGTTGCTCCTCTCCCAGGGGGTTCCGATGCTGCTGGGCGGCGACGAGATCGGGCGTACGCAGCACGGCAACAACAACGCCTACTGCCAGGACAACGAGGTCTCGTGGCATGACTGGGGCAGTGTCGATGAGGAACTACTCGAGTTCGCCCGGGCGCTCGTCCGCTTCCGTCTGGAGCACCCGATCTTCCACCGGCGCCGCTTCTTCCAGGGCACTCCGGTGCGCGGCACGGGAATGACCGACATCGCCTGGTTTCGCCCCGACGGGGCCAGGATGACCGACGAGGACTGGAACGTTTCCTACGCGCGGTCGCTGGCCGTGTTCCTCAACGGGGCGGGGATCGGCACGCCCAACAAACGGGGTCAGCGGATCCTCGATGACTCGTTCTATCTCGCGTTCAACGCCCACTACGAGCCGCTGTCGTTCGCGCTCCCGGGCCGGAGCTGGGGTGTGAACTGGCGGGAGATCATCCGCACCGGCGTGGGGATGGTCGAGAACGGGCCGGTCAGACGGGGCGGCGAGCAGGTGCAGGCAGACGCGCGCGAGCTGGTGGTGCTCCAGTTGATGGAGCACGCCGACCGGCGGGTCTCGCTGTCTCTGAGTTAGAAGCTCGCGCGCCGGGCGGCAGCGATCGCGTCGGGGAGCGTGTGCACACCGAGCTTGCCTTCGAGCCGCTCGAGCCGCTCATGCACGGCGTGGAGGCTCAGGAACAGCTCGTCGGCGAGGCCCGACTGGGCGTCGACGAGGCTGGGCTGGGCATCGGCGCCCGTTGCTCGGGCCGCCTCGAGCACCTCGCGCTCGCGGCCGGTCAACCCGAGCTGCGCCAGCGCGCCGGCGCGGAAGCGCGCCACCTCTTCCTCCATGAGCAACGCGTGCGGCTCGCCCGGGAGCAGGCGGATCGTCAGTCGCCGGCCCTCGCGCACGCTCTCGAGCGGCGGGCGAGGAGGCAGCGCCAGCCACGAGGCAACCGGCTCGGGCAGCCAGCCCGGGTGCTCGCCCGCGCCGAAGTGCTCGGCCAGCCACCGCTCCGCCTCGAGGCTCGCGTACTGGACCTCGCCGCAATCGTCGAGCAGCACCACGCCGGTGCCGGCCGGCGGGTTCGACGCGAGCGCCAGGAGCAGACGCTGGCGTGCCTCGGCCAGCTGGAGCGTGTGCTCGAGTGCGGGCCGCGCCAGGTCGAGGACGTCGCGGTCGCGCTCGGAGAACTCGCGCTCGTGACGCCCGAGCGCGAACACAAGGGCCTCCCCGGGGTGCGGCCGCACAGCGATCGAGATCCCGTAGTCGCCGCCGGAAGGGTGCAGCAGCTCGCCGTAGAGCTCACTGCGCTGCAGCCGGCGCGGCTCGATCGCATCCGAGAGGCGGACCGCTCTTTGCGCGCCGACGGTATGCGGGTGCAGCAACGGGTGGCAGCTCGCCGTCGACGACACCTCCTGGAAGGCCAGGCGCGGCTCGGCGTCCTCCGGCGCCGCCTCGTGCTCGACCGCGCCGGTCGACAGGACGATCCGGTTCCAGCTCGTGAGGTCCGACGGCACGATCCGGGCGAGCTGCTCGAGCGCGCTTCGCATCAGCTCGGGCGGCTTCTCTGTCTCGTCGAACGCGAAGCGAAGGCGCTCGGCGGCGTGCAGATCGGCTTCGTCCAGCCACGCCATGCGTGCCTGGAGCTTACAACCGACCGTGCTACTGATCCAGCGGAGCCTGGTCGGGCGGGACGCCGCGACCGTAGTCGGGGTCCTGCGAGGTGTAGGGCTCGTCCTCCCCGCGCAGCTCGCGGTAGCGGCGATCGAACAGCTCGAGCACGGCGGTTACGTCGCTCGGGCCGTGCAGGTCGTGGCTGACGCCGGAGGACTCGTCCGTGGTCTCGGCGGGCTCGGCGTCCCCGTGCTCAACCAGCTCGTCGTGCTCGGCGTCCAGGAAGGGCAGCTCCGCGACGCCCCGGTCGGGATACAGGACCCCAAGCTCGGAGTCCTCGTAGCTGACCAGCGCGGCGCCGTCTTCGCGGCGGGAAATTTGGACGCCAGGCCAGGTCGCCAGCTCGTTGGCGACATCATCGACGACGGCGTCCCAGTGACTCACACGGCGATCGTATCTGTTGCTGTTGCGGGCCGCCATCCGATAGCCGGGGCGATCTCGCGCGCGATCGTCTCGAGCATCCGCGCGTTGTACTCGACGCCGAGCTGGTTCGGGACGGTCAGCAAAAGGGTGTCGGCGGCCCGGACGCCGACGTCGCGGGCGAGGTCCTCAGCGATCGCGCCCGGCTCTCCCGTGTAAGTGCGCCCGAACCGCGCCAGCGCCCCGTCCAGATAACCGACCTGGTCCTGCCCGTTGCCAGCGCGGGGGCCGAAGTAAGTCCGGTCCTCGTCGGTCACGATCGGGATCACACTGCGGCTGACGGAGACCCGGGGCTCGTGGGCCCAGCCGGCCCCCTCCCACGCGTCCCGAAAGATCCCGATCTGCTCGGCCTGAAGCTGGTCGAACGGGACGCCCGTGTCCTCGAGCAGAAGGGTCGAGCTCATCAGGTTCATCCCCTGCTGACCCGCCCACCGCGCGCTCTCGCGCGTGCCCGAACCCCACCAGATGCGCTCAGGCAGTCCGGTCGACTGAGGCTGGATGGGCAACAGACCGACGCCGCCGGTCATCTCCGGATCGGCGTCAACGACGCCGTGGCCGGCGATCGCCCGCCGGAAGAGGGCAGTCTTCTCGCGGGCCAGCTCGGCGTCGGTCTCGCCCTCAACGGGCTTGTAGCCGAACGCGTGGGCTCCGTTCAGCGCCGGCTCAGGCGAGCCGCGGCTGATCCCGAGCTGCAGGCGCCCGCCGCTGATCAGATCCGCAGCCGCGGCATCCTCGGCCATGTAGAGCGGGTTCTCATACCGCATGTCGATCACCGCCGTGCCGATCTCGATGCGTGAGGTGCGGGCACCGATCGCCGCCAGCAGCGGAAACGGCGAGGCGAGCTGGCGGGCGAAGTGGTGCACGCGCACGAACGCGCCGTCGAAACCGAGCGCCTCGGCGGCTTCGGCGAGCTCGATCGTCTGCCGATGGGCGTCCGCCGCGGTGGTTGTCTGCGACCACGGCGCGACCTGCCAGTGGCCGAAGGAGAGAAAGCCGATGCGCTTCACAAAATGAAGTATAGAGCCCGCACGATCGCCCCCGCAGGTCCTACGCCGTGGCCGTTTGCGCGTCGGCAAGCAGCCGCTGGTACTCGGAGGCGGCCCGCTCCTCGCGATCGAGCGCCTCGCAGTAGTCATCGAACGCGAGCTCTCGCCAGGCGAGAGGGGCTCCCACCCATCCGCGGTAGGTCGCGTGTACGGCCATGCTCTCCTCGCGCCAGGTCACGTATCCGTCCATGACGGCGTCAATCAGCTTCGAAACGGTGGATTCGGCGACTCGGTTTCGTCTCATGGCGATCAGCTCCAAGGAAAGGGTTTCGTTCCGTTAGACGCCTGCGGGACCTATTCCATTCAACGGCCGGGCGGCGATCTTACTACTACGTTCTGTAGTAATAGCGGAAAGGATCACTACGATCGATCTACTATGCGGTATAGTAAGACGAGTATCGCGTAGATGTCGATCCGCCGAAAGTAGGAGCCAAGTTTCCCCGCCGGGAGGGATGCAGCCCCGGGCGAGCGGGTCTACGCTCGCGTCGTGACTAGTTCCGCGAGCCGTCCGACCGGCCGCCCCTTGACCACGGCACTGGGCTGGCGGCTGCCGTCGTGGCTGCTCGACTACGGGCCGATCGTCTTCATCCTGATCGAGGGCCTCGCGGCGATCCGGTTCCAGTCCAGGGTGAGCGGAATCTCGAGGCCCATCCTGCTCTTGGCCCTCGCTGCGACCGCAGCCGCGCTGGTCGTCCGCCACCGCTGGCCGCTGCCCGTGCTGGCGGTGATCCTCGGGATTGCGGTCGGTGTCGATTACGGGCCGCTGGTTACCATTCCGCTCCTGCTCGCGGTGTTCACGGTGGCGGAGTCCGCGGACCGAACGACAGTGGTCGTCGCCGCCCTGATAACTGCGATCGCGCTCAGCGTGACCCCCTGGGCGCACGGCGACAGTGTGTCCGCAGGAGGAATCATCTCGCGGTTCTTGGCGGTCGGGCTCGCGGTGGCGGTCGGGCTCTGGCTCCGCGCCCGCGCCGACTACGTGACCGGTTTGCAGGAGCGTGCCGAGCGGCTCGAGCGCGAACAGGAACTGATGGCTCAGACCTCGGTGGCCGAGGAGCGGCTGCGCATCGCCCGCGAGCTGCACGACGTGGTCGCCCACAACGTGTCGCTGATGGTGGTGCAGGCGCAGGCCCTGGCCGCGACCGGAGGCGGCGCTGACCAGCAGCAGACCGCGCTGACGGGCATGGCCGACCTCGGCCGCGAGGCGCTCTCCGAGATGCACCGGATGCTCGGCGTGCTCCGGGTGCAGAACGCCGGCGCCCCGGAACGAGAGCCCAACCCCGGCGTGCGTGACCTCGAGCGCCTAATCGCGCGCACGCGCGAGGCGGGACTCGACGCCAGCCTGGTGATCGAGGGGCAGGTCCGAGAGCTCGCCCCGGGAGTCGACCTATCGGTCTACCGGATCGTCCAGGAGGCGCTCACGAACGTGATCCGGCATGCGGCGGCGCGGCACGCGGTCGTGACGCTGTCGTACTCGCCCGACGCGCTCGGCGTCACCGTGCTCGACGACGGAGTCGGCCCACCGGCCGCAGTGAACGGGTCATCCGGCGGGCACGGGCTGGTCGGGATGCGAGAGCGGGTGGCGCTGTTCGGGGGCCGACTCGAGACCGGCCGGGGCGGCGACGGCGCCGGCTACCGTGTCCACGCCTCCCTGCCGGTGAACTGAACCCGTGCCCCGGATCCGCCTTCTGATCGCCGACGACCAGCCGCTGATGCGAGCCGGCTTCCGGGCCGTCCTCGAAGCCAACGGATTCGAGATCGTGGCCGAGGCCGGCGACGGGCTGGAGGCGGTGGCCGCGGCCCGCGCGACCAAGCCCGACGTGGTGCTGATGGACATCCAGATGCCCAACCTGGACGGGATCGAGGCGCTCAAACAGCTTCCGAACCATCGCGTGCTGGTGCTCACAACGTTCGGCCTGGACGAGTACATCGTCGATGCATTGCGCGCCGGCGCGAGCGGGTTCATCACCAAGGACGTGCCCGCCGAGGAGCTGGTGCGTGCCGTGCGGGTGGTGGCCGCGGGCGACGCGCTGCTCACCCCGGCCGTCACCCGACAACTGCTCGACCGCGTCGGCCGGCGGCTGCCCGCGCCGGTCGGCCGGCGTCCCGAGGCACTGTCCGAATTGACCGAGCGCGAGCGCGAGGTGCTCGAGCTGCTCGCCCAGGGCATGTCGAACGCCGAGATCGCCGAGGCCCTGGTGGTGGGTGAGGCGACCGTCAAGACCCACGTCTCCAACGTGCTGATGAAGCTCGGACTGCGCGATCGCGTACAGGCCGTCGTACTCGCGTACGAGATCGGGCTGGTCCAGCCCGGCGGATGAGCCTTACTGCGAGGGACCTCCGTCGCAAGGCGGAGACAGGCGGAGAAATCCACCGCGTGCGGGACCGGTCAATCGCCGCCGAGGCCGACGACGGCGGATCGTCGCGGACCGATGATCCTGGCATGAGCGATACCGCAACCATCATCGAGACACACGGCCTGTGCAAACGCTTCGGCGAGCGCCCGGCCGTTATCGACCTGGACCTGAGCGTGCCCCGAGGGTGCGCGTTCGGTTTCCTCGGTCACAACGGCGCCGGCAAGACGACGCTGATCAGAATGCTCCTGGGCCTTACCGCCGCCGATAGCGGAGTCATACGGATCCGCGATCGCCCGGTCCCGGCTTACCGCGCCGAGGTGCTGGCGCGCGTGGGCGCGATCGTCGAGGAGCCGCATTTCCATTCTCACCTCACGGGCCGCGAGAACCTGCAGATCGTGGCCGCGGTGCGAGGGCCCGAAGCGTACGCGCGGATCGACGGCGCCCTGCGCCGAGTCGGACTGAGCGACCGCGGCGGCGACCGCGTGCGCGGCTACTCCCAGGGGATGCGCCAGCGGCTCGGCGTGGCCCGCTGCCTGCTGGCCGATCCCGAGCTGCTGATCCTGGACGAGCCGATGAACGGCCTTGATCCGGGCGGCATCCTCGAGTTCCGCACGATGATCGCCGAGCTGGTCGGCGAGGGACGGACGGTGTTCCTGTCCTCGCACCTGCTGGACGAGGTCGAGAAGACGTGCGACGCCGCGGCGATAGTCGACCGTGGCCGGCTGATCGCGCAGGGCCCGATCGACACCCTGCTGGGCGGCGAGCGGCGCGAGCTCGACGTCGGCTGCGAGGACTCGCACGCCGCGCTCGACCTGCTCGACGGCCATCCTTCCGTCGCCGCGGCGCGCGAAACGGCGGACGGGCTGCGCATCGTCCTCGCGGGCGCAAACGGTGTGGCCGACATCAACAGCCGGCTGGTCGGCGCCGGCATCTCCGTGTTCAGGCTCGAGCCCGTTCGCGAGTCGCTCGAGCACCGGTTCCTGGAAATCACCTCCCGAGTAGGAGCTCCCTCATGACACTCGTTACCACGCGCCAGATGATCGGCGCGGAGATCCTGAAGCTGCGCCGCAACCGGCCGGTGATGGGCCTCGCCTTTGTGCTCTCGATCGTCGTCATCGTGCTGTTCTTCGGCTACACCGCGATCGAGCACGCCTCCAATCCGGCGACGAACGGCCCGGCCGGCGGCGTGCACAGCTTCGAGCGCGCCGTGCGGGCGCTGGGACTGATCTTCGGCGCCCTGACCGCCGCCCTGATCGGGACCGAGGCGGGAACCGCCGATCTGTCGAGCGGAGTGTTCCGCGACCTGGTGGCGACGGGCCGCTCGCGCCTCACGCTGTTCTCCGTGAGAGCGCCCGCGGCGACCATCGTCACGCTTGCCTTCACTGGCGTCGGCTTCCTGCTCGCGCTGGCCGCGTCCTTCGTGTTCGCGGGCTCGCTCCCGACGCCGGGGGTGTCGTTGATCCTTCAGGCGGCGGCGTGGCTCGTGGTGTCGAACGCGATCCTGGTGGGACTCGCGGTCGGGGTGGGTTCGCTCACCGGCTCGCGGGCGCTCGGGCTGACCGCCGTAATCGGCTGGCAGGCGATCGTCACCGAGATGCTGCTCGGCGTCACCTCGCTCGGCTCGGCGCGAGATGGGCTGCTGACACCGGCCCTCAGCCAGCTCGCGCCGTTCAACATCGACACCGGCGTGACCATGGCCAGTGGCGTGGCGGTCGCGGTGGCAGTCGGGTGGCTCCTGGTCCCCGCCGCCGTCGGCGCGTGGCGGACCAGCACGCGAGACGCGTGATGGACGACTAGAAGCCGAGCGCGCAGCCGTCCTTGCGCGCGTCGGAGCCGCCGAACAGCGTCCCGTCGCGCACGATGATCGCCTGACCGCCACCGAACGGGGAGCGGGCGGTGTCCCGGCGGATCTCGAAGCCGAGATCCGCCAGTTCGCTAGCCCGGTCCCACAGCGGTTGTTCGAGGCTCAGCGTGCGGCCGTCGATCCGGAAGCGGCCGCGGTCGATGGCCGCCTGGGGATCCCCCGGGCCGGGGTCGGTGGGTGATCCGTCCATCAACGAGCAGAGGAACTGCACGTGAGACTGGGCCTGGATGAAGCCGCCCATCAGCCCGAACGGCCCCACCAGCTCGCCGTCACGGGTGAGCATGCCCGGAATCAACGTGTGGTAGGGGCGAGCACCGCCGAGCACCTCCCCCTGCACGGCGAAGCCGGCAGCGCGGTTGTTCAGGACGATGCCGGTGCCGCCGGCCACCACGCCTGAGCCGAACGCCTCGTACAGGCTCTGAAGCAATGTCACGGCCATCCCGTCGCCGTCGACGGCACACACACAAACCGTCCCGCCGGCCGGCTCGGCGACCGGCCCGGGCAGCTCGGCCCGGCGCGCCGCGACGTACTCCTCGGCCAGCAGATGGGTCACGTCGGCGCCGTCCCGAACCGTGGCCAGACCATCCTCGAGGGCCAGGCCGACCGCGACCACCTGCTCGCGCAGGCCGGCGTCCCGATCGCCCAGGATCGACAGCGCCTCGAGCGCGACCACGCCCTGGGTGGGCGGCGGCAGCTCGGCCACCTCGAAGCCCCGATACCGGGCGGTCAGCGGCGCGACCCAGCGGGCCCGGTAACCGGCCAGATCATCGACGGTGAGCCAGCTCGCCGCGGCGATCGCCTCGGCGACCGGACCGCGATAAAAGAAACCGGGGCCCTCGGCGGCGATCCCTTCTAGTGTGGCCGCGAGCTCGGGCAGCCGGTAGCGCTCGCCGAACGCGGGGGGCGGACCGAATGCCGCCGGTGCGCGCGGACTAGCTCTCCAGTCCCGCGCGCAGTTGAACCCGGCGGGGACGCCGGCGACGGCGAGGCCGCTCGCGGGCCGGAGGCAGCGCTCCAACCCGCTGCGCCCGAAGCGCGCCGACAGCTCGCCCCAGCCCGCAACCGCTCCGGGCACGTCGATTGAGCGCGGTCCGTGCGCGGCGACCGGCTGGCTAGGAGCCAGCGCGGGTGCGGGCCCGGCCGCGTCCAGCCCGTGCAACGCGCCGGAGGGCTCGCGGACCAGCGCCAACACGTCGCCCCCCACCCCGGTGGACTGCGGCTCGGTTACGCACAGGACGGCCGCGGCGCAGATTGCGGCGTCGACCGCGCTGCCTCCTTCGCGCAGGACGTCGAGGGCGTGCAGGGTGGCCAGCGGCTGGCTGGCGGCGACCATCGCCTGCGCGGCGACCGAGGCCGCCCGCGCGGGCGATAGGGAGAACGACACTAGTGGTCGCCGTACTGCTCGACCGCGTAGCGGTCGAGGCCACATGCCTGCAGGCGCTCCGCGGGCGCCCGGAAGGTGACCTGGACGACGCCCGGGTGACGCCCGATCTCGATCGCGCCCGCGATCGTGGCCCGGTTCTTGACCTCCGGCACCGACATCCCGAGCAGCTCCGCGGCGCGGGCGAGGCCGTTGTCGGTGGCGCTGTTCAGGTCGGGGCCGGTCCCGATCACCGAGATCGGCAGCGACTCCTCAAGCTGCTCGACGCCGTACCGCCGGCCCAGCGCGCTCGCCCGCATGCGCTCCTCCTGACTGAGCGGCCTGGCCAGGAACGGGAGGTCGTCGGCGACCGGGAAGAGGATCGGGCCGTCGATCGCGAGGCCTTTGACTACCTCGACCTGGAGGGTGACCGTGCCCGAGACGTCGCAGGTGTGACCGGCGATCTCACCGTCGCCCTGGAGGGCATGCATATCGCCCAGGTACAGGCCGGCGCCGGGCAGCTTCACCGGACAGATCAGGACCGCGCCGGCGCGGACTGTATCGATGTCAAGGTGACCGTCGGTCTTGTGCTGCTGGAGCTCCTCGGCGGTCAGGCCGTAGATGTGCGAGGCGCCGATCAGGAAGGACCCGAAGTCGCCCGCGTTGTGGGAGTCGGGCATGGTGATCGACGGCGAGGTGCCGATCTGCCCGAGGAACGGCCGCAGCCGGGTGGCCAGCGCGACGATGTCGTGCGGGGCGAAGGTCAAGATCGGGTTCTGCGCCGAGTTATCGGGGAGCGCGGCGAACCGCGGCGCCTCCCGCGCGAACGCTTCGGCCGCTTCCGCGGGGACGGTGAGACCGACCGTGCGCAGCTCGTCGAACGCGATCGTGTAGCCGTTGGAGAACGTGAACGGGGTGGCGTCGGCGCCGCAGTTGACGCACCGGACCGACTCGGGGCCGATCCCCTCGATCCGGGTCTCGGTCCACTCGGCGCCGCAACCGGGGCACACAGGAGCGCAGAACGGGTCTTCCTTGAACCGGCCCTCCATCGGTTGATCGGTGCCCGACGACGTGGCCAGCGAGGTGACCTCGATGTCCTTGATCCGGATCGCGATCGCATCGCCGACCTCGGCGCCGGCGACCGCCACCGGCTGAGCGACCTCGTGACCCCCGCGGATCGACGGGGTGATCATCGGCCCCCAGCAGCCCGGGGTCGAGTTCCACACCACGTGCCCACCATCTGCCACGGGTCCGAGCATGGCCACGTCCGGGCCGAGCAGGCCGTTGGTGAACGTGTCGACGAACACCGTCCGCTGGGCTGTGGTCCGGGGGTCAGCTGATTCGATTGCCACGGGTCACTCCTTGTAAGGGTTGGTCATCCTCCCGCCACGGGGACCAGCAGCGCCACCTCCTGGTCGCCGGACAGCATCCGGTCGCGGCCCACGTGCTGGCCTTCGACGACCGCAACTGCCGACGCCAGTGCGCCGCCGAGCTCCGGGGCGCTTGACGCGAGCCGCTCGTACAGGTCCTCCACGGTCGCGCCGCTCGGTAGCTCGACGCTGAGCATCGGACCCGGCGCGAGCCGGGCGAGACCGCTGCCGAGGCGTATCCGAACGATCAGGCCTCGATCTTACGTCCGCGACCTCCGCCGATACAAGACTGGTCGGCGGCGCCTGACGGCGGCGCCTTAGGCCAGCCTCGATGACTCGTCTAGTGGGGCGCTCCGGACCGACAGGGTTGCGGCCGCTCGGCCGACACAGGTTCGAGCCGTGCTCTCGATGCCCGCGAACCTACGCGCCGCCGCGGCGGCGCTCGCGGCCGGGCTGATCTTCGTCCCGGCCGCCCACGCGTCCAACTTTGGACCGGCGATGTCGGCCGCCCAGGTCCGCTCGATGCAAGCCCAAGGCGTGCGCGAGATCGTCCTCGACCGGCGGCCGGGAGTGAGCGCGGACCAACTCGACGCCCTCCGAGCGCAGGCCGGCGTGACCTATCTGGGGCCGGGACCGCTACCGGGCACCGAGCTAGATCGCGCTCCGGCCGGAGCGCTGGCGACCGCGGTTTCGCGGCTCGCGAGTGAGCCGCAGATCGCCTACGCCGAGCCCGACGGCGAGGTCCACGCCGCCGCTACTCCCAACGACCCGTACTTCTCACAGCAGTGGGCGCTCCAGAACTCGGGGCAGAGCATCCTCGGTGCCAGCGGGACCGCTGGCGACGACATCGGCGCGAGCTACGTCTGGCCCCACGCCACGGGCGCCGGCGTGACCGTCGCGGTCGTCGACACTGGCGTCGACGCCACCGCCCCCGACCTGATGGGACAGCTCGTCCCCGGCTATTCCTGGGTCAACGGCAACACCGACACCCAGGATGAAGACGGCCACGGCACCCACGTCAGCGGGATCATCGCCGCGGTCCAGAACAACGGCATCGGCGTCAGCGGCGTGGCGCCCGGCGCGCACGTGATGCCGCTCCAGGCGCTCGATTCGAGCGGCAACGGCACCGACGTGGACGTGGCGGCGGCCTTCAACTACGCCGGCAACGCCGGCGTGCCGATCGTCAACGCGAGCCTCGGCTCGAGCAGCCCATCGCAGGCGATCGAGCAGGCGATCGCCGCGCACCCCAACACCCTGTACGTGGTCGCGGCCGGCAACAGCGGCACCGACAACGACAACCCGAGCACGCCCTTCTATCCCTGCGACCTGACCGAGGCCAACGTGATCTGCGTCGGTGCCTCCGACCAGAACGACCAGGCGGCGAGCTTCTCGAACTACGGCCCCACGAGCGTCGACCTGTTCGCGCCCGGCGTCAACGTCCTATCGACCTGGCTCTCTAACGGCGGCACTGCCCAGTACGCGTACGCCGACGGGACCTCGATGGCGACGCCAATGGTGTCGGCGACGCTCGCGCTGATGCTCTCCCGCGAGTCATCGTTGTCGGCCGCGCAGCTCAAGAGCGACCTCCTGCAAAGCGTCGATCAGGAACCCCAGTTCGCCGGTGAATCGTCGAGCGGCGGGGACCTCGACGCGGCTGCCGCGGTGGCGCTGGCCGGCGGAGACCCGCCATACGCCGCGCCCGGCAACCGCGTCAGGCCGGTGGTGAGCGGTGCGATCG
The DNA here is from genome assembly GCA_963757235.1 of uncultured Solirubrobacterales bacterium. Lineage (GTDB taxonomy): Bacteria > Actinomycetota > Thermoleophilia > Solirubrobacterales > Solirubrobacteraceae > Palsa-465. Next base: position 374,675 of record CAVWRC010000010.1, on the reverse strand, counting down.
CGGTGGGCAGCACCCTCGCCGTCAGCCGCGGCAACTGGAGCCGAGCGCCCAGCGGCTACGCCTATCAGTGGGAGCGCTGCTGGGTGGGGCTCTGCGAGCCGATCGCCGGCGCCACGAGCCCCGGCTACACCGTTGCGCGAGCGGACAGCGGCGCGAGCCTTTCAGTGGTGGTGACGGCCACCAACGCGGCCGGATCGACGCGTGTGAGCGGCGTCTACGCGGCGCCGCAGGCGGGTGTCTCGCCGGTGTCCGCGCCGGGCGTGACATCGCCGGGCGGCGGCGGGACGGTTGCCGCGCCCGCGCCACCAGCGAGTCGGCCGCCGGCGAGCCGCACGGCCAAGAGGCGGAAGGCGCGCGTCCACGCTGCGCGCCGCCGTCAGCGGCGGCGGGCGCCGGTCAAACGGACCCGGAAGGCTCTCAAGTCCCGGTCGGGCCGAAGCGCTCGGTCCTGATCCGCCCCGGGTCGTGCCCGATCTCGACGAGCAAGCCGGAAGCTGCCTCGACGAACGCGTTCGGGCCGCAGATGTAGACGAGCGGCCGGTCGGCCGGCGCCCCGATCGCGACCTCGAGCAACGGGCGGTCGATCCGCCCGGTGTGCCCGGTGTAGGCCTCCGGCCACTCGCGGGTGAGCGCGAAGCGCAGATCGAGGCCGTAGTCGTGGGCGTCGCCGAGCAGCTCGTCGCGGTAGATCACCTCGTCCCACGATCGTGACGAGTACACAGTGCGCACCGGGACGCCGTGGCCGGTCGCGACCCAGTGCCGAATGATTGCGCGTAGGGGCACGATGCCGGATCCCCCGCCGATCAGCGCGACTGGCCCGCCCAGCGACTCCTCCCACAGGAAGTAGCCGCCGATCGGTCCGCGTAGCTCGAGCTGATCGCCCGGCCGGAGCTCCTCGACGAGATACGGAGACACCTCTCCGTCGTCGAGCCGCTCGACCGTCAGCATGAGGTGTTGGTCCTCCGGCGCCGAGGCGATCGAGTAGCTGCGCTCCGCGACGTAGCCGTCCTCGGCGGTGAGTCGCACGTCGACATGCTGGCCGGCGCGGTGGCCGGGCCATTTCGGCGGGTCGAGCACGAGGCTCGTGACCCGCCGGGTTTCGACCATCAGATCGAGGACCGTGGCGAGTTGCCAGATCAGTCGCCCTGGTAACGCTGCTCGAGCCATGGGTCGCCGTGGTCGTGGTAGCCGTAGGTCTCCCAGAACCCCGGCTCGTCGTCGATCGTCAGCGTCAGCCCGCGCACCCACTTGGCGCTCTTCCAGAAATACAGGTGCGGCACCAGCAGGCGGGCCGGCCCGCCGTGCTCGGGGTGCAGCGGCGAGCCGTCGTATTCGTAGGCAACCCACGCCTTGCCGTCGGTGATGTCCTCGAGCGGCAGATTCGTGGTGTAGCCGCCGTCTGAGAACGCCGTCACGTACGCGGCTTCGGTGCCAACGGGCTCGAGCAGGACGTCGACCGACACGCCCTTCCACTGCGTGTCGAACTTCGACCACTTGGTCACGCAGTGGATGTCGACCGTCGGCGTCTCGGCCGGCAGCGCGAGCAGCTCCTGCCATGACCACGAGACCGACTTCTTCACCGCGCCGTCGACGCGGAAGCTCCACTGCTCGAGCGGTGTGTGCGGCGTGGGTCCGGCCGACAGCACGGGAAAGCCACGCTCCAGGTACTGGCCCGGTGGCAGCCGCGACGGCTCTGATGGGGGCCGGCGCCGGCCGTGGAACCCGCGCGAGACCGGCGACATCAGCTCGCGCCCACGTGCCCGAACTGTGCGCGGATCATCCAGAGCTGCTTCTCGAGCTCGCGCACGACCTCGATCAGCACATCCTCGCTTGCGGCGTCGATCTCGCCCATGCGATTCATGCGCTCGCGCACCCGATCGGCCACGTCGTTCACGCGTCGGGTGAGCTCGCGCACGACCACGTGGTCCTCGAGCGCGCCGCGCTCGAGCCGCGCGAGCCCGCTGCCGGCCGCTACCGTGGCACTCTGGCCGTCGGGGTAGTAACCCAGTGCCACCGCGCGCTCGGCGACGACGTCGGACAGTTCCCGCCAGGAGTCGACGAGCTCGTCGAGCTGCTCGTGCAGCGGCTTGAACAGCGGCCCGGTGACGCTCCAGTGGAGCTGCTTGCCGAACAGCGAGAGTTCGATCAGCTCGACCAGGGTCGCCTGCATCTGGTTGCCGACGTCGTCGCGCTGATGCGGGTCGTCGAGGGCCGGAAGGTGCGCCTGCGTTGATGTCATGTTTGCTCCTCGTCGGACGATTGTTGAGCACCGGCTGGTTACGCGCGAAGCCCAGCTTAATGGCGCCCGAAAGGGCGGGGAAGGGTCGTTGGTACGTCCGGAGGCTCTGAATCGGGACAATGAGTGTCAGTGAGCAACTCGGATCTCACCACCAGGACCTCAAACGGCGGCGAAAAGGCGGTCCCGCCGGCGCCCATGCCGCGGGATAAGCAGGGCTGGCGGGTGGCTCCCGCGCCGGACGGGCGGGGCATGCCGGACGAGCATAAGCCGACGCCGCCGCATCGGTGGCGCGGGCTGTGGATCTTCTTCCTGGTGCTGCTTGCCCTGAACTGGCTGTCGCTGCTCGTCTTCCAGCCCGCGGGCCAGTCGCGCGTCACCGTGCCGTTCAGCCCGTATTTCCTCAACCAGGTTCACGACGGCAAGGTGTCCTCGATCACCACCAAGAGCGACACGATCGACGGCACGTTCAAGTCCAAGGTGACCTACCCGGCGAACGATAAGAACGCGACCCCGACCACGCTGTTCGCGACCCAGATTCCGTCGTTCTGGAACAGCAATGATCTGGTGAGCGAGCTGCAGTCCCAAGGTGTGCAGGTCAACGCCAAGAACCCCAACCCGGGCACGTCGCTCCTGGCCGAGCTGCTGCTCGGGTTCGGGCCCACCCTGCTGCTGTTCGGGGTGATCTATTTGTTCGCGCGGCGCGCCATGGCCGCCGGCGGCGGCGGTTTGGGCGGGCTCGGGCAGTTCGGGCGCTCGCAGGCCAGGCGGGTCGATCCCCAGTCGATCCAGGTCACGTTCGATGACGTGGCCGGAATCGACGAGGCCAAGGCCGAGCTGACCGAGATCGTCGACTTCCTCAAGACACCCGAGCGCTATCAGAAGCTCGGTGGCCGGATCCCCCACGGCGTGCTGCTCTACGGGCCGCCGGGCACGGGCAAGACTCTGCTCGCGCGGGCGGTGGCCGGGGAGGCCCACGCCGCGTTCTTCTCGATCGCCGCGTCGGAGTTCATCGAGGCGATCGTCGGCGTCGGCGCCGCGCGCGTGCGCGACCTGTTCGCCAAGGCCAAGGAGGCCGCGCCGGCGATCATCTTCATCGACGAGCTCGACGCGATCGGCCGCTCGCGCCAGGGGTCGGCCTCGGTGACCGGCGCCAACGACGAGCGCGAGCAGACGCTCGACCAGATCCTGACCGAGATGGACGGATTCGAGCCGTCGCAGGCGGTGGTGGTGATCGGCGCGACCAACCGGGCCGAGATCCTCGACCCGGCGCTGCTCCGGCCGGGACGCTTCGACCGCCGGGTCGCCGTGCAGCCACCGGACCGCAACGGGCGCCTGAAGATCCTCGAGGTCCACACCCGGTCGATCCCGCTCGCCCCCGACGTCGATCTCGCTTCGATCGCATCGTCCACGCCGGGGATGGTCGGGGCTGACCTCGCCAACCTGTGTAACGAGGCGGCGCTGCTCGCGGCGCGGCGCAACCACGAGAAGGTGCAGAACGCCGACTTCACCGATTCGCTCGAGAAGCTCCTGCTCGGCGCTCCGCGCGGGATCCTGCTGAGCAAGGAGGACCGCGAGCGCACCGCTTACCACGAATCCGGACACGCGCTTGTCGGGATGCTCACCCCCGGCGCCGACCCGGTGCGCAAGGTGTCGATCATCCCCCGCGGCCAGGCGCTCGGAGTGACCCTGTCAACGCCCGACGGCGACGTGGTGTCCTACTCGCGCGAGGACCTCGAGGCCAAGATCAAGGTCGCGCTCGGCGGGCGCACCGCTGAGGAGGTCATCTACCACAAGATCACCACCGGCGCCGAGTCAGACCTCCAACAGCTCACGCAAATCGCGCGGAGCATGGTCGGCCGGTGGGGGATGAGCGACAAGCTCGGCCCGCTCACGCTGCTCCCCCAAGACGGCCAAAGCCCGTTCCTACCCGGCTCCAGCGAGACCTCTCCGCAGTTGCAGTGGCTGATCGACCAGGAGGTACAGAAGCTGGTCGAGGACCTCCACACCGCAACCACCGATCTGCTCACTGGCCACCGGCCCCAGCTCGAGAGCCTCGCGCAGGCCCTGCTCGCGGCCGAGACGCTCGACGCGCCGGCCGCCTACGCCGCCGCCGGCGTCGACATGCCGGCGCCGCGAGAGCCGGAGCCCGAGCGCACGCCGGTCGGGGCGACGCCGGCCTAGCGATTTCGCTCGATGGCGGGGTGGGCGGGATCCAAATCAATCGGGCGATTACCGCAAATAAAATCCTCCGAAATTGCGGAATGGGCTAGACTCGCGCGGCTCGTGGCCCGTGCACGACGCTTCCGAGATTTGCTGGCGCGTCTGCCCAAGACGCGAGCCGCTTTGGCCTATGCCGAGGAACGCCACGCGGGCCAGCGGCGCCAGGCCGACGGCGCGCCGTTCATCGAACACCCGCTCGAGGTCGCCGAGTTGCTGTACCGGGCCGGCGCCCCCGACGACGTGATCGCCGCCGGCGTGCTGCACGACACGATCGAGAAGGCGGGCGCCTCGGTGGGCGAGCTGCGCGAGCGCTTCGGTCCCCACACCACCGAGCTCGTTGTCGCTTTGAGCGAAGACCCGGAGATCCCGGGCTACGCGCGCCGGAAGGCCGCGCTGCGCGATCAGGTCGCCGCGGCCGGACCCGAGGCGCTGATGGTGTTCGCGGCCGACAAGATCTCCAAGGTGCGCGAGCTTCGAGTCACGCGGCCGCTCCCCAAGGGTCGCTTGAGTCATTACCGTCGGTGTGTGGAGTTGCTCGAGCGGCTGCTCTCGGACTCGCCGCTGGTGGCGCAGCTGCGGGCCGAGTTCGATCGGGTCGCGGCGCCGCTCGCCGCCTAGCTAACCTAACCTAACCCGCGTCCCTGCGCGGCGGAAGCAGGCTCTGGCACCGCGTCACGGCCGATTTGAAGGCCGGCGCGTTTGGATTTATGTCGCCGGGTTGATCGTGGCTTTGCCGCTGCCGGGATCGGGGAAGTTCGGGACGCCGTGTGAGCGCATGCACGCGGCGAACCGGAACAGGGCCTGAAGGCGCTGTTCGCGCTGGGCCGGGGTCAGCGCGAGATTCGGGAAGGCGACTACCAGGTACTGCCGACACGCCTGCTCGACCGCGTTCACCTTGGTCTGACCGTACCGGCTGACGATATTGCCGATCGAGCTGTTACCTGGGCCGAACGTGCCGTTCGCCGACGGATCAGGCAGGTCGATCCCGTTCGCACGTGCACATTTCGCGAGATTCAGCCGAGCCTGGATCTGCGCGGGACCGGGGGCGCGCGCACCGACAGGGGCGGCCTGGACCGTTGACGTTGAGGTCGACGGCGAGGACGAAGACCCGCACCCGGCGGCGATTAGCGTCAGCGCCGCCGCGAGCGCGATCACCCGCCCGCGTGAAGAGCTCATGCGAGAAACCGTAGAGAAGCCTCTTCGGTCCGTCGTCCACCGGAAGTCGTAAATCGTGTGCGACTTTTGGACGATCTAAGTGGGGGCCGTCGCGCGCGGGTTGACGAGCGGCGTCAGCTCTGCCTCCAGGCGGTCGCGCAGGTTCTCGTACTGGGGCGGGAGTCGGAGTTGCTCTCCGAGATGGTCGGGGTCCTCGTCGATCGCGAAGCCCGGGCTGGGGGTGGCCAGCTCGAACAGCACGCCGCGCGGCTCGCGGAAGTAGATGCTGAGGAAGTACTGGCGGTCGATGACCGGCGTCGGGCGCTGGCCGGCTTCGACCAGGCGCGCGCGCCAGGCCTCGTGCTCGTCATCGCGATCGCACCAGGCGATGTGGTGGACCGTACCCGCGCCTTGTAGCCCGGGTGCGGGCGGCGGGTCGTCGTAGCCGTAGTTAGCCGTGCGGTTGTTTTGCAGTCGGTATTCGTCGGGAGCGATCAGCTCGAATCCCATCGTGTCGGTGAGGACCTTGTGTTCCTCGTCGCGGTCGTGTCCGTAGACCCGGACGCCGTCGAAGCCCTGGAGGGCGTACTCGGCCGGGATGTCATCGGCGTGGGCGGTCAGCGGCTCGTCCTCGCTATCCGTGATCGCGAGCTCGAGGTTGAGGCCCTCGGGATCGTCGAAGCGAATCGCATCGTTGCCACGTTCGACCTCGATGTTCTCGGCGGCGAGGCGCTCGGTCCAGAAGGCGAGCGCGTCGGCGGAGGCCACGCGCCAGCGCAGCTGGTAGATCATCCCGGCGCCGGCGCGCCCCGGGGCGGCGTCGGGGAACTCGAAGAAGGTCAGGATCGAGCCGGGCGCGCCCCGCTCGTCGCCGAAGTACAGGTGGTAGACGTCGGGGGAGTCGAAGTTGACCGTCTTCTTGACCAGGCGCATGCCGAGCACGCGCGCGTAGAAGTCCACGTTGCCGGGCGCGTCGGCGGTGATGCAGGTGATGTGGTGGATCCCGTCCAGCTCCATGGCCTCGTCTCCCGGTTTGGGTGTCGCCTGTCAGCTTGACAAGGCCGTCAAGGGGAGGGTGCAAAACGTGGCAAACCGTCCTCCGCTGCCCGTGCGCGGCGACATAAGCGTGGAGAGCATGCTTATGTCGCCAAGAGGGGCGACACAAAGGCGGCTTTGCTGCGTTTTACCGGGGGCTACTGCCAGTACCGCTCGACCGTGTTCGCGTCGCGAACGTGCGCGGTGTCGGGGTTGGCCCCGGCGTCGCGGAGGGCACGCCGCTGACGGAGGAGGTCCCAGCAGCGGTCGAGCTCGATCTCGACCTCGCGCAGGCGCTCCTGGTCGGCCTCGAGGCGGTCCTCGTCCTGGGTGTCGGCTTCCTCGCGGTGGCGGAGGTCGTGCTCCTCGGCGACCAGCGTCTCGATCCGGTTGGCGATGTTCTCGTCGGCGCTCATGTCGCGAATCCTACGCTCTGGGGCGATGGTGGTTGACGACCTCGATGTTGTTGCCGTCGGGGTCGAGCACGAACGCGGCGTAATAGCCGGGGTGGTAGCGCGGGCGCTCTCCGGGCTCGCCGTTGCTCTCATAGCCGGCCGCCACGGCCGCCGCGTGAAAGCGTTGGACGTCGCCGTCGTCGGTGGTCGGGAACGCCATATGGAGGTGCTCGGTGGGTGGGGTGGGCGGGAACCCGACTAACGAGAAGGTCCCGGTGGCGCCGCGGTACCGCACGCGCTCGGCGGTGTCGCGATCCTTGCGCAGGCGTGCGTGCGGGGCGATCGTGTCATAGAAGTCGCGCGCACGGCCGAGGTCAGCAACCCGGATCCACATGTGGTCGACGATCCCGTCGCGACGCAGATCGCCGTCGTTGACCGCCTCGGCGCTGTTGCCGTCGGGGTCGAGTAGAAAAGCCCCGTAGCAATCGGCGGCGTACTCCGGCCTGAGCCCGGGGGCGCCGTCGTCCCGGTAGCCCGCCTCGGTGCCTGCTCGCCAGAACGCGTCGACCAGTTCGCGCGAGGGCGCCACGAAGCCGATGTGCAGCCGGCGGGTGGTCGGGTTGTCGAGATCGGACGCGGTGATGATGAACTCCTGCCAGCGGGCGGACGTCCCATCCGCCGAGCTCGGCTCGATCCCCAGGGCGCGCAGCACGATGCCGTAAAAGCGCTCGGAGGCCTCGTAGTCGCTGACCCGTATCGTCACGTGGTCGAACATGACTGGGACACGATACGAGCTACAGGGGGTGTTGTTCGATCAGGACGGCGTGCTGATCGACTCCGAGGGTGCATGGGACAAGGCCCGCCGGGAGATCGTCGCCGAGAACGGCGGGCACTGGAAGCCCGAGGCGACCCGGGCGATGATGGGGATGAGCGCGCCCGAGTGGAGCCGTTACGTGCGCGACGAGCTCGGCGTCCCGCTCGAGCCAGAGGAGATCAGCGACCGGGTGGTGCAGCGCCTACTGGCCGGCTACGAGCGCGACCTGCCGCTGATGCCCGGCGCGGTGGACGCGGTCAAGCGGATCGCGGCGCGGTGGCCCGTGGGACTGGCGTCCTCGGCCAACCGGGAGGTGATCGACACGGTGTTGCAGGCGAGCGGCCTCGCCGGCACGTTCGGCGCGACGGTCGCGGGCGAGGAGGTCGCGAGGGGCAAGCCTGCGCCCGACATCTACCTGGAGGCGGCGCGACGGCTCGGGGTCGACCCGACCCGGTCCGCGGCGGTCGAGGACTCGAGCAACGGGCTTCGGGCGGCGGCGGCCGCGGGCATGCTGGTGGTCGCGTTCCCGAACCGCGAGTTCCCACCGGACCCCGATGCGCTCGCGCTGGCGGCGGTCGTCTTGGACTCGGGCTCGCTCGACGAGCTCTCGCCGGAGCTGCTTGAGGGGTTGTAACGTGGCCGGATGACGGATCGTCAGAAGCGACTCTCACTGGTCGCGGCGATCCTGGGCTCGTTCGTCGCGGGGCTCGACGCGACGGCGGTCAATGTGGCACTGCCGGCGATCCGCGCCGATCTGGGCGGTGGGCTGGCCGGCCAGCAATGGGTGTCGAACGCGTACCTGCTCACGCTCGGGTCGCTGATCCTGGTCGGTGGCTCGCTCGGCGACCTGTTCGGCGAACGGCGGATCTTTTCGATTGGCGTGGGCGGGTTCGGCGTGATGTCGCTCTTGTGCGCGATCTCACCCACGATCGGGTTCCTGATCGTGTGCCGCGGCCTGCAGGGGGTGTTCGGCGCGCTGCTGATGCCGAGCTCGCTGGCGGTGATCGTGGCCGCGTTCCCACGCGACGAACGCGGGGGTGCGATCGGGTCGTGGACGGCATGGTCGGGAATCGCCACCGTGATCGGACCGCTCGCGGGAGGGTGGCTCGTCGACGCGGTCTCCTGGCGGCTGATCTTCGCCATAAACGTCCCGTTCGTGATCGCCACGCTGGCGATCGTGTCGATCGCGGTGCCCGCCCCGGCACCCGGGTCGCGGCATGGCCACATCGACTGGGTCGGTGCGGTGCTCACCTTCCTCGGGCTGGCCGGGCCGGTCGTGGGGCTGATCCGCCAGCCGGTGGTGGGCTGGGGCAGCGCCGAGGTGTGGGCCCCCCTGCTCGGGGGTTTCGCACTGCTCGGCTGCTTCGTCTTCTGGGAGTCGCGGACGCGCTACCCGATGCTGCCGCTCAGCCTGTTCAAGCGGCGCAACTTCGCGATCGGCAACGTGGAGACATTCACGATGTACGGCGGGCTCAGCGTCACGTTCTTCCTCCTCGTCCTGTTCCTCCAGGAGGTGGCTGGATACACCGCGCTGGGCGCCGGCTTCGCGACGATGCCCTCGACGATCGTGATGTTCCTCCTGTCCAAGCGGATGGGCGGGCTGGCGGATCGGTTCGGCCCGCGCCTGTTTATGGGCTTGGGCCCGCTGCTCGCGGCGGTCGGGCTGGCCCTGATGCTGCGACTCGGCGCGCACGTGAACTACTTCACCGACCTGTTCCCGGCGCTGCTCGTGTTCTCGCTGGGGCTAGCCTGCACGGTGGCGCCGCTGACGGCGGCGGTGCTGTCCGACGCCGAGGAGGGAAACGCCGGGATAGCGTCAGGGGTCAACAACGCGATCGCGCGGGTGGCCGGGCTGATCGCGATCGCGGGAATCGGCGCGGTCATCTCGGGCCAGTTCAAGTCCTCGCTCGACAAGCTTGTCGCCGGGGTTCCGCTTTCTCCGGCGGCGCGCAGCGCGGTGGCGCAGGCGCGCCAGCAGACGCTGGCTCGGGTCGATCCGGCGCGGGCGGGCGCAGCGGTGGCGCACGCGGTGCAGTCCGCCTCGGTCCACGCGTTCCACGTCGGCATCGGAATCTCGGCCATACTCGTCGCGATCGGCGGGCTGATTGGACTGGTCGGGATCGCCAACCCGCGGCGCGCGGTGCGCTGCGCGGACTGCCCGGGAGGTCAGCTGGCCGGGCAGCCGCTCGATGCTGCCCACGTCGGGACGCCCGTCGCCCGCGCCGGGACGCCCGTCGCCCACGCGCGATCGACTTGAACGGGGCGGGAGCTCAGGCGGCCGCGGCGCCGGCGTCCCGCTCGGCGTTGACGGCCCGCGCCTGATCGCGGTCCATCCACATCTCCCAGCGCCCCGACGCGGCGGCGCGAGGTTCGAGGAAGTGGTAGGGGCGCCGCCCCTCGAACTCCGTCATGCGCAGGCGGCAGACGCCCCCGAGGACCGATGCGATCCGTCGGTGCGGCCAGCCGATCGCGTCTTCGATCTCGGGGAAGGGACGCGGCCGATCGGGCGCCTGGGCCAGGCCGTTCAGAAGCTCGCGCATGAGGTCGCTGCAGCGGTCGTAGAAGCGCGCAATCTCGCCGGCGTCGACCATCGCGTTGTGCGGCGTGTGCTCGCGTCTGGGCACCGTTTTGGGAATGTACCCGCGTGAGCTCGATCCGCCCGTGCCGAGACGACGACCGCGCGGGGATCCTGGACATCGTCAACCGTGCGGCCGAGGCCTACCGCGGCGTGATCCCGGCGGACTGCTGGCACGAGCCCTACATGCCTTTGGATGAGCTCGGGGACGAGATCGCCGCGGGCGTCGCGTTCTGGGGCTATGAGGCGGACGAAGAGCTCGTGGGCGTGATGGGGATCCAACCCGTTCGCGACGTCGAGCTGATCCGCCACGCCTACGTGCTGCCCGAGCACCAGGGGCGGGGTGTCGGCGCGGCGCTCCTCAGGCGCCTGATGGATCAGGACCCGGCCACTGGATCGCAAGCCGGGCCCATGCTGGTCGGCACCTGGGCCGCCGCCGAGTGGGCGATCCGCTTCTACGAGCGGCACGGCTTTGAGCTGGTCCCCGGCGAGCGGACGGCTGCCCTGCTGCGGGCGTACTGGACGATCTCCGATCGCCAGATCGAGACGTCGGTCGTGCTGGCCAAGCCACCGGTCACTTGATCCACCATCTGCGCGCTGAAGATCCGCGCCTCGGCTGCCGATCACTGGGACGCCGGACCCTCTCGATCCGAACGACCATTGCCCATCCAGTCAGCGACCGCGCTCAACGCGTGCCTCACCTCGGTGTCCTCCGGGGCGGTCGACCCTGGCAGCTCGTCCGCGACTCCGCCGGCTCAGGGCACGGTCGAGCAGGCGGCGGTTTCGCGCCGGGAGCAGGCCGGGTCGCGTGAGCCGGTGACCGAGCCCGCTCAAGAGGAGACCGAAGAGACGCCCGCGACCACGCAGGCCGCCCTGCCGGCTCTGTACGGGCGCAACGCCAAGTCGGTCGCTGGCGGGATGCGCGCGGGCAGCATCTCGATGATTGCCTGAAGCCTCTCCGGTTGAATTCCTGGTCGCTGACCCCGACCCGAGGAGGACCCGATGATCGCGCGGATCTGGCGCGGCGCCGTGGCTGAGGCCGACGGCGACGCATACGCCGAGTACGTGGCAGCCACCGGCCTGGCCGGCTACACCACCACAGAAGAAATTGGATCCCCGCCCACCCCCTGGCTGCTGCGGCGCGACGTGGGCGGCAAAACCGAGGTCGTGACGTTGAGCATGTGGGACTCGATGGAGGCGATCAAGGCGTTCGCCGGCGAGGACCCCGACGTCGCCGTGTTCTATCCCGAGGACGACCGCTTCCTGGTCGAGCGCGACGAGTTCGTCTCGCACTATGAGGTCGACCGATATGCCCAGCCCTGAGATGGACCGGCGTCGGGTGGTGGCGATGGGCGGCGGTGGGTTCTCGATGGAGCCTGAGAACCCCCTGCTCGATGAGTTCGTGCTGTCGCTGGCCCGGTCCTCGCCGCCCCGGGTGTGCTTCGTACCGACGGCGAGCGGCGACGCGGAGGGGTATGTCGCGGGGTTCTACCGGGCCTTCAGTCCGCTGGACTGCCGGCCTTCGGACCTCCAGCTGTTCGAACGGACCGTCGCCGACCTCGAAGCGTTCGTGCTCGCCCAGGACGTGATCTACGTGGGCGGCGGCAACACGGCCAGCCTTCTCGCCGTCTGGCGTGCCCACGGCCTGGAGCGGGCGCTGCGCAAGGCGTGGGAGCAGGGGGTGGTCATGTGCGGGCTGAGCGCCGGGATGAACTGCTGGTTCGAGCAGTCCGTCACCGACTCGTTCGACCTCGCCCGACTCGCGGCGCTGCACGACGGCCTCGGCCTGCTCCCCGGCAGCGCATGCCCCCACTACGACGGCGAGGAGCAGCGGCAGCCGACGTTCACGCGGCTGGTGGCAGGCGGCGAGCTCCCGGATGGCTGGGCCGCCGACGACGGCACCGGGCTGGTGTTCGCCGGCCAGGAGCTCGTCGAGGTCGTGACCTCGCGACCCGACGCACGCGCCTTCCGGGTCGAGCGGACGCCGAACGGGGGCGTTAGCGAGCGACCTCTGACTGCCCGTTACCTCGGCTAAACAGGCAGCGCGAGCATTCCTGATACAACGTGGCCGATGCCGCGCGCGGTGCGCTTCGACCAATACGGAGATGTCGACGTGCTGAACGTCGTCGACGTCGAGCGCCCGACGCCCGGCCCGGACCAGGTGCTCGTCCGCGTCAAGGCGGCCGGCATCAACCCGGGAGAGGCATCGATCCGCAAGGGCCTGCTGCACGAGCGCTGGCCCGCCACCTTCCCCTCGGGCGAGGGCAGCGACCTCGCCGGCGTGGTGGAAGAGGTTGGACCCGGCGTCGATGCCTTCGCGGTCGGAGACGAGGTCATCGGCTGGACCGATGAGCGCGGAAGCCACGCCGAGCTCGTCGTCGTGCCGGTCGGCCACCTGGTCGCCAAGCCGGCGGGGGTGTCGTGGGAAGCCGCCGGGGCGCTGTTCGTCGCCGGCGTCACCGCCTGGGCAGCGGTCCGGGCGGTCGGTGTGTCGGACGGCGACAAGGTGGTGGTCTCCGGCGCCGCCGGCGGGGTGGGATCGATCGCCGTGCAGCTGGCGCGGGACGCCGGCGCGGCGAAGGTCATCGGCCTGGCCAGCGAGCGCCACCATGCCTGGCTTCGCGACCACGGCGTGATCCCGGTCACGTACGGCGACGGCGTCGCCGAGCGGATCCGCCAGGCCGCCGACGGCGCGGTCGACGCGTTCGTCGACACCTACGGCGGCGGCTACGTGCAGCTCGCGATCGAGGAACTAGGCGTAGCGCCGGAGCGGGTCGACACGATCATCGACTGGGCGACCGCGGAGAAGTACGGAGCCAAGACCGACGCGAGCACGCAGGGATCCAGGCCCGAGGTGCTGGCCGAGCTCGCGGGGCTGATCGACGCAGGCAAGCTCGAGATCCCGATCGCCGACGTGTATCCGCTCGATCAGGTGCGCGATGCCTACACCGAGCTCGAGCAGCGCCACACCCTCGGCAAGATCGTGCTGCGCCCGTGATGGAGTACCGGCAGCTCGGTCGCTCCGGGCTGCGCGTGTCGAAGCTGACGATGGGGACGATGACCTTCGGCGGGCGCGGCAATTTCGCGAACGTCGGGAACACCGACCTGGACGGTGCCCGGCGCCAGATCGAGATGGCGCTCGACGCCGGCGTGAACCTGATCGACACCGCCGACGTGTACTCGTCGGGCGCGTCGGAGGAGATCGTCGGCCAAGTCGTGCGCGGCCTGCGCGACCGGGTTTTGATCGCCACGAAGGCCCGGATGCCGATGGGCGACGGCCCCAACGACGCCGGGCTCTCGCGCCACCACCTGATCGAGGGATGTGAGGCCAGCCTGCGCCGGCTCGGAGTCGACCACATCGACCTCTACCAGGTGCACGAATGGGACGGGCAGACCCCGCTCGAGGAGACGCTGGCCGCACTCGACCATCTGGTCCAGAGCGGCAAGGTCCGCTACGTCGGATGCTCGAACTTCGCGGGCTGGCAGGTGATGAAGGCGCTTGGAATCTCCGACCGGACCGGACTGACCCGGTTCGTCAGCCATCAGGTCTATCTGTCTTTGCAGGAGCGCTCGGCCGAGTACGAGATCGTGCCTTCGGCGCTCGACCAGGGCCTCGGACTGCTGATCTGGAGTCCACTGGCCGGCGGGCTGATGTCGGGGAAATTCCGGCGTGGGCAGGACGCCCCCCCGGGCACCCGACAGGCGACCGAGTGGGACGAGCCGCCGGTCTACGACGTGGACAAGCTGTACGACACGATCGAGGTGCTGGTCGAGGTGGCCCAGGAGCGAGGCGTGTCGCCCGCCCAGGTGGCGCTGGCCTGGCTCCTGGCCCGGCCGGGCGTGGCCAGCGTGATCGTGGGCGCGCGTACTGAGGAGCAGCTGGCCGACAATCTCGCGGCGGCGTCGCTGGAGCTGACCGCAGACGAGACGACGCGGCTCGAGGTCGTCAGCCGCCCGCCGCTCATCTACCCCTACTGGCATCACCGCAAGACCGCTCGCGACCGCCTGAGCCCCGCCGATCTGTCGCTGATCGCCCCCTACCTGGAGGGGTGATCAGTAGGGGATCTGACCGTGGGCTCGCCAGGTGGCGAGCTTGAGCAGCGCCTTTAGCGGCACGCCCTGGCCCGAGAGCACGCAGGTGTGCCCCCGCCGCGTCCAGGTGACGATGTGCTGCTCACCGGTCGTCGAGAAGGTCGTGAGCTCGGTGCGAGCGAGGGTCAGCGTGCGCACCGGGCTGGTGCCGGGCGATAGCGACCGCCCGGACACGATCGTGTAGGCGATCCGCTTGGCACCGTTTCTGTAGAACACGGTGGTCATCGTGCGGCCCTGGATCCGATCGGTCCGCGCGCCGGTCGCGCGCCAGCCGAAGCGGTCCTCCCAGTAAGGGAACGGAAGGCCAGCCGCCCGTACGCCGGGAAGCCTGACCGAATCGTCGTGCGGCTCACCCACGCTCGCGACGGCGGGGCGCGCAGCGACCGTGGCGGCGAGCGCGACCGTGGGGGCAGCCGGGCCGGTGGCGGCCAGGCCGATGATCGTCGCCAGCGCCGCCAGCGCGCCGGCCAGTCCCAGGCCGTGGCCGAGTCGGCCTGGCACGAGCGAGCGGCGGTCTCGGCGCGTGGTCAGCGCGTGGTGGCGAATGCGCAGGGCTAGCGGGGCACGCTCGCACGAGGCCGCGGACCGGACCGCGGTCCGAGCCCGACGCTGCTCGTCCAGCCGGCGCTCTAGCTCGGGTGAGCCGTCGATCAGTCGCCCGAGCCGCTCACGCCGCCGGCCCACCAGCATGCCGTCGGCGAGGCGCGCGAGGTCGCGCTCGAGCGCGCTCGAGCGGCGGCGGACACGTCGGTCGCTCATCGAGTTGAGTCCCCGAGTCCATCGGCAAGGCGCCGGCGGGCCCGGTACAGCCGGGTGGTGATGGTCGCCTCGCGTACGCGCAGCGACCGAGCAGCCTCTCTATAGGAGAGTCCGACCACATCGATCGCGACTAGTGCCTCGCGGAACGGGTCGGGCAGTTCCGCGATCTGGGCGTACAACTCGGCGGAGTCGAGCGCTGTCTCGGGTCCTTTGGCGTTCCGGTCCTCGACGCGGTCGAGGTCGTCCGGGAGGGGATCGGTGCGCGGGCGCCGCGCGGCGGCGCGCAGGCGCGAGAAGTACGTGTTGCGCAGCACCCGCAGCAGGTAGCCGAGGTCGTCGTCGGAGCGCAGCATGCGCGGCTTCTGGAGCACGCGCGCGTAGGTGTCCTGGACGAGGTCCTCGGCGTCCTCGCGGCTTCCGCACAGCGCCCAGGCGGCCCGGTAGAGGCGGTCGAGGTGATCGCCGAGTTGGTTGGGATCGAGGCGTCGCGCCGGGGCACCGACGCCGGCGGGCAGGGGTAACGCGTGGTCGGCAGCAATCGGCATCGGTGGGCCTTCGTTATGGAAGACGCCACATCCCGGAAAGACCTTCCCGCCCCGGCCGATGGCGCTGGAGTCACGTATGTGTGACCCCGATCGCCATCGGCGGTCGGCGGTCGCCCTACGCGGCGGGCAAGCTGAACCGGACCCGGGTCCCGACCACGGCGTCGGCCAGCCAGATGCGGCCGCCGTGCGCCTCGACGATCGCGCGCGACACCGCCAACCCCAGCCCGGCGCCCGGACTGGTGCGCGCCGCATCGGTCCCGCCGCGGTAGAACGCGGTGAACACCCGCTCACGCTCCTCGGGCGCGATCCCGTCGCCGGTGTCGGCCACCTCGAACTCGATCCCGGCGGCAACCGGCTCGGCCCGAACCACGATGCTCCCGTCCGCCGGCGTGTGGCGAATCGCGTTCTGAATCAGGTTGAAGAGGACGCGCTGGAGCTTCTCGGGGTTGGCCCGCGCGGGGCACAGCGTGTCGGGCACCTCGGCCCGGACCGCCACACCCTTGGCCTCGGCCTGCACGCGCATCGCCTCGATCGTCTCCGACACCAGTTCGGGCAGCGGTACCTGTTCGAGCGACCAGTTGATGTCGCCCGCCTCCAGCCGCGAGAGCTCGAACAGGTCATCGATCAGGACGCTCAGGGCGTCGATGTGGGTCCCCATCCGGCGCAGGTAGACGCGGCGGGTGGCGGCGTCTTCGACGATGTCGTCGCCGATCGCCTCGGCGAGCAGGCGCAGCGAGGTGATCGGCGTGCGCAGATCGTGGGAGACGGACGCGATCAGGTTCCGCCGCGCGGCTTCGGACTGGTCTCGACGAGCCTCCTCCTCGCGCAACTGATCGATCATCGCGTTGGCTGCCACGGCCAGCTCGGCGAGCTCGTCGTGGGCCGAGGTCTCGATCTGGACGTCGCGCTGGCCCTGGCCGACCGCGGCCAGCCCATCGCGGATCGCCTGCACGTCGCGGAGGATCCCGCCGGCGACGACCCGAGCCGCGACGATCGCGACCAGGCCGGCGGCGGCCACGATTGCGGCCACCAGCGCGGCGCTGCGGTCGGACACGACCATCAGCGTCCCACCCACGACGAGGGCGATCAGCACGGGCGCCACCACGATCGCCACCACCACCGCGAACTGCCAGCGCAGCGACCCGAGCCGGGTGCGGACCACGCTCGAGATGGAGGCCGGGGCGCCGGGACGGCGGGCCGTGCGTCTCATGGCTGGAAGCGGTAGCCGACTCCCCACACCGTCTGGATGTGCTCCGGCCGAGCTGGATCGATCTCGATCTTGGCGCGCAGCCGGCGGATGTGCACGGTCACGGTCGAGGTGTCGGTGTAGAACGAGTACTGCCACACGGCGTCCATGAGTTGATTTCGCGAGAACGCCTGGCCGGGGTGGCGGGCCAGGAACAACAGCACCTCGAACTCGCGGTGGGTGAGTTGCACCTCCTCGCCTCGCACGTACACGCGCCGTGAGGACGGGTCGATCGTCATCTCGTTCAGCTCAATGAGCGCCTCCTGCGCCCTGGAGCTGTCGACGCGGCGGAGTACGGCATCCACCCGCGCCACGAGCTCCGCGGGCGAGAACGGCTTGACGACGTAGTCGTCGGCTCCCAGCCGCAGCCCAATCACGCGATCTGACTCTTCGCCCTTGGCGGTCAGGAGGATCACGGCGATGCGGTCGCGGTCCTGGTCGCGCAGGCGGCGCATCACCTCCAGGCCGTCGATCCCGGGCAACATCAGGTCGAGCACCACCAGATCGGGGCGGTGGGTGAAGGCGGCGTCGAGCGCCTCACGCCCGGTCGCCGCCACACGGGTCGCGTAGCCCGCCCGATTCAGGTACCGGGCCACCACTTCGGTGATCGTCGGCTCGTCATCGACGACCAGCACCGAGCCGCGGACGTGGTCCTCCATGTTCCGGATTGTGCCAGCGCCGTGGCCTCGATTCGAGGGCTCGAGCGGCCGCATTCATCGCCTGTTCAGATCCGCGCCGGCCGTCCGATTCGGGAAGCAACCCGTCGGCGGCGGCGTCCTTGACCAACATGAGACACATACGCATTCCGCTCGCCGCCGTCCTGCTCACGCTGTTCGTGAGTGCGTGCGGATCGGCGTCATCCAGCTCCACATCCACCCAGAGCCCCAGCGCCGCAGCGACCACGACGACCACGAGCACGTCTTCGACGACGTCGACCACGGCGACGACGCCGAAGCCGAAGCCGAAGCACCACGTCCACCACGCGACAGTCGCGCACAAGGCGACGGCGCCGGTGATGACCACGCACACCACTGCGACGGCGCCGCCTCCACCGCCGGTCACGACCCATACCGCGACGACTCCGCCGCCTCCACCGCCGGTCACCACCCACACGGCAACCACCCCGCCCCCTCCGCCGCCGACCACGACGCACACCGCAACGACCCCGATGCCGGCCGGCAGCTGCATTCCGCAGGGCGGCGGTGGCGATGATGACACCGACAATCACGGCGCTCCGAGCGACGGGGACGGCTGCCTGTAGCCAGGCCCGCTCGAATCGAGCGGGGAGGCGGGTGGGCTCTCAATGACAAGCCGCTTGAGTCGCCCGCGGGTATCCTGCGGGCGATTCGATGATCGGCGACGTCATCTGGACCCCGCCCGCCGACTGGCGGGACACGACCGAGCTCGGCCGGTTCATGAACTGGCTGCGCGACCACGGTCGGGGCGACTTCGGCACCTTCGAGGCGCTCCACCGCTTCTCGGTGACCGACCTCGAGGGGTTCTGGGGTGGTCTCTGGGAGTTCTACGGAATCCGCGCCGCCGTGCCCTACGACCGCGTGCTGGCCGACCGCACCATGCCGGGTGCGAAGTGGTTCCCGGGCGCCCAGCTCAACTACGCCGAGCATCTGGTGGGCACCGATGAGGATCGCGACCGGGTCGCGGTCGTGGCCCGCTCGCAGACCCGGCCGCCGCGCGAGCTGACCTTCGGCGAGCTGCGCGATCTGGCCGGGCGGGTCCGGGCGGGACTGCAGCGTCTCGGCGTCCAGCGGGGCGACCGCGTGGTCGCCTACATGCCCAACATCCCGGAGACGCTCGCGGCGTTCATCGCCACCGCGAGCCTGGGCGCGGTCTGGGCCACCTGCGCGCCCGAGTTCGGCGCGCGAAGCGTGATCGGGCGTTTCGGCCAGGTCGAACCGAAAATCCTGATCACCATCGGTGGGTACGGCTTCCGCGACCGCTACATCGACCGCCGGCCCGAGGTCGCGGCGATCCGTGCCGCATTGCCGACGCTCGAGCACGTGATCGGTGTCCCCTACGGCGAGGCGCGCGTCCCGGACACCCTCGATTGGGATGACGTGACGTCGCAGGGCGCCGAACTGGAATTCGATCCGGTCCCGGCCGACCACCCGCTGTACGTGCTGTTCTCCTCGGGCACGACCGGCCTGCCCAAGGCGATCGTCCACGGTCACGGGGGCCAGCTGATCGAGCACCACAAGAACCAGGGCGTGAGCTGGGACCTCAAGCCCGGCGGGCGCCTGCTGTGGTTCTCGACCACCGCGTGGATGATGTGGAACGCGCTCGTCTCGGCGCTGCTCCTGCGCTCCTCGATCGTGATGCTCGACGGCGACCCGGCCTGGCCCGATCTGCTCGAGCAGTGGCGCCTGGCCGAGGAGCTCCAGCCGACCGTGATGGGCGTTAGCCCGGCGTACCTGATGGCCTGCCGGAAGGCCGGAATTCAACCCGGGCGCGAGTGCGACCTCTCGAGCATCCGGATGCTGTGTACCGCGGGCTCGCCGCTCCCGGCCGAGGGCTACCTGTACGCCTACGAGCAGCTCGGCCCGAAGATGCTGCTCAACAACGGCTCCGGCGGGACCGACGTGTGCACCGGCATGGTGTCCGGGAGCTTCGCCCAGCCGGTCTACGAGGGCGAGATCACCGGGCCGTGCCTGGGGATCGATGCCCACGCGTTCGACCACGAGGGCCACGAAGCGCCCGTCGGACAGCTCGGCGAGCTCGTGATCACCTCGCCGATGCCCTCGATGCCGGTGGCGCTCTGGGGCGACGAGACCGGCGCGCGCTACCGCTCCTCGTACTTCGACATGTATCCGGGGGTCTGGCGCCAGGGGGACTGGATCATGTTCACCGAGCGGGGCAGCTGCATCCTCACGGGGCGCTCCGACGCCACCCTGAATCGCGGCGGCGTCCGGCTGGGCACGGGCGAGTTCTACTCCGTGGTCGAGGACATCCCTGAGGTATTGGACGCGCTCGTGGTTCACCTCGAGGACGCCGGCGGCGGCGCCGGCGAGCTGGTCCTGTTCGTGGTACCGGCGCCCGGCTCGACCCTTGACGATGCCTTGCGCGATCGGATCGCTAGGGCGCTGCGCGGCGAGCTTTCCCCCCGGCACGTCCCGGACACGATCCTGTCGGTCCCCGGGATCCCGCGCACCCTCACCGGCAAGAAGCTCGAGGCACCGGTGAAGCGGATCCTCCGCGGGGAGCCCGCCGAGCGCGTAGCCAGCCGCGACTCGCTGGCCGACCCGTCGGCGCTGGATGCCTTCGTGGCCCTCGCCGGCGAGCGCTCGGCCGGCCAGCAGGTGGCGAGCGGCACCTCGTAGCGGCGCTACGATTGGGCCCCGGAATCGGTCGAAAGGGAGAGCGACAGAGAGGAATCCGTTCTGGCCCACGCGCTTGAATCTCCTGTGGTGTCTCCTCCTGCGGTCCACGAGCCGGAGCGGTGGTGCGTGTCCGGGGGTGACACTGCTCATCGCCTCGATGCCTGGTCGGAGATCCTGGCCAGCACCCATCTCGCCTTCGAGGTGCATCCAACTCACCAGACGCCCGAGGACTTCCGCGGCGCCGTCACCCGCCGGCCGATCGGCGGTCTGATGCTGGTCGACTGCGCGGCCTCCCCGTTCCTCGGTCATCGCGGTCGCGCGGTGATGACGCCCGAGAGAACCCAGGAGGACGTCCTCGGCTTCCAATTCGTCTGCAAGGGGATCGAGACGGTGCGTGAGGGCTCGCGGAGCCTGGCGCTGAAGGCGGGCGACATCGTGGTGTGGGACGGCCACCAGCCGACCGATGTGGAGATCGTCGAGGCGTTCCACAAGCGCACGCTGCTGTTTCCCCGCGACCGCGTGATCGCGGTCTGCCCGCGGCTGGCCGATCTCAGCGCGCTCCCGCCGCTGGACGACAACGGCCCCGCTCGACTACTCGTCCGCTACATGAACGCGCTGGCGATCGAGCAGCCGAAGCTCGAGGGCGCGGCCGGCGTGGCCGCGGCCAACGCGGCGCTCGAGCTGCTGCGCGCCGCGGTCGAGCCGTGCGTCCCGACCAGCCGCACGGCTGCGCGGGAAACGATGCGCTCGGACATCCGGCGCTACGTGCGGACCCACCTCCAAGATCCGGAGCTCGGGCCGGCGTCGATCGCGCGGGCCTACTCGATCTCGGTCCGCGCGCTGCACGCGCTGTTCGAGGACGTCGACGCATCGGTGGCGGGGCTGGTCCGCTCAGAGCGGCTCGCCCGCTGCAGGGAGGATCTCCAGCGGCCCAACGGCGGGTCGGTCACCGACATCGCCTTCCGGTGGGGCTTCTGCGACGCCGCGCACTTCTCGCGCGTGTTCAAGCGCGCGTTCGGGTCCACCCCGAGCGACGTGCGCCACGAAGCGATGCGCGACCGCGCGGAGCGCTAGATGATTGATTCCGCGGGCCGAACCGACGAGGCCTTCGGCCTCGCGGCCCGCTAGCGGCGGTCGACGACACGGACGGCCTTGCCCTCGCTGCGGGGCACGGCCCCTGGTTCCAGCACCGACACCGCGATCCGCACGCCGGTGGCTTCTTTTAGATTTTGTTCCAGGGTTTGCTTGAGGCCAACGCGGTCCCCATCGAGCGAGCTCGGCTCGCACTCGAGCGTGAGCTCGTCCATCGGCCCGGGGCGCTCGAGGATCAGCCGCCAGTGGGGGGCGACCCCGTCGACGCCGGTCAGGATCTGCTCGACGTGCGAGGGGTACAGGTTGACGCCGCGGATGATCATCATGTCGTCGCGCCGCCCGCCGAGTTGGGTGAGCCGCACGGTCGTGCGCCCGCACCGGCACGGCTCGGTTGCGATCGCGCCGAGGTCGCCGGTGCGATAGCGGATCAGCGGCAACGCCTCCTTGGTCAGCGTCGTGAACACGAGCTCGCCCACGGTGCCGGGCGGCAGCGCGGCGCCGGTGTCCGGGTCGATCACCTCGACCAGGAAGTGATCCTCGTGGACGTGCAGCCCGTCACGCACGGGCAGGCATTCGACGGCCACGCCGGGGCCACACATCTCCGAGAGGCCGTAGAAGTTGACCGCCTTGATTCCGAGCGCGCGGTCGATCTGGGTTCTCAGACCGTCGGTCCACGGCTCGCCGCCGAACAGGCCGAGCTCGAGCGGCGTCGAGGCCGGGTCGACGCCCTCATCCTGTAGGGCCTGGGCGATCACGAGCGCGTAGGAAGGCGTGGCGACGAGAACCTGGGCGCCGAGATCGCGCAGCAGCATGGCCTGGCGCGCCGTGCGTCCGCCCGACACGGGCACCACGGTGGCGCCGATACGCTCGCCGCCCTGGTGGAAGCCGAGGCCGCCGGTGAACAGTCCGTAGCCGTTGGCGTTGTGGATCACCATGCCCGGCCGGACGCCGGCCATGGTCATCGACCGGGCCATCAGCTCCGTCCAGGTCTCGAGGTCGTTGCGCGTATAGCCCACGACCGTCGGCTTGCCGTGCGTTCCGCTCGACGCGTGCACGCGGACAAGCTCCTCGCGAGGCACGGCGAGGAGGCCGAACGGGTAGTTGTCGCGCAGGTCTCCCTTGACGAAGAACGGCACCTCTTTGATGTCGGCGAGCGTCGTGATGTCGCTCGCGTGTCGGACTCCCGCCTGGGCGAGACGTTCGGCTCCGAGCGGCTGCGCGGCCAGCACGCGGGCGACGGTGGCGCCTAGGCGCTCGAGCTGGAGGGTCTCGAGCCGCTCGCGCGGGAGCGTCTCGGCAGCGTCCCAGATCGTCACGTCAGAGGCGGCGGCGGTCGGCGTTCCAGTGCTCCTCGAGGTTGCGGACGAGCGCAGGGCTGAGGTGGCAGTAGGCCTGCTCGCGGGCGTAGACGGCCATGTATTCGCGGAACAGGTCGAGCGGCTCCTGCCCGACCCGCATCACGCTGCGGTTGGCGGCGGCGTTGATCAGCCCGGAACTGGTCAGGGCGTCAATGCGATTTTCGATCGCCGCCTCGACCTCGTCCGGCTCGATGATCTCGTCGCAGATCAGGTCGGCGTCCGGCTCGCCTGCCGTCCACTCCCGGCCGGAGAGGATCGCCTGGCGGGCTGCGCGATCGCCGACCGACCGCCACAGGCGCAGGTTGGACGCGCCCGGGATGATCCCCTCCTTGCGCGCCGGCAGGTACAGGCGCACGCCGCGAACAGCGATCACATGGTCCATCACGTGCAGGAGCTGGCAGGCGCCGCCGATCGCGAATTGCTCGACCGCCGCGATCCACAGCTTCTCGGTCGCGGCACTATCTGGTCCGGGCGCGAGACCGC
Organism: uncultured Solirubrobacterales bacterium; assembly: GCA_963757235.1. Classification (GTDB taxonomy): domain Bacteria; phylum Actinomycetota; class Thermoleophilia; order Solirubrobacterales; family Solirubrobacteraceae; genus Palsa-465. Next base: position 351,332 of record CAVWRC010000010.1, on the reverse strand, counting down.
GGTAGATCTTGTTCACGTAGCCGAGGTCGCGCACCAGGTAGAAGAGGAAGTCGATCCGCCCGTAATAGAGGTGCGTGAGGTTGATGCCCGCGCCGAACGGACGCTGGCCGGCGTAGCGCGGGTGGTCGACCACGCCGCCGCGGAACACCCCCACCTCGATCTCCGGGTCGAGCAGGATCAGGTCGACGGCGGCCTCGGTGGCGGCGAGCGTGGTGCTGTCCTCGGCGTTCAGGTGACGCGGGTGGCACAGCTCGAGTACGCCGGCGCGGCCGCGGCGCGTGACCCTGGCCGCACCTAGGTCGACGGTGCCCTTCGCTCGCAGCTCATCCGCGTGCTCGAGCGCGAGCTCGGTCGGCTGCAGCATCGCCTCGACCAGATGACGGCCCGTCCGGGGGTTGGCGAGGAACTCGGCCGTCAGCAGCCCCTGGTTCAGCTCGACGCCTTCCTTGTCGGCCAGCTTGCGCTCGCGTTCGCCCTCGACCTCGGCCCGCGTCGGCGTCGCGCCGGGAACGCGCTCGGCGGCCTCGTAGAGGAGGTCGTCGAGGCGCAGCGACCTGGTGGCGCCGGCGGTGAGCTCGTCGTACAGCGCCTCGGCGGTCAGTCCGTGCTCGGCGAGAACTGTGGCCGGGGCTGGTCGCTCGATCGTCGCCATCAGGGCTCGCGCCCCAGCGCAGGGTTCATGTCGCCTCCAGTACGTCCAGCAGGTCGGCCACCCGGTCGATCACTGCGTCGGGGCGGTGGCGGTCGGGAAGCTTCTCGAGGTCGACGCCGCCACTGATGCCGCTGCGCACCAGCACGGTGCGCGAGCCGCCCATGCGGCCGAGCGCGATATCCATCCCCGCGTCGTCGCCGATCACGGCGATCTCGTCCGTCGGCAGGCCCAGCCGCGTGCCCACCTCCTCCACCGCAGCGCGCGAGGGCTTGCCGACGATCCGAGGCCGCGCGCCGGTCACCTTGGCGATGCCGGCGGTGACCATCGCACCGCGGCTGTAGATCATTCCGTTAGCGCCGGCATAGCCGCGCGCGTAGCTGCCGGTGAGCAGTGGCGCGCCACGCGCGATCGCCCGGGCCGCCCGCTCCATGTCGCGCAGGTCGACGTCGTCGACGTGGGCGACGAACACGACCTCGGCCTCCTCGCCCTCGGCCTCCGGAATCCCGCGATCGATCATCCGCTCCCGGATCACGTCGTGCGCGAACAGCAGCGCCGGGCGGTCGGGATAGCGTCGGCGGATATAGGTGATCGCGCTGTCAACGGGCGTCAGCATCTCGTGGTCCTGAACCGGAATGCCGTCCTCACGCAACGCCCGCGCCATTGTCTCGGAGGTCACGTGGCTGCCGTTGGTGAACACGGCGAGCGGACGGCCTGAGGCGCGGATCCGCTCGAGCACCTCCACAGCGCCGGGCTGGGGATGGGCGCGGCCGTCGGGGCCGCGGTGGGCGAGCGTGCCATCGACGTCGAACACGAAGCCGCGGACCTCGTCGAGTCGCAGGCCGTCAAGCACGCCGCGTCACCGCCCACTCAGCCATGTCGCCAAACCACCGTGTCGCCGTTCTGGGTGAGCTCGAACTCGGAGATGGCGGGTCGCTTGGCCAGCTCCTGAAGCAGGCCGACAAGCGGGCTGCGGCCGGGTCGCGCGGATGGAATTGGACCCACCCACCCTGTGGGGCGGCCGCGGTTCGCGACCATCGCGTCGACCTGCTCGGCGGGCATGGTCAGCCGCAACAGCAGCTCCTCCTCGGAGATCCGCCGGCCGAACCGCTCGCGCGCGCCCTCCAGGCTGATCGGCTTCAGCTCGCGCAGCTTGTTCGCCTGAGGGCGCGAGAGGACGCGCTCGGCGATCTCGGCGTCGATCGGCGCCGGGGACTCGCCGTAGTGGCCGAGGAAATAGCGCACGGTCTCATCCGAGACGTTCGCCCATCGTTCGGGATCGATCACGTTGCGCGCCGCCTGACTGGCCACGAATTGCGAGACCGGGGTGACCAGGATCGGGAAGCCCATCTCGGCCCGGACGCGACTCACCTCGTCGAGCACCGCGTCGAACAACTCCGGACGGCGCAGTTCCTCGAGCATCCGCCGGGTCGTCGTGACCATCCCGCCGGGAAGCTGGTGACGGTAGTAGACCGCGTCGAATTCGCGCGGCTGTCCGGGCGGAAGACCCTTGGCGCGGGCCAGCTGGCGGAAGTGCTCGGCCACGACCGCCTCGGCCTCGAGGTCCAACTCGTGCGAGAACCCGTTCGCCTCGAGGTTGCGCGCCGTGGTCACCACCTCGGGCTGGGAGGTGCCGCGCGACAGCGGCCCGGAGGCGGTGTGGACGACCTCGAAGCCGGCCTTGACGCCCTCGACGTAGACGATCGGAGCGAGACCGATCGTGCAGTGGCTGTGCAGCTCCACCGTCCGCCCGCCAGCCGCCCTCACGAAGTGCGGCGCCAGCTCCCGGACCGCGTCGACGGTCAGCAGACCTCCCGGGTCCTTCAGGTAGAGGCGGTCCATGTTCGGGGAGTCGGCCAGCGCTGACGCACGCTCGGCGTAGTAGCGGTGGGTGTGCACGTCGCTGATCGAGTAGGTGAGGCCGATCACCACCTCCTCCATCCCCTGCGACTTGGCCAGCTCGGCCACGCGCCCCAGGCGCGCGACGTCGTTGGACGGGTCGGCGATCTGGAGGCGCCGGATCCCGTTACGGACCACGAGCTTGAACACGAGCTCCATCACGTCATCCTCGGCCGGCACCCAGGCGATGAAGCGCAGGCCGGGGGTGATCATGCTCAGCGGCGTGTTCGGCATCGCGGCGCTCATCAGCCGGATGCGCTCCCATGGGTCCTCATGGTGGAAGCGCACCGACACGGCCATGTGCGTGCTCGAGGTGAAGTCGCAGGCGTGGTAGCCGACCCGGTCGATGGTTGGAGCGATGGTGAGGACGTCCGGCGTGGTCAGCCCAGTGGCACTCCACAGGCTCTGGTTGCCGTCGCGCATCGTCGTGTCGACGTACTCGATGCTCTTCTCGCCGCTCATACGATCGCCCGCTCCAGCCAGTCAGTGGTGACGGCACCGCGATGGAAGTCGTCGTGGCCGAGGATGCTGATCAGAAGCATGCGGTTGGTCTCGACGCCCTCCACGTCGAGATCCTCGAGCGCCTCCTGGAGCACGTCGATCGCGGCGCCGCGCCCCTCCGCATGCGCGATCAGCTTGGCCATCAGCGAGTCGTAGTACGGCGGGATGACCGACCCGGCGCACAAGTGAGTGTCGACGCGCAGCTGTAGCAGCTCGGGTACGGAGAACAGGGACAGCGTGCCGGGACTGGGCATGAAACCGTGGGCCACGTCCTCGGCGTTCAGGCGGCACTCGATCGCGTGGCCGTCGAACACGACGTCTTCTTGCGCGAACCCGAGCGGGTCGCCGTCGGCGATGCGCAGCTGTAACACGACCAGGTCCCGACCGGTGACCGCCTCCGTCACCGGGTGCTCGACCTGGATCCGGCAATTGATCTCTAGGAAGTAGTGCTGGCCGGTCACGGCATCGAGCACGAACTCGACCGTCCCCAGGTTCCGGTAGCCGATCGCCCGGGCGAGCGTCACCGCGTCGTTGCGGATCGCATCCCGGGCGACGGGTTCGAGGCCTGGCGCCGGGGCCTCCTCGATCACCTTCTGGTACCGACGCTGTACCGAGCAGTCACGCTCCCCCAGGTGGACGACGGCGCCGTCCTCGTCGGCGGCGATCTGAACCTCCACGTGCCGGGCCGCAGGGATCAACCGCTCGAGGTACACGCGGTCATCGCCGAACGCGGCTCCGGCCTCGCTGCGAGCCAGGGTGAGCAGAGCGTCGAGCTCTTCTGGATCGTTGGCAAGCTTGATGCCCCGGCCCCCTCCGCCGCCCGCCGCCTTGACCAGCACCGGGTAGCTGATGCGCTCGGCGGTTTCTCTCGCCTCGGAGGCGGACGCCACCTCCTCACCCGGCAGCACCGGAACACCGGCCCGGGTCGCCTCCTCGCGCGCCCGGAGCTTGTCGCCGCTGAGCTCGATCACCTCGGGCGGCGGCCCGATGAACGTAAGACCGTTCTCTTGCGCCCGCGCCGCGAGCTTTGGACTCTCGGACAGGAAGCCGTAACCGGGGTGGATCGCGTCGCACCCGGTGCCCAGCGCGGCCTGGATGACCAGGTCGTCGCGCAGATAGCTCTCCGCCGCCGGGGCCGGCCCAATGCAGACCGCCTGGTCGGCCCGGCGGGCCGCCAGCCCACCTCGGTCGGCTTCCGAGAAGCCGACCACCGTCTCGAGCCCGAGCTCCTGACAGGCCGTCACGATCCGCAGTGCGATCTCGCCGCGGTTGGCCACGAACACGCGCTTGATCCGGTTCATACCGGCTGCACCCGGAACAGCGGCTGTCCGTACTCGACCAGCTCGGCGTTGTCCGGGAGGACCTCGGCGACCGTTCCAGCGACGCCGGCGGGGACCGAGTTCATCATCTTCATCACCTCGATGATGCAGACGATGGTGTCCGGCTCGACCCGGCTGCCGACCTCGACGAACGGTGGCTTGCCCGGCCCCTCGGCCCGGTAAAACGTGCCCAGCATCGGGGCGGTGATGCTGGCGAGGCCGTCCGCAGGCCTGGCAGAACGCGGCTCCGGTTCGCCGGTAACCGTCGGCGCCTCGCGGGGTCTTGGCGGGGGCTCCATCGAGGCGCCGTGATCGCCGCGTACGACGTGCAGCGAAAAGCCCTCGGTGTCGATCCGGAGCTCCGACAGGTCCGACTCGTCGATTATCCGCAGGATTTCGCGGACGTCGTCGTCGGACAGAGCCATGATCAGTCCTTGGTCTGGCCGGCGCCGAAGGTGCTCATGATCAGCGACATCGCAGACTGCGGTTTGGGCGCTTCCGACTTCGTCGGCATCCCGGTCACCGGTCGGGTCTGCACGACCGACAGCTCGCCACCACGGGCGAGCGCCCACTCGACGTCCTGATGAGCGCCGAAGTAGCGCTCGATGCGCCGGGCCACGTCAACCAGCTCCTCGAGCGCCGTCTGGTCCAAGCAGCGCCGCTCGCGCCGATCATCGGGAACCGGGACGCGCACCGCACCACGGCCGCCCACGTCCGGGACGTACTGCACGTCTTTGGCGTGCACGCGCTCGCGCACGACCTCGCGTGTCACCTTGCTAACCAGGTATTCGTCCGGGGTCACCTCGCCACCGACGACGGCCAAGCCGAGGCCCCAGCTGGCGTTGAGGGTCACCATGCTCGGATCGCCGCTTACCGGGTTGCAGGTGAACATGACCCCGGACACCTCGGCGTCGACCATGAGCTGCACGGTCACCCCCATTGCGGGGGGCTCGCCTGAAGCGCCTAGCCGCGCGCGATACGAAATCGCCGGCGGGCTGTACAGGCTGACCCAGCAGTCTCGGACCGCGTCGCACACATGCTCGGCGCCACGCACCCAGAGGTAGGTCTCCTGCTGGCCCGCGAAGGTAGCTTCCTGGCTGTCCTCGCCGACGGCGCTCGAGCGGACGGCAACCGGCGGGGAGTCCTCGCCGAGCCGGGCGTACTGTGCGGCGACCTCCTCGCGCAGCGCCTCGGGGACGGGCGCGAATCGCATCGCCTCGCTGATGGCATGGGACGCCCGCCCGATCGTGTCGAGATCGCCGGGCGACACTCCCGCCACCGCGCTCGAGATCCTGTCTTGCAGCCCGGCGTCGTGGACGAACGCGTGAAAGGCCGCGGTCGAGATGGCAAAGCCGGCCGGCACCGGGATCTCGGCTGCTAGCAGCTCTCCGAGGTTGGCGCTCTTGCCGCCGAACTGCAGCTCGTCGCTCCGGGAGAGTTGCTGCAGCGGCCGGGTGTAGCCGGTCACAGCAGGGTGACCGTTCCCTCGGAGCCGTCGACGCGGATCATCTGGCCGGTGCGGATCGCGGCGGTTGCGCGGCCGGTGCCGACGACGGCGGGCAGGCCGTACTCCCGAGCGACGATCGCGGCGTGGGACATGACGCCGCCCACGTCGGTCACGGTCGCCTGGATCTTCGAGAAGATCGCCGCCCACGCGGGCGAGGTTGAGCCGCACACGAGGATCTCGCCGTCGCGGACGTCGCGGATCTGGTCGACCGACCTGACCACGCGCGCCCGGCCCTCGACCACGCCGGGCGAGGCGGCGGCGCCGTTTAGCACCGTGCCACCCTCGACCTGGCGAGCCCACTCCTGGACGCGCTCAGTGGTCACGCCCCAAAGCATGATCGTCATCGGGTCGGTGACGGCGTCGGGAGTGACGCCGATGGCGGGCGGCGGGGTCCACTCGCCGAGCCGGCGCAGGAGCTCCTTGCGCCGGGCCGCGATCGGGGGCCAGTGCTTCGGACCGAGCGGCAGGCCGCCGGTGGCCCACGTGAGCACGAGCTCGTCGAGCGCGCTCGCCACCTCATATCGGGACAGGTGGAACACGTCCTCGCCGTCCTCGAGGAAGGCGTTGCGGGCGAGCAGCGCGCCGAACTCGCGGATCTTGTTCCACCAGCGTGTGAGGAACCAGTAGTCGCAGAAGAACTTGTGCTCCTCGACGTACGGGAACACGGTGCGGGAGAGGCCGAGCAGGTCGTTGAAGGCCCCGCGCGAGCCCTCGTCGAGGAGCGCCCCGTATTCCTCGGCCAGCCGGTCGCGCTCGCGCTGGATCTCCTCGGTCGGGCGGTCGATCTGCTCACCGGCCTTGAGCGCGCTGATGTGCCCGATCAGCGACGCGTACGGGATGCTCGGGTCGTCGAGCCAGCTCCGGTAGTAGTGGTAAAGGCCGTCGCCGGTGGCCATGTTGAACCACGGGTCCTTGACCTTCTCGAGCTCCGCGAGCCAGCTCCGCCCGGCCTCGCTCTGGTCCAGCTCGGCATCGATCTCGGCGGGTGAGCGGCCCTGCTGGAAGGCTTGGTCGACGTCGGTGTCGATCGCGAGGCGAGCCAGGCGGCGGAGCTCGGCGTCGGGCCGGAACAGGAGCACGTCGATGCCCGCGACCATCTGGGCGATGTGCTGGTCGGGAATGTCGGGCAGGTGGCTCTTGCAGAACTCGACGAACGTCCCGTACGCGCCGTAGCCGAGCAGCAGGAACTCGAAGTGGTGCTGCCACATCAAATCCCCCAGGCGCACCACGCGGGCGTAGGCGTCGAGCACCTCGTAGAAAGCGGTGTTGCGGTCGTCTCCGAAGGCGACCTCGTCGGGCTCGTACTCCGGCAGGTCGGGGACCTGAAGCTCCCCCAGCTCCTTGATCAGCGCCTCCATCTTGGCCCGCCATTTGCCGTAGAGCTCTGACCAGTTCTGGAAGTAGTAGCCGGCGCGCGCCTGGAAAAACTCGGCGCGCTCGGCGATCTTGGCCGGATCGGTGACCGGGTTGCCCGAGATGTAGATGTAGCCGTTGACACAGCGGTAGTCGATGCCCATCGCCGGCGGCACCGCGAACACCCGGTTCTGCCACGCCCCCACGGCCTGGTACGGAGAGTCAATGCAGATCACGTCGAAGGCCGGCATCGGCATCGGGAAGTGCATCGAGTTCCAGAACCAGAAGCGGTTCTCGTCGGTCTCGCGCCGCCGTTCGTCGAACAGCGCGTAATACGGGTACATCTCCTCCCAGCCCTCGCACCCAGACGGTGTCTCGATCTCGTACGGGCTCGGGAATGCCCCGGCCTTCGCCGCTGTGGTAGCCATCCGTTCCCTCTCGCCTTCCTCGTCGCTCTCGGGCTGGTGCGCCGTGGGCGAGAGTCTAACCCCGCATAGTTGCCGTCCAGCGAACGGTTGTGCGGATCGCTCACGACTTCGATCGGCAGCGCATAGGATCCGCGCGATGGCGAGGATCTTGCTCGTGCACGGAGCGTTCGGACGGGCGGCGAACTGGGACCGCGTGGCTCCGGGCCTACGCGCGGCCGGGCACGAAGTCGAGGCGATCGATCTCCCGGGCCAGGGCGATGATCCGACGCCGGTAGCCGAGGTCACCCTCGACAAGTACGCCTCGCGAGTGTGCGAGGCGCTCGCGTCAGGACCGCCCGCCGTCCTCGTTGGTCACAGCATGGGCGGGATGGTCATCACCCAGGCCGCGGCGCAGTGCTCCCAGGCGATCGACCGGCTCGTGTACGTCGCGGCGTTTCTGCCCACGGACGGAGAGAGCCTGATCGACCTGACCCAGCGGCCTGAAGGCGCCGGCGACGCGGTTCAGGCCGGGCTCGTGGTCGAGGGCGATCCGCCAATTGCGACGATGCCGCCCGAGGCGGCGCGCGAGGGGCTGATGCACTGTTGCGACGACGAGGCGGCAGCGTGGGCGCAGTCGTTGCGCGGCTCCCAACCGGTGGTCCCGTTCACCAACCCGGCCCAGCTCGACGGTCCGGGAAGCGAGCGGTTCGCCGCGCTGCCCCGCGCGTACGTGATGTGTCTCCAGGACCGCGCGATCAAGCCGGCGCTGCAGCGGCTGATGCTCGAGCGAGCCGGGTGCGACCCCGTGCTCGAGATCGACACCGACCACTCCGTATGGGCCTCGCGCCCCGACGAGCTCGTGGCCGCCCTCGACCGCCTCGCCACCTGAACATCCGGAAAATTTCCCATTCGGGGACTCGGGTCAGGAGGCCTCCGGGTCAGGGCCTCAGGGGGCGACGGTTGCGATGCGAGCGGCGAGTTCGCGGCCGACGAGCAGCGCGAGGTGGACGTCGAGGATCGCGTCCGTGAGCTCGGGCAGGGTGTCCGCGCCGCGTTCGAGCACATGGGCGGTCACCAGCTCGTTAACGGCGCCGACGGCGGCCCGGAAGGTGTGGGGGCCGACCGCGGGGATCTCGGGGATGTCGGCGCGGGAACGACGGTGGATCGCCGCGAGCTGGGCCGCGAAGCGCTCCTGCACCACGTCGCGCCGGGCGAGTGCCTCCGGGCCGGCGCCGAGGGCCTCGATCAGAAAGGCCCGGGCGAACGCCGGGCTGGCCGCCATCGCGGCCAGATATACCTCCACCGCGCGCCGGGAGCCCGCCATCCAGTCCGGCGCCAGGGCGTCCAGCGCCCCGTCGATCGCGGCGAGCAGGCCGTCGACGCCGGCGTCGTAGGCGGCCAAGAAGCAGTCCTCCTTGTTGGCGAACTGCTCGTAGAAGGTCTTGCGCGAGACGCCCGCGCGCTCGATCACGTCGGCGACAGTCACACGTGCGTAGCCCTTGTCGGCCACCGCGTGGACCATGGCGTCGAGCATGCGCGCCCGCTGGGTTTCCCGGACCACCGCGCGAGGCGCGGCGTGGCGCCCGCGGGGCAGAACGGCGAGGATCTTCGTTTCTGGCGAGGCGCTCGTGGGAACATTATTGTACATTCGAGAACAGCACTGTTTCTTCGATGACCGGGAGATGGCATGAGCACAGCTGACCGACGCGACTTTCGGGTGGCGATCCTGGGCGCCGGATTCGGCGGGCTCGGGATGGCGATTCGCCTCAAGCAGGCCGGCATGCACGACTTCATGGTGCTCGAGCGCGACGAGGAGGTCGGCGGAACCTGGTGGGCGAACACCTACCCCGGCTGTCAGTGCGACGTCCCATCGCACCTGTACAGCTACTCGTTCGCGCTGAACCCGAACTGGACTCGGACCTATCCACTCCAGCCCGAGATCCGCGACTACCTTCGGGACCTCACCGATCGTTACGGCGTGCGGCCGCATCTGCGCCTGAATTGCACCGTCGAGCGAGCCGACTGGGACGACGACGACGGCGTCTGGCGTCTCGACACGAGCGACGGGCCGATCTCGGCCCGCGTGGTGGTCGCCGCTCCGGGACCGCTGAGCGAGCCGTCACTCCCCGAGCTCCCCGGGATCGAGGACTTCGGCGGGGTCATGTTCCACACCGGGCGGTGGAACCACGAGCACGACCTGACCGGCCGCAAGATCGCGGTGGTAGGCACCGGCGCGAGCGCGATCCAGACCGTGCCGCAGATCCAGCCGATCGCGGAGCATGTGACCGTCTTCCAGCGCACGCCGCCGTGGGTCGTCCCGCATCGCGACCGCCCGATCACCGACTTCGAGCGGCGCGTCTACCAGGAAGTGCCGGCGGCGCAGCGCACGGTTCGAACCGCCGTGTACCTGGGGCGCGAGCTGCTCGTGACCGGGCTGGCCTACCGGCCGCAACTGATGAGGGTCGTGCAAAAAGCGGCCGAGGCGCACCTGACCAAGCAGGTGCCGGACCCGGTCCTGCGAGCCAAGCTCACGCCCGACTACGTGCTCGGCTGCAAGCGCATCCTGCCCTCCAACCAGTGGTATCCCGCGATCACCAAGCCCAACGTCGAGGTGGTTCCGAGCGCCGTCACCGAGATCCGGCCGGACGGCGTGGTCGCCGCCGACGGCGTCCTGCACGAAGTCGACACGCTGATCTTCGCCACCGGATTCCACGTGACCGACGCCCCCTTCGCCCAGTTCATCCGTGGGCGCGACGGAGTTGCGCTGTCCGACGCGTGGCGGGGCAGCCCGCAGGCGTATCGAGGCGCGGCGGTCCCCGGCTTCCCCAACATGTTCTGGCTGATCGGGCCGAACACCGGGCTCGGGCACAGCTCGATGGTGTTCATGATCGAGTCGCATCTGAACTATGTGATCAGCGCGCTCGGAGCGATGGAGCGCGGCGGCGCGACGCGGATCGAGGTGCGCCGCGACGTCTATGACGCCTATAACGAAGATATTCAGGCTCGGCTGGGCGGGACCGTCTGGAACACCGGCGGCTGCTCGAGCTGGTACCTGGATCGCAACGGGCGCAACAGCACGATCTGGCCCGACTTCACGTGGCGCTTCTGGCAGCAGACGCGCCGCTTCGACGAGGTGGCCTACATGGTTACGAACGGGTCAGGACGGGCCCTCGACGGTCCCACGGACGCTGCGCGCAGCGCGGGTGGGCGGGATCCAATCTCCGGGTAGCGACTGAGCGAGCGCCGCGGTTCGCATGGCGCCGCGAGCGATTCTCCATCAATCCAATCGGCTTTTGGTACTTTCCGCGGGCGAGGGTGGGCATCCCAATAAAAGGAGAACCATGAGCTCGACCGATGAACTGCTCGCCAACAACGAGGCCTACGCTGGGTCGTTCGACAAGGCCGACCTGCCGCTGCCGCCGGGCAAGAAGGTGGCGATCGTGGCCTGCATGGATGCGCGGCTGAACGTGTACGGCGCGCTCGGGCTCCAGGAGGGGGACGCGCACGTAATCCGCAACGCCGGCGGCGTCGTGACCGACGATGAGATCCGCTCGCTCGCCATCTCGCAGCGGCTGCTTGGCACCGAAGAGATCATCCTGATCCACCACACCGACTGCGGGATGCTGACCTTCACCGACGACGACTTCAAGCAGTCGATCGAGCAGGACACTGGGATCAAGCCGGAGTGGGCGGCCGAGGCATTCGGTGACCTCGAGGGCGACGTGCGCCAGTCGATCGCGCGGATCAAGGCCTCGCCCTTCATCCCGCGCAAGGACGCGATCCGCGGGTTCGTCTACGAGGTCGAGACCGGCCGGCTGCGCGAGGTGAGTTGAACTTCGACGGCTCCGAGCTCGACCACTGGGTCGCCGTTGCGCGGGCGGTCGAGGCGGCGGCGGATTCGTTCCGGGGTCGTTTTCAGCTCCTCGAGCGTCTGCACGGCGCCGTTCCGTGAGTCGGAGAGCAGCGCGAGCAGCAGGTGCTCGACGCCGATCGAGTCGTGGCCGCGGTCGCGGGCCTCGCGGCGCGAGCCCTCGACGATCCGGTGCGCGTGGGCGCTGACCTGGTATTCCTCGGCGGGCCGCTCGAGCTCGCCGGGCGGGAGACCGGGCATGGTGGTCCGCAGGCAGCCCCGGGCCGCCTCGAGCGTGACGCCCTCGGCGTGCAGCGCGTCAAACGCCTCGCTCCCCCGGCACCGGAGAATGCCGAGCAGGATGTGCTCGGTGGCGACCGCGGGCTGAGCGAAGCGCTTGGCCTCCTCGCGCGCGAACTGGATGCACTGCCGGGCCTCGGCGCTGACCGCGATCCGCTGATCGACGGCAGTGTCGGCCTGCTCGAAGAGGTGGCGGTACTTGCGATGGGCGGCCTGCTTGCTGATCCCCAGGGCCCGGGCGATCTGGCTCCACGAGGCGCGCCCCTGGAGGGCACGGAGGACGATCTCGGGCTCGGTGGCGTCGAGCTCCCGGCGTAGCGCGGTGAGGGCGCGTAGCGCGGTGTCAGGGTCGTCGATCTGGACGCTCTCGCGCGCCAGCTGTTCGATCATCGCCGGAGGCGAGGCCATGGCCGGGGAACTACCCGTGCGCGGGCGCGGCAATCGCGATTGAGCAGAGGGCGAGAGAGTCCTCACTCGGCTGGGGACCGGGAGCGCTCATCGGCAAGAACGGATGCGCGGGATGACTGGACTCGGTCCGGCGGACGGCGGTACGGTCGCTCTCACACGAGAGGAGCAACGATGGCCGAGACGACAAATCCCGCGGCCCGCGGTCCCCTGATGGCGACCTACTGGACCGTGAGCGGTCCGGTCGAGGTCCATACCGGCCGAGAATGGAGTCTGTTCAGTTGGCGCGACCGGTGCGCGGAGGCCGTCAAGGTGGGCTTCCAAGGTCTCGGCCTATGGCACGCCGACGTCACGCATCAGCTTGAGGGCACCACGCTCGCGGAGATGGCCAAGGTCTTTCGCGACGCCGGCCTCGAGTACCTCGAGGTCGAGTTCCTGTGGGAGTTCTTCGTCCCCGAGGGCGAGCCCAAGCGCGCGGACTCGGATCGGCTGCGCAAGCAGCTGTTCGAGACCGCGGCGGCGTTCGACGCCCATCACATCAAGGTCGGCAACATCCCCGAGACGCCGTGCGAGCTCGACCGCTTGATCGAGGAGTACGCCGCGCTGTGCGACGACGCCGCGCAGCACACCAACGCGCGGATCTCATACGAGATCATCCCGTTCGACCCGATCTTCACCAGCCTCGACGAAGGCATCCGGCTCGTCACCGAGGCGGGCCGCAACAACGGCGGCCTGGCCATCGACACCTGGCACATGGGCAAGCTCCGCATCCCGCCCGAGGACCTCAAGAAGATCCCCGGCGAGTACCTGGCCTGGGTCGAGTTGTCAGATGGGCCCGTCGAGTTCATGGACGACCCGATCGACGAGGTAATCAACCACCGTCGGCTGCCCGGCGAGGGCGACTTCGACATCCCCGGCTACATCGAGTCGTGCCGGGCGATCGGCTACGAGGGCCCATGGGGGGTCGAGATCCTCTCCGAGGAGCTGCGCAACCTACCCATGGACGAAGAGTTCAAGCGGGCCTACGAGACGACCGCGGCGCAGTTCCGCGCCGGCGTGACCTAAGTGTCCGGTTCCGCACACTGACAAGGAGAGACATGGACCAGCTGGACAACGACAGGCTCGTCTGGATGTTCACCCAGATGCTGCGCATCCGCGAGTTCGAGGAGCGGGTCAAGCGGACGTTCGAGGAGCATCCGGGGGTGATCCGGGGACACACCCATCTGGCCGATGGGGCCGAGGCTTCGATCGTCGGCTCGCTGGCCACGCTGAAACCTGGCGACCAGCTCATGGCGACCTACCGCTGCCACGGATACCCGATCGCGCTCGGGACCGACACCAAGGCGATCATGGCCGAGATCTACGGGCGCAAGGACGGGCTGTGCGGCGGTTATGGCGGCTCGATGCACCTCATCGACCCGGGTCGCGGCTTCCTCGGGACGAGCGGGATCGTCGGGCAGGGCATCCCCCAGGCCACCGGCGTCGCGTTCGCCGCGCAGCTTCGTAAGCAAGGTCAAGTCGTCCTGTCGTTCTTCGGCGATGGCGCCTCCAAGCAGGGGGCCTTCCACGAGTCGCTCAACCTCGCCTCGCTGTGGAAGCTGCCGGTTGTCTACGTGATGGAGAACAACAGCTACAACGTGTCCACGCGCTCCGAGCAGGAGGACGCAAACGCCGCCAATGGCGAGCCGCTGTCGGTCAAGGCCGCGGCCTACAGCATGCCCGGCGTGACCGTCGACGGCGGCGATCCCGTCGCGGTGTACGAGACCGTTGGCGCGGCGGTCGACCGCGCCCGCGCCGGCGAGGGGCCAACTCTCGTCGAGTCGAAGGTCTATCGCCTGTCGGCCCACGGCAACATCATCGCCCCGCCCGGCGTGCCGCTCCATTACCCCGAACACGAGGCGATCACGACGTTCGGCAACCGCGAGGAGTACGAGGCCGCGCTGCGCGGCGACCCCGTTCCCCGGTTCCGGGCACGGCTGGTCGAGCAGGGCGTACTCGACCCCGCCCGGGCGGACGAGATCGCCGAGGGCGTCACCGAAGAGATGGAGGCCGCCGTGCAGTTTGGGCTCGACAGCCCGTTCCCGGAGCCCGAAGCCGCGGCCCGCAACGACTACGTGTACGCCTAGGAGATCACGACCATGGCACGAGAGATTCCTTATATCGCGGCGGTCCAGGAGGGGATCCGCATCGAGATGGAACGCGACCCGACCGTCGTCTTCTACGGCCAGGACGTGGCCCCGAGCGACGAGGACCCGCTGGTTCAGGCGTTCGGCCGTGAACGCGTGCGCGTGTCGCCGATCTCCGAGACGGCCGAGATCGGGATGGCGGTCGGCCTCGCGCTCGCCGGCTACCGCCCGGTGGTCGAGTTGCTGATGTCCGAGTTCATGCTCGTGGCCATGAACCAGGTGGTCAACGAGGCCCCGCGCCTTCGCTACATGAGCGGCGGCCAGGTCAAGGTGCCGGCGGTATTCAAGGCCGGCTACGGGTTCACGGCCGGGTGGGCCGGCCAGCACACGGGGTCGATCTACGGCATGTTCATGGGCTTCCCCGGCCTGAAGATCGCGCTGCCGTCGACCCCGGCCGACGCCAAGGGCCTGATGGCCGCGTCGATCCGCGACGACAACCCGGTCTGCTACCTCATCAACTACCTGCAGGTGCTCGAGCACGGCGACGTGCCCGAGGGCGAGTACGTCGTGCCGTTCGGCGAGGCGGCCATACGCCGCGAAGGTTCCGACGTGACAATCGTCGCCACCGGCTGGACCGTCGGACGCGCGCTCGACGCGGCTGAAACGCTCGCCAAAGAGGGAATCAACGCCGAGGTCATCGACCCGCGCACGCTGAACCCCCTCGACACGGCGACGATCCTGTCCTCGGTCGAGAAGACGGGGCGCCTCGTGATCGCCGACCAGGGAACGCGGCACGGTGGCGCCTCGGCGGTGATCGCCGCGGAAGTCGCCGAACACGGATTCGGATCGCTGAAGGCGCCGATCGCGCAGGTGACCGCCCTCGACGTGACCGTGCCCTACTCAGAGCCGATGGAGGCATACGTCCTGCCCAACGAGGAGAAGATCGCGGCCTCCGTGCGCAACATGATGGAGGCCCGCCCACCCGAAGCGCCCGTAGCGGCATAGCACCTCGAAAAATGGACACGGACGTCGCGCAGGCGTTGCTGCGCACGATGTGGCGCATCCGGTGCTTCGAGGAGCGCGTCGCCCAGCTAAAGCGCACGCTCGTGGTCCACGGCCTGATCCATCTGAGCATCGGCGGGGAGGGCGTGGCCGCGGCGGTGTGCGGCCAGCTGCGCGAGGACGACGCGGTCTACAGCGGCCACCGAGCCCACGGGCACGCGATCGCCAAAGGCGCGCCGATCGATCGAATGATGGCGGAGCTGATGGGGCGGGTGGACGGGCTGTGCCAGGGCATCGGCGGATCGATGCACCTCGTCGACACCGAGCATGGCTTCATGGGCGCGACCGGGGTCGTCGGCGGCAACCTTCCGCTGGCCCTCGGTACGGCCCTGGCCCAGCACCTGGCCGGCGGTGACCGGGTGAGCGTCGTCTTCTTCGGCGACGGCGCTGTCCAGGCAGGGCACTTCAACGAGACGATCAACCTGGCGGCGCTGTGGCAGCTGCCGGTGATCTTCGTGTGCGAGAACAACGGCTTCGCCGAGTTCACATCGCGGGAGGAGCACTCGACGATCGAGCGCGTGAGCGACGTCGTCGCTCCGTATGGGTTCGAACGCGAGACCGTCAGCGGGTCCGACGTTCCGGCGGTCTACGACGCGTTCGCGCGGTTTCTCACCGCGGCGCGGACCGGAAGGGGCCCGTTCCTGCTCGAGTGCCTGACCTACCGCCGGCGCGGCCACTACGAGGGCGACCAGCAGAAGTACCGAGACGCCGCGGCCGAGGAGGAGTGGCGCGAGCGCGACCCGATCGCGCGGTTGACGGATTTTTTGATTAGGGATGAAGTGATCGACGAGCGGACCGCGGCCGCCATCGAGCGAGAGGCAGCGGCGGAGATCGAAGCCGCGGTGCGGTTTGCGCGCGAAAGCCCCTTCCCCGACCCGGCCATTGCGGCCGACCTGGTGTACGCGGAATGAGCACCGAAGCCACGTTCGTCGAGGCCGTCAACCAAACCCTCGCGCACGCCATGCGCGAGGACGAGCGGGTGATCGTGCTCGGCGAGGACGTCGCCGAGGGCGGTCCCTACCTGGTCACCGCCGGCCTGGCCGACGAGTTCGGCCGCGAGCGGGTGCGCAACACGCCGATCAGCGAAGGCGCCGTCACTGGGGTCGCCGTTGGCGCTGCTCAGACGGGGCTCAGGCCGGTCGTCGAGATCATGTTTATCGACTTCATCACGCTGGCCCTCGACCAGCTGGTCAACCAGGCCGCCAAGGCGCACTTCATGTCGGGTGGACAACTGAACGTGCCCCTCGTACTCCGGACGCAGGGCGGTTCGGGGCAACGAAACGGCGCCCAGCACTCACAGAGTCTCGAGGCGTGGCTTACCCACATCCCGGGCCTCAAGGTGGTTATGCCGAGCGGCGCGGCAGACGCGGCCGGACTGCTGCTCAGCGCCATCGCCGATCCGAACCCGGTCGTGTTCGTGGAGAACAAATCGCTCTACTTCAGGCGCGAGCCCGTCACCGACCCTGTCGAGCCGATCCCGCTCGGCGTCGCGCGTACCCTGCGCGACGGGCGAGACGTCACGATCATCGCGCTCTCGCGTCTGGTCGGCGACGCGCTCGAAGCGGCCGACCGCCTAGCGGACGAGCACGGCATCGAGGCCCAGGTGATCGACCCGCGTACGCTCGTGCCACTCGACCTCGACACGCTCGCGCAGTCGTTGCGAAGGACCGGGCGCGGGATCATCGCCCACGAGGCGGTGAGGACCGGCGGGTTCGGGGCCGAACTCGCGGCCCAACTCCAGGCCGCTGCGTTCGACTACCTCGAGGCGCCGATCCAGCGCGTCGGCGCCCCGTACACGCCCGTCCCGGTCAGCCCACCGCTGGAAGACGCGTACCGGCCGGGTTCGGAAGAGATCGTCCAAGCCGCGAGGACCGCGGTGGACTGGGGGACTTAGGTTGGTCGGCGGCGCCTTACGGCGGCGCGTGGGTAAGTCGCGCAGCGACTGACGGCGGCGCCTTAGGCCGGCTCGAGCTCCGCGTCGAGCGCGAGAAGCGAGGCGCCGGGCACCTGTTCGAGGAGGCCGCGGCGGCTCAGCACGATCTCGAGGTTGGTGAGCGACAGACGGGCGTGCTCGCGAGCCACGTTGTCGGCGCGCGAGCCCTCTCGGTTCTCGATCGCCTCGGCCAGCCACAGGTGCTGGCGGTGGGCGACGATCAGGATCTCGCGCGACTCGGGCAGCTGGGCGTGCTGGAGAACGAGCGCGTTGGGGGTCGCGAATGGCAGGGAGAGAACGGTGTCGAGCGTCCGTTCGAGCAGCGGGCTGCAAGCCATCTTGATCAGGCGCGTGTGGAATTCCGCGTTGAGCGCCGCGTAGCGCTCGAACGACTCATAGTCGGCGCGGTGCACGAGCGGCTCGATCTGCTCGTTGAGCGCGGTGAGCGCGCGGAGGTCGCGGCGACTGGCTCCCTGCTCGGCGGCAAAGCGACAGGCCGTCCCCTCCAGCACGCCGCGGATCTCGATCGCCTGCCGCATGTCGGCCTGGGTGAACTCGCGGACCACGTATCCGCCGGCGGGGAGCACGCGGAGCAGGCCCTCGTGCTCGAGCGAGGCGAGCGCCAGCCGCAGCGGGGTGCGCGAAACCCCCAGCCGCTCGACGAGGGGCAGCTCGGACATCCGGTCTCCCGGCTTGAACTCGCCGCTGAGGATCTGCTCGCGCAGCGCAAACAACGCGCGCATCATCTGCGTCCGGTTGGCTTGATTTACCACGGCGGGAGGAGAGTATCGCGGCCGGATTTCCTGTATGCAAGGGACCCGGATTTGACCGCTGCAATCGTTCTTTTGGGTCTTGTTAGGTCTCGTGAGGCCGCTCTTGCATACAGAAATGCTTGACAATAAGATCGTCGCCTCGCCAACCGGGGCGGGTCGACCAAATCAGTTCGAGGAGGAGGACAAGGGTGAGGATGAACCACCACGCGCCGCGCCTGCGGGCCAGCGCCGCGCTGGCCGCGCTCGTCGGAGCGCTGCTGCTGACGGCGTGCGGCAGCAGTAACAGCAGCTCGAGCACCACGAGCAGCTCAAGCGCCGCATCCAGCGCGACCACCGCGGCCACAACGGCAAGCACGGCCGCGAGCTCGAGCGGCACGTCGTCGTGCGGACCAAAGCCGGGAGTCAACGCCACCGGCACGCCGATCAACATCGGGACCATCGACACCAAACAGCCGGGCACGGACTTCAGCGACGGCCCGAACATGATCAACGCGTACTTCGCGTGCGTGAACGCCAACGGCGGCGTCAACGGACATCCGCTCAAGCTGTACGTCATCTATGACCAGACGCAGCCCTCGCAGATCACCGCGGCCTCGCACAAGCTGATCCAGCAAGATCACGTGGTCGGAATCGTCGGCGTGTTCGACCTACTCGAGTGCACGATCGACCAGAGCTACTGGCAGTCGCTCGGGATCTACGAGATGGGCGCCGGGATCGCTCCGGAGTGCTGGTCGACCCCGCACAGCGCCGCGGTCAACATGGGACCGCGGTACAGCTCCGACGGCGCGGTTCAGTACGGGCTCACGCAAAAGCCCTCGAAGATCGTGTTCGTCCAGTCCAACGTGCCCGGCACCGGCTACATCGCGGCCGGCCCGGCGGCGCTGGCCAAGGCGGCGGGCGTCCCGATCACCGAGCTGACCGAGAACGTCCCGATTCAGGACGGGACCTCGGTCGCGCTGAACCTGGTCGACGATGCCGGCCCGAACGGCTGGGTGGTGCTGAACTTCACGCCGCCCGAGGCGTTGGTCATCCTCCAGGCGGCCCAGAAGCTCGGCCTCGAGGACCGGGTCAAGGGATGGGGTTGCTCGACGCCGTGCAACACGGACTTCCTGGCCAAGGCGCTGGGGCCGAAGTGGAACCGCAAGCTGTTCGTGAACGCCGAGCTCACCGACCCGGACGACCACAACGGGCCCGAGATGCAGCTCTACAAGGCCATCCTGGCGAAGTACGGCCAGTCCGTGGCCGGCGGCATCGGCTCGTTTAGCCAGATGGGCTTCGTGCTGGGCGAGTTCGCGACCAAGGCGCTCGACGGGATCACGGGTCCTTACACGATGGCGAGCGTGAACGCGGCGTTCAAGGGCATCACGGACTACAAGACCGAGATGCTCTGCCAGCCGTGGACCTACGGGCCGTACCCGCTCCACATCCCGAACAACGCCGACTTCACCACGACGCCGGACAACGGGAAGATGGTGACGGCCCAGGGTTGCTTCAACGTGTCCTCCGCGGATCCGCAGATCGCGGCCTATCGCGCGGCTGCGGGCACGGCCCCCTCGACGGAGCCGCCAACGGGATAAGGCGAATTCGGTCGGTGGCGCCTGGAGACGACCTCGACGAATCGGAGCGCCCGGGGAAGGGTGGCCGTCCACCCCCAGGGCCCGGGCGCTCCGATCGCGCCTCTCCGGCTCGGGCCGGATCACACCGGCTCGAGTCGGCCGGCCGGGATCGGGTCTCGCCCCGGGACAGCGAGCAGCGAAGCGCCCGGCATCTGTTCGAGCACCTCCGGATGATCCAGCACGACCTCGAGATTGGTGCGCGCCAGCAGGGCGTGCTCACGACCGAGCCCCTCGGCGCGAGTGCCCTGCCCGCGCTCGATCGCGTCGATCAGCCCGAGGTGGTGGCGGTGAGCGAGCATCAGGATCTCGCGAGACTCGGGCAGCACTGCCTGCGCCATGACAAAGGCGCTGGGGCTCGCGAACGGCAGCCCGATGATGCCTTCGAGCGCTCGCTCGAGCATCGGGCTGTCCGCCATCCGCACGATCCCGGCGTGGAATCGCTCGTTGAGCGCCACGAACTGCTCGAACGACTCGTAGTCGGCGCGGCGCACTGCCTCGGCGATCGTGTCGCTGATCTCACGCAGCGAGGCCACGGCGGCCGGCGTGGCGCCCCGCTCGGCGGCGAGACGAGCGGCAGTGCCCTCGAGTACTCCGCGGAGCTCGATCGCGTCGCTGATGTCGGACTCGGCGAACTCGCGCACGACGTACCCGCGAGACTTGAGCTCGCGCAGCAGGCCCTCGTGCTCGAGCGCGGCCAGCGCCAGCCGGACCGGTGTCCGGGACACTCCCAGGCGCTCGACCAGGCGCAGCTCGGACATCCTTTCTCCGGCGGCGAACTCACCGCGCAGGATCAGCTCGCGCAGTTGGAGCACCGCTCGGGTCATCTGACTTGTGTTGGCTCGATCGGCCAACTCTCACCTCACTCGCGGCATGCCCTCGGTCGGCGTTGCAGTCTAGTCCGACACCGCGATTGCATGCAAACTCGACAATCTAACCCGAGCAAAGGGCATTCTTCGCTTCGTGTTAGGACATATTGCATACAGTTTTCGCACCGATTACTATCGCCCCGCTCGCCAACCCTGGGGCGAGTTCGAACACAATCCTCGAGGAGGAGGAGATCGGTGAGGATGTTCCATCACGTTCCGCGTGTGCGGCTGGGGCTGTCGACGGCGGCAGCCCTGGGAATGCTTTTCGTGGCCGGCTGCGGGAGCAGCAGCAGTACCACTACCAGCAGCACGAGCTCGGCGCCGGCCGCATCGTCGAGTTCCACCACCACCAGCGCGGCAAGCGCGTCTACAAGCACCTCGTCGTGTGGGCCTAAGCCCGGCACCGCCGCCAGCGGCACGCCGATCACGCTGGGCGCCATCAACACCAAGCAGCCCGGTACTGACTTCACCGACATCGAGAACATGGAAGGCGCGTACTTCGCGTGCGTGAACGCCAACGGCGGTGTCAACGGCCATCCGATCACCCTGATCAAGCTGACTGAGCCCACCCAGCCCGCACAGATCGCGGCCGATGCGAGCAAGCTCGTGCAGACCGATCACGTGGACGGGGTCTCCGGTACCTCGAGCATCCTCGAGTGCACGATCAACTCCGCCTACTGGCAGAAGCTTCACTACTACGTGATCGCCGCTGGGATCGCGCCCGAGTGCTACTCGACGCCGAACTACGCCGACGTCAACATGGGGCCGCGCTACAGCTCCGACGGAGCGGAGCAGTACGTGCTCACCCTGCACCCGAGCAAGATCGTGTTTGACCAGTCGAACGTGCCGGGAACCGGCTACATCGCCGCCGGCCCGGCGGCGCTCGCCGCGAACGCGCACGTGCCGATCACCCAGCTGACCGAGAACGTGCCGATCACCGACGCCGACTCGGTCGCCCTGAAGGAGGTCGACGACGCGGGCCCGAACGGCGCGGTGGTGCTGAACTTCACCCCGCCCGAGGCGCTGGTGATCCTGCAGGCGGCCCAGAAGCTGGGGCTCGAGAACCGGGTCAAGGCGTGGGCGTGCTCGACGCCGTGCAACACCGACTTCCTGGCGCAGTCGCTGGGATCGAAGTGGGACGGCAAGTTCTTCGTCAACGCCGAGCTGGCCGATCCCGACGCCACCAACACCCCGACGATGAACCTGTACAAGGCGATCCTTAAGCAGTACGGCACGGACGTGTCCGGCGGGATCGGCAGCTTCAGCGAGATGGGATTCACGATGGGCGAGATCGCGCAGCACGCGCTGAATTCGATCACGGGCCCGTACACGACCGCGAGCGTCAATGCAGCGTTCAAGGCCGTCAAGGACTACGACACCGGCATGTTGTGCCAGCCCTGGACGTTCGGGGACTACCCACTGCACATCGCCAACAACATGGACTACACCGTCACGCCGAGCAACGGCAAGATGGTGCTCAAGCAGGGCTGCACATTGATTTCGTCCGTCGATCCGCAGATCGCGGCGTATCGCGCAGCGGCGGGTACCGCGGCGATGGCGCCGGGGCAGCCCAGCGGGTCGTGAAATGAAGACAGCTGAGTAAGTAGGATGCAGGCGATCGGCGCAACCGACTAGCTGACATGCTCTTCACCCCCGGCATTCTGGGTCTGCCGAGCTGGCAGGACTTTCAGCCGTTTCTCGTCACCGGGCTGTCGTTGGGCGGCGTGTACGCCCTGTCTGGCGTCGGGATGGTGGTGCTGTATCGGGCCACCGGGGTGTTGAACCTCGCGTTCGGAGCAGTCGGCGCGATGGGTGCGCTGATCGCCTGGTCGTTGATCAACCATTCGGGCTGGAACGAGTGGCTGGCGTACGCGGTCTCCGTGCTCTTCGGGGGGGTGCTGACGCTGGTCTACGGGATGGTGTTCGGCCCGGCCCTGGCCAAGCGCGACCCGCTGGTAAAGGCGACCGCGACGCTCGGGCTGACGCTGATCTTGCTCGGGGTGATGGACCTGTTGTGGACCTCGAGCGGTGGCGCGTCGCGCTCGATCACCCTGCCGACCGACAACGACACGTTCATGCTCAGCGGGATCCAGGTTGAGTACACGAACGTGATCGCGTTGGCCCTGGGCTTCGTGATCACGGTGGCCACTTCCGCATTCCTGCGCTACACGAAGCTTGGGACGGCCATGCGCGCGATGGCCAACGACCGCGAGATCACCGCCACCCTGGGCGTGCCGGTGCGGCGAGTCGAGGCCGCGGCGTGGTTCGGCTGCGGGATCCTGTCTGGAATGGCCGGCATATTGCTGGCCGACCTGGTGGCCCTCGATGCCACCACGTTGACGTTCCTGGTGATATCGACGCTCGCGGCCACGCTGATCGCGCAGCTGCGCTCGATCCCCATCACGTTCATCGCGGCGCTCGTGGTCGGGACGGTGGACGCGTGCATTACCCCCATCCAGTCGATCACGAACTACCGTGACATGACCCCGTTCGTGCTCGCGGCCGCGGCGCTGCTCGTGCAGAACCGCCGGCGCGTGATCTCGGTCGGAAGGCAGGGCATCTAGCGGGCATGGACGCCGCCGAGGTGGAAAGCCCAACCGAGGAAACTGCCGAGGCGCAGCGAACCGCCGAGCCAACGACCGGGCGGCGTCCGCCGGAGCCCCGAGCGTTCATCCGTCCCGTCATCATCCTCCTGCTGCTGCTGTTCGTGCTGCTCGCGCTGCCCTCGCTGCTCAGCACGTACTACGTGGACGCCAGCACACAGACGGCGATCTACGCCATCGTGGCCCTCGGCCTGGGTGTGCTGGTGGGACGCGTGGGCATGGTCTCGCTGGGCCAGGCGGCGGTGCTCGCGATCGGGGCCTGGGTCGCCGCCCGCATCCTGTTCGCCACCGGCCTTCCGTTCCCGTTCGTGCTGCTGGCGTCCGGTCTGATCACGATGGTGCTGGGGACGCTGGTCGGTCTCCCGGCGCTGCGGCTGAGCGGGCTCTACCTGGCGCTGATCACGCTGATGCTGGCGGGCGCGATCACGGTCGTGCTCGCCACGACGAACTTCCCCAACGGCGGTCACGGCTTCCTTGGCTACAACGGCGCGTCGGTGCACATCCCGCCGATTCGCCGGCCGAACATCGCCGAGGGCGACTCCGCCTTCTTCCGTTACTCGGTGATCGTGGCGACGCTCATGTTCCTGCTCGTGCTCGGACATCTGCGCGCCAAGCCAGGGCGCGCGTGGGCGGCGATCCGCCAGAGCGAGTCGGCGGCGCTGGCGGCCGGAATCAACACGACCCTGTACAAGCTGTGGGCGTTTGCGCTGGCGTCGTTCGTGACCGGCGTTGCCGGCGGCTTGCTGGCGGGCTCGCTGCACTATCTGTACTCGATCGACTTCCAGACCCAGGACTCGATCACGCTGTTAGCCGTGGTCCTGATGGGCGGGGCCTACAGTCTGTGGGGTGCGATCGTGGCTGGCTTCCTGCAGCAGTTCCTGCCTCAGCTGTTCACGAGCTGGGGGATCTCTCCCGACTGGCTCACGATCCTGTTCGGCGTCGGAGTTCTCCAGGTGCTGACCACAGCGCCGCGCGGGATCGTCGACCAGCTGCCCAAGGATGTGGCCCGGCTCGGCCGCCTGATCGGCCGGCTCGGCCGCCGGCCGACGCCGTCCCCGAGCGGTGAGACGTGATCGAGGTCACCGACATGACCGTCCGCTTCGGCGGAGTCACGCCGCTGGACAACATGAGCTTGCGCTTCGAGACAGGGACCTGCGGGCTGATCGGACCCAACGGCGCCGGCAAGACGACGTTCTTCAACGTCCTGAGCGGATTTGTCCGGCCGGTCTCCGGCAGCGTCACCGCATTCGGAGAGGACCTGTTGAAGATGGTCCACTTCCGGCGCGCGCGGTGGGGGGTCCGGCGGACCTTCCAGACCGAGCAGGCGATCGAGGAGCTCTCGGTGTTCGACAACGTGGCGATGATCCACGAGCACTCCAAGCTCAGCGGCGGCTCCCGCCGGCAGGAGGTGATCGACGCGATCCGGTTTGTCGGACTCGACATCGACCCGGACACCAAGGTCGGCGGGCTTGGAGCCGGACAGCGCCGCATGGTTGAGGTGGCTCGGGCGGTCGTCGGCCGGCCGCGACTGGTGCTGCTGGACGAGCCGGCGGCGGGGCTGCCCGACAACGAGACCGAGCACCTGGGGGACGTCATTCGCCGGATCCCCGAGCAGACGGACGGGATGACGATCCTCGTCGATCACGACATGAGCCTGGTCTCGGCTTGCTGCGAGGTCACCGCCGTGCTCGACTTCGGCAAGCTCCTGGCCTCCGGTCCGACCGCGGAGGTGCTTCGAGACGAGCGCGTGATCCAGGCGTACCTCGGCACCGAGGAGACCAGGTGAGCGCCACCGACACCCCGGCGAGTGCGACCGGCACCGATTCGATCCTGAGCCTCCAGGGGATCACGGTCGCCCGCGGCGGACGCGACGTGGTGCGCGACGTCACGATCGAGATCCCACAGGGCGAGATCACCGCGCTGCTCGGTCCCAACGGCGCCGGCAAGTCGACGCTCGTGCTGGCGGTCGGCGGCGTGCTCCGCCCGCGCAAGGGCGCGGTGATGCTCGACGGCCGCGACTGGGTCGGACGGCGTCCGGAGCGGATCCGCAACGCAGGCGTGGCGATCGTCCCCGAGGGGCGCCGCCTGCTGCCCCAGCTCACGGTCGAGGACAACATCCGCGTGGCCATGTACGCACTGCCGCGGGGGCAAGCCGTGGCCGGACGGGCGCGCGCGCTGGAACTCTTTCCCGAGCTCCAGCGGCTGCTGGGCTCGGCCGCCCGATCGCTGTCCGGAGGCGAGCAGCAGATGGTCGTCCTGGCCCAGGCGCTCGTCTCCCAACCGCGCTACGTGCTGATCGACGAGCTGTCGCTCGGCCTGGCGCCGGTCGTGGTGAACCGGCTGATCCCGACCATCCGTGAGGTCGCGCAGTCCGGCATCGGGGTGCTGCTGATCGAGCAGTTCGCGACCGTCGCCCTCGGACTCGCCACGCGCGCCTACGTGATGGAGGGTGGACGGCTGCAGTTCTCAGGGTCGGCGAGCGAGCTGAAGGAGGACCCGTCGCTGCTGCACTCGGCGTACCTGCTCAGGGGCCATACGAATGGGTCCCCGCCCACCCCGACCGCGCGGTCGGTTTCTGCCGGCCAGGCCGCCCCGAGCGCCCCGGCCACTCCGAGCCCCCCGGCCGCGCCGGCCCGCCCCGAGACGCAGACCGAGCCGCCCTCCACCACATGAGCATCGTCGCCATGGAGCACGTGCTCGTGCTCTCGGACGACATTCAGCGCACCCGCGATTTCTATTGCGACGTGGTCGGGCTCGAGGTTGGTGAGCGGCCGCCGCTCGCGTTCCCCGGGTACTGGCTCTACGCGGACTCAGGCGGCGCGTCGTGCATCCACATCGCCGAGCGCCGAGCTTACGCGGCGCACGCCGCCGGTCTCGGGCTACACGTGCCCGAGCGCGCCGCCGGGGGAGGACCGGTCGACCACGTCGCGTTCCGGGCCGGCTCCGGCAACTACGATGGGCTGCTCGAGCGGCTCTCGCGGGCGGGGATCGAGGCGGTGACCAACGCCGTGCCCGGTGGGCCGCGTCAGGTGTTCATCGAGGATCCGAATGGGGTCCGAGTGGAGATCAACGTGACAGCGACCCCCGAGGACGAAGCGAGGTAGGAATGGCTGACGGACAGACAGCGGTTCAGACGACCACCGGGCGGCGGACCACGCCGCCGTTCCGCGCCGACCACGTCGGAAGTCTGCTCCGGCCACCCTCGCTCTTGGACGCCCGGGCGGCGTTCGAGGCCGGGCGCACCGACGCGGACACATTGCGCGCGGCTGAGGACGAGGCGATTCGTGACGCGGTCGCGATGCAGCGGGAGGTCGGGCTGCAGTCGGTCACCGATGGCGAGTTCCGCCGGGCGACGTGGCACATGGACTTCATCTACCAGCTGGGCGGCGTCGAGCACGCGGCCGGCGACCTGAAGGTGCAGTTCCGCAACCAGAGCGGAACCGTGGAGTGGACCCCGGCGGCCCTCCACATCGGGGAGAAGGTGCACCTCGACCACACGATCTTCGCCGACGCGTTCTCGTTTCTGCGCGACGCGGCCTCGGACGAGCAGACCCCTAAGCTGACCATCCCCTCGCCGAACATGGTTCATTACCGGGGCGGGCGGGCCGCGGTGGACGAACGCGTGTATCCGGACATGGAGGAGTTCTGGAGCGACCTGTGTGCCGCCTACGCCGAGGAGCTGCGCGCCCTCGGCGAGATCGGTTGCACCTACCTCCAGTTCGACGACACCTCGCTGGCGTATCTGAACGACCCGGCCCAGCGGGAGCAGATCAAGCAGCGCGGGGCCGGCGACGTCGAGCACCTGCACGAGCAGTACGTGCGCAACATCAACCGGGCGCTCGAGGGGCGGCCCGACGGCATGGCCGTCACCACCCACCTGTGCCGAGGGAACTTCCGCTCCTCGTGGGCGGCTGAGGGCAGCTACGACTTCGTGGCCGAGGCGCTGTTCGGCGGCCTCGGGGTCGACGGGTTCTTCCTCGAGTACGACGACGCACGCTCGGGCGGGTTCGAGCCGCTGCGCTTCGTGCCCGAGGGCAAGTTCGTGGTGCTCGGGCTGGTCACGACCAAGCGCGGTGAGCTCGAATCAAAGGACTTCCTCAAGCGGCGGATCGAGGAGGCCGCGCGGTACGTACCGTTCGAGCAGCTGTGCCTCTCGCCGCAGTGCGGTTTCTCCTCGACGGTCGAGGGCAACGTGCTCACCGTCGACGAGCAGCGGGCCAAGCTCGAGCTGGTCGTCGAGACCGCCGCCGAGGTGTGGGGCTGATGCGAGCCGCGGTGACCGAGGGCGTCGGCGCGATGGCCGTTGTGGACCGGGACGAGCCAGCGACGCCCGGCGCCGGCGAGGTCGTCGTTGCGCCCGAGGCCGTCGGGATCTGCGGCTCGGACTACCACTTCTTCGCGGGCGAGCTGTCCGAGGCCGCCGGCGGTTCGCGGTTCCCGCGCGTCCAGGGCCACGAGGTCGGCGCCACCGTGGTGGCGGTTGGACCGGGAGCGCGCGCAGACTTGCGAGCCGGGCAGCGCGTGGCGCTGTGGCCACTCCAAGCCTGCGGCGAGTGCTACCCGTGCAGCGTCGGCCGACCCAACACGTGCGACAGCTTCGAGCTGATCGGGATCCACGTTGACGGCGGCCTCCAGGAGCAGCTGGTCGTGCCGGATTCGCAGGTGTACCCGATCGCGGTCGACGATCCCGGGCTGGCCGCGCTGGCCGAGCCGGTTTCGATCGCGGTCCGGGCCGTGGTCCGGGCGAGGATCCAGGCCGGCGAGCGCGTCGTCGTGCTCGGCGCCGGGCCGATCGGCCAGTGCATCTGTCTGGTCGCCCGCGAGCGGGGCGCCGAGGTGCTGGTCGTGGACCTACAGGAGAGCCGACTCGGGCTGAGCCGGTCGATGGGCGCGGACACGCTCGTGTGGACGAGCAGCGCCGAGGTGGTTTCGTACGCGCACCGTTGGGGCGGGCCGGGCGGCCCGCCGGTGGCCGTCGACGCGACGGGCGCGCCGGTGGCGGTGCGGGCCATGGTCGACATGGTCGCGTCGGCGGGCCGCGCGGTGCAGGTTGGGATGTCGGGCGAGGAGGTGACGCTCCGGATCGGCAGCCTCAC
The DNA here is from genome assembly GCA_963757235.1 of uncultured Solirubrobacterales bacterium. Lineage (GTDB taxonomy): Bacteria > Actinomycetota > Thermoleophilia > Solirubrobacterales > Solirubrobacteraceae > Palsa-465. The sequence continues at coordinate 323,067 of CAVWRC010000010.1, read as the reverse complement.
CGAGAAGGAGCTCGACCTCCTCGGTGTGAGCGTCTGCAGCGGGGAGGAATTCCGCGAGGCCGTGGCGGTGGTCGAGCGCAACGCCGGCGTGCTCGCGGGGCTGATCAGCCATCGCTTCGGTCTCGAGCGTGCGCCCGAGGCGCTGCGCTTCGCGATGGACAACCCGACCGAGGTGATGAAGGTCGTGATCGGCGGGGCGTAGGCGCGGCACGCGCGGGCGGTATAAACGATTCCGTATGTCCGAAAGCCTGGCTCCGGGCGCCACGTTCGCGGGGTGCCGACTCGAGGGCGTCGCGGGTCGCGGCGGGATGGGGGTGGTGTTCAGAGCGACGCAAATCGCGCTCCAGCGACCGGTCGCGCTGAAGGCGATCGCCCCTGAGCTCGCCGCCGACGCCGAGTATCGCGAGCGTTTTCAGCGCGAATCGCATCTCGCGGCGGCGATCGACCATCCGAACGTGATCCCGGTGTACGAAGCAGGCGACATCGAGGGCACGCTGTATCTGATCATGCGCTGGATCGACGGGACGGATCTGCGCCAGCTGTTCAACAGGTCAGCTCCGATGCCGCCTCGCCGGGCGATCAAACTGCTCAGGCCGGTGGCCTCGGCTCTGGCGGCCGCCCAGCGGCATGGGCTCGTCCATCGTGACGTAAAGCCGGCCAACGTCCTGATCGCGCGTAGCTACGAGGACGACGACGAAGAGCACATCTACCTGACCGACTTTGGCATTGCGCGCCGCAGCGATGCCAAATCGCTGACCGGCACGGGCAAGTTCGTCGGCACGATCGATTACATGGCGCCCGAGCGAATCGAGGGCAAGAAGGGGAATACCTCATGCGACATCTACTCCCTCGGGTGCATGCTGTTCGAGGCACTGACGGGACATGTCCCGTTTGACCGTCCAACGGACATTTCCAAGATGTTTGCGCAGGTCCACGACCCGATCCCGTCTGCTCGCAACGAGGTCGATGGGGTCCCCGCGTCGGTCGACGAGATCATCGCCAAATCGATGGCGAAGCGCCCGGAGGATCGCTACCGCTCGGCCGCGGAGCTGACGGCGGCGTTGGGCCAGGCCCTCCTGGAGCTGGAGACCGGCGAGCGGACGATCGTCTCGCCGTCGCCGCAGACCGTCCCGTCTCACGCGGCGACCGCGGACATGTCCGAGCCCACGGCAGCCGTGTCCGAGCCCACCGCGACCGTGTCCGAGCCGACTGCGGTGCTGCCCGCTCAGGCGGCCTCGGCGCCGACCGTGCTAAGGGCGCCTCCAACAGCCGATTCCGCCAACCGGCCGGCCGCCTCGCCAAGGTCGCGTCGGTTCCCGAGGAGCGTCTGGGCGCTCTCAATCGTCGTGCTCGTGGTGGTGGCGGGAGTGCTCGTGGCCGTGCTCAGCGGCGGCAACAACGCCGCCGGCGCCCAGGTCCAGATCCACGGGAGCGGCCTCACGGAAGGACGGACGACCACACTGCCGGCGGCCCCGGCATCGATTTCCATCGGTACGCGGAACCTCTGGGCGTCACTACCCGGACGGAACGAGATCGTCCGGTCAAGCCTGAGCAGTGCGGCTCAAGAGACCTTCCCGGCTGCGGGTAACCCGAGCGCCATCGTCGCCGGCGTCAGCGCCGTGTGGGTGGCCGAGCCGGGCACGCAGACGCTGGCCCAGTTCAACGGCGACCTCGGCAAGGAGGTCCACTCGACCAAGCTCCCGGGGACCCCCGGCGCGATCGCGCTCGATCAGCAGGACAGCTCCGCCTGGGTCGCGGACTCGAGCGGCGCCATTAGCCACGTGGCGCTCTGGGGGGCGGTGATCGGGACGCCTGGCCGCAGCGCTCCCGCCGCGTCCAGCCTCGCGTTTGGTGACGGCGCGGCGTGGGGCACCAACGGCACGAGCAAGGGTCTGGTCCAGGTGGCTGCGGGGACGAGCGGCATGAGCACGGCCTTTTTCGCGGGGTCGAGCCCAATCGCCGTGACGGTTGACCAGGGCGTGTGGAGCGCGAACGCCAACGGCCAACTGACTCGCTTCAACCCCCAACCCGGGCAGCTTCGACTCAACGCAGACCTCATGGTCGCACCTGAGCTCGACGCGGTGGCGGCCACCGATCCGGGGCCGTACGTGTGGGCGCTGAGCAAGCAGACGAAGACTCTCTACCGAGTCACCGCCATGGGCACCCCGGCGGTGACCGGAACCGTCGTATTCGCGAGCACGCCGGTCGCGCTCGCCGTCAATGCGACCTCGGTGTGGGTCGCACTGCAGAACGGCGAGGCCGTCCAGATCGCCTTCTGATCCTGATCGGCCGCGGGCCGTGGTTCAGGTCTCGAGCGGGGGAGCGACGGTTGTCAGGACGCCTCGAGCGGGGCGGGCACGTGGTCGAACTGACCGATCCCGCGGAGGTCCTCAACGCGCGCGTCTATCTCCCCGGCGGTCAGCCGCTCCACACGCTCGGTGCCGAACTCCTCCACGCTGTATGAGGCCAGCGCGGTCCCGTAGGCCATCGCCTGGCGCAGTACCGATTCGCTGACGGTCCCGTCGAGTTGGCGAGCGATGTAGCCGACAAACCCGCCGGCGAACGTGTCGCCGGCCCCGGTGGGATCGACGACGGTCTCGAGCGGATATGCCGGCAGCGCGAAGAACTGATCTTCGGTGACGAGGGCGGCGCCGTACTCACCCTGCTTGGCCACGACCGACGAGGGCCCCAGGTCGATGATCGCCCGGGCGGCCCCGACGATGCTCGGTCGCTCCGTCAGCTGGCGCAGCTCGGCGTCGTTGAGGACCACGCAGTCGACCCGCCGGATCACCTCGATGAGCGAGTCGCGCGCGCTGTCGATCCAGAAGTTCATGGAGTCCATCGCCACGAACTTGGTCTCGCCACACTGCTCGAGCACGCTCAGCTGGAGCTCGGGTTGGATGTTGGCCAGGAACAGCACGTCGCAGTCGCGGGAGGCCGCCGAAAGCTGCGGCTGGAAGTCCTCGAACACGTTGAGCTGCGTGTCGAGCGTCTCGCGGGAGTTCAGATCCCAGCCGTACTCGCCGGCCCAGAAGAACGTCTTGCCGTGGGGTACGCGCTCGATGTTCGAGATATCGGCTCCCCGGGTGGCGAGGACCGCCATGTCCTCGTCGCCGAAGTCCTCTCCGACCCGGCCCACGATGTGGACCTCGTCGAAGAACGACGCGGCCAGCGCGAAGTACGTGGCGGCGCCGCCGAGCATCCGCTCGCGCTCGCCGAACGGAGTCTTGACGGCGTCGAACGCGACCGAACCCACGACCGTGATGCTCACGCGCTGAGGACTCCGGCGGAAGCGCCGGCGGAGGCGCCGGCCGAGGCGTCGAGGCCGGCAGCCTCGCGCAGGGCGCCCGCCTTGTCGGTGCGCTCCCAGGTGAAGTCCGCGTCCTCGCGACCGAAGTGGCCGTAGGCGGCGGTCTTCTGGTAGATCGGCCGGTGCAGCCGCAGGTACTGGCGGAAGGCGCCAGGGCGCAGGTCGAAGTGTTCGTTGATGAGCTCGAGGATCCGCGACCGGGAGACCCGCTCGGTGCCGAACGTCTCGATCATGATCGAGACGGGATGCGCGACTCCGATCGCGTAGGCCACCTGCACCTCGGCGCGGTCGGCCAGGCCGGCCGCGACCACGTTCTTGGCGACGTAGCGCACCGCATAGGCGGCGCTTCGGTCTACCTTGCTCGGGTCCTTCCCGGAGAAGGCACCGCCACCGTGACGAGCCATCCCACCGTACGTGTCGACGATGATCTTGCGACCGGTGAGGCCGCAGTCGCCCATCGGGCCGCCGATCACAAACCGGCCCGTCGGGTTGACAAGCAGATTGCGGCGAAGCTTCTTGGGGTCGAACAGGTCCTCGGGGAGCTCGGGCTCGATCACGTGCTCCCACAGGTCCTCCCGGAGGAGCGACTCGGCGCCATCGCGATGCTGGGTCGAGATCAGCACCTTCTCGATCTCCACCGGCCGCCCGTCGACGTACCGGACGGTCACCTGCGTCTTCCCGTCGGGACGGAGGTAGGGCAGGATCTCCGCCCGCCGCACATCGGCCAGTCGCTTGGCGAGCTTGTGCGCCAGCGAGATCGGCAGCGGCATCAACTCGTCGGTCTCGTTCGACGCGTAGCCGAACATCATCCCCTGATCACCCGCGCCGGCCAGGTCGAGCTCGTCCTCGTCCTTGGTGTTGGTCCGGGTCTCGTACGCACGGTCGACGCCCTGGGCGATGTCGGGCGACTGCTTGTCGATCGCGTTGATCACCGCGCAGGTGTGGTAGTCGAACCCGTACTCGGCGTTCGTGTAGCCGATCCGCCTGATCGTCTCCCGCGCCACATCCTGGATGTCCACGTAGGTCGTCGTGCTGATCTCGCCCGAGATCACCACCAGCCCCGTGTTCACCAAGGTCTCGCACGCCACCCTCCCCGTCGGGTCGTCGCGCAGCACCGCGTCCAGCACCCCATCGGAGATCTGATCCGCGACCTTGTCGGGATGCCCCTCGGTGACGGATTCGGAGGTGAACAGGAACTCGTTGTCGGCATGGGTCATGGGCGTCTCGTTTCCTTGTCCTTGCGCGTGATCTCGAGCAGATAAGTGGCCATAACGTCCAGAGCGCCGAGCTTCAGGTGATAGGCATCGGACAGTTCCTCGACACGAGCGATCTGTTCGCGCGCATCGTTGAACAGGTCCGTGAACTCGAACAAGCCGAAGTCCACGACGCGAGCCTGATAGCCCAATCGTTCCAGCAGCTGCGTGGTTCGCCGCTCGCCGATGATAGAGAGTTGCATCACGTAGGCGGTGCCGTCATCGGCGAGCGCCTCGGGGAGGATCCTCAGCAGGTGGTCGATCAGGCCGCGCCCCCAGTAGTCCAGGGGACGGTGCGAGACGACGGGCTCGAACGGGTCGACGGGCGTCTGATAGAGGCTCGCGACGATCACGTCGTAGCGCTCCTCGGGCACCCACGGGTACAGATCCTGCACGGCAGCGGTGACACGCTCGGCCACCCCGTTTCGAAATGCGTTGGTCATCGTGTTCTTGACTGCGTCCGCGCTGATGTCGATGCCGTGCACATGCGCGGCGCCGTTACTCGCCAGCTGCACGGTCAGCAGGCCGGTCCCGCAGCCGATATCCAAGCAACGTTGATGAGCGCCGATTCCTTCCCGGTACAGGTACTTCCAGACCGTCAGGCTCCCCTGGGTGGGAACGAAGACCCCTGGATCGACCGTGATGTCGGGGAAGTCGAGCGGAAACATGAGGCGGCCGCGCGCGTCGCTCCAGCGTGGCGCGGGGCGGGAACCCAGGCCCCGCTCACCCTCGGCGAGCTGCCCATCCCTGGTTGGGTTGACGTCCTGATTGGGGAGTGCGTCCAGCCGCGCATGGCCGAGCTTTGAGTCGGCGAGGGCGGCGCGCGCCGCCGCGATCTGCTCGGGGCCGACGCCGCAACAGCCGCCGACGATCTGTGCACCCTCCTCCCGCCAGTGGAGCGCGAGCGCGGCGTACTCGTCAGGGCTGATGCCGGCCTCTTGGCGCCATCCGGCCGCCGACAGGTACCCCAGGTTCGGGTAGACGCCCAGCGGCAGGTCGGTGAAGTCCCGGAGCCAGGCCAGCATCCCGGTGACGTGGTCGGGGGGGAGGCAGTTGATGGCCAGCGCGCCGATCCCCATCTCCTCAAAGCGCCGGGCCGCGCGCCCGAAGGCGTCGCCCTCGGGACCCCCCCAGTGCTCGCCGTAAACGCCGCACACGCCGTGGCGGCAGCGCCGGAAGCTCAGCCACACGGGTAGCCCGGTCCCAAGCAGCGCTTCGACGGTGGCGTAGGTGGAGCTGCGCACCAGCGTCAGCGTCTCGACCAGGATCAGATCAGGCGGATCGCGCTCGAACGCGCGCGCCAGCAGGCGAATCGTCTCCCGGCCGTCCGGCGTGTCGACGTCGCCGTTGATGCTGAAGGCCACGGCGACTTCGTCGGCGCGGCCGGCCTCGGTCGCTGCCTCGCGGGCCAGGTGGACGGCACGGCGCGCGACGTCCATCCAGTGGATCGGCTCGCTCGTCTCCCACATCCTGGCCTGACCGTCGCGCAGTGCGGTGGCCAGCCCCCAGGTGTCGGTGCAGATCACATCGCAACCGACATCGACGTAGCGCCGGTGGACGGCCTTGACGTCGCTTGGGGCCTCTAGCAACGCCGTCAGGCCCCACAGATGCTCCTCGAGCTCGTGCCGCTCGCCCGCCACGCGGATCAGCTCGGTGCCGGTCGCGCCGTCCATCATCACCACCTGGTCGGTGGCGATCAGGCGCGACAGCCGCTCGTAGCGGGTCTCGCTGGTCAGACCCGCCTCGTTGCCCAGGTCCGCCCCCACCGGGCGCAGATGATTTGCCGGGGCGCTTCTGGAGGCGTCCCTCGCGGTCAGGTCCGTGTTCACTCTGTCTCCTCCTGCCGGTTGGCGCAGCTCGCGACCGGCACAGCTTGCCGCTACCCCAGCCGCTTTGCGACTCTCACTGCGCCGGATTAGCCTAGACTTTAGAGAGGGTCTGAAGGCCAGGCTCTTTGCGTGACGGGCGGAAGCGAACCGGTGGCACCTCTCGATCGGACAGGTAATTCTGGAGCAAGGAGCAGGGCCGTCGACCCGGCGCCGCTGTACCTTCTGCCACGTGTCGGCAACCACCGGACCGCAGGGGATCTCGACCAAGCTCGATGTCGTCCTGCGCCGCGCCGGCGCGGTCCTCTCGACGCGCGACGGCCGGCCGGTGGCGATCAACTTTGGCTCGGCGGCTGCGGAGCTCGCGGTGTGCGCCCGCACGGTGGGCCTGGTCGACCGCGCCGAGCTGAGCACGCTGGCGCTCGAGGCGCCTTCGGCCCAGCTGTCGGCGTTGATGCGGCGCATGGCCGGCGCCACCGTCTCGGCCGGCGGCCTGGTCACGGGCGCAAGGGCGCTGTGGTGCGGCGACACCTCCAGCCGGGTGATTGTCGTGTGCGACTCGCGTACCGCGGAACGCCTCACCGGCGGGCTGCGGGCGGATGCGGCGCGCCACATCGGCGTTCGCGACCTATCGAGCCAGCTCATCGCGATCGGACTGCTCGGGCGCAACACCACTCACGTGCTGAGGGCTCTCGGCGTCTTCGGCCCGTTGGGAGACCCTCGGTCGGCCAGGCCGTTCTCGCGTGCGTCGGTGGGGGATGGGAACGCCGCCTGGTGGCTCCTTCAGTCCGATCGACGAGCTCTGGCGCTGGTCGACCGCGAAGCCGCGGGCGAAGCTTGGCTGGCTATCGAGCGCGCCGGGCGGCCGTACGGAATCAGCTGCGTCGGGCAGGAGGCGGCCGAGCGCTATACGCTCATGGAGCGCCTGCGGCCGGCCACGCTCCCGTTCGTCTGAGTCTTTTCGACAGCCGCGACGAGCGTGTCGGTCGCGGCTGACCCCGCCCTGGCCCAGCGCACGCTGGCGGAGTTGTTGGCGCTCGAGCGCGAGATCGTCGAGGCCGCGTACGTACGGCGCGCGGACGCGCTCGAGCGGGTGGCCGACGCGGTCCGCCGACTCGGCGAGGTCGGCGCGCCACAGGGAATCCTCGAACGCGCGGCCGAGGAACTCGGGACGAGCTCGGACTTCGGCCGCGTCATGCTCAGCGAGGTGCGCGGCGCCGAGTTGCACGTCCGCGCGCTGTGGAGTCGAGAGGACCCCGGCGCCGCGGCGGACTTACTCGAGCAGCTTCGCGCAGCGCCGGCGCGGCTCGAGTACCCCTCGGTCGAGGACGAGGTCGCTCGCCGCCAGCAGACGGAGATCGTGCTAACGCGGGCGCCTCGCTCGCGGGCGGCCCGGCGACTGGCCCAGGTGCTCGACTGGGACGGCTATGTGGTCACGTCCCTCGTCGTGCAGGGCCAAACCGTGGGCCTGCTCCATGCCGATGCCGCCGCGGCGGAGCGCCCGCCCGACGCGCTCGACGCGGAGGTCGCGTCTCGCTACGCGGAGGGCCTCGCGGGCGTGTTCGAGCGCGCAGTGCTGCGGGAGATGCTCCAGCTGCACCATCACGAGCTGCGCTCGGCGGTCGACTGGATGAGCGCGCGACTCGGGCAGCTCGCCACCCCAGGGACGGAAGTGAGCGCGGGCAATCTCGGCGAGTTCGCCGCGACGGATGACCTCACCCCCCGAGAGCTCGACGTGCTGCGCCTGCTCGCCCGGGGGCAGACGAACCTTCAGATCGCCCATCAGCTGGTCGTCCGGGAAGGCACGATCAAGTACCACGTCAAGAACATCCTGCGCAAAATGGGCGCCACCAGCCGGGCTGACGCTGTCTCCCGGTACGCGCGCTCGGCGCCATGAAGCTCGACGATCAGCTCGAGCGCCGGCTGAGCGACCACGCGACCCGGGCGCGCCAGCTGCTCGATCTTCCAGCCCAGCCCGGCACCGACCTAGATGAGCTGCGGGAGTTGATCCGGTCGCTGCGCTCGCGGCTGGCGCCGAAAGAGCCCACGGGCGGATCGGTCGACGATCAGGAAAGCGCGCTCGAGCGCCTGCGCGAGCGGTTCGAGGGGCGCTTCGCCGCGCTCGATCGGGTCCAGACAGCGATCGCGGAGCTGCGCGAGGTGACCTCGCCGCGGGAGATGCTGCATCGCGCTCCGGCGATCATGTGCGCCGGGTCCGCGTTCGAACGGGCCATTCTCAGCCTGGTCAATGGTGGGCGGTTGATCGCCGAGACGGCGCACTTCGCCGGCGATTCCGAAGCAGCCGCGACCATATTGGCGGAGCTTCAGAGCAGTCCCCTCCGGCTCGAGCACCCGCTGATCGAAACCGAGCTGATGCGCCGGCGCCGGGCAACCATCGTGGTGGACGCCGACGTCAATCCCCGCGTCGATCGGCAGACGGCCGGGCTCATGGGCTGGCGGTCGTATGCCGCGGCACCGCTGGTGGTGGGCGCGCACGTGATCGGCCTGATCCACGCCGACCGCGGCGCCGGTCACGCGCTCGACGTGCTCGACCGCGACGTGCTTTGGGAGTTCGCCACCGGACTGGCGCAGGCCTACGAGTCGAGCGTGCTGCGCCGCACGCTACGTGACGAGCGCGACCAGATGGGCGAGTTTCTCGAGTGGCTGCGGGTCCGCTCGAGCGAGCTGACCGACGCGCCGGTGCGGCTGTCCGCCGGCGGCCAGGCGCCGGTTCATCCACCGGTTTCGCTTGCGGCCGGCGTGCCCCCGGGCGCCGCGGCCGGCACTTCGGTGGGCGGGCGCGATGACCGGGTGGTGTTCGAGGGCCTGCTCACCCGCCGCGAGCTCGACGTTCTGCGGCTGCTCGCCGAGGGCGCCACCAACCGCCAGGTGGCCGACGCGCTCGTGATCTCCGGCGGCACCGTCAAGTTTCACGTCGGGAGCATTCTGCGCAAGCTGCATGCGGCCAACCGGGCCGAGGCGGTGACTCGCTACCTCCGCCTGATGGGCATGCGGGTCCCCTGAGCACCCGCATAATTGGGGGAGTGGCGGAGCGCGTGTGGAGCTCGACGTTTGTGGGTCGCTCGGCCGAGCTTGCGGGGCTCGAAGATGCGCTCGAGGACGCGATCGAAGGCCGGCCGTGTCTCGTGTTCGTCGCCGGAGATTCGGGCGTGGGCAAGACACGCCTGCTCTCGGAGTTCGCGGCGCGGGCCCGCGATCGGGGCGCCCGCGTGCTGTCGGGCGACTGCATCGAGCTCGGCGAGGGCGAGCTGCCGTATGCGCCAATCGTGGCCGTCCTGCGCACCCTCGCGCGCGATCGCGATCCGGTGCTCGCGGAGATCCCGCCGTTCGCGCGGTCCGAGCTGGCGGCGCTCTTGCCGGAGCTGGGAGACGGTGCCGGTGGCCGGCGCGGCCCCGAACCGGCGGATGACTCCGCCCAGGCTCGCCTGTTCGAGGCGTTACTGTGGCTGCTGGAGCGGCTCGGCGACGCCACTGGAGCGGTGCTCGCCATCGAGGATCTTCACTGGGCGGACAGGGCGACGCGAGCTTTCCTGGCGTTCCTCGGCCGCAACCTCAGCACCGAGCGGATGCTCGTCGTCACGACGTACCGGGCGGACGAGTTGCACCGCCGCCACCCGGTCCGCCCGCTGCTGGCCGAGCTCGAGCGTTTGAGCGTGTCGAGCCGCATCGAGCTCGCGGCGCTGACCCGGGTGGAGATGTCGTTGCAGCTGTCGAGCCTCCTCGGCGCCGCGCCCGATGACGAGCTCGTCGAGCGCGTGTTCGCCCGGTCGGAGGGTTACCCGCTGTTCGTCGAGGAATTGGTGGCGGCGAGCGCCGACGGGCGCGGGCCGCTGCCGAGCACGTTGCGCGACGCCCTGATGGCGCGCGTCGAGCGTCTGCCGGCCGCGGCGCAGAGCGTGCTCGCCGCGATCGCGGTCGGCCAGCGACTCGATGAGGAACTACTCGCCGGAATCACCGGCCTCGACGAGGCCGAGCTGAACGGGTCGCTGCGCGCAGCCCTGGCCGGCAACATCCTGGTCATCGAGCAGGAGGGCCGCTATCGCTTCCGGCATGCGCTGTTAGGCGAAGTTGTCGGCGACGACCTGCTCCCCGGCGAGCGCCGGGCCATCGATCTCCGTCTGGCGCAGGCGCTCGAGCTGCGCGCCGAGCGAGACGGAATTAGTCCTTACCTTGCCGCGGCGATCGCCCACCACTTCACGTCCGCGGGTGACCGAGCGGCGGCGTTGCGCGCCGCAGTCCGCGCGGCCGAGGCCGCCGAGCATGTGCACGCCTACGGTCAAGCCGCCGCGCTGTTCGAGCAGGCGGTGGAGTTGTTCGATCGAGTTCCGGACGCCGAGGAGGTGGCGGGGGTGGACCGGGCGGAGCTCCTGGCCTGCGCTGCGATGGACCACAAGCTGGAGGGCAACAGCGCGCGGCACGAAATGCTCGCGCGCGCTGCGGTGGCGCAGGTCGATGAGCGCGTGGAGCCGCACCGCGCGGCGCGTTTCCTCGACATCCTGTGCGACGCTCAGTGGCACCTCGGTCGCGGTGAGGAATCGCTCGCAACGCTCGAGCATGGGCTCTCGCTCGTGGCGTCGGACGACGTCTCTTTGGTGCGCGGCACGCTGCTGCGAACCTGGTCGTTGACCATGATGCTGCGCGGTCGCAACACCGAGGCGATCGAGGCCGCGCGGGAGGTGCTGCAGATCGCCGAGAAGCTGGGCGACGTGCGCCTACGAACCCGGGGGTTGAACACGCTGGGCGCGGCGCGGATGAACCTCGGCGAGATCGACACCGGCGCCGCAGCGCTGCGAGAGGCCCTCGAAGTCGCCAAGCGAGAAGGCTTCACGTCGGAGCAGAACTCGGCGTACATCAACCTGGGCGATGCGCTCCATCTCGGCGGCCGGCTGAGCGAGGCGCGCGCGGTCGTCGAGGAGGGCATGGGCCGTGAGGTACCGGGAAACTGGGTGTGGCTCGCCATCCTGCGAGGGGAGCTCGCGATCGAAGCCGGAGAGTGGGATCAGGCCGGCGAGATCCTGCGGATGATCCGGCGACGACCGAACGGAAACGGCCTGGTCAACCTGAACCTGCGGCGGGCAGAGCTGGCCCTCGGTCGCGGCGATCACGGGGAGGCGCGTGAGCTGCTCGACGAGGCCGCGGGACTTGGCGCCGGAATGGACGAGCCACAATTCGTCGGCGTGCTCGGCGCGCTCCGCGCCGAGCTGCTGTCGCGAGAAGGTGACCTGGAGTCCGCGCGGCGCGTGGTGAGCGACACCGTCGACAGGCTCTTGGCGGGCAGCGATGAGGATGTACGGCTCGCCCGGGTGAGCGCGGTCGGGACGGCCGTCGAAGCCGAAGCGGCCCAGCGCGCCCGCGACCTCGGGGATGTGGAGGCTGAGCGGGTCGCGCTCTCGCGCGCGAACAGTCTCGTCGCCCGGACGCCGGGCGCCGCGGACGCCAGGCTGGCGCTCGAAGCCGCGTGGTCGCGCGTGGCGCGGGCCGAGCTCTCCCGGGCAGCCGGACAAGCGGACCCGCCCGCGTTTGCTTTGGCTGCCGAGATGTGGACCGAGCTCGGCCGGCCGTATCCCGCCGCGGTCATGCGCTTCCGCCAGGCCGAGGCGCTCGTCGGGGCCGGCCAGCGCAAGGAGGCGGTGGTGGTGGCGCGCGAGGCTCACGTCAGCGCCACGGCCCTCGGCGCGGGGTGGCTGTGCGGTGAGATCGAGGGTCTGGCCGCGCGTGCGCGGATCCGACTGGTCGATGCCGCCGGTGCCCCTTCGCCTGAGGGCGAGGACGGCCGTGTTTCGGTTGAGGACCCATTCGGGCTCACCAAGCGCGAACGGCAGGTGCTGGAGCTGGTGGCGCGCGGCGCGACCAACCGAGAGATCGGCGAGGAGCTGTTCATGGCCGAGAAGACGGCCAGCGTCCACGTGTCGCGGATCCTGGCCAAGCTCGGCGTCCGCAGCCGCACCGAGGCGGCCGGTCTCGCCCACCGCCTGGGTCTTGCCGCCTGATCTGACCTGGCTTTCGCGCGGCCGCCCGATTTGGCGGCTACCGGGGCGGCGGTTGGTAGATAACTCTCGCTATACGCCAGTTATCTACCAAGCGCTGCGCTCCCGTCGGCTTCGCAACTCCGGGACGCAAGCGTCGTTACCGCTGATGACGTGAGACGGATGATCGGCGTGGTCGGGGGCATCGTGGTAGCGCTCGGACTCTGGTGCGTGACGCCGGCGCTTGCCGCCTTCCCGGGCGCCAACGGCCTGCTGGCCGTGCAGCCGGAATCGGGCGGTGGGATCCTGCTCGTCGCGACGAACGGACGGCTGGTGCGGCGGATCTGCACAGCGCGGGGGCGGTGCGGTACACCGCGCCAGCCTCGCTGGTCTCCGGACGGCCGGGCGATTGTGTTCGCCGGGCCGGCGATCCGGATCGTCTATGCCGACGGCTCGTGCATGAACTGCCAGTTCGGCGCCGCCCCGAATCCGGCATTCAAACCCGGCGGCACGGTGATCTCGTTCATCCAGCGTCACCGTCTGAAGTTGGACGGCATCGACGGGCTGAGGAAGCGTAAACCCGGCATCGACGCCGCCACCGACGCGGTTTGGTCGGCGAGCGGGAAGGTCGCGATCGACAGTGGCGGCGCGCTCTGGGTCAGTCGATCCCCGACAGCCTGCTCAGCGTCAGCTGTCCCTCGAGCTCGCTGTGCGTCGCGGTCGGCACGCAGGGCGCGCTCTACGTCTCCACCGACCCGGCGTCGGGCACGTGGAGCCACGCGACCATCGACGACGGGCTGGAGCTCACCTCGGTCTCGTGCGGCTCGGAGTCCCTGTGCGTGGCCACGGACGCGAACGGACGCGCGCTGACCTCGACGGAGCCCGCGAACGGTCCGTCAACCTGGACGTCCGCATTGCTCGATGGCGACCCCTGTACCGATGGGCACAGCTGCAGCTTCGAGTCGATCGAAGCGTCTGAGGAGGCCGGGGTCCACGCGGTCGATTCGAGCGAGCTCCCCGGATCGGGGCCTTTCCTGACCGGGCTCACGCTGAGCGGCGACACGCTGGCCTGGAGTCACGACGGATCCCCACGATCGGTCGCACTGTCGCCGCCACAGTGACGCTGTGGCAGCTCAGACGTCGAAGAAGACCGTCTCGTCCGGGCCCTGGAAGCGGAAGTCGATCGTGTATCCGTCTGGGGTCGGCTGCGCGAGCAAGGTCCGCCAACGATCGGCCGGCACCCGAGCCAGCCCCGGGTCGGCAGCGTTCGCCTCGGTCTCGTCGGCGAAGTAGATGCGGGTCACGCAGCGGTGGAGCATCCCGCGCGCGAACACGGAGACGTCGATGTGCGGCGCCTGCGTCTGCTCGCCCAGGCCGGGAACCGGTCCGGGCTTGACCGTGACGATGTCGAACGTCCCGTCGCCGTCCTCGAGTCCGTAGCGGGCGAAGCCGCGGAAGCCGGGGAGCTCGGAGGCGCCGCCATAACCGTGTAAGTCGGCGAAGCGGCCGTCCGGATCGGCCTGCCAGGTCTCGAGCAGGAAATCCGGGATCGGCACCCCGGCGCCGTCGTAGATCGTGCCGCTGATGTGGATCGCGCCGGGAGTGCTCTCGGGCACGACGAACGGGCCGACGTCGAACGGCAGGCCGATCGCGAAGTACGGCCCGACCGTCTGGGAGGGGGTGGTCTCGAAGATCAATGCGCCTCCTCGAACGGCGTGGCGCCGGGTCCGCGCAGATAGATGTCGAACTCGTAGGCGGCCGCCCAGTTCGGAACCGTGTCGTGGATCGAGAAGCGCGAGACCATTCGCTCGCGGGCGGCCGGATCGTTGACCGAGTTGAAGATCGGGTCGTAGGGGAAGAAGGGATCGCCCGGGAAGTACATCTGGGTCACGAGACGCTGGATGAATGCGCGGCCCATCAGCGAGAAGTGGATGTGGGCTGGCCGCCAGGCGTTGTAGTGATTCCCCCAGGGATACGGGCCAGGCTTGATCGTCGTGAACTGGTAGCGGCCCTCGTCGTCGGTGATGCACCGGCCCGCGCCGCTGAAGTTCGGATCGAGCGGCGCCGGCCAGCGATCCCAGCGGTGCTTGTAGCGACCGGCGGCATTAGCCTGCCAGATCTCGACCAGGGTGCCACGCAGCGGCTTGCCCTCGGTGTCGAACACGCGGCCCGACACGGTGATCCGCTCGCCGATCGGCTCACCGTCGTGCTGGATCGTGAGATCGTGATCGGACTCGCCCATCACAACCGGCCCGAGCTGCGGGCCGGTGATCTCGGTGATCGTCTGCGGCATGTAGATCAGCGGCTGCTTGGGATGGCGCAGCGCAGTCGACTTGTAGCCCTCGAAGTCGAGCGGCGGATGGGCGCCCTCGGGCTCGCGGAGGTAGCTCGTCGGGGTCGGCCCGATCGGGTCATAGATCTGCCGCTCCTCGCGGGACTCGGCTTGAAGCTCTTCCGTCATCGTTATCCCTCTACATATATATCTATATATATCTGTATACGTATATCTATAGCTAGACCTGGTTGGGGCCGGCTATGCCTGGAGTACGATCGCCAGTCCCTGGCCGACGCCGATGCATAGGGCGGCCACGCCATAGCCGCCACCCCGGCGTCGCAGCTCGTGTGCGAGGGAGCCGAGGATACGGACACCCGACGCGCCGAGCGGGTGCCCGAGCGCGATCGCACCGCCGTTGGGGTTGACCTTGTCGGGATCGAGGTCCTTCCACTCCCCGATGTCGGCCAGGCACTGCGAGGCGAAAGCTTCGTTGAGCTCGACGACCGCGACGTCGCCCCAGCCGATCCCCGCGCGCTCCAGAGCGATCTCGGCCGCGCGCACCGGCGCGATCCCGAACACATCGGGATCGACCCCCGCCGCGCCGCGGGACACGATCCGGGCAATCGGATCCCGGCCGGCGACACGGGCCCCCTCCTCGGAGGCGAGCAGCGCCGCGCCGGCGCCGTCGTTCAACGGCGAGGAATTCCCGGCTGTGACCGTGCCGTCCGCCACGAAGGCGGGCTTCAGCTTGGCCAGCTTCTCGAGTGAGGTGTCGGGACGGATGTTCTCGTCCCGATCCAATTCCGTACCGGGTACCGGCACCACCCAGTCGGCGTAGAAACCGCTGTCCCAGCCCGCCTGCGCGCGCTGGTGGCTGCGCAGAGCGAACTCATCCTGAGCCTCGCGCGAGACCTTGTAGATGCCGGCCAGCTTCTCGGCGCTCTCGCCGAGCGAGATCGTCCACTCCCCGGGCATGTTCGGGTTGACCATGCGCCACCCGAGCGTGCTCGAGTAGAGCTCCTGCTGCTGCGCCGGGAACGCGCGCTCGGGCTTGAGCATGATCCACGGGGCCCGGCTCATCGACTCGACCCCGCCGACCAACACCACGTCCGCCTCGCCGGTCTCGATCTCGCGACTGGCCTGCATGGCAGCATCGAGCGAGGAGCCGCACAGACGGTTGATCGTCGACCCGGGCACCGAGGTGGGCAGGCCGTTCAGGAGCCACGCCATCCGAGCCACGTTGCGGTTGTCCTCGCCTGCCTGGTTGGCGTCCCCGAACATGACCTCGTCGACGCGCTCGGGCTCCAGCGACGGAGATCGATCGAGCAGCGCGCGCACCACGTGGGCGCCCAGATCGTCCGGACGCACCTTGGCCAGTCCGCCACCGTAGCGGCCGAACGGAACTCGGACCGCGTCGAGCACGTACGCCGCGCTCACCGCTCGAGCAGCTCCCGCAGCTTGGTGAGTTCCTCCGCGGTTGGGGGCTCGGTGACCTGCAGGTCACCGGCGATCTCGAGCTCCCATCCGGTCTGCTCGCGCACCTGGTCGACCTCGACCCCAGAATAGATCTGGGTCAGGGCGAGCCGCTTGGTCTCCGCATCGGGCTCGAGCACCCCGAGGTCGGTGATCACGGCGCTCGGACCGCCGCCCCGGAAGCCCAGCCGCTCGCGCGACCCGGGACCATCACCGTGCCCGACAGTCGTCACGAAGTCGAGCTTCTCGACCAGAGTGCGCCTGGCGTGCGGCGCGATCACGATCACCTCGCCGCAGCTGGCCGCGATCTCGGGCGCGCCTCCGGCCCCCGGCAGCCGCGTCTTCGGATGGGCGTAGTCGCCGATCACAGTCGAGTTGAGGTTCGCGTAGGGGTCGATCTGCGCGGCGCCGAGGAAGGCGACGTCGATCCGCCCCGCGCCGATCCAGTAGTTGAACATCTCGGGCACCGACACGATCGAATCCGCCGTTTCGGCCAGTTCGCCGTCGCCGATGGAAAGCGGGATGTGGAACGGCTTGGCCCCGATCGTGCCCGACTCGTAGACAAGCACGAGCTCGGGGTTGTGGACCATGCGGGCGAGCAGCGCGGCCGTGCTCGGCCGCCCCACGCCGATGAACACGGTCCGGGTCTGGCGCAGGCGCCGCGCCGCGACCACAGTCTGCGTCTCGCCGGCGGTGACCTCGGACGCGGTCACGCTCATCGCGCGGACACCTCCTTACCCAACACCTTCTCGTTCATCCAGTCGGTGAACTGGTCCCGGTCCCGGCTCATCTTGTCCCAGAACTTGTAGAAGTCGTTGTCGCGCTCGGTGATCCCGAGGGAGTAGGACGGGCGCGAGCCACCAGGGGCCTCGGCCACCACGCTGACCACCCAGGCCGGGATGACGATGCCGCCCGGGCGCAGCTCGAGCTCGTCGACGATCCGCTCGACTGTGACCAATGAGCGCTGCGCGGCGAGTACCGCCTCCTTCTGCACCCCGGGAATGCCCCACAGCTGCACGTTGCCCTCGCGATCGGCCTCCTGGGCGTGGACAATGGCCACCTCGGGCCGGAGCGCCGGCACGGCGACCAGCTGCTCACCCGTGAACGGACACGTCACGTGCGCCACCGTGCTGTGCACCATGAGATCGGTCCCGACGTAGCCGCGCATGATTGCGCAGGGCATGTCGGCCGCCCCCGCGGCGTAGCGGTTGGCCATGCCGGCGTGGCTGTGCTCTTCGATCTCGATCGGGTGTGGCCACCCGTTCTCGATCGCGTCGCGGAAACGGTGCAGCCCTCCGACGCCAGGATTGCCGCCGTAGGAGAAGACCAGGCGCCGCGCGACGCCCATGCCGATCATCTGGTCGTAGATCAGGTCGGGCGTCATCCGGATCAACTCGAGCTCACGTCGACCCTGGCGGATGACCTCCTGGCCGGCCGCGAACGGGATCAGGTGGGTGAAGCCCTCGAGCGCCACCGAATCGCCATCGCCGACCAGCTCGGCGACGGCGTCCGGCAGCGTCATCAGCTGCGCCATCGATCCCCCCGCAATCGTTCGCCATGTGAACAGGCGATCACATGCCGAACTTTACCAGGGGATGGGCCGCCTTCGGCGTCATCCGCCGGATGGGTCGAGGCCGGCCCGGTGGGTGAGGCCGGATGCCGAGCGGGCCGAGCCGAGACCGCCCTTACGCCGGGCATCCTTGCCGGGCGGGCGCCCCCCCACACCCCCAAACTACCCGCTCGGAAGCCGATCGCCCGCCCTCCGGCCGTGGAAATTTCCGCCATCAGCGGACGCCCGTCCCGCCAGGATCGGATTTTGCCTCCCCACGAGGCAATTTCCGACATCAGCGCGAGAAACGGCGCGGAATGGCGGAATTTGCCCGGCGTAGGCGGCCCGGATCGGAGGCCGACTGGGGTCCAGACGGGGCGGGCGGCCCCCACGGATGCCGAGCTAGGGGAATCCGGCGCCGCTACGTCTCGACCCAGCATCGGGCTGACGCCGGATTCCCAAGCGAGGCCTATCTGACCGCCGCGGTGACCGTGCGGTTGCGCGCCGCGGCCAGCCCCAGGAGCAACTGGGGCACAAGCAGCGCGAGCAGCACGAGCAACGGGGGCGTCCAGGAGCCGCTCAGATCGTGCACGGCGCCGATCACGAGAGGACCGAGCGCACCGACCAGGTAGCCCACCGTTTGCGTCAAGGTGGAGAGGCCGGCGGTGTTGCTCAGCGTGCCGCCGCGAAGCACGATCAGGGTGAGGGCGAGGGGGAAGGCCGCGTTCTGACCAAAGCCGAGCAGGACCACCCACAGATACGGGAGGGTGGTCGGGGCGAAAATGATGCCGAGCCATCCGGCGGCGACGAAGCACATGACCACGACGATGAAGAGCCGCTGATCATGGGCGCGGGCGGCTAGGGAGGGCAGCGTCAGCGCGGGGATGAGGCCGACCACGAGTGACAGGCTGAGCAGGAATCCCGACTTGGTCGTGCTCATCCCGTGACTCTGGAAGACGCTCGGCAGCCAGGCGAGTGTGGCGTAGAAGCCGGCCGCCTGAACGGCGAAGAACAACGTAACCGACCAGGCCACGGGGTCGCGCAGGAGCGCCCGGGCGCCCGCCACCCGGATGCCGGCTGGGACCGTCGCCCGCTGCGCCCGCCACAGCTGGGGCGCCCACACAGCGAGCGCGATCGCCGCGGGGATGGCCCAGACGGCGAGGCCGGGGCGCCAGCCGCCGCCGAACGCGTTAGCGATCGGCACCGAGACGCCGGCGGCGAGCGCCGCGAAGCCGATCAGAGCCGTCGTGTACATGCCCGTCATCAGTCCGACGCGGTGGGGGAAGTTGCCGCGAACGAGCACCGGGAGCAGCACGTTGCCGACGGCGATCGCAGCACCGGCCACCGCGGTCCCGAAGAACAGGAAGCCGAGCCCGGGTATGAGGCGCACGAGCAAGCCGAATAGGAGGACGGCGAGCGCCAGCGCCACCGTCGTCCGCTCGCCCAGCCGGCGAGTTAACACCGGCGCGAGCGGCGCGAGTGCGCCGAAGCAGAGGACGGGCAGCGTGGTCAGCACGCCGGCGCCGAACCCGGACAGTCCGGTGTCGGCCTGGATCCGCCCGAGCAGCGGCCCGACGGCCGCGGCGGCCGGCCGCAGGTTGGCCGCGAGCAGGACCATGCCGACGGCCAGCAGGACCGGCGCGCTCGGCCGGCGGACGCGCCGGCCGATCAATCGACCGTGGGGAATCCGGCGCGATTCCTGACGCCGCTCGATCCCCCGGGGAATCCGGCGCGATACCCGACGCCGCTCGACCCCGCATCGCCGGATTCCCACAAGGGAATTCGGCAGCGACCCGGAACGGTCACGACGCGCGCCCGGAGCCGAATTCCCCGAGCTCACCGCCGGCGAGCCACTGCGCGCCTCGCCGGTAGAGACGTTCGACCGCCGGCCCGATCAGCCCCGGCATGTCCCGCTTGACCTCGAATCCGATCTGAGACTGGACATATGCGAGGTGACGGTACCCGAGCGGAAAGCCCGACAGGACATCCGGGTCCAGGCTCACCGACACCGCCGGATCGACGGGATCGAGCCGGTCCTTCTCGTAGATGGGCTGGCGCAGAACGATCCCCCACTCGCCGCGCTTCTCCACGAAGTCGTAGAAGCGCCCGGTGCAGACCACGTCGCACTCGACGCCGTGAACCTCGGCCCGCTGCGAGATCGTCATCTTGGTCTGCGCGATCGCGCGATCGCCCGCCAGGTCGATCGACGTGCCGCCGAGAAAATGCAGGATGCTGACCCCGCGCTCGAAGCCCTCGCGGCTGACTCGGATGAACTCCCGAGCCGGGCCCTGAAACCAGGTGGCCATCATGAACCCGTCCTCGTGCCAGACGGTGGCAAAGCGCTCCCAGTCCCCGGCGTCTCGCCAGACCGCCCAGTTCTCGACGAGATCCCGGATCAACCCGCGGTCCTCGCTCATGCGTGAACGTTCTGAGCCATCATCGGTATCTGGCTGGTGGGCGGGATCGGCGGCCCGGGCGGGTTGCCGCTCACGTCGGGCGTCCCGTAGGTGTGGAAGGTCTCGATCGTCTTGACCCCCCAGGCCTGACCGCGGGCGCGCTCGGCCTGGCTCCACACGATGGGCTCGTACGCCGGATCGAAGATGAAGTGCGTCCCGGTCGTCACCTCGACCCGGTTGCCGCCGGGCTCGTACACGTACAGGAACATCCCCTGGGCGACGGCGTGCTTGGACGGCGCCGCCTCGATCGGCACGTCGGCGTCGAGGAACAGGTCAGCCGCGCGCAAGAGCTCTTCGCGCGTGTCGACAAACCAGGCCAGATGGTGGAGGCGGCCGTGGCCGCCGGCGTGATCGGAGGTGTAGATCAGCTCGTGGGCGGCGATCGAGAGGCTCATCCACGCGCCCTGCTCGGAGCCGTCGTCGTTGACAACCTGCTCGTAGGTCCGATAGCCCAGCGTGTCGGCGGCGAAGCGGCGGTTGGCGGCCACGTCGGCGGCCAGCACGTTGACGTGGTCGATGCGCTTGACCGACGCCCCGCGGTCGACGTGGCGCTGAGGGACGTTCTTCAGCCGGGGGCGCAGGTGCTCGGGCGGCACGTAGCGGTCCTGCTCGTAGAAGATCTCGAACGAGTGCCCATCGGGGTCCTTGAACTCGTAGGCCGGACCGTGCCCGTGGTCGCCCTCGCTCCATCCAACCCCCAGTCCCGTCTGCTCGATCGCCTCCACACGTCGATGCAACGCCTGAGGGCTCCAGGCCCGGATCGCGGTGTGGCCGAGGCCGGGCAGGGCCGACTCGGTCAACTTGAGGCCGTACGGCTGATATTCCCCCCATCCGCGCAGAAAGACCGACTGACCCTCCTGGTACTCGATCTGCATCCCGAACAGCTCGACGAAGAAGCGCAGGCTCTCCTCAGGGACGGGCGTGAGCAGCTCGGCGTGGGCGATGTGAGCCAGGTCGTGGACCGGCTCCTCGTCGGAGGTCACAGCGCCGTTTCGACCTTGTCGCGCAGGCCGTCGAGGTCGTACGACAGCTCGCCGGCCTGGAGCTTCTCGCGCTTCACGCGCTCGCGCTCGAGACGCTCGCGGGATGCCTCCAGGACCTCGTCGACCCGCTCGGACTCGACCACCGCGACGCCGTCGGCGTCCAGCACGAGGATGTCGCCGGTGCGGATCGTCGCGCCGCCCACGGTGACCGGGTCGCCGATTGAGCCGACGCCATCTTTGCCGGCGCCCTTGACCCGCACCCAGCGCGCCCAGATCGGCAGGCCCAGCTCGGCCAACTCCTCCACATCGCGCACCGCGGCGTCGACCAAGATCGCGACGGCGCCCTGGGCCTTGGCCTGGGTGGCGAGCAGGTCACCCACCAGCGCCACCGGCCGCGCCTCAGGCATGGTCAGCACCAGCACCTCGCCCGCCTGCACGGCCGCCATCGCGGCGTGGGCCATCAGGTTGTCGTCCTGCCCGCAGATGACCGTGCGAGCCGGACCCGCCACCCGCGAGCCGGAAACGATCTGCACGAGGTCGGCGTCGACGTAGCCCCGCCGTCCGCCCGCCTCATACACCGTCGCTGACCCGAGCTCGGCGAGCTCGCCGAAAACCGTGCTCATAGCGCGCTCACGACGTTCGGGGTTACCCGCTGGAACGCCTCGGCCTGACGAATGTCCTGGTCGCCCGACGAGCGGCGGGCGTGGTTGCCGCGCTGATCGGCGCGCTGGGTGTAGTAGGTCTGGAGGTACTTCTGGGCCTTCATCTCCTCCATCGCCCTGAGCTTCGCGTCCATCACCGCCGTGATGTCCACGAACGTGTTCGGGGTGAAGTTGCACAACTCCGGCTGATGGGGCTCGAACAGATAGAACACCGGCGGCTTGATCGTCTTGAACGCGCTCGAGACACCCGCGCCGGCGGCCAGGCCGCGGGCCCGGTTGACCGCCGCGTAGGCGATCGGGTGATCGGGGTTGAACGGGTCGGTATCGGTGTGGGTGATCAGGACGTCGGGGGCGAATTCGCGGATCTTGTCCGAGATCAGCCGTAGTCCGTCGCCGTCGATCTCGAGCGGGTAGTCGCCCAGATCAAGGGACTCAAAGCTCGCGCCGAGTGCGGCGGCGGCACGCTCGGCCTCGCCGTGTCGGATCTTCTTGACGTTCTCGATCGTCTGTCCTTCCTCTTTCCAGAGCTCGCCCGACTCGCCGCGTTCTCCGTACGACAGCGCGATGACCCTCGCCTCGCCGCCGTTCGCCGTCGTGACCGCGCACGCACCGCCACCCCGCCAGACGAAGTCGGCCGAGTGCGCCCCGATGACCATCAGTCTGCGCGCGCTCACAGGGGCTCAGCTCCCGCGACCAGGCGCGTGTTCACGACCGCCATCACGTACACCTCCTCTTCGCCGAAGCCGGCGTCGAGCAGCCGGTCGACCATCAGCGCCATGCCGTCCTCAACCGGTGGGTTGAACACCTGCCCGAGATCGGTCGAGAGCACCGAGTTCTCCGGCCCGGCCGCGCGGATGTTCTCGATCCAGCGCTCCCAAGTGACCTTTCCGGTATGGGGCGTCGTGAAGCAGCGTTCGAGCAGCGCACCCTGCCCGGCCAGGGCAATCTGGTCCTCGACGCTCAGATCCTGAGAGGGGAACTCGGGGTGGGTGACCACGATGGTCTCGACTCCCGACTCGAGCGCGGCCTCGACCACGGCGAAGATCTCATCCCGGCTCAGGTGCCCGGTGGCCAGCACCATGCCGTGGCGAGCGATCATGTCGAGCACCTCGCGGACCTCGGGCAGCACGGTGCCGTTTGATGCGTTCACCACCGGGACCGGAGGGATCTCGATCCCCTGCTCGCGCAGCTCGAGCTGAAGCTTGACCCATACCGGCACCTTCGCGCCCGGCGGCGCCTCCCGCTCGTGCGACTCGTTCACCGAGTCGACGGTCGGCAGCCATACGGTCCGGGCACCTTCGCGGGCGGCGATCTCCACCGCCAGCGGGTTGATCCCGCCAACCGCCCGGTTGAGCGAGATCGCCCCCAGCACGTTGACGCCCGGAACGGCTGCGCGTACCACACCGGCGCGCTCGGCCGTCGAGCCGTAGTGCGACTTGAGCACGAACCCGGCCATCCCCAGCTCCTGAAAGCGCCGGGCCAGCGTGATGTCGTCGACGATCCGCGCGACCACATCCGGCGATATGTGCATGTGTGTGTCGTACGCGTCGCGCAGCAGTTCGCGGGCGCGCTCTGAGGGCCGTTCGTCGTTCATCCGACCTCCCCGCGGAGGGCGTCCGCGACGTGTGACAAGTGGGTCCGCATCGCCTGCTCGGCGGCGTCGGGGTCCCCGGCGGCGATCGCCTCGATGAGCGCCGAATGCTCGCCGAACGAGCGCTCGCTTCGTCCGGGCAGCAGGATCGTGCGGTACTGAAAGCGGACCATCTGGGACTTCAGCGTCGCGATCAGACGAGCCGTGGTCGCGTGCCCGGAGATCTCGAGGATCCGCCCGTGGAGCACCGCGTTCTCGTCGGAGACGCCGAGCAGATCGCCGGCGTTCAGGCGCCGGCGCATCTCCTCGAGGATGGCGGTGAGGGCTTCGACGTCCTCCGGGGCGGCCTTAAGCGCGGCATGGCGGGCAGCCAGGCCCTCGAGCACGGCCCGCGTCTCGAGGATCTCCACCGCCTCCTTCGCCCCGACCAGGCGAACTCGGGCGCCCCGGTGGCGCTCGTGTTCGACCAGCCCCTCGTGCTCGAGGCGGGCCAGCGCCGTACGCACCGCCGAGCGGCCTACGCCGAGTTCGCGGGCGACGTCAGCCTCGACCAGGCGCTCATTTGGCTGAAAGTGGCCGGTGACGATCGCCTCGCGGAGCCGATCCTCGGGGCGACCGGCTTCGCTGGGATGCTCCTCTGCCACCGGATTGTCAACAATCTCGTCTACCACGGCCGGAGCGTATCGCGGGAGGCCGTGCCGCGCACGTCCCGGGCGGCGAAATGGGCGCCGCGAGGCAAGTATGCAGAAGTGGCGAGCGGGCGTGAGTGCGCCGCTATCCGCCAAGAAGCGGGCCGCCGGGCGCGCGATCAGCCGGTGCGGCCGGGATCGACCACGGCCCCGCCGTCGTCCCCGGGCGCCAGCACGATGTCGTTCTCGAGCGAGACCCAGTCGCCGGTGATCGACGGCGGGCGCTCGGGATCGTCGGCAACGCGCTCCACGAACGTCCGCAGGAGCGAGGGCTTGACCGCGAACACGGTGTCGGAGTCGAGGTACTGGCTGGTGGCGTCGAACACGTGCGTGGTCACGGTCTTGTAGCCCGGCGCGCGCACGATGATGTGGATGTGCGCCGGGCGCCACGGATGCCGGCCGGAGACCTCGAGCATCCGGCCGACGGGTCCGTCGTGCGGGATTGGATACGGAACCGGGCGTACGCCGACGAACGCGTAGGTGCCGTCCTCGCGGGTCTCGTAGCGCCCGCGCAGGTGATCCTCCTCGGCCTCGGGCCGCTGGACCGCGTAGAGCATGTCCGCCCCGTTCTGCCAGACGTCGAGCTCGGCGCCGGCGATCGGGGCGCCGTCGGTGTCGAGCACCCGGCCGTGGACCCAGGCGGGGACCCCGGCGCCCTCTTCCTGGACCATGCTCTCGCCGTATTCGCGCCGCGGCGACCCCGGGACGTAGAACGGACCGAGCACGGTCGACTCGGTGGCGCCCGGGGGCAGCTCGTGGGCGAGCGCGTCGACCAGCATCGATAGCCCGAGCGCGTCCGACCAGAGAATGAACTCCTGCCGGCGTTCGTCGGTGATGTGGCCGGTGGCGGTGAGCACGCCGATCATCGTCCGCCACTCCTCCTCGGTCAGCGACACCTCGGCGGCGAAGCCGTGCAGGTGGCGGACGAGCGCCTGCATCAGCTCGCGCAGGCGGGGGTCGGAGCACTGATCGAAGCTGGCCGCCGCCGCGGCGGTGATGTCGGCCGGCGTGGTCCGGGTCGAGGGCGTGGCGGCCACTACTCCCCCACCACCGCTTCGACCAGGAGCGGCTCACGTCGGGAGGCCAGCTCGGGCAGCACCTCGTCGAATACTCGGATCAAGTCGTCATGAGTCTCCACCCGCACGGACGGGCAGCCAAGCGATCGGGCCAAACCGCTGATGTCGACTGCTTCGAACCCGGGCCACGCGGCCGCGCCGCCGGCGCGCCGGGCCAGCGCGTCCATGACCGCATAGCGGCCGTTGGCGAGCACGATCAGGAGCACGCCCACGTCATAGCGCGCCGCGCTCCACAGCGCCTGGATCGCGTAGGTGGTTGAGCCGTCGCCGAGCACAGCAACCACCGGCCGGTCGGGCAACCCCATCCGCAGCCCGATCGAGCCGGCCAACCCGAAGCCGAGGCAGCCGTTCGCGGTGCTCAGGAATCCGAACGGGACGCGCACCGGAATGCGCTGATAGAGCTCGGGCTGGCTGGAAGGGCACTCCTCGACCAGCAGCGCATCGCGCGGCAGGTGCTCCGCCAGTGCGTCCAGCACATGGCCGGGGCGCAAGGGATCGCCATCGGCCGGCGGGGGCAGGGGCGCAGGCCGGGGCATCGGCTCGAATGCGTTCCCGGTGCCTGAGGGCTCGGGGAGCTGCTCGACGAGCGCCCGGCAGGCCGCCGCCACGGGGGCGAGGACCGCCAGCTCGCAGCGGCTGCGGTGAGCCTCGGACGGGTCGGCGGTCAGCACCGCCACCCGCGTATCGGGGCCGACGGGCGCGACCGGCTCGTCGAACAGGTAGGCGCGGAACGCGTTCGTGGCGACCGTCAGGACAAGGTCATAGCGCGACAGCGTGTCGCGCATCAACCGGCGCTGCCAGTTCAGGTGGCCCGCGAACTGCGGGTGATCCTGGGGGAAGCCGACGCGCCGGCTGAACGGCTCCTGCCACACCGGGCAACCGAGCCGCTCGGCCAGCGCGATGACGGCGTCCCAGTCGCCCTCGTCGGGCGCTCCCACCACGAGCGCAGGCGACTCGGCATCCGCCAGAAGCTCCGCGAGCTCGCGCACCTGGTCGGCGGCCACGGCGTGCGGGCGCAGGATCCGCGCGGGTGCGGCGGCGGCCAGCTCGTCGGCCGGCTCGAGCCAGTCGCCCATCGGGACGACGACCAGCGCCGGACCGCGCGCGGCCATCGCCTCGTGGTAGGCGCGGGCGATCGCGCCCGGGACGTCCTGGGCCCGGGCCGGAAGCTGGCGCCACACCGGGTACTCGCCGGCCAGCCGCTCGAGCGCGCGGCCGGTCAGGAACGGCTCAGAGGCGATCTGCCGGCGGTCCTGCTGGCCGACCACGATCACGAGCGGCGCGCGGCAGTCGCGCGCGTTAGCGATCGCGTTGACCGCGTTGCCTAGGCCTGCGGCGGTGTGCAGGTTGACGAACGCGGCCTCCCCGCGCGCGAGCGCGTAGCCGCTCGCCATGCCCACCACCGACCCCTCGTGCAGGGCGAGCACAAACCGAATGTCGGTCGGGAGGTCCGTCAGGAACGGAATCTCGGTCGAGCCGGGGTTGCCGAAAATCGTCGTCAAACCGTGCCGTCGCATCACCTCCAGAGCCGCGTCTCGCACCGTCGGCGCCCCGGCCGGCCGGTGGGACGAGGCGAAGCCGTCGCCGTCCGTGCGGACCTCGTGGACCGGGGTCGTCTCGGTCATCGCGGTGATCGTACTCGCAGCCTGCAGCCAGGACCGGACGGGCTTCAGACGGTGTGAACGGAGGGTCCGGTAGTGTTCGCATAGCGAACGGGCGGGCTGTGGACGCCTGATGCTGTTCTCAATCAGATGACCGACAAGCCGGCCCAGAGTTCCGATTACGTGCAGTCCCTGGAGCGGGGACTGGCGGTTATCCGCGCCTTCGACGCCGAGCATCGCGAGCTCGCTCTGAGCGACGTCGCTCGCTCGACCGGCCTGACCCGCGCCGCGGCGCGCCGGTTCTTGCTCACGCTGGTGAAGCTCGGCTACGTGAACTATTCCCAGGGGCGTTTCTCGCTGCGCCCGCGCGTGCTCGAGCTCGGCTACGCCTACCTGTCCAGCCTCAGCTTGCCCGAGGTTTCCCTGCCCCACATGGAGGCCCTGGTAGCCCAGGTCAACGAGTCCTGTTCGATCTCGGTGCTCGACGACACCGACGTGGTCTACGTGGCGCGGGTACCGACGCGGCGGATCATGAGCATTACGCTGGCCGTGGGGACCCGCCTGCCGGCGTTCGTCACCTCGATGGGGCGCGTCCTGCTCGCCGGGCTGGCCGAGGACGAGCTCGAGGAGCGCTTGGCCCGGATCGAGATCGTGCCGCTGACCTCGCGCACGGTAAACGACAAGGATGCGCTTCGGACCATCCTGGCCACGGTCCGGCGGCAGGGCTACGCCGCTACCGACCAGGAGCTCGAGGAGGGGCTGCGGTCGGTCGCGGTACCCCTCCATAGCTCGTCCGGTGCGGTGATCGCCGCCCTCAACCTGTCCGTGCACGCCAGCCGGGCGTCGATTGCCGTCCTGCGGCGAGAGTTCCTGCCCCTGGCGCTGCACACGGCGGCGGCGATCGAGGCCGACCTCCGGGGCACCGGCGAGCACGGCTCGTTCGCTCTACCACAATCCTGAGTGATTGCCAGCCCGCCGCGTTTGGTCCGCACGCGGCCTCGTTGACCGGAAGAGGGTTTCGCCCTTCTACGGAGCGGAGAGAATAAATAGCGAGCCGGTGCGCGCTGTGTAGAGCTGCAGCGCACCGATCGCGAGCACGGGACGGACGTACGGGTCGTCGTTTGAACGGCCCTCGGACGGACCTCGCGTTGCACCCACTGAACGGAGGTTCCATGGCCATCACCACCTGTTCCCAGCACGAGCTTGCACGGCTTCCGGACGACGAGTTGCTGGTCGTCTACCACGAGGACCGTGACCCCGGCGCGCGTGAGGAGCTCGTCAAGCGGTTCCTGCCGTTCGCCCGCAAACTAGCGCTGCGCTACGTCCACAGTCGCGAGCCACTCGAGGACCTGGTCCAGGTGGCCAGCGTCGGTCTCCTGAACGCGATCGAGCGGTTCGAGCCGGGGCGGGGCAAGAAGTTCACGAGCTTCGCCGCTCCGACCATCGTGGGCGAGCTCAAGCGCCACTTCCGCGACAAGGGCTGGTCCGTGCACGTCCCGCGGGATCTCCAGGAACGCGCGCTCGGGGTCAGCCGGCACACCGAACGGCTGTCGGCGCTGCTCGGGCGCTCACCCACCCTCGACGAGCTCTCCGAGGCGCTCACGTGCTCCGTCGAGCAGGTGATGGAGGCGATCGACGCCGCCCACAACTACCACCCGGCGTCGCTCGACGCCCCGATCGTGCACGACGACGAGGACCGATCGGCGCTCGCCGACACGCTCGGCAGCGAGGACATCGGGTTCGAGCTCGCCGAGCAGCGCCAGGCGCTGGCCACGAGCTGGGCCGCGCTGAGCGAAGTCGAGCGCGAGGTGCTCGGACTGCGCCTGGTGGGGGAACTCACGCAACGCGAGATCAGCCAACGGATCGGGTGCTCGCAGATGCACGTGTCACGTCTGCTGCGCCGGTCGATGATCCGGCTGGGCGCCGAAGCGGCACCGAGTTGAGCGACATGCGCCGGGCCGGAAGATTGAGCGCGCTCGCGCGCTCCGACAATCGGCGCTTGCAGTCTGGAGCTTTGGGTACCTCTCTTAGGAGCAGGCGCATAATGAGTGGAGAGATCGACGCACCGCGGGTTCGGCTCGAGCTGACCAGCCGGCCGGAGGCGGCCAGGCTCGTCCGCAGCATGTCGAGCGCTGCCGGAGAGGCGCTCGGCTTCGACCCGGAGCTGCTCAGCGACGTGAACACGGCGCTCGCTGAGGCGTGCAACAACGTGATCCTGCACGCCTACGAACACGAGGCGGGCCCTCTGTCGGTGGAGCTCGGCGGACCTCCAGACGCCGTCGAGGTCCGGATCCGCGACTACGGGTGCGGGATGCGCCAGGCCGTCCCCGAGAACGATCGCCTGAAGGTCGGCCTCGCGCTCATGAGCGCCCTGGCCGACCGAGCCGAGTTCATCAGCCCGCCGGATGGAGGGACCGAGGTCCGGCTGACCTTCTTGGATCCGACGTCGGCCCGGGCACCCGAGCCGACCAGCGTTCTCGACGCCGGAAACGGCCACGGTGGTTGGGAGCTCAAGCGAGGAATCGAGCTGGCCGGCGACGTGGTGCTGACGGTCTCCCCGGTGGCGCTGCTTGGTCCGATCCTCGGGCGTCTGGGCCGCACGTTCGCGCCGAGCGCCGGCTTCTCGCTGCAGCGCTGCTATGACGTCTATCTCCTGACCGATATGCTCGCGGCGCATGCCGAGCGGGCCGCGCAGGCGAGGGCGATCAGCGTCTCGCTCGGCGCACTGAACCGGCGACTCGAATTCGCGCTCTCGCCGCTGCGGGCGGGCACAAGCGGGAGCCTCCAGACCGCTGGAGCACGCAACGCGACGACGGAGGCCCCGCTCGCATCCCTGACCGAGGAGATCGGGATCAGCGCGATCGACGGCTACGAGACCCTGCGCGTCTCGATGGGCGACCCGCTGCGCGGCTAGCCCGACGCGGCAGCTCTGCGATAGCCGGCTAGTCCGATCACGGGGCGCCGGGCGTCTGATCGAGGTCGGCTAACTCCTCCGGGGTGTCGACGATCGTCAGCAGCTCGGCGATGCCGGTCAGGTCGAACAGCCGCTGCACCTGCTCGCCACCCCTGACCACGCCGAAGCGCTGGCCGGACTGGGCGGCGTGCTGCTGCGCGGCGACGAGTCGGTGCAAACCGGTCGAGTCCATGAACTCCAATCCGCGGAGGTCGACCACGATCAGCTCGGGGTTGGACGCGTACGCGCTCTCGAGCGCCTGCTCGAGCATCGGACTCGACATGAGATCCAGCTCGCCGCTCAGGACGAGCCTGACCGCCGTGCCCGTGATTTGGGATTCGACGACGAAATCGCTCTGCATATGTCCGTTTTGATGGGAGTGTCTGGCCCCACCGGCGACCCGTCTGTCGGCTCGCCCGCCGGTACCAGCTACCACGCGTCCCACCTGCCCCACGGAGCAGTGAGCTTGGGGCAACGCTAGCACGCAACGCTGAGCGCTCTAACTCTTCCCGGTCCGATTCGGCGCGCTGGTCGGGTAGGTCGGGCAGAAGTCCTCGTCTCCGTCGATGGTTCCAAAAAGACACCCGACGACAGCCCGTGATAGGACTGCCGCCAGGTGAGGGAGGAGAGGAGAGGCAAGTGCGGCCGGCTCCCTTCCAGAAGCTGCAGGCCACACCGGCTGACCCGCGCTTTACCCTACGCGAACCTCACCGAACCCCGGTGCACAGCAGTTGCACGGGCCCCGGTGCCGATAGCACCGGTTTTCTGCGCCCCGCCGGGCATATGTGGACGCCCGGCGAGCGCGGGAAATCCGGGCCGATGAGCGTTTGAGTGGCGTCCGGTGCCGAGCCGGATTCCCCACGGCCCCTAAACCAGCCCCAGAAGCTTCGCCGCGTTCTGCTTGAGGACCAGCGGGCGAACCTCGTCCTTGATCGGGAGCTGCTCGAAATCGGCCAGCCAGCGGTCCGGGGCGATCAGCGGGAAGTCCGAGCCGAACAGCATCTTGTTCTTGAGGCGCGTGTTCGTGTACTGGATCAGGATCGGTGGGAAGTACTTGGGCGACCATCCCGACAGGTCGATGTACACGTTGGGCTTGTGCACTGCGATGGCCAGCGCCTCGTCCTGCCAGGGGAACGAGGGGTGGGCGAGGATGATGTCGAGCTCCGGGAAGTCGGCGGCCACATCGTCGATGCACATCGGGTTGGAGTACTTCAGGCGGACGCCGCCACCACCGGGCATGCCGGCGCCGATCCCGGTCGTACCCGAGTGGAACAGGGCGATCAGGCCCGCCTCGGCGATCACCTCGTACAGGGGGTAGAAGGCCCGGTCGTTGGGCCAGAACGCCTGGGTGTTGGGGTGGAACTTGAACCCGCGGGCGCCGGCCTCGATCAGCTCGCGGGCCTCACGCACGCCGAGCTTGCCCTTGTGCGGGTCGACGGACGCGAACGGGATCAACACATCGGGGTTGGCGCGGGCGGCCTCGAGCACCTCGTCGTTGCCCAGCCGCTTGCGCCCCATGCCCGCCTCGTCGTCGACGTTGAAGACGACCGCGAGCATGTTCCGCTCGCGGTAGTAATCGGCCACGTCCTGGGCGGTGGGCTGCATCGGCGCCGAGCCGAAGTAGCTCGAGGCGGCGGCCAGGAGCTCGTCGGTGACCGGGTCCTGGGGCTCGTTCGCGTTGCGCTCGGCGTGCACGTGCACGTCGATCGCGGTCAGGTTTTCGAGATCGACGGGAGTCACTGCCCGCCGTAGACGCGCACGAGCGATTCGGCCACGCAGGCCGGCTTCTCGGTGTCCTTGACCTCGATCGTGACCTTCGCCTTGATCTGCAGGCCACCCGGGATATCGGTCACTTCGAGGATCTCCATCCCCCCGCGCCACTGCGCGCCGACCGGTAGCGGCGCCGGGAACCGCACGCGGTCGAGGCCGTAGTTGACGCCCATGATCGCGTCGGTGACCTTCATCAGCTGCTGGGAGGTCGGCGCGACCAGCGACAGCGTGAGGAATCCGTGGGCGATCGTGCCGCCAAACGGGGTCTGCTTGGCTTTCTCGGGGTCGACGTGGATGAACTGGTGGTCGTCGGTCGCGTCGGCGAACTGGTTGACGCGCTCCTGGGTCATCTCCTGCCAGTCGGTGTAGCCCGCGTGGGTGCCGGCGTGCTCGCGCAGCCCCGCGATGTCGGTCACCAGGCCCTGGGTATTTGCGCTGGTCATGTGCCGCTCCAGAGGGTCGATGGTCGGGACGGCACCGTATCAGTACCCACGCACCACGCCCCGGTCACCGCCCCCCGATTCGTCCAATCCGCGCCGGACCACGGCAACGAACCGGTTCCCCCCACCGATAGTTACTCGATGAGCAGCACCCGGACAGTCCGGACCGATCTGGGCGACCACTTCTCATGCTCGGTGAGCGCGGTGGCGCTCGCCCGGGTTGACGCCTTCGGCGGAGCCGAGGCGGTGAACGAGGCACTGCGGCTGGCCGGAAGCCGGCGCTCCCGCGAGTACCTCTCGGACATCACCAACTGGATCGCCTACGACGAGGCGGTCGCGCTGTGGCGCGCCGGCGCGCGGGTGACGCGCCACCCCCAGTTCGCCCGGGCCGTCGGAATAGACGCCGCCGAGCGAATGGGCGGCTCGCAGGTGGCGGCCATGCTGCGCTCGCTCGGCTCTCCCGAGAACGTCTACCGCGCGGTCGCCACCGGCGCGGCGGAATTCAGCACGGTGACCAAGCTCGAGGTCACCGAGGCCAGGCCCGGCTTCGCCGAGGTGGTGGCGGTCGCGGTCGACGGATACCCGCGCAGCCCCGAGCACTGCGTCTACCGTGTCCGGTGGCAGGCGGCGGGCGAGGAGCGGCCCTCCGACCGCGCTGGTGAGATCATCGCGCTGCGCCACCAGCTGGACGCGATGCGCCACCGGCTGCACAGCGTGTTCGCCACAGCGTCGGACCTGATTGCCGCCGACGAGGTCGACGACGTCCTGGCCCGGATCACCGACCGCGCCGCGCTCGAGGTGCGGGCGATCCGGTATCTGCTCGCGGTGCGGATCAAGCCGGACGGAGAGCTGCATCGGCACCACAAGGGCTTCGTGGAGGACGAGATCCCCGAGTACGTGGAGGCCCTGCTCGATCAGGACCTCGGGAGGCATCCACCTCCGTGGCTCGTCGTGCCGGTTCGCTCGAACCGACGCGAATACGGACGCCTGCTCGCGCTGCGCCGTGACGGCGCGACCTTCTTTCCGCAGGAGCGCGAGCTGTTCGAGGTCTATGCGCGCTACGCCGCGAGCGCGCTCGATGGCGCCGCGGCGCTGATCGAGGCCAAGGAGCGGGGCGACCAGGCGAGCGCGCTCCTCTCGCTGGCGCGGGCCATGGCCGCCGCGGGGACGAGCGGCGAGGTCGCCCGCCGGCTGGCCAACGCGGTCCCCGTCGTGGTGGACTGCGACCGGGTTGGGGTGTGTCTGTGGGACGCCGTGCGCGGGCAGCTCGTTCGCCGAGCGGTGACGACGGAAGGCGGCGAGGCGGACGCCGAGCCCGCCACGTGGGTTCCGGATCCAGGCAGCGCGCTCGAGCGCCTGGTCACAGCGCCTGGCCCGGTGCACACGTTCGGAGGACATGGTCGCCCGTCTTTGGCCAGCGCGACGAGCAGCTGGTCGCCGACGTCGTGGCCGAACTCATCGTTGACCGGCTTCGGGCGGAGATGAGTTCGCCGTATTGATCGACTGCCAGACGACCGCGGCCGACGCGGCGGGCGTGTCCGACCGGCTGGCCGCCGCGCTCACCCACCCGTTTGTGATCGAGGGTCACGAGCTGCACCTCGGAGCCAGCATCGGGCAGGCGGTGTTCCCGATCGACGCCGACGACGCGGACGGGCTGCTGCGCAGCGCCGATGCCGCCATGTTCGCGGTAAAGCGCGGCGCACCCGCCAGGGTGCTCGGCCGCTGACGCCAGTCCTCGCCGAGCGGGTGCGGGTGCCAGCCGGCCGACCGCCCGAGCGCCCATCGACGGTCCGGGTGATAAGCACTGCTGCTGCGGACCCCTTGCCCGCAGCGGGACGAGGCGTACGATGTTCACATGACCGCATTAGGCGTGTCATTGCTGTTGATTGGGGCGATCCTGATCCTGGTGGAGGCGCATGTGCCGACGCTGGGCGTGTTGGGGGCGCCGGGCGTCGTCGCGCTGACCGTCGGGGCGGTGCTGGCCGTGCTCGGACTCGGCGGAGGGGTCGTGCTCGGCGTAGTAGCGGCGCTGTTGGTGGCCACCTCGGCCGGCGGGCTGCTGGCACTCACGGTCGGCAAGGGAGTCGCCGTGCGCCGGCGGCGCGTCCGAGCGGGGCCGGAGAGCATGATCGGGCGCTTGGGCGTCGTCCGCAGCTGGGAGTCGGCGAGCGGATGCGTCCAGGTGGACGGGGCGCTTTGGACCGCTCGGCGGTCGATGCTGGACGATAACCCGGATTCCGGTGAACTACACGCCGGGGACACCGTCGTGGTCGATTGGCTCGAGGGACTGACCGTGTCGGTTCGTCGCGCCGAAGAATGGGAGGCGATCGCATGATCGTCGCGATTTTGGTGGTGCTGGTCGTCCTGCTCGTGATCGGGCTCACCTTGGTGGGCGCCTCGGTCCGGGTGCTGCGCGAGTACGAACGGGGCGTGGTGTTCCGGCTCGGGCGGTCGATGGACCTGCGCGGGCCCGGCCTGACCCTGCTCCTGCCGACGATCGACCGGATGGTGCGGGTCAGCCTGCGAACGGTAACGCTGACCGTGCCGCCCCAGGAGGTCATCACCCGCGACAACATCCCGGTGCGGGTCACCGCGGTCGCCTACTACCGCGTGGTCGACCCCAACCGGGCGATAAACCAGGTCGAGAACTTCCACAACGCGACCCTTCAGATCGCCCAGACCACCCTGCGCTCCGTGCTGGGCGGCGTCGACCTCGACCACCTGTTGGGCGAGCGCGAGAGCCTCAACGAGTCGCTCCAGCGCATCATCGACTCGCAGACTGAGCCCTGGGGTATCAAGGTGACCACGGTCGAGATCAAGGACGTCGAGATCCCCGAGCGGATGCAGCACGCGATCGCCCGCCAGGCCGAGGCCGAGCGCGAGCGCCGGGCCAAGATCATCAACGCCGAGGGCGAGGCCCAGGCCGCCACGCGGCTGGCCGACGCGGCCGAGATAATCGGGCGCAACCCGACCACGCTGCAGATCCGCTACCTCCAGACGCTGCGCGAGATCGGCGCCACCCAGAACACGACCGTGGTGTTCCCGATGCCCATCGATC
Source organism: uncultured Solirubrobacterales bacterium (assembly GCA_963757235.1). Taxonomy (GTDB): domain Bacteria; phylum Actinomycetota; class Thermoleophilia; order Solirubrobacterales; family Solirubrobacteraceae; genus Palsa-465. The sequence continues at coordinate 288,115 of CAVWRC010000010.1, read as the reverse complement.
TGATCAAGCCGGTGCTCCAGGCGATCGAGCGGACCAGTGGCGAGGCGTCGGTCGAGACCTCTGGGATTGGCGAGCCGGCGGCAGGCGAGCTGGCGGCAGGCGAGCTGGCGGCAGGCGAGCTGGCGACAGGCGAGCTGGCGGGCGGCGAGTCCGCGGGTGCGAACGGCGCGCTCGAGCCGGGTCGGTCGCGCGCGCTGGCGGCTGGGTCTGACTCGGACGCCGGGACCGCCGGAGCGGGCAACGGTGACGAGACGATCCCGCGTGCGGAATCGGCCGCGAAGCCGCGTGCAGACGATCCGTCGCCTTCGGAAAGCCGCTTGCCCTAGCGAGCACACTCGCTCGCCCGAGGCACAGCTCTGAGTGAGCCGCTAGTGCGGGGTGACGCTCGCCGTCACCGCGGTGACGGTGCCCTTGGCGTCGGTGACCTTGAAGGTGAAGGTCAGCTTGCCGGCCTTGTGCTCCTTGACCTTTGTCCGGAGCGATTTGGCCACGGTCACCAGGGGCTTGCTGATCGTGAGCGAGACGCCTCCTGTCGCGCTGGCGAGTCCGATCAGGAGCGTGCCGCCCTTCAGCGCGACGCTCTTGGCGCGGCCGCCGGAAATCCCAAGGCCGCTGATCAGTGTCGTCGTCGTGCACTTCTTCTTCTTGCCCTTCAGCGTCGTGCACGTCTTGTGCGAGACGAACGCGGACGGGGAGAACCTGAGACCGCTGGGCAGCGCGACGGCGAGGAAGTCGATGTTCGCCCCGCCCTTGGCGCGTGCCAGCTTGAAGTTCAGGCTCGGGTGGCCGGCCGCCAGTCCGCGGCTCGAGCCCGTGACCGTGACGCACCCGTTATAGATCACCGGAACCGTGTCGCTGTGGGTGACGCCGCTCTCCGCGTTGAAGGTTCCGGTCACGTTGGCCGGCGCGCAGTCGGTCGTGAACGCCTTGCTCCCGCCCGGGCCGGTGATGGTCAGCGCGAGGTTGGTGAGAGGCACGTCGGGGATGGTCCCGAACGTGACCGACTTGCTGCTCAGATTCACCCTGCCGGTGAGGGCAATGGCGAACGGTGCGGGGAAGGCGATCGAGAGCGTCGGGGCCTGAAGCGAGCCGCCGAGGGTGACCGTCCCGCTGGCGAGCGCGGCGCTCGGCAGCAACGGCGAGGTGGCGGTGGCGCTTCCTACGGTGCATCCCGAGCCTGTGAGGCAACCGGCTACCGCGAGGGCGTTCACCCCGAGCGCATTCGGGAGCTTGAGCGTGATCGATCGGCTGGCCGACTCGCCGGCGGCCTGCGCAACGCCGAACGCCACCGTCGCTCCGCTGTCCTTGGCGTCCTTGGTGACCGTGCCGCTCAGCGTCGGGGCGTAGGGCAGGTTCTGGCAGCCGCTCGGAGTGAACGCGTAGGACGCTTGGCTCACCGGCGTCCCGCCGTAGTACGCGACGGAGAAGGAGCTCGTGGCCGGGTTGCAGCTGCTCGGCAGGCGCGTGAACGGCTGTCCGCCCAGCGTCGTGAAGCTCACACTGAACGAGCTGATCTGCGCCGGGCTCGGGTTGGGGAAGGTCGTGGTCAGATCCAGGCCGCCTGGGGCGTTTGGGTTGAGCGCGACACCGATGTACTGGGTGACCAGGGCCGCGGGACTGCCGGCGCCTGGAACGAAGTCGATCCCGGCGGCGTCCCCGCCGTGAGGCGGGACCAGGTAGAGGCTCCCGGGAGGCAGGGCCCCCGCATTCGTGCCCACGGTGGCCGTCCCGCTCTGGCACGACGATGTGAGCTGCTGGCTGGCCAGACAGCTCGGATTGGCGTTCAGGTTCCCCAGCATGCCGGGGGCCAGCGAGGTGACCACGGTCGCCGGTGTGTCGCCCGCCGCGAAGTCGAGCGCGGCGGTGACGGAGGTGAGGCCGCCCGCCTGCGTGTTGGCCGGCGTGACGGTCAGCGTCTCACCCGATGCCAGTGCGCTCGCCGGCACTGCGACGAGCGTCGTCATCCCTACCAGGAGCCCAAGCAGAGCTCGCCCGGGTCGTAGTGACACTGCCCGATACCTCCTCTAGAACTTGTCCACTCCGCGGGAGCCCTCCACCCCCGGGCTCCTACCACGCCCGGCCGAATCATTCGAGGCGTGAGCAGACGACGGAGGTCGCGCCGTGAGCCATGCTACCCCGGCGACCCCGATCCTGCATAGTCCTATTTCGGTTCGATTTTGAGCGAGGACGAGGCCGCAGCCACATTCATCAGCGCTGGGGAGACGAGGCCGAGATCGGCACCACGCCGGTCGTCAACGTAGGTCCGGACGGGCGGGTCATCGAGGTCTGAGGCCGGGACGGGGCGGGGGGTGCGGCACCCGCGCCGGCACTCCGCGCCAGCCGCGTGAACAGCAGCCCGAGGGCGGGGATCGCCACCAGGGCGATCATCGCCAGGAACCACACCTGCCCGGCGTCGGTGCCCTCGCCGAGGGCGTGGACGAGGCCGGCGAGCCACGCCAGCGCCGTGAAGCGGTGGAGCTTGCGCCAGCGCACCGCCCCAACCCAGCGACGGGCGTAGTAGGAGAGGCCGAGCAGGGCGAGGCCCCAGCCGGCGACGATGCCGATCGAGGTCCAGATCGTCTTGTAGCTCGAGAGGAACGGAACCGCGATGTCGGCGAACGAGAAATGGACATAGGAGTCGCCGAGCAGCGCGGCGGCGTGGACAACGATGGCCGCGATGGTCGAGAGGGCAAGGGTGTCATGTGCGGTGCGCAGCTCGGTGGTGCGGCCCTTGAGCAGCTTGGTGCTCATCAACAAGCCCAAGGACACGGCGAGGCTGGCCAGCACCAGCGCCGCAAAGCCGGCGGCACGGCTGGTGATCCAGAACAGGTAGGGGCTGGGGTCGATCATGTTTCAAGGATCGGCCGGCCCTGATAGAGCCGCGTAGGGACCCCGTAAGAGGTTTCGAAGGGAGCCGCTAGTGCTCGAGGTAGCCGGCGCTAAGGCGCGCGAGGCGGCGCGCGAAGGACTGGCTGCCCTGCCCCGGTGCCGGGGCCGGGGCGTAAGTCACGTCGAACGACCTTCCCCCACCGGTCAGCGGCGAGGGCGCCGCGGTGCCGAGTACGCCAGTCGCGCTCCGAGCCACAAGCATCCGCTGCGTGCTGGCGATGAGATCGATCGTGGTCCGCCCCCAGAGGGGGTCCGCGATCGAGCCAGCCGTTCCATCCGATGTGGTGGCGGTCGCAGAGTCGAACGGCACCGATCCGAAGTCGGCCAGCGGGAGCGCCTGACAGGCGTTTTGGCCGAGGCACTCGGACGGCGCCTCGACGATCCACTCCGCCGAGCTCACGTCGATCGATGGGGCGTTCAGCGTCTTGTGGAAGCGCCGATGGCTGGTCTCATCATCGAGCGCGAACACGACCGTGTGCCCGGTCACGGTCACGGTGGCGTGCATCACGTCGCCGGGGTTCACGCGCAGGGAGATCGTCTTGGACGGGGCCGGTACCAGCTCGTACCACGCGCTCGAGACGACCTTGCCGGCGGAGTTACAGTCGATCTCGGTGCCGGTCTGCTCGAGCGCGTCGGAGCTCAGCTTGTAGCCGCCCAGCCCGACCCATACGGCGGAATAGGTCGGCTGGCCGGGCACGCAGGTGGCGTCAGGCTCCGTCCATGTCGCCGACACTCGGCGGAACGACACGCCGGCGCGATGAACCGCGTAGCCGGCCCAGTTGGTGCTCCGGGTGGTGTTGGCCACCGCGGCCGGAGCACCCACCAGGGCGGCTGCGAAGATCAGCGCGCCGGCGAGACCGGAACGCACTACCTCGTCGCTCCCGTTTGTCTGCGCTCGATCAAGGCCCTATCCGTTAGCGGCCTGCAGGAGTGCAGCGCCGTATCCCTGGCAGTCGTACATGGTCACAGTCCCGTCGCTAGTACTTAACGTGACTTTGCGGCAGGTCTTTGCAACCACGTCCAACGCCGACTCGCTTCCGGTCCGGGTGTCGCCAGGCAAGCCTCCGCTCTGGGAGCTGTCCACGATCACCCAACGGAGCTTGCCGGCGAGGACCTCGTGGGCCAGCCAGGTCAGGCTCACCGTGCTCTCGCGGCCGGAGAAGCCGCCGAGCCCGGCCACGTTCGCGTCCGAGGAAAGGATGGCTTGCGCCGCGCTGCTCTGGCTTTCAACCCCGATGGTTCCCCCACCATGCTCCTCGGCGTAGCGTATTGCCGCGGTCAGCGACTGCGTGTCGCCGCCGAAACCGCCACCGCCGGCGAATCCACCGCCTCCGCGAGAGAATCCGCCCCGGCTACCGACTCCGCTTGTCGTCGAGCCCCCGCCTCCGAACAGGCTTGGGGGAGCGAAGCCACCGGTCGTCGAGCCGCCTCCCGGCGCGAACCCTCCGCCGCCGGCGCCCCGGCCAAACCGGCCGGCGCCACCACCAGATCGCGCGGAGCCACCGCCGAAACCGCCTGGCCCGCCGCCACCGCCCGGACCGCCGATCGAGGCACTAGCCGGGCCGCCGGAGGGGAACGTGCTGCTGGTGGCGTGCCCGAGAGTCTCCGCCGCCCAACTCGCCGGCGCCGCGAGCAGCGCCGCCATCGCCACGGCGACCAGCACTGCCCGCACGCGCGGTGACAGCCGCATGGCCAGGACGATCGCGCACGCGCCCCCGACGCCGATCACCAGCGGTGTGGCCCAGGCCAACGACCCGCTCAACTCGCCCAACACGACGAGGTCGGTGATCGCGCCTCCGGCGATCGCGAGCGGCGCGATAATGCGCGCGGTCTTCGACGAGGCCGTACCGCCGAACGCGCGGGGCAGCATCAGGCTCGCGCCCGCGCCGACAAGGGCTGCGGCGAACGGGGCCAGGAACGACACGTAGTAGGGGTGGAAGATCCCCGAGGCGTAGCTGAAGACGACCGCGGTGACGAGGAAGGCGCCGCCGACGACCATCAGCCAGCCGGTGCGCGGGTCGCGCCGGCGCAACCGCGTCAGCACGAGGATCGCCAGGCCGGCGACGACGGCGAAGCCGAGCAACCACCCGGCCTGGTCCCCGAGCGCCGACTCGAGCAGCCGGAACGGGCCGGTGGCGCCACCGAACAGGTTGCCGCCGAAGCCGCCTCCTCCGCCTCCCACACCGCCCCCGCCCGATGGCCCGCCCGTTTGCCCGGAGACACGCCCCAAGCCGTTATATCCAAAGATCAGTGACCAGACGCTGTTGTCGGAGGTCCCGGAGATCCACGGCCGATCCGCCGCCGGCGTCAACGTCACGAGCAATGGCCATGCACCCCCGACCGCGATCATCGCGACGCCGCCGTACACGAGCTGGCGCAACGCCTTGAACCGCTCGCGCCAGGTCTCGCCCCACCGGGTCCATATCCAGGCCAGCGCGATCCCGGGAACCACGAATAGGGCCACGCCCATCTTGGCCTCGAAGCCGAGCCCCACGCAGACGCCGCACCACACCAGCCACTTCGTCCGTCCGGTCTCGAGTGCGCGCACGGCGCACCACAGAGCGGCCACGGAGCAGAGGATCAGGGCCTCGTCCGGGTTGTTGTGGCGAGCGATCGCCACCGTGATCGGGGTCAGCGCAAACGCCAGGCCGGCCACGCCGCCGGCGACTCGGCCGAACATCCGGCGCGTCATGTCGTACACGAACGCCACCGCCGCGACGCCCATCAGCGCCTCGGGCACGAGGATGGCGAGCGAGTTGAAGCCGAAGATGCGCGCCGACAGCGCCTCTATCCAGAAGGCCAGCGGCGGCTTGTCGACGGTCATCAGGCCGCTCTTGTCCAGCGAGGCGAACAGGAAGTCGTGCCAGCTCGAGCTCATCGAGCGCACCGCGGCGGCGTAGTAGGTATTGGCAAAGCCGTTGATGCTGAGGTTCCACAGATTGAGCAACGCGGCCAGCGCCATGAGCCCGAGCAGCTCCGGGCGCGCGAAGAGCGCACCGGCACGCGGCCGGCGTAGTACGCGCGAGCGCAGCCGGGCCGCCCGCGGAGTGGGATACGTAGTCGTGCTCATGGCGCGAGCTGGGGACGGCTGGGCGAGGGCAGCGCAGGGCGGGCAGCCGGCTCACGGTGCAGGAGCAGCCGGCCGACGCCGCGCAGGTCCTCGAGCGCGGTCGAGACGATGTCGACCCGCGAATCGAGATCCTCGACCCAGTCGACCGGCACCTCGTGGATCCGCATGCCCTCGCGCTGCGCGAGCACGAGTAGCTCGGTGTCGAAGAACCACTCCTGGTCTTCGACGCGCGGAAGCAGCTGTCGCGCGGCGTCGGATCGGATGGCTTTAAAGCCGCACTGCGCATCGCTGAATCGGGCGCGCAGGACCAGCCGGAGCAGCCGGTTATACGAGCGAGAGATCAGCTCGCGCTTGGCGCTGCGGCGCACCCGAGCCGCGCTGTGCAGACGTGTCCCGATCGCCAGATCGCTGTGCCCCGACATGAGCGGCGCGATCAGCGGCAACAGCCCGGCGAGATCGGTCGAGAGGTCGACGTCCATGTAGGCCAGGACCTTGGCGTGGCTCGCCAACCAGGCGGTGCGAAGCGCCCGTCCGCGGCCCTTGGCCGGCAGGTGCATGGCCCCCACCTCGGGCAGCTCATACATCAGCCGGCGGGCGACGTGGAGCGTGCCGTCCGTGCTCGCGTTGTCGACGATCGTGATCTGCCAGGTGAACGGGAATGCCGTCGTCAGGTAGGCGTGCAGCATGCGGACCGAGCCCTCGAGCGCGAGGCGCTCGTTGTAGACGGGAATCGCGATCTCGACGTCGGGTCGCGAAGTTGGTGCCGCCCACCCGCGGCCCGTGGGGGCCTCATCGCGGGACCCGGGGGTGGTGGTGACGAGCGAACTGCTCATGGCTGGTCGGGCGCGCGATGCGCCTCGGCGTAGATGCCGGCCGCAGCCATCGCGGCAAACACGCCGGCGGCCAGGGCAGCAAGGGTCCAGGACAGGATGGTCATGGCTAGGTCTCCTCGGACTTCGGGGGAGTGGTCATGCGAGGAGAATCAGCCAGCGGGCGAAGCTCGCGTGAAGACGTCCCTAAGACGGGCGTAGGAGTCCTGGCGGGGGCCTGAGAGCGTCTCGAGTCCTAGAGTAAGAAGGACCCAGAACCAGGAGAAACGCACCTTGAACCCCAACAGCTTCAACGCCAAGGCGACGCTCACCGTGGGTGGGCGCGACTACGAAATCTTCCGCCTGGACGCGCTGCAGGCGAAGTACGACACGGCCCGCCTGCCGTTCTCGCTCAAGGTCCTGCTCGAGAACCTGCTACGCAACGAGGACGGCGAGTCGATCCGGGCCCAGGACATCGAGGCGCTGGCCAGCTGGGACGCCCAGGCCGAGCCGGCGATCGAGATCGCGTTCACGCCGGCGCGCGTGATCATGCAGGACTTCACCGGGGTGCCCGCGGTCGTCGACCTCGCGGCGATGCGCGACGCGATGCGCGAGATGGGCGGCGACCCGCGCAAGATCAACCCGCTGGTCCCGGCCGAGCTGGTGATCGACCACTCGGTTCAGGTCGACGTGTTCGGCTCGAGTGCCGCGTTCGCCCGTAATGCCGAGCTCGAGTTCGAGCGCAACCAGGAGCGGTACGCATTCCTGCGTTGGGGCCAGGGCGCGTTCGACAACTTCAAGGTGGTCCCGCCCGACACGGGGATAGTGCACCAGGTGAACCTGGAGTACCTCGCCCGGGTCGTCTTCGTCAATGAAAGATTGGATCCCCACCCACCCCAGGCCTACCCCGACACGCTCGTCGGGACCGACTCCCACACCACGATGATCAACGGGCTCGGCGTACTCGGCTGGGGCGTAGGCGGGATCGAGGCCGAGGCGGCGATGCTCGGTCAGCCGATGTCGATGCTGATCCCGCAGGTGCTCGGCTTCAAGCTGACGGGCTCGTTGCAGGAGGGTGCCACCGCGACTGACCTGGTCCTCACCGTCACCGAGGTGCTGCGCTCACGCGGCGTGGTCGGAAAGTTCGTCGAGTTCTACGGCGAGGGCCTGGCGGGGCTGCCGCTCGCCGACCGGGCCACGATCGGCAACATGTCGCCCGAATTCGGCTCGACCTGCGCGATCTTCCCGATCGACGCCGAGACGCTGCGCTACCTCGCGTTCTCGGGGCGTTCGCACGAGCTGATCGAGCTGGTGGAGGCCTACGCGCGCGAGCAGGGTCTGTGGCACGACGAGGCCTCCGAGGAGCCGACGTTCACCGACAAGATCGAGCTCGACCTGTCGACCGTCGTGCCCAGCATCGCGGGGCCCAAGCGCCCGCAGGACCGCGTGTCGCTGACCGAGTCCAAGCAGGGGTTCCGGATGGCGCTCGAGGGCTATCTGCCCGACGAAGACCCTGAGGACGAAGCGATCGAGGACAGCTTCCCGGCCTCAGACCCGGTGTCGACGCACGTCCCCAACGGCGTCGGTCACGAGCCGGGCGCCGGGTCGGGCGGAGCGCCGGTGGCCGAGCGTCGCCGCACCCGAGTGCCGGTGACACTCGAGGACGGGACCGAGACCAACCTGGAACACGGCCGCGTGGTGATCGCGGCGATCACTTCGTGCACCAATACTTCGAACCCCTCCGTCATGCTGGGCGCGGGCATCCTGGCTCGCAACGCTGTGCAGCGCGGGCTCTCAGTGAAGCCGTGGGTGAAGACGAGTCTCGCCCCCGGCTCCAAGGTGGTCACCGAGTACCTCGACCGCGCCGGGCTGACCGAGTACCTGGACGAGCTCGGCTTCAACCTCGTCGGGTACGGCTGCACCACCTGCATCGGCAACAGCGGTCCCCTGCCGGCCGAGATCTCGGCCGCGGTCCAGGACAACGACCTGGCCGTCGTCTCGGTGCTGTCGGGCAACCGGAACTTCGAGGGCCGCATCAACCCCGACGTGAAGATGAACTACCTGGCCTCGCCGCCGCTGTGCGTGGCCTACGCGATCGCCGGCACGATGGATATTGATTTGTATGACGAGCCACTGGGGGAGGACCGGCACGGCGAGCCGGTGTTCCTGGCCGATATCTGGCCGAGCGCCGCCGAGGTCGCGACGACGGTAGACGAGGCCGTCCAGTCGGACATGTTCCACAAGAGCTACGGCGAGGTGTTCGACGGCGATGACCGCTGGAACTCGCTCGAGGTGCCGACCGGCGAGCTGTTCGACTGGGACCCGCGCTCGACCTACGTGCGCCGGCCGCCGTTCTTCGAGGACATGCCGCGCGAGCCGTTGCCGCCCGAGGACGTCGAGCGGGCGCGGGTGCTGGCGGTGCTCGGCGACAGCGTGACCACCGACCACATCTCGCCGGCGGGCTCGATCAAGCGCGACGGTCCGGCGGCGCGGTATTTGAACGAGAACCACGTCGAGTCGCGGGACTTCAACTCGTATGGGTCGCGGCGCGGCAACCACGAGGTGATGATGCGCGGCACGTTCGCGAACATCAGGCTGAGGAATCAGCTGGCGCCAGGCACCGAGGGCGGCGTAACGGTGTATTTAGGCCCGCCCGCCGACGGCCAGGGCGAGCAGATGTCGATCTACGACGCGGCCATGAAGTACATGGAGGCCGACATCCCGCTGATCGTGCTCGCGGGCAAGGAGTATGGCTCCGGGTCATCGCGCGACTGGGCGGCCAAGGGAACCCGGCTTTTGGGCGTCCGGGCGGTGATCGCCGAGAGCTTTGAGCGGATTCACCGCTCGAACCTGGTCGGGATGGGTGTGTTGCCGCTGCAGTTCGCCGCGGGCGAGTCGGCCGAGTCGCTCGGCCTGACCGGGACCGAGATCTTCACGATCGAGGGGATTGCCGGCGCGGATCCGATCCCGCGGGAGCTGACGGTGCGCGCGGATTCCGGGGCCCAAGCGCCCTTGGAATTCGGCGTCACGGTGCGCATCGATACGCCGAAGGAGCAGCGCTACTTCCAGCACGGCGGCATCCTGCAATTCGTGTTGCGCTCGCTGCTCGGGTAGCCCGCGTAGCCGGGCCGATGGCGCTGGAGTCACGTATTTGTTACCTCCAGCGCCAAAGTTCGCGGCGCTCAAGGCTCTCAGGCGGCCGGGCGCAGCGGCTCGAGCTCGCGGCTCCCGGCCAGCTCGGCGAGCGCCTTGCGCTCGAGCTTGCGCACCGCGTCTGAGGAGATCCCCAGGCGCCGGCCCGCCTCGCGCAACGGCGTCGGGTCGTCGCCATCGATCCCGTAGCGGAGCGCCACGACCCTGCGTTCGGCCTCGGGCAAGCGCTCGAGCGCCCGATGCAGCGCGTCGTCGCGCGCGGTGAGCTGTACCTCCTCGTCGACCGGGGTGGCATCACTGGCCAGCAGCGCGCCGAGGGTGGTCTCTTCCTCCTCGCCGACCGGGCGGTCGAGGCTGGTGACGACCCGGGCGATCTCCCGGCTGGCATGCACCTCGCGGACTTCGAGCTCGGCCGCCTCGGCGATCTCCTCGTCGGTGGGCTCGCGCCCGAGCTGGGCGATCAGCGCCGCTCGGGCACGCCCGATCCGGCGCTCGCGCTGACCGATGTGAACCGGGACCCGGATCGGCCGGGCCCGGTTGGCGATAGCCCGCTGGATCGACTCGCGGATCCAGAATGTGGCGTAGGTGGAGAACTTGTAGCCCTTGCGGTAGTCGAACTTCTCGGCCGCGCGGATCAGCCCGAGCATGCCCTCCTGGATGAGGTCAAGGAGCGGCAGGTCCAGGCCCTCGTAGCTGCGCGCGTTCGAGATGACGAGCCGGAGGTTCGAGTTGACCAGACGCTCCTTCGCGGCCAGGTCACCTCGCTCGATCCGGCGGGCCAGATCCGCCTCCTCGGCGCGGTTCAGCAGCGGGTGGCGGCGAACCTCGGCCATGAACAACGACATCGAGTCGAGCGTGCGCTCGGCCGGTTCGTGGACACGCGCGGCCGGTTCCTGGGCACGGTAGCCCGCGTCCGGGAGATGGCGATCCGAATCGCGATCGGACTCGCCACTGCGCTCGCGCAACTCGATCCCGCGCTCGGCCAAGAGGCCGCGGATCGAGTCAAGCTCGGTATCGCGCTGGTCGACTTTCAAGTCCGGAGACATGCCTCGGGAGTGCTACCCGGAAGGGCCGCGCTGAACACCCCCGAAACGGCATGCTCCGCAATCGAGCGCATTACTGAATAGCCTTCGGAAGATGAGTACGCCGGAACTGCTCATGAACCTGCTCCGCGCCCCAGGGCCGTCGGGGCACGAGTCCGCCCCAGCCAAGGTGTGGCGGGACTACTGCGCGACCTTCGCTGCGGAGGTCGGCGGCGACCGCGTCGGCTCCTCATACGCGCGTGTGCCGGGCACCGCTGCCGGGCTGAGCGTGGCCGTGGTCGGCCATATCGACGAGATCGGGCTGCACATCTCGCACATCGACGACGACGGCTATCTGCGCTTCGGTCAGGTCGGAGGCTGGGACGCCAGCGTCCTGATCGGCCAGCGGGTGCGTATCCGCAGACGCGAGGGCGATGTGCCCGGAGTGATCGGCCGCAAGCCGATCCACCTGCTCAAGGACGAGGACCGCCGGAAGGTCCCCGAGCTCAAGGAGCTCCACATCGACATCGGGGCCAAGGACGCCGAGGAAGCCGGCAAGCTCGTCCGGATCGGGGACGTCGGAGTGATCGACGCCGAGCCGACCGAGTTCCGGCACGACCGAATCGTGTCGCGCTCGCTGGACAATCGGGTTGGCTGCTACGTGGCCGCCGACAGCGCACGGCTGGTAGCGGAGTCGGGCGGCGCCCCCGGCGACGTGCTGGCGCTCGCGGTCACCCAGGAGGAGACGACGTTCGCCGGCTCCCGCACGAGCGCGTTCGCGCACAACCCGGACGTCGCCATCGTCGTCGATCTGACTTTCGCCACCGATCAGCCCGGGATCGAGCTCGGCGCGATCACCAGGCACCCGCTGGATTCGGGTCCGGTCATCGCGCGCGGAACCTCGCTGCATCCGGTCGTTTTCGAGCACCTATACGAGGCGGCCGAGGCCGAGAGCATCCCGTACACGCTGGAATCGCTCGGCAAAGGCACCGGCACCGACGCCGATGCGATCCACCTGAGCCGGGCGGGCATCCCGACCGGCTTGGTCTCGATCCCGTGCCGCTACATGCATTCGCCGGTCGAGATGGTGTCGCTGGCCGACATCGACTCCGCGGCCCGCCTGATTGCGGCGTTCGCGAAGCGACTCGAGCCGGGCACGTCGTTCGAGCGCTGACCTCGGACGCGTTGCTGCTGCTGTTCGACATCGACGGCACGCTGGTCGCGCGCGCCGGGAGGGCCCACAGCGAGGCGCTTGCCAACGCGATCCGCGAGGTGCACGGCGTCGACCCGCGCGATCTGCGCGACGTGATCGGCCCGGCCGGACGGACCGACGGGGAGATCGCCCGCCTGATCCTGCTCAACCTGGGGATCTCGGCGCGGCGGATCGACGAGCGCGCGGACGACGTCCGCGAGGCCTGCTGCCGTATCTACGCCCAGACCGTTCCGGCCGACCTGAGCGATCTCGTCATCCCCGGCGTCGCGCAGCTGTTGTCCTGGCTGGGCGGCCGCGACGACGTCGAGCTTGCCCTGCTCACCGGCAACTACGAGCCGGTGGCTCATCTGAAGCTCGCCCGCGCCGGGATTGGGAAATGGTTCCCGTCGGGCCAGGGGGCGTTCGGCTCGGATTCCGAGGACCGGGCCGCGCTCCCCGCGATCGCGCGCCGCCGGGCGGCGCGGGCCGGGGTCGCGTACCCACGCGCGCGCACGATCGTGATCGGCGACACGCCCCGCGACATCGCCTGCGCGCGCGCCGACGGAGTGCGCTGCATCGCGGTCGCGACCGGTCAGTTCGGCGTCGACGAGCTTGTCGATGCTGACGCGGTGGCGCGCAACCCGTCGGAGCTGCGCGACGCGCTCGTGGTAGCGATCCAGTCGCCTGAGTCGTAGCGCAGCAGCGCCGGGAACGCCGCGACCACGACCCCGACGCCGAGCACGCACAGCACCCCGCCCGAGACGACGGCGAAGCGCGGGCCGGCGGCGCCGGCCACCGCACCCGACTCGATGTCCCCGAGCCGGGGGCCGCCGCTCACCACCAGCGAGAAGACGGCGGACATGCGACCGCGCATGTGGTCGGGCGTGACCGTCTGGTTGATCGTGCTCCGGCACACCGCGCTGATCGAGTCCGCCGCGCCTGCGAGCGCGAACAGCGCCGCCGCGACCCACAACGATCCGGCCAGTCCGGCCAGCGCCACCGCGACGCCCCAGGCGATGACGGCGCCGACCACCACCCGGCCGAGTCGGTTCACGCCGTGGAGCCACCCCGTGGTCAGGGCCGCCACCGTGGCACCGGCGGCGACGGAGGAGTAGAGCGCGCCGGCGCCCACCGCGCCCGCGTGGTAGACGCTGACGGAGAGGACCGCGAACAGGGCGCGCGGCATTCCAAAGATCATCGCCACCAGGTCGATCGCGAAGGAGCCGAGCAGGGCCTGGTTGCCGCGCACGTAGCGCAGCCCGTCGGCGATTGACCGCCCGAGAGGCTCGTGGTGGGTGGGCGTGTTCCCATAAGAGGGCGGCTGTGGCGTCATCGCGGCCACCGCCACCACCATGGCGGCGCAGCTGAGGGCATCCACCGCGTAAGCCCAGGGCAGGCCAAGCGCGGCGATCAGAATCCCGCCCAGCGCCGGGCCGACGACCATCGTCAGCGTGCTGAGCCCGTAGTTGAGCGCCAGCGCGTTACGTAGCTGAGCCGGCGCGACCAGGCCGGGGACGATCGCGGTGCTGGCCACGCTCTGGAGCGCCGTGAATGCGGCGAGCAGCGCCGCCAGCGCGTACACCACGACGAGGGACGGATGGCCGAGCGACGCCGCCAACGCGAGCGCCGCCGCGGTGAGAACCAGGCCGACCTGATCGAGCAGCAGCAGCGTGCGGCGGTCGACCCGGTCGGCGACCGCGCCTCCGAGTAGCGACGCCGCCACCAGCGGGATCACCTCGACCGCGCCGAGCAACCCGACCAGGAGCGCCGAATGCGTCTGCGTATAGACCTGGTAGGGGAGCGCGACGAGCGTCGCCTGCGAGCCGAGGCCCGAGAGAAAACCGCCGAGCACGACCAGGCGGAGGTCGCGGCTGTCGCGCAGTGGCGAGAGGTCGGTTCTCAGGTTGCCGAGGCGCAAGCGACGACGATCGTCTACGCCTGGCGTGCCGACGGCGACACTAGGGCTTGGGCACTGGGAACTGGGTGCGCATCACGCGGTCCCACAGGCGATCGGGCATGAGCCGGCGCTGGTTGATCATCAGGTGCGCGCTCACCGTGACCGGGTAGCGGGTCTTCGGATGCTCTGAGTTCAAGGCGCCGGCGATCGTCTTGGCCACCGCGTCGGGCCCGGCGCCGAGCTTCGCCAGCGGACCCTGGTAGACGTCCTCGATGGCCCGCGCGACGTCGCGGTTGAAGTCGGCGTACGGCCCGCCCGCTTGTTCAACCGATCCAGCCGCCGTCTCGCCGAACTTGGTCACGATCAGCCCCGGCTCGATCACGATCACCCGGACGCCGAAGCCCTGAACCTCGAAGCGCAGCGCGTCCGAGAGTGCCTCGACCGCGTACTTGCTCGCGTGGTAGAGCCCGCCGCCCGGGAAGGTCAGCCGGCCGCCCATGCTCGACAGGTTGACGATGCGACCCCACTGCTGATCCCGCATGCCCGGGAGGACGAGCTGGCACATGCGGATCAGACCGAACACGTTGGTCTCAAACTGCCGGCGGACCGCGTCGAGCGGAACGCTCTCCACGGCGCCCGACTGGCTGTAGCCGGCGTTGTTGATGAGCACGCCGACGGCGCCCTCGGCGGCGATGACCGCGTTCACGGCGGCGCTCATCGACGCCTCGTCGGTGACGTCGAGGGGCAGCGTCCGGCAGCCCAGCGCTTTTAGGTCCGCCAGGGTCTCGGAATTGCGAGCGGTGGCGTAGACCGTCCACCCGTCGCGGGCGAGCAGGTCGGCAGTGGCGTGGCCGATGCCAGAGGAGCAGCCGGTGATGAGGACGGCCTTGGAGGGCACGCCTACAGATTAGATTGGGTCGGCGGCGCCTGACGGCGGCGCCTTAGCCGCGAACCAGCTTCTTGTAGGTGATGCGGTGCGGCCGGTCGGCCTCGGCGCCAAGCTGCTCGTGGCGGAAGGTCTCGTAGGCCTCGAAGTTGCCCTCGAACCAACGGGTTTGGGACTCGCCTTCGAACGCGAGCACGTGAGTGGCGATCCGGTCCAGGAACCAACGATCGTGGGACACGACCACCGCGCACCCGGCGAACGCGAGCAGGGCCTCCTCGAGCGCGCGCAGGGTGTCGACGTCGAGGTCGTTGGTCGGCTCGTCGAGGAGCAGCAGGTTGCCACCGGTTTTGAGGAGCTTCGCGAGGTGGAGGCGGTTCCGCTCGCCGCCGGAGAGCTTTCCCACCTTCTGCTGCTGGTCTGAGCCCTTGAAGTTGAAGCCCGACACGTACGCACGACTGTTGACCGTGCGGTCGCCCAGCTTGATCTGGTCCTCGCCGCCGGAGATCTCCTGCCAGACCGTCTTGTCGGGATCCAGGGCGTCGCGGGACTGGTCGACGTAGGCCAGCTCGACCGTCTCACCGAGTTTGAGGGTCCCGGAATCGGGCTGCTCCTGGCCGGTGATCATCCGCACCAGCGTGGTCTTGCCGGCACCGTTAGGCCCAATCACGCCGACGATTCCCCCGGGAGGAAGCGTGAAGCTGAGGTCGTCGATCAGGAGGCGATCGCCGAATGACTTGTTGAGGTTGTTCGCCTCGAGCACCACACCGCCGAGGCGCGGACCGGCCGGGATGTGGATCTGGACCTGGTCGAGCTTGACGTTGCGGTCCTGGGCGAGCAGCGCCTCGTAGGCGTTCAGCCGGGCCTTGGGTTTGTTGCGCCGGGCGCTCGCATTGAGGCGGACCCACCCGAGCTCCTGCTCGATCGTCCTTTGGCGTGCGTTCTCCTGTTTGGACTCTTGCTGGAGGCGGGCGCGCTTCTGCTCGAGCCAACCGGAGTAGTTGCCCTCGTAGGGAATGCCGCGGCCGCGGTCGAGCTCGAGGATCCAGCCCGCGACGTTGTCGAGGAAGTAGCGGTCGTGGGTGATCGCCACGACGGTGCCCTTGTAGTCCTGGAGATGGCGCTCGAGCCACGCCACCGACTCCGCGTCGAGGTGGTTGGTCGGCTCGTCGAGCAGGAGGAGGTCGGGCTGTCTCAGAAGGAGCCGCGCCAGGGCGACGCGTCGCTTTTCGCCGCCCGAGAGCGTGGCGATGTCGGCGTCGCCAGGCGGGGTGCGCAGCGCGTCCATGGCGATCTCGAGCGTGGTGTCGAGGTTCCAGGCGTCGACGGCGTCGATCTGCTCCTGGACCCGGGCGAACTCGTCGGCGGTCTCGTCGGAGTAGTTCATCGAGAGCTCGTTGAAGCGGTCGAGAAGCGCCTTGGTCTCGGCCACGCCCTCCTCGATGTTCTCGCGGACGGTCTTGGCCGGATCGAGCTGGGGCTCCTGCTCGAGCATGCCCACGGTCGCGCCCGCCCCGAGCTGCGCGTGACCGTCAAACTCGGTGTCGAGGCCGGCCATGATCCGCAACAGCGTCGACTTGCCGGCGCCGTTGTAACCGATCACGCCGATCTTCGCCCCCGGAAGGAACGACAGGGAGATGTCGGTCAGGACCTCGCGGTCGGGCGGGTAGCGGCGTGACAGCTTGTAGGTGGTGAAGATGTATTGGGTCGACATGCCTTTGGACAGGATAGGAGGGCGCCGGTGCGCGCCGCGGCCGCCGGGTTCGCGCTGATCGCGGTCATCTGCATGACGGTGGCGATCGTTGGGATGGTCACCGGTCGCCCGGGCGACCGGGCAGGCCTCCTGCTGCGGGCGGCGGCGGTGCTGTCATTCGTGATCGCGGTGGTCTTGAACGTCGCCGCTCACTAAGCCGGCGTGAGTAAGCTTGCGCCCTCAACCGAGAATTCCTGAGGAGAAGACGATGGCAAAGGTTGTCTACACGGCGGAGGCGACGGTCACGGGTGGCCGCGAGCAGGGCCACGGCAGGAGCAGCGACGGGGAGCTCGACGTTCAGCTGAGGGCGCCCACCGAGGGTGGCGGGACCAACCCTGAGCAGCTGTTTGCGGTCGGTTACGCGGCGTGCTTCGAGGGCGCGTTGGGCGTCGCGGCCCGGCGTGAGCACAAAGAGGTCGGCGACGCCTCGATCGACAGCAAGGTCAGCCTGGTCACGACCGAGGATCACGCCTACACGGTCGCCGTCGAGCTCGACGTCACGCTCCCGCAGGTCGACGACGCCGAGGAGGCCAAGCGGATCGTCGCGGCGGCTCACGAGATCTGCCCGTACTCGAACGCGACGCGGGGCAACGTCGAGGTCACGCTCACCGCGAACGGACAGCCGGTCTAGGTCTAGCTTTCCGGCTGCCAGCCGCTTAGCACCCACTGGCCGGGGGCTTGCTCGGCCACCGTGGCGAGGGTCACGTGCCAGGCCGGGAGCAGACCCTCGTACGCGGTCGTGTTGGTCGCGGTGGTCGACTCGAGCGTGACGACGACGTACTGATCGCGGCGGCCGGCCAGCGGCGCGACCGCCTCGACGGTGCCCTGGTTCGCGACCCCGCCCCGCTGAAGTTCATAGTCGCCGATCGTCCCGGCGGCCGCGAGCTGCATCGCGGAGCGGGCCTGGCCCACGCTTTGGGCAGCAAGCGACCGCATGTCGGCCGCGACGGTCTGCGCGTTCCAGTTGATGTAAGCGGTGGTGAAACGGCGGATCGCCTGGACTGGCCTCGGCAGGCCGCCGGCCCCGGTTTGGGGTTTCGGCGCGGGCGAGGGGTACTCGTGGGTGGCCTGGGCCAGCGGGGACGGCCTCGGGGGCAAGGACCTGCTGTGGTGAGCGCCGGCGCAGCCCGCGCAGGCGAGCGCGCACAGCGCGGGAGCGATCCCGCGTTGCATCGTCACAGCCCCACCGGATGGCGCACAACGAACCCGGCCGAGCTGCGGATCAGCGGATGCCAGCCGATCCCGGTGCTGCCGTCACCCGGGCCCGCCGCGTTGTGCGTGTCCCAGCGCAAGCCGGCCACGTACATGAACACGTGGTCGGCGCTCGCGTAGATCGTGACCCACCGGCCGGGTCCGGGCGCCCCGAAGGACTCGAGCGTGCCCGACGCCGCGTCGTAGGTCACGGGCAGGAGTCCGCCCCCGAACAAAAGGTGCTCGACGCTGCTCGAACAGTCGTAGGCGGGCGCGATCTCCGACAGCGGCAACCCGTGCCCGCCGCCGTAAACGTACGGCTTGCCGACGATCTGGTTGCCGGCGGCGATGATGCCCTGCACGGCGAGAGGCGCGTCCGCCGGCGCGGCGGCGAGGCCGTTCGGGAGCAGCTGGGCGTGATCGGCGCTGGTGATCGGGACGCCGGTCGGCGCAGCCGCCGGCGCGCACACGGCGGGGTCCTGCGCCGCGGCCGGCGGTGCGATCAACGCGCTCGCGTCGATGGTGCTGACAGCGCTCTGGCCGAGGAGGTTGCCGGCGCCGGCCGGCGGCGGGCGCTCGATCTGCACCGGACCGGACCACAACCCGTTCTCGTAGGGGATCCCGAGCCGCCCGGCCAACTCCCACCACAGGTCCAGCACGCGGGGCAGACCGTCGATCGGGCCGCCGCCGCGGCCGATGTCGCGCTTGTAGGCGATCGCCGAGCGGTTCCCCCAGGTGATCCGCAGCGGCGTCAGGTAGGGCAGCCCGCCCATCGCGGTGGCGGTCTGAAAACTGATGCCGCCGAGCTCGGCGTAGCTGTCGGGGAACTCGATCAGGTTCGCCCCCGACGAGCCCATCACGCCGCTGCTCGGATCGCCGGGGCCGCCGTACTCGGTGGCGCCCACCAGCTGCCCGGTGCCCGGTGGCCCGAGCGCGATCCCTGCCCCGGGGCCGGTGACCGCGCCGCCCACCGGGGCCTGGCATTGATCGTCCTGGCCGAGTCCGATTGTCAGGAGCGCGAGTACACCGACGCCCAGGCCTGCGGCCACGATCGCCCCGACGCTGACCACCGTCGTAATCACGCCGCCGGGTCGCCCGTTGCCCGCTGTGCTCGCCACGACGGGCACGTTACGTCCACCCAGTCGACCTGGCTGCAAATGAAGCTAATTTGTTGCGGGTCGGGTCCTGGGCGGCGCCGTGCACCGGGCGCCGACGGGCCGCTCGCGGCGCAAACGGCTTGGCAGCGCCGCTAACGTAATCTGGTCATGCCTCGCATCCTCGACGTTGAGCAAGCCCTCCTCCTCCTCGAGCTCGAGCCGCCGTTCGATCAGCGGGCGGTCCAGCTCGCACGGCGACGGATGGCCAAGCGTTGGCATCCGGATATCGCGCCCCCCGGGCGCCAGCACGAGCATCAACGCCACCTCCAGGCGATCAACGAGGCGGCCGATCAGCTCGAGCAGCTGGCCGAGACCTCGCGCGGCGGCCGGGTCACGCGCAACGCGGTCAAGGTGTCGGCGGCGGCCACGCGCAAGGCACGAGAGGAGGCCGGCCGGCGCGCGTACGAGGCCGAGCAGCGCGAGCGCGCCGCCGCCGAGGACCGCGCCAGGAACGACCCGTTCGGCTCGCGGGTGCCCGATCACTCGGTCGTCCACCGCTACGCGCGCTGTACCTCGTATCCCGAATGGGGCGTGGGGACCGTGACCGGCATTTACTTCTCAGGCGACGACGAGGAGGTGCAGCAATGGGCGCGAGTTCGCTTCTCGGTCGGCGTGCGAACCGTCCCGGCCGGCTCGCTCCAGTTCGTCGACTTCTCCAAGCCCGACCCCGCGGCCGATCGCGTACAGCGCTTCATGACCGCCGCCCAGCACGCCCTCGCCGAGGGTGACGCCGCGCTGGCAGCCCAGCGACTCATCTACGCGCGCGACGCCGAGCCGAACAATCCGGTCGTCCTGCGGCTGCTCACGACCGCCTTCTGGCAGGCCGGAAACCTGCCGGCGGCCGCCCGGGCGGTGCGGGACTGGTCACGTGCCGAGGCCGATCGCCCCACCCCCGAGCGCTTCGCCGCCCGGATCTACGAGGACATGGGGGCGATCGACCTGGCCGCCGATGCCGCCGCCCGCGCCGCCGCCCGCGCCCCGGCCGACGCCTCGGCCTGGGAGCGACTGGGCCGGCTTCGCCTGAGG
This sequence comes from uncultured Solirubrobacterales bacterium, assembly GCA_963757235.1. GTDB lineage: Bacteria > Actinomycetota > Thermoleophilia > Solirubrobacterales > Solirubrobacteraceae > Palsa-465. The sequence continues at coordinate 268,073 of CAVWRC010000010.1, read as the reverse complement.
CTGATGGACCGCGCAGGGGCGATCGAGGCGCTCGAGCAGGCCCGGGCGGTCGGGCCGACGGTCGAGGGTCTACTCACGCTGGCGCTCGCCTACCACCTGGCCGGCGACGTCGGCGCCGAGGTCTCGGCCGCCGAGGGCGCCACGCGTCTGGAGCCGGAATCACAGAGCGCCTGGTCGAGCTACGCCCACGCGCTCGCGCGCACCGATCGATTCAGCGAATGCGTCGAGGCGTGCGAGCGGGCGCTGGCATTGGGCGAGAACGAGGAGGTCGCCGACCTCCTGGCGCGGGTCCAGGCGGCGCAGCCTCGCTCCCTGTCCGAGCGCACGGCGGCTTAGTCAGCCGCACCATCGCGGCCCTCGCCACCGCCGGGTTAGGCGATCGAGCCTTCGCGCCCGCACACCGGGCACGATTCGCCGACCGCGAGCGGCCTACCGCCGCATCCGGGGCAGTTCTCGACCGACTCGAGCACACCCAGCAGCTCGCCCACGCGGCAGACGAGCAGGCGCTCCTCCTCGACCTCGATCCACACACCGGCGGAGGCCGGGAAGACGACGTGGTCGCCGGGCCGGACCGGCATCGCGATCCCCACGTGGTCCCACCAGTCCAGGCCGGGGCCGACCGCGAGCACGATCCCGTGCTGGGGTGGCGGCTCCTCGGAGCCGGGCGGAACGATCAGCCCGGACCGACGCACGCGATCAGGATCGAGCTCTTTGATCACCACGCGGTCGAACAGGGGTCGTAGCTGGTGGCGCATGTGGCACCGGATCATAGGGCGGGGCGTGACCAGCTCGTAATCGGACGCCGACTCCGGGAAGGATCGAGGCCCCACGGCATCTTCGGTGGGCAAGCAGCTAAATCCACTACTGCCGGGAGTAGACATGAAGAAGCTGGTCATCCTGATCCCCTCGTTACTCGGCGCCATGGGCGCCCTCGCCATGGCGGCGTACGCCGCAACCGGATGGACGGCGGTCAGCGTTCCCTCCACCGGGAACAACGTCATCCTGCTCGGGGCGGCCGCCCGAACCAGCACCGACGCATGGGCGGTCGGGCAGCAGTTCGTCGGGGCCGGGCAGCCGCAGGCGCCCGCGGTCGCCTACCACTGGACCGGAACATCCTGGTCGCTGACACCGACCCCGAACCTCGGCGAGTACGGCGCGTTGCGCTCCGTCAGCGCGAGCAGCGCGACCGACGCCTGGGCGGTCGGGTTCACGATGATCGCCCGCCGCGACTTCGGGACGCTGATCGAGCATTGGAACGGTTCGGCCTGGTCGGTCAATTCGAAGGACGCGCTCACGGGCTACGCCGCCGGCCTGAACGGTGTCGTCGATGAGAGCCCGACCAACGCCTGGGCGGTCGGCGAAAGCGGGAGTGGCGGGCTGATCGAGCACTGGAACGGAAACGCTTGGAGCACGATCACGCTCCCCGACCCTGCGTTCACCCCGTCCTCGGGCGACGCGATCTCGGCCGACTCGGCCGCCGACATCTGGGTCGTGGGTAGCTCGATCAACCCGGCGACCGACGCCACGATCCCCGAGACGCTCCACTACAACGGGAGCACCTGGTCGGTCGTGCCGGCGGCCCAGCCGCCGAGCCAGTCGAGCGCCACGCTCGGGTCGATCACGGCCATCTCGCCGACCGACGCATGGGCGGTTGGCGAGTTCACCGGCACCACCAGCGCGGCCGGCGGCAGCACGCTGATCGAGCAATGGAACGGCAGCGCCTGGAAGATCGTCACGAGTCCGACGCCGGGCGCCTACCCGTCGCTGACCGGCGTCGCGGCGCGTTCGGCGAGCGATGTGTACGCGGTTGGGACGAACCTCCCGAGCGTCAACGGCGGGCCTGAGCAGGCGATGATCCTCCGCTGGAACGGCAGCGCCTGGTCGGTCGACTCGAGCGGCGTTTTCACCGGCGAGCTGTTCGCCGCGGCCACGTTCCCCGGCGCGGCAAACGAATGGGCCGTCGGGGTCACTGGGGGCAATCTGGGGCAGGTTCTCAGTCACGGCTGACACGGGGGACCACCGGCGAGGGCCTCGGTCGGGGGACCGAGGCCCTCGCTGTCCTTGGCAACGCGGTTGCGCCGGGTCCCTGGGAGGACTGCAAGCGTCCGCCCGAGTCCTTAGGGTGGGTCGGTGCGCCTGATCGTCGCCCGCTGCGAGGTCCGCTACTGCGGACGCCTCAACGCCCTGCTCCCCGAGGCGCTGCGGCTGATCATGATCAAGGCCGACGGGTCGGTCCTGATCCACGCCGACGCCGGTGGCTACAAGCCGCTGAATTGGATGACGCCGCCCACCGTGATCGAGGAGTCGCCCACCCAGATCGTCGTGCGCAAGCGCGCGGGAAAGGACCCCGATCGGCTCGAGATCGACGTGGCCGAGGTGCTCTCGGACGTGACCCACGACATGGGCCTCCCGGACGAAGACGCCGCGCTGGCCAAGGACGGGGTCGAAGCGCACCTCCAGGAGCTCCTGGCCGAGCGGCCGGGGTGGTGTGGCGAGGGGCTTCGGCTCGTTCGCCGCGAGTGGCCGACCGACATCGGGCCCGTGGACCTGATGTGCCGCGACGCCGGCGACGAATGGGTGGCGGTCGAGGTCAAGCGGGTCGCGGGGATCGAGGCCGTCGAGCAGCTCACCCGCTACCTGGAGCGGATCCGGCTCGACCCGGCGTTCGCGGCCTGCCGCGGGATTCTGGTCGCGCAGGTGATCAAGCCGCAGGCGCGCGTGCTGGCGAGTGCGCGCGGGATCGACAGCGTCGAGGTGGATCTGGCGGTCCTGCGAGGCGAGCGCGAGCCGGATCTGAGATTGTTCGCGGCGTGAGTGCCGAGCCCGCCGACGACGCGGTCATCACCGAGCGTCGCGGCCGCATCCTGATCATCACCCTGAACCGCCCCGACCAGCGCAACGCGGTTAGCGCCGCGGTGGCGGAGGGCGTGGCCGCCGCCCTCGACGATCTCGACGGCGACGCGGAGCTGTCGCTCGGCGTGCTGACCGGCGCCGGCAACGGCTTCTGCTCGGGCATGGACCTCAAGGCGTTCCGCGCCGGTGAGCGGCCGCACGTGCCCGGGCGCGGCTTTGCCGGCATCGTCGAGCGGGCCGCCGACAAGCCGCTGATCGCGGCGATCGAGGGGTTCGCCGTGGCCGGGGGTCTCGAGGTGGCGCTCGCGTGCGACCTGATCGTCGCCGCCAAGGGCGCTCGGCTCGGCATCCCCGAGGTCAAGCGCTCGCTGGTCGCCGCCGGCGGCGCGCTGCTTCGCCTCCCCCGCACGATGCCGCGCAACGTCGCGATGGAGCTCGCGCTGACCGGCGACTTGATCGAGGCCGAGCGGGCGCACGAACTCGGTCTCGTCAACCGGCTCGCCGACCCGGGTCAGGCGCTCGACATAGCGCTCCAACTCGCGGAGACGATCGCCGCCAACGGACCGCTCGCGCTCGCCGCCACCAAGCGGATCATGGTCGAATCGGCAGACTGGCCCGACGCCGAGTACTTCGACCGCCAGCGGGAGATCTTCGAGCCGGTGTTCAACTCCGAGGACGCGCGCGAGGGGGCCACGGCGTTCGCCGAGCGTCGCGACCCGGTGTGGAAGGGCCGCTAGAAGCGCCTAGTCGGGCTCGCCGTGCAGCGTCGCGACCACAAGCCGCGACCCGCCGCGGTTGCGGTGCTCGCACAGGTAGATCCCCTGCCACGTGCCGAGGGCGAGCTCGCCTCTCGTCACCGGAACCGTCAGCGACGGCCCGAGGAGCGCGGCCTTGATGTGCGCCGGCATGTCGTCGGAGCCCTCGAGCGTGTGCGTCCAGTACCGCGCGTCCTCGGGGACGACCTCGTTGAAGTACGTCTCGAAGTCGCGTCGCACGTCCGGCGAGGCGTTCTCGTTGAGCGCGAGCGACGCCGAAGTGTGCTGGATCAGGAGATGGAGCAGCCCGACCCCGACGCCGCCGATCTCGGGCAGCGCGTCCAGCACCTCGCGGGTGACGAGATGGAACCCCCGCGACCGCGCGCCGAACCCAATTTCCCGTTGAAGCCACATCAGAACTCGGGGATGCGAGCCGCCCGCATGTCGACGCGCGAACCGCGGAACGGGACGCCCTCGGCTTCGAGCCGCCGGCGCTGCTCATCCCCCTTGGCCAGCGACCCGTCGGCTCGGACCACGCGGTGCCATCGGATGGCCGGATCGTCGTTGTTGTGCAAGACCGCGCCGGCGATGCGGGGCGCGCCGGGCGAGACATCGCCGTAGGTGCGGACAAATCCCTCCGGGATCGCCTGCACCCGGGCCAGGATCCGCTCCTCACGATCGGGACCCGCCCGCCCATTGGGACGCTTAGCGTTCGTCCGGGAATTAGTGGTGGAATTTGACGAGTGACTGGGCGTGTCTGGGGCCTCCCGCTCGCCCCGATCGTACTGGTGGTACGTGAGGGCGAGCGGGAGGCCCCAGGCGCGTTCAGGCGCCGTCAAAGCCGCCAATCATTCCCGGAGGGACGCTTAGCTGCAGTCAGGGCAGTCCCCGCGCAGGGTGACCTCGTGGTCGGTCGTGCGAAAGCCGAGCCGGGTCGAGAGCTGGTCGATGGAGCGCTCCAGGGCGGGGTCGTGGAACGGCACGAGCTTGCCGCACTGGTCGCAGAGGAGGTGATGGTGGTGATGCTGACCGGCCGGGTCGGCCGTCTCATAGCGGGCGATCCCGTCGCCGACGTCGACGCGATTGACCAGGTCGTGGGCGTACAGCAACTCGAGGGTCCGGTAGATGCTGGCCCGCCCCACCGACCGCTCGCCGCGCCGGCCGCGACCGAGGGCGTCCTCGATCTCGAGCGCGCTGAGCGCGCAGTCGTGGCGGGACAGCAGGTCGATGAGCTTGTCGCGCGCGGCGCCGCGATGGTGGCCGGCGCGCTGAAGCACGGTCCGAGCGTGCTCGGCCCAGTCGGTCTCCGTTTGCGTCGCCACCAGCGGAAGGTTAGTCCTGGTCATGTCGGCCCCAGCGGCCGGAGCGTCGTGTAACTCAAGAGTGAGAATCGGTCTCATTCTCTGTTAGACTAGCGTGCCGTGAAGCGGATCAGCCGATATTCAGCCTTCGTGGTCCTCCTATCGCTCGCCGCCGGCGTCGCGACGGCCGGATGCGGAGCGACCGCGACTGGGGCGACGAGCGCCAAGGCCGGCCAGATCGTCGCCGTCGGCGCAGAGAACGAATACGCGAACGTCATCTCCCAAATCGGCGGGCGCTACGTGGCCGTCAGCGCGATCGAGAGCAACCCGAACACCGACCCGCACACGTTCGAGGCCAGCCCCAGCGTCGCCCAGGAAGTCGCGTCGGCGCGGCTGATCGTGCAGAACGGGGTCGGCTACGACACGTTCATGAACAAGATCGAGTCGGCCTCGCCCGGCGCCTCGCGCAAGATCATCGACGTCCAGACGCTGCTCGGCGCTGCCGGATTCGACGCCGAACCCGCACCTGTGGTACATGCCGCGGACGATGCCCGCGGTCGCGCAAGCGCTCGTCGAGGACCTGTCGGCGATCGCAGCCGTCCCACGCCGCCTACTTCGCGGCCAACGCGAAGACGTTCGACGCCTCGCTCCAGCCCTGGTATGCCGCCCTGAAGGCGTTCGCAGCGAAATACCCCCACACCGCGGTCGCGACCACCGAGCCGGTCGGCGACTACATGCTCGATGCGGCCGGGACGGTGAACCTGACCCCATTCACCTTCCAAGCCGACGTCATGAACGGCGTCGACCCCTCTCCCCAGGACGTGACCCTCCAGAACGGGCTGTTCTCGGGACACAAGGTCAAGGTGTTCCTCTACAACCAGCAGGTCACCGACTCGCTGACGCAGTCGCTCCTGGCCACGGCACATCAGGATGGGATCCCGGTCGTGGGGGTGTACGAGACGATGCCAGTTCCCGGCTACGACTACCAATCGTGGATGCTGGCCGAGGTCAAGGCGCTTCAAAGGGCGGTGGCGGACCGGGTGTCGACCGAGAGACTGCAATGAGCGCCAAGCTCGTCCTCGCGACCGAGACGCCCCAGGACGCGCTCAGCGTCGAGGACGTCACGGTGCGATTGGGCGGCCGCACCGTGCTCGACGACGTCAGCTTCGCGGTGCGCGCCGGCGAGTTCACCGGCTTGATCGGGGCTAACGGCGCCGGCAAGACCACCCTGTTCCGAGTGATCCTTGGCCTCCAGTCGCCCCTCTCCGGACGCGTGCGAGTGGGCCCCGCACAAGGCACCGGAAACCGCTCGGGCGCCGTTGGGTACGTCCCGCAGAAGTTCCTGCTCGATCCCGACATGCCGCTGCGCGGCCGCGACCTGATCGCCCTGGGACTCGACGGCCACCGCCTCGGACTCCCACTGCCCTCGAAAGCCCGCCGGGCCTGCGTCCAGGAGATGGTCGATGCGGTCGATGCGCGCCAGTTCGCAGACGCCCGGGTCGGTCAGCTCTCGGGCGGCGAGCAGCAGCGGATCCTGATCGCGCACGCCCTGATCAGCAGGCCCAGCCTGCTCCTACTCGACGAGCCGCTGGCCAACCTGGACCTGCGTGCCGCTCAGGAGGTCGTCGACCTGCTGGGGCGGATCGCGTCCGAGCAGCAGATCGCGGTGCTGATCTCGGCCCACGAGATGAACCCGCTGCTGCCGGTGATGGATCGGATCGTCTACCTCGCGGCCGGTCGCGCCGCCAGCGGGTCGGTGCAGGAGGTCGTCCGCTCTGAGGTTCTGAGCCACCTCTACGGCCACCACGTCGACGTGCTCCGGGTGCACGGGCGCGTGATCGTGGTCGCCGGCACCGGGCACGACGAGCACACGTTGCCCGCGCTCTCAGACGAGGGCCCGGGCGCGGTCGAGATCGTCACTTAGCGCGACATGCATCACGTGCTCAGGGCGATCGTCGAGCCCGGCTTCTTCGCTAACTCCTCGGTGGAGCTGGCCGCGGCCGTGGGCGCGGTGGTGGCGATCGTCGCGGGCTGCGTCGGCGTGTTCACCGTGATCCGCGCCCAGTCGTTCGCGGGCGAGGCGCTCGGCGACCTTGGGGCCGCCGGCGGCTCGAGCTCCTACCTGGTGGGCGTCAACCCGCTGTGGGGATTCATGGCGGTCACGGTCGCGGCGGCGGGGATCATGGAGCTCATCGGGATTCAGCGCGCCCGAGGCCGCGATCTGGCCACCGGGATCGTGCTCGGCGCCGGCTTCGGGCTGGCCGCCCTGTTCCTGTACCTCGGCACCATCTACGACAACACAACGGGTGCGACCGTGACCGTCCTGTTCGGGTCGCCGTTCACCCTCTCAAGCTCGGCGCTGCCGCTCGCCGCGGTCTTCGGCACCCTGGCGCTGGGGATCGTGGCTGTTCTCTACCGGCCGCTCTTGCTGGTGTCGGTGAGCCCCGACCTCGCCTCCGCCCGCCGACTCCGGGTCCGGCTGATCGGCGCGCTCTATCTGCTCGCGATGGCGCTCGCGGTGGCCTTGTCGGCGCTCACGATTGGGGCGATCCTGTCGACCGCGCTGCTCGTCGGGCCGGCCGCCACCGCGCTCCAGCTCACCCGGCGTCCCGGCCGCGCGATCCTCACCGCCGGGCTGGTTGGGATCGGTGCGATGTGGCTCGGGATCCTGCTCGCCTACGACAGCTACTACTGGCCGCCGCTCCACCACGGCTGGCCAGTCAGCTTCTTCGTGGTCACGATCGTGCTGGTCGCCTACTTGGCCTCGCGGTTGATCTCCGCGCGGGCCGGCTCCCGGCGGACTGGATCCCCGCCCACCCAGGTGAGCTGAGTGTTCTCCGGCTTCATGGTCAACGCCTGGATCGTGGCCACGATCGTGGCCGTGGTCGGCGGCGCGGTCGGGTTCTTCGTCGTGCTCCGAGGCTCGGCGTTCGTCGCCCACGCGGTTCCCAACGGCTCGTTCGCCGGCGCGGCCGCCGCCAGCCTGATCGGCGTCAACGCCCTCATCGGGCTCGGCGTGTTCTCGCTCGGCGGGGCGCTCGGGATCGGATTTCTCGGGCGGCGGGGGCGCCACGACGTGGCCACCGCGCTGACGCTTGTGTTCATGCTCGGCTTGGGCGCTCTATTTCTAAGCTTCAGCGTCGAGTACGCCCCGGAGATCTACTCGCTGCTGTTCGGCGAGGTGCTCGGGATCAGCACCAACCAGCTCGGGCCGACGATCGCGCTGGCGGGCGTCAGCCTGGCCGCGCTCGCCGTTCTCTACCGCCCGCTGCTGCTCTCCTCGGCCCTGCCCGACAGCGCCCAGGCCAGGGGGGTCGCCCCGTTTGGCATCGAGCTGGGTTTCCTGCTGCTCGTCGCGCTCACCACCACCATGACCGTCCCGGTCGTTGGAACCGCGCTCATCTTCAGCCTCATGATCGGCCCGCCGGCGGCGGCTCGGGCGTTCACCAACCGACCCTGGGTGGCGATGACGATGTCGGTCGCGATCGCGCTGATCGTCGTGTGGGCGGCGATCGCGCTGTCCTACCAGACCGACTGGCCGGTCGGGTTCTTCGTCGGCACGGCCAGCGCCGCGGCCTACGCGACCGGGCGGGCCTGGCGCTTCGCTCGCCGTAACCGGGCAACGGCCTGAGGCGCCGCCGCCAATGGTCAATCACCGGCGCGTCAACTCTTGATAAGGTGCGCTCGCCGAATTTCCCGTGCACTGTGCGGGAAAACGGGGGACCCACAAGTTCCCTGGGGGCGAATCGCGGCCTGATGGCCGTGTAGCGCGAGCCGCCGCGCGAGCCCGACAGCTAACCCCGTAGGCAACGAATATGAACTTCAGAAGGCGCACGATCCCTCGCTCGCTGGTGGCCGGTGTGGCCGCGCTGGCGGCCGCCGCCGGCCTCGTGGCGATGGGGTGGGCCGGACCAGATATTTCGAATGCCGACCCCAGCCTCGGGACGCTGAACCAGCAGCTGGGGGCCGAGCAGGCCCACCAGTCGAGCCTGGCGAGCAGCATCAACAGCCTGTCGGGGCTGATCAGCTCGCTGACCGGCCAGATCTCGCTCGTGCAATCCCGGGAGGCCGCGGTACGGGCCGACCTGGCGCGGGACCGGGCCCAGCTGGCCGCGGTCGAGGTCGCGCTGACCCGCGAGGAGCACCTGCTGGCGGTGCTCAAGCAGCGCCTGGCCTGGTCTCGCGTGCTCCTCAGCCGCCAGCTCGTGTCGAACTACGAGCAGTCGAGACCCGACCTGGTCTCGGTCGTGCTCGAGTCGAGCGGCTTCACCGCCCTGCTCGACAACCTCACCTACCTGCGCGACGCCCAGAAGCAGCAGCAGACGATCATCACGATCACACGGAAGGCCAAGGCCGACGCGAACGCCGCCGCCGTTCGCCTGACCGGTCTGCGCGCGAGCGACCGCGAGATGACTCTGGCCACGAGCCAGCGCGTGCTCGCCCTGGCCAGCATGAACCAGCTCTTGCAGTCACGGCAGGGAGCGCTTCAGGACGCCCGAATCGCCCAGCAGAACGCCCTGGCGGCGAGTCGCGCGCGCGGCGCCGCGCTGGCCTCCGAGATCAGCCATATTCAAGCCGAGCAGGCCGCGGCCGAGCGCGCGGCGCAGGCCGAGCAGTCCACTGGCGCGGGCGGTGGCGGTGGCGGTGGCGGTGGCGGTGGCGGCGGATCCGGCGCTCCGACCCCGGACGGACCAAGTTATGGCGCCGGCGGCCGCTGGTCGATCCCGTATTCGGTCGTGAACTGCGAGTCCGGCGGTCAGGACCTGACCCCCAACAGCGCCGGCGCGTCGGGCTACTACCAGTTCATGCCCGGGACCTGGAACGACTACGGCGGCTACAGCCAGGCCTACCAGGCGCCCAAGTCGCTCCAGGATCAGCGAGCGGCGCAGGTCTGGAATGGTGGCGCCGGTTCGTCTAACTGGGTCTGCTCCGGCATCGTCGGGGTCCACTGATCCCGCGGCCGCGTTAGCGGCGATGATGAAATGGTCGGCAGCGCCTGGCCGCGGAGCCTTGGCGCCGACTTTCCCCCCATCACGCCGTAATCTCCGGGCGTGGTGAGTGGCCGACGCGCGCTCGGAGCCGGTCTGATCGCGGGCATCCTGATCCTCGCGTTCGTCCTGCGCATCGAGGCCGCCCACCGCATGCCGTACAAGCCGATCAACGACGCCGGCTCCTACCTGACGATCGCCTCCTACGTCGCTCGGACCGGCGACTACTCGCTGAAGACGACCCCCGGCTCGGGGGCGGGCGGCACGCGCGGCCCGAGCGCCTACTTCGCTCCCGGGTTCCCGTACTTCCTAGGCCTGGTCGACCTGATCGACGGCCACGCGGTCAGGCGGGGACCGGCGATCCAGCCCATTCGCGACTCCCAGGCGGTGCTGGGGACGATCGCGGTGGCGCTGGTCGGGCTGGTCGCGTTCGAGCTGTTCGGGGCCACCGCAGGGCTGATCGCGCTCCTGCTCGCCGCGGTGTACCCGGTGTTCACCGAGCTGGCCAGCGTGATCGCGGCCGAGAACCTCCTCACACCACTCGTGCTAGCCGCCCTGTACACCGCGCTGCGGGCCCGCCGGGCGGCCTCGGGCGCGGCCAGGTACGGCTGGGTCGCCGGCACCGGCGTACTGGCCGGGCTGGCCACGCTGACCCACGAGAACGGAGTCCTGATCCTTGTCGGGCTGATCCCGGCCGTCTGGACGGTGCGTCGGGTGGGCGGGAAATTAATCAAGGTCCGTTCGCTCGCGGCACCGGCGCTGCTCGTCGGGATGACCGCGCTCACGATCCTGCCCTGGACGATCCGCAATGCCCTGGTCATGCATACGTTCATCCCGGTCTCCGACGAGACCGGAATCACGCTGGTCGGCACCTACAACGTGGCCTCCGCCGCCAACCCGCAGGTGCCGTACAAGTGGCGGATCTTTTACGGCATCCCGCACGAAGGGTCGTTGATCCACCACGAGAGCCGCATGACCGAGCCGCAGCTCGGCTCAAAGCTCCAGAGCCAGGCCCTGCACTACATCGCGCAGCATCCGCTGAGCCCGCTCGAGGTCGGCTACCACAACACGCTGCGGCTGTTCGAGCTCGAGGGCGCCGTCGCCTGGAAGGCGTCGGCGGCCGCGGTCTCGCTGACCCCCGACGTGGCCCGAACCGGCGTGACCAGCTTCTGGATCCTGTGCGGGCTCGCGCTGTTCGCCCTGGCCACCAGGCGGGCGCGCTCAGCGCCGTGGTGGGTTTGGGTCATCCCGCTGCTGCTCGGGCTCAGCGTCGTCCTGGTCAACGTCGAGACGCCGAGGTTCCGGGAGCCGGTCGACCCGTTTCTGATCCTGCTCGCCGCCGCCGGCCTATCGGCGGTGGTGGACTGGCTGATCGCCCGCCTACGCCGTGCGCCAGTCGGACGTGAGGCTGGGGACCCGGTGGCGGCCCGCCCGAGTCAGCTGGTCGAAGTGCGCGAGCGCCTGGCCTGACCCGAAGGCGACGCACGTCAGCGGCGACTCGGCCGAGTACACAGGCATTCCGGTCTCCCCGGCCACCAGCTCCTGGAAGCCGCGAATCATCGTGCCGCCGCCGGCGAGCAGGATCCCGTCCTTGGCGATGTCCGAGGCCAGCTCGGGCGGCGTCTCCTCAAGCGTCTCGCGGATGGCCCGCATGATCTCGCGCACCGGGGCCATGATCGCGGCGCGGACCTCCTCCGAGTGCAGCTCGACCGCGGTCGGCAGCCCGGTCACCAGGTGCCGGCCCCGGACCTCGATCGTCTCTTCGGGATGCAGCGGCGTTACCGAGCCGCTCTCGATCTTGATCCGCTCAGCGGTCCTCGATCCGATGGCCAGCTGGTAGGCGCCGCGCAGGTAGGAGGTGATCGCCTCGTCCATCTCGTAGCCGCCGACGCGAACCGAGCGCGACACCACGATCCCGCCGAGCGAGATGACCGCCATCTCACTCGTGCCGCCGCCGACGTCGACGACCATCCGCCCCAGCGGTTCGTCGATTCCGAGCCCAGCCCCGATCGCCGCCGCGATCGGCTCCTCGATCAGGTGCACGCGCCGCGCGCCGGCCGCGAGCGAGGCCTCCTCGACCGCCCGCTTCTCGACCTCGGTCACCCCCGACGGGGCGCACACGATCAGCCGCGGATGCGCCATCCGGCGGTCGATCACCTTGCGGATGAAGTAGCGCAGCATCTCCTCTGTGACCTCGAAGTCGGCGATCACCCCGTGCCGAAGCGGCCGGGTGGCCGCGATCGTGGCCGGTGTGCGCCCGATCATCCGCTCGGCGTCGGCGCCCACCGCATGGACGAGACCGGTGTCAACGTCGGAGGCGACCACCGAGGGCTCGGACACCACGATCCCACGCCCGCCGACATACACGAGCGTGTTGGCGGTCCCGAGGTCGATCGCCATGTCGTGCACGCCGAAAGCGGGCGCGAGGTGGCGCCGGGAATTGTCTCTGCGCGATCCGTCTCTACGAAAGCCGATGCTCGGAAGGGTGCCAGAAAAGGACAGCCAGGGTGAGAAAATGCCGCTGAGCGGCGTGTTACGAGCCTGACGAGCCGCCCGGGGCGGGCCGCGCGGAGCGACTAGCGGTCGCCGGGGGACTTGCGCGGGTACTGCGAGATGGCCTCGCCGGCGTTGAGCGCCGTCGAGATGATGCGGTTCTGCTCGGCGGCGTGCGCCACCGGGTAGCCCTCGCCCGAGGCGGCCCGCTCGGGCCGTCCGATGTAGCCGTAGCGCAGGTGGTGGGGCAGGATCTGCATGAGGCGCGGCCCCATGTGGGCGCGCGCGCCCATGTTGCGCGGCTCCTCCTGGACCCAGACGACTTCCTCGAGGTTCGGGTAGCTCTCGGCCAGGGCCAGGATCTCGGACTGCGGGAAGGGATAGAGCAACTCGACCCGGCCGATCGCGACCGCCGGGTTGTCCTGGCGCGCCTCGTGGGTGGCGAGCTCGTAGTAGATCTTGCCGGTGCACAGGATCAGCCGCTTGACCTGACCGGGATCGCGCACGTCCCCCTCGCCGAGCACCGGCTGGAAGCGGCCCTCGGCCAGCTCCTTGAGCGTGCTCGTGGCCTGAGGCAGGCGCAGCAGGCTCTTGGGGGTCATGATGACCAGGGGGCGCTGCTTGGCGACGCGGGCCTGGCGTCGCAGCAGGTGGAAGTACTGGGCCGGGGTAGTGCAGTTGGCCACGCGGATGTTGCCCTCGGCGGCGAGCTGGAGGAAGCGCTCGAGCCGGGCCGAGGAGTGCTCGGGCCCGGAGCCTTCGTAGCCGTGCGGGAGCAGCAGCGTGAGGCGCGAGGTCTGCCCCCATTTGGCCAGACCCGAGACGATGAACTGGTCGATGATCACCTGCGCGCTGTTGGCGAAATCGCCGAACTGGGCCTCCCAGAGCACGAGCGTCTCGGGCGCCTCCTGCGAGTAGCCGTACTCGAAGCCGAGGCAGCCCATCTCCGACAGCGGGCTGTTGTGCAGCTCCATCGGGGCGAGCGCGCCCGGAAGGTGCTGGATCGGGCAGTGCTCCTGCCCGGTCTTGGGGTCGTGCAGGACGAGGTGGCGCTGGCTGAAGGTGCCACGCTCGGTGTCCTGGCCGGTCAGGCGGATCGGAATGCCCTCGGTGAGCAGCGAGGCGTAGGCGAGCGACTCGGCGTGCGCCCACAGGATGCCGGTGCCGGCCTCCTCGCCCTCCCCGGAGAACACTTCGCGGCGCTGCTCGAGCTGGCGCACCAGCTTGGGATGGATCGTGAAGCCGTCGGGCACGGCGAGCAGCTCGTCGTTGAGCACCCGGAGGCGGTCGGAGGAAACCGCGGTCTTGACCTCGGGCGAGGGCGTGCGGTCGAGCTCGTACTCGCCGGTGGCGTGCCTGAGGTCCTTGGCGGCGGCGATCCGGTCCTTGAGCCTCTGGTGCTGCTCGGCGAGCACCTCCCAGACCTGATCGGTCAGCTCGGTCGACTCCTGCTCGGATACGACAGCCTCCTCGATCAACTGCCGGGCGAACAGCTCCCGCACCGGCGGGTGCTTCTTGATCTCCTGATACATCTCGGGCTGGGTGTAGGCGGGCTCGTCGGCCTCGTTGTGGCCGAAGCGGCGGTACCCGATCAGGTCGATGAGCACGTCGTGCCCGAACTCCTGCCGGAAGGCGAAGGCGAGCCGGACCGCCGCAATGCACGCGGGCACGTCATCGGCGTTGACGTGGATGATCGGGACGTCGAAGCCCTTGGCCAGATCCGAGGCCCATGTGGTCGAGCGCGCGTCGTCCGGGTCGGTGGTGAAACCGACCTGATTATTTTGGATTATGTGGATCGTCCCGCCGACCGTGTAGCCATCGAGCGCCTGCAGATTGAGGGTCTCCGCGACCACACCTTGGCCCGGGAACGCCGCGTCGCCGTGCAGGATGATCGGGACGGCCGCGTTGGTTTCGCGGTGGGCGTGCGGTCCCTGGCGGGTCGTCTGGGCCGCTCGCGTCGCGCCCGCAGCCACCGGGGCCACGAACTCCAGATGCGACGGATTTGACTCAAGGCGGACGATGATCGACTCGCCGCTCGGGAGCTGATAGGCGCCCTGAGCGCCGTGGTGGTACTTGACGTCGCCGGTGCCGCCATGGGGAATCGTGGTGATCGGCTCAAGCGTCGAGGAGCCCTCGAACTCGGCGAAGATCGAGTCGTACGGGCGGCCCAAGTTGTGCGCGAGCACGTTCAACCGCCCGCGGTGAGCCATGCCGATCACGACCTCCCGCGCGCCGCGCGTGGCGGACAGCTGGATCAGCTCGTCGAGCATCGGGACGGTCATGTCGAGACCCTCGATCGAGAACTGTTTCTGGCCGAGGTATGCCTTGTGCATGAACCGCTCGAGCGCGTCGACCTCGGTCAGGCGCCGCAGCAGCGTCTTCTGCTCGTCGGTCGAGAGCGGCGGGCGGAAGCGGCCCGACTCGATCGCCTCGCGCAGCCACAGCCGCTGGCGATGTGAGGCGATGTGCTCGATCTCATAGGCGATCGGCCCGCAGTACGTCTCGCGCAGGTGGGGCAGCGCGTCGGCCAGGTTCTCGCCCTGGACGTACATGCGCAGGATGTGGGCCGGGATCCGCTCCATCAACTCGGGGGACAGCCCGAGTGGCTGAGGATCGAGCGCCGGGTCGCCCTCGGGCTCGCGGCCGAGCGGGTCGAGCCGGGCAGCGAGGTGCCCGTGCGTGCGGTGGGCCTTGAGCAGCGAGGTCGCGGCCTGGACCGCTTGCATCAGCTCCTCGTCGGGCATTGCGCCGGGCGCCGGCGGCGCGCCAGTGTCGGTGGCGGCCGGGCCGGCGGCGGCGACCGGGGTCGGAGGGCTCTTCGGGGGCGCGAGGGCGGGCAGCGCCACTCCTAGATCGCCGAACACCTGCTCGTAGAAGCCCTCCTCGCCTGCAAGCAGCGCCTCGATCCGCTGTAGGAAACGGCCCGACTCGGCGCCCTGGATGATCCTGTGGTCGTAGGTCGAGGTCATGGTCATGACCTTCTCGGCCCCGATCGCTTCGCCGATCGCGCCCAGGCCGGGGGGATAGCCGATCGCGCCCGTGGCGACGATCGTGCCCTGGCCGACCATCAGCCGCGGGACGGAGGCGATCGTGCCGATCCCGCCCGGGTTGGTCAGCGACAGGTTGGCTCCGGTCAGGTCGTCGGCGGTCAGCGTGTTCGTCCGCGCCTTCTCGACGAGTTCGTTGTAGGCGTCCAGGAACTCCTTGAAGCTCTGGCGGCCGGCGTCCCGGATCACCGGGACCATCAGCGTGCGGCTGCCGTCCTTCTTCTCGACGTCGACGGCGAGCCCGAGGTTGCAGGCGCCGTCGTCGATCCGGTGCGGCTTGCCGTCGATGTCGGCGAAGTGGTGCGCCATGACCGCCATGTCGTCTGTCGCGGCGCGCGCAATCGCGTAGGCGACCAGGTGGGTGAATGAGACGCGGAGGCCGGCTTGCTTGAGCTGTTCGCGGCGCTGCGCCAGGGTGGTGACCGTGAGGGTGCGGAACGAGGTCGCGGTCGGGATCGAGCGGCTCTCGTCCATGTACCGCGCGAGTGCGGCCGCTCCGCCCTTGATCAGCTGAGCGCCGGCGGGTTTCTCAGACGTGGCCGCTGCCGGCGCGGTCGCCGTGGCGGTTGCGCCGGGGGCGCGCGGGACACCATTTCCCTTGGCCGCGAGCACGTCGGCCTTGACGATCCGGCCGCCGCGCGCGGTTCCGGTCAATGCAGAGAGGTCGACGCCCTGCTGGGCCGCGACGCGGCGGGCGACCGGAGACGCATTCGAGCCGCCGTCGGTTAGCACGGGCGCTGTCCCAGACCCCGTCGACGTGGCACCTGATGCCGGTGCGCCGTTGCTGGCGGAACACCTGGGGGCGCCGCTTGAGGCCTGCATCCGCGCGATCACCTGCCCGACGCTGACCGTCTCTCCGTCCTGCGCCAGGATCTCGGCAATCGTCCCGGTGGCGGGGGCGGGTAGCTCCATGTCGACCTTGTCGGTCGAGATCTCGACCACGGTGTCGCCCTGCTTGACGACGTCGCCGACCTTGACGCTCCACTCAAGGATCGTGCCCTCGGTGACCGACTCGCCGCCGGTCGGCGTGACGATGTCGATCAGCTCGCCGGTCGACGCCTGGGCGGCCGCCACCCCCTCGGCCTCGGTGGTCGCGCTGGCCACTGCCTCCGCCGCCGTCGCGGGAGGAGATTCGCCGGAAACCGGTGTCACGCCCACTCCCGTCGCAGGCACCTCGGACCCGTTTTCAGCGCCGTCGCCGTTGGTCGATATCTCGGCGAGCGGGGCACCGACCGCGACGGTGTCGCCTTCGGCGGCGTAGATCTTTACTACCCGGCCAGCGGCGGGTGAGGGGACCTCGGCATCGACCTTGTCGGTCGAGATCTCGACGAGCGTTTCGTCGGCCTGGACGCTGTCGCCCTCCTGCTTGCGCCATTCGAGCACGGTGCCTTCGGCGACGGAGTCACCCATCGCCGGCATAACTACCTGGACAGTTCCGCTACTGACTGCCATCTGCTGCGTTCAAGGGTAGCCGGGAAACCGAGCGCTGCCTACGCCGCCGGTCCTCGATCACGAACCCGATCGAGCCCGCAAACGGGCCCAGGCCGCCGAGCACGGCGACCGTGACGGCGAGCCAGTAGGGGACGATTCGCGCGCGGGCGGCGGCGATGCACACCAGCGACATCCCGATCCAAATCAGGCCGTGGGCCAGGCCCAGCACGAAGGTCTCGGGCTGTGGGTTGTGGAGTACGAAGGCGCAGACGAGCAAGGACAGATAGACGCACGAGTGCGTGAAGGACACGATCTCCAGACGGCCGAAGGTGACCGTCCGGGTGAAGCTGGTCGTCCGCATCAGCCCTCAGCTCGAGACTAGGGTGGCCACGTGGCGGAGGGCCGGATCGGCCTCCCCGGGCCACATCGCCGGGTCGGCCGGCCACCAGGCGAACTCGTCGTGCTCGTGATCGGGAACAACGGTGGCGCCGTCGGCCAGCCAGGCCTGCCCCACCACCAGCACCGACTGACCGGGGATCTGAATGAGCGCCTCGATACGTAGCCGCTCCGGCTCGACCGACCATTCCTCGAGCAGCTCGCGACCCATCGTGTCAGCCGGGTTCTCGTCGACCTCGACCGAGCCGCCGGCGCCGAGCGCCCATCGGCCGGCCCAGGTGGCTACCCACTGCGCACGCCGCCCGGCCAGCCAGCTGCCGTCGGCGGCGCGGACCGTGCAAAGGATCGACAAGCTCCGGGCCCCGCCGTCGGGAATCAGGCGCAGCGCCCAGCGCGCCGGCTGGAGCTCGAGCGAGAGCCGGTCCGGTGTCGCTTCGAAGCCGACCAGACGGGCCGCCAGTCCGTCGTAGCTCGGCGAGCCGCGACTGCGCAGGGCCGCCAGGGCAACGTCGGCGGCGTCGGTCGCCTCGCCGGGTGGTTCGAACGCATCACTACGCCAGCTGACGACCACCTGGTCGGGATCCCAGGGGCCACGGGCAAGCAGGCCGTCAGATACGCCCACGCACCACAAGGTACCGTCGCGATTTGTGCAGCGACGCCGCAAGCACTGGGGGTGGGGGTTCGAGGACGAGCAGCCCTCCCCGGAGGAGTTGCGTGGCGCGGCCGGGTTCCTGGTCGAGCGGCTCGGCTTCGGGTCGACCGAGCCCGAGGAGCCGGTCCCTCTGGCGAAGGTGTCGTTGCCGGCCCCGCGGCTGGTCGCGCCCGCTGCGCTCGCCGGCATCTGTGCGTCCGACGACTACGAGCGCGCGCTGCATTGCTACGGCCGCTCCTACGCCGACGTCGTACGGGCCTTCCGGGGTCGGTTCGACCACCCGCCCGACGTGGTCGCCCACCCACGCGACGAGCCGGACCTGCAGCGGGTTCTCGACTGGGCGGTGTCGGCCGGCGCTGCGGTGATTCCGTTCGGCGGCGGCACCAGCGTGGTCGGCGGCGTCGAGGCGTCCACCGGCTGCGAGGACCGTGCGGGTGTCGTCACGATCGACCTCAAAGCGCTCGACCAAGTGCTCGAGGTCGACCCGGTGTCGCTGTCGGCGCGGATCCAGGCCGGTGCCCTGGGACCGGGACTCGAGCAGCAGCTCGGCGCGCACGGGTTGACGTTGCGCCACTTTCCCCAGTCGTTTCGGTTCTCGACCCTGGGCGGGTGGATCGCCACCCGTGCGGGCGGCCACTTCGCCACGCTTTACACGCATATCGATGATCTCGTCGAGTCGGTGCAGGCGCTCACGCCCACGGGCGTCTGGGAGTCGCGGCGGTTGCCAGGCTCGGGGGCCGGCGTCTCACCCGACCGGCTGCTGATCGGTTCGGAGGGAACGCTCGGGGTGATCACCGAGGCGTGGGTACGGGTCCGCCGCCGCCCGGCGTTTCGGGCGTCGGCCCCGGTTCGGTTCAGCGACTTCATGACCGGGGCCGAGGCGGTCAGGGCCCTCTCGCAGTCGGGCCTCTATCCGACCAACTGCCGGCTGATCGACGCGCGCGAGGCCGAAGTTACCGGGGCCGTCCCGGCCGGCGACGGATCGCACGCGCTGCTCGTGTTGGGCTTCGAGTCGGCCGAGCACGACGTCGAGGGGTGGATGACGACGGCGCTCGAGATCTGCGCCGACCACGGGGGGACGTTTGAGCGGCGCGGATCCGGAGGCTCTGAGCGGTCCTCGGGCGAGGCGGTCGGCAGCTGGCGCGAGGCCTTCCTGCGCGCCCCTTACCTGCGCGATGTGTTCATAGCCATCGGAGTGCTGTCCGAGACTTTCGAGACCGCGATCACCTGGGATCGCTTCCCGGCGTTCCACGCGCGCTTGCTCGCAGACGTCTCCGAGGCAGTCCGCGAGGTCTCCGGCGGGGGGACGGTGACGTGCCGCTTTACCCATGTCTATCCGGACGGACCGGCCGCCTACTACACGGTCCTCGCGCCGGCCCACCGCGGCGGCGAGCTCGAGCAGTGGACGCAGATCAAGCGGGCGGCGTCGGACGCCGTGATCGACGGTGGGGGGACGATCACCCACCACCACGCGGTGGGGCGCGAGCACCGTCCTTGGTATGACCGCCAGCGGCCCGAGCTGTTCGCGGCGGCGCTGCGGGCGACCAAGGCCGCGCTCGACCCGACGGGAGCACTTAATCCCGGAGTGCTCATCGACCCATGAGCGGTTCGTTTGACATAACCGGGCTTGGTGGCTACGAGCCCGGCGATCGCGAAGTGGTCGCACTCGAGCCCTCGCCGGTGATGATCGCGCAGCGCCCGCCGGGAGCCACTCGCGTCGTGCAGGGCCGGGCCCGAGTGTCTGCCCGACTTCCTCGACGTGATCCCGCCGCGGTACCGAAGCCCGGCGTGTGGGAGGAGGAGCTGCGGAGCGTCCTCGGGGACGCTGAGCTGATCCCCGTTCCGGTCCCGGGCGACTGCACCGACGGCTCCTACGGAGCGTTCTGGCGCCGGCCCGAGGCCTATCTGGGCCCCGAGGTGCGGGCGGGCATCTCGGTCTTCGCACAGCTAAGCTCCGACGCGGTGGACCGGGGCCTTGGCGCGCTTGCCGCCGACCTCGAGACCGGTAGGTGGCTGAACAAACACCGTTCGCTGCTGACCGCGAGCGAGCTTCACCTCGGCTATCACGTCATCGTCGCCGAGCCAAACCAAACAGGAGGACGTACATGAAGGTCATTGGCGCCGGACTGCCGCGTACCGGCACGCTTTCTCAGAAGGTCGCGCTCGAGACGCTCGGCTTCGGTCCCTGCTACCACATGGTGAACGTCCTCACCAACTTGCCGCTGTCGCAGCAGTGGGAGGCGGCGCTCGACGGGGAACCCGATTGGGACGGGATCTTCGGCGAGCACGAGTCGACCGTCGATTGGCCCGGTGCGTTCTTCTATCGCGAGCTGGCCGACGCCTACCCGGACGCGAAGGTGGTGCTCAGCGTCCGCGATCCGGAGGCGTGGGAGAAGAGCATGCGCACCACGATCTGGGACACCATCTATGGCCACTCGGCGGCGGCCCATATCTCGAAGGCGCGCGAGCTCGTCGACCCCAACTGGCAGCACTACATACGGCTCATGGGCAGGATGTGGGCGGCTCAGGGCATCTTCAGCGGCCCCGAGATCTCGCCTGGCCAACTCGGCGACGCGATTACCCGATACCAGGAGCAAGTCCAGCGCAACATCCCCGAGGACCGGCTGCTCGTGTGGAGCGTCGGCGAGGGATGGGAGCCACTGTGCCGATTCCTCGAGGTCGACGTGCCCGACACGCCGTTCCCGCGCCTGAACGATTCGAAGATGTACGTCGACCGGATCATCGACGGGTCGCTGATGGTGCTCGGCGAGTGGCGCGTGCGCAACGGCGAGGTGCAGCAACCGGCTGGGCAGCCGGCCTGAGCCCCCGCAGATCGCCGCGCTTCGATGACAGCGTTTTCGTTCATGCACCAGAACTCTACAGTGACTGAAAAATTTCTGCAACTGAAGTCACTGAATATGCTCTGGGGATGAGCACCGTTGACGAAGATGCGCTCGAGGAACCGTTCAGCGACGACCGGGTTCACCGGGTGTTGACCGCTGAGCTGGGCGAGGAGCTGGCCGATTCGCTTCGCCGGGTGCGCCGCTTCCAGGAGACGATGGCTCTGCGGCGCAGTCCGGATGAGGGCCTGCGCGAGCGCAAGCGGCGGCTGACGCGGCAGCGGATCTCGGATGTGGCGACGATCCTGTTCGCGAGCCGCGGGTTCGACAACGTCAAGGTCTCGACGATCGCCGACGTGGTCGGCGTGTCCGAGAAGACGGTCTACAACTACTTCCCGACCAAGGAGTCGATGGTCCTCGACTGGGCCGACGAGACGATCGAGAGCCTGGCCCAGGTGATCCGGGATTGCCCGTCGAACGAGTCGCTCACCACCGCCGTGGTGGCCGCGATGAAGAAGGACATGGAGCGCTTCGATGAGGTGCCGGACGACCTCGTCATCTTCCTGCCCAGGTTCATCGCGCTGATCGAGTCGACGCCGGCGCTGCGCGCCGCCTGGCTCGAGATGAACGACCGGATCATCACGGCGGCCGCCGAGGCACTCGCTGCCCGCGCCGAGGTCGACCCGCGCGATCCCGAGCCGCTGATCGCGGCCCGGGCGTTGAGCGGGCTGGGCGGGGTCGCCCTTCGGGCGCGGGTGCGCTACATCGAGGAAGGGCTACGCGCGCAGGAACTGCGCGACGCCGTGCTCGCCGACCTCGACCGCGCTGCGCGGCTGCTGGAAACCGGGCTGTGGTCCTTCAACCTGCCGACCCACGGTCGGCGCACTAAGCAGCAGGTGCTCGAGGCGGCCCAGGCGGCCGACGAGGCCCGCGCGCAGGTGGTCAAGGCTTTGCGCCAGGCCCGCACGGCCTGGCGCCAGATTCAGGGCCAGACGCGCGAGGCGATTCGCGAGCAGCAGGCCGCGGGGCGTGGCGCCAGCGCGCACGGGGACGCTAGCCGGGGTCCGCGGCCAGCGCTCTGAGCACGGCCGGGGCGGCCGGCGCGAGGGCGGCCGGCAGCCGCGGCAGGAGCTCACTCCAGGCGGGGTGAATCGCGATCGCCGACCGGATCTTGGCCACCCCGGCGTCCAGGTCGCCGCCCGCGGCGGCGCCGAGCCCGGCCCAGACCATCAGCTCGTGGTTGTCGGGCGCGAGCTGGTTGGCGCGCTCGTACAGAGCGTTCGCCTCGTCGTGGCGGCCCGCGTTCAGCAGGTCGTCGGCCGCCCCGGCCAGCGCGTAGGCGTCGTGCAGCGCAATGAGCCTGCGCAGCTCGGACAGGGGCTCGGGATGGTCCTCGACGCGCAGGGAGACCACGGTCTGCCAGGGCTCGCCATCAGCGGGCACGACCAGGATCGCCGCGGATTGCCGACCGCGGATGTCACCGCCCTCGCGCTCGGCGGCCTCCAACGCACTCATCAGCCGTCCGGTGAGCGAGCCGGCGCTCGCCTCGAAGGCCGCAAGCATCGCCGGCCACACGCGCTCAGAGGCCATTATGTTGGCCTGGCAGGAGACGCCGTCGCCGGTCACGTGCCCGGCGTACTGAATGCAGTTTGAACCGGTGTGGGCACCGACCCGGCCCTGCGCGTCCACCACCGCTACCTGGCGCGAGGCGCCGCGCGGGTCCTCGGCCACCACGCGCGCCAGCGCGTCCGGCGCCGAGACGCCCTGGCTCAGGAGATCGAGGTCACGGGGGCCATACGAGACCTCGGCATTGGCCTGCGTGGCGAGCGCGCCGACGCCCGGGCGCGCCCAGGTGACGACCGAGCCGACCGAGAACCAGTGCGACTGGACCGCGACGCCGAGTTCCCCAGTGTCCGGATCGCGGGCGACGATCGAGTAGGTCACATGCCTTGCCGGGTGGTCCCTAGAGCGGAGGCGTGATCCGCGGCGCCGGTCCTGGCGCCTGCAGGGGTTCGGCCAGCTCTCGCTCGGCCACGGCGTCCACGATCTCTTCCTCTTCCTCGACCTCTCCCTGGTCGTGCTGGCCGTCGCACAGGATGCGGAACTGGCCAGTCTGGCCGCCGTCGGCCTGGAGCACGATCCCCGGGATCAGCTCCTCGCCTTCGTCGAGCCCGAGCCGCTCGATGTCGAAATGCGCCATCCCGATCCCCCAGGTGTTGTGATCCGGGTTTTCGCGATCGTGGGCATTTACGGCCATCGCAACCTGCCGCAGGAGGATGGCGATCTTGCTCGGTTCGGCCACGACTCGCCGAAGGCTAGCGCTCGATCAGTTCGACTCGGTAGTTGTCCGGGTCGCGGACGAAGCACAGGCGGCTGCCGCCGTCGCTGACCGTGTAGGGCGGGCGTTCCGGCTCGATGCCCAACTCGGCCAGGCGCGCCAGCGTCGCATCGAGGTCCGGCGCGGCGATGGCGATGTGGCCGTACGCCGTGCCGAGCTCATACGAGTCGACGCCGAAGTTGTAGGTCAGCTCGAGGCGCGGCTCGGGCCCATCGTCGGGCAGGCTCATGAACACGTTGATCGCCTCGTCGCGGATCGGCATGCGCCGGCGCTCCTCGAATCCCAGCGCCTCGTAGAACGCGACCGAGCGGTCGATGTCGGTGATTCGGTAGCAGGTGTGAAGGAGGCTCATAACTGCGCAGGCTAACGAGTAGGCTCCGGATCGTGATCGTCGAGCGCTCGATGAACGATGACTTTCTGTCGAACACCTACGTGGTGGCGGACGAGCCCGGAGGGCACGCGGTGATGATCGACGCCGGCGGGCCGGTGGCGCCGCTGCTCGAGTTCCTCGATCGGGGCCAACTCACGCTCACGCACCTGTTGCTCACGCACCGCCACCACGACCACGTGTCGCAGGTCGGGGATGTGCTCGCGCGCCATCCCAGCACGCCGGTGCTGATCCACGAGCTCGAGCGCGCCGAGGTGCCGGCGGCGACCGGCACGATGGTCCCGGGAGAGAAGATCGTCTCGGGCGCTCTGGAGATCGAGCCGATCCACACGCCCGGCCACACCGCGGGCATGCTGTCGCTGCTCGTGAACGGCTCAGACGTGTTCACCGGCGACACGCTGTTCAAGGGCTCGGTGGGCGGGGTCCGGGCGCCCGGCGCGAGCGGCTACGCCGACCTGAAGTCATCGATCATGGACAAGCTCCTGAAGTTGCCGGGTGCGACGCGCGTTCATCCCGGCCACACGGACCCGACGACCGTGGCCGACGAACTCGAGCACAACGCGTTCGTGCGCATCTGGCGCGGCCTCGATCCCGAGGGCGAAGAGCCGTGCACCGCGCTCGGCCAGCCGGCGACGCTGATCCTGTTCGGCGACGACTACGACGGCGGCCACAAGGCGTGGGTGCGCTGGGCGGACGGTTCGGACGACATCGTGCCCGGCTCGCGCGTGGAGCGCAGTAGTTAGCGTGGCGGCCGGCGGCCGGGCGGTGCTCGTCACCGGCGCGTCCCGGGGAATCGGCGCCGCGGTGGCTCGGGCGTTCGCGGCTGGTGGCGACCGGGTCGGCGTCCACTACGGGTCGCGCCACGATGCCGCGCTGAGCGTGCTCGAAGCGCTCCCGGGCGACGGGCACGTCGTGGCCGGCGCCGACCTGGCCGATCCCGACGCCGTCCGCTTCATGGTCGACGAGGTCGCCGGGGCGCTCGGCGGCATCGACGTGCTCGTCAACAACGCCGGCGTGTTCGAGCCTCACGCGGCCACCGAGACGACGTATGAGGAGTGGCAGGCGGCGTGGCGGCACACCCTGGACGTGAACCTCGTGGGCGCTGCCAACGTCACCTGGTGCGTCCTGCGCCACATGGGCGCCGGCGGGCGGATCGTCAACGTCTCGTCGCGCGGGGCGTTCCGCGGCGAGCCCAACCACCCGGCGTATGGGGCGAGCAAGGCTGGCCTGATCGCGTTCGGGCAGTCGCTGGCCCGCGCGCTCGGCGAGCGGCGGATCGCGGTCACCGCGGTGGCGCCGGGCTTCGTCGAGACCGAGATGGCCGCGAGCGAGCTCGAGGGCGAGAGCGGCCGCAGACGACGCGCCGAGAGTCCGCTCGGCCGGGTGGCCACGCCGGATGAGGTCGCGGCCGCGGTGCTGTATCTGGCCTCGCCCGAGGCGGAGCTGGCCAGCGGCACGGTGCTCGATGTCAACGGCGCTTCGTACCTGCGGATGTGAAGCCCCCTACCGACCGCAGGGTCGCGGAATCGCAGCCAGCTAGCATCTAGGGCCGTGGCGAAGGACAAGATCCCCACCTCCCGTGTGGGGCGCACCGCCAGGATCGGGGGGCTAGCGGCGGGGCAGGCGATCCGCCAGGCGGGCACCCGTGCGGCCAACGTCACCCGGTCAGGGGAGCAGCGCAAGGTCGCCCTCGAGAAGCGCCAGGTCGAGGCGGCCGAGCAGATCGTGACCGCGCTCGGGACGATGAAGGGCGCGGCGATGAAGGTCGGGCAGGTGCTGTCCTTCCTCGACGTCGGTCTGGTGCCCGACGAGTACCGCGACGAGTTCCAGCGCAAGCTCGCGGCGCTGCGCGACGCCGCCCCCAACGTCGCCTTCAAGGACATGCGCAAGGTGATCGAGGAGGAGCTCGACGAGCCGCTGAAGGAGGTGTTCGCCGAGTTCGACGAGGAGCCGATCGCGGCGGCGTCGATCGGGCAGGTGTACCACGCGAGCCTGCACGACGGGCGCGACGTGGCGGTCAAGGTCCAGTACCCGGGCGTCGCGGCGGCCGTCCGCTCGGACATGCAGAACCTCGGGCTGATCCTGCGACTGGCCAAGCGGATCGCACCGGGCCTCGATCCCGGGGCGATCGGGCGCGAGATCTCCGAGCGGATCCACGACGAACTCGACTACGAGCTCGAGGCCCAGAACCAGCGCACGATGGCGCGCATCTTCCGGGGCCACCCGTTCATCGTAATCCCCGACGTGGTCACGTCCCTCTCCCGCGAACGGGTGATGGTGAGCGAGTACGTCCACGGCACGGGGTTCGAGGAGCTCAAGCAGTATCCCCAGGACGAACGCGACCGCATCGGCGAGATCCTGTTCCGCTTTTACTTCGGGTCGCTATACCGCCACCACCAGTTCTCGGGCGACCCCCACCCCGGCAACTCGGCACTGCTCGATGACGGGCGCATGGTCTTCTTCGATTTCGGGTTGTTCAAGCGGATGCCACCGGGCGCGGTCGAGCTCGAGATCCAGGTCGCGCGGGCGATCATCGAGGGCGACACCGACACGATCATGCGGCTGGGCTCCGAGATCGGCTTCTTCCCGGATCCTGACAAGTTCGACCCCCAGCGGGTGCTGGCCCACTTCCGCGCCGCGACCTCGTGGTACACCGTTGACCAGTACACCGAGCTGACCCCGGACTACGCCACCCAGGTGCTGATCGACATGAGCGATCCGCGCTCGGAGTACTTCGGGCAGCTCCGCCACGAGTCCGCGCCGCCGGATCACATCTTCGGGCGGCGGATGGAGGTGCTCACGCTGGCCGTGCTGGCACAGCTCCACGCGCGCGGCAACTTCCACCGGGTCGCTCGGGAGTGGTTCTACGACGACCCACCCGCGACCGAGCTGGGCGAGCAGGAAGCCGAGTTCTACGGGCGCAAGGTCGCCTGAACCGTCCGGACCCCGCTGCTCCGCCCCGAAACGGGAAATTTCCGCCATTACTGCGCGTCCACGCGGCTAGCGACGGATAACTCCGGTTGGGGAGAAGAAATCCGGAATTAGCGGCGGTGCAACCCGAACCCGGGAATGCCGGATTTTTCCCGGTCGGCGTGGAATCGGGCAGGGCAGGCGCGGTCAGCTCGAGGCGCGCGGCAGGGATGCCGCGCGCAACCGGCCCCATGGATGACGCGCGCCCCGGAGCGCCGGCACACACCGGAGCGCGGGACGCAGGCGCGCGGCCCTAATCAAACCCGCTGGATCTGGAACAGGCTGGTCGTTCCGGGGCGACCGGATGGCAACCCGGCGGTGATCCCGACGCGCGCGCCCGGCTTGACCCAGCCGAGCTCGACGACGCGCTTGGCCGCGTCGGCGATCAGCATCTCGGTCACCTCGTGGCGGCGCATTGCGCCGGCCTCGACGCCCCACATCAGGCTGCAGCGCCGCACGGTCTCCTTGCCTGGGGAGAGCGCGTAGATCGGCACCTGGGGGCGATGGGCCGAGATCAGGCGCGCCGAACGCCCGGAAAGGGTGGGAACGACCAGCGCGGCCAGGTGCAGGTCGCGCGCGGCGGCACAGGCGCTGTAGGCGATCGTGTAGGCGGGGTCGCGGGCGTCGCGGCGCACGCGCTCCTCGTTCCAGGTCCGGTACGGCAGCGTGTGCTCGGTCCGCTCGGCGACGGCGGCCATCATCGACACCGCCTCCACCGGGTAGGAGCCGACCGCGCTCTCCTGGGAGAGCATCACGGCATCGGTGCCGTCGAGGATCGCGTTGGCCACGTCGGCGACCTCGGCGCGGGTCGGGCGCGAGGAGTTGACCATCGAGTCGAGCATCTGAGTCGCGGTGATCGCCGGCCGGGCCAGCTTGCCGGCGGTGCGCAGGAGCTGCTTCTGGACGATCGGGACGTCCTCGATCGGCAGCTCGATCCCCAGGTCCCCACGCGCGACCATGACGCAGTCGGCGGCGCGGATGATCTCCTCGGCGGCGTCGACCGCCTGGGGCTTCTCGATCTTGGCGATCAGCGGCAGGCGGGTGTGCCGGCGCACGCTGGTCACGTCCTCGGCCGTACGCACGAACGACAGTGCGACCAGATCGACCCCGATCGACTCGCCGAAGTGCAGCATGTCGATGTCCTCCTCGGGGACGGCGGGCAGGCCGCGCGTCGAACCGGGGATATTCAGGCCCTGGCGCGTGCTCACGCTCCCGCCGATCTCGACCGCGGTCTCGACCTCGCCGTCGCCCTCGCGCACGGTCTTGACGCGCAGGCGGATCGCCCCGTCGGCCAGGTAGATGATGTCCTCGGGGTCGACCGCGCTCGCGAGCCCCTTCCAAGAGACCGACATCCGCGCCCCGTTGCCGAGCGAGGCTCCGTCATCGCACAGCAGCACGAGCTTCTCTCCCGGCTTGAGCTCGACGGTGTCGTCCTCGAGCCGGCCGATGCGGATCTTGGGGCCCGGCAGGTCCTGGAGGATCGCCACCTGGCGGCCGGCCGCCGCCGCAGCTCGGCGGACCAGCTCGGCGTTCTCGGCGTGCATCTCCCGGTTGCCGTGGGAGAAGTTCAGGCGGGCCACGTCCATGCCCGCCGCGACCATGCGGGTCAGCGTTTCGAGGTCTCGGGAGGCGGGGCCGATGGTGGCGACGATCTTGGTGCGGCGCATTGCCCGGGAAGCTACTGCACGGCGTGTTGCGGCTGGTTAACGACCGTGTGAACTCAGGCCTCGATCGGCTCTCCGTCGGCGGTCAGCCGGCCCCCGGTGCGGAGATCGCAGATCAGGTCCCAGTGCAGCGCCGACGTGTTGCGCCCGCCGGTCTCCGGATACGACGCGCCCAGTGCGAGGTGCACGGTGCCGGCCATCTTCTCGTCGAGCAGGGTCGACCCGGTGGGCCGGTCGACGCCGGCGTTGGTGCCGATCCCGAGCTCGCCGAGGAAGGGGGCGCCGTCGTCGGTGGCGAGCGCGGCGTCGAGGTAGTCCTGGCCGCGGTCAGCGGCAGCGCGCACAACCTTGCCCTCCTCAAACGTCAGCTCGACGCCCTCGACGAGCACCCCACGCGGGCTCGAGGGGATCGTGAAGCGGATGGTGCCGGTGGCCGAGTCCTCGAGCGGGCCCGTGAAGACCTCGCCGCTCGGCATGTTGCGCTTGCCGTTGGAGTTGATCCACGTCCGGCCCTCGACGCGCAGGCGGACGTCGGTGCCCTCGGCCTCGATCCGGATCTCGCGCGCCTGGTTCAGGCGATCGACCAGGGCCGCCTGGAGGTCGTTCAGCTCGCGCCACGCCGCCGCCGGGTCGGGCCGGTCGAGGAACAGGGCGCGGTTGACGAACGCGGCGTAGTCGTCGTCGCTCATGCCGGCGTGCTGCGCGAGGGCGGGCGTCGGCCAGATCGTGCCGCACCACCGCTTCGACATGCGCACCTCCCGGACCGGCTCCAGCGCGCGGGAGGAGCGCGCGATGAGGACCGGATCGACGCCAGAAAGGGCGCGGGTGTTTTCCGGCGCCTGGATGGCGAGGAACGCGTCGGCCTGCTTGGCGTCCGCCATGTCCTGCGGCGAATAGTTATCGAGCAGCTCGTCGCCGGCCAGGCGATAGAAGTCCTCGGCCACGCCAGGGATCGCGATTCGCAGCGCAGGCGGCCATCCGCCGCGGGTGATCCACGCCCGGTGGAAGGCCCGGAGGAGCGGCGCGGCGCGCGGCGTGGTGGACACCAGGACCGACTGGCGCTCGCGCACGTCCAGGCACCAATCGCACAGCAGCGCGGCGAAGGCGTCGGGGTCGATCACGGCGCCGCGAGCTCCGGGAAGTGCTCGGCGGCGTGCTCGCGCAGGGTGTCGCGCACGAAGCGCCGCTCGTCGTCGGTGGCCATCCGATAGCGGCCGAGCAGCTCCTTCTGGCGGGTGATCTCCAGGCCGGAGATCGTCCAGCCGACGGCCAGGCGCTCGAACAGCAGCTCGGTGGCCCGCTGCCAGGCGTCCTCGCGATTCAGGCCGCCGCTCAGGATCTCGGCGTACTCGCGTCGAGCGCCGGGCGTCAGCGATCCGCGCAGCGTCAGCACGTTGCCCTCGGGGTCGCGGTACTCGGACGTCGGAGCGGCAAGCTTCTCGCGCTGGCGCTTTCGCTGCTTGGCCACGGTGCGATCACGCCGGCGCGCTCGCTGCGCGCTCGAGCTGAGCCTGGACGTCGCCGGTCACGGGCTCGGCGTGACCTGCCCACACGGTCACGGGATCGAGCGCGGCCAGCTTGCGGATCGCTGCGCGGGCCTGCTGGGTGTCCTGGTTGAACGCCGGATGGGGAACGTGGGCGGGCTCGTGGCGTCCGCTCTGGGGATCGAGGGTGTAAATCGTGTCCGAGACCAGGGCGAGACGGTCGGAGTCGCGGAAGAGCGCAATCAGACCCGGGGCGTGGCCGGGCAGGTGGACGACGCGGAACCCGGCGACCTCGTCGCCCTCGTCGAGGGTGCCGGCGATCTCGACCGCGCCGCCGTCCCAGCGCGCGATCAGCCGCCAGAGGACGGTGCGTCCGCGGGCGTCGAGCTTCGAACGGTCCCAATACGGGCGATATGACTCGGGCGACTCGGCTGCCTCGCGCTCCCCGGCGTGGCAGTAGACGGGCGCCTTGAGCCCCGGCGCCGTGCCGCGATGATCGGCGTCGGCATGACCGAGGACGACCCGCTTGACTCCCCCGAGACGAGCCGCCGCGCGGGCCACCACCGCGAGCATCTCGGACGCCCCCGCGTCGTACACGGTGACGCCGTCCGGCTCCTCGATCAGATAGACGTTCATCGTCTTGGGGATGCCGCCCTGGACCAGCCACACGCCCTCGGCGATGCGCTGCGGCTCGCCGCCGCCGACCCAGGACCGGGCCCGGGTGACCGCGTTGGCCAGCTTGGTCAGGCCGGCCTCGGCCGATGATCCGGCCGGCGGAAGCACGCCCAGCTGGCGCGCGACGTCGGCACTGTCGAGATACGCGTCCAGGTGCTCGAGCTTGCCCTCGGCGTTGACGGTGAGGACGTCGCAGCCCTCCATCTCGAGGTGCGCTCCGTTGGCCACGAAGCCCTGGAAGGCCCCGGGGCCGGCGAACGTACCGGTGGCGCGCCAGCGGACGGCGACCTTGCCGTCCCCGTCGCCGTGGCCGTTTGACGGGACGACGTCGAGGACCTCCCAGCGCAGATCGGGAAACGCGCCGAACAGCTCGTTCTGGAAGTCCCGGACACCGCCGGGGGCCGTGAGCTCGCGCTGACCGACGACGCGCTCGATGCCGCCGGGAGCCCACAGCGCCACCGCGGACTCCACGTCACGCGCGGCGAGGGCCTCGAAGTAGCGCCTGGCGACGTCTGCGCTCGACATCGGAGCGGCTGAGTGTAGGCGGTCTCCGGTGCGGTCGAGACCACTAGGGTTCGCGACCGGATGCCGCGCACACGCACACGTGAGCTCGGGCGGGGAGAGCGGGTCATACCCGGCCTGTGGCGGCTGCGCCTCCCTCTCCCGTTCCCCGGGATACCGCACTGCAACGCGTGGGCGATCGCGGCGGACGACGGGCTCGTGCTGGTCGACACCGGGATGCACGAGCCGGGGTCGATGGATGACATCGAGCGCGCGATGGCCCAGGTGGGCTTGCGGGTCGACGACGTACGGCTGGTCGTCTGCACCCACGCGCACGCAGACCACTGGGGCCAGGCGGCGACGATCTGCGACCGGACGGGCTGCGAGATGTGGATGCACCCCAACCACGAGCACGGGTTCGTCGCGGCTGCGGACCCCGACTCCGTGCTCGCCCGTCGCCTTGAGATCGGGCGACAGAGCGGCGTGCCGGCGTCGGCGCTCGAGCGCTATGCCGAGGAGGCCCGCGCGCACCCGTCCGGGATCGCGCGGGTGATCGAGCCTGACCGCCCTCTGATCGCAGGCGTCACAATCGATACCGATCTCGGGACCTGGACGACGTTCGAGACCCCTGGGCACGCGCCCTCCCACGTCTGCTTTTTCCAGGCCGAGCGCCGGCTGCTGATCTCGGGCGACCACGTGATGGGACGGATCTCGTTGTACTTCGACTACGGGTGGACGCCCGATCCGATTGGCGAGTTCCTGGCCTCGCTCGGCGTGGTCGACGAACTGGACGCGCGGCTTGCATTGTCGGGCCACGGCAAGCCGTTCCTGGACGTGCACGGCCACATCGAGGGCAACCGCCGTCTGGTCGCCCAGCGGCTCGAGGCGACGCGGGCGGCGGTGGCCGAGGGACCGAAGACCGCGCTCGAGATCACGCCGCGACTGCACGAAGAGCCGCTGACCCAGGCCAACGCCGGCTGGTGGCTGCCCGAGACCCTGTGCTACCTGACCCACCTCGAGCGGCTGGGCGACGTGGCCCGCGAATCCGATGGGGATGTGGAGCGGTGGGTAGGAAAATTGTCGGATCGCTGAACCAAACCTTGACACGGTCGTGTCAAGGTTGATACGGTGCCCGACCATGCGCATAGATCAGATCCTCGCCGAGGCCGATGAGCCGGTTTTCTCCTTCGAGTTCTTCCCCCCCAAGACGGACGAGGGCGAGCAGAACCTGCGCCACGCGCTCGGTGAGCTGCGCGAGCTTGAGCCGGATTTCGTGTCAGTCACCTACGGGGCGGCCGGCTCCACGCGCGGTCTAACGCTGGAGCTCACGAAGTGGATCAAGCGGGAGCTCGGGATCGAGGTGATGGCGCACCTGAGCTGCGTGGGCGCCACCCGCGACGAACTGTGCGTCATCCTCGACAGCCTGGACGATGCCGGGATCGAGAATGTGCTCGCCCTGCGTGGCGACGCGCCCAGGGGCGAGACCGAGTGGCGCCCGCACCCGGGCGGGCTACGCTACTCGAGCGAGCTCGCCGCGCTGATCGATGAGCGCTACTCGATGAGCATCGGGGCCGCCTGCTTCCCGGAGGTCCATCCCGAGGCGGCCGACATGACGAGCGACCTGCGCTTCCTCAAGCACAAGGTGGACAGCGGCGCTTCCTTCCTGATCACCCAACTGTTCTTCGACAACGAGGCGTACTTCCGGTTCGTCGAGGAGGCGCGCGCCGCCGGGATCGACGTCCCGATCATCCCCGGGATCATGCCCATAACCGACGTGGGACAGATCAAGCGATTCACCGATATGTGCGGCGCATCTATCCCGGACTCGCTCCTCAAGCAGCTCGAGAAACGGGCGCCGTTCCCCAGTGAGGTGCTGCAACTCGGCGTCTCCTACGCGACCCTCCAGTGCGCCGAGCTCCTGGCGCGCGGCGCGCCCGGCATCCACTTCTACACGCTCAACCGCTCGCCGGCGACCCGGGCCATCCTGGCCGCGTTGCGCCTGCTGCGGCCGTGGGTCACGCGCGAGGTGGTGAGGGTGCCGGAGGAGTGATCTCCGTGGCCTGGACCACGTGCGCCTCCCCGCCGGCCTCGTAGCGGATGTCGATCTCGTCGTTGCGCTTGTAGGTCCCGATTCCCCAGAAGCCGAGGAACCAGGCCCGGGCGCCCAGTCGCTGCCGGACCACCTCGCGCTCGAACAACATCTCGCCCTCGGCGACCCGGTAATCGGTCCCGAGCTCTTGCTTTACGCCGTTGAGGTAGACCTCGAACGGCGAGCGAACGCCGGGCGGGAGCTTGACGCGCCAGTAGGGCATGTCAGCAATCAGAGATCGGCTGTGATCAGGGACATGACGACCACGTCGACCCTTTTACCGCGCTTGCGCTGGTGGCCCCGCAACACGCCCTCGCGGACGAAGCCTGCGGCCTGCGCGGCCGCGATGACGGGGGCGTTGTCCGGCTCGGCGACGAGCTCCACCCGCGCGAAGCCGCACGTCCCCAGCAGCCATTCGGCGGCCAGCCTGAGCGATCGGCGCCCAAGCCCCCGCATCCGGACCTGGGGAGCCAGCCAGATCGCGAGCTCGGCCCGGCGGTTGTCCCAATCCGCGTCGGTGACCCCGACCTGGCCACGGCAGGTGTCCGCGCCCGGCTCGACGATGGTCAGCGTGGCCCGTTCGCCGGCGGCACGAGCGACCGGCTCGCGCTCGGCCCGGCTCCCTAGCTCGGCGCCGCTGGGAGGACGCTGCTCGCCGGCCATCAGGTGCAGCCGCCGATCGTCCTGGTAGGCGATCAGGATCTCGGGGATGTCGCGCTCGTTGTAGTCGCGCAGCGCGACGTGTCCGTCGGTGAGTGGCTCCAGAAGGCGCGGAAACGAGCGCATGTCGGACGCTGACCGTACTCTCTGGCGCCGTGGAAGACCTCACATATCAGGTGCGGCGCTCGGACCGGGCTCGCCGCGTGCGCGTCACGGTCGACGCGACCCGCGGAGTCGAGGTGGTGCTGCCGCGGCGCGCGGCCGAGCGCGAGGCGGCGGCGGCCATCCGGGAGCTGCGGCCGTGGATCGAGCGCCGGGTCGCCGAGCTGGCCCGGGCGCAGGCGACAGTGGCCGCGCGTGGGGAGACCGTGCCATACCTGGGACGGTCTTTGGCGCTGGTGAGTGAGCCCGGACGCACCCGCGTGACGCGGCGCGACGAGGAGCTGTTCGTGCCGGCTGGACAGGGGCTCCGGCCGGCGCTCGAGCGCTGGTACCGCCGGTCGGCCCGGGAGGAAATCAGCCCGCGGTTGGACCGCGCGTGTGCGATGGCGGGCACGCCATATTCGCGACTGACCATCCGCGGGCAGCGGACGCGCTGGGCGAGCTGCTCGCGCAACGGCGCGATGAGCTTCAACTGGCGGCTGCTGCTCGCGCCCGAGCCGGTACTCGACTACGTCGTCTGGCACGAGGTCTGCCACCTCGAGGTGATGGATCACTCGCCGCGGTTCTGGCGGCTACTCGCCGATCGCAGTCCGGGGTACCGCGAGCAGCTGCGCTGGCTGCGAGCCCATGGCGCGACGCTCGTTCTTTAGGAGATAGATAAGCCGGGCCGAGAACCCCGCGCAAACCTAGGTCTGCGCCCCCTCACGGGGTAAGGTCTCGGCCCGGCGCTCCCCGTCGCAACGGCCTGCCGGTCTGCGCCTGGCGACGAGGGGGCAGCTGCTGGTCAAATGAGGGTTGCCTGCAGCTGCGCTGTTAGGTAACCTACCAAGCGTGAGCCAGACCTGTCAACCCCACAGGCTCATCACGACACGGCGGGGCGCTATTTTTCGGAAGCCCGATCAGGAGACTCGATGACTCGGCCCAGCACGAAACCCTTCGGAGAAGCGCTCCGGACCTTGATGGATGAGCGCTCGCTGACCTACCGCGGCTTGGCCGAGGCGACGCGCAAGCTCGACGGCAAGGGGATCACCCACGCCCACATCAACATGCTCGCGAACGGGCACGACAAGCCGTCGATGCGGGCCATGGAACTGATCGCCGCGGCGTGCGACATCGACCCGGACTACTTCGCCGAGTACCGCCTCGCCGCCGCCATGCGCGAACTCGATCCGACCGAGGTCGGGCTCGAGCAGGCGCTCGAGAACCTCAACGCTCGGCTCGGTGCCCGGCGAGGAGCCGGCGCCAGATCACGCCCATCGCCACCGCCACAAGCGCAACCTCGTCCCACCGGGTTGTCGTGAGCGGGTCGTAAGGCGAGATCGAGATCGCCAGCGCCACCGCCCACACGAGCCAGGCCATCTGAACGCCCCGCCGGGTGACCTCGGGATAGCGCCACAGCATGCGGGCGAGCCGGTCGGTGAAGTAGCCGAGCTCGTCGCGATCCCCGAGCGCCTTGGCTGCCAGCGAAAGTGACGCCAACGCGAGCACGAACGCGAGGTACCCGAACGGTCGGAGCACAAGGCGTACCGGAACTAAGGCTCCTCTCATCACTTCAAAGATAACGATAACTCAGCCCCGAACCATCGGGTCGGCGGTCGCTCACGCCGGCGGGACGATCGCTTGGCGTAGCGCCGCGATCGGGTCCTCGTCCGGCCTGACGCCGAGCGCCTGGCGGCGGACCCGGCCGACGTAGGCCTCGGTCGAACCGTCGCCCCGCACATCGATGCCGGCGTGCACCCTGGGCAAGCGGCGCTGCGGCCCGGACAGCTCGATCCGGGCCACGACCTGTTCCTCGGGTGCGTAGCGGCGCAGTCGGGTGCCGGGCGGATCTTCGGCCGCAAACTGCGCCAGCTCGTCGATGCGCTGGCGCAACGTGTCCAGGGCGGGCTCGAGCGCTTCGAAGTGCAGGTGGTCGACCTGCGCTTCGGCGCGGACGGTGAGCGTCCAGTTCTGTTTTTTGGCTGTGGTGGGCGAGGGCTACCGCTGATCCATGGGGATGTAGTCGCGGCCGCGATCACCGGTGTAGATCTGACGCGGCCGGGCGATCTTCTGCTCGGGGTCGTCGATCATCTCGAGCCACTGTGCGATCCAGCCGCTGGTCCGACCGATCGCGAACAGCACCGGGAACATCTCCATCGGCATCCCGAGCGCCTCATAGATGAGCCCGGAATAGAAGTCGACGTTCGGGTAGAGCTTGCGGTCGATGAAGTAGCTGTCGTCGAGGGCGATCTTCTCGAGCTCGAGTGCGATGTCGAGCAGCGGATTGGTGCCGGTCACCTCGAGGACTTCGTCGAGCGCCTTCTTGATGATCTTCGCCCGCGGGTCGTAGTTCTTGTAGACCCGGTGGCCGAAGCCCATCAGCCGCTCCTTGCCCTCCTTCACGCCGTTGATGAAGTCGGGGATGTTGTCCGTGGTCTCGATCCGGCGGAGCATCCGCAGCGCGGCCTCGTTGGCGCCGCCGTGCAGCGGCCCGTAGAGCGCCGCGACGCCGGCCGCCACCGCCGAGTACGGGTCGACCTGGGTCGAGCCCACGGCGCGAACCGAGCTGGTGGAGGCGTTCTGCTCGTGGTCGGCGTGGAGGATGAACAGGACGTCGAGGGCGTGCTCGAGCCGCGGGTCGGGCTCGTACCGGATCTCGGTCATCTTGTAGATCATCGAGAGGAAGTTGCCGGCGTAGGACAGCTCGTTGTCGGGATAGACGTACGGCTTTCCCTGGTTATGGCGGAACGAGAACGCGGCCAGCGTCGGCATCTTGGCCAGCAGCCGGATCACCTGGATGTAGCGGGTGTCGTGGTCGTGGATCTGGCTCGCCTCGGGATAGAACGTCGACAGGGCGCCGACCGACGCGAGCAGCATCCCCATCGGGTGGGCGTCGTAGCGGAAGCCCTGCATGAATTCCTTGACGTTCTCGTGGACGAACGTGTGGATGGTGATCTGGTGGATCCACTCGTCGAGCTGCTGGCGAGTGGGGAGCTCGCCGTGGATCAGGAGATAGGCGACCTCGAGATAGCTCGAGCGCTCGGCCAGCTGCTCGATCGGGTAGCCACGGTACTCGAGAATGCCGTTCTCGCCGTCGATGTACGTGATCGCCGAGCGACACGACGCGGTGGCCATGTACGCCGGGTCATAGGTCATCAGGCCGAAGTCGTCCTCGTCCACCTTGATGTTTCGCAGCTCGGTGGCGCGGATCGTGTTGTCCTCGATCGGAATCTTGTACTGCTTGCCGGTCCGGTTGTCGGTTACGGTCAAGGTCTCATTCGACGTCGCTGCGCCGGCGCCGTCTCGTTGCTCAGTCTGTGTCGTCATGGCGCTCCTTCTCGCGCGTTTGCCGAAGGTGCTCCGGCCGGGGGCGTGGCCGAATACCAGCCTTGAATTTAGTACCCACATCGTGTGGGCGAGACGCGGGGTCGGTGCGGACTACTTGGGGAAGGCGCTCGTGAGGACGGCCGTGGCCATCGTCGCCACCATCAGGACCGCGCTGGTGCCCATCACGAGCCGGGCGCCGCGGGCACTATAGGGAAAGGCCGGTCGCGTGAGTCCGAGGGCGGCCAGGCTGAGCGCCCACACCACGAACAGGCCGCCGATGATGTAGAGCGGGACCTTCGAAGGCTCCCCGGCGGCGATCAGCAGGGCAGGCACGGGCGCGAGCCTACTTGATAGGTGGCTGCTTCGCCCCGCCGGCGGGGGCGATAGTTTGGTTGGGGTCGCCGCCGGCGGGGGCGGTGGACTTCATTCCCGGATAGCGGCTCTCGGTGGCGGCGGTCTGGCCCTGGTAATGGCTACCCAGCTCGGGGCTGCCGTACGGCCGGGCCGCCGGTCGGTCCAGGGTCATGAACGAGAGCTGCGCGATCTGAAGGCCCGGGTAGAGCTTGATCGGGACGCGGGTGAGGTTGTTGAGCTCGAGCGTGAGTGTCCCCTTCCAGCCGGGGTCGCAGAATCCGGCGGTGGCGTGCACGATCAGGCCGAGGCGGCCGATGCTCGATTTGCCCTCGATTCTCGCCACGATGTCGTCGGGGAGTTCGACCCATTCGAGGGTTCGTCCGAGACAGAACTCGCCCGGATGGATCACGAATGACTCATCGGTCCCGAGCACCACCTCCTCGGTGAGGCCCGACGGCGGCTCGCGCAGGTCGATCGCCGACGCACGATGGTTGTGGAAGACGCGGAACGAGTCGCCCAGGCGCAGGTCGACGCTGGCGGGCTGGACGAGACTCGGATCCCACGGATCGATCCGGATCCGGCCCTGGTGCACGAGCTCGGTGATCGTCGCGTCGGAGAGGACAGAGGTGGGAGCGTTCATCTCCGCGCAAGTCTGCCAGTGGGGGCGGACCGGGCGCGGCTGGGGCTTGCTCGCGGGCTCGAGCGCGGTCAGCGGTCCTGCGAGCGCGGTCAGCGCTCGAACGTGCGGATCCGTGCCCGGCTGACCCGCACGCGCGGTGGCGCCAGCGGCGCCGGATCGCCGTGCGGCCCGCGGCGTGGGTGGCGCGGAAACGGCTTACGCGGGTGGCGTGGGTTGCGCTTGATGCCGCCGTCGTCGTCCTGGGAGGAGGCCTCGTCGGGCTCCTGGTGGATCGCCCACCAGACGAGGTAGATCAGCCCTGCGAGCGGGATCTTGAGGGCGAGCATCAACCAGATGAGTCCCCAGGTCACGGGGGCCGATGCTACCCCTATCGGCCGGCGATGTCACCCCCGATGTCACAACCCGCACATACGCCAATGATTTGCGTATGGCACGGTCCCGCGGCTCCCGACTACGCGAGCTGGCGTTGGAGCTTGCGACCGCGTCCGAGGATGTCGCTGCCCGGCGCCGCCCGGGCCGCCGGCGCCTGCCGGGCGAGCGCGGCGCCGATCGCAAGCAGCGTCCAGGTGATCGGATCCTCGAGGAAGTCCGCGTACAGGAGGGTGTGGAAGACCAGCGCCACGAACGCGCCCGCGACGGCGACCCGAGCGGGATCCGCCCGGGCACGGCGCAGCAGCGTGATCAACGCCGCGAGCACGAGCGCGATGTAGGCGATCTCGCCGATCAGGCCCTGTTCGGCGGCAATGGTGATCGGAATGGTGTGCGACGCCGACGTGGTCTCGCCGAGCACATGGTGGCGCTTGCCGTACTCGGTCTCGAACGAGGCCGACCCGTACCCCCAGATCGGTCGTTCGGAGAACAGGTCGAGGCCCCCGCTCACGAGTCCTGCGCGGCCTCTCGAGGCGCCGTTCAAGCCCTGGTTGAGCCCGAACGTCGTCGGCGTGACTGCGACCGCCGCCGCCGCCAGGGCCACCACTGCGGCCGCCGCGAAAACCGCCCGATCGACCTTCCACCGGAGTGCGGCCAGCGTCCCGAGCCCCACCAGGAGCGCCCCGAGACTCGAGCCCGACACGGCGAGGACGAGGCCGACCCACACGATCGCCAGCACCGCGAGGGTTCCGAGGAGGGTTCGCCGGCTGCGGGCATAGAGCAGCACTGCGCCCAGCAGGACCATCACGAGCGCCATGAACCGGCCGAAGATGTTCGAGTCGAAGAACACCGAGTTGACCGCGAAGTAGGTGTGGTTGGCGTTGGCGGCGATCAGCTTCGGGTTCAGGAAGATCGTCTTGGTGGCGTACTCGACGAAGCCCACGAGCGCGAACAGCACCGCCAGGCCGGCGATCAGCACCAGGCAGGTCCGCGTCAGGCGCGGCGTCCAGTCGATCCGGCGCAGCAGGCAGTAGGCGAGCGCGAACGGGACGTAAAAGAACACCATGTTCTGAAGGGCCGTCTGGAAGGCCGGCGAGTACGTCGCTTGCAGGCCGTAGAGGACGACGAACGCGGCGAGCAGCCGCTCGAGCCAGCGGGCCGGCTCGGCGGCGGGGGCGGTGCGGTCGGAGAGATCGGTGCCCGACCCCTTGTGATCAGTGCCCGGCACCGCGTTGTGATCGGTGTCCGTGGCTGCCGTGGCGCCCATCGCGGCACCCGCCCCCGGCCGGAGCGTCCGGAAGACGAACGCGACCGATCCGGCCGCGACGACGAAATACAGCGGCACCAGCAGGTTGGCCGTGGTGCCACCGGCCTGGATCGGGATTCGGAACGGCAGCGCAATCAGCACCGCGCCGGCCAGCAGAGCCGGCCGCCGGTCGACTGCGACGGCCGCGGCGATCACCACCCCGACCGCGACGATCGCGCCAACCACCGCGAAGAGCGGATGGCGATGCACGACGCCGAGCTGCGGTGAGTGCCAGATGGCAGCGAGCAGCAGCACCGGCGAAAGCACCAGCGCAGCGAGTGTGGCCACCGCCTGGACCCGCGCGTCGCGATGGAGCATGACCACGGCCGCGATGAGCGCCACCGCCACTACGCCCAGCTTCGGCAGCGGTCCGGACAGGGCGCCGTACAGGAGCACAGTCAGGATGATCCTCTACCTTTCGAAATCGCATGCCGTCCGTTACGCACGTCTCATCGCGGGTACCTCGGCCTGCCGGCACTCCGGCGCGGGCATTGATGGCGCTGCTCGGCTGCGCGATCGCGCTTGCCGGGTGCGGCGCGGTCCGGGTGCAGCCGACCACCCCGAGCGGGTCAAGCACGCTCGCCAGCCGGGGCGATGTCGACAGCCCGTTGACCGACATCGACAACCACATCGGCTGCATTCGCGGCGCGCACCTGCCGGTTCAAGTGGTCAGCCCAATCGAGCTGCGGGTCGGCTCACCTCCGGCCGGGCCCACCATCGTGTTCACGAACAGCCCTGGGGCGGCGCAAGCCGATCAGATCGAGGGAAAGACGCAAGCCGCCGAGGTGATCGGCACCGCGCTCGTCTACCCCAACCAGGGCTCGGGCGGCGAGCTGGCCAGCATCGCGGCCTGCCTGCAGCAGGGCGTCTCGGGTTAGCCGACGCGGTTTGAGCCCGGCGCGCGCTACATGAGCCCGGTCCGGAGGCGCCGTCCGGAAGGCCGAGGCCTATCGGCTCGTCCGACTAGAATGCTGGCGCGTCGCCCGCGCTCGGTGCGCAGGCTGTGTACGCGTCTGCCGCCGCCGTGCGTAACTTGCGAGCGCGGCACCAACCACATCTTCCGGTCTCCTTGTCTGTTCCTACCGCAGAGCTGACTGCACCGGCGCCGTCGGCCAACGCCACGGCGCGGGCTCGCGCGCTCACCGCCCGTCTCAGCGGCGGTTCGTTCTATCTCTGGCTCGCGGGCGCGGCGCTGGTCATCGCGGCGCTGTCCCTGGCGATCCCGTCCACCCCGAGCTACGACCCGTGGGCGTGGCTGGTCTGGGGCCACGAGATCATCCATTTCGACCTGCATACGGCCGGCGGGCCCTCGTGGAAGCCGCTGCCGATGCTGTTCACGGTTCCGTTCGCGCTGTTCGGCAAGGCGCAGCCGGACCTGTGGCTCGTGATCGCACGAGCCGGCGCCGTGATGGCGGTGGTGATGGTGTTCAAGGTCGCCTGGCGCATAACCCGCGACATCGTCTCGGGGACCGAGGTCGAGACACGGGCGCCCGGCTGGATGGTGCTGATCGCGCCGGCCCTCGCGGGCCTGATCGCCGCGGGCAGCCTCATCAATTCGGGCGGCTTCGTGTCCGACAACGCGCTCGGCTACTCGGAGGGGCTCGCCACGGCGTTCGGGCTGATGGCGGTCGACAGCTACCTGGACGGCGCTCGCCAACGGGCGTTCGTGATCGGCTTCTTCGCCGCGCTCGACCGGCCCGAGTTGTGGCTCTTCTGGGGCCCGTATGGGCTCTACCTGTTCTGGAAGGATCCGGGCGCGCGCCGGCTGGTGGTGGCGCTGTTCGCGCTCATCCCGGTGCTGTGGTTCCTGCCCGAGCTCTGGGGGTCCGGTCACCTTCTCCGCGGCGTCACCCGGGCTCAGCACCCACGCGCTAACAGCGCCGCATTCACGAAGTGCCCGGTGTGCACGGTGTACGAGAAGGAAGCGTGGCCAACCGTGCTCAACCGGGTCAAGATCGCCGGCATCCTCGCGATGATCGTGGCCGCGGTCGGCTTGTGGCGCACACGCGCCTCGTGGTGGAGGCAGAGCCCGATGACCCCGCCGACGCGCGGCCGGATGTGGCTGTTGATCATCGGCGGGTACGGGCTTGTGTGGTGGCTGATCATCGCGTTCGAGACCCAGGCCGGGTTCTCGGGCAATGACCGTTACCTCGTGTTCGGGACGGCGGCGGTAGCCATCGCCGGTGGCGTCGGCTGGGGCTGGGCGATGCGCTCGGCCGCACGCGGCGTCCGCTGGCTCGCCGAGCGAAGTCCAAGGCTGGCAGGGCTGGCTGCCCCGCGGGTCGCGCTCCCGATCGGGACCGCGGCGGCGATTGCGCTGTTCCTGGCCGTGCCGCCGTGGATCAGCAAGAACGTCATCAGCCTGCCCCGGACCCATCACGCCCTCATCTACCAGGCGCACCTGCGCGACGATCTGAACGCCGCAGTGGCACAGGCGGGCGGCGCACAGGCGCTGCTCCGGTGCGGATCGGTGATGACCGAGGGCTTCCAGGTCCCGATGGTGGCCTGGACGCTCGGCGTTCGCACCCTGCGCGTCGAGGCCGAGCCGGCCACGCTGGCCGGTCCACCGTGGCCGAACGTGATCCTCCAGACCCGCGCCCAGTCGAACGCCACCCTTCTCCCCACCCCGCAGCAGATCATCGCCTGGGAGCACGACGGCGCTCGTTACACGCTGATTGCGCACGTTCGCACGTTCCGGGTGTTCTCGACATGCCCAGGTAAGGTGAGCGGGTAGATGGCCACGGCGACCGCGCCCCCGGGCGGCATCCCGCGCGTTGCCGACCTGAAGACGCCGCACTGGTTCGAGCGCGTGCCCGTTTGGCTGAGCACGACGATCTTCCTGGTCGTGCTGATGGCCCTGTCGGCCTTCATCCGGACGCGCTACATCGACGGATCCGTTGGCCAATTCTGGGAAGACGAGGCGATCACGACCGGCATCGCCTCGCACTCGCTCGGCGCGATCCCCGGCATCCTGCGCCACGATGGCTCGCCGCCGCTGTTCTACCTGCTACTCCACTTCTGGATCGGGTGGTTCGGGGCCGGTGAAGCCGCCGCGCATTCGCTGTCGCTGTTGTTCGGGCTGCTCACGATCCCGGCCGGACTGTGGGCGGGCTGGAGTCTGTTCGACCGCCGCACCGGCATGTACATGGCGGTCCTGTGCGCGTTCAGCACGTTTCTGACCGCGTACGCGCAGGAGGCCCGGATGTACGAGCTGATGGGCCTGCTCGGCATCATCCAGACGGCCGCGTTCATCCACGGCTTCGTCTACCGGCGAAGACGCTACGTGATCGTGTTCGCGGTGTGCGAGGCGCTGATGCTGTACACGCACGCGTGGGGCATCTTCTTCGCCGCCGGCTCGGTCGTCGCCCTGATCCCGATCTGGCTGACGAGCGACGACCGCCGGGGCATCGTGCGCGACGCCGTGCTCGCGTACGTGGGCGCCGCTGTGCTGTTCCTGCCGTGGGTGCCCAACTTCATCTACCAGGCGACCCACACGGGCGCGCCGTGGGCGCCGACCATTCGCTTCGGCGTGCCGGTGCTCCTGTCGCGCGATCTGCTCGGCGCCGATCGAATCACGGTGACATTGCTCGTGGCCTGGATCGTCGGGCTCGCTCCGCTGTTCACCAAACGCGGCCGCCGCACCCGTGACGGGACGATCATGTGGTCCCTGATCTGGCTGATCGCCGGCACGCTGATCATCGCCTGGCTGGCCTCGCAGATCACCCCGGCATTCGTGGCTCGCTACATGGCGCCGATCCTCGCGTCGATTCTGCTGCTGGCCGCTTGGGGCGCGGCTCGGTCGGGCGTCCTCGGGCTGGTCTGCATCGTGTTGACGCTCTTCTTCGTGGTTCATCCCTCGTCGTACGCGCCGCGCTACAAGAGCGACATGCAGGACATCAGTGGCGAGATGACGCCGCTGCTGCACCGCGGCGACCTGGTCGTGAACGCGCAGCCGGACTCCACGCCGCTCGCCTGGTACTACCTGCCCGCCGGCCTGCGTTACGCCACGACGATCGGGCCGGTCAAGGACGCCAGCTACATGGACTGGGTCCACGCACAGAAGCGTCTGCAAGCCGCGAATCCCGCGGCGACCCTCGATCCG
The DNA here is from genome assembly GCA_963757235.1 of uncultured Solirubrobacterales bacterium. GTDB lineage: Bacteria > Actinomycetota > Thermoleophilia > Solirubrobacterales > Solirubrobacteraceae > Palsa-465. The sequence goes on along the minus strand of CAVWRC010000010.1, from coordinate 224,309 downwards.
CTCGTTGCTAGCCTCAGGCCGGGACAGCAGTTGCTGTACGTTCGGCCGTTGACCGAGGGCGTGACCAACTGGAAGGCGTCGTGGACCTACCTGATCCGCCTGCGCGCGGCGCAGTGGGGCCAGATCCTCCAGGCCGACGTCAACAACGGCGTGCTCAAGCCGATTGCCTACGCGCCACACAACTACCGCGGAGCCAGCATCCTCGCGTACAGCGCGGTCCTCTACCAGAAGGTTTCCTGAGAGCCTCCCGACAATGACCGACCCGACTCCGAATCCCAACCCGGGCGCCACGCCGCCCGGTGCGGACATCACCCCCGAGCGTCCGGTGGTGGCCCTCGGAGGCGGCCCGGCCGGACTCACCGCCGGCTATCTGCTGGCGAAGCAGGGAAAGCCGGTGATCGTGCTCGAGTCGACGGATCAGGTCGGCGGCATCGCGCGCACTGACGTCCGTGAGGGCTACCGCTTCGACCTCGGCGGCCATCGCTTCTTCACCAAGGCCAAGGAGGTCGATGACCTCTGGCACGAGATCCTCGCTGACGAGTTCCTCAAGCGCCCGCGACAGAGCCGCATCTACTGGAACCACAAGTTCCTCGAATACCCGCTGCAGGGGATGGACGTGATCAAGAAGCTGGGGCCGGTCGACCTGACCAAGGCCCTGGTCTCCTACCTGTGGGCGACGGTCAAGCCGAAGGGGCACGAGGACACCTTCGAGCAGTGGGTCACCAACCGCTTCGGCAGCTGGCTCTTCAACCAGTTCTTCAAGTCCTACACCGAGAAGGTGTGGGGGGTCTCGACATCCGAGATCCGGTCCGAGTGGGCCGCGCAGCGGATCAAGGGACTGTCGTTCTTTGCGGCGGCAAAGAACGCGTTCTTCGGCAACAAGGGCAACAAGATCAAGTCGCTGATCTCGGAGTTCAATTATCCCCGCTACGGCCCCGGGCAGATGTGGGAGAAGATGCGCGACGAGATTCACGCCCACGGCGGCGAGGTCCGCATGAACGCGCCGGTGACGCGAATCCGCCTCGACGGCGACCGCGTGACCGAGGTCGTCGCGGGCGGCGAGACGATTACGCCGTCGTACGTGATCTCCTCGCTACCGCTGCGCACGACGGTCGGGATCGCCGAGCCCGAGGCGCCGGGCGACGTCCGCGACGGGGCACGTGGCCTGCGCTACCGGGACTTCCTCACGGTGCTGCTGGTGATCGAGGACGAGGACGTGTTCCCTGACAACTGGATCTACATCCACGACCCGTCGGTGAAGGTCGGGCGGATCCAGAACTTCCGCTCATGGAGTCCGTTCATGGTCCCGAACGACACCGACGCGTCGATCGGCATGGAGTACTTCTGCTTCGAGGGCGACGGGCTGTGGAGCACGAGCGACGACGACCTCGTGGCGATGGCCACGCGCGAGATCCAGCAGCTAGGCCTGGCCCGAGCCGAGAAGGTGAAGATGGGCTTCGTTGTGCGCGTCCACAAGGCGTACCCGATGTACGACGCCGAATATGCCGAGCGGGTGCAGACGATCCGGGGATGGCTCGACCGGATCCCGAACCTGATCCAGGTCGGACGCAACGGCCTGCACCGCTACAACAACTCCGACCACTCGATGCTGACGGCAATGCGCGCCGTGGAGAACATCCTCAAGGGCACGAAGCACGACATCTGGGCGGTGAACGCCGAGAGCGTGTATCACGAGGAGGATGTTGCGGACGAGCAGCCGTACGTCGCCGCGCCCGAGACGCCGGCGATGGAGCAGCCACTCGCTTAGTGGGCATCGGGGGGCGCGGGAATGAGATCGACCCGGGTTGTCCTTGCCGCCGTGGCTTCGGCGGCGTTCGCGTGGCCGGCTACGGCGATCGCGCAGTCGACCACGTCTAATCCCTTCTCGGAACCCTTACCGCAGCCAACGGTGTCGACCACCACCGCCGCCGCCCCGACGATCTCCACGTCCGCGACGGCCGGAAGCGGGAGCGCGTTCACCGGCAACTCGGCGCTCATCATCGGGATCGGCGCGCTCGTCGTGCTGGGCGGTATCTCGCTGTACATCTGGCGCGATGCGCGCAAGCGCGCGCCGGTCCGTCACCGCCCCGGCGAGTCGCCAGACGGTAGCGGCCCCCGTTACGGGACAAAGCCGCGGGCCAAGCCGCGCAAGCTGAGTCCGGCCGAGCGCCGGCGGCGCAAGCGCGGGCGGGCGCGCTAGCGGCTACTAGTCGGCGTCCTGCCTGATCCGTTGCCGGGCCCGGAGTAGCTGGCGCTCGACGGTGCGCACCGTGCATCCTTCGTTCTCCGCGATCTCGGCATAGCTCAGCCCGAACGCGTGCAACCAAAGGGCACGCTGCTGACGGGTTGATAGATGCTGCAGCTCGTTTAGCCGCTCTCGCCTCTCGACCAGCGTGTGCGGTGGCGGGAAGCTCGACGCCACCGCCACCGGGACCGCGCATTCCGGAGCCGCGTCGATCGAGAGCTCTCGCCGATCACGTCGCAGCAGCTTGACGGCCTCGTGCACGGCCGTTCGAGCCAGCCAGGTCATGACCGTCTCCCGATGGACGCGGTCGCGATGGTGGACGAGCCGGCTCCACGCGAACTGACAGGCGTCCTCGACGACCACGTCGGGAGCGCGCACGTCGAGTCGCACGATCTGCTCCAGCCGCTTGGCCAGCAGCTCATACAGCTCACCGACATCGACCGGGCGGGCGCCTTCGTCCAGATTCTCCAGTACAGACATGTTGAGTCGAATTGAGACTTAATTGAGTCGTTCGACCCTACCACAACTAAATTAGTATTGATAGGGTCTTACGAATTCAATTGGCTCAATTAGACTCGGGGAGACTGACATGACATTTCTTGCTGGACCGCTCGTCATCGCCGGTGACGTCACGGCCACGCCGAACCCCGCCGGTCTACCGGGCAGCAACGTGCTTCAGCAGCTCGTGAACGGCGCCGAGGCCTGGTCGCTGGCCATCGCGCTCATCGGCGCGTTCGTTGGCGCCGGGCTGTGGGCACTCGCGTCGCATGCGCACAACCCGCACTACGCGGCTCGGGGCCGGATGGCCGCGGTGATCTCGGGCGCGTCGGCGCTGGTGATCGGTGCGGGCCCCGGGCTGGTCAACTTCTTCCAGCATCTGGGGACGACGGCGAAATGAGGGTCCGCCGGCTCGCGCGGCTCACCGTGGTAATCGGCGTCGTCGTGGCGGCTGGTGGGTCGGCGCTGTTCGCGACCCCGGCCGAGGCGGATCTGACCTCGGCGCTGAACCCGGGGGGGAGCTCGCTGCTGAACGCGGGCGGCGACCTACTCACGGGCAGTATTCCCGGAGCGGCCGGCGGCCTTGTCGGTGGCGCGGCCGGCGCAGTCGCCTCGACCACGACCAACGCGGTGATCGCCGGGATCGACGGGTGGGTGACCGGTTCCGCCCAGACACTGCTGAACGACACTGCGTCCGCGCTGGGCAACACGACCAGCCCGCAGCTGCGGACCACATGGTTCTCCTCGACCTACTGGCGGATGGCGGCAATCGCTGCGGTGCTGACGCTGCCGTTCTTGTTCGCGGCGGCGGTCCAGGCGCTGATCCGCTCTGACGTCTCGATGTTGGCTCGCGCGGCGTTCGGATACCTGCCGCTGGCCATGCTGGCGATCGCAATCGCCGCGCCGCTCACCATGCTGCTTCTGGCCGCCTGTGATCAGCTCTGCTCGTTCATCTCCTCCGCGGCCGGGCACGCGAGCGCGCACTTCCTCGGTCGGATCGGCATCGTCGCCACGGCCGCCGCAGCGGGCGGCTCCCCTTTCCTCGCCTTCCTCGTCGGCCTGTTCATGATCGCGGCCGCGTTCACGCTGTGGGTCGAGCTGCTGCTGCGCGAGGCGGCGGTGTACGTGATCGTGCTGATGCTCCCGCTCGGTTTCGCCGCCTTCGTGTGGCCGGCGCGGCGGATCTGGGCGATCCGCGCGGTAGAGCTGCTGGTCGCGCTGATCCTGTCGAAGTTCGCGATCGTCGCGGTGCTGTCGCTCGGGGGAGCCGCGGTCAGCTCCGCCGGCAACCTGACCGGCCTGATGGCCGGCGCCGTCCTGATCATGCTGGCGGCGTTCTCGCCCTGGGCGCTGTTACGCCTGATCCCGCTGGCCGAGATCGCGTCGGGCGCGGCAGGGCCGCTGCGAGGCGAGCTCAGGCCAATCGGAGCCCAGGAGATGCGGGCGGAGGCGCAGGCCCGGCGGGGCGAAGAGGGATGGATGAGGCGCGCGGAAGAGATGCGGCGGGCGGCCGAGGCCGGAAGCGCCGGGGCCGGCGGTCCGCCGTCGAGAAGTCCCGGACCGGGGTCCGGAAGCGGAGCGTCTGCCCGACCGCAGGCCGACGCGCCCGCCGAACCGCCCGAACCGGCCGACGCGCCCGCCGAACCGCCGGCCGACTCGCCCGCCGGACCGCCAGCCCCACCGCCAGGCCGGGACGAATCAGGCGACTCACGAGCCGAGACCTTCTCGGAGCAACCCGCCCTCGAGCTCGACCGCGAGCGCTTCGACTCGACCCCGGTCTGGCCGAACGAGGATGCGCGGTGACCGACGAGCGCGTCACCTACCGCTTCGGCCCGCTCGAGCGGCGCGGACTCCTCGGCCAACTGCGCCTCGGCCAGGCCGGCGCCGTCGCGGCCGGCGCGGTGGCCGCGATCGCGATCCTGGATGGCGCGCCCACGGCCGGCGGCGCGTTCCTCGGGATGGCTGGGTTCGGCGTCTCGCTGGCCGTCGCGTTCGCGCCCGTGGGACGGCGCACGCCGGAGGAGTGGATGCCGGTCGTGCTCTCGTTCTCGCTGCGTTGGGCGAGGCGCCGGTTGCGCTTCCGTTCACGCGCCCCGGCCGCCGGGACGTTTGCGGCCGAGCGATCCAGCCCGTTTCGCCGCCTGCTCTCACCGCCGCGCCCGCGTCCGCCGGCTGCGCTCAGGGGCGTTCGAATTCTCGACGTGCCCTACGCGGACCGTGCGATCGGGGTGCTGTCCGACCATCGGCGCCGGCGACTGACAGCCGTCTTGGCCTGCCGCGTGATCGCGTTCTCGCTGCTCGACCCAGAGGCGCAGGAGCGCCGGCTGGCCCGCTGGGGCCTGGTCCTCTCGGGAGCCGCCGGCGGTCCGATCCGGCGCATCCAATGGCTCGAGCGGACCGCTCCGGCGCAGGGTGACGAACTGGCCCGCTGGCTGCACGACGAGCGCGATCCACGCATCCCGCTGCGGGGCACGCCGATGATCGAGTCCTACCTCGAGCTGATCGGCGCGACCGCCCGCGCCGCCCAGGAACACGAGGTGCTGATCGCGGTCCAGATCGATCCGCGCCACGCCGACGGTGCCGATCGCGGCGCCGACGACGGCATCAGCGCCCTGCTCGAGCAGACCGAACGCGTCGCGCAGGGGATCGAGGCGGCCGAGGTGGGGGTGCTCGGAGCGCTCAGCGCAGGCCAGCTTGCGCGGGCGCTGCGGACCGCGTTCGATCCCTATGCCCGTGCCGAGCTGGCAGCGCTTGAGGCGGCCGATACGGGTCGCGCAGGACTCGCCGAGTCGGGTGCCTGGCCCCTCGGCGCGGACGAGTCCTGGGAGCATTACCGGGCCGACGGCGCCCTACACGCCACGTTCTGGATCGCGCAGTGGCCGCGCGTCGACGTCTCGCCCATGTTCATGGACGCCCTGCTGGGCGCCTCGAGCGTGGTGCGCACGGTGGCGGTGACGCTCGAGCCGATCACGCCGGAGCGCTCGACGCGCGAGGCCGAGGCCGCCGTGACACGCGACCACGCCGACCGCGAGCTGCGCCACCGGTTCGGACAGGCTGAGACGGCGCGGCAGCGACAGGCGCAGGAGTCGGCCGTGCGGCGTGAGGCCGAGCTCGCCGCCGGCCACGCGGAGGTGCGGCTGGCGGGCTTCGTGACGGTGTCCGGACGCGATCCCGACGACCTGCGCCGGGCCTGCGCCGAGGTCCACGAGCAGGCGGTCCGGGCCCGGCTCGAGCTCCACCGGATGTACGGGCAGCAGGCCGAGGCATTCACCTTCACGCTGCCGCTCTGCCGGGGGCTGCGATGACCGCGCCCGCCACCGCATTCCTGACCTACCTCTGGCACTACGTGCTCGCCCGGCTGCTCTACGACGAGATCGTGCGCCGGATCCTCCACGGCCATACCCCGGCCGTGTGGCTCGCCGTCGTCGTGGCCGCGTTCGTGCTCGTGCTGGCTCGCGGTCGGCGACGTGGGAGGCGGACGTGAGCGGGGCCAGGCCGGCGGCGGGGCGCCCCGGGCACCGCTGCACGACCCGTCACGCCCAGGCCATCTATCCGTTTGTGGCCGGCGGCGGTCTCGGCGGCCGCGGAGTCTTCGTGGGACGGGACTCGAGCGGCGGCGCCTTCTGTTACGACCCCTGGGTCCTGTACGGCGAGGCCACGCTCGATGACCCGAACGCCATCGTGCTCGGCAAGCTCGGTCAGGGCAAGAGCGCGCTCGTCAAGACGCTGCTTTGGCGGATGCTTCTGTTCGGCCGCCGTGCCTTCGTGCTGGATGTGAAGCGCGAGTACGGGCCGCTATGCGAGGCGGTTGGAGTCGAGCCGGTGTCGCTCGAGCCGGGCGGCGGGATCAGGCTCAACCCGCTCGCCTCCCGCCCCGAGGAGCACGCCCAGCTCGAGTTGCTCCGGGCAGTCACGACGACGGCAGTCGGCGGGCCGCTGACCCAGATCGAAGCCGCCGGTCTGCGCGAGGGATTGCACACGGTGCGGACCGGCGGCGTCGCCGAGCCGACCCTGCCCGAGATCGCGACCGTCCTGTTCGCCCCCACCGCGGACATGGCGGGGCGGCTGCGCACCACTCCGGGGCAGCTCGCCCTCGATGTCCGGCGCGCGGCGCTGGCGATCCAGGACCTGTGCGAGGGACCGCTCCGGGGCATGTTCGACGGCCCGACCACGCCCGGCCTCGACCTCGACGCGCGCCTGCTCGTGCTCGATCTGCACGCGGTGAAGGACTCCCCCGCGGTCGGGATCCTGATGGCGTGCGCCTCAGCCTGGATGAGCGCGCTGCTGGCTCGCATGGCCGAGCGTCCTGGCCGCGAGCGCCTGATCAGCGTCGCCGACGAGTCGTGGAAGATCGTCCAGCATACGGGGCTCGGCGAGTGGTTCCAGTCGAACTTCAAGCTGGCCCGTCAGTTCGGGGTCATGAACCTCGTCGTCCTGCACAAGCTCGCCGACCTGCGCGCGGCGGGCGATGCCGGGTCCCGAGCAGCGCGGATCGCCGAGGGCCTGGTGGCCGACGCATCGACCCGGATCATCTACCACCAGGACGAGAGCCAGGTCCCGCTCACGCGCACGCTGCTCGGCCTGTCCGAGAACGAGGCGCGGCTGATCTCGATGCTGTCGGCGGGGCAAGCGCTGTGGCGGGTGGGCAGCCGCTCGTTTGTGGTCCAGCACCACCGCTCGCGGCTGGAGACGCAGTTGACGAACACGGACACCGGAATGCGGGTTAGCGAGGAGAGGCTGTCGCGGGCATGACCGGCGATCGTCACGGAACGCTGTCGGACGCCGCGGTGCTGGCGCTTATCGGCGGCTTGTTCGGGACTGCCGGAGCGCTTTGGCTATGGGGTGGCGTGGCCGGCGCCCTGTTCGGATCGGGCTGGCCGCGGGTCGGTTTGGTCCAGCTCCTCGGGGTGCTGATCCGGCTCCCAGCGCGAGCGTCCGACCCGGCGAGCGCATGGCCCACCGTGGCCCGCGCGAGACTGCCAGGCGCCGCCGGGTTCTACGGCGCGCTCGGCCTGCTGGCCGTGGGCGGGCTCGGTGTGGTGCTGCTCGCCGGGCGCGCCGGCGCTCTACCGCGCGCGGCGGCGGGAGCGAGGTGGGCTCGGTCGGGCGAACTGCGCCGACTGCGGCGTCGGCAGAGCAACGCGCGCGGCGGGCGGCTCGTCCTTGGCCGCCGCGGCGGACGGCTGCTGTACGCCGAGGACCGTCACGCGCTCGTCGCCTTCGGCCCGCCCCAGTCGGGCAAGTCGGCCGGGATCGCGATCCCGGCGCTGCTCGAATGGAACGGGCCGGCCATCGCCAGCTCGATCAAGACCGATCTCCTGTCCGCCACCCGGGCTCGGCGCGAGGCGCTGGGCGAGGCGCTCGTGTTCGATCCGTTCGGCCTCGCCCAGACCCGGGCGCACACCTGGTCGCCGCTCCACGCCGCCGCCACCTGGGATGGCGCGCTCGAGGTCGCGTGGCGGCTCGCCTCCGCCGGCGAGCTCGACCGGCGCGGCCTCGAGGGCGGAGACTTCTGGGCCGTGGCCGCGGAGCAGCGCCTCGCGCCGCTGCTCTATACCGCGGCGGCCGGTGGCGCCGGCATGGACAGCGTGGTGCGCTGGGTCAACGGCCAGGGGGCGCGGGAGCTCGACGAGACGTTGGCGCGAATCACCGGGGCGGCGCCGGACGAGGCCGCGCTGGCCGGCGCGCACGCGGCCTACGACGCGGTTCGGGCGTTCGAGGCGCAGGCCGACCGCACGCGCACCTCGATCGAGGCGACCGCCCAGACGCTGCTTCGCGCGTACCGGTTCCACCGGGTGCTTCAGTCGGCGACCTCGAGCGAGATCACGGCGGACCGCCTCTTGGACCAGGCGGCCACGCTCTACCTGATCGGCGACGCGAAGGCGTCCAAGTTGCTGCGCCCGCTGTTCCTGGCGCTGCTCGGCGAGATCGTCGACCGCGCCTACGAGCGCGCCACGTTGGCGGGTGGCGCGCTGACACGGCCACTTCTGCTGTGCCTCGACGAGGCGGGGAACGTGGCCCCTCTGCCCCACCTGGCCGAGATCGCCTCCACCGCACCGAGCCACAACATCCAGCTGGTGACGATCTTCCATGACCTCGCCCAGGCGCGGTCGCGCTACGGCCAGCAGGCCGAGACAGTGGTCAACAGCCATCGCGCCCGGATGCTCCTGCCGGGCGTGGCGGACCTCGACACCCTGCGCTACTTTGCCGGCCTGATCGGTGAGGAGGAGGCGCGTGACCGTACGCAGACGACCGGGGCGGGCGGAAGCTCCCGCTCGATCTCCCGTCGGCGTCGGCCCCTGATCGCGGCCGAGGCGCTTCGCCAGCTGCCCGACGGGCACGCTCTGCTCTTATACGGCCGGCTCGCGCCGACCCGGCTGCGCCTGAGGCGCTGGTTCGAGGATCGACGACTGCGCAAGCTCGCTCGAGGCACGAAGCGAGCCGCGTCATGAGAGGACCCGAGGCATGAGCCGTCCGGAGCCCGAGGACTGGCCCGAGCCCGAGAACGACTGGGAGGAGTCGGTCTCGGCGCGCTGGCCGCTCAGCCCCGAGGGGCTGTACCCACGGGAGCGATGGATGTGGTTCGAGCAACTCTGGGCGGACGTGTGCGCGCTCAGGGTGCGCTACCACCTGGCGCTGCGCAGCCGGTGGTGGGAGGACCAGGTCCAGCTCGAGGCGCTGGCCGCACTGGCCGCGTGGGTCGAGCGCTACGACTCGGGCGAATGGGATGACCCGCCGGGCAAGTTGGCGCTGCTGTACGACCTCGACCGCGTCGCCGCGCTGCTCAGAGACGGAGGTGAGCCGTTCCATCCCGATCGCGACAGGCTCGCGTTCGCGCGATATCTGATCGAGCTTGGGTGTCAGCCGCCGCCGGACCGGTAATGAGTAGATGATCTGCGGGACCGCCGCGACCAAGGAGCCTGCCAATGCCCCTCAGCACCCAACGCGCGCCGCGCCACACCCTGCCGGAAATCGCCCGCAAACGCACCGAGGCCGCGTCCGAGTTGCCGGTCCATCGGCTGGGCGAGGGCGGGCTGGACAGCGAGACGGCCTATGAGCTGATCACCAGCGAACTGCTACTCGACGGCCAGGCCCGTCTGAACCTGGCGACGTTCGTCACCACCTACATGCCTGCCGTCGGGGCGCGGTTGATGTGCGAGACGGCCGACAAGAACATGATCGACAAGGACGAATACCCGCAGACGGCGGAGATCGAGGGGCGATGCGTGAACCTGCTCGCCAGCGCCTGGAACTCCCCCGATCACGAGCAGGCCACGGGCACGTCGACCACCGGCTCCAGCGAGGCATGCATGCTCGGCGGCCTGGCGCTCAAGTGGCGCTGGCGAGAGCGGATGCAGAAGGCCGGGAAACCGACCGACCGTCCCAATCTGGTCGCCGGGATCAACGTGCAGGTGTGCTGGGACAAGTTCTGCCGCTACTGGGATGTCGAGCCGCGCCTGGCCTCGATGGAGGGCGATCGGTTCCATCTCAGCCCCGAAGAGGCGGTGGCACGGTGCGATGAGAACACGATCGGCGTGGTCGGCATCCTCGGTTCGACGTTCGACGGGAGCTACGAACCGATCAAGGAGATCGCGGCCGCGCTCGACCAGCTCGAACACGATAAGGGGCTGGATATCCCCATGCACGTCGACGCCGCGTCGGGTGGGTTCGTGGCGCCCTACCTCCAGCCCGACCTCGAATGGGACTTCCGCATCAAGCGGGTGCAGTCGATCAACGCCTCCGGCCACAAGTACGGCCTCGTGTACCCCGGCGTCGGGTGGGCGGTCTGGCGCAACGAGGACGCGCTGCCGCGAGACCTGGTGTTCAACGTCAACTACCTGGGCGGCCACATGCCGACGTTCGCGCTCAACTTCTCGCGCCCGGGCAGCGAGGTGATCGCGCAGTACTACATGTTCGCCACGCTCGGTCGCGACGGGTATCGCCGCGTCATGGAGGGAGCGCAGAACGTGGCGACACATTTGTCCAGCGAGATCGCCGCGATGGGTCCCTACCGGCTGCTCTCGGAGGGCAAGGATCTCCCGGTGTTCGCCTTCGCACTCGCGCCCGAGGTGCAGAACTACACCGTGTTCGACGTCTCCGACCGCCTGCGCCAGAGCGGCTGGCTCGTACCCGCCTACACCTTCCCGAAGAACCGGGAGGATCTGGCCGTGCTACGGATCGTCGTGCGCGCGGGCATGACCATGGAGATGGCCGATCACCTGCTTCACAGCATGCGCGAGCTGACCGAGTTCCTCGAGTCACTCAAGACGCCGTTGCCCGATCCGGGCGTCGAGCGCCGAACGGCTTTCTCGCACACCTAGAGCACGTCTGCCAGCCGCCGCGCCGCCGCGCTGATCTGCCGCGTCGTGCTCGCCTCGAACACCGCCTGGAGGTCGAGTACGCGGACGCCGAACGAGTCAAGCTCGCGGGTCCCGACGATCGCGTGGCAGGGCACACCGGCCTGACGGGCGCGGGTGGAGATTTCCGAGACGAGCTTGCCGGCCAAACTCTGCTGATCGAGCTTACCCTCGCCGGTGACGACGGCGCGGGCGGCGCGCATGCGGCGGTCGAAGTCGACCGCGTCGAGCACGAACTGCGCGCCGGGCACGAGCTCGGCGCCGAACTCCGCCCACAGCCCGCCGGAGAGACCGCCGGCCGCGCCCGTCATCGGAACACCGCGCGGGTCGCGCTTCAGGCGCCGGGCCTGGTCGTTCAGCCGTTTGGTGAGGCGCGAGACCGTTTCCTCGTCGGCGCCCTTCTGTGGGCCGAACACGCGCGCGGCGTGCTCGAACGGCGTGCGCACGTCGGTCAGCACGACGATCCTCGCGCGGCCCAGACCACCGGACTCTCGGATGGCGCGGATCGCGCCGGCGCCGCCGTCGGTGGTGGCGCTGCCGCCGACCCCGAGGTAGACGATCTCGGCGCCGCCCTCGATCGCCGCCGCGATCAGCTGCCCGGTGCCGAAGGTGCTGGCGGCCATCGCGTCGCGCTCACGCGGGTCGACCAGGCCTAGGCCGCTCGCGGCCGCCGTCTCGATCACCGCGACCGCATCGCCCAACGCGAACGAAGCCTCGACCGGGCGGTCCAACGGGTCCGCGACCGTGATCGTGTGCAGCTCCCCCTCGATCGAGGGCAGGAGCGCCTCGAGCGTCCCCTCGCCCCCGTCCGCGACCGGACAAAGGTCGACCGGGCGCCCTGCTGATCGAAGGCCCCGACCCATCGCCTCAGCCACCTCAGTCGCCGAGAAAGTCCCCTTGAACGAATCGGGGGCAACAAGGATCGTGGTCGGAACGCCCGGAATCGAGGTCATGCGGGCTGTATCTTCGGTCATTGGGGAATCCGGCCTCAATACCCGGCTCGCTCGTATCCGTAGCGGCCGGATTCCCTCAGCTCAGGGAATTCGGCCCGGTAACGTGATTTCGTGCAACCGCCCTGAAGCCGAATTCCCCATGCACGAAACGCCCGAGGACATCCGCGCGCTCCAAGCGTTACTCGACCGCAGCTACGCCGGCGCCGGCGCCCATCTGCGGAGTATCACCACGCCGGAGCGGCGGGTGAACGCCGAGGACCTGGTCGAGCTCCTGACCGGCATGTGCCTGCTCGTGGTGGCCACGGTGACGGCGGACTGCCGGCCGATCGCCGGGCCTCTCGACGGCATCTTCTATCGGGGCGCCTTTCATTTCGGCACCTCGCCCCAGTCCGTCCGCTACCGCCACCTTCTCGCCCGGCCGCAGGTCACCGCCACCCACCTCCCGCGCGAGGAGGTCGCGGTCAACGTGCACGGCCGTGCAGTCCCGATCGACGTGCACGGGCCGGAAGCGCGGGGCTTCCGCGAGACGCTGTTCGAGATCTACGGACCGCGCTTCGGGGATGAGGACTGGGAAAAGTTCCTCGAGGGAGGCGAGGACCCCGCGAACGCGCCCGTGTACATGCGGCTCGAGGCCGACCGGATGTTCACGTTCCGGATGGAGTGAGCGGGAAATTCGGCGCCGAACGCCTGCGGTGAGGACACCGCAGTCGCGCCGAATTCCCTAAGGAAATCCGGCGCATCTGCGTGCGCGCTTCGGAACGTACCGGCGCGCGGATTTCCCACGGACGCCGAGCGAAGAGGCCCCTAGGCCGCGTCCCGCGCCGCCGCGCGCCCGGCGGTGCGCCCAGAGAACAGGCAGCCGCCTAGGAAGGTGCCCTCCAGCGAGCGGTAACCATGGACGCCGCCGCCGCCGAACCCCGCGACCTCGCGACCTCGCCGGCCGCGTACAGCCCTGGCAGCGGCTCGCCGTCGGCACGCAATACCCTCGCCGACAGGTCGGTCTCGAGGCCGCCGAGCGTCTTGCGGGTGAGGATCCACAGACGCACAGCGATAAGCAGGCCCGCACCTGGATCGAGGAGCCGATGGGGCTTCGCCACCCGGCTCAGCCGGTCCGGGATGTAACGCCGGGCGCCGTGGATCGCGGTGATCTGGAGGTCTTTCGTGTAGGGGTTAGCGATCTCGCGGTCACGCGCCTTGATCTCGCGCTCGAGCTCGCCGGCGTCGATCAGCTCGTCCCCGGTCAGCGCGTTCATGCGGCGCACCAGGTCGCCGAGATCGTGGTTGACGATGAAGTCGGGGCCGTTGCGCTTGAACGCCTCGACCGGCGGCGGGGCGCCCTTTCCGAGGCGGCTCGAGATCACGCGACGCACGTCGCGGCTGGTCAAGTCGGGGTTCTGCTCGGACCCCGAGAGCGCGAACTCGCGCTCGATGATCTTCTGGGTCACGATGAACCAGCTGTAGTCCGACCCGGTCTTCATCAGGTGCTCGAGGGTCCCGAGCGTGTCGAACCCGGGGAACAGGGGCACGGGCAAGCGCCGGGCGCGGGCGTCGAGCCACAGCGGAGAGGGACCGGGCAGGATGCGGATCCCGTGGCGGGTCCAGATCGGGCTCCAGTTCTCGATCCCCTCGGTGTAGTGCCACATCCGATCGGGGTTGATTAGGTTCGCGCCGGCGTCCTGGGAGATCTGGATCATCCGCCCGTCGACGTGGTCGGGCACGCCCGAGAGCATCCGCTGCGGCGGCGTGCCGAGCCGCTTCGGCCAGTTGGCGCGGACGAGCTCATGGTTAGCGCCGATCCCGCCCGAGGTGACCACTACCGCCTGGGAGCTCAGCTCGAACTCGCCCACCGGGGTGCGCGAGCTGGGCTGCCCGCGCGAGACGCTGCTCGGTTCGAGCACGGTCCCGGCGACGCCGTCCAACCCGCCTCCGTTGGAGGTCAACCGGTCCACTCGGTGGCGGAACTTCAAAGTCACCGTGCCCCGGGCGACGCCCTCGCGCACACGACGAGCGAACGGCTCGATCAGCCCCGGGCCGGTGCCCCAGGTGATGTGAAAGCGCGGAACCGAGTTGCCGTGCTCGGTGGCCAGATAGCCGCCGCGCTCGGCCCAGCCGGGTGTCGGGAAGAAGCGCACGCCCTGGTCGTAGAGCCATTGGCGCTTCTCGCCCGAGGCGAACTCCACGTACGCCTCGGCCCAGCGGCGCGGCAACCTGTCCTCGGGGCGGTCGAAGCCGGCGCTGCCCAGCCAGTCCTGAAGGGCGAGCTCGGGCGAGTCCTTGATACCGACCCGGCGCTGTTCGGGGCTGTTGACGAAGAACAGGCCTCCGAACGACCAGAAGGCTTGGCCGCCCATCGACGCTTCGGGCTCCTGGTCGAGCAGGATCACGCGGCGGCCGGCGTCAGACAGCTCCGCGGTGGCCGCGAGTCCCGCGAGGCCGGCGCCGACGACGATGACGTCCGCGCTTGGGCTCACTGGGACATCTGCTCGAGCTTGCACTCGAGCGGTTGCTTGTCCTCGCGCCAGCGCAGGATCTTTGTGCCGTGTCGGATTCGCCCGCCGCTGGCGTGATCGAACGTGACCTCGACGACCAGCTCGGGGCGCAGGGAGATCCATTCGAGCTCCCGTTCGCTCTGCCAGCGGCTCGGGTCCCCGTGGCCGCGGTCGCCCGTTTCGTACGGCGCCAGCTTGGCGACCAACGAGCGCTTCTCGGCCGCCTTCAGCCCCGAGGAGTGACCGACGATGTGCATCCGGCCGGCGTCGTCGTAGAGGCCGAGGATCAAAGATCCAACCGTGTCAGGCTCCTTGCCCGGCCGCCAGCCGGCCACGACCGCGTCGATCGTGCGCACCCGCTTGATCTTCATCATCCCGGTGCGCTCGCCGGGACGGTAGGGCGCGGTCACGTCCTTGGCCACCACGCCCTCGCCGCTTCGCAGCCACGGCTCGGCCTCGTCGGGGTCGGTGGTCAGCGGCGTGCACTCCATCCCGGTCGAGCACAGCTCCTCGAGTTGGCGGCGCCGGTCTGAGAACGGCCGCTCGAGCCACGACTCGTCGTCGAGCGCCAGCAGGTCGAACGCCACGTAGTGCGCCGGGGTCTGCTCGGAGAGCATGGTGATCCGCGAGAGAGCAGGATGGATGCGGTTCTGCAGGGCGTCGAAGTCCTGTCCTCCCTCCGGATCATCGATCACGATCTCCCCGTCGACCACATAGCGGCCGGCCGGAAAGCGCAGCTCGGGGAAGTAGCGAGCGAGCGGCTTACCGCTGCGCGACTGGATCATCTGCGGTTCATCGTCGACGAAGACGATCGCCCGGAAGCCGTCGTACTTGGGCTCATAGGACCACTGCTCGCCGACCGGCAGGCCGGCGCGGGAGCGAGCGAGTTGTGGCTCGATTGGGGGCTTGAGCGGGAGGTTCGGCAAGCCCGCGATGCTACGAGATGCGCGGCCAGTACGATCCGATACATGACCTCACAGACCGGAACCGTCGCCGAGCAGGAGTACCTGGAGATGCTGTTCTGGCTGTTCGAGGCCGGGTTGCCGATGACCGGCGCGAACCTGGCGCGGGCCATGCAGCTCTCGGCCCCCACCGTCCACGAGATGATCGGTCGGCTCGAGCGGGACGGCTATGTGGCCCGCAACACCGACCGGATGATCGAGTTCACGCCCGCGGGGCGCGAGCACGCCGAGAGCATCGTCAGCCGACACCGGATGATCGAGCGCTTCCTGACCGACACGGTCGGAGTGCCGTGGGACGACGTGCACGAGGAGGCGGAGAAGCTCGAGCACGCGATGACGCCGCGCTTCGAGGCCTACGTCCGCGCCTCGGTCGGCGATGCCACGACCTGCCCTCACGGCCACCCGATCCGGGTCCACGAGCGGCTCGACGGGGTGCCCCTAGCCGACTGCGCGGTCGGCGCCAGGGTGACCATCCTGCGACTGGAGAACGAGGCGGAGGATCTCCTGCACTACCTGAAGGAGGCTGGGATCGAGCCGGGGATGAACGGCGAGGTCGCAGACAACGACGGCGAGACGGTGTCGGTGCGATCCAACGGGTCAACCGCGACGATCACCGCGAGCGTGGCCGAGACCGTGTCGGTAGTTGCCGATCCATCGCCACCGCCGCGGACCGCGCTGCCCGAGCAATTGGTGCTGGGCCGCGAACGCTACGGGCGCTGAGGCGCCGCGGCCAGCTTGCGCTGGCTCTGAAGGCAGCGGCGCATCTGGTCGAAGATCGCCGGGTGGTTGAGCAGATCGAAGTGGTTGGCGCTGCCGACGTGGTAGTAGTGCTCGACCGGGAAGCGCAGACGCTTGGTGCGGGACTCCTGGGCCCACGCGCTCGACCGGAGCACGAGCAGATCGCCGATGATCCGGCCGACCGGCGCGTTCGGCTCGCGGGTGAGCGTGGCGCAGATGAAGTAGTGGCGCGCGGTGGCCAGGAACGGGATCTCGCGCGACGTGTCGCGCAGGTAAGCGTCGCAGTCCTGGTCCATCCAGCACTCGTCGACCAGGTAGCCATAGCGGAGGTCCTTGATCCCGGAACTGCGGAGGTTGACGGCCTGCGCGAGCGGTCGCGTCTCCGGGAGGCGCACGAGCGCCAAGCTCGCCGCGTTGACCGCCTGCTCGAGCGGCGCACCGCGATGCGGCGTCCCCAGCGTGAACACGTGATGGACCTTGGCGACGAACGCGCTTCCGGCGCCGTAGTGGCAGGCGCTGCGCGCGACCAGGCCGCCCATCGAGTGCCCGATCAGGACCAGCTCGTGCACGTCGGTCGGCCACTCGGCAACCAGGTTTTGGAGCAGTTCGGCGAGGTCGCGGCCGTTTTCGGAGATGTGGCGGCCGCTGTTGTAGCGCAGGTAGATCGGGGTGTAGCCGAGCTCGATCTCCATCCGGTGGCCGTAGGGGACATCCCTCGGCGCCCGGCGGGCCGGGAGCCCATTCCAGGCCTCATCGGTCTCGCACAGCCCGTGCACGAAGATCGCCAGCTTCGGTTTCGCGTTCGGAAAGGCCGTTCTGAGCTCCGCCCGAGTGAGCTCGACGTCCCGTCCCTGGCGTCGGACCGTCATGCGCAGGGCGAGCGCGTTGCGCCGGCGCGCGAGCGCGTCGCCAAATACGCCGTTGAGCGCGCTGATCACCGCCCGGCCCGCAGCTGAGCCGTGAATCGACGGAGCGTCAGGAGCCTGCGCTCTGCTCGCTGCGTGGGCGCCGGCGCGGATGACGGTGCGAGTCAGCTCGCCAGCCGCCGTGTAGGCGCCCTTCGCGATCTGGTCGTGGGCTAGCTTGACCGGGAGCGCGGCCGGCCCGACCTGGCGCCACACTCGGCGGGCAATGCCCGTGTGGAACTCGTGGATCTGTTTGGTGGCGCCGGCCGCCGCGTCGCCGGCGAGCTCTCCGAGGGCCGCGATCTCCTCACGCCGCATTGGCGCCGGCCACGGCGGACAGCTCGTGGTACGCCTCGGCCAGGCGCTTGACGCCTTCTTCGATCTCCGCTGGGGTCACGCCCGAGTAGGCCAGCCGCAGGCTCGACTTGGCTCCGTCCAACACGAAGTCGGACCCCTTGACGAACTGGACCCCGCGCTCGGCGGCCGCCTCGAACAGCGCGCCCACGTCGGTGCCGCGCGGTAGGTCGACCCACAGGAAGTAGCCGCCCATGGGCTTGACGAACCGGGCGTCGGGGAGCTCTCGCTGGAGGGCATTGCAGAGCGTGTTGGCTCGCTCGTGGAGCGCGTTGCGGACGTTCTCGATCGAGCGCTCGATCGCACCGGACACGCAGAACTGGTGGACGATCGCCTCCGCCACCATGTTCGGCGAGATGTAGGTCGTCGTGGCGATCTTCACGACCCGGGCGATCACCTCGGCCGGCCCGACCAGATAGCCGACGCGGATGCCCGGACAGACCGTCTTGGAGAACGACGAGGCGTAGACGACGGTCTCGCCCTGATCCATCGAGAGCATGGTCGGCAGCGGCGAGCCCTCGAAGCGCAGGGCGACGTACGGGTCGTCCTCGAAGATCGTGAACCCGTGGGTGCTAGCGAGCTCGAGCAGGCGGTCACGCTTCTCGGCCGAAAGCGTGTAGCCGGCCGGGTTCTGGAAGTTCGGGATGATGTGGGCGAGCTTGGGCTGTACGCCGGAGGCCAGCAGGCGCTCGAGCGCGGCGACGTCGATGCCGTCGGGCTCGAGTTCGACCATCCGCACGTCGGCGCCCCGGTTGCGCAGCGACAGCAGCGTCCGGTCGTAGGTCGGACGCTCGACGATCACGCAGTCGCCCTCCTGGACCAGGGCGTCGAACAGGAACGCGTCGGCCTGCATCGAGCCGTTGGTGACCACGACCTGCTCGGGAGCGACCTGGTGACGCTCGGCGATCCACGCGCGCAGTGGCGGATAGCCGATCGCCGTCCCGTATCCGGTCATTCCGCCGGGATCGGCCGTGAACGCAGCGTCGGCGGCGGCGCGCAGGCCGTCGACGTCGACGATGTCAAGTGAGGGTGCGCCGCGAGCGAAGGAGATCGTGGAAGACATAGGTCGAAGAGTACGGACTTCTGCGTCTCAGGCTTCTTACCCGCTGTCGGTCGGATCGAGCCGCACCTCGATGATTGCTCGGTCCGATCCCTCGTACCCCCGCACGGCCACGTCGCGGACGCCGGGCAGTCGCGAGACGGCGTGTTCGAACGAGCGCAGGGCGTCGAGGCTCACGAACGGGCCGGCGGCGACGGTCACGTCTGGGTCGTCGCGGCTTGGCGCCGCCGGGGGGCGGGTCGTCGGGCGGGGACGGACGGGCGCCGGCGGGCTGACCGAGGGGATCCCGACCAGGAACTGCTCGTAGCCGTCGAGCAGCTCGCGCATTGAGGCGAGGAGGCGGGCAGCGAGCAGGCCGAGCGCCTGAAACTGGTCCCCGCCACCCCCCGTGGCCTGGGGTGCCTGTGGCGCGGGCTCCGATGTGTCGACCTCGGCGTCGGGTGGCGGCGTCTCGAGCGCCGGCGCCGGTTCGCGGCCGGGCTCGAGCTCGACCTGGATGTCGCGCAGCAGCCGGTCCATCTCCGCGAGATGCTCGGCGGTGCTCGCGTGCTCGCCCGTGGTCACAACCAGCGCCGGAGCGTAACGGCCTCTCCGGCCGTACTAACCGCGCGAGTGCCGAGTTAGTACGGTCCTACGCCGCCGCGGCCAGCAGCGACGCCGCCAGCTCCGCCACCTGGGTCGGGGTCCGGCCGACCTGGACGCCCTTGCTCTCGAGCGCCTCGGCCTTGGCCTTGGCCGTGCCGTGCGAGCCCGACACGATCGCCCCGGCGTGGCCCATCGTCTTGCCCGGCGGCGCGGTGAAGCCGGCGATGTAGCCGACGACGGGCTTGGTCACGTTCTCGGCAATGAACTCAGCGGCGCGCTCCTCCGCGTCCCCGCCGATCTCGCCGCACATCACGATCAGTTCGGTCTCGGGGTCGGCCTGGAACATCCCGAGCACGTCGATGAAGTCGGTGCCGGGGACGGGATCGCCGCCGATGCCGACGATCGAGGAGTTGCCGAACCCGCTCTGGGCCAACACGTTCCCGATCTGGTAGGTCAAAGTCCCCGACCTCGAAACAACCCCGACGTTGCCCTGCTTGAAGAACGAGGCCGGGATGATGCCGACGCTGGCCTTGCCCGGCGACAGGATGCCCGGGCAATTGGGCCCGATCAGCCGGGAGCGGCCGTTCTTCTTGAGCACGTTGTAGACGCGCAGCTCGTCGTGGGCCGGAATCCCCTCGGTGATGCAGATGATCAGCCCGATGCCCGCGTCCTCGGCCTCCAGGATCGAGTCGGCGGCAAACCGCGGCGGCACAAAGATCATCGCGGTATTCGCGCCTTCAGACGCCACCGCCTCGCGGAAGGTGTTGAAGACGGGAATGCCCTCGACGTCCTGGCCGCCCTTGCCGGGGGTCACCCCGGCCACGACCTGGGTGCCGTAGTCCCGGTTGCGCAGTGAGTGGAACGTGCCCTCGCGGCCGGTGATGCCGGAGGTGCACAGACGGGTGTTCTCATCGACGAGGATGCTCATGAGCTTTGCTGGGCGGCCAGCTCCACGACCTTGGCGGCCGCGCCGTCCATGGTCGATTCGGTGTACACGTTGGGCAGCTGGGCCTCGGCCAGCATGGCCCGACCCTCCTCGCCGTTGGTCCCGTCCAGACGCACGACGAATGGAATTGATTTCCCGCCCGCCCCGATCTGCTCGAACGCCTCGATCAGTCCCTTCGCCACTTCGTCGCCGCGGGTGATGCCGCCGAAGATGTTGAACAACACGGCCTTGACCTTGGGGTCGGAGAGGATGACCTCGACCGCGCTGGTGATCGCGTCGGCGCGCGACCCGCCGCCCGCGTCGAGGAAGTTGGCGGGGTTGCCGCCGGCCTCGGCGACGACGTCGAGCGTCGACATCGACAGTCCGGCGCCGTTGGCCAGGATGCCCACGTCGCCGTCGAGCTTCACGTACGTCAGTCCGCGCTCCTTTGCCATCCGCTCCTGACGATCCTCGCCCGACAGGTCACGCAGGTCGGCGTTGTCGCCGTGGCGGTGGAGCGCGTTGTCGTCCAGGGTGACCTTGGCGTCAAGCGCCTTCACGTCGCGCTCGGGGGTGATGATGAGCGGGTTGACCTCGACCAGCGTCGCCTCCTCCCCGGTGAACACGTCGTAGAGCTTGGCCAGCATCGCCCCCACGGGCCGCACGACGTCGGCGTCGACGCCGGCCTCGAAGGCCAGCCGGCGGCCGTGGAAGTCCTGGAAGCCCAGCAACGGGTCGACGTGGAGGGTGGCGATGGCGTCCGGGTCCTCGTCGGCCACCTGCTCGATGTCCATCCCCCCCTTGGTGGAGAGCATGACCAGGGGCGCCTTGGCCGACCGGTCGAAGACGACGGAGGCGTAGTACTCGGAGGCGATCTGCGAAGCGCCCTCGATCCACAGCTCATGGACGGTGAGGCCGCGAATGTCCATCCCCAGGATGGCGCGGGAGTACACCTCGGCCTCGGCGCGGTCATTGGCGATCTTGATGCCGCCCAGCTTGCCGCGGCCCCCGATCTGAACCTGCGCCTTGATCGCACACGGATACCCGACCTCTTCGGCCGCTGCCACGGCGTCCTCGACGGTGCGAGCCGGCTGCCCTTTGGGCACCGGGACGCCGTGACGCGCGAACAGCTGCTTGCCCTGGTATTCGAGGAGATCCATCCGCGGCTGGACTGTAGTAGGTCGGGCCGGGAGGCGGCCGCGAGGCGCTCAGAACGCGCGGAAAAGCATTTCCCTGCGTCCCCGTGGCATTATGGCCGCGCCATGGCGATCCCAAAGGACATCACGTTCGTGACCTTTGACGTGTATGGAACGCTGATCGACTGGGAGACCGGCGCCTACGACGCGTTCAAGGCGGAGGCCGCGCGGGACGGCTTCACAATCGAGCGCGACGAGCTGATCCCGCTGTTCTACGAGGTCCAGAAGCAGATCCAGGCGGGCTCCTACGAGCTATACGCCGAGGTCCTGCGCCGGACGGCGGTACAGATCGCCAAGACGCTCGGATGGCCGCTCGAGCCATCGCGGGCTGGCTTCCTGCCTGACTCGGTCCAGCGCTGGCCGCCGTTCAAGGAGACCAACTCCGTCCTCCAAAAGGTCAAGAAGAAGCACAAGATCGGCCTCATCTCGAATATCGACGACAAGCTGCTTGGCCAGACGCGCCGGCACATGCCGATCGACTTCGATCTGGTCGTCACCGCCCAGCAGGTGCGCTCCTACAAGCCCGACCCGGCCCACTTCGCCGAGTGCGAGCGCCGGATCGGCGGCAAGAAGGGCTGGGTCCACATCGCCGCGAGCTACTACTACGACGTGGAGCCGTGCCTGAAGCGCAAGGTTCCCGTGATCTGGGTCAACCGCAACAAAGAGACGCTCGAGTCCAACCAGAAGAAGCCGGACGCCGAGGTGACCAGCCTCCGCGAGGCGGCGAAGCTCATCGGCGTCTCGTAGGTCCGAGGCGGACCGCCCCAGACGTGCGCGCGCTCAGCGTCAACTCCGACCTGATCGTCTTCATCAGCCGTTACCTGCAGACGACTTGTACCGCGGTCCGCGCCGATACCAACGACGAGGGCTTCGTGATCGACTCCCCGATCTATCCGGATGAGCTCGAGGCCCTGGGCAGCGTGCTCGAGCAGGCCGGCTTCCCGGTCTCCGGACTGCTGACCACCCACGCCGACTGGGATCACCTGCTCGGGCGCCTGGCCTTCCCGGACGCCTCGCTCGGCTGCGGCGAGAGCACCGCCGAGCGCCTCGCCGCCGGGCCGGGCGCCGCGCAACGTGAGCTGCGGCGCTTCGACGAAGAGCAGTACGTGGACGACCGCAGGCCGCTGGCGCTGGGCGGGGTGCAGCCGCTCCCGGTGCCCGGGCGACTGTCGCTCGGCTCGGGCGAGGGCTCCAGAGAGCGCGAGATCGAGCTCTATCCGGCCGACGGACACACCGCCGACGGCACCGCCTACCTGATCCCGTGGCTCGGAACACTGGTGTGCGGCGACTACCTGTCGCCGGTGGAGATCCCATGGATCTCGGCCGACGGGTCGGTTGACGCGTACGAGGCCACCCTCGAGCGACTCAAGGCCATTGTCGAGCGGGCCGACACGATCGTCCCCGGACACGGCCGGCCGGTGCAGAGGGCCGAGGCGCTTACGCTGCTCGAGGAAGACCTCGTCTACGTGCACGCGCTGCGCGATGCCGGCGCCGACGCGCCGTTGCCCGCGGGCCGCCGCACCGACACCCAGCGCCGCATCCACGCCAGGAACGTCGAGCACATCGCGCATTAACCCGCCCGGCGGCGGCGCTGCACTCTACCCTACGCCCGCATGGGGTTCTCGACCCTCGCCACCATCGCCATCGTCGTGGGCTGCTTCGGTATTGCCGTCGCCGTCGGCGCCGGCGTAATGCTGATCGCCGGCCGCAGACGCCTCGCGGAGCGCGCCTTACCGGCGTTCCTCGTGGTGCTCGCCGCCGCGATCCTGCTCTCGTTCGCCGCGGTGGCCGAAAGCGCCAATGATCTCCAGCATCAGGCTGAGCGGACGCTCGCCTACGCGACCGCGGCCGAGCGTGCCGAGTTCGCCCGCACCGGCCATTTCACGCGCTCGCCCACCCGCCTGGCACGGCTCAACGCCGGCCTCGCAAGGGAGATGAAGGTGGACGGGGCCACGGTCTACGTGGTGCGAGGACGCGTGCGGGGCAGCGCCATCGTCCGGACCTCGCTAGGACCCGGCACCCGCGCGCAAGCGACGCTCTATCCGCCCACGCCGTGAGCGCCGCCGGCACCGGCACCGGGAGCCGTCGCCGGTTCTCTCGCACCCGGCCGCCGAGCGCCAGCGACGAAGCACGGTCCGCTCGCTTCCTCGAGCACCCGATGCGCTTCACCCGGTGGGCGGCGGTGCCGTTCGCGCTCGTCTATCTGATCCTGATGGCGCACCGGCTCGAGGGCGCGATCGTCTCGACTAATCTCGACGCCGACGCCGCCTCGGCCCCGGTGATCAGCCAGCTGTTTGGCGTCGCCCCGGCACACGCGAACGTGGTCCTGGGGGAGTTCGGGTGGTACGCGACGCTGCTCTTCGACCTGGCCACCAAGTGGCTTCCACACCACCGTCAGGTGTGGGAGGGGGCGCCCTACGCGATGGCACTGGCCGGAGCCAGCCTCGCCGCAAGCTCCGTATGGCAAGTGGCGGGCAAGTGGGCGGCCGGGCTGTGCGCGGTCGTCCTCATCTGCGCCTCGCCGGCGACCGTGGGGCTGCTGCTCTCGACCACGCAGCACGCGCCCGATTGGTTCTGCCTGGCTCTGCTGGGGGCGTTTCTGGTCCTGCTCGAGCGGCGCGCCACCACGCTGCCCTGGCCGGGCCTCGCGGCGCTGGTCCTCGCGGTCGGAACGATCGTCGGCGTCAACGCCGGCTCGGACCCGCTGGTCGCGGTCGCCGCGGTGACGCCATTCGTGCTCGCGCTGGTCGCGACCGCGGTGCTCGTACCGGGAGGCCACAGCCGGCGAGCGCTCTGGACGGGCGCCGCGACGCTCGGCACGGCCGCCGTCGCGTGGGCGAGCACTGCGATCGCCATGTCCGCGCTATCGGTTGCGCCCGAGCCCGGCCTCGACACGACGACGATCACCGTCGGCGCCAAGACCGGGACCAACTTCCACCTGTGGTGGAAGTCGATCGTCGTGCTCGGCAACGGCGACTACCTCGGCCGCCCATCGTCGCTCGGATCGGCGCTCGCGTTTGTGTGCGCTGTCCTCAGCATCGCCGCGGTCGTCTCGCTGCCGGTGTTGGGATGGCGCGCACTGCAGCGACGCGGCGGCGGTGACTCGACGGCGAGCACGAGCACGAGGTCCGACGCGCTCACCGCCGCCACCAAGGCCTTCTACGTGTTCTGGTGCTCATCGGCGATCCTGCTCACGCTGGCGTTTCTGCTCAGCGCGGCGCCCGTCGACATCGGCGCAGACCGGTACCTGGTCGGGCTGCTGTACGCGGCCGCCGCCGTGGTGCCGGCTGCCGCTGCGGGCCACGGTCGGACCGAGGCCGCCGTGCTGGCGGGAACGTGCGTGTTCGCGCTCGGCGGCATCGTCTCGCTGGCCGACGGCGCGACCAGCCGCCTCCGCGCGTTCCACCCCCCGCCGCTGACCGCCCCACAAGCGCAGCAGGTCGCTCAGATCGCGGCGCGCCATCACCTCGGCGTCGGGTACGCCGGCTACTGGGAAGCCGCACCGATCACGTGGGCCACCGGCTTCCGCGTGCAGGTATATCCGGTGTCGGTCTGCAACGGCGGGGCAAATCTGTGCCGATTCGATCTTCACTTCATCTCCAGCTGGTACGGGCCCCGCGCACACGGCGACAGCTTCCTGCTCGTCGACGACCTCACGGACGAGAGCATCAATGCGCCGCCGCCGGACCTGGGACGCCCGGTCGCCGTCTACCGCGTTGGCCAGCTCGCCTTATACGCCTACGGTTACGACATCGCGGCGAAGGTGAAGGTCACGTGAAGGCACCCGTCACGCGGCCAAATCACGCCTGGGTGCTGGATAATTCCCGCCGGGGAGGTCTTTGCGAGCCTTCGACGGGACCGACGTACCGCCGTGCCTCATCGGGCCTATTGGAGAGGTCGGCGGCGCCTGACGGCGGCGCCTTAGTGACGACGAGCTATGCCTGAGACCCCAGCCACACCGCCACCCAAGTCCGTGCTCGAGTTCGCCGGCACGCCGATCCGGGTGCCCGCGGGACATGCCGGCTCGGTCTCCTCTGACCGGCAGCGCACCGTGCTGGCGGTGGCGGGTGCGACGGTCGGCTTCGTGATCTCGTGGTACCTGATCCACCACGGCTGGTACCGCCTCGACCGCCAATGGGACACCCGCGAGTACTTCAAATACTCGAACTACATCGTGGGCCGTGGCCTGGTTCCCTACCGCGACTTCTCGGTCGAGTATCCCCCGCTGTCGCTGCCCATCTTCGTCATTCCGCGCTTGCTCGCCGGCCACAGCTTCTCGGGCTACATGACGGT
The DNA here is from genome assembly GCA_963757235.1 of uncultured Solirubrobacterales bacterium. Lineage (GTDB taxonomy): Bacteria > Actinomycetota > Thermoleophilia > Solirubrobacterales > Solirubrobacteraceae > Palsa-465. The sequence continues at coordinate 198,749 of CAVWRC010000010.1, read as the reverse complement.
GTTCGAGTTGATGATGGCGGCGTGCGGGGTGATCGCCGCCGGCCTGTCCGCGCTCGTGCTCTCGGCGCAGCGGGTGAGCAATCGCCAGCTGGCGTGCGGCGTGGCGCTGGTCGCGTTCTCGCCGGTGCTACTCGGCGCGGTGCTCCTCTCCCGCTACGACCTGTTCCCGACCATGCTGACGATCGGTGCCCTGGCGGCGCTCTACTTCAACCGTAAGTGGAGCGCGTTCGTGCTGCTCGCCCTCGGCACCGCGGCCAAGGCCTACCCGATCGTGATCCTGCCGCTGGCGCTCGTGTACGTGTGGCGGCGAGAGGGTCGGCACACCGCGCTCTGGTGCCTGGCCGTGTTCGCCGCGGTCGTGCTGGTCTGCTTCGTGCCCTTCCTGGTGATCGCGCCGAAGGGGATCTGGTGGGCGATCCACGGACAGGAGAACCGCCCGCTCCAGCTCGAGAGCGTCGGGGCGGCGCTGTTCCTCGCCGCCCACCAGCTGATCGGGCTGCACCTGTCCTACTACTTCACCCATAGCTCGGACAACCTGGACGGTCACGTCCCGATGTCGTTCGCCGGAGTGATGAGCATCCTCCAGGTCGTCTCGCTGGTGACCGTTTGGCTGCTCTACGCTCGCGGCCCGGCAACCCGCACGCGGCTGCTGGCGGCATCCGCGGCAGCGGTGTGCGCGTTCATCGTGTTCGACCGGGTGCTCTCGCCCCAGTACTTGATCTGGCTGGCGCCGATGGTGGCGGTAATCCGGGGCAGGCGCGGATGGGCCGCAGTGGCGCTCCTCGCGTGCGCGATGTCGATGACGCAGATCTACTACCCGCTGCACTTCGACCCGCTCAAGACCTTCGAGCCGCTCGAATCGTGGGCGGTCGTGGGCCGCGATCTGATGCTCGTGACGCTGTTCGTGACGCTCGCCTGGCCCGAGCAGGGCTTCGCGTGGCCGGCGCCGCCGGCGGCCTGGCGCCGGCGGGGGGCTATTCGCCTGCCGGGCTGATCACCGCGAGCGTGTCGCCCGTGGCGACCGACGCGCCCACGGCGATCGGGAGCTCGGCCACGACGCCGGCCTTGTGGGCGGTGATCTCGTTCTCCATCTTCATCGCCTCGATCACCGCGACCAGCGCCCCCTCCTCGACTGCGGCGCCCCGCTCGACCGCCACCTTGAGCACGGTCCCCTGAAGCGGCGAGGACAGGGTGTCGCCTCCGCCGCCACCACCGCTGCTGCGGCCCGAGCGCTCGCTGCGCCGGGGCGCGCGCCGCGACGCCGGTGCCCCCTCGCCGGCACCACCGGCAACGGCGGCGGCCGCGCCGTTGAGCGCCCCAGAAGCCGCCAGGGGCGGACCGATCACCTTCACGTCGAAGCGCTTGCCCGAGACCTCGACGGTGTAGCTCTGCTGGACGGCTTCGGCACGCTCCTCGCCCTCGGCGCCGGGCTTCTCCGGCTTGGGGAACGCGAGCTCCTTGAGCCACGCGCGGTCCTCGATCAGGTCGCGGCACGTTTCGGCGTCGCGCCACTGGCGCGTCTGGAGCAGCGCCAGGTGGAACGGCAACAGGGTCTTGAGCTCCCCGATCTCGTACTCGCGGAGCGCTCGGAGCATCCGCGCCGTGGCCTGTTCGCGATCCACGTCCCACACGATCAGCTTGGCCACCATCGGGTCGTACATCGGCGAGATTTCAGACCCGGCCTCCACGCCGGAGTCGACCCGCACGCCAGGCCCGGCGGGCTCGCGGTACGCCCCGATCGAACCCGGCGCCGGGGCGAAGTTCTTCGACGCGTCCTCGGCGTTGATCCGGCACTCGATCGCGTGGCCGCGCAGCTGCAGGTCATCCTGGGCGATCGAGAGGGGCTCGCCGGCCGCCACCCGGATGCCCTCCTTGACGATGTCGATCCCGGTGGCCATTTCGGTCACGCAGTGCTCGACCTGGACCCGCGTATTCATCTCGAGGAAGAAGTACTCGCCGTCCTGGAGCAGCCCCTCGATCGTACCGGCGCCGGTGTATTTGACGGCGGCCGCCGCCTCCGTGGCGATCTTCCCGATCCGGGCCCGCAGCTCCGGGTCAACTGCCGGCGCCGGCGCCTCCTCGATCAGCTTCTGGTGGCGGCGCTGCACCGAGCAGTCGCGCTCGCCGAGGTGAATCACGTTGCCGTGCGTGTCGGCCAGCACCTGGACCTCGACGTGGCGGGGATCGGGCAGGTAGCGCTCGAGATACACCGTCGCGTCGCCGAAGAACTTCTCGCCCTCGCGGGCGGCGCCCTCGAAGGCATCCTGAAGCTTGGACTCCTCCAGGGCGACGCGGAAACCTTTGCCGCCACCGCCGCCGGCGGCCTTGACCGCCACCGGATAACCGATCGTCTCCTCGATCATCTTGCGCGCATCCTCGATGCTGGCCACGGGTTCGGTCGTCCCGGGGACGATCGGCACGCCGGCCTTGGCCATCAATTCGCGCGCCCGCGTCTTGGAGCCCATCGCCTCGATCGCCGAGGCGGGCGGTCCGATGAAGGTGATCCTGGCCTCCTCGAGCGCGGCCGCAAACGACGCGTTCTCGGCCAGAAAGCCGTACCCGGGGTGTACTGCCTCCGCGCCCGAGCGCTGAACGGCATCGATGATCTTGTCGACCGCTAGATAACTCTCGGCCGCGGGCCCTGGTCCGAGCAAGTAGGCCTCGCCGGCACGTCTGACGTGAACGGCGTCGCGGTCGAGCTCGGAATAGACGGCCACCGTCTCGATCCCGAGCTCCTCGCAGGCACGCATGATGCGAACCGCGATCTCGCCCCGGTTCGCGATGAGAATCTTTGTGAACATGCGGCGCGGGACTTTAGAGGGTCAGCGGATCCGTCGGCGGCGCCTTAGGTCCCATTCTTCGTATCAGGACGACCGCTTGAGCCTCTAGTCGACATGAACTACTTCGGTCCGCAGCAATCCAGCGGCAACGTCCGAGCGGAGGCCCGCCAGGAGCGACTCCGGAATGCCGCCCGAGCGCGTGAAATGGTGAAAGAGGCGCGTCGCAATGACGACGCCGATCCAGCCCGGCCATCGCACCCGAGCCGGATCCTCGCTCGCCTGCGCGGGCGACCCCGGGGCTAGCCGCACCCCGAGTACCGGCTACCCCAGCCGGGTCGTGCCCCCTTTTGCAATCCCCCACCAGGGGGAGCCGACACGCGCTGGTAGGTAGTGGGTTACCGATCACACCGACGCAACACCCGAGCGGGGAAGGACAGGTAGGTTTGATTCCGGTTTGAGTCGCGACGGGCACCGCCGAGTGCGGGGCGCTCGCGACAGCCAAGCCGGGGGGTCGGCACCATGGGGCAACTAGAACAATCACCGACCCGTCCTGCAGTCCGCCATCGTCACGCGGACAACGCCCCGCGTCCCTCACGGGACGCGGCGAGGCATCGGTTCGGCTACGGGGGGCCCTGGTTCTCGGCAGCGAGCGCCCTGCCGCTGGACCCTGGACTGGGCCGTCCCGACCGGTTGGCCAGGCTGCTGGCGGTCGCCGTTCGCCGGCCTCGCCGCATGGTCGCGCTCATCGTGCTGCTCGTGCGCACGCAATCGCAGGAGGTGTTCCTGTCGCAATCGGTAGCCGGACGGTCGCTTCACGAGTACTTCGATCAGCGGTTCCTCGGCGTCGTCCCTCAGAACCAGCTCTGTCGCGCGGTGCTGATCCTTCCGGACCGACGCGTGGCGCAGTCAACGGAGGCGGACCTGGCCTCGCTGACACGCGTGTGGCCCCGGCTCTTTTCCAGCCCCGACGTGACGCTCACACTGGCCAAGGACCCGCATGACGAGCCGCTCGCGCTGATGGCAGCCGTGATCGACGAGTCGGTGTGCGTCATCCATGTCGCCGTAGCCAGCGACCACGAGGCCAGGTGGGCACTGCACGACCACCTCGTCCGCCTCCTGATCGCTCGCGGGGTCAGGTACCTCCTGTCCGAGGGCGGCGGTCCCTTCGGAGCACTCGGCTTCGCGCCAGAGGTCCATCACTACCAGCGGCTGCTCGGCTACGAACTGTGCCACCTCGTCCCGCGCACCGCCCATCCGGTGGGCGCGGCCCGTGGACGCCGGCCCGTCGATCCACTGACGCGGCGCCAGGTCGGTTCGGGCAGCGACTGCGTGCGCTAGCTCGCGCCGAGGATCATGCCCGCCGCGACCGTGTCGTTGCTCGCCTCATCGATCAGGATGAAGCTGCCGGTGGTTCGGTTGCGGGCATAGGGATCGGCCATCAGCGGCGAGCCGGTGCGCAGCCGCACCCGGCCGATCTCGTTCAGGGTCAGCTGCGCGGCGGGTTCGTGCTCGAGGGTGTTGATGTCGACCCGGTAGTCGAGCTCCTCGATCCGGGCCCGCGTGGTGCGGGTCGTGTGCTTGATCACCAACCGGGACCCGGGCGTGAGCGGCGCCGGGCCCATCCAGCAGAGCATCGCGTCGAGCTGACGCGCCGCGGCCGGCGGATCATCGGTCTCGACGATCATGTCCCCGCGCGAGATGTCGAGATCGTCGGCCACCCGTACGGTCACCGACATCTCCGGAAATGCCGTCTCCACCGGGCCGTCGAAGGTCTCGATGGCGGCGATCCGGGACCGCTGCCCACTCGGCAGCACGAGCACCTCGTCACCAGCCCGGAGCATGCCGCCGGCAAGCTGTCCTGCATACCCCCGATAGTCAGGATCTTCGGACTGCGGGCCCGGCCGGATCACCCACTGAACCGGGAAGCGGAGCTCGGTCAGGTTGCGGTCGGAGGCGATCACGACGTGCTCGAGGTGGTAGAGCAGAGGCGGCCCGTCATACCAGGGCATCTCGAGCGAACGCTCGACTACGTTGTCGCCGTGCAGGGCCGAGATCGGGATGAACGTGACGTCGGCGATGTCCAGGCGCGCCGTCCAGTCGGTCAGCTCCTCGACCACCTGGTCGAACGCGGCCTCGTCGTAGCCGACCAGGTCCATCTTGTTGACGCACACCACGAGATGGGGGATCCGTAGTAGCGAGGCGATGTAGGCATGCCGGCGGGTCTGTTCGCTCACGCCATTGCGGGCGTCCACCAGCACGATCGAGAGATCGGCGGTCGAGGCGCCCGTGACCATGTTGCGCGTGTACTGCTCGTGCCCCGGCGTGTCGGCGATCACGAACTTGCGCCGCGCGGTCTGGAAGTAGCGGTAGGCGACGTCGATCGTGATCCCCTGCTCGCGCTCAGCCCGCAGGCCGTCCGTGAGCAGCGCAAGGTTCACGAAGCCCTCGCCGCGCCGCTCGGAGGTCCGCACGACGTGCTCGAGCTGGTCCTCGAGGATCGCCTTCGAGTCATGCAGAAGCCGCCCGATCAGCGTCGACTTGCCGTCGTCGACCGAGCCGGCGGTGGCGAAGCGGAGCATCTCGCTCGTGCGGGACATGACAGCGTGCCCGTTGGAGGCGGCGCCGGGGGTCATCGGGTGATGCTCACCGTCCTCTAGAAGTAGCCCTCACGCTTGCGATCCTCCATCGCCGCCTCGGTCACCCGGTCATCGGCGCGGGTCTCCCCGCGCTCGGTGACACGTGTGGCAGCGATCTCGGAGACGACCTCCGGGAGGGTCGTGGCGTGGGAACGGACGGCGCCCGTGCAGGTCATGTCGCCGACCGTGCGGTAGCGAACCGAGGCCTCGAACGGGGCCTCGCCCTCGATCAGCTGAACGTGGGGGCTCATCGCGTAGAGCATCCCGTCGCGCTGAAACACCTGGCGCGTGTGCGCGTAGTAGATGCTCGGAACCTCGAGCTTTTCCTGTGCGATGTACTGCCAGACGTCGAGCTCGGTCCAGTTCGAGAGCGGGAACACGCGCACGTGCTCGCCCTTGCGGATGCGGCCGTTGTACAAGGCCCACACCTCGGGGCGCTGGCGCTTGGGCTCCCACTGGCCGAAGTCGTCGCGGAACGAGAACACGCGCTCCTTGGCTCGGGCGCGCTCCTCGTCGCGCCGCGCTCCGCCGAATGCGGCATCGAAGCCGTGCTCGGCGATCGCATCGAGCAGTGTCACCGTTTGGAGGCGATTGCGCGACGCGCGCGGTCCGGTTTCCTCGGTCGCCCGGCCCCGATCGATGGACTCCTGTACGGAGGCGACGATCAGCCGCTCGCCCATGCCCTCGATCAGGCGGTCGCGGAACTCGACCACCTCGGGGAAGTTGTGACCGGTGTCGACGTGCATGATCGGGAACGGGAACCGTCCCGGCCGGAACGCCTTCTCCGCCAGGCGCAGGAGCACGAGCGAGTCCTTGCCGCCGCTGAACAGGAGCACCGGGTGTTCGAACTCGGCCGCGACCTCGCGGAAGATGTGGATCGATTCGGCCTCGAGCGTCTCCAGGTGGGAGAGCTCGTAGTGCAGCGGGTTCACCAGAACGTCCTGTTCATTCGTGGATTCCGCACTCGGTCTTGTCCTGCCCGGCCCATCGTCCCTCGCGTCCGGAGCCCGGACGCGTGCACGGCTCGCACCCAATTGACGCGTAGCCCTGGTCGTGCAACGGGTGATAGGGCAGCTCGTGATCGAAGATGTAGCGCCACAGGTCCTTCTCCGACCAGTCGGCGAGCGGGTTGACCTTCCAGATGCCGCGCCGGTCGTCGCGCTCGAGCTTGCTGGCACCGGCGCGGGTCGGAGCCTGTTCGCGCCGGATGCCCGTGACCCATGCGTCGATGTCGTCGAGCGCACGCTCGAGCGCCTCGACCTTGGCCTCGCCGCAGCACCGGCTCGCGGTCCACGGCTCATCCTGGCTGCGCGCGTCGATCACCTCCACGCTGACGCCGAACCGGTCCTCGAACCGCTTCCAGGTCTGGAGCGTCTCCGGGAACAACGCGCCGGTGTCGATCATGAACACGCGCGGCTCCGGCTCGATCTCGGTCAGCATGTGGAGCAGGACCGACTCCTCCTTCTGGAAGGAGCAGGCCATCTTCAGCCGCGGATGGAAACGCTCGACCGCGTAGTTGAGCACTTCCTGGGCAGGGGCAGTCTCGAGGTTGGGGATGGCGATACTCATACGCTTCTCAGCGGTCAGACCGCGCACTCGCCCTCGCCGCGAATCACCTCAAACGGCGAGCTCTTGGTCCAGTCGATGAAATAGTTCATGTTGTCCAGGCTGAACTCAATCGGCATGGTGAGGTCCTTCACCTTAGCCTCGAACTCCGCTGGGCCGACGCGGTCAACGAAGGCGTTGAATTCCTCGCCGTCGGCCCGTTCGGATTCGTAGAAGCGTACCCAGCGCTCGACCGCCTCGGGTACACGCTTGGCCGGGAGCCGCGCCTTGAGCCGCTGCCCGTAGCGGACGTCGCCGCCTTCGTACGCGCCACCGATGTGCGGAATGTAGGCCGGAACGGTGTGCTCGCCGACCTTGATCGAGGCCCCGTAGAACCCGATGTTGGCGATGTGGTGCTGGCCGCAGCCGTTCGGGCAGCCGCTCATCTTGACGTGGATGCGCCGGGCCAGGTGATCGTCGATCTCCATCTGGATCAGGCGCTCGTGGATGGCCTGGTTCAGGCCCATCGAGCTCGTGATCCCGAGCTTGCACGAGTCGGTGCCGGGGCAGCTCACGACGTCGGTGATCTCATCGGCGCCGGCGTCGCCGAGGCCGAGCTCGCCGAGCGCGCGCCACACGTCGTAGACCGAGTCGTCGCGAACCCACCGGAGGATCAGGTTCTGGTGCACGCTCGTGCGGGCCGCGCCACCGGTGTGATCGCGCATGATCTGCGCCAGGCCGCGCAGCTGCTCGGGGGTCAGGTCGCCGCGCGTCACCTTGACCTCGACGGTCGAGAAGCCGTGCTGGCGCTGGCGCTGCACGTTGGTCTCGAGGAAGTGTGTGAACTCACGGTTGTCCCCGTTGGGGCTGGCGAAGCTGTTCGGTTTCGCCGGGGCGTTTGCCTGTTCGTCGTACTCGAACACGATCCTGTCCAGGGAGAAGTCGCGCTCCTGCACCCAGTCGCCCTGGAGCTCCTCCTCGACGAGGTCGCGGAACTCGTCGATCCCGATCTTGTCGACCAGGACCTTGATCCGGGCGCGGGCGCGGTTGACGCGCAGCCACTCCTGGCCGTCGAAGATCCGCATGCAGGCCTCGGTGACCTTCAGGTAGTCGCCGTTGTCGAGCTCGACGAACTCGTACAGGGTGGGAGCCAGGCGCGGCATGATCGAGGTTCCGCCTCCTACCCGCATTTCCACGCCTCTTACCCCGTCGCGGACCTTCGGAATGAACGCAACGTCGTGGATCCGGGTGATCGCGTTGTCCGCGTCGGTCGCCGCGAACGCGGTCTTGACCTTGCGCGGCATCGCCTGTGTCGTGGGGTGGCGGACGAAGTAGCGCACGTAGGCGCCGGCGTACGGGGTGATGTCGAACAGCTCGCCCTCGAGCGTCCCCGCGCGCGGGTCGCCGGTCACGTTGCGCATCGTGTTCCCGCACCCCTCGCGGCTGGACAGGTTGGCGTCGCCGAGCTCGCGGATCAGCTCAGCCGCGTCGGGCAGCGGGACGTGGTGCATCTGGATGTTCTGGCGGGTCGTGATGTGGCCCTTGCGCAGCGGCACGTACTTTTCAATCACGTCGGCGAACGCCTCGAGCTGCTCGGGCGTCACCCCGCCGAACGGAAGCTTGACCCGCACCATCTGCACGTCGGGCTGGCGCTGGCCGTAAACCCCCTGCTTGAGGCGGAACTTGATGAACTCGTCGTTCTCGAGCTCCCCCTTTAGAAACCGGGTGGACTCGGTGTCGAAGTCATCGAACTCGCGCTCGAGGATCGGGATGACGTGCCCCGGTACGTTCTCGAGCACCTCGGGATTCTCGAGTGATCCGGTGCGGGCGCTGTGCATCGGTTTCCTTCCGGTCGCGGGCGGACCACAAATCTAGCAAAAGGCAATCGGGGTTCGGGCATTTAGGGTGGTGGGGCTGGTACCTGGCTGTTGGGCGTCGCTCCGCCCGACGTCCAGGGGCCCGAAGGGCCTGTGCGACACGAACCACGACCGCAGCCCGCCCCAGCTATTAGCAAGGCTGCGACGCCGCCCGGCACCCCTTCAGAGCGAGGCTGCCAAGCAGCGGCAGAGCCACCGGACAGGCGGGCAGCCGAAGTGACCGGCGGCCGCGACGGCGGGGGCAGCCGCCGCGGCAGCCGGCGCGCTCTCAGCCGGCGCCTAGAAGTCGGCCGGCATCCGCTTTGGGGGCTGAGCGATGCCGGAGACCACCGTCGCAGCGGCGAGCGCGAGCTTGAGCGCGTTGACGAATCAAACGCGCCGAAACGCCGTTTACATCCCCTGGGTGCGGCCAACAACATGACCGAGGCTGGACTACCCACATTGCGCCCCCGAGCACACTCCCCGGTGGACCTCAGGTTGGCCCACCCGCCAACCCACTGGACGCTCGCAGAGAGCCTCGACGCTGTCAAGACGAGAACGGCTGCGCGAACTGTTAGTAGACGGAATTACAACCAGGGCGCCGGCTCGCCGGGAGCGCGGTCGACGCCCTCGTGCAATGCGGCCCGCTGCCACGGGTTGCGGCGGGGAGCGGGAGCGGCCGGCGGCGGGGCGGTCTCGCGCATGAATCGCTCGAGCGCGGCCACGACCGCCGCCGCCTCCTCGGCGGAGGCGGTGGGCGCCACGATCGTGAGCTTCGGTCGGCGATTCATGTTGGGGGCGCGACGAGCGTATCGTGCCCCGCGTGCCCGAGGTTCCGGTGCTGGATCACGAATCCGTGCTGCAGGCCGTCTCCCCCCAGGCGGCGATCGATCGCGTGCGCGAGGGGCTGCTTCGCTACCACGCCGGCGAGTGGGTGATGCCACCGAAGGTCTACCTGGAGAGTCCGCCGTTCGGGGACTTCCGGGCCATGCCGGCCCTCGGCGATCGGTTCGCCCTGCTCAAATGGGTGACCTCGTTCCCCGGCAATCCCGAGCGAGGACTGCCTACCGTCACGGGCGTCATCTGCCTCTCGGACGCGGAGGACGGCGAGCCGGTGATGTTGCTCGACGCCCGCTCGGTCACCGCACTCCGGACCGGGGCGGTGGCGGCGGTGGCCACGAGGGCGCTGGCGGCTTCAGATGCACGGACGATCGGGATCGTCGGCTGCGGTCTGCACGGCACCTGGGCCGCCCGGTGCCTGGCCGCGGCGGGCTACGGGCCTGGCGTCTGCCACGACGCACGCGTCGCCGCGGCCGAGGCCCTCGCCCACGAGCTCGACTGGCGCACGGGCACCCTCCCCGAGGCGCTGGCCTGCGACGTCGTTTGCTGCGTCACCCCCGGTAACACGATCGTCGTTGACGTGGGCAGCCTGCACGCCGGCATGCACCTGAACATGCTCGGCGCGGATGGGCCCGGCAAGGCCGAGGCCTCGGTCGGCGCGGTCGCGTCGTGCGTGCTGTTCTGCGACGAGTGGGAGCAGGCGTCGCACGGCGGGGAGCTGACCGGCGCGGTCGAGGCCGGACTGGTCGCGCGCTCGGACGTGACCGAGCTGGGGGCGGTGCTAGCGGGCGATGCGGTTGGCCGGCCGGGAGCCGAGGCCGTGACGCTGTTCGACTCGACGGGCTTGGCCATCCAAGACCTCGCGGTCGCGAGCGCTGCGTTCAGCGCCTGGGAGGACAACCGCATCGAAGCCCAGACGGTGCGCCTCTAACGGTTACAGAGGGATGTTGCCGTGCTTACGGCGGGGGCCGGGTTGGCGCTTGTTCTGGAGCGTCTCGAGGGCCGTGATCACCTTGGGGCGCGTCTCGTGCGGGACGATCACGTCGTCGATGTAACCCCGCTCGGCCGCCACGTACGGGTTGGCGAAGTGCGCCTTGTAGTCGTTGATCAGCTTCTGCCGGCGCTCGTCCGGCGTCGGTGAGGACTGGATGTCCCGCCGATAGATGATGTTGACCGCGCCCTCGGGCCCCATCACCGCCACCTCTGCCGTCGGCCAGGCGAAGTTGAAGTCCGCCGCGAGGTGCTTAGACCCCATGACGTCGTACGCGCCACCGTAGGCCTTTCGGGTGATGATCGTGATCTTTGGAACCGTCGCCTCGGCGTAGGCGTAGAGCAGCTTGGCGCCGTGTCGGATGATGCCGCCCCACTCCTGGGCCGTCCCTGGCAGGAAGCCGGGCACGTCGCAGAACGTGAGGATCGGGATGTTGAAGGCATCGCAGGTGCGGATGAACCGGGCGGCCTTTTCGGAGGATTCGATGTCGAGAACGCCGGCCATCTGATTGGGCTGGTTGCCGACGATGCCGACGCTATAGCCGTTCAGCCGCGAGAAGCCACAGATGATGTTGCGCGCGAAGTGCTCATGGACCTCGAAAAACTCGCCGTCGTCGACAACCAGACGCACGACATCGCGCATGTCGTAGGGCTTGTTGGGGCTGTCCGGGACGACGTGGTCGAGGTCCTCGTCCTGTCTCAGCGGGTCGTCGGTCGGCTGGACGCGCGGCGGCGTTTCGAGATTGTTCTGGGGAAGGAAGCTCAGCAGGTAGCGCGTGTCCTCGAGGCACTGATCCTCATCGTCGGAGGCGAACTGAGCAACGCCCGACTTCGTGTTGTGCGACATCGCCCCGCCCAGCGACTCGAAGTCGACCTCCTCGCCGGTGACCGTCTTGATCACGTCGGGGCCGGTGATGAACATGTGCGACGTCTCCTTGACCATGAAGATGAAGTCGGTGATCGCGGGCGAGTACACCGCGCCGCCGGCGCACGGGCCCATGACCAGACTGATCTGAGGGATCACGCCCGAGCACCGGACGTTTCGCAGGAACACGTCGCCGTAGGCGCCGAGGCTCACGACCCCCTCCTGGATGCGCGCGCCACCGGAGTCGTTGATGCCGATCACAGGGCAGCCGATGTTGGCCGCGAGGTCCATGATCTTGCACATCTTCTCGCCCATCACCTCGCCCAGCGACCCGCCGAACACGGTGAAGTCCTGGCTGAACACACACACGCGCCGCCCGTCGATCGTCCCGTGCCCGGTGACGACCGCGTCGCCGTAGGGTCGGTTCCTCTGCATGTCGAAGTCGTGGGTGCGGTGGCGCACGAACACGTCGAGCTCCTGGAAGGAGCCAGGATCGAGCAGCTTCTCGACCCGTTCCCGTGCCGTGTACTTGCCGCGCTCGTGCTGTTTGGCGACCGCCTGCTCGGAGCCGGCGTGGATCGCCTCGTGACGGAGCTCCTCGAGCTGGCCGAGCTTCTCGTCGTAGGTTTCGGGGGCCTTGTCGCGCATCCGGTCGGCGAGTTTATGAGGTGTGGAACCACCGTGAGCCACGGGTCGCGCTTGCTCTGCCGTTGCAAGATGCGATACAACTTCGCCAACTTGCAGGAATCGGCGCCTCGGCGCCGACGACGGACGACATAGAAGCCGAATCGCCGGACCATCCGTGGCCGGCGAGCGGAGGACCCAATTGCGACCCTTTGGGGGCGCGGGGGCGAATCGCCGCAAGTTGTGGCGTAGCGCAATGCGCGAGCCCGTCAGCTAACTCCGCAGGCTACGAAGAAGGAGGAGTTAGTGGAGACCGCTGCACGCGACTTGGCCTGCCCTGACCTATGGCAGCAATCCCTCGAGCGCTCGCTCGCTCGCAGAGGCAGACCAACCCGCAGCTCCCTGGAGCTGTTCCACCTCCAGCCGGAGCGCGACCTGTCACGGTCCGACCTCCTCCGAGAATCGCTCCAGTACTCCCAGCTGCGCCGCTCCGCCGCCGCCCGACGCCCGGTCATGTCGCTTCCCAGCGCCGGCGGGATCTCTGCTCTCGCCCTGCTGGCCGCCACGACGGTCCCGGGGCTTCCGAGCGGTCGTGGCGCTCGCGCCGGCGGCGAACGGGTCGCATTCAGGGCGGACGCGGGCCAGGCGCGGCCGGCGGATGCCCTGGTCGCGGCGTCGTCGGTCAAATCCAGCGCCAGCGTCGCCGCCAGCTCCGGCCTCACCGGCGGCGCGCGGACGCTCAACGGGGCGTCCCACACAGCCGTTCAGCCCGCTTCGACCTCGGCGGCTGCAGCTGCGACCGCCTCAACTTCTACCGCCTCGACCACCTCAACCTCCCTGCACTCGCCGCCGAAGCACCTCGCCCTCGCTCATGATGCGACGGCGTCGGGAGGCGCGAGCGGAGGAGCCGCCCATGCGCTCAGCGGAGGGGCCTCGCCCCCGGCAATCAACACCTCCGTTGCGGCGTCTCGGGTGCCCGGCAACCCCCAGCCCGCCGGGCACCCGAGTACGGGCGGTGGCGCCATCGAGGACGCCGCACACACGACGGGCGGAGCATCGACGGCGGCGGGTACGCCGACGCGAGCGAACACGCCGACGCATTCAGTGGCCGCCGTGCACACGGTGACGCCCGCGCACGCGGTGACCCCCGGTCATTCGGCGCTGCCCAGCTATCCGGTTACCAAGACGCACCCGGCCACGACCACCCACCCGGTCACGACCACACACCCCACCACGACCACCCACCCGGCAACGACCACGCATCCGGCAACGACGACGCACCCCACCACGACGACCCACCCGACGACGACCACCCATCCGGTCGCGACGGCTCACCCTGCGCCCAAGCCGGCGGCCCCCACCCCGCCCGTCTCGGCCGGCGGCTATGCCAATCCGCTTGCCCACGCCAGCGTTTCGCCCGAGCGGATCGATCAGGGCGTCGACTACGCGGGCTCCGGGACGCTCGGCGCGGTCGGTGCCGGCACGGTGACCTACATCGGAATGAGCGGGACCGGGTGGCCCGGGGCGTTCATCGAGTACCGGCTGAGCGGCGGCTCGTACGCCGGGCGCTATGTCTACTACGCCGAGGGGGTCGACCCCGCCTCGGGGCTGCACGTCGGCGCGACGCTCCAGGCCGGCCAGCCGGTGGCCGAGATTGTCCCGGGCTCCGGGACCGGAATCGAGATCGGCTGGGGAGCCGGGATCGGCACCGAAACGCTGGCCGAGCAACTCGGACAGTGGACCGGCGGAGACGACGCCAATAGCGTCCCGAGCGCGTCAGGCGAGAGCTTCTCGTCGCTGATCGCGTCGCTCGGCGGACCTCCCGGGAAGGTCGAGGGCTAAGCGCGCGAGTACGGACGGTGGTGAGCCTGCCCGAGACTGTCGAGCGCCGCGGCGAGGGCGGCCTCGGCGTCCGGGACGACGGTCGCTGGGGGCTCGGCGACCGACTCGGTGGTCGACGCCGGTTCTGGTTCAGCGGTCGACATAGGTTCCGGCAGGGTCGGGTCGGCCTCCGGCGGAGCTTCAGCGCTCCCCAATACGGGCTCGGCCGTCCCCGGAACGGGCTCGGCGGGCTGGGGACCGCGCAGGAAGGCACGGAGCCGCGCAAACGGGCGCCGTCTGGCTCGCCCGGACTCGGAAAGGGTCCCCGACGGCTCGCTCGAGTCCATCGGCGCCTCAGCAGCGACCGGCGCCTCGATGCCGGCCGGCGAGTCGGCAGGCACCGCTGCCTCCACGGAGACCGGAATCTCCACGGAGACCGGAGTCTCGACGGACACCGGGGTCTCGGTCGGGGCCGGCGTCTGGCTCGGGGCGGGCGTCTCGGTGGGCGTTGCGCCCCCGACTGCCTGCTCGGCGGTGAGGATCACCTTCGTCCCCCATCCCGCCGGCTCGATCCTCACCGTGCCGCGTACTTGCTCGCCCTCCCAGGCGACGGCGGTCTCGGGATCGAGGCGGGTGATCCGGATCTCCCCGAACCCACCGAGGTGACGGGCGAGGGCAGCGGCATCGCTGCACTCGGCCCACAGCTCGGGGGGTGATTTGACCAGGGTCCGGCTTGCCTCGTGCTGTCTCATGGTCCGGGTTTCGCCCGCGTCGGCGCGAGTCCTCTATAACGTGAGCCATGGTCCAAACCACGCAACTCGGCGCGGCCGGCCCTACCGTGTCGGCGTTCGGACTTGGCTGCATGGGCATGTCCGGGGTCTATGGCACCGCCGATCGGGGCGAGGCGATCGCGACGATCCACGCCGCGCTCGGCGCCGGCATCACCCTGCTCGACACGGGCGACTTCTACGGCATGGGGCACAACGAGCTGCTGATCGCAGAGGCGTTGGCGTCTCGCAACCGCGACGAGGCCCTGATCAGCGTCAAGTTCGGGGCACAGCGCGGCCCCGACGGAGCCTGGCTTGGCTACGACGCGAGCCCGGCGGCGGTTAAGACCGCCTGCGCGTACTCGCTCCAGCGACTGCGTACCGATCACATCGACATCTACCGCCCGGCGCGGCTCGACGCAAGCGTGCCGATCGAGGAGACGGTCGGCGCGATCGCCGAGCTCGTCCAGGCCGGGTACGTGCGCTACATCGGCCTCTCCGAAGTCGGTGCGGAGACGATCCGTCGGGCCGCCGCCGTGCACCCGATCTGCGACCTTCAGATCGAGTACTCGCTGCTCTCGCGCGGGATCGAGCGGGCGATCCTGCCCGCGTGCCGCGAGCTCGGCATCGCGATCACCGCCTACGGCGTGCTCTCGCGCGGGCTGATCAGCGGGCATTACCGGGCCGATGCGGAGCCGCAGGTCGGCGACCTGCGCGGGCGGATGCCGCGCTTCCAGGGCGAGAACCTCCAGCACAACCTGGCCCTGGTCGACGAGCTGCGCGCGGTCGCGGACACGAAGGGCGCCACGGTGGCGCAGATCGCGTTCGCGTGGGTCCGGTCGCGCGGCGAGGACATCGTCCCGCTGGTGGGCGCCCGCCGTCGCGACCAGCTACAGGAGGCGCTCGGCGCGCTCGAGCTCGAACTGTCGCCCCAGGACCTCAAGCGGATCGAACAGGCCATCCCGTCCGACGCGGCCGCCGGCGACCGCTACGGAGCGCCCCAGATGGCCGACCTCGACAGCGAGCGCGGATAGTTATAGGCATACGTATACATATACCTGTATAGGTATATGTATACCGAGGACTGTGGGTCGCGGGCGGCGGTAGGTGCCTAGTTGGGGGGGCGGTCGGTGTCTAGGTGCGCCCGCGCCGGGCGTGCGCGGGGTGTCCGGACGGTTAGTTGCCTAAGGCCCCTTGGACACGAACAGTTCGACCTTGCTCCCGGCCGGCAGCCGACGGCCGGTTCGCGGACCCGTGCCGACGGCGCGGCCTTTGCTGACCTTCTTCGAGGTCTCGTGCCTGATTCGGCCGACTCGGCAGTGGGCGCGACGGAGCGCCCGTTCCGCCGCGGGCACCTTCATGTCCTTGATCCGCGGAACCCTGCAGACGACGGAAGGCGGCGCGGGTGGCGGAGACGGCGGCGGCGTGTAATCGACCGTCACGTGCGACTCGACGGTCGCCCCGGCGCCGTCGGTCGCGAGCGCGGTGATCGTGTTCGACCCAGGGTTCAGCGCCACCTGCGCCTCCCAGCGACCATCCGGCGCGACCGGTACGGGCTGTCCGGCCACCGAGAGTGAGGCGATGCCCGAACCTGCCGCGGCGACGCCGCTCAGGTTCAGGGTCGGAGTCGAGACCGTGGTGCCGCTGGCCAGCGAGGTGATCGCGACCTGCGGGGCATCGACGACATCCTGCGCCGCGAGCGCGAGTGGCTGCACTTGCGCGACCGCGTGAGCCGTCGAGTAGACGTAGGTCAGGCTCACGCTCCCGCCGGCCGGCACCTGGAGCACCTGGTGTTCCTGGAATTCGTCGTTGCTGATGAACGTGAACCCCGTCGGAGGGCTCGAGAACGTGATCGCGCCGACCGACTGGGAGGTGTCGCCGTCGGCGGCATTGATATCCGAGCGGACAAGGATTGAGCCGGGCGCCGCGCCGGGTCCCGGCAGCGTGTCTCCCGCCTTGTATGTGGAAAACGAGCTCTGGCCCGGGAACTCGTACCCCGGCTGCACACCCTGCTGATTCGATGAATGCAGACCGACATAGTCGTCATAGAGCAGGTCGAGCGAGTGGGCCTGCCCATCCGTCGAGGACCAGGTGTCGGTCAGCTCGACGACCAGGCCCCCGTCGCTCGTGGTGATGTCACGTTGAAGTTGGACGCCGGTAGAGGCGAACACCGGGCAATTCTGTGATGTCGGCGGATATGACACCGGGGTTGCACACCTACCCCAGCTCTCGATCTCGTCTGAGGTCACGTCGCCATCGGCGGGGTCCTGGACCACGCTGGCAGATAGCGAAGGAAACTTGGTGAGGTCGCCGATGCCAATGGAAAGACCCACCGCCGTCACGGCGTCGTACGCGTTCTGACCATCGATCTGCACGTCGGAGCGAGTCGCGCCGCTCGGCATATTGGCGCCCAGCAGCGATCCGGCGCAGTCGATGGCAAAGTTCCCCTGGCCGAACGAGGAGTCATACGGCGCTGCGTACGGGCCACAGCTGCCCGCCGAGTCCCAGGCCGCGGAGGCGGTAAGGGATTCGGCGTAGACGTAGAAGTCAAAGGGGTAGTTCGCGTTCCCGTCCACGACGCCCGACGGAAGTCCCGCCTCGGACACGGCGATCTGAGGACCGGCGAACGCGGGCACGTCGTCGACGCTCTCGCCCCCCGTGGGAATCGCCCGAAGCCGGCAGGCATGACCGGCGATCAACCGCATCAAGGCGGTCGTGCTGAACGCTCCGTCGTCGCTCACGGGCACGTTCCCCGCGAGGACCTTGTCGCCGAACGTGGCGCCCGACCCGAAGTAGCACACGACGTCGACGGTGCCCGAGCCGGGAGTCGCGTCACCGTTGACCGTCAGGGTCGTGCTGTGGTTGTCGTACGACATCAGGTACGTGGAGTTCTGGGGCGTACCCGATTCGCTCGAGGTCCAGCTTGTGATGTCGGAACTGGTGACCGCCGCCTGAGCTAAGACGGGCGCGATCGCCAGCATCGCGCCAGCGGTGACGATGGCGATGACGGCTGTCCGCAGCCGGGTCAATCGAGGGTCCCTTCCTGCTTGTTTTCCCCTCCCGCGGGGCCAGTCTCAGAACGTCGGCTGGTACTCGCCGAACACGTCCTTCATGGCCCCGCACACCTCACCTAGCGTGCAACGGTCCTTGAGGGCCTGCCGCAGCGTGGGAAGGAGGTTGTCGGTCCTATCGGCCGCTTCGCGCACTTCCTTTAGCCGTAGCTGGACCAATTCAGCATCCCGCTGATCCTTGAACGCTTTGAGGCGGTTGACCTGGTCGCGCTCGGACTCCGGATCGACGCGGAGGATGTCCGGCACCTCGGGCTCTCCCTCGTCGACGAACTTGTTGACGCCGACGACGATGTCCTGCCCGGTGCGGTAGCGCTCGTGGTAGCCGAATGCGGACTCCTCGATCTCGTTCTTGATGAAGTCGATCGCGCGGATCGAACCGCCGAGGCTGTCGACCTTGTCGATCAGCTCGCTCGCCCGCGTCTCGATCTCGTCGGTCAGCGCCTCGACGAAGTACGACCCGGCGAACGGGTCGACGGTGTCGGCGGCGCCGGACTCGTAGCCGAGGATCTGCTGGGTGCGCAGCGCGATCTTGGCCGCCCGCTCGGTCGGCAGCGCGAGCGCTTCGTCGAAGCCGTTGGTGTGCAGGGATTGGGTCCCGCCGCACACCGCGGCAAACCCCTGGAGCGCGACCCGGACGATGTTGTTCTCGGGCTGCTGGGCGGTCAGCGTGACGCCGCCGGTCTGGGTGTGGAAGCGCAGCTTCCACGAGCGCTCGTCCTTGGCGTCGAAGCGCTCGCGCATGATCTTCGCCCACATCCGTCGCGCCGCCCGGAACTTGGCGACCTCCTGGAAAACGTTGTTGTGGCCGTTGAAGAAGAACGCGAGGCGCGGCGCGAACTCGTCGATCGACAGCCCCGCATCGAGCGCGGCCTGGACGTAGGCGATTCCGTTGGCGAGCGTGAACCCGACCTCCTGCACGGCCGAGCAGCCCTTCTCGCGGAAGTGATAGCCGCTGATCGAGATCGTGTTCCAGCGCGGGATCCGCTCGCGGCAGTACGAGAACAGATCGATGGTCAACCGGATCGCGCCCGTCGGCGGATAGATGAAGTTGCCGCGGGCGATGTACTCCTTGAGGATGTCGTTCTGGGTGGTGCCGCGCAGCTTCTCGGCCGGCACTCCCTGCTCCTCGCCGACGAGCTCGTAGAGCAGGAGCAGCACCGAGGCGGGCGCGTTGATGGTCATCGACGTCGAGACCTGGTCGAGGGGAATCCCATCGAACGCAGTGCGCATGTCGTCGATCGAGTCGATCGCCACGCCGGTCCGTCCCACCTCGCCGAGGCAGCGCGGATCGTCGGAGTCCAGGCCGAGCTGGGTGGGGAGATCGAACGCCATCGAGAGGCCGGTCGAGCCGTGGGCGAGCAGGTAGCGGTAGCGCTCGTTTGACTCCCGGGCGCTGGCGTAGCCGGCGTACTGGCGCATCGTCCACAGCTGCCCCCGATACATGTCGGGGTGGATGCCGCGGGCGTACGGGTACTCCCCGGGCGCGCCGAGGCGACCCGGCAGGTCCTCGGGCAGGTCCTGCTCGGTGTACAGGCGGTTGATCTCGATCCCGGAGTCGGTGAACCGGCGCGGATCGTCGGGACCGACGATCGGGGCGATCGTGCGGTGCTCGTCGGTGGTGGCCATGGCGCGAGGTTACCCTTCCTTGGGAGATGCAAGTGCGGGTAAGGCTTTTCGCCGGTCTCCGAGAGCGAGCGGGAGCGTCCGAGGTGGAGCTCGAATTGCCCGATGGTGCCGTCGTCGGCGACGCGCTCGAGCAGATGCGGGCCCTGACCGACGGCGTCCCCGTCGTGATGGCCGTCAACCGGGAGTACGCGGATCCCGCCGCTCCGCTGCACGGCGGCGACGAGGTGGCGCTGATCCCGCCGGTCTCGGGCGGGTCGGTTGGGACGATTCACACCCGGCTGACCAGCGAGCCGCTGACCCTCGATCCGCTCGTCGAGTTGGTGCGCGATCCCCGGGCCGGGGCCGTGGTGACGTTTACCGGCGTAACTCGGGACGTGCCTGAGCTCGAGTACGAGGCTTACGCCGAGATGGCCGAGCGCCAGATGGCCGAGATCGTGAGCCGGGCGGTGCAGCGGCACGGACTGTGCGCCGCGGCGGCTGAGCACCGGGTGGGCAGGGTGCCCCTGTCCGAGCCCTCGGTGGCGATCGCGGTGTCGGCGCCACATCGCGACGCGGCGTTCGCGGGCGCGCGGCAGATCATCGACGAGATCAAGGCGCGTGCACCGATCTGGAAGAAGGAGGAGGGCGAGTGGGTGCGGGGGACGACGCCGGCGCCGCAGGCCTGAGGTCGCTCCCGGCCGTCCACGAGCTGGCCGCTCGGTTGGAGGCGCCCCACGCGCTGGCGGTCGCGGCAGCTCGTCTCGCGATCGAGGAATGTCGCACCGCCCGGCTGGCTGGCCAGCCAGGCTCCGGCAATTTGGTGGCGCGCGCACGCGAAATGTTGGTCGGCCTCGAGCGGCCGTCCCTTCGGCGCGTGATTAACGCCACTGGGGTCATCCTGCACACCAACCTGGGTCGGGCGCCGCTGGCGGCGAGCGCACGCGAGGCGGTCGCGCGGGCCGCAGATGGCTATTCCAATCTCGAGCTGGACCTGGCCTCGGGTGAGCGGGGCAGCCGCCACGCCCATGTCGAGGGCCTGCTGTGCGAGCTCACCGGCGCCGAGGCGGCGATCGTCGTCAACAACGGCGCCGCCGCGGTGCTGCTGGCCGCGGCCGCGCTGGCCGGTCCAGGCCGGGCAATCGTGGTGGCTCGCGGGCAACTCGTCGAGATCGGCGGTGGGTTCCGGATCCCCGAGGTAATCGCCCAGTCGGGGGCGCGGATGATCGAGGTGGGCACCACCAACCGAACCAGGCTCAGCGACTACGAACGGGCTCTGAAAGCCCACGACGACGTGGGCGCGATCATGCGCGTGCACCAGTCGAATTTCAGGACGGTGGGGTTCGTCGAGGACGTTCCGGTCGCGGCGCTCTGCGAGCTCGGGGTGGCGGTGATCGACGACGTCGGTTCGGGGCGGATGGCGCAGGCGGTGGACGCGGAGGAGCCGGCCGTTGCCGACTCGGTGGCGGCCGGCGCCGCGCTCGTCTGCTGCTCGGGTGACAAGCTCCTCGGCGGCCCTCAGGCGGGTCTGATGGTCGGGCGGCGGGAGGCTGTGGCGGCCGCCCGCAAGCACCCGCTGGCCCGCGCGATGCGGATCGACAAACTCTCGCTGGCGGCGCTCGAGGCGACACTTCGCCTCTACCGGGACCCGCTAAGCGCCGTGAACGAGATTCCGACGCTGGCGATGCTGGCCGCGGACGAGACGACGCTCGCTGAACGAGCAGGTCGGCTGGCGGCGGAGATCGGTAACCGCGCGCGGGTCATTCGCGCCACCGCCAAGGTCGGTGGCGGGACGCTACCGCTGCTCGAGCTCGAGGGGCCCGTGGTGGCGCTCGAGGGCGATCCCGAGGCGCTGGCCCAATCGCTACGCACGAACGAGCCGCCGGTGATCGGCCGGATCCACGACGGGCGGCTATTGCTCGACCCGCGCACGCTCACCGACGAAGACCTTGTGCTCGTCGCGCAAGCCGTCCTCAGATGAAGCCGCTGACGCTCGGTACGGCCGGCCACATCGACCACGGCAAGACCGCTCTGATCCGGGCGCTCACCGGCGTGGACACCGATCGGCTGCCCGAGGAGCGCGCGCGGGGAATCTCGATTGAGCTTGGCTACGCCAGCCTGACGTTGCCGAGCGGCCGGCGGCTGTCGGTGGTCGATGTGCCCGGGCACGAACGGTTCGTGCGGACGATGGTGGCGGGCGCCACCGGGATCGACCTGTTCCTGATGACGATCGCGGCGGACGACGGGGTGATGCCCCAGACGCGCGAGCACGCCGCGGTTCTCGACGCCCTCGGCGTGACGACGGGGGTTGTGGCGGTGACCAAGAGCGACCTGGCCGATCCCGAGCTCGCGCTGCTGGAGGCGTCCGAGCTCGTCCCGGGAGCGGAGGCGGTGGCGGTGTCGGCTCGGACAGGCGCAGGCCTGGACGAGCTGCGAGCCGCGCTCGAGCGGGCCGCCGCACAGGTGGGGTCAAGAGCGGACGGGGATTCAGCGGCCCGGTTGCACATCGATCGCGTGTTCACGATCCGCGGCGCCGGGACGGTGGTCACCGGGACGCTGTGGTCGGGGGCGATCAGCCGGGGCGACGAGCTGACCATCCTGCCCGGCATGCGACGGGCCCGCGTGCGGAGCGTGCAGGTCCACGACGAACCCGTGGAGCTAGCGGCGGCCGGGCAGCGGGTGGCAGTGAACCTCACGGGGCTGGCGACCGACCAGATCGACCGTGGCGACGTGCTCGTGGCGGGCGACGGCGCGGTGCGCCCGACCTACCGGGTCGACGCCGAGCTCGAGTTCGACGCCGACTCCGAGCCTGAGACCGGCGACCGCGTCCAGATCCACCACGGCACGCGCGAGGCACCGGCCCGGCTCACCTGGCTCGGGGGGCGCTTCTGGCAGATCCGCCTCGAACAGCCACTCGTGCCCGCGGCCGGCGACCGGTTGGTGGTGCGGCGGGTCGCGCCGCCCGACACACTGGGCGGCGGGCGCGTGCTCGACCCCGCCCCGCGCCGGCACGGCCCGAGTCGCGAGCTGACGGCACGGCTCGAACGCCTGGCTCGCGGCGAAGAAGCTCCGGAACCGTCAGGACGGGAAATTGGATCCCGCCCACCCACCCCCACCGCCCCACGGACGCCGAGCGAGGCGAGGCCCAAAGGACCCCTGTCAAACTCCGCACGCGCCATAGAGGAGCGCCTCCGTGACGCCGGGGTCGAGCCGCCGTTGGATGCAGAGCTTGACGCCGCCGATCTTGCCGCGCTACGAGATGCGGGACGCGCCGTGCGCGTGTCCAGGACGCTGCACTACCACGCGGATGTGCTCTCGGATATACGAGGGCGGCTCGTCGATCTCGCCGGGCGCAACGGGGGCGCCGTCAGCCTCGCCCAGCTGCGCGACGAGCTCGGGACCTCGCGCAAGTTCGCCCAGGCGCTGCTCGAGCACTTCGACTCGGAGAAGGTGACGATCCGGCGCGGGGACGAGCACGTCCTGCGGCGACGTCAGTAGATTGCCCCGAATGCCAACGAGCCTTGTCACCGGCGGCGCCGGCTTCCTCGGGTCCCACCTGTGCGAGGAGCTGCTGCGCCGCGGCCACCGCGTGATCTGCGTCGACAACCTCGAGACGGGATCGCTGGCCAACATCGAGCACATCCGCGACCCAGAGTTCGTGCACCTGAACCTCGACATCATCGAGCCGTATTTCGTCGAGGAGCCGATCGACTTCGTCTACCACCTGGCGTCGCCGGCCTCGCCGATCGACTACCTACGCCTTCCCCTGCACACGTTGAAGGTCGGGTCCTACGGCACCCACCACACGCTCGGGCTGGCCAAGAAGCACCGAGCGCGGTTCCTGATCGCTTCGACCAGTGAGGTGTACGGCGATCCTCAGGAGCATCCCCAGCGAGAGACGTACTGGGGGCACGTGAATCCGATCGGGCCGCGCGGGGTGTACGACGAGGCCAAGCGCTACGCCGAGGCGCTGACGATGGCCTACCACCGCCAGCAGGGCGTGGACACGGCGATTGTTCGCATCTTCAACACCTATGGCCCGAGGATGCGTCCGCACGACGGCCGCGCGATCCCCACCTTCCTGCGCCAGGCGCTCCAAGACCGGCCGATCACCGTCTTCGGGGACGGATCCCAGACGCGCTCGTTCTGCTACGTCGACGACGAGATCCGGGGTCTGATCGCGCTCGCCGAGTCGGGCCATCACCAGCCGGTCAACATCGGCAATCCAAACGAGTTCACGCTGCTCGAGCTGGCCAAGACCGTGATCGAGGTAAGCGGCTCGAAGTCCGAGATCGTGTTCGAGGCGCTGCCCATCGACGACCCGCAGGTGCGCCAGCCGGACATCACGCTGGCGCGCGAGATCCTCGGCTGGGAGCCGGCAGTGAGCCTGCGCGAGGGTCTGCAGCGGACGATCGAGCAGTCCGGACGCGACGCGCTCGTGGGCGGCGCTTAGGCGCCGCCGACAGGCGCCGCCGACAAACTCAATTGCCTCGCCCGCGCACGAAACCTTTCCCTGCTACGCCGCTACTTCCCGAGCGAGCTACCGTTATAGCGGCGGGGGTCGATGTCGGCGCGAGTCATCACGTGACGGTCGAGCAGAAAGAGGTAGGCAACACCCATTCAGCCGGCGGAACGCACGGTTCCGCCCCGGTGCCGCTGCCCGAGCACGACGTCCGGCGCAAACGGCCTCCGCTGCTCTCGTTCGTCCTCCGGCTGGAGACCCTGCGCCGGGTCAGCCGCGTCATTTCCCTGCTCGTGCTCGATTTCGTCGGCGTGGTCGGCGCCCTGTACACCGCGGTCGCGCTCAAGCTGGCCGTTCACAACCAGCTGAACGCAAGCGTGGCGTGGCAGGACACGAAGCACTGGATCCCGTTCGCGTACCTCGTGACCGTGCTGCTGTTCGCCCGGGTCGACCTGTATGCAGACCGCAACCGCCGGCCCGGGCTGGCGGCGATCGCGACGGCGCTGTTCCAGGCGACCGTGATCGCGCTGGTGTTCGCGCTGGCTGACGGGCAGCACTTCTCGAGCTACTTCATCTTCTACGGCTCGCTGATCTTCGCCACGATCTACATCTCGGCGCTGCGCGAGGTGCACCTGCGCCTGACCGGAAAGGTCCTCGAGCAGGCCGGCTACCGCCGCCGGGCGGTGCTGGTTGGGTCGGGCAAGCACATCGAGGAGGTGGCGCGCGCGCTGGCCGATCGGGCCAAGGCCCAGGTCGAGATTCTCGGCTACGTCTCGCTCACCCCGCGCCCGCAGAACGGCCTGCGCTCACTCGGCCGGCTCGACGAGATGGCTGAGGTGCTCGAGAGCGAGCGACCCCAGGAGGTGATCATCGCCGACCCGGACTTTCCCCAGGACAAGGCGGTCGAGCTCGTCGACCTGTGCCATCAACGCGGAGTTACGGTGCAGGTGGCGCCATCGACGATGGAGATCCTGATCGACCGCGCGGAGTTCTCTCCGGGGCACACCGTGCCGCTGTTCACGTTGCGCCCGCCCGTGTTCGAGGGGGTCGACTACGCGCTCAAGCGGACATTCGACCTGTTGCTCTCGGTGGTCGCGCTGATCGTGCTCTCGCCGGTGCTCCTGATGATCGCGCTGGCAATCAAGCTGAGCTCCCGGGGGCCCGTGATCTACAGCTCGGTCCGGCCGGGGATAGCCGGCAAGCCCTTCTTCTGCTTGAAGTTCCGCACCATGCGCGAGCACGCGGAGCAGATCCAGGACGAGCTCGAGCCGCTCAACGAGCTCTCGGGCGCCCTGTTCAAGATCCGCGACGACCCGCGGATGACGAGGATCGGGCGGTTCCTACGTCGCTTCTCGCTCGACGAGCTGCCCCAGCTCGTCAACGTGGTGCGCGGCGACATGTCGCTCGTCGGGCCGCGGCCGCTGCCAATGCGCGACTTCGACCGACTCGAGGAGTGGCACAAGAAGCGTTACCTGGTGCTGCCGGGCATCACCGGCCTGTGGCAGGTCTCGGGGCGAGCCGATCTCGACTTCGACGACCTCGTCCGTCTGGACTTCCTGTACCTCGAGCGGTGGTCGATCATGCTCGACCTCTCGATCCTGCTGAAGACGATCCCGGCGGTCCTGAGCCGTCGAGGGGCGTTCTAGCCGGCCGCCCGGCCGCCCGGCGTCAGGCAAACCCGGGTAGGCTGCCGACCCATGCCTCCGACAGATCGCTTCGTGACCTCGTTCGCGGCCGAGCCGCCGCAGGAGCCGCTCCCCTACGGCCGGTGGGCCGACACGCTCGCCGGACACTTCCGTTCCGCCGCGCGTGAGATCGACACCGAGGGTGAGGAGATCGGCGAGATCGACACCGAGATCTCCTGGTTCCCCGACCGCACCTACGGCGGGCGCACCTATGTCCCCGCAGTGGCGCGGACATCCGGGGGCTACGAGCTGTTCGGCTTCGTGTCGTTCAGTGAGGGATCGCAGGGACCCAGCGAGTTCGAGGCGCAGGTCGACTTCACCGCCGAGCTGGCCGAGGAGAACCCGGACTGGAAGATCGACCTCAACGACGACGTGATCGGCCGCTGGCGCGGCCAGGAGGGAAAGGCCGCCGAGATGACACTGGTCTGGGGCGTACCGCTCCTCCCTGGTGGCGCGGTCGTGACCGCCGAGCTGGCCAACCTCGCGGTCGACCAGTGCGTGCTGCTCGAGGACCGCTTCACGCTGATCGCCCCCGACAACTACCGGGGCGACTTCCTCGAGATCAAGCTTTGGGACGGCGGCGGCGATGAGCTCGCCCGCGAATCGTTGTACGTCGACGACGAGGACGAGGACGACTAGCCGACGGCACCGCGCCACCCTTGGGTGGGTGGGATTGGGCGCTTACGAGTCGGAGGGTGACCCGGGCGGCTGCTCCGGCGCCGCGACCGTCTCAGTCTGAAGAAGGTCCCCGGAACCGTTCATGGGCTGCTGAAGCGGGAAGTGGCAGGCGGCAAAGTGCTCGGACCCGAAGGGCTGAAGCGGCGGCACAATCTCAGCGCATTTGTCCTGAGCCCGTGGGCACCGGGTGCGGAAGCGGCAGCCCGACGGCGGGTTCACCGGTGACGGGAGCTCCCCACGGACGGCGACCTTGTCGTGCTTCGCTCGCGCCACCTCGGGGTTCGGGACTGGAATTGCCTCGAGCAGACCGGCGGTGTAGGGGTGGGCCGGCCGCTCGTAGATGTCGTTCCCCCGACCGAGCTCGACGAGCCTGCCGAGGTACATGACGCCGATGCGGTCGGCGAGGTATTTGACTACCGACAGGTCGTGGGAGATCACGATGTAGGTCAGACCATGGGTGGCCTGGAGCCGCTTCATGAGATTGAGGATCTGGGACCTGATCGAGACGTCGAGGGCCGAGACCGGCTCGTCCGCGATGATCACCTTTGGATTGAGAGTGAGCGCTCGAGCGAGGCCGAGGCGCTGACGCTGACCGCCGGAGAACTCGTGCGGGTAGCGGTCCATGGCGTCGTAGGCCAAGCCCACCTCGTCGAGGAGGGCGCGCACGGCCTCGATCCGCTCCTTCGGCGTTCCTCGGCGGGCGACATCCAGGGGCTCGGAGATGATCTCCTTGACCCGCATGCGGGGATCGAGTGAGGCGTAGGGGTCCTGGAACATGAACTGCAGGTCGCGGCGCATCTCGCGAAAGCGCCCGCCCTTGACGGAGCCGAGATCGACGCCGTCGAACAGCACCTGACCGCTGGTCGGGACCTCGAGGCCAACCCCCATGCGGCCGAGAGTTGTCTTGCCGCAGCCCGACTCGCCGACGAGGCCGAACGTCTCGCCGGGCCGGATCCCCAGCTGCAGCTCGGTGACCGCGTGCAGTGCGCCGATCTTCCGGCGCAGGACCGTGCCGGCGGTGATCGGGAACTCTTTGGTCACGTCGCGGAACTCCAGGATGAACTCCGGCCCACCGTTCGTATCGGCGGCGGCGGCCACCACCGGCTCCTCGGCGGTTTCGAGCAGCTCAAGCTCTTTGCCAAACGACGCCATCAGGGCCTTGTTCTTCTCGGCCTGGGAGATCAGCGACGCTCCGACGTCGCCCATCTCCTCCACCGACGAGCTTCGTGGGTGGAAGCACGCGTACGGATGATTGGGGTCTTCGCCACCCAGCGGCGGATCATGGCTCCGGCATTGCTCGGTCGCGAACACACAGCGCGGCGCGAAGCGACAGGCCAGCGGTGGCCTGCGCAGATCCGGCGGAAGGCCCGGAATCGAGTAGAGCTCCTGGGACTGGTCCTGATCGAGCTGGGGGATCGAGGCAAGCAGGGCCTCGGTGTAGGGGTGACGGACGTTCTTGAACAGCTCCACGGTCTCGGCGGTTTCGATCTTGCGTCCGGCGTACATGACGAGCACACGGTCGGCCCTTCCCGCGATCACTCCCATGTCGTGCGTAATCAGGATGATCCCCATCCCAAGCTCGCTCTTGATCTTGTCGAGGAGAGTCAGGATCTGGGCCTGGATCGTGACGTCGAGCGCCGTCGTGGGCTCATCGGCGATCAGCAGCTTTGGGTCGCACGCGAGGGCCATGGCGATCATCACGCGCTGGCGCAGACCGCCTGACAACTGGTGGGGGTAGTCCTTCAGTCTTTCCTTGGGACGGGGTAGACCGACCAGGCCGAGCACCTCGGCGGCGCGATCCAGGGCCGCCGACTTGGAGACGTCGCGATGGGTGGTCACGACCTCGGCGATCTGCTTTCCGATCATCATCGTCGGGTTTAGCGACGTCATCGGGTCCTGGAAGACGATGCCGATCTCGTTGCCTCTCACCTTGCGCAGCTCGGAGAGCTCGAGCTTGACCAGATCTCGGCCGTCGAGGCGAATCTGGCCGCCGGCGATGAACCCGCCCCTCGGGAGCAGGCGCATGATCGACATCGCGGCCATCGTCTTGCCGCAACCGGACTCGCCGACGATGCCCACCGTCTCGCCCGCTTCGACCTCGAAGCTCAAGCCGTCGACGGCGTGAACGGTCCCGCGCCGAAGCCTGATCTGAGTCTTGAGGTCCTCGACCTCGAGGAGTCGCGTCATGCGAGCTACCTCTCCTGCAGGCGGACGTCGAAGGCGTCCTGGAGAGCGTCTCCAATGAAGTTGAAGGCGACGACCGTGATGACGATCATGATCAGGCTGGGTACACCTCCCACCAGTACCCGTCCTGCAGATACGTGGTGCCGTCGGACAGCATCGAGCCCCAGGTGGGCGTGGTCGGAGGCAGACCGAAGCCGAGGTACTGGAGCACAGCCAGCGTCAGGATCGCATTGGCGATCTGGAACGTGACCGTGACCATGATCACGCCGATTGTGTTCGGGATGATGTGGCGGGTGATGATGCGCCAGGAACGACCGCCCATGACCTGAACGGCCTGCACGTACTCGCGTGTCCGCAGGGCTAAGGTCTCTCCGCGAACGAGGCGGGCGGGAATCAGCCACGAGACCAGCGTGAGGAGGAAGATCAGGAGCCCGAGGCTCGGCTTATAGATCTGCGCCATGAAGATGAACAGGAAGACGATCGGGATGGCGAGCCCCACGTCCACCAGGCGCATGAGGACGCCGTCCAGCGCGCCGCCGAAGTACCCGGCAATCGCTCCGTAGATCAAGCCGGCGATAGTGGAGACGAGGCCGACGGCGATCCCGACCTCGATCGAGCTCTGGCCGCCCTTCATGAGCCGCCCGAGGATGTCAAAGCCGCTCGAGTCGGTCCCGAGCACGTGGCCGCCACCCGGCCCGAGGTTCACTTCGATCAGGTTCGGGTTGACCTGATCGGTGTGGTAGATGAGCGGGCCGATGAAGCTGAACAGGATCACGAGGATCACGACCGCGAGGCCGACCAGTGCCAGTTTGTTCTGAGCAAACGTGCGTGCAACGAGCACCCACGGACTGCCGCTCGCGGAGACTTCGCCCCCTTCGGGCGGCGGGAGTAGGTCTACCTGTGCGGGGACGGTTGTGTCGATGTCGGTCACGGCCTGTGTGTCCTCCGTCGCATTCGTCGCGCCGCCTTCAGTACCTGATCCGCGGGTCGAGGATCGCGTAACCGATGTCGGCTAACAGGTTGCCAACGACAGTGATCACGCCGACGAGCACCGTGATCCCGAGCATAACCTCGTAGTCGTTGCGCAGGGCGGCCTGGAAGTACTCGAGCCCCGCTCCGGGATAGTTGAACACCTGCTCGATGATCAAGGTCCCGGTCAGGACCAAGGGAATCGACAGTCCCACGAGGGTCACCACCGCGACCAGCGAGTTGCGTAGCAGGTGGCGCATGAGAACCAATCGTTCAGGCAGCCCCTTGGCACGCGCGGTACGGATGTAATCCTGGGCCAGGGTATCGATCGCCGAGGAGCGCATGTACCGGCTGAACGCGGCATACGTCACCAGCGTGAGCGACAGCACAGGTAGGACCAGCCCGGCCGGATGCTCGAGCATCCCGATCGCGGAGGTCGACTGCGGTGCCTCAGCCGGAAATACGTGGAAACTGATCGAGAGAAACTGGATCAGCAGGAGCGCGATCGCGTACTGCGGCATCGAGTACAGAAGGAAGCTGATCCCGGTGCCGGCGTAGTCGACCGCCGAGTTGCGCTTCACGGCCTGGGCGATCCCGGTCGGAATCGCGATCACCAGCGAGAAGATCAGCGACAGCCCGCCGAGCACCAGATCTCGCGGCAGGTCGACCGCCAGCAACGAGTCGACCGAGCGATTGAACTGGTAGGAGTAGCCGAGGTTGCCGTGCAGCAACTGGTCCAGGAAGTACCAGTACTGGACGAAGAACGACTGGTTCAGGTGGTTCTGCTGGTTGAACTGCTCGATCGCCTGCGGCGTTGCCCTATTGCCGAGGATGTCCCGAGCGAGACTCCCCGGCAACAGGTGCAGCAGGATGAACGTGATCAGCGTGACCCCGAGGACCACGATGATCGCCTGACCCAAGCGGCGGATGATGAATCCGATCATGCTGCCGGATCCATCATCCCACCGCGGGTCAAGCTGTGCCTCATTACTTGGTGAAGTACCAGTACTGCGGCTGGAGGAATCCCAGGGCGTTGGCCGAGTATCCGCGCCAGCTTCTTGTCGATCAGGGTCGCCGCGTAACCTCCGTAGGTACCGACCGAGGTCGGTCCGAAGATCACCGGGTCCTGCTCCGAGACGTACTTCGCGTACGTGGTCAACGCCGCGCTCTCGCTGGACAGTGGGCCGGTGATCGTCTGGCCGATCAGCGACGTCATCTGTGCGTCGACGTAGCTTCCGGCGTTCGCTGCCGAGCCCGGGTTGTACAGCGGCTCGCCCGTCGGCAGGTACGAGGGACCGTAGATCCAGCCGGCGCCCCAGTTCTCGAGCCGTCCACTTGCACGACGCCGCGCTGGGCATGGCACGGCGCGCCAGTGGCCACGACGGTGCTGAACGGGTGCGTGGTCAGGTTGATGGTGATCCCCAGCTTCTTCGCCTGCGAGGCCAGGTCGTTCATTTCGTCCTGCACCGCCACCACGCCGGACTGGTAGTCGATGTTGAACGAGATTCCCTCGCCCTGCTTGATCCCCGCACCGCACAGGCTGGGGTTCGTGCAGGTGGTCGTCCCGTTCGGTACCACCTTCCAACCATGGCTCGTCAGCAGCTGCTGCGCCGTCGACGGCGCGAACGCACACGGGCTGAACGAGATGGCCGACGTGTTGACGAGCGGGCTCGGCGGCGAGAACGGGATGGGGCCGCAGGTCGGGATCGCCGTGTTGTAGAGGAACGCGTGGATCCAGCCCTGCTGGTCGATCAGGTGCTGGAGCGCCTACCGGAAGTACGTCTGCCGGAAGACGTACCTGACCGGCTCGCCGCCGGGCGAGGTGGTCGCGTTCGAGTTGAGGTTTAGCGGGAAGTAGTTGAACGAGTAGCTCGCCGCCTTGTTGACGTCGTAGCCCTCGGCGGCGAGCGAGGACAGCTGCGGCGCGTACTGCGACGGGATGTTCGCGATCGTGACCGGCTCGGGCCACCCGACTTGACCGTGTTGTAGATCGCCGCCTCGCTCGTGTACGGGAGCTCGACGAGCTGGGAGATCGAGACCTTCGGCGTTCCCGACCAGGACGCGTTGGGCACCAGCACGCACACGTCCGTCGGTGTTGAAGCTCTGGACCTTCATCGGCCCGTCCACCACGCTCCACAGGGGCGACGTGGCCCAGCTGCCGAGGTCCTTCGACTGCTTGTCGAGGAACTTGTAGACCGACGCCGCGCCGGCCTTCGTCGTGTCCGGCAGATTCGCGCTGCTGGCCGTCGGCGCCGGCGCCGACAGCGACGTCCGGTCCCAGGCCATCGGCATCGGGAAGATCTGTGAGAGCTCTGAGTAGAGCACCCACTCGGGGTCGTAGACCTTGTTGAAGGTGATCACGAACGTGGAGGGATTCGGCGCCGAGTAGCTGACCACGTTGTCGGGGAAGTAGCCGGGCGCGTAGCCGCACCACTCCGTGGACGGACTGGCCTTCATGACGTTCATCCAGAACACGAGATCGCGCGCGCGTCACGGTCTCGCCGTTGGACCACTTGTACGGGTTCAGATGGATCGTGAACGTCTTGCCGCCGTTGGACGTGACCGGCGCCTGGCCGATCGAATGGCTGTAGTCGACGGTCGGCCGGTAGTTCTCGCCGTACGTGTACAGCGGGTAGTACAGCATGTTCATCAGCTGGTTGGCGTTCGTCGTGCTGCAGACCTCGAAGCTGTACATCGGGAAGATGTAGTTCGGCGTCGCGTCCGACCCCTCGGTGAAGTAGACGGTTCCGCCGGAGACCTTGCTCCCGCTGCCGGTCGTGGGCTGCGTCAACCCGGGTCCGCTGACCGGGACCGAGCTAGACGAGGAACTGCTGCCACTGCTCTGCTACTGCTTCCGCTGCTCGCGCTCGTGCTGCTTGCTGCTCGAGCCGCAGGCGGCGGCAAATAAAACGACCAGCGCCACGCCGATCATCGCCAGCGTGCTGCGCTTAAACCTTTGCATCAATCCTCCTCCTAAGAAGACCCCAAGACCGACAGCATCCAGATTAATTCCCAGGCAAAGTAGGCACCGGTACAACTGCGACGAGACCGGCCAACCGTCCGTCCATTTCTCCTACTAGCGTTCTGGCTACTACCGTCTGGCGGAACATATCACGGAACAAATAGTGCCGGGGGGGCGATTCCGGACCGATTGGGGCCGTTCGATTTGGGCCTGGCCGCGGTTCCGCGTCGCACCTCCACCGTGGGGGGATATCACACCCGGGGCCCCGTGCACGTAGCGCTAACCAAGCGCAAATCTGCTGAAGGGCGCCCTAATCCTGCCGACAGGTGCCCTAGCCGGCTCTAATACCCTCTGTCCGCCGCGCCCTCGTAGCTCAATGGATAGAGCACGCGCCTCCTAAGCGCGGGATGCAGGTTCGATTCCTGCCGGGGGCATCGACGCCATAAGCGGATGCTCACCGGGCCCCGTGCTACCGTCCGCGCTTCTCCGTGGCCGAGAGCACGCTAGAAGCACCGACCATTCCGAAGGCGGCTGCGGCGGACCAGGCGTTTCCGCGCGAGCCCGTGCCCTGGACGCTGCGCGCCTACGTCGGCGAGCACCCGTGGCTCTCGACGTCCGCAGTGATCCTGGTCGTGTCGGCAGCGCTCACCGTGTGGGCGCGCACTCGACCCAGCTACGACGCGTACGGCTGGATGACCTGGGGCTACTCGACGCTTCACCTGACCCTCAACCTCGGCGGCGCTCCGTCCTGGAAGCCGGTGCCGTTCCTGTTCACGGTGCCCTACGCCGTGGCCGGGCACTACCAGCTGTGGCTGTGGATGATCACCGCGACGGCTGTGGCGCTGGCCGGACCGGTGTTCGCCGGCCGGATCGCCTACCGGCTCGTCGGCGGGAGCGAGCTGCGCCTCGACCCGGAGCCACTCCGCCGCTACGCCCCATGGGTGGCGGCCGTCGTGGCGGGGGCGGGCGTGCTGGGAATCGAAGACTACTTCCACTACATCCTCAGCTCGCAGTCGGACCCGATGATCGTCACCTTCACGCTGGCCGCGATCGACATGGGACTCATCGGCCGCTACCGCTGGACGCTTCTGTTCGGCGTGCTCGCCGCCCTGGGGCGGCCCGAGGCGTGGCCGTTCCTGGGCCTGTTCGGGCTCTGGGCCTGGTTCAAGGTCCCGAGCATGCGTTGGATGCTCCTGGCCGGCGCGGCGGTGGTCCTGTTCATGTGGTTCGGGATCCCGACCATCACCAATGGGCGGCCCGACATCGCCGGTCAGCTCGCGCAGGGGTCGCCGCGGGAACTCCGCTCGAACCGTCTCGTGGGAACAATCGACCGGGTCCACGAGATCCTCTACCTCCCGGTCTGGATCGCGGCGGCGGTCGCGGCCGCGATCGCGTTGGTCCGGCGCAACTGGGTGGTGCTGGCGTTGGCCGCCGGCGTGGTCGTGTGGGCGATTGTCGAGATCGCGTTCGCCTACCACGGCTGGCCGGCCCTGCCGCGCTACGTGTTCGAGGCGGGGGGAGTCGTCGCGGTCCTATCCGGCGTAGGCATCGGGTGGCTCATGCTCGAGGGGTCGCAGCTCGAGCGGGGGGCTGGGATTGCTCGATGGTCCGGAGCGGCGGCGGCCGCCGTGCTGGTCGTGGCGATGATCCCGGGCGCGATCCACCGCGTCCGGGTCGAGCACGCGGATCTGACCGCGCAGCACGCCCGCACCCACGAGATCTCGCTGCTGCAGAGCGCGACGAATGCGCTCGGCGGCACGCACCACATCCTCGACTGCGGCCAGCCGGTGACCGACGTCGAGTACGCCAGCACGCTGGCCTGGATCTACCGCGTCGACGTCGGCTCGGTCGGCGGCTTCCAACAGCACGTCGAGGCGGCGCTGCTCGCCAACCCGGCGATTCCGAAGGTGCTGTTCCATCCGCTCGCGGGAGGCGGCTGGAGCGTCGAGCCCTGGCATACGCGGCCCGCGCAGGTGGCGCGCTGCGCGGGGCTTCACGCCATTTACACAAACAGCGGCCAGCTCATCCACCAGTAGCGGGCGAGCCGGCGAATGGCGACCACCGAGCAGCGGGCGACGCCGGCGCCGGCCGGCGGACCGGGTCCTTCTGGTGTTGGATCGCGCGCAGGCTGGCGGTCCCCCGCGGCGGTGACGGTGCTGAGTGCTGCCGGCTTGTTGGTGCTGTCGACCCTGATCCTCGTGTGGGCGCGGACCCGCCCCGGATTCGATCCATACGGCTGGCTGGTATGGGGCCATCAGACGGTGGCCGGCAACCTGGACACCAACGCCGCCCCGTCGTGGAAGCCGCTGCCCTTCCTGTTCACATTCCCCTACGGGGTGTTCGGCCACTACCAACTGTGGCTGTGGATGATCACCGCGCTGGCCGTGTCGCTCAGCGGCTCGGTCTTCGCCGGCTCGGATCGCCTACCGGCTGACCGACGCCCCGGCCGACCGCCGCTGGGCCGCCTGGGTCGCGGCGGCCTTCGCCGGGCTGGGGGTTCTCGGTTTGACCGACTACTGGCACTACATGCTGAGCGCGCAGTCGGATCCGATGATCGTCGCGCTGTGTCTGGGTGCGATCGACTGCCACCTGTCGAAACGCTTCAAGTGGGCATTCGCGCTCGGGTGCCTCGCCGCGCTCGGGCGGCCCGAGGTATGGCTGTTCCTCGGCCTGTACGCGATCTGGGCCTGGCTGCGAGTGCCGGCGATGCGCTGGATGATCGTGGCCGGGATCGTGGCCCTGGTGGTGCTCTGGTTCGCCATCCCGGCGCTCACCTCGCGCACCGCCTTTGTCGCCGCCTCGAACGCACTCGGATCCGGTCGCCGGCTGCGCTCGGATCAGATCATGGGCACGATCGGCCGCTTCGTGGGGCTGAACCCGCGCGTGCTCGAGCTGACTGCGGCGTTGGCGGTCGTCTGGGGTTTGCTGCGGCGCGATCTCGTTGTGGTGGGGCTGGCGGTCGGGGTGGGCGCCTGGGTGGTCGTCGAGATCGCGTTCTCGCTACACGGCTGGCCCGGGCTCGCGCGGTACATGTTCGAGCCCGCCGGCGTGGTCGTCGCCCTGGCCGGTGCGGGAGTCGGGCGCGTGCTGGCCCACCCGCCGCAGTTCTCCGGTTTGAGCGTCCCCGACTGGGCGTGGATCGGGTTGGTCGTGGTGATCGTGTTGGCCCTCGTTCCGTCGGCGATTTCACGCGCCCGGTCCGAGCACAAGGACATCGCGGCCCAGCGAGTGCGCACCGCCGAAATCGACAAGCTCACGACGGTCGTTTCACGCCTTGGTGGCCCTGGGCGGTTCAAAGGCTGCGGCGAGCCGTTGACCCGCTTGGAGTACCAGACGATCCTGGCCTGGAATCTCCACGTCAACGTCGTCAAAGTCGGCTACAAGTACGGACCGGCGATCGCGTCAAATCGGCCGATCGTGCTGTTCACGCCGTACCCGCACGGTGGCTGGCTGGTGCAGGCGCTACACCAACAGTCGGCCGGCTGCCGGTCGCTGCCGAGCTAGCTCCCGGTCAGCGATCTCAGCGGTCTCAGCTGTGAGTTGTCTCAGCCGTCAGCGGTCTGGCCGCTCTGGGTAGACGTCGTCGATCGTGGTCAGCGCCACGAACGGGGCGCCGGCGGCCTGCTCGATCGCGTCGGCACCGCCGGCCAACCGATCGCAGATGGCGAGCACGCCGCAGACCCCGTGGCCCTCTTCGCGCAGGGCGTCGAGCGCACGCAGCGTGGACCCGCCGGTGGTGACGACGTCCTCGACGAGCATGCAGCGCTCGCCTGGCTCGAGCAGGGGCCCCTCGATCCGGCGAGACAGGCCGTGCGCCTTCGCCTCCTTGCGTACGAAGAAGGCCTTCACGTCGACCCCGCCGGCGAGGGCGGCGCACGCGATCGGGTCGGCGCCCATAGTCATCCCGCCGACCGCGGTGGCATTCCACTCCCGGGCTTGGTCGGCGACGAGCTCAGCCAGCGCCCGAAATCCGGGCGGTCGCAGGATCGCTCGCTTCGCGTCCACGAGATACTGCGCGGTCTTTCCGCTCGTCAGCACCACCTCACCGATCACGAGCGCGTGCTCGCGAAGCTCGGCGATCAGGCGGGAGCGGGCCGCCGTCTGTGTGTCGAGATCCATCGGCGGGCGTTCATGCTAGACGCGTCCACGGCCGACACCCGCAACGTGGTCTCGCGGGGAATCAAGCTCCTCTCATTCGCCTGCTGCGGGCTCGTCGTCCTGTCGTTCGCGATGTTCGCGCGCGATCAGATGGCCGGGGCCTCGGTCCACCAGCAGACCGAGCTGTCCAGTCCGAACAGCGCGGACTCGACGCCGACGGCGCCGAGCAAGCCCGAACCGCAGCCGGGCCGGTTCATCAACCGCGCTGCCAAGGCCCTGACCTCACCCTTCGACGCGATCGTGCGCTCGAGCAACGCCTGGGTCCAACACGGACTGCCGGCGATCGTCGCGCTGCTCGTGTACGGGCTGGGACTGGGCTACCTGGCGCGGTACTCGAGCGGCCTCAGCCGGCGCTGAGGACCGACCGTCGTTCGACTCGGCCGCCGCTCGAGTCGTATCAGTAGTACGTGTCGACCCAGTCGCCGATCTGGAGCCAGTCGTAGACCGACAGCGCGTCGACGATCGGCAGGCGCATACAGCCGTGGCTGGCGGGGTAGTCGGGCGCCGGGTCGTAACCGTGGATGGCGTAGCCCCGGATGAAGAAGTTCGAGTCGAACATCCCATCCGGCAGGTAACCAGGCACCTTGGAATACACGTGGAAGTCGCCCAGGATGGTCGGCGTCGAGGGCTTGCCCGAGCTGATCGGATAGATCGCCACGACGTGGGACCCGGAGACCAGCGCGAGCAACTGGAGCGCCAGGTCGCCCTCCGCGTGATTGCCGTGGCTGGGGAAGCGGACGGGAAACGCCCCGTAGCCGTTGAGCAGGAAGCTGATCGTGCGGCTGTCGAGGGTCTGGTAGGTGCCCCAGTGCAGGAGTCGGTGATAGGCGTCCAGGGCGAGACCGGTGCCGGAGTCGAACACGCCGGTCTGCGGGATGTAGAAATGAAGCGCGGCCAGCCGCTGCTGGATCAGGTCCACGAACGCCCCGCGAGACCCGAAACCGACGTGCTCATCGAGCGACGCAAAATGGCGCGAGCCTGAGAACGCGCCGAGCGTTGGCGTGGCGGCATGGCCGATCGCGACGGTCACCTCCCCGGCGCGGGGGCTCGTCAGCGTCGCGGTGAAGCGCCCGTTGCTCCCGCCCGGTGCCGGGTTGATCCGCAGCGTCTCGGTCTTGAACTGCTTGCCGGCGAGCGATGCCTGCACGACCACGGCCTGGCCGGGCACGTAGGGACTGACGGAGCCCTTGATCTGGACGACTCGGCCCGGGACGGTCGCCAGGTGGTGTGACACGAGGAACGCGTCGGGGATCGAGAGCCGAAGCGTGGGCGACGCTGCCGTGGCCGCGGCGGCTGCCTGCGGGGCGAGCATGATGGCCGCGATTGCCCCCGCCAGCGTGGCGAAAGCGACGACCCGACCGGCGATGACCCGCGACATGGCGCGAAGTAAACCATGCCGGTCAATCGGGACTGCCAGCGCGCTTGCGGCGCGGGCGCTGGGGGCTCAGGTGGCGGGCGCGGGCGAGCGACCGGCCAGCGGCAGCGTGATCGCCCCGATGACGGCAAGTCCGCCGGCGATCAGGGCGACGATCTCGCCGCCGTTCCAGTGCAGCTGGTTTACCCCGAGCGCGAGCGAGTTGTTGATCGAGTGCAGCGCCATGCACGGGTACAGCGAGCCCGTTCTCCAGCGGATCAGGCAGAGCACGAACCCGAGGAAGCCGAGCGGAATCAGGTATTGGGAGGAAGCCGAGCCCGTGTGCGCGAGGCCGAACAGGATGCCGGTCAGGATCGCCGCCACCCAGACGCCCACGTCGCGACCGGCGATCGTCAGGTGCCAGCGGCGCAGGGCGCCGAAGATGAAGCCGCGGAAGAAGAACTCCTCGGCGATCGGGGCGATCACGCACACGAAGACCGCCGCTCCCACGAGCGCCGCCGTGCTCGTGCCGACGCCCAGGTCCTGGGGGAGCTTGTCGGTGCCGTGGAGGCTGACGATCGACTGATAGAGCGCGGTCACCACGTAGTAGCCGACGGCGCCCAGGACGACCGCGCCAACCCCGAGCCTCAGGGCGACCCGCCGGTAGCCGAAGTCCGACGGCTTGGCCCGCCGGTTCAAGGACGCGAAGTACAGCGCGGCGACCACGAACGCCGCGTCGAACACGACGTCGCTGATCAGGCTTACGGCCGGGCTGGTATGGGTCGATCCGGCCTCGCCCGCTAACGCCGCGACAATGACGCTGACCAGCACGCCGGCCACCAGCCCGACAGCGAGCGCGGCCGGGGCGGTCCAGATCGGCCAGGGAACGTCTTCGGGATGCTCATCGCGCGACGGGATCGGCGGCCCAGGCTGCACGGGCGGTCCGGTGGACGTGAGCTGCGGCGGCGGGACGCTCGGCATGATCCCCAGACTTTAGGGCCCGAATCGAAGGGTTTAGTTACGGGGTCGGGGCGCGATTCCCGACCGCCGCCTCGGCAGGGTCAGGCCTGAAAGCTCCGACAGGCTCGAGATCGTGCGCACTTCCGGCACCGGATCGGCGCCGTCCCGGCACACCAGCACCGGCTCGATCCCGGCGGCGCGGGCTCCGGCGACGTCGTCCTTAAGGCTGTCGCCGACATGGATCGTTTGCGCCCGGTCGGCGCCGGCCAGCTCCAGCGCACGCTCGAACATCAGCGGCGCCGGCTTACGCGCGCCGACCTCGGCCGAGGTCAGGATCGCGTCGAGCAGCGCCTCGAGGCCAAGCTCACGCAGGACGTCGTGCAGCGAGACATCCCAGTTGCTCACCACGACGAGCCGCTGCCCCCGAGCGCGGGCGGCGAGCAGAGCCGGCCGGACATCGGCAAAGGCGGTGAAGCGCAGCGACGCGAGCAGCGCCTCGACCATCCGGTCGGGCTCGATGCCCGCCGCGCCGGGGAGCGCCGAACGCACAACCTCGGCGCAGCGGCCGCGCAGAACGGCAAGGCTGGCGGGGTCGCGCCCCTGGTCGAGATGTGCCCGGTAGTAGGCGATCTCGGCGCCTATCGCGCTCGCCGCCTGCTCCTCGGTCACGGCGAGACCGAAGCGCTCGGCGAGCTCGACCCGGAGGCGAGGCGCGGGCGGGGCGAGCGCCACGAGGGTCCCGAGCGCGTCGAGCAGGATCAGCGACGGCTGGCGGGGATCGTGCATAGGTGGGAAGCCGACCGCTGGCGGGGATCGTGCATGGCCGGCAGCGAGTCTGCCACGGGGCAGGAGCCCGAACCGGGAGACCGAAACAGCGTGGCAGCTAAACTTCCTTGCCCGGTTTCTTCGCTGCCGTGGCTGCCGATCTTGACACCGGCAACGCGAAGGACGCCCCGCAGGTCTCCCACATGAGCCGACGCGAACGACAGCGCCGCCGTAGACACAACCGCGGGCATCCCGTTGGGCGAGTGCTGCTGATGACCGGCATCCTGACCGTCTGCGCGGTCGCGATCGCCGCGTTGCTCGCAGTCGGGTGGGTCGTCGCGGTGGCGGACTCGGCACCCAACCTGAGTCAGCTGTCGGCGAAGCACGCCAACCCCCCGAGCGAGATCTTTGCGGCCGACGGCAGCCTGCTCGGCTACGTCCACACCAACAACCTCTACCAGCACGTCTCCCCGAACCAGATTCCGAAGCGGCTGGAGGAGGCGACGATCGCGATCGAGGATCGGCGCTTCTATCAGCACGGCGCCCTCGATTACCAGGGCATCCTGCGCGCCGGGGTCAAGGACCTGCTCGGGCAGAGCAACTCCCTGCAGGGCGCGTCGACGTTGACCATGCAGCTGGTCAACAACATGTACCTGAACGGCACGAGCTACTCCTCGGACCACAACCTCAAGTACAAGATCATCCAGGCCAAGCTGGCCGAGCAACTCGAGAACAAGCACAACAAGAACTGGATCCTCAACCAGTACCTGAACAGCGTCCCGTACGGGAACACCAACGGCGAGGAGGCGATCGGCGTCGGGGCGGCCGCGCTGATGTTCTTCAACAAGCCGGTGTGGAAGATCAACCTGGCGCAGATGTCGCTGCTGGCCGGCCTGCCCCAGTCGCCGTCCCAGTACAACCCGACGGTCGCTCCGGACCTCGCCAAGGCTCGTCGCAACAACGTGCTGCAGGCGATGGTCACCTCGCGCTACATCACCCAGAGCCTGGCCACCGCGGTCGAGAAGCAGCCGCTACAGCTCCATCCGAACCAGCAGTTCATCCAGGTCAACGAGCCGTACATCTTCGACTACGTCGAGCAGCAGCTGTTCAAGCAATTCGGCGCCAACACGGTCGAGAACGGCGGCCTGAAGGTCTACACGACGATCGACCCGAAGGTCGAGCAGGAAGCCCTGAACGCGATCCATTCTCACGAGGGCGGCTCCGTCCTCGACGACCAGCCGGCCGCCGCGCTGGCCTCGGTCGACCCATCGAACGGTCACATCCTGGCCATCGCGTCCTCGGCGAGCTATCAGCAGACCAAGTTCGACTTCCCGGTCCAGGCCGAGCGACAGACGGGCTCGGCGTTCAAGACGTTCGCACTGATGACGCTGATCCACGATTACGACGGCGACCCGAACCAGACCTACTACAACTCGCACTTCCTGGCCGCCGGTTGGCTGCCCCAGGACCCAACCTGGTCGGTCCACACCGCGGAGGAGACCTACCAGGGCGTGATCAACGTGACCAAGGCGACGACCGTTTCGGACAACACGGTGTACGCCCAGCTGGCCGCCGACCTCGGCTGGGACAAGCTCGACGCGACGGCCCGCGCGATGGGCATCACCTCGGAGCTGAACGGCAACCCGTCCGAGGTGATCGGCGGGCTGGCCGACTGCTGCACGATGCTCGAGATGGCCGACGCCTACGCCACGTTGGCCAACGGCGGGTCGCACGTGCCGCCGACGATCATCGACCACGTCGTGTTCCCGAGCGGCCGAGTCGTCAACCTGGGCAACCCGCCGCACACGCATGTATTCACCGACGGCGAGGCCTACGAGGGCACCCAGGTCCTGAAGACGGTGATCCAGAGCGGGACCGGCACCGCCGCCAACTACGGCTGTCCGGCCGCGGGCAAGACCGGTACCGCCGAGAACCTAGACAACGCCTGGTTCGTCGGCTACAGCCCCAAGATCTCGACCGCCGTCTGGGTCGGCTATCCCCAGGGCAACCTCCCGATGGCGAACGGATTCGGCGGCAGCCTTGCCGCGCCGATCTGGCACGACTTCATGGTCTCCGCCTCCAACGGGTACTGCGGCGACTTCCCCCAGCCCACCGTCCCGTTCACCGGAACGGCGTTCACGGGGCCGCACTCGGCCTCACGCGAGCCGGCCCCGTCCACTACCGCGGGTCAGACCGGGCCGGGCGCCTACACGAACCCGAACCTCTACGCCCAGCCGCCCAAGCAGGGCACGCAGACCACCACGATCCAGACCGGTGGGGCGGCGCCGCCGGCGGGTCCTGGCACTGGCGGCGGCGGCGGTGGTGGCGGCGGCGGCGGTGGCCATCACCGCCACTAGTCGTTAGTCCCTAGGCGAACGCGTCCGAGCCGGTGGATGGCGGGTTTGCGCCCCGTGCGCGAGAGCGGCCGGGTTCCTCGCAGCGCCTCCCAGGGCGGGCAATCCGTCTCGCGCCGGCACCTCGCGTGATACCTAGAGGCGCTGCGACTCGATCCAGCGCTCGAGATCCGGCCCACTCTCGACGCTGGCGATCACCGCATAACGCATGTGATCGGAGGTGTGATGACCGCCGTGCCACAGGAACTCGGAGTCGACCACGGCCTGCTGGTATGCGGGTAGCTCGATCTGGACCTCGCCCTTGCGGTCGAACTCGGTCGGGCGCACGACGAGCGCACTCGAGGGATCGTCGGTGAGCTCGAGCCAGACGCGCACGACCCAGCCCTGGTTCTCGGGGTTGCCCTGGTTGTTGTTGTCCAGGTGCAGGCCCCAGCGGCACTCGCGCATGGTGTTGGACTTCATGCGCAGCAGCTGCACGCGGCCGAAGCGGGCGCCGATCGACTCAACCCATTTGACGATCGAGGGGCACTTCTCGGCGTTGGGGGTCCAGACACCATCGAGGTCGGCCTTGCCGTACTCCCAGAAGCCCTTGAGCTCGATCTCTCCGGTGGCCGAGGTGATCGGCGCGAAGTACGTGGTCGGGTCGCTCGAGTACGTCGTGTATGTCAGGCTCTCCCACTCGGAGGCCGGAATCTCAGGTCCGTCGTACTTCTTGAGCTTCATCCAGCCGCC
The DNA here is from genome assembly GCA_963757235.1 of uncultured Solirubrobacterales bacterium. Classification (GTDB taxonomy): domain Bacteria; phylum Actinomycetota; class Thermoleophilia; order Solirubrobacterales; family Solirubrobacteraceae; genus Palsa-465. The sequence continues at coordinate 156,089 of CAVWRC010000010.1, read as the reverse complement.
CGCCTGCTCCAGGAGCGGCATTCTTGGGTGGGGTGTCTTGCGCTGCTCCAACGACGCCTTCCTGACACCGGTGGCTCGCAGGATCTGCTTCGTGTATTCGTTCTTGAGACTGTCTGTCATTGCGGGCAACGGTCCTCCAGGAGGGGTCGCTTTTCTTGAGCGGCCCAGGATACCCACTACTCTTACGGCAACCCACGGAATAGAAATGGTCGGCGGCGCCCACGGCGGCGCCTTAGCGAAGAGCGCATGCCCAAGGAAGAAAAAGTCGAACTAGAAGGCGAAGTTGTCGAGGCTCTGCCGAACGCGATGTTCCGCGTAAAGCTCGACAACATGGACCGCGTCGTGCTCGGTCACGTAGCCGGAAAGATGCGCCGTTTTCGGATTCGCATCCTCCCGGGCGACCGGGTCCGCGTCGAGCTGTCGCCATACGACCTCGACCGCGCCCGGATCGTCTACCGACACCGCTGAGCTCCGCGAGGTGCGTGAGCTCGAGCTGATCGGGGCGCTCGAGCGCCTGCTCGCGGACGGCTCCGGTCGGGTGGTGCGCTCGATCGGCGACGACGCCGCCGTGGTCAGGGCGGACCGCTACGCGGTCACCTCCGTCGACACGATGGTCGACGGTGTTCACTTCCGCTCCTCGCAGCTCTCCCCCCAGGAGATCGGGCACCGTGCGCTCGCCGCCGCTAGCTCGGACCTCGCTGCCATGGGAGCGAATCCGGGCGAGGCCTACCTCGCGCTGGGTGTGCCTGCGGACTTCGGCTCCGAGCGGGCGCTCGCGCTCATCGAGGGGGCTTCCGCGCTGGCCCGGCAAATCGGCATCGTGATCGCCGGCGGGGACCTCACGAGCTCGCCCGTGCTCACCGTCTCGTTCACGGTCGTCGGCTGGGCGCACGATCCCGCGGAGCTGGTCGGCCGCGACGGCGCACGGCCTGGTGACCGCGTCGCCGTCACCGGCTCATTGGGCGCGTCCGGAGCCGGGCTCGCGGTGCTCGATGGGCGCGCCGGCGCGAGTCTGGACGCGAGAACCAAGGAGGGACTCCGCCAGCGCTACGCCCGTCCTCAGCCGCGGATCGAGACCGGTCGCGAGCTCGCCGCCCTCGGCGCCACCGCGATGATCGACCTGTCGGACGGGCTCGCCACCGACGCCGGTCATTTGGCGGACCGCAGCAGGGTGCGGATTGAGCTGCGCCTGGACTCGCTTCCGCTCGCCGCGGGAGTCGCCGAAGTCGCGGCCGACCTGGGCGTCGACCCATACCGACTCGCCGCCACGGCGGGCGAGGACTACGAACTCTGCGTCTGCGTCCCGTTGCCGAGCGCGAACAGGTTGACGAACGCGACCTGGGTCGGATCGGTCGTCGAGGGACCCCCGGGCGTGGCGTTCGTCGACGCCGACGAGCCGCTGGTCGGATACGAGCACGCGCTCTGAGCGAACGCGCGCAGCCGGCGGAGCATCGCGTCGGCGACCGCGGACGGGTCGACCTCGTACTCGCCCTTTTCGATCTGCTGTTTCAGCACGGCCGGGTCCATGGATTCACTGTATCCCAGGCATCGACCGCGGCTGGCTCGCTCTGAATCGGGTCCTCACCCCAACTTCGGAGCGACCCGGCCGCCGGGCACGGACGCCCGGCGAACCGGCGTCGCGGCGACGGCCCGCTCGGCGTCCGTGCCTTGCCTCATGGGCCTGCCGCGACATCGTCCGGAGGATGCCGGGCGCAGCCCGGCCAAAAACTTACGTCTGTCGCGCCGGTCCGAGGGGGACTTCCGACTTCAGCTTCGCGAACACGATGATCCGCTGCGCGGCGCTGTAGAGCGGGTTGCACGCCGACAGCACCAGGCGCTCGTAGCCGACGTTGCGGATCACCCACAGGGCGGTCGGCAGGACGATCTTCGTGTATTGGACGTCGTAGGTGAATCGGCCGTAGGGCATCGTCAGCACGATCCGATCACCCGGTTTGAGTGCGTTGACGTGGCGGAAGGGCGCCAGGTAGGTGGTCCGGTGCCCGGCGATGGCGACCGTCTGGCCAAGTCCGGGGAAGGCGGTGCCGGGATAGTGGCCGGGTCCCTCCTCGAGGCTGGCCGTATCCGTGCCCTGGACCACCGTGTAGCTCGCGCCCAGCGTGGGGATCGCGATCTGGCCGATCGCGTCGCCGGTGCCGATCTGCTGCGCCTCGCGGCGGGCCAGGAACGAAATGCGCTGCTGGAGCTGCGGCAGCCCGACCAGGGCGTGGCGCTCGACCGGGGCAAGCGGGGCGGATTGGTAGCTCAGGTACTGCTTGTCGATGTCCGAGCGCTTGATCATTGCGATCACCGCCGTCACCGGCTCCTGCCAGACCAGGGTCACGCCGGCGTCGAGAACCAGCAGCAGTCCCGCGATGATCAGCACCCAGGAGACGTCGCGCACGAGTCGCCCTAGCGGGAAGACCCCGAGCCGGCGCGGCGCGACCGCAGGGGCGCTGAGGACCCTGGTCTTCATCGCCGCACAGCCGAACCGGTCGCGCCGAGCGAGCCGGGCCCGGCGTACGTGATTGGCCCGCGGGTCGTCACCGGCGCTTCGGCCGGACGCGGCTGGCGGGCGATCCGCACGATCATCAGCGCCAGGCTGACGACGCAGCCGAGCACGACGCTCCATTCGAGCGCCGCCATCAGCGAGACGTCGCCACCCGCGAGCATGAGCACAGCATTCCAAGCGCCGGTCGCCGGACCAAGACCCAGGACGGCGGCGTAGTAGTACGCCGCCAGCACGCCGGGGACGAGTCCGATCAGGAACAGCAGCACCGCCCACGGGGTCCGGAGGCGCTGCTCGGGGGCGACGATCCACATCCACAGGTGCAGGGCCGGGACGATCAGGGCCGCGGCGTACGGGTTCTCGACCCAGATGACGAGGGTCACCAAGCACATGACGAGCAGGAAGGCGGCCGCGGCCCCCGGAGAAGCTGCATCGTCGGAGACGGCGCCCCGCCCACCTCTATGGCGGTGGGCTCGACCGTTCGCGCGTTCGGCATGGATCGGCACCGCGTCAGTCGGGTCGGCGTCGGCGGGCCGGGGCGAGGAGAGTCGCCGCCCGAGCGCCCAGCGCACGGCGAACGCGACGGCGATCAGGCAGGCCAGGCCGGCGAGGATCGCCACGGCGCGGCTGGTTAGCGTGATCGCATCGCCGCCGACCGGACCCGGCGGAGCGGCCTCGATCACCCCGGTGAGTTGCAGGGCGACGACGGCGAGCGCGGCGAGCGCGAACGGAATGCACGCCGTGAGCACCCACACGACCCAGCGGGCGACCCGGTAGCCCCGCCGGCGGGCTCGGGCCAACCCATCGATCGTGGCCAGCAGCACGGGCAGGATCAGGGCCAGGACAAGCAGGCGGACGGCCCAGACCGGGATCAGCTCGCCGTGCATGCTGAGATAGGAGGAGGGCCCAGGCACATTGGGGCCCGCCCCGAGCGCGGTCACGGTCTCCAGGATCGCGCGTCCGAAGCCGGCGATCTGGGCCTGGCTGGTGGGCTCGTCCGGCGCGGGCAGGCGCGCCCCGGAGGTCGAGACGAGAACCGCGGGCTCGCCGCTGTCGGCGAACGGGCGCTGTTCGGTGGCGGCGAGAGGGAAGGCGAGGTGCAGGAACTGGCCGCCGAGGCTCTCGCTGGTGGGATTGACGTTGGCCTGCTCGGCGATCGCCGACGCGACCGTGTTGCGCAGCAGAGGCGGGGCCACGAGCTGCGAGTCGGACCAGGGCACGACGATCGGGGAGCGAACCTGTAGGCCGGTCATGTCGCCGAGCACGATCACGGCATCGATCTGGCCCGGGAGCGTCCTGGCCAGTTGCTGGGCGCCGGCGGCGCCGACCGAGGCGCTGGTCGAGGCGAGTACGACCGTCCGCTGCTGGGTCTGAGCCGCCAGGTCGCGGGCCAGCTCGAGCAGGACCCCGGTTCCGGAAAGCTCCGCGGGGGAGCCCGATCGGTCCGTCCGCGTCGAGTCGCGGTGAGCGACGACGACGATCGTCCCGGGATTGGTCCCGGCGAGCGTGCCCGTGACGGTCTGGACCGTGCGCGGGCCGTCGACCGTCTGCGCGGTGAACACCGTCCGGCCGGTCAGGAATCCGTCCTGCTTCAGCGAGCTCGCCACGTAGTCGGCGATCTGGTTATCGCCGTAGGACCCCGGCGGCCGGTTGGGGTATTCCGCGGCCAGGCTCTGCATCGCGTTGTAGGCGTTCTGCCCGTTGAACGAGTCGGGGACGAGCGACGCGCTCAGCGGCGCCGCCTGGTTGCCCAGTGAGAAGGCGACGACGATCACCGCGACAACCACGACCATCAGGCCCATCCGGTAGATGCGAGGATCCAGCATCTGGTCTGTGAGGGTAACCCGCCGCCGGCGTGATTAATCGGATTCCCGCCTGCAGCGGGAGGGGATCCCAAACTCCCGGCCACTACTCTTTTGCTGCAAACAGGAAGGAACTAGTGGCAGATCGTTCGGCGCGGATACTGCTCGTAGACGATGAGCAGTCGATTCAGACGCTGCTCTCATATCCGCTACGCAAGGAGGGCTACGACGTCGTGCAGGCGACGGACGGGCGCCAGGCGCTCGACCGCTTCGACGAGCAGGCGTTCGACCTGGTCGTGCTCGATCTGATGCTGCCCAAGGTCGACGGCCTCGAGGTGTGCCGGCGACTGCGCAGCCGCAGTTCGGTGCCGATCATCATCCTCACCGCCAAGTCCGAGGAGATCGACAAGGTCGTGGGGCTCGAGCTGGGCGCCGACGACTACATCACCAAGCCGTTCTCGCTGCGTGAGTTCTCGAGCCGCATCAAGGCAGCGCTGCGGCGCGCCGAGATGGTCCGGCCGGTGGAGACGGCGCCCGACGAGTCGCCGCTCGAGGTGGACGAGATGCGCATCGACTTCTCCAAGCGCACCGTCCGCGTGCGCGGGGGCGAGGCACCGCTGACGTTCGTCGAGTTCGAGATCCTGTCGGTGCTGGCCCGCGCGCCCGGGACGGGTGTTCACCCGCGACATGCTGCTCGCGCGCATCTGGGGCGACTCCGCCTACCGCGATCCGCGGACGATCGACGTCCACATCCGGCACCTGCGCGAGAAGCTCGAACGGGATGCCAAAGCCCCCGACTACCTGTTCACGGTGCGGGGCGTCGGGTATCGGTTCCGCGACACCGAGATCTAGGGGCTTTGCCAGGGTGGGCCGCCGTCGCGTCAGCCTCTCGCTGAGCAACCGGCTGGCCCTGGTCTTCTCGGCGATCGTGTTCGTGGCCCTCGCGGTGCTGTACCTGTACGTAGCGCCAGGGCTGCAGAGCCGCGTTCTGAGCGATCAGCTCTCCGAGCTTGCGCGCGCCGGGACGTCTCATTCGGAGTCGATCGCGCGGACGGTGGGGAGCTCGGTGCCGCTGTCGACCGTGCAGGACCGGGTCAACGCCGCGGCGCTCGCCACCGGCGACCGGGTCACGCTGTTGCTGGTCAACCAGGTACCGGGCGGAGCCGAGCTCTCGACGCTGGCCGACTCGAGCCGCCGCTCGGCCACGGCCGCGCTGTCATTGGCGGTGGCGCGGCGGGCCGTGGCGGAGCGGCGGCTCGTCACCGGCACCGAGATGACAGGGGCGGGCACGGTGGCCGAGGTCGCGGATCCCGTCCTCTACCGGTCCCCGCCCACCCGCGCGGCGGCGGTGATCGTCTACTCGGCGCCTGCTTCGGACATCGTCCGCACGGTGGCGACGGTGCGCCACCAGATCCTGGTGGCTGGTGGGATCGCCCTACTAGTCGCGCTGATCGGGAGCTACCTGGCGGCGCGCGCGCTGGCCCAGCGGGTCAAGCGCCTGGAGCTGGCGGCCGAGAAGGTGGCGGCCGGCGACTTCGAGCACGTGATCCCGGTCGACTCCGGCGACGAGCTCGGGCAGCTTGCCGTGGCGTTCAACCAGATGCAGCGCCAGCTGGCCCAGCTCGAGTCGGCGCGCAAGAAGTTCATCGCCACCGCGTCGCACGAGCTGCGGACGCCGATCTTCTCGTTGGGCGGGTTCGTCGAGCTGCTCGAGGACGAGGACCTGGATCCCGAGACCCGCGCGCGTTTCCTCGAGCAGGTTCGCGATCAGGTGGAGCGGCTGCGCAAGCTGTCGGTGGATTTGCTCGACCTGTCGCGCCTTGAATCGGGATCTTTGGAACTGCGCCCAGAGCAGGTCGACCTGGGGGAGCTGACCCGGTCGGTGTCGGGAGAGTTCGAGCCGGTGCTGGCCCAGCACGATTCTCATCTGGAGGTGCGGCTCGCCTCGGGCCGGATCGAGGCCTTGTGCGATCCGGTCCGGGTCGCCCAGATCGTCCGCATCCTGATCGACAACGCGCTCGTCCACACGTCGCCGGGAACGCGGATCCTGGTCACGGCGCGGCGTTCGAATGGCCGGGTGCGGCTGGGAGTGCGCGACGACGGGGAGGGAATCGACCCCCAGGTGCTGGGGCGGATCTTCGAGCCGTTCTACACCGCCGACGACGCCCAGGGGTCGGGGCTTGGGCTGGCCATCGCCAGCGAGCTGGCCGAGCGCATGGCGGGGCGGCTTTCAGTCGACTCGCGGCCGGGCGACACGACGTTCACACTCGAACTCCCGGCGTGAGCACCCGATGCCTCGCCGCCGCCCGCTATCGTCCCGCCGTCGCCGCCGTCGTCGTTCGAGTCTGAACGGGGAAGCATGCTCCAGCCGATCTCCACTCCCCACAAGCACCTGTCTGACTACGCCAGCATCGTGGGACGCGCCCTGGCCGACGAGATCCGGGAACGCGCTTCGCGCCTGGAGGGCAAGCGCGTCCTGCACGTGAGCGCGACCGCGTTCGGCGGTGGCGTCTCCGAGATCCTCTACACGCTGGTCCCGCTGATGGTCGACGTCGGCCTGCAGGCCGAGTGGCACGTGATCCACGGCCGCGAGGAGTTCTTCAACGCGACCAAGGTGATGCACAACGCGCTCCAGGGCAATCCCCAGGACCTGAGCGATGAGCAGTGGGACATCTGGCGGCGCTACAACGAGATCAACGCGCGCGAGCTGTCCTCGGGCTGGGACGTGATCATCGTGCACGACCCTCAGCCGGCCGCCCTGGCGACATTGGTCCCGGACAAGTCACGGCGGTGGGTGTGGCGCTGCCATATCGACCTCTCGACGCCGAACCCGGCCACGCTGGAGCGCCTCGTGCCGTTCCTGGAGCCGTATCCGGCGACCGTGTTCCACATGCGCAAATACGTGCCGTCCGGAATGGACGGGCGCGCCAACATCGTGCCGCCGGCGATCGACCCGCTGGCGCCGAAGAACATGGCCTTCTCGCCGGAGGACGCGGTGTACATCTGCGAGCAGTTCGGGATCGACGTCGATCGGCCGCTGCTGTGCCAGGTCTCGCGCTTCGATCCGTGGAAGGACCCGCTCGGCGTGATCGATGCCTACCGGATCGTCAAATCGCAGATGCCCGATGTGCAGCTGGCGCTGGTCGGCTCGATGGCGACCGACGACCCGGAGGGGTGGGACTATTTCAACGCCACCGTGGCACACGCCGACGGCGACCCGGACATCCACATCCTCAACAACCTCAACAACGTCGGGGCGATTGAGGTCAATGCGTTTCAGTCCCACTGCGATGTGGTAATCCAGAAGTCGACTCGCGAAGGATTCGGGCTGACGGTGACCGAGGCGATCTGGAAGGGGCGGCCGTTGATCGGTGGCGCGGTAGGCGGAATTCCACTGCAGGTGTCAGACGGAGAGACGGGCTTTCTCGTCTCGAGCGTCGAGGAGTGTGCCCAGCGTTCGCTGGAGATCCTGGCCGACCCGGGACTCGGCAAGCGACTCGGACGCGCCGGCAAGGAGGCGGTGCGCAAGCAGTTCTTGATGCCGCGCCTACTCCGCGACTGGCTCGACCTGTTTGAGCGATTGGAGGTGTAACCGGTGTCCTCTTCCGGTCCGCCGCTCGTGCTTGTGTCGAATCGCGGACCGGTGACATTCGGTTCGGACGGAGAGATTCGGCGCGGCACCGGTGGCCTGGTCACCGCGCTGATCGGGCTGGCCTCGCACCGTGATGTGACCTGGATCGCGTCGGCGATGACCGACGGCGACGTGGCGGTCTCGGAGCAGAACCAGGGCAAGCCGTTCACCGTCACCGCGCCCGGCGGCGACGATTACCGCGTGAAGCTGGTCGCGTCGGACCCCGACGCGTACGACCGCTTCTACAACATCACCGCGAACCCGATGCTGTGGTTCATCCAGCACTACCTGTGGGATCTCTCGAACGCGCCGGACGTCCGGCGCAACGAGACCGAGGCGTTCGAGTTCGGCTACAACGCGGTCAACGAGGACCTGGCACGGTCGGTGATGGAGGAGATCGAGGGGATCGAGCGGCCGGTCGTGATGGTGCACGACTATCACCTGTACACGCTGCCGGGGCTGATCCGCCGCGTCCGCCCGGACGTGTTCCTCCACCACTTCGTGCACATCCCGTGGAGCCAGTCTGACTCGTGGCGTGTGCTGCCCACGGTGATCCGCGAGGAGATCTACCGGGGGATCCTGTCCAACGACATCATCGGCTTTCACACGCGTTCGTACCGGCGCAACTTCCTGCAGTGCTGCGAGGACCTGATGGGCTACGACGTGGATCACGAGAGAGGCGTGGTGCACTGCGAAGACCGCGAGGTCTGGGTGCGGGCCTATCCCCTCCCGATCGACTCGCACGCCGTAGAGGGGGTGGCCCGGCGGGACCGGGTGCGGGAGTTTGAGGAGGAGTTGCTGCGCCGGCGGCGCGATCACCTGATCCTGCGCGTCGACCGGGCCGACCTGTCTAAGAACGTCCTGCGCGGATTCAGCGGCTTCGACGTCTTCCTGGAGCAGCATCCGGAGTTCCGCGAGCGGGTCACCTTCATCGCCCAGCTGATGCCGTCCCGGACCGACGTGCCCGAGTACGCCGAGTATCTCGAGCGGATCGAGGCGGTCGTGGCCGTGGTCAACCACCGTCACGGCTCGCCCGACTGGATGCCGATCCAGTTGAAGCTGCGCGACGACCTGGAGGAGGCGGTGGCCGCCTACAAGCACTACGACGTGCTGATGGTCAACGCCATGTTCGACGGGATGAACCTGGTGGCCAAGGAGGGGCCGATGGTCAACGAGCGCGCCGGCGTCTCGATTCTGAGCGAGAACACGGGTGCCCACGAGGAGCTCGGGGAGTTCGCGCTGTCGGTGAACCCGTTCGACATCCAGGAGCTGGCCGATTCGATCCATGCGGCGTTGACGATGCCGGTGGAGGAGCGGGAGCGGCGGTTGCAGGGACTCAAGTCGATCGTCACCGCGCGGGATCCGGGGGACTGGATCGACGAGCAGTTGGCGGATATCGGGCGCAAGGCCGAGGTGTCGACGTAGGGGGCGCTTCGGCTGCTCGTCCGCCCGGCGGCACGGCGCGCATCCGACCGTCATGCCGGGCGTACTCGTGTCTGCGCGAGTGCCGCCGCCCGGACGCCGCAGCCTCCGCTTCAGCCGGATACGCACCCGTCGAGTTCATCGTCGCGTGGCCCCGCAGTCGCCCGGGTTCGGACCTGCATAACCGATCGTCCGAGGCGACAGCGCCGGGTGGTGCGCGTTTTTTCATGCCCCACATGCGCAAGCGCACATGCCGCGCGCCCGCATGCTCCGGCGCGCGGTTATGCAGGTCGCTGCGCGTCTGACTCAGCCGTGGATCGTCCGGCCCTCGGCCAGCATCGCCACGTACTCACGGATCCGGCGCTCGCGCGTCTGCGGCCGCTTGGCGTCCTCGATCCGGTAAAGGAAGCTGTAGCGGTGGCTGCTTCCCAGCGTGGCGAAGAACTCGTTCGCGGCGGGGTTCCCGTCGAGGGCGCGCTGGAAGTCCTCGGGGACGGTGGCGTTACGCGGCGAGGCGTATGCGTTCTCCCAGCGGCCATCTTGCCGGGCCGCCTCGACCTCGGCGAGGCCTGCCGGCATCATCCGGCCCTGCTCGATTAGGTCGGTCGCCTTCTGGCGGTTGATCTGTGACCACTTGCTGCGGGGACCGCGCCTGGTGAAGCGCTGGAGCCAGAACGCGTCGTCATGCGGCGCCTTCTGGGCGTCGATCCAGCCGAAGCGAAGCGCCTCCTCGAGGGCCTCGGCGTGGGTGACGCTGCGTCGCCCCGAGCCCTTGCGAGCGAGTTTCAGCCAGACGCCGTCTGCGGAATCATGCTGCTCCTCGAGCCAGCGCTCCCATGCGGCGCGATCCTCGAACTTAAGGATCAGCCGCTCGGTTCGATCGGTGGGGACTCGGGGCACCACGGCGATTGTGCCGCTATAGTCGACCGCCGCCTCCCGGAGGCACTCGATTATGGCCGCCCAACCCCCCCTCTACGACCTCGTGCTGCTGCTCTCGGCGACGGCGCCCGAGGAGCAGCGCACGAAGATCCTGGCGGACGTCGAGTCCGCGATCACGGGCGCGGAGGGCTCAATCGAGCGCCAGGACGATTGGGGCCAGCGGCCGCTCGCCTTCCGGATTAACCATCAGCCCGAGGCCGACTACCACCTGCTGCAGTTCAAGGCGCCTCCGACCCTGATCGAGACGCTCTCCCATGATCTGCGGATCACCGACGGCGTCGTCCGCTTCCGCGTGATCAAGAACCTCCCGGGCACGCCGCCGGCGCCCGACTCGCCACCGCCCGTCGTGGCCACCGCGGCCGCGCCCGCCACCGGTGGGCCAGAGTCGATGCCCGCCGAGGCGCCCGAGTCCTAGCCCGCCGGGGCACGGTCCTCGGGGCCGGAATCCTCGCTTTGCAACGCGATTGCAACGCCGCGACACGGCTCGGCAACGTGCCTGAAACATGTCTGTCCATTTTCCGGAGAGCGCGGGTTTTGCCGCCTGAAGCGCGCCTAGACTCGGCCGACAGGCTTTCAATGTGCTCTGGAAAGGAGCCCCGATGAACATCAATCGAGTCGTGCTGACCGGGAACCTGACCAAGGATCCAGACGCGCGTTCGAATCCCGGCACGGGACTGTCGGTCTGCAAGCTGCGACTGGCCGTCAACACCCGCCGCCGGAACAACGCCACCGGCGAGTGGGAAGAGAAGCCCAACTACTTCAGCGTCACCGTGTTCGGTCGTCAGGCCGAGAGTTGCGGGCAGTACCTGAAGAAGGGACGTCCGGTGGCGATCGACGGCCGCCTCGAGTGGAGCGAGTACGAGGTGGAGGGACAGAAGCGCCAATCCGTCGATATCATCGCTGACAACGTGCAGTTCCTCGGCGGTCGTGAGGACACTGGCAACGGGAACGGGAACGGCTACTCCAGCGGCATCCGGTCGCAGGACAGCGACATTCCCGCCGACACCAGTGATTTCGAATCGACTCCTGTGGCTGCCGGAGTATCTGACGACGACATCCCGTTCTGAGAACGACTGAGCTGAGAGCAACCGAGCAGGTGATCAAGCGTGGCAAAGCAGCGTAGAAGGCCGGTCCGCCGGCGCGATCGGAAGGGCGCACAGACCTCCTCGCGCCGTAAGCCGTGCCCCTACTGCCGAGACAAGATCGAGCAGGTCGATTACAAGAACATCTCGATGCTGCGCAGGTTCATTTCGGAGCGGGGCAAGATCCGCTCGCGCCGGATCACCGGCGCTTGCCGGCGCCACCAGAGCCAGGTCGCGCGAGCGGTGAAGCGCGCACGTGAGCTGGCGCTGCTGCCGTACGTCGCCGACACGCCCGGTGGCGAACGCAGCGAACGCGGCGGACGCGGCGACCGCGACCGCGACCGAGACCGGTAGGTCGCGGGGAGGCGAGATGCCCCAGGCAATCCTGCTGCAGGACGTGGAGTCCCTCGGTGAGAAGGGCACGGTGGTTGACGTGTCCCCGGGCTATCTGCGCAACTTCCTAGTGCCGCGCAAGCTTGCCGAACCGGCGACGAACGCGTCGATCCAGGCTGCCGCCCGGCGCCGCGACGAGGCCGAGCGGGCCGTGCGTGAGGCCGAGGATCGAGCCCGGGAGAACGCGGCCACGCTCGGGCGGACGGTGCTGACGATCCCGCAGCAGGCCGGCGACGATGGCCGTCTGTTCGGCTCGGTGACGACGCAGGACATCGCCGACGCGATCCGCGACGCCCGCGGGATCAAGATCGATCGGCGCAAGGTCTACCTCGACGAGCCGATCCGGCACACGGGGACCTACATGGTCGTGGTCGAGGTCACCGACGATGTGACCGCTTCCGTGAAAACGATGGTGGTGGCGGCGAACTAGCCGCCGGCGTCGGTCGCCCGGCGGTTGGCCGGGACAGCCTCGATAACGCCAGCTTCACAGAACTATCGCTGCTTGCGGGGTGGCCCTGTGTGCTGGCGCCTCCCCCGAACTTAGACTCGGATCGCCATGAGCGCCGTTCAGAGCATCGCTGTGCCACCGCACAACCTGGAGGCCGAGAAGTCTGTCCTCGGGGCGGTGCTGCTCGACGAGCGCCACCTCCACGCGTTGCTGGTCGAGCAGCACCTGCGACCCGGCCACTTCTACCGGGAGCAGCACGGCGCGGTGTTCGCCGCGATGATGGAGCTCTACGAGAGCGACCGGAAGATCGACCACCTGACGGTTGCCGAGACGCTCCGGCAACGGGGCAAGCTCGAGGAGATCGGGGGCCCAGCGGCGATCGACGAGCTGGCCGGCTGGGTGCCGGCTGCCGGCCACGCCCGCGAGTACGGGCAGATCGTGCGCGACAACGCGCAGCTGCGGGCGCTGCTGACCACCTCCTACGAGATCCAGGCCAGCGTGATGTCGCGAGAGGCGCCACCGCGCGACCTGGTCGAGCGGGCCGAGCGCTCGGTACTCGAGGTGGCCCACGACGACCGGCAGAAGAAGTTCCGGCCGATCGCCGAGGTGCTCCACGAGGAGACCGACAAGCTCCACCGGCTCTCGACGCTCAAGACCGCGCTGACCGGCACCCCGTCGGGGTTCAAGGACCTCGACGAGCTGACCGGCGGGTTTCAACCCGGCAACCTGATCATCGTCGCCGCGCGCCCTTCGATGGGGAAGTCCGCGCTGGTCGCCAACATCGCCGAGAACGCCGTGCTCGGTGTCGGCGACCCCACCAACAAGCCCAGCCCGGTCGCGCTGTTCTCGCTCGAGATGTCCGAGTCCGAGCTGGCGCAGCGTTTCGTCGCGTCCCAGGCTCGCATCCGCGGCGAGGAGCTCCGCAAGGGCCGGGTGGCCGAAAACCGCTGGCCGAAGATCCTCTCGGCCTGCCAGCGCCTATCCGAGGCGCCCCTGTGGATCGACGACTCGAGCGACACCGGCGTGCTCGAGATCCGCGCCAAGGCCCGGCGCCTGCATCACCAGCTCGACGGCGGCCTCGCGCTGATCATCGTCGACTACCTCCAGCTGATGCGCCACGAGGGCCGGGTGGAGAGCCGCGTGGAGCAGGTCGGGCAGATCTCACGCGGGCTGAAGGGGCTCGCCCGCGAGCTGAACGTCCCGGTGATCGCCCTTTCCCAGCTGAGCCGCGCGGTCGAGCAGCGCGGCGGTGAGAAGCGCCCGATCCTGTCCGACCTCCGCGAAAGCGGGCAGATCGAGCAGGACGCGGACCTGGTGATGTTCATCTATCGCGAGGAGTACTACGACAAGGACTCCGAGCGCCCGGGCGAGGCGGACATCATCATCGCCAAGCACCGCAACGGGCCGGTCGGCGACGTCGTGCTGACGCTTTCAGAAGGAGTACCCGAAGTTCATGAATTACGCCGGCGAGCGGTTCGCGGCATGAGCTGGAGCGCCGCCCCCGCCCCGGCCTCCGCGAGGGCGGCGGCGCCCGCGGGTGAGCACCGCGACCTGAGCCGGTGCCCGTTCGACGTGTGCGACGGCAGCGGTCTCGTCTTCGATGAGGAAACCAACACGGCATACGACTGCCGGTGCCGGCGGCAGATCATCGCGCAGCGCAAGGCCCGCAGCCTCTCGGCAGTGATTCCTCGCCGCTACCGCGATGCGGCGTTCGACCGGTATCCCGTCACCGAGATTCATGCTGAGGTAGTGGCGAGGACCCGCCGGTTCGCCCAGAAGATTGACGACCATCTGGACGCGGGCCGGGGGCTGTGGTTTATGGGACACGTAGGCACCGGCAAGACGACGCTCGCCATGCTCGTGTCAAAGGCGGCGCTGGAGTCAGGACGCTCTGTGGCGATCTATTCGCTGCCACGCCTGCTCAATGAGATCCGCGAGACGCACCGGCCCGACCGATCGCACCTGGACCTGCTCGACCGTCTGACCGCGGTGGACCTGCTGCACATCGACGACGTCGGCGCCGAGAGGACCACCGATTGGGTGCTCGAGGAGCTCTACTCGATCGTCAACGCGCGCTATGAGGACCAGCGATCGATGGTGATCACCACCAACATCCTCGACCGGGAGGCGCTGTGCGAGCAGATCACCGAACGGACCGTGTCGCGCCTGACCGAGATGTGCGACGTGTTGCCGTTGGCGGGTGATGACCGGCGGATGGATTTCCGCTCGGAGTGAGCCGGGCCGACGCGGGCTCAGTCCTCGTGCCGCTCTGACTCGGCTCGCTCCTCGAGCTTCTCCGCCAGGTACCGCGCCTTCTCCGCCCGTCGCCTGTGCTGAGCGGCCTCGTCCTCATCCGGCGCGGTCTCGGCCCGTTTGCGCTCGACCTCCTCGCGCTCGCGCTGCGTCGAGGAGAGCTCCTCGGTCTTAGGGTCGGGGTCGGACACGTCCAGAACCTAGCGCGCTTGCCAGACTTCATCGACTCGGAGAGGGACCTGCATCGGCTGCCGCATGCCGGCCCGCGCCCCGCGAAACGATGAGCTCACACGCCGAACATGCGGGTGCGAATGCATCCACCGACATCCCCGACGAGTTCAACCCGCGTCACATCGTCCGCCGTCTCGTCGAGCTGGCCTTGCTCGGGGCGGTGGTCGCGGTGGCGATCAGCGCGCTGCCGGGGCTTGGCGATCTGCGGCACCGCTTCGCCCAGGCCGTCGCGGCGTTCGTCGTCTTGGCTGGCGTGCTCAAGCTCGCCTCTGCCCTCTGCAACATTCTGGCCTTTCGCTACGTGTTCTGCCGGCGTCTCGGGTGGGGTTTCAGCTATCGGCTGGGGATGGCCGAGCAGGCGGCGAACGTGCTGTTACCGACCGGCGGAGCGGGCGGGCTCGCGCTCGGCGCCTGGGCGCTCCGGCGCGGCGGCTTGTCCTCCGAATACGTCGCGCGGCGCAGCGTCGCGTTCTTCGTAATCACCAGCACGCCGAACTTCCTGTGCGCCGCGATCGTCGGTCCCTTGCTGCTGCTCGGAGTGCTTTCCGGCCATGCGCCGGTCGTGCCGACGGCGGTGTTCTCAGCGCTCGCGATCGGGTCGATCGGATTCGCCGTCCTGCTTCCGTCGGTTGTCGACCGGATCCGCCCCCGCGAGGCGCACTCGCGACCCGGCCGCGTGATCAACTCGGCACTGACCTCGCTCGGCGACGGGATCCGCGACACCGGCGCGCTTCTGCGCCCAAGTCACGTCTGGGTGATCGTCGGCGCGATCGGCTACCTCGCGTTCGACATCGCGGCGTTCGCGGCGGCGTTCGCGGCGTTCGGCGCGGTTCCGCCGGTCGGCCCGCTGGTGTTCGGCTACACGATCGGTCAGCTCGGGGGGCTTATCCCGCTGCCTGGCGGCATCGGCGGCACCGACGGTGGGCTGATCGGCGCGATGGTGCTGTACGGCGCGCCGCTGTCGCAGACGGCCGCGGCAGTGGTCGCGTACCGGGCGTTCCAGCTCGGGATCCCGGCGATCCTAGGCGCGATCGCGTTCGTCCGGCTC
The DNA here is from genome assembly GCA_963757235.1 of uncultured Solirubrobacterales bacterium. Taxonomy (GTDB): domain Bacteria; phylum Actinomycetota; class Thermoleophilia; order Solirubrobacterales; family Solirubrobacteraceae; genus Palsa-465. Next base: position 140,334 of record CAVWRC010000010.1, on the reverse strand, counting down.
CGGCGCACACTGAGGGCCTCGGATCAGCCGACAAACCTGTGCGCGCCGTTGGCCGAGCCGATCCCGATCCGGGCCCGGATCCCAGACGAGGTCGTGCGATGATCATGCTGTGGCTGAGCAGCCCAACGTCTTCGCGGACACGTTCACGATCGAGCGCGGCTCGGTTCGCGGCGAGCCGGTCGCGCGGAATGCGGGCGCCGAGCTTCTGGGCGGGACGCTGTACGAGCTCTCGCCGGGAGCGGACGGGGCGCCGCTGCACATCCACCACGCGATGGAGGAGCTGCTGGTCGTGCTCGAGGGGACGCCGACCCTGCGCACGCTCGACGGCGAGCGGGAGCTGGCGCCCGGAGAGGTGGTGGCCTTTCCGCGAGGACGGCGGGGGGCCCACTCGGTGGCCAATCGCAGCGAGGCGCGGGCGCGGTACCTGATGGTTTCGACCAAGACGACTCCGGAGATCGTCGAGTATCCGGAGCTCGGAACGGTCCGCGTGATGACGCGGTCGCCGTTTGACCCACCCGGACCGGACGACGATCCTGCCGACCGGCTGCGGCTCGTGTTCGATCGCTCGGCGGCGACGGACGAAGCACCGCTGCGCTAGTGGGTGACTAGTGCCGGATGACGGCGCTCCCAACGCGATTTTCCTGCTCGGAATCGACCACGTTCAGGTGGCCGCGCCCACCGGAAGCGAGGCGCAGGCGCGCTGGTTCTACGGAGACGTGTTGGACATGCCCGAAGTGGACAAGCCGGAGACACTCCGGGACCGGGGCGGCGTGTGGTTCGCATGCGGGGCGCATCAGCTCCACGTAGGGGTCGCCAAGCCGTTCACGCCGGCGACGAAGGCCCACCCCGCGCTGTCGGTTGCCGCGGCCGACCTGGACCGCCTGGCGGCCCGGCTCGCGGATGCCGGTTGCTCCGTGCAGTGGGACGACGCGATCGCCGGTACGCGGCGGTTCTTCACCGCCGATCCGTGGGGTAACCGGATCGAGTTGGTCGGACGGGCCGGTTAGCGCGAAGGGCTAACTCACACGCGGCACGAACTGGCCGAGCCAGCTCTCACGAGGACGATGGAACGAGATCAGCGCGTTCGGGCTCGGACGTGGGAGCGCGGGGCGGGTCGCGTCTGGGTAGTCGGGCGACGCTCCCCTGGCCCGGAGTGATCGTGATGTTCCGCCTCCGCGGCCGCTCGGACGGCTCGCTGACGATCCGCAGCGTCCGGGCGCGCAAGAGAGCCGTGAGCACCAGCTTCATCTCGAGCATCGCGAGGACGTCGCCCCGCCGCTCGGCGGCACCCCGGCGTTCGTCGATCAACTCGAACACGAGCGCGTCTGCCTCACGCTGGATGCGCGCGAATGCGGCGAACGGCCCGACACGCTCGAGCACCTTCTCGGCGCGCCCGCCGGGGGGCGGCGGGATCAGACTGATGAAGCGATCGCCGAACGACAGCATGGCCGAGAGCCGCTCGCGCACGGCGTCGAGGCGCGGGCCGGGATCGAGACCGAACACCGCGCGTAGCACGACCTCGAGAGTCAGGCTCTGAAGGAGGGGATGCAGCTCGACCGAACCATGATCGGGCCAGGCGGCGACCTCGCGCTCGGCCACGGCGGCGACCAGGTCGCTCAGCCGCTCGATCCGCTCGCCGTGGAACGCGGGCAGCATCAGCTTGCGCTGCTCCATGTGCGCGTCCTCGTCGAGCAGGATCACCGAGTTCTGTCCGACCACCGGGGCCAGCACTCGAGCCCCCTCCCCGGGATGCAGGACGTCCGGCGGGGCGGTGAACACCTGCTTGATCTCGTCCGGGTCCGACAGGATCACGAACGGCGGAGAGGCCAGCAGCCGCAAAGTGAAACGCGAGCCGTAGCGAGCCCGGCAGCCCTCCAGGAAAGCCAGCGGCCGCGTCCAGAATCCCATGCTCTGGAGCGGCTTGGGGAGGCGAGGGCCGGGGGGAAGCGCTTGACGGGGCACGGGGATCGTTCCTGCGGACGCCTACCCGGGGGACCCTGGAGAAAAAGTGAGATAGCGCACAAAGGCCGTCGCGGCGCGTCAGATTTGAGGCCCGGGGCTCGGAGGCAGCGGCGACGGGTTCGGGGCGGGCGCCGGCGGCGTTGGGTCCGGCGGCGCGGGACCGGGCGGACCGGGGGTGGGAGCGGGGCCGGGCGTCGGCGGGCTCGGATCGGGGCCGGGTCCGGGACCTGGCGGGGCCGGGATTCCGACCTCGCCACGGACGGCGACAGTGTCGATCGCCTCCCTTTCCGCGACTACGCCCATGCCGTGCGTACACTCATCGACGATGCCAGGAATCGTATTGGTTGGCGCCCAGTGGGGCGATGAGGGCAAGGGAAAGGTCACCGACCTGCTCGCGGAGCGGGCCGACGCGGTGGTGCGCTTTCAGGGCGGCAACAACGCCGGTCATACGATCATCAGTGACGGTGAGACGTACAAGCTGCACCTGATCCCGTCGGGGATCCTGCACAAGGACACCCTGTGTGTGATCGGCAACGGAGTGGTCATCGACCCGCGGGTCCTGACCGACGAGCTCGACGAGCTGCGCCGGCGTCGCGTGGACACGGGATCGCTGCGGATCTCGGCCAACGCGCACCTGATCATGCCCTACCACATGCTGCTCGACCAAGCCGGCGAGGCAAAGCTCGGCAAGCTGCAGATCGGGACCACCAGGCGCGGGATCGGTCCCTGCTACGCCGACAAGGCGGCGCGGCTGGGAATCCGTGTCCAGGACCTGCTCGACGAGAAGATCCTCAAGAAGAAGATCGTCGCCGCCCTTGACCCCAAGCGGCTGTCGCTGCGCCCGTTCCAGAAGGACCCGCAGCTCGACCTGCAGACGATCACCGAGGAGTACCTGACCTACGGTCACCGGCTCGAGCCCTACATCGCGGACACGGTCCGGCTCGTCCATGAGCGCTTGGACGCCGGGCAGACCGTCGTGTTCGAGGGGGCGCAGGGCGCGCTGCTCGACATCGACCACGGCACGTATCCGTTCGTGACCTCCTCCAATCCGGTGGCCGGGGCGGCGTGCGTGGGTGCCGGCGTCGGGCCCAAGGACATCGACGAGGTGCTGGGCGTGATGAAGGCGTACAGCACCCGCGTGGGCGCCGGGCCGTTTCCGACCGAGCTCGACGGCGACCTGGCCGAGGAGATCCGCGAGCGCGGCGGGGAGTTCGGCACCACTACGGGCCGGTCAAGACGGGTCGGCTGGATCGATCTGGTGGCCCTGCGGTACGCCGCCCGCATCAACTCACTGACCGCGCTGGCCGTGATGAAGCTCGACGTGCTCTCAGGCATCGAGCAGCTGTGCGTGTGCACGCGCTACCGCGGCCCCGAGGACTCCGAGTTCGACTACTTCCCCTACCACCAGACGGTCCTGCACCACGCAGTCGGCGAATACATCACGATGCCCGGCTGGACCGAGGACCTGACCGACTGCCGCGAGGAGTCCGACCTGCCCGCGGCCGCCCGCGACTACCTGCAGTTCATCTCCGAGTTCGTCGGCGTTCCGATCGCGCTCATCGGGGTTGGTCCCCGGCGCGACCAGGTCATCTGGACGCAGGCCGGGGTCGGGATGGCGGTGTCGGGTGGCGCCGCGCCCGCAGCCGCCTGACGCGCCGAATCGCCCTGTAAAACGATCCAAAGTCGCCCAATCGCGGGCGGCTTGGTGACATCAGCACCCGCGGGCGGGCGCCCAGACGCTCAGTGCGGCTGCGACGGGTGGCCCTCGCCGGGCCACGGGGCCAGCACTAGCAGCAACCGCGCATCGCTGACCGCCTGGATCGTGCGCCGCTCGTTGGGCTCGAAATTTGCGAGCAGGCCCGCCCCGCCGGACACGGACCCTCCGTCCGCCGAGATCGAAATCTCGCCTTCGATCACGATCAGGTACGCGCGCTCGTGGACCTGGTGCTCCTGGAGCTCCTCGCCGGCGGGCAGGCTGATCGCGATCGCGCGCGTCTCGGCGTCCGAGCGCAGCACTTGTGGATGGTGCGGCTCGATCTCGAGTGAGCGAACGTCCCAGGTCTCCATCGCGACTCCTATCTGTTTGTCGATGTGGCGCGGGTCACGCGCGGTGAGGCGTCGAGCGAGCGTTGCAGCTCCTCGAGCACGCGGACCACGCGCAGGCCGCTCGCGCCGTCGGAGCGCGGGCGGTGCCCGGATCGGACGCACTCCACGAAGTGCTCGCACTCGATGCGCAGCGGCTCAAGGTTGGGGATCTGCGGGGAGAAGATGTCGCCCGAGCGGGTGATGTACTCGCCGTAGCTCGAGGCGTTCTGGTCGAAACCCTTGTCGTAGATCTTCAGCTTGCCCTCGAGCGCCTGGTCGTCGAAGGTCGCCATCCGCCGTGACCCGACCACGGTGAACCGGCGCTCCTTGTGCGGGTCGAGCCACGACAGATGAAGGTGCGCCGTGAGCCCCGACGGGAAGCGCAGGAAGCAGAACACGACATCCTCGACGCCCTCCTGCACGTAGCACTCGCCGTGCGCCACCGCCTCCCACGGCTCCTCCTCGGCCAGGTACATCACCACCGACACGTCGTGGGCGCCGAGGCTCCACAGCGCGTTCTCGTCCGCGCGCAGCTTGCCCAGGTTCAGGCGATTGCCGTAGATGTAGTAGATGCGCTCGCCCAGCTCGCCCGACTCGACCAGCTCCTTGAGCCGCCGGACCCCCGGGTGGTACTCGAGCAGGTGGCCGACCATCAGCACGCCTCCGTACTCCGCCGCCGCGGCGACCACGCGCTCGGCGTCGCTCACCGACTGGGCGAGCGGCTTCTCGACGAAGCAGTGCTTACCGGCCTCCAGCACCCGCACGGCGTGCTCCGCGTGCTGCGCTACGGGCGTGGCGAGCGCGACCGCGTCGACCGACTGATCAGCGAGCACCTCGTCGAGGTCGTCGGTGAACCGGGCCGACGGGAATTGCGGCGCCACCCGGGCGCGGGCCTTCTCCGAGGCATCGCAGCACCAGGTCAGCTCGCACCCCGGGATCGCCGCGAAGTTGCGAGCCAGGTTGGGGCCCCAATAGCCCAGGCCGGCGACGGCGATGGACAGGGAGTCGTCGATCACAGCGTCACGCGCCTCATCCGACGTGGAGTCTAAGAGCGGCCAGGACGCGCTCCCCCGCGTGCCCGTCGCCGTACAGAGGCGGATGCTCGGGCGGCGGCTCGCGCTCGACCGCGGCAAACGCCGTCGGGGCATCGAGGTCGACCAGCGTGTTCCATCCGGACTCGACCGTCTCGGTCCACTCGGTGGCCGCCCGCAACGTCACGCACGGCACCCCCGCCAGGTATGCCTCCTTCTGCAGCCCGCCCGAGTCGGTGAGCACAGCGCGCGCGTTGCACAGGAGCGCGGCCGTCTCGAGATACCCGAGCGGCGGTGCGGTGATCACCGATCCGCAGCTCTCGAGCCGGCCGAGCAGGTCGCGCTCGTCCAGACGCCGGCGTGTGCGGGGGTGGATCGCGAACAGCACGGTGAGCGGCATCTCGCACAGCAGCTCGACAAGCAACCGAAGCCGAGCCGGGTCGTCCACGTTGCCGGCACGGTGCGCCGTGGCCAGCAGATACTCACCCGGCGCCAACCCCCGAGCCGCGAGCAGATCAACCCGCGAGCGCGCCCGCGGCTGCACGTTCAAAGCCACGTCCACCATGACATCGCCGACCACGTCGATCTCCCCGGATACCCCCTCGCGCTGCAAATTAGCCACCGCTACCGAGGACGAGCACAAGAGCAGCGAGGAGGCATGATCCACCAGTACCCGGTTGAGCTCCTCGGGCATCGAGCGGTCGAACGAGCGCATTCCGGCCTCCACGTGGGCCACCGGAACCCCGGCCTGAGCTCCGGCGAGGGCACCCGCCAGTGTCGAGTTCGTGTCCCCGTAGACCAGAACGGCATCCGGCACCACGTCGCGCACCACAGGCTCCAGGGCCTCGAGCATCCGCGCCGTCTGCGAGGTGTTCGACCCGAGCGCGATTCCGAGCTCCAACTCGGGGGCCGGCAGCCCGAGCTCACTAAAGAACACCGACGACAGCGAGTCGTCGAAGTGCTGGCCGGTGTGGACGAGCACCTCGTCCTCCGCGACGCGTAGGCGTGGCGAGACCGCCGCCGCCTTGATGAATTGGGGGCGGTTCCCGATCACCGTGAGGATCTTCATCGCGCCGGTTCGGCCAACCGCTCGCGAATCGCCCGCTCTACGACCTCGGCCGTGCGACGCGTGACCGGCCCCGGGGCGTCGAACGAGCGCTCGTCGATCGCCGACACCGGCTGGACCTCACGAACAGTCGAGGCGAGGAACGCCTCGTCTGCTTCAAGCAGCTCGTCCAGCGTCACCGCCCGCTCGGACGCGTCGGTCGCCTCGAGCACCATCGCGCGGGTGATCGAGGCCAGGATGTGCTCATCGAGCGGCGGCGTCAGGAGCTCGCCCTCCACGACGTAGAAGATCGAGCTCGTCGGCGCCTCGAGCACTCGTCCGTGCGGGGTAACGAGCAGGGCATCGTCGAACCCCCGCTCGCGGGCGAGTCGCGACGCGAGCATGTTCGATCCATACGAGAGCGACTTGACGCCGTCCAGCACACGCGTTGGCGAGTAGGTGACGGAGCCGAGGCGGGCGACCGGAGGTACGGCCGGTGCCGGCTCGGTCAGGAGCAGACGGCGCCCGCCGCGGGTGACGACGATTCGCAGCAGCGCGTGCTCGGGCCTGGGTTTGACATGAGCGAGCAGCCGCCAGACATCGGACGTGACCGCTTCCAGGTCGAGCGGCAGGCGCAGGTTGGCGGCTGAGCGCTCCATCCGACGCAGGTGCTCCTCGAACGCGAACGGCTGCCCGTCGTAGAGCGCCACCACCTCGAACACGCCGTCGCCGCGGATCAGGCCCTCGTCGGTGGCCGGAATGGTCGCCTCGGAGGCGAGCATCACGGCGCCGTCGAGTGAGGCAAGCGAGTCGGGAGAGCTAGCCATCGCCGTCCCGCGACCATACTTCGGCCAGGCGCACGACCACCGCCGCGGCCGCCGCCATCTCCTGGAGAGAGGCCCACTCGCGCACCGAGTGGTACTCGTGCCCGCCTGTGAAGATGTTCGGGGTGGGCAGGCCCATCTCGCTCAGGCGCGAGCCGTCGGTGCCGCCCCGGATCGGCTGGCGAATCGGCTCGATCCCCTCGGCGCGGATCGCCGCCTCGGCGGCGGCCGTCACCTCCGGTGCCAGGCTCAGGAAGCGACGCATGTTGCGGTACTGCTCGCGCACCTCGAGCTCGAGGCGCGCCCGCGGCTCGGCGGCAACCACCTCGCGTGCAGTCCTCTCGAGAAGCTCCCGGTGGCGCTCGAGCGCGTCGTCGTCGAAGTCGCGCAGGATGAAGCGCACCTGCGCCTGCCCCGCGTCGCCGGTGATCTCGTACGGGTGGATGAAGCCCTCGCGCTCCGCGGTGGTCTCGGGGGTGAGCCTGTCGGACGGGAGCGCCGCGACGATCCGCGCCGCCAGGCGCAGCGCGTTGACCAGCTTCCCGTTCGCGAACCCCGGATGCACTTCCACGCCGCGCACGGTCAGGATCACCTCGAGCGCGCTGAATGTCTCGTCCTGGAGCTCGCCCAGATCGGAGCCGTCGAGGGTGTAGGCGCAGCGGGCGCCGAAGCGCTCGATGTCGAACAGAGTCGCCCCCTCGCCGATCTCCTCGTCCGGCGTGAAGGAGACGCGCAGCGTCGGGCGCGGCAGGTCGGGATGCGCGGCGAGATAGGCGACTGCAGCCATGATCTCGGCCACCCCCGCCTTGTCGTCGGCCCCGAGCAGCGTGTCGCCGCTAGTGGTGATGATGTCGTGACCGACGCTGCCCGTGAGCTCCGGCATCGCCGCCGGATCGAGGACCGTACCGGCGCGCGGCAGCGAGAGCGTGCCGCCGTCGTACTCCCGGTGGACGATCGGCTCGACGCCCTTCCCCGGAGCGTCCGGACTGGTGTCCATGTGCGCGATCAGTCCGATCGCGCGTGCGTCGCCGGTGCCCCCATTGCCCCCGGCGCCCGCGAGCGTCGCCACCACGTAACCGTTGTCATCCAGCCGAGCGTCGTCCAGGCCGGCTTCGCGCAGCTCGTCAACCAGCAGGCGCCCGAGGTCGAGCTGGCCGGGGGTGCTCGGCGAGGAGGAGCGATCCCGCCGGGACTGAGTGTCGATTTGCACGTAGCGCAGGAACCGGGCGAGGACGTCGGGGGCCAGCCCTTGCGCAAGCTCAGAGGTGTAGGAAGCTGACATCGCGGTGAGTATCGCAATGTGGGGACGGCGGATGCTGCCCACCCGCGACACGTGAGGAGTCAGAAGAGATGGCCACCCACACTCAGGCGCACCGCTCGGCCGCCACCAACCGCGGGCAAGTCAGGCGGCGCACACGCTAGGGACGCGCGCGTCAGGCGGCGGGCCGGCCGGGCTCGCCGCGCTCCGGGGGCCACGTGATTTCGGCGCTCCCAGCCCGGGCGATTGCCGCCCAGCCAGACGATCCGATCGTCGCACGGCCGTATGCCCTGTGCTAAAAGTGGGCAGTCTGCGAAAGGAGGCCCCCGTTGTCGGGGACCCCAGTGGGCGAGCCGGTGTCCGCTGCTGACTCGCAAGAGCTGTTCCAGCGGTGGAGACACGATCGGGATCGTGCAGCCCGCGATGAGCTGATTGCGCGTTTCCTGCCCCTGGCGCGCAAGCTGGCTCGGCGCTACGTCCAATCGAGCGAGCCCTACGACGACCTCGTGCAGGTGGCCAGCCTCGGACTGGTCAAGGCGGTTGAGCGGTTCGACCCCGACCGCGGCTTCGCGTTCACCTCGTTCGCGGTGCCGACGATCGTCGGTGAGCTCAAGCGCTACTTCCGCGACACCGGGTGGGCGATCCACGTGGATCGCGGGGCCCAGGAGCGCGCGCGCCGGATCAACGAGGCGCGCCAGGCGATCAGCGCCCGGATCGGCCGCCCGCCCCGCGTCGACGAGCTCGCCCAGTACCTCGAGCTGAGTGAGGAGGAGGTCCTCGACGGCCTCCAAGTCGCCGAGGCCTACGGCACGGTGTCGCTCGACGCGCCGCTGGCCGACGAGGAAGACGCGAGCCGGCTCGACGCGATCGGCGACGAGGACCAGCGGCTCGGCCTGGTCGACGACCAGACGACGATCTTCGCCGCCGCCAAGCACCTGCCCCAGCGCGAGCGCGAGATCCTCTACCTCCGCTTCGGCGAGGACCTGACGCAGTCGGAGATCGCCGAGCGTGTCGGCGTCTCCCAGATGCAGGTCTCGCGCCTGCTGCGCCGCTCGCTCCAGCGGCTACGCCAGCTCACGGGCGGCGAACCGCGCCAGTAACGCCCGACGCGCAGCGAGCCGCGGCCCCGAGCGCAATCCCGGCGGAGCGCCTGCAGACAGGCTCCGCCGGGTCGGCCCATGATTGGTCCGCGTCCGGCCTCTACCAGCGGTACCAACGTCGGCGTCCTACGCCCGACTCGACGCCTCCGATCAGGAAGCCGAGCAGCCACAGGACCACCGCAACGATCAGCACGATCCACAGAATGTGGGCCGCGAAGCCGAGCCCGCCAAAGATGGCCAGGATCAGCAGTAGCGCGATAAGAGCGACCATCTGCCTCCTCCTTTCTTTCCTCTCGAGGCACTGTTTCGTGCCGTACGGATTGACTACCCGCTCCAGGAGGCAGCGACGCAGCCCGGGCGCCAAACCACCCGGGTGGAGGTACTTCATTTGCCGATCCTTGCACCCCGGCTCGCGACATCTGGTCCAACATCCGCGGCCGAAGATCAGTAGGCTCGCGGCCACCGTGCAGAGCCACTTTCGCGTAGAGGTGCATAGCGAAGCTCGGGCCACCGTGATCGCGGTGAGCGGCGAGCTTGACCTGGCTTCGAGCCCAGCTCTCCAGGAAGAACTCGATCGTGTGTCCGGGCCGGACTCCGAGCTGCTGATCATCGACCTGAGGGAGCTCGACTTCATGGATTCGACCGGCCTCAGCGTGCTGGTGCGGGCGCATCAGCGCGCCGAGCAGGAGGGACGGCGCCTCGCGATGGTTAAGGGACCCCAGCAGGTCCAGCGACTGCTCAGCCTGACCGGTGTGGCCGATCGGCTGACGCTTGTCGACGCTCCGGAGGACCTGATCGGCGGCGACTGACGCGGGGCCCTTACGGGCGCCGGCGGTCGACCATCACGACGTGAAGGACCTCTCCGCCGTCGGTGCGGCGGACGTCGAGTTCGTCGCTGAGCATCGTCAGGGCGGATGCGGCGCTGTAGTCGGGCGCCTGGTGGGAGAGCTGATCCCCGCTGCCGGTCAGGAACGGACCAATCGTCAGCTCGAGCCGCTGCGTATCGGTGGAAATCGCGAACGACATCCGTCCGCCGTCCGCCGCGCGGCCCGCGTGGGCCGCGATCGCATCGGTGACCAGGTAGACGTCGGAGAAGCGGTCCAGCGAGAAGCGCGCACGCGCCGCGAGGGCCCGCGCCACGCGCCCGAGGACACCGGCGAGCAGGCTGATCGGGGAGAGCGATACGACTGCGTCTCCTGTCAGCCAGGCGGCGTTTTGATCGTCAGGTCCGGGGAGGCTCGGCAGATGAAACAGCGGCTTGCCGTCGCGCTGTCCGGCGAAGGTCATTCTGACCTCGGTGCCGCCGTCGGGAACGGGGCGGAACTCCGCACGCTCGGCCAGCGCTCGGATGACCGACAGCCCCACCCCGCGGATCGTCTCATCGGCCGGAGCGAGCGGCGGGAGACCCGTTCCGTGGTCGAGGACGACGACCTCGATCGCCTGGGGATCGATGAACATGCGAACCGCGAGCGGGCCTGTCTCTCCCTCGTAGGCGTGCATGACCACGTTGTTGCACGCCTCGCTGACCGCGGTCTTCAGGTCATCGAGAAGCTCGGGGTCGAGCCCGATCAACTCGGCGACGCCGGCGAGCACGCCGCGGACCAGGGTCAGGGTCTCTGGCCGGGAGTCGAGCTCGAGGCGGACGGCTGGCGCTTCTTCGGTCAAATGGGGCTATCTCCGTTGGTCGGTGTCCGCCCTAGGGGGGATACCCCGGTAGCGCGGATCTTGCGCCTTCGCATGCATTTGAGCTTCGTATGCGGGGTAAACATATGCCGAGTCATGGATTCACGCATCGTGCCCTCTACAAGATCGAGCCCCAGCCCGGCGCGCCGGCCCAGGCACGACGAATCATCGCCGAAGAGCTCTCCTCGCGGCTTTCCGATGGGATGCTCGCTGACGTCAAGCTGATGGTCAGCGAGTTGGTCGCCAGCGGCGTCGTGCGCGGGAGCCACGAGCCGGACGATCCGGTCGTGCTTGATCTGATGGTGAACGGAGACGTCCGGTGCCGCGTGCTGGACCACGGGACAGGGTTCGCGAAGCGCGTGGCGCACGCCAGATGGCGCGGGTGGGGCCTGCGCGTCGTCGAGCAGCTGTCCGATCGCTGGGGGATGCAGTGCTCGCCCGACCGCACCGAGGTGTGGTTCGAACGGCACTGCGCGTGACGAGAACGAGAACGCTCGCGTAACTGGCTTGGAGTAGCCCCCGCCCCCGGGCATGTTCTGAACGAGATCCGTCAGGCGACGGATGCTTCGTCGCCTGTCTCGGTCATCTCGCGCAGGCGGGCCAGCGCTCGACGCAGGATCCGTGAGACCTGCATCTGCGAGACACCAATCTCTTCGGCGATCTGGGTCTGCGTCAAATCCTGCACGAACCGCAGCGCGAGGACGTGGCGCTCGCGGGCGGTTAGTTGATGCGCCGAGGCGGCGATCGTCACGCTTGCGTCCACGAGCTCGAACCGCTCGTCCTCCTGCCCGAAGGCATCGGCCAGCGTGCCTGCCTCGCCGTCGCTGTCCTCGCGCGGGGCGTCGAGGGAGGTCGAGTGGTGCGCGCCGGCCGTCTCGAGCGCGTCGAGGACGTCCTCGATGCTCATCTCGAGGTACTCGGCGAGCTCCGGGACGCTCGGCGGGCGGCCGGTCTTCGAGGTCAACTGCTGTTGGGCCTCTTCAACCTTGAGCGCCATCTCCTGGGCGCCGCGCGGAACGTGGACAGACCAGCCGAGATCGCGGAAGTAGCGCTTGAGCTCACCCAGGATGGTGGGCACGGCAAACGACGAGAACGCGGTACCGCGCTCGGCGTCGAAGCGATCGACGGCCTTGACCAGGCCGAGGCTGGCGACCTGCAGCAGATCCTCGAATGGCTCCCGGGCTCCGGCATAGCGACGGGCGAGCTTGCGGGCCAACGGCAGGAAGCGATGGACCAACTCGTCCCGCGCGCTGCGATCCCCGTGCTGTTGCCAGCGGACGAAGAGCTCGGTGGATTCGGTGCGGGCGGAGGCGGTAGCTAGAGAAGTCATGTCGGGGCTGTTACCCGTACGTCCGCACGCCTAAGCATCGACCGGACTAAAAGATGGGTTTTTGTAAGGCCCCATACCTGACACGGGGCTGACATGGGCCTCGCTTCGCCCGGCGTCGTGGGAATGCCGCACGAGCAGACTGGCGATCAAATGACCCACGAGCAGGTAAACCAGCGCCGCGAGGCCCCAGTTGACCGCCATCGCCACTTTGGCGTTGTGGATCGAGAATAGGTTCTTGAACGGACCGACCAGCCAAGCGCCGGCGTCGTGAATCGCGTTCACGATCCCGTTGCTGGGGTTCGCGCCCAGCAGGAAGAGAACGATCGCGGCGACGATGACCAGCGCTATCAGCCCCGCGAGGGACCGAACTAGACGGGCAAGATGTAGTGCCATGTATTCCTCACCTCCTGGTGAGGGGGCTACCCGGCCCGCCCACGAGGTACACGGGGCTAGATGATTCCGCGGGCCGCACCGACGAGGCCTTCGGCCCGCTAGCGGCCCTGGGAGCGCATCAGCCGGCGGGCGCGGGCCGGCAGCTCGGCGAGCGTCGCCCGCACCTCGGAGAGGCCCTCGCGGAGCTCGCGGTCGCCTACCTCGACCGGCAGCATCGAGTCCTGGAGCTCGGCCAGGCCCTGATCGGCGCTCTCGATCGCCTCGACCGCACGCTCGACGTACACCCGTGGATCGGCCGAATGCAGCCCTCCGGAACTGGCCTCGAAGGCTCGACCGGGCAGGCCGTAGCGTTCGGCGAACTCCGCATGCGTGCGCCGCAGACGACCGTACGCGGACTGGACCGGTCGGAACAGCTCCTCCTCGAGTCGATCGGCGGTCGGCTCGTCGAGCTCCTCGTACGCCTCGCCGAGACTGGCCAGCGCGAGCGCGAGCTGGTCGGTGGCCTCGGCCACGTCGTCGAGCATTCCTCGCCTCGCGTCTCCGGCGCTGTACGCCATCGCCTGAAGCTCAGTCGCCGGCCGGCTGCGGAGGGCCGGGAAGACGGTCGCGGAATTTTCTCATGGGCGTCGCCATACGGGCCTATGCTACGAAGCTGATGAATGGGCTGGTAATCCGGGTGCAGCGGCAGCGAACGCGTTGGTCGCCCAAAAGGTAGCCGTGGCGTCTATCGCGAACCTCCTCCGAGGCACCGATCGCGAGTTCTTCGATCTGTTCGAACGCGCGGGCGCGAACATCGTCCGCGCGGCCGAGTTGCTGGACGAGATGCTCGCAAGTTACCCCGAAACGTCGGACCTGGCCGCCGACATCCTGGCCTGCGAGCACGACGGCGATCAGATCACCCATGACGTCATCAGCCGGCTCAACCAGACGGCCGTCACGCCGATCGACCGCGAGGACGTTCTGCACCTGGCCTCGGCGCTGGACGACATCGTCGACTACACCGAGGAGGTCGCGGACTACCTCGGGCTGTACAAGATCGAGGCGCCGATGGCCCAGGCCCAGCGACTGGCCGGCGTGCTGCGCGACGCAACGCGGCAGCTCGCCACCGCGATTCCGCTGATCCGCACCTTCAAGGACATCAACAAGCAGATGGTCGAGGTGCATCGGCTCGAGAACGAGGGCGACCGGCTCGTCCGACAGGCCATCGCGTCGCTGTTCGAGAGCGGGATCGACCCGATGGTGGTGATCCGCTGGAAGGACATCTTCGAGCGGCTCGAGAGCGCGATCGACTCGACCCAGCGAGCGGCCTTCATCCTCGAAGGCATCGTCATCAAAAACGCGTGAGCACCGAGTTCGTCCGAGGAGTCGACTTCGTCGGGATCCCGACGCGGGACATCGCTGCCGCGGCCGTCTTCTACGGCGAGACGCTCGGGCTGCCCCGATCCGTCTACATCCCCGAGCGCCACTTCTCGGAATACGAGACCGGCAACCTGACGCTCAGCGTCTACAACCCTGAGGGGATGGGGATGGAGCACAATCGCAACCCGAACCCGATCGCGCTCCACGTCGATGACGTCGCGGCGACCCGCAACCAGCTCGAGGAACGCGGCGTCAAGTTCCACGGCGAGACGCTCGACACCGGCGTCTGCCACATGGCGATCTTCTCCGATCCGGACGGCAACATGCTGATGCTCCATCACCGCTACGCGCCGCGCCAGACCGACATCTAGACAAAGGAGCGAGCGGTGGCCCTCACCCGTCACACGATGACCGACGAGCAGCGCAAGTCGGTCGCGCTCGAGTACCTGAAAGCGTTCGACAACGGCGGCGTCACCTCCACCGGAGACACAATTCTCGAGCTGTTCGCGCCCGACGCGCAGGTGGCGTTCCCGAAGTGGGGGATCGCCAACGGCCGCGAGGAGATCGGCCGGATGTTCGGCGACGTCGGAGCGACGCTCAAGTCGATCCGCCACGACTACGCGAACTTCAACTGGATCTTCTCGGGCAGCGATCTGGTCGTGTGCGAGGGAACCAGCTACGGCGAGCACGAGGACGGCCCGTGGCGCGCCGGGGTGCCCGAATGGGGCGCGGGACGGTGGTGCGACGTGTTCGAGATCCGCGACTGGCAGATCCAGCGCTGCTTCATCTACCTCGACCCGGACTACGCCGGAAAGGACACCGCGCGCTATCCGTGGCTGGCCGGGGCGATGGCGACCGACGGAGCCGCCCCGGCGTAGCCGTCGGGCATCTCGACGACGAGCGCGCCGGCCAGACGTCGCAGCACCGGCTGCAGGCCCTCGTCCTCCTCGGGCTTCCAGCCATCGAGCAGCCGGCACAGCTCGGCCCGCCCGGCGGTGATCAGCTTCTCGCGCGCCTGGAGACCGGCCTCGGTTAACTCAAGCGTCCCGCCGTCGTCGCGGACGTACGCCCGGCGCGACAGCCCGTCGAGCGGCTCCCGAAGCTGCTCGGGGGAGACGCGCAACTCATCGGTCAACGCCGGCAGGGTGGTCGGCGCCCGCTCGCCGATGCGGTTGAGCAGCCAGCCTTCGGGCGGCGTCACGTGTACCCCCGAACGGTCGATCAGTTCCTGGTAGACGCGCTGGCGCTCCTCGCGCTGCATGAGTGAGCTCAGGATTCGCTCGATCTCCTGCTCAGAGCTGTCGTGGCGAGGCGAAGCGAAGCTCTCGCCCACTCCCTGAGCCGCCGCCGCGGTCTGGCGCAGTGGCACCTCGCGCAGCAGCCAACTGAGCAGAAACGCCACGAGCGCGACGGCCGCGGCGGTCGCGAACACCGGCTGAAGGGCCGCGGCAAACGCCGCGATGTAGGGCGCCTTGATCGCAGCCGGGAGATGGCTGACCACCGCCGGGTTGGCGGCGGTCGGGACGTGAAAGCTCCGGGGAACCCGGCTCGCGAGCTCGTGGCTCAGGTTGTTCGAGAAGATCGCGCCGAAGGCGGAGACGCCGATCGATCCCCCGATCTGACGAAACAGCGTCGAGCCCGAAGTCGCGACGCCGAGGTAGCGGTAGTCAACGGCGTTCTGGACCGCGAGCACGAGCACCTGCATGGTCATCCCGAGCCCAAGCCCGAGCACCACCATGCCCACGGCCACGTACCCGGTCGACGTTGCGACACCTATCTGCGAAAGCAGGAACAACCCGACGGTCGCGATCGCGGTGCCGGCGATCGGGAACGGCCGGTAGTGCCCGTAGCGCGAGATCAGGTTGCCGCTGAGGATCGAGGTCACGAGCAGCCCGGCCATCATCGGGGTGATGAGTAGCCCCGAGACGGTCGGACTGTGGCCCTTGACCACCTGGAGGTAGAGCGGAAGGAAGGTGACCGCACCGAACAGGGCGAGGCCGATGATGAACCCAACCGCGCTCGCGACGACGAAGATTCGGTTGCGGAACAGGGCGTTCGGCAGGATCGGCTCGCTCGCGCGGTGCTCGACGAAGGGGAACAGGATGAGCATGGCCACCCCGATCACGATCAACGCGATCATCAATGGCGAGCCCCAGGAGTAGCTCGTCCCGCCCAGGCTCGTGAAGAGAACGATCGCCGACAGCCCCGAGCTCAAAACGGCCGCGCCGAGGTAATCGATGCGGTGGTGAACGTGCTGGGTCCGCGGCTGGAACGCGACCGCGATCACCGCCAGCGCGATCAGCCCGAGCGGCAGGTTGACGTAGAAGATCCACCGCCAGGTGAGGTTGTCGACGAAGAAGCCGCCCAGGAGTGGGCCGATCACGGTGGCGACGCCGAAGACCGCGCCGAACAGCCCCTGATAGCGACCCCGGTCCCGCGGGGGAATGATGTCCCCGATGGCGGCCATCGCCGTGACCAGCAGGCCACCGCCACCGAGCCCCTGAAGCGCCCGGAAGGCGATCAGCTCGGTCATGCTCTGGGATTGGCCGCACAGCGCCGAGCCGATCAGGAACAGCACGATCGCTACCTGGAGCACGATCTTCCGGCCGTAGAGATCGCCGAGCTTGCCGTACAGCGGCCCCGACACGGTCGATGCGAGCAGGTAGGCGGTCACCACCCACGAGAGGTGCGACAGCCCACCAAGGTCGCCGACGATGGTCGGCAGCGCGGTCGAGACGATCGTCTGGTCGAGCGAGGCGAGCAGCAGCACCAGCAGCAGCGCGCCGAAGATCAGGCGCACGCGTGGTGCTTCGGTTGATTGGGGCCCCCCGACGTCGGCCGCCCCGAGCGTTGCCTCGCTCGCGCTCACGCGAGCACCGCTTCTACTCCGAGGGAGCGGTAGTCGGCTCGCCGGCCGGCTCGGCGGGTGCATCCGGCGCGCCGTCGTTGGCCGACGCGGCGGGCGGTGCCGGCGGTGTCGGCGGTGCCGGCGGTGCCGGCGGGGGAGGCGCCGCCGGATAAGCCGCGGCGGCCTGGTGCGCCCCGACCGCGCCGGCGACGCCCATCGCAGCGGCGAGCAGCGCCCAGCCGGGACCGCTCCGCTCCGTCCCGAGCGCGTGGTCGAACGAGATGTCGCCGGGGCCGACCTCGGCGAGGGCGAGCACGGCGGCGATCAGGACCGCGTTGTATTCGTAGCCGCCGTTGGTCGCCCACGGCCCGTTCTTGAGGTGGACGCGGTGGATCGCGGTCAGCATGACCGAGGTGAGCGTCCCCGCCGCCAGCGGCGTGGCGAGTCCCAGCGCGAGCGCCGCCCCGCCGCCGGCCTCGGCGACACCGGCGGCGAGGGCATTGCGCCGACCGGGCCGCATGCCGAGTCCCTCGAACATCTGCGAGGTGGGCTCGAGCCCGTGTCCGCCGAACCATCCGAATAGCTTCTGGGTCCCGTGCCCGAAGAAAAAGCCCCCCACGGTGAGCCTGAGCAGCAAGCGGCCGATCTTCATCGCTCCTCCAGTCTTTGCGTTGAGCCGACGACTCTCCTGTCCACGTGCAGGTGAGCGTCGGTGCAGGACGTCATGAGATCATAAGCCTCAGGTGGTTCAGCCCAGCGACCTCCCCACCCTGTACGTGTGCCACGGCGACGAAGGGGGTCCGAGTGTGCATCCCTGCCGGCGGGTGCAGGAGCGCATGCACGCCAAGAACATCGCGTACGAGAAGGTCATCGCCGCCCACGGCAACCCGTTGCCGTTCCTGCGCAAGGGCTCGCGCGAGGAGCTCCGCGCTGCGACTGGAGACACCAAGCTCCCGGCGTTGAAGCTCCCGGACGGGACCGTGCTCACCCACTCGCGGGCGATCCTCGCCTGGGTGGACCAGCAACCCGAGACGTAATCGCTGTGCCGCACGGGCCCGCCGGTTGGGCGGCTTTGTCGGGGCGATCGAGGTGACGCGGACGCCCGCCGCGGATCGTGATGACTTCGTGACGGGACAGGTGTGCGACCTCCTGCATGACTAGCCAATCCAGTCGGCGGCGCCTGGCCTTGGCAGTGTCCGCATGCCCCACGTGCACCAGATGCCACGGCCTTCGCCCGCCGCGCCCATCGGCACGTTTTGCAGGAGCTTTCGAGCCACATCGACCCAAGCATCAACCCGGCCCGAGTATCAACCCGCGAAGGCGTCCCCGAACGAACCGTGCCTGAGCTCGCCGGGTTGAGCCGCTTCGTCGGGGCGATCGGACAGAGTTCACGCCGTGGCGTTCCTCCACCCTGGGGTTTGTCTGCCTGTTCCGCTCGCCCCGACGAGCTGCTCTGCATTGCGCAAGAGAAAGTGTTCCGGGTGGCCCGGTGGCCTACCACTACCCCAAGGGGTCGCGCTCCACACCTGCCCGGCATGACGGCGCCGGCGACATGGACGTCGGCTCGTCATTTCCCGACGCGGCGCGGGCCGCTGTGGACGACCTGCTGGCGGGTCTGGATCCCCAGCTGCCGGGCCGGATCGAGGGGTTCTACGTGGTCGGCTCGACCTGCTTCGGCGCGTTCCGCGCCGATCGTAGCGACGTCGACTTCGTGGCGGTCGCCGCTGCCGGCGGAGCAGGATGTCGGGCGCAGCGTGAGCTAGTCCGCGAGGTCGCTACCTTCGGCTACTGGCTGCTCGCCGCGCGCGATCCAGAGGCGGCCCAGGCACTCCTGCGGGGCGCGCTCGAGCTCGTCGGAGAGGTGGAAGAGGACCACCGGAGCGTGCGCTGGATCACCGGCGGTCAGGATTGGGCGATCGACCTCCTGCTGAGAGCCGGCTACGCGCTCAGGCCATACGGCGCGCTGTGCGTGCGCGGCCGGCCGGGACCGCTGCACCCGTATCTGCCCAGCCCGCCGTTCGGCTAAGACCCGGACTTGACGGCTCGCAGCGTGTAGCTGTGGGGCAGCCGCCACGGCCGATCGGCTAGGCGCCACTCGTCCGCGTCGGTCCGCTCCATCAGCCCCGGGAGCGCCTCCCAGGGCACGCTGTCATGCTCGACGAGTGTGGTCAGCCGCATCCCCACCCCGTGGAGCGCGGTGACGATCTCGCCCAACCCGTGGTTCCACGAATGGCTGACCGTGTGCTCGAACACCACGTCGGTCTCGACGTACGTTCCGCTCCCGTCGAAGACGACCGGCTCCTCGCGCTCGAAGTACGGGAACTCCACCACCAGGCCTCCGCCGGCACTCTCGTCCAGCGCCCACAGCATCGGATGGCCCTCGCGGATGAACAACCAGCCGCCCGGGCGGAGAAGCTCGGCCACCACCTCTGCCCAGCGCCGGATCTTGGGCAGCCAGCACAGCGCGCCGATGCCGGTGAACACGAAGTCGAACCGCTCGCGACCGAGGACGCTCGGGGCGTCGTAAACGTTCGCATCGAAGAACTCGACCGGCTGCTCGATGGCCGCCGCGAGCCGGCGAGCCTCGGCCACGGAGGCCGGCGATAAGTCAAGCCCGGTCATGCGCGCCCCGAGCCGGGCGAGCGATAGGGTGTCGGTGCCGATGTGGCACTGCAGGTGGACCCCGTCGAGGCCGGTGACGTCACCGAGCAGCGGAAGGTCGAAGCGGACCACGTCGCTGATGAAGCTCGGGTCGGCTAGGAACCGGTCCAGCGCGTAGCCGGGCGAGGCCGCGTGCGCGGGCGCCCGCTCGTCCCAGTTCGCGCGGTTGATCGAAAAGCTGTCTTCCATCGACGCGTAAGGTACGCCCTATGACCGGACACCCCTCCGCGCGCGCGTCGCGGACGGTCCATCCGAACCTGATCCTGGGCGTGCTCGCCCTGAGCGGCCTGGCCTACGCGGCGCTGAGCTCGGCGGTGATCCCGGCGCTGCCGACGATCCAGCACGACCTCCACACGACCGAGACCGGCGTCGCCTGGCTGCTGACTGGATTCCTGCTGTCAGCCTCGGTCGGGACGGCGATCATCGGCCGGCTCGGGGATATGTACGGCAAGGAGCGGCTCCTCCTGGGAACGCTCGTTGTGCTGGCGGCGGGAACGGCGCTGGCGGCCGTGTCGAACTCGCTCGCGGTGCTGATCGTCGCGCGCGTGATCCAGGGGACCGGCGGCGGCATCTTCCCGCTTGCGTTCTCGATCATCCGCGACGAGTTCCCGGCTGAGCGCGTCCCCGGGAGCATCGGCCTGGTCTCAGCGATCCTGGGTGTCGGGGGCGGCGCCGGCCTGGTCCTGGGCGGGCTGATCGTGCAGCACCTGAGCTGGCACTGGCTGTTCTGGCTGCCGCTGATCGTGATGATCCCGGCCGCGGTGTGCACCTGGCGCTACATCCCCGAGTCGCCGATCCGCTCACCGGGTCGTGTGAACTGGGTCGCGGCGGCGCTGATGAGCGTGGGGATATCACTGGTGCTGATCGCCGTCGCGCAGACCACGGTGTGGGGCTGGGGTGACCCGCGCACGCTGGGACTCCTCGCGGCCGGGTTCGTCGTGTCGGCGGGATGGGTTTTGGTCGAGGTGCGCAGCCGTGAGCCGCTGGTCGACATGGCGATGATGCGGATCCGCGGCGTGTGGACGACCAACCTGGCCGCGTTCCTGCTCGGAGCCGGCTTGTACGCGTCGTTCCTCGTCTACCCGGAATTCGCCCAGCTCCCCAAGAGCACCGGATTCGGCTTCGGGGCGTCAGTCGTCGTCTCGAGCCTGTACTTGCTCCCAGCAGCGGCTGGGATGAGCCTGCTCGGGACGGTGGCCGGGCGAGTCGCGCGCCGCTTCGGCTCAAAACCAGCGCTGATCGTGGGCACCTTGATCACCGCCGTGTCCTTCGCCTGGCTGGCCGTCGCCCATCACCATCCGTACGACATGCTGATCGCGGCCAGCCTGCTCGGGATCGGGATCGGACTCGCCTTCGCGGCGCTCGGCAATCTGATCGTGCAGGCTGTCCCGCCGACCCAGACCGGGGTGGCAGCCGGCATGAACACGGTGATGCGCACCCTCGGCGGCGCGCTTGGCGGGCAACTGTCGGCGACGTTCATCGTCGACAACACGTCGAAGGGCCTTCCCACCGTGACGGGCTTCAACGACGCGTTCGTGATGGCGACCGCGTTCCTGATCGTGTGCGCCCTCGCCGGGCTGCTGATCCCGGGACGGCAAGCCGCCCCGGCCACGGTGGTGCTCGACGGGGCGCCCACGGACCTGGTCGACCACCAGCTCGTGGACATGTCGGCGGGCAGCTCGCGGACATAGACTTGGGCTGAGCGCACCAGCAGAGAGGACAGCCATGGCCAAGTCCAAACAGACCAAGCGTGCGTCGGCGTCCACCAACGGCGCCGACGGCGCGCACCACGAGAAGCTGAACCGCGACCGGTTCGACGAGGAGCTCCTGAGACTCCAGCGCGAGCTGGTGATCATGCAGGAGTACGTCCGGGCCAAGGGACTCAAGACGGTGGTGATCTTCGAGGGCCGCGACGCGGCCGGCAAGGGCGGGGTGATCAAGCGCATCATGGAGCGCACCAACCCGCGCTCGTGTCGCGTTGTCGCGCTTCCGGCGCCCACCGAGCGCGAGAAGAGCCAGTGGTACTTCCAGCGTTACGTGCCGCATCTACCGGCCGCGGGCGAGATCGTCCTGTTCGACCGCTCCTGGTACAACCGCGCCGGGGTCGAGCGGGTGATGGGGTTCTGCACCGAGAGCGAGTACGAGGAGTTCATGCGCTCGTGCCCCGAGTTCGAGCACATGATCGTGCGCTCGGGGATCCAGCTGATCAAGTACTGGTTCTCGATCTCCGACGCCGAGCAGGAGCGCCGCTTCCAGGCGCGGGTGCACGATCCGATGCGCCGGTGGAAGCTGAGCCCGATGGACCTCGAGTCGCGCGCCCGCTACGTGGCCTACTCGCGGGCCAAGGATGAGATGTTCCGCTACACCGACAGCAAGCTTGCGCCGTGGTGGGTGGTCAACGCCGACGACAAGCGCCGGGCACGGCTCAACTGCATCCACCACCTGCTCTCGATGGTCGACTACGAGGACCTGACGCCGCCCCCGATCGAGCTGCCCCCGCGCGTCGACGAGGCGTACGTACGGCCGCCGATCGAGGAGCAGACGTTCGTGCCCGAGGTGTTCTAAAGAAGTGCTTCCCGACTGGTTCCACGAGCTGGCGCAGTTCCTGCGCATCGAGTCGGTCAGCGCCCATTCGGCCTGCGCGCCCGAGGTGCGCCAGGCCGGCGAATGGGTGTGCGAACGAGTGCTCGAGGCGGGCGGTCAATGCGAGCTGATCGACTGGCACGGCCAGCCGCTGGCGGTCGGCGAGGTGCGTGCATCGCGCAACGCCGACCGGGCGCCGACCGTGCTTTGCTACGGCCACTTCGACGTGCAGCCACCCGACCCGCTCGAGCTATGGGACTCGCCGCCGTTCCAGCCCGAGATCCGCGACGGGCACCTGTACGCGCGCGGCGTCGCCGACGACAAGGGGCAGCTCTACATGCTCCTGGCCGCGGCCCGTGAGCTCGCCCGCTCCAACGAGTTGCCGGTCAACGTGCGCTTCGCCTGCGACGGCGAGGAGGAGACCGGCGGCGAGTCAATTGTCGAGTTTGTCGCCGAGGACGAGCGCGGTGCGGACGCCGCGGTGATCTTCGACAGCGGGATGATCGGTCCGGGCCGGCCGGCCTTCGACGTAGCCACGCGCGGGTTGGCCTACTTCCACCTGACCGTGAGGACCGGCGAACGGGACCTCCACTCCGGCATCTACGGCGGCGCCGCGCTGAACGCCGCCCATGCATTGACCCGGACTCTCGGTGCGGTCTTAGCGGTGGACGGGCGACTGGCCGAGCCGCTGCGCCGGGGGATCGTGCCTCCGACCCAGGCGGAGCTCGACAGCTGGCGCGAGCTGCCGGCCGGCGCCGACGAGCTCGCCGACCAGGGTGCGCGGCCGATGGACCCGCGCGCGGCCGAAGACTTCTACCTGCGCACGACCTCCGAGCCGGCGCTCGACGTGAACGGAATCGCCACCGGGTCGGCCTTCGCCCAGAAGACCGTCATCCCGGTTCGCGCGGACGCCAACGTGTCGATCCGGCTGGCGCCCGGCCAGGATCCGGAAGAGATCGGCGTTGGGTTCGAGCGACTGCTGCGGGACGGCTTGCCGGCCGGCGCCGAGCTCGAGATCGAGCGCATGGGATTCGGCCCGCCGGCCGTGTTCGATCCCGGCAGCCCGGCGATCGAGCTCGGGCTACGCGCTTTCGAGCGCGCGGTGGGCGTGCGACCCGCGCTCATCCGCTCGGGCGGCACGCTGCCCATCGCCGCCGCGCTGGCGAAGCGGGGGATCCCCACGGTGATCACCGGCTTCTCGCTGCCCGACGCGGCCATCCACTCGCCCAACGAGCGGCTGCGGGTGGACTACGTGCCGCTCGGGATCGCGGCGGCGCGGGCGCTGTTCGAAGAGTTCGCCGCGCTTTAGACCAGCGCCGGCGCCTCGGGCAGGCTGGCCAGGGCGGCTTCGAGGTCGGCCTCCGAGAACTCCGGATCCTCGAGGTTGCCGGCCAGGTAGGCGTCGTAGGCGCTCAGATCGAAGTGCCCGTGCCCGCACAGCCCGAACAGGATCACGCGCTCCTCGCCCGCCTCACGCGCCGCCTCGGCCTCGGCGATCACTGCGCGGATGGCGTGCGCCGGCTCGGGCGCGGGGATGATCCCCTCCGACCGGGCGAAGCGGACGGCAGCCTCGAACGTCTCGTTCTGGCGGAAGGCCTGCGCCTCGACCAGCCCCTGCTTGACCAGCCCGCAGACGAGCGGCGAGTCGCCGTGGTAGCGCAGACCGCCGGCGTGCACGGGTGGGGGAACGAAGTCGTGCCCGAGCGTGTACATGGGCATCAGCGGAGTTAGCCCGACGGTGTCGCCGAAGTCGTAGGCGTAGACGCCGCGGGTCAGGGTCGGGCAGGCGGCGGGCTCGGCGGCGATGAACCGGGTGTTGGCCTCGCGGCGGATCACCCGGCGTATGAACGGGAAGGTCAGCCCACCGAAGTTCGAGCCGCCGCCCACACAGGCGACCACCACGTCGGGCTCCTCGCCGGCCATCGCCATCTGAGCCAGCGCCTCCTGCCCGATCACCGTCTGGTGCAGGAGCACGTGGTTGAGCACCGAGCCGAGCGAGTAATTCGTGTCCGGGTTCTGGGCCGCGACCTCGACCGCCTCGGAGATCGCGATCCCCAGCGAGCCGGTCGGGTGCCCGGCCTGTGACCGGCCCGACTCGGTCACGTCCGAGGGCGACCGGTGAACCGTGGCGCCCCAGGTCTCCATCATCGAGCGGCGGTACGGCTTCTGGTCATAACTCGAGCCGACCATCCACACCTCGCACTCGAGGCCGAACAGGCTGCACGCGAACGCCAGCGCCGAGCCCCACTGCCCGGCTCCGGTCTCGGTTGTGAGCTTGCGAATCCCCGCCTGCGCGTTCTCGTAGGCCTGGGCCACGGCGGTGTTCGGCTTGTGCGACCCGGCCGGCGAGACGCCCTCGTACTTGTAGTAGATGTGGGCCGGGGTATCGAGCTCGCGCTCCAGGCGGCGGGCGCGGAACAGCGGCGTCGGGCGCCACAGCTTGTACGCGTCGCGCACGGGCTCGGGGATCTCGATCTCGGGCTCGGCCGACACCTCTTGGAGGATCAGCTCCATCGGGAAGATCGGCGTCAGGTCGTCCGGGCCGGCGGGTTGCTTGGTGCCTGGATGGAGCGGCGGCGGCGGCGGATTGTCCGGATCAACGATGTCGGCCATCAGGTTGACCCAGTGAGTGGGGATGTCCGGCTCGTCGAGCACGAACTTGACCCGCGTCTCGCTCATCGCCTCTCCTTTTGCTCGGTGGTCTGCGGCGACGAATGCAGCCTATTCGCTTCACGGAAGACGCGCCCGGGTAACCGCGTTCGTGTCGTACATAGACTGGAGGGATCCATGAGTCTGGAACTGCTGGAAGCGCATCAGACGGCCGAGGGACTGGCCATCACGTTCGGGACCGAGGACGGTGTCCAGCGGCTGGTGGGCACGCCGGAAGAAGTCGCTCGCCTCGCCCGCGCGATGCAGCAGGTAGCCGTGCTCGGACAGCTCAACGAGCACGAGAGCGTGTGGCTGGATACGGTCGCGGTCGGCGACGCGATCGTGAGGCTCGGTGTCGCCCCGGGCGGTCAAACCCGAGTGCTCATCTCGCGGCGATAGCTAAATCTCGAGGCGCGACTCCTCCAGGTCGAGCTCCCGGATCACGCGGTTCATCGTCTCGTTGGAGATCGTCCCGTCGCGGCGCAGGTTGACGAGCGCATCGCGCTGGGCCGCCAGCACCATCTGCACCACCTGTTGGTAGGCGTGCGAGCGGTCCTCGTAACCGTCGTCCTCGATCTTGCCGGCGCGCGCCGACAGCCGGCGCTTGCGGAACTCGTAGCTGGCGCGCATCCGGTCGAGCGTGTCGTCCCGAGTCCAATCCTCGCTGCGTAACGCATCGATCTGGGCCAGCGCCGCCTTGGTCGCGCCCAGCCGCGCCCGGAAGTCGAGGATGTCCCAGACGAAGAAACCCTCGAGACGGACGCGGGCCGGGATGATGCTCGGCCCGCGCAGGCCCATGTAGATGCCCGTCGTGACCGCGGCGAGCACGCCCGACGCGCCGACGGCGTTGGCGGGCACGAACGCCGCGTAGCCGCTGACGAGCGAGATGGTCACGCTGATCTGCGGGTCGGGCGTGCGTTTACGGATCTCGGCGATGATCCAACCGACCGCGAGCCCGATCGCGATCCCACCCGCAGCGTCCGCGACGAGCTGGAGACTGGCGTGGCCGAGGGAGAACGACCCGGCCACGACCGCACCAATCGCGACGCGGTACGCGACCAGCGCGGTGGCGTCGTTGAACAGTCCCTCGCCCTCCACGGCGCTGACGATCCGGCGTGGCACGTCGAGGTCGCGCATGATCAGGCCGGACGCGAGCGGATCCGTTGGGGAGACGATCGCGCCGAGGACGAACGACGGCGCCCAGGCCATGCCGATGACGTCGTGGGCGACGAATCCCACCGCGGTCATCGTCGCGAGCACCAGCCCGACCGAGCTCAGGGTGACCGAGCGGTTGAAACGCCGGATGTCGGCGAGGTTCGCGAAGAACGCCGCTCCGTACACCAGGACCGGCAGGAATACGACCAGCACGACGTCCGGGTCGAGCTTGACCGTCGGCACGCCGGGGATGAAGCCGAAGATCGCTCCTCCAACGACGAGGACGATCGGATAGGGGATCGAGAGCCGGCGGGCGAGCGCGCCCAGCCCGGCGACCGCCACCAGCAAGCCGCCGATCAGCAGCTCGGCCTGGTTCACGACCTAACCCCCGGTTCGTTCGTGGGGCTCCGCGCCCTCCTGTCGGGTGATCAGCCGAGCTGCCCGCCCGTGGTTGAAGAAGCTGATCGACCATTGCGTGTAGACCAGCAACCGATTGCTGAACCCAACCAGGTACCAGAGGTGGACGAACGCCCAGGTGATCCAGGCGAGAAAGCCGCTCAGCCGCAGGCCCTTGATGTCGGCCACCGCGGCCCCGCGCCCGATCGTGGCCAGGTTGCCCTTATCGATGTAGTGATACGGCGAGGTGCTCTCGCCGGCCAGTCGCGCTCGCACGACCTTCGCCGCGTAGCGCCCCTGCTGCATCGCGACGGGCGCGACCCCCGGGTACGTCTTGACGTCGCCCTTCGCGGTGCGGACTCGCACCATGTCGCCGAGCGCGAACACCTCGGGATGCCCCGGGAGGGTCAGGTCCGACTCAACCGTGATCCGGCCCGCGCGATCGAGCTCGGCACCGGTCAGCTCGCTCAGCCCGGAGGCCAGGCTCGACGCGGTGACGCCCGCGGCCCACACGATCGTCCGCGTCTGGATGCGCTCTCGCTTATCGCCCTGATCTCCGCGCTCGATGGTTACCGACTCGCCGTCGAGATCGACCACGGTGGCGTGCAGCATCGGCGTGACGCCGATGCGTTCAAGCGAGCGCTGCGCCTTGCGCGAGAGCGAGTGCGGGAAGCTCGAGAGCAACCGATCTCCGGCCTCGACGAGCAGGATCCGGGCCGTGCGCGAATCGATCGCGCGGAAGTCGCCGTGCAAAGTGTCGCGGGCGAGCTCGGCGATCTGGCCTGACATTTCGACGCCGGTCGGGCCGCCGCCCACGACCACGAACGTGAGCCAGGCATCGCGTCGGCTGATGTCCGGATCCCCCTCGGCGGCCTCGAAGGCGGCCAGGATCTGGCCGCGGACGGCCAGCGCGCTCTCGAGCGACTTCACCTCGGCGGCGTGCTCGCTCCACTCGTCGTGGCCGAAGTAGGAGTAGCGCGACCCCCCGGCCACGATCAACGTGTCGTACGGGACCGACTCCGGCGCCGGCACCCCGCCAACCGAGCGCAGGTGAACCTGCCGGCCGGCGAGATCGAGGCGCGACGCCTCCGCCATCAAGACCCGGATGTTCTTGGCGCGCGTGAAGATCGCGCGAAGCGGATAGGCGATGTCGCCGGGCGACAGGGCCCCGGTGGCGACCTGGTAGGTCAGCGGTTGAAACAGGTGGAAGTTGCGCCGGTCGATCAGCGTGACGTCGACGGGGGCGCGGCGCAGCTTGTCCACGGCTTGGACGCCGCCGAAACCGCCGCCGATGACGACCACGCGATGGACGTCGTCTCCGGACATATCGGCGAGACCATACCTGGCGGCGGTCGCGCGACGCCGACGCTCGGTTCAAGGCCCGAGCGGACGATGCCGATCCACACGGTGATGGACCAATTGTCGATGCCCGCCGCCCCGGTTCCGGTGCCGCTGGGAACGCCGATCCGGCGCCGGCTGGGTCGGCGACTGCTTGCCCTCGGCGTGCTCGCGGCGGCCGGTCTGGGACTGGCGACGCATCACAGCGTCGGGCGCTATCGCGTGACGTCCTCCTCGATGGAGCCCACACTCCAGGTCGGAGAGCAGGTCGCGGCCGCGAACCTCGGAACGCCCGCGATCGGCGACATTGTCGTGTTCCATCCGCCCGCGGGCGCTCGTCCGGCTGATCCGGTCTGCGGCGCGAGCGATCAGGGGAGCGGATCGACCCAGCCGTGCGACACGCCGCTGCCGCAGGAGTCGAGCTCGATCTTCGTCAAGCGCGTCGTGGCGGGGCCGGGTGACTACCTGTCGATCGTCAACGGGCACGTCCTCCGCAACGGCATCAGGGAGGCCGACTCGTACATCGCGCCTTGTGCCCGCGATGACTCCTGCAACTTCCCCACGCCGGTCCGGGTGCCAGCCGGGGAGTACTACCTCCTGGGCGACAACCGGGGCGTGTCAGACGACAGCCGGTTCTGGGGGCCGGTCCCGCGCGCTTGGATCATCGGGACCGTGGTGCGCTGCTCGTGGCTGAACACGGTCTGCCACCCGGTTCGCTGAGTCTCGCACGCCCCCGGCCCGCTGACCCAACGGGCCAGCTCTAGATCGATCCGCTCAAGCCCACCCGGCAGTGGTCCGATTCAAGCTGGCGTGCCGCAGATTGCTCTGTCCGGCGTGATCGGCGCCCTTTCCTACGCGCTGCTGCTCAAGGACGCCGGCTGCTCGGCCAACGCCAACCGCATGGCAATGCTGTTCGACACCGACGACCGAGCGGCCAAGGCGACCTCGAAGCTGGTCGACTGGACCGATCGGCGTGCCGCGTTCGTGTGGTCGCTACGGACCGCCGCTCCCGAGACAGGGCTCCGACGGCGCCTGCAGGTGCTGCGAGGCATTCGCGACGAGGGCGACGTGACCCGCAAGTTCATGGAGGCACGCTGCGACCGCGGGGCCGAGATCGCACGCATGCTGTTCCTGTCCGAGCAGACCGCGGGGGCGATCCGCAGCCTCGACGAGCACTGGGACGGACGTGGGATGCCGGACGGACTGCGTGGAGAGGAGATCCCGCTGGCCGCGCGGATCCTGCGCCTGGCCCAGACGGTGGAGGTGTTTCACGCCGCCGGCGGCCTGGAGGCAGCACGCCGCGTGGCCAAGCGCCGGCGCGGGCGCTGGTTCGATCCCGGCCTGGTCGACGCCTTCCTGCGCTTCTGCGGCGACCGCGAGTTCTGGGGCGCGCTCGAGTCACCCGACGTCTCCGAGTGGGAGCCACCCGACCTGGCGTTGGCCGGCGACGACGAGCGCCTCGACCGTATCGCCCAGGCGTTTGCGCGCGTGATCGACGCGAAGTCTCCCTTCACCGCCCGGCACTCCGAGCGCGTGGCGGAGATCGCCGACGGGATCGGCGCAGCCCTCGGCTTCGACCCGATGGCGCGGCGGATCCTGCTCCGGGCCGGCCTGCTGCACGACATCGGCAAGCTCGCCGTCTCGAACCACATCCTGGACAAGCCGGGCAAGCTGACCGACGAGGAGTTCCGCGCGATCAAGACGCACCCGGTACACACGCTGCGAATTCTCGAGCGAGCACCCTGCTTCGCCGAGCTGGCTGACCTGGCCGCCAACCACCACGAAAAGCTCGACGGGAGCGGCTATCCCCGCTCGCTGCAAGCCGACGACCTCGACCTGCCAATGCGGGTTCTGGCGGTGGCCGACATCTACGAGGCGCTCACCGCCGACCGACCTTACCGTCCCCCCTCGCTCCCGAGGAGGCACTCGGGATCATCGGCCGGGACGTGCCGGACAAGCTCGACACCGATGCCCTCGACGGCCTCGAGGCACATCTCGCCGGCTCGCCGGGTGCGTTAGCCGTTCTCGACGCGTAGCCCGGCGTCAGACGATCTTCCCGGGGTTCAGGTGGCGACCCGGGTCGAACCCGTCGAACAGGGCGCCGAGCATCGCGACCCCCGGGGCCGAGATGTCCTCCAACAGCCACCGGGCATGTTCGGTGCCGACGGCATGGTGATGCGAGAGCGTGGCCCCGTTGTCGACGAACGCCTGCTGGATGGCGGACTTGACCACCTCGTACTCGGCGAGCATCGAGTCGTCCGTTCTCGCCCTGAAGGCGAACGTGAAATAGAGGCAGGCGCCCGCGTGGTAGCTGTGCGAGAGGTGGCACATCACGTAACCCTGGGTGTTCAGCTCGGCGAACGCGCGGTTTGCCGCGGCGGTGACCGCGGCGTACAGCGGCATGAGGTTGCTCCACGTGGTCGCCGTCTCCGAGACGTCGCCCGGCGCTCCGCGGTCGAGCAGGAAGTCGCGGATGTAGGGGATGTCGAACTTCTTCTGGTCGTAGAGGACGCCGGGGCCCGACCCGATGCACAGTCCACCGTGGCGCTTGACGAGCCTTCCCACCGCGTGTCGCTGCGCCGTCACGTGCCGTTCGCTGCCTTCATAGCCGATGAACGAGAGGCACATCTGCCCGGGATCCCATCCCCGTCGCCGGCGGAGGTAGTTCTGAAGGGCGACCGATTGGAGGTGGTCGACACGCTTGGGATTGGCACGCATGGCGAACGAGAACTGTGTCTCGTTCGCATCCGAGACGCGGGTCACCGACGCCGAGTGCTCGCTCCCGGCCAGATCGCGCATCGCCTCCAGGCCATCGGCCCAGGTCGGAAACAGGTAGCCGAGGATCGTGCGCCGCTCGGGAATCCGCCGGACGTGCACCGTGGCCTCGGTGATGATCCCGAGGCGACCCTCGCTGCCCAGAACCATCTGGCGCACGCTGGGGCCGTTGGAGGCCGCGGGGACCGGCCGGGTCACGAGCAGCCCGGCCGGCGTCACCACGCGGAGTCCCTTGACCATGTCCGCGATGTCGCCGTAGCGATCGGACTGCATCCCCGAGGATCTGGTGGCGATCCAGCCACCGAGCGTCGAGTGCGGGAACGAGTCGGGGAAGTGGCCAAAGGTGTAGCCGCGCGCGGCCAGCTGCTCCTCCAGGTGAGGGCCGAACACACCGGCCTGCACGCGGGCGAGACGGGATCCGGCGTCGATGTCGAGCACCTGGTCGAGCCGTTCGAGATCGACCGAGATAACCGGGCGTGACTCGTCGGTCGGAGCCTCCAGCGAGCCAGAGATCGACGAGCCGCCGCCGAACGGGATGATGACCGCGTCCGCGCGCAGCGCCGCCTGCACCGTGGCGCTCACCTCGTCCTGGTTGGCAGGCCGGACGATCACGTCCGGAAGACGGGCCAGCTCGCCGTGCCGCTGCCGGATCAGGTCGCGCAGCGACTTTCCGCGCGAGTGGACGACGCGATCGAGCGCATCGCTCGAGACGAATCCTTCGCCGACCGCCTGCTCGAGTTCGGTGCGCAGCTCGGGCGGGAGGTTCGGCTCCGCGATGCGAAGGTGGTCGAAGGAAATCGGGGCGGCGCCGTTGACGCGGACGTCGACCCCGATCGACTTATGGATGAACGGCGCCAGGGCCGGCTTGTCCCGGTGCGTGAAGGCGATCCCCTCCTCGCCCCAGCCCCACCACTTCATCGCCGGCATGACTCACCTCGCGGCAAGGTGGTTGCAGGGGCTTTGGTCGATTCGAGTAGCACGGGGCGGACGGCTCGCAGCGGGTGGGAGGCTAGCGCGACGCTAGGCCGTGCACCGAGGGCTCACGGGAACGTTCTGCGATGGAACCGGCGGCGGGTCCCGCTTGCAGTAGACGATCGTCCGGGTCTGCGCGTCGACGACGCCGAGGAACGGATAGCTGACGCCGGCGGCCGAGGCGGTGCAGCTGAACCTCCGCCCGCCCTTGCCGGACGTACCGGTCAGCGCGCACGAGGAGCGCTGCAACGGCCCGTTGAGCGAGCCCTGGCTGATCGTCGCGGTCATGTCCGAGCGAATTGCTCGATTGATCGCAGCCAGAGCAGGAATCCCGCCGGGCAGGCGTACCGAGTGGGGTGCCTGATCCTGACCCACCAGGATCTCGGCCTCCCGGTTGGCCTGCACCTCTCCGGCCGGGCTCTCCGTCGTGATCTGGTTGTCGGTGTTGCTCTGCACGAAGCGAACCAGCCCGAAGATCACGGCCGCAGCGACCACGATCGACACGACCCATTGCAGCCAGAGCGGCGGGCGCATACCTCGGAGGCTACGCGAGGGTGATCAGCGCGTCGCAGACCGACGTCACCTCTGAATCGCTGGAGGCGACCACCACGACGGCGCCGCGCCGGGCCGCGGCGATCAACAGCTCGAGCACGACCTGCCGCCAGTGTGGGTCCAGCGCAGAGGTGGGCTCGTCGGCGAGGATCACATCCGGATGGGTGGCCAGCGCGCGGGCCACCGCGACGCGCTGGCGCTGCCCGCCCGACAGCTCGCCGACGAGCTGGGCGGTGTGTTCGCCCAACCCGAGCACGGCGAGCCCGGCCGCTGAGCGCTCGGCGACCTCACGTTTGGAGATCCCCTTGGCCTGGAGCGGCAGCGCCACGGTCTCCTGGGCGCTCAGCAACGGGACGAGACACAGGTTCTGAAAGACGATCCCGACCGACGCGTCTCTCCACAGCACAACCGGGGAGCCATCGACGAGCATCCGGCCGCCCGCAGCGGGGAGAAGGCCGCCGACGGCGTAGAGCAGGGTGGTCTTGCCCGATCCGGATGGTCCGCCTACCCCGAGTATCTGCCCGGCTCGGACCTGAAGGTCGAGATTCTCGACGAACACCGTCGCCTCGTCTCGAATCGAGAGGGCCTCGGCCTTGAGCTCGCCGATGCTCACCGCTCCTCCCATGGCATCTCAGAAGTTGAACCGCCTCCCGCCTCCGGTGCACGTTCATCTTCGCTCGGGGACTCGGGCCGCAGCTCGACCCCGCTGTCGGTCATCACCACCCGGAACAGGCTCCCGGCGGGATACAGCGCGGCCACCTCGGATGGCAGCTGTACGGTGCCGTCTCGCCCGACCACCGCGAAGCGCCGCCCGCCCCGGCCCTCCTCGCCGATCGCCCCGTGTGAGATTGTCAAGGTGCGCGGGAAGGCTGCCGCGGTTATGGCGTCGTGCGTGGCGACGATGATCGTCGCACCGCTGATTTCGCGAGCGCGCCGCAGACCGTCGATCACCGCATTCCGGCTCGCCGCATCGAGGTTGGTGGTCGGTTCGTCGGCCACCAGCACGCGCGGCGAGGTCGCCACCGCGCTCGCCATCGCCACCTTCTGCTGCTCGCCCCCTGATAGCTGGTAGACCGGCCGAGAAGCGATCGGCCCCAGACCAAAGGTGTCCACGAGCTCGTCGGGTGTCCAGCGGAGCGACCAGCGGCGGCGGCGCGCTCCGCGCTGAACAAAGGCCAGATTCTCGAGCGCGGTGGCATACGGGATCAGGTTCTCGAGCGGGTCCTGGAGGAGCAGGGCCAGATCGGTGGCGCGCAAGCGACTTATCCTCCCCTCGTCCAGGCGGGCCATGTCATGACCCGCGACCAGGACCTTGCCGGCGGTCGGCCGCAGCATCCCGCTCAGCACCGCCAGCAGCGTCGACTTGCCCGAGCCGGACGGCCCAAGCAACGCCATCATCTCGCCTGCCCGCACCTCCAGATCGAGGTTGCGCAGGGCCACGATCGGCCCGTCCTCTCCGGGATAGATGTGGACCAGCCCGGCACAGATCACATCTGCGCCCGCGAGGGGTGACTCAGCCAGCGCTGTCATTGGGTGCCATGCGCAACAGAACCGGTGACATGCGATGAACGAGGACGGCGGCGACCGCGGCCGTGGCCAGCAGGATCACCGCGACGACGACGGCCGACACGGCCGCGACCAGACCCCCGGGCAGTTCGTACTGGAGTGGGATGAGCGCAGGCGCGCCCAGTTCGGGAAGCGAGGGAATCGCGATGATCGCCGCGAGCACCCCACCGGCCACGCCGAATAGCGCGGTGAGCGCGAGCACCGCTGACTCCAGGGCGAGCGAGCGCGCGAGCACGGTTCGCGGGACTCCGGTGAGCTCCAGCGCGGTCAGCTCGGTGGCTCGTTGTCGGGTATTGGCGCCGAGCGCTCCCAACGTACTGGCGGCGGCGGCGAGCAGTGCCACGATCGTTGCGACCAGCAGAAAGTCGTCCGCGAGGGCGGGTGCGCTCTGGTCGAGTTGGTGAAGCACCGCCGAGGCGGTTTCGATTCGATCGATCCGTAGGCCCGCCGCCTGCAACCGCGCGATCGCGTCGCTCGGAGCCGCCGGCCCGAGCCACACCTGGTCGGCGGTATCGGGGATCGTCGGGCCGACCTGCGAGCGACTCAGAAGGTCGAGGTCAACCATCGCCGCGTTGTCGCCGACGCGCGGGAGCGCCGACGCCGTGATGCTCGAGGCCACCGTGAGCGTGTTGCCGTCGAAGCCGGCGATTCGAACGCCGGCGACGCCGTTGATCGACTCGATCTCGGAGGTGACGGCGGCCGGAAGCACCGTCGGATGGTCCGCCGGCGAGACCATGGGCGCGGTGGCATAGCCGACCGCACCCGTGTAGTTGGCGATCGCGCTGGCGGGCACGACGAGCGCCAGACCGCCGGCGGCGCCGGTCTGGATCCGGATCGAGGCATCGGCCGAGCGCCAACTCCGGGGCGACGGGTCAAAACCCAGCGGCGTCGAGGCGGAGGGTGCGCCCGCCGATAGGCCCGTGACAGTGAACCGGACCGCGCCTGAGGCCGGGGCGTTGCGGCCCGGCGCCGGGATCAAGCCCAATCCCGCGAGCCGACATCCGCCGGAACACCCGACGCCGAGCGTCCCTCCGTAGGTCCACTCACCGAGGTGAAGTCGCCCGAGGTCGACGATCGTGGTTCCGGCCTGCGGGTTGAAGGCCCACAAGCCGACCTCGAGATTCTTGAAGCCGCGGCTTGCCCCGGAGACCGCGGCGGTCGCCGTCAGCCGCACCGACGTGTCTGGGAGCTTGATCGTCGGAGCGGTCGACGGCGCGAGCAGGTGGCTCGCGGCGGGCAGCGACGTGCGCGAGATGTCGTTGGGCCACGGGAGCGCGGCGGTCAGTCGGGCCGCATCGACCGCGAGCACGGTGGAGCTTGCCGTCGTGATCTGGACCGCGGCCATCGCGAAGCGTCCACGCGGGTCTGCTCGGTCGACCGCCTGCATAAGACCGACCCCGCGTGGGGTCACGGTTACGACCTCCTTGGCTCCGACGGTGAACGTCGCGGCCGCGGCCCGGTTTGAGTGCGCGACCGACCACGCGGAGACCGCGAAGCAGGCCAGACACAGGGCGATGATCAGAACCCGGGTCTGCCGCATCGCGGCGGGACGCCGGACGATCTGGCGCAGCGCGAGAAAGATCGCGATCCGATCGGAATAGGCGCTCGCGGAGACGCCCGCGCGGCACGCAAGCAGGACGCACTGGACGGCGATGACGGCCGTTCCCAGCGCGATCAGGCCGGGCGCGGCGGCAGCGATCGGGTTGGTGTGCCCCGAAAGGCTCCCGTTCGTCTCGAGCGCGACCAGGGCCACCGCGGCCAGGACAAGCAGCACGATGTCGACGATGAAGCCGGCCCGCCGCGACGATGCACGTGAAGCCGCCGGCGCGTCCGGGTCGTCGGAGCAGCGCAGTTGCCTCGCCGTGCCAAACGCCAGGGCACCGGCCATCGCTGCCACGGTTACTCCGAGGGCGGCGAACGTCCAGCCGTCGGGGGATATGACGGCGGCAGGGTCAAGGACGTCGTTTCGCGCGAGCACCACGGCAGCCCAGGCGGCGCCGAGCCCGAGCGCGAGGCCCAGCGTGCAGAGAGCGGCGGGCTCCAGCGCGCTCACCGCGAGGACGCTGACCGGTGGGAATCCGCGAAGGCGGGCCACGCGAATCTCCGCGTGACGGGCGTCGCTCGAGCGGACGAGCAGGCCGGCGAGGACCCAAATGGCCAGCACGACCAACTGGACGGCGGCGACAGCGACGATCGTCGACATGGCGTGACGCTGGGAATCGGCACCCGCCAGCAGGGAGGCAAGCTGCGTGTTCAGGATCACGCCGCGCGCGACGACAGTCGCGCTGGCGTCCGATAGCGCTCGTCGAACCGAGGCTTCCTCGGCGAGGCCGACGCTGCCGGCACGGAGCGCGACCTGACCCGTGAGCTGCGGTGCCTCTTGAACTGGAACGGCCAGCGCGGTCGCGGGAGAGGTGACGAGCGAGTCGACCTCTGGGACCCGGTTGAATCCGCCCGTCACCTGCCCAAACGGGAAGTAACCACTCGCGTTCCCCCACCAATACGAGGCGTCAAGGTTGGGTACCGAGTAGATGCCGGTGACGTGCAGCGCTAGCGGTTTGCTCCGCCCCTGGACGCTCGCGTGAATCACCGCGCCCACCGACACTCCCAGCTCCCGGGCGCTGCGGTCGCTGACCGCCACGTCGTCAAAGGCCATGTCACAACCGCCGGCCTCGAAATGCAGGACACCGCAGATGCCGGACCTGGCGAGCAACTGCGACCGCACCGCACCAACCCGGGAGGCGGCCAGGCCGACGCCGCTCAAAACCGTCGTGATCGGCGCGCCGTAGAAGCGGTGAGGGCCGCCGGCGGCCTCGACGATCCGCTCCGCGCTTTGCAGCTGGTCCAGTGAAGCCACCGCTCCGGGCGGGGCGGACAGGGTCGCGCCAGAGTCCTCGACCGATGCCGCCCCGAGCGTCGTGCGCACGACCGAATCGCCCGCGGCTTGCAGGTACAGCGGTCCGAGCACCGCGGCCCCCACGGCGATGGCCGAGGTGAGCACCGTCAGCAGCGAGATGCCCAGCCGCCAGCGCATCCCGCGCCAGAGAAGGAGACCGCTCGGTCTCATCGGCGTCGGCCGCCGGGCATCAGCAATGCACGCGTCGCGTCAGTGCGAGCAACCCTGCTCTCCCAACCCCATCAACAGCACGGATCCAGGCTATAGGTATGCGCGTGGGAAGATGGGGCTGTGGCGCACGTGGCAGTCTCGAATCTGGCGTACGCCCATCCCGGCGGCGATCTCCTCTTCTCGGACGTGTCGTTCCGAATCGCACCGGGGCAGCACGTGGGGCTGGTGGGCACGAACGGGGTCGGCAAGAGCACGCTGCTGAAGATCCTGGTCGGGGAACTGGCGCCCGACGAGGGCGAGCGCGCTGTCGGCGGGCTCGCGGGCTATATGCCGCAGGACGTCGGCGTCCGCGACGGCGAGCTGACGGTTCGCGCGCTGCTCCTGTCGCTGGCGCCTCGCGCGCTGCGCCAGGCCGGCGAGAGCATGCTGGTGCTCGAGGCCCAGCTCGAAGGGGGCGATCCGTCGGCGGGCATCAAGTTGGGGGAGGCGATCGCCGACTGGTCCACGCTCGGCGGCTACGAGCTGGAGGGCCAGTGGGACGCGGCCTGCCGGCGCATCGTCGGCGTCTCGTTTGCCGAGGTCGCCGACCGACCGGCACGGACGCTGTCCGGCGGCGAGCGTAAGCAGCTCGTGCTCGACGTGCTGTTCAACTCCGACGCAGACGTCCTGCTCCTCGACGAGCCTGACAACTTCCTCGACGTACCGGCCAAGCTGGCGCTCGAGCGCCGGGTCCGCGCATCCAAGAAGACGATCCTGATGATCTCGCACGACCGCGAGGTCCTGTCCGGCGCGGTGGGAACGATCGTGACCTTGGAGGGCAACGGCGCGTGGGTGCATGGCGGTTCATACGCCACCTATGCCCAGGCGCGCGAGGATCGCCAGCGGCGACTCGGGGACGCCGTGAAGCGCTGGCACGAGGAGGAACGACGGCTGTTCCGACTGATGAAGACCTTCAAGGAGCGCGCTCGATATGCCCCCGACTGGGCCAAGCGGGCCGACGCCATGGAATCGCGGTGGCGCCGGTTTCGAGCGGGAGGTCCGCCGCCATCGCCGGTCTCCGACCAGGCCATCGCCGTACGGATCGCCGGCGGCGACTCGGCGCGAATCGTGCTCGACCTGCGCTCGCTCGAGATCGCCGGACTGGTGGCGCCGTTCTCCGAAGAGATTCACTTCGGTGAGCGCATCGGGGTGATCGGTCCCAATGGGTCGGGCAAGAGCGCGCTCGTAAACGTTCTGGCGGGCGCGAGAGCCGCGGACGGTGGAGAGCTTCGGATCGGCCCTCGGGTGTCGACGGGCTTGTTCACCCAGCTTCAATCGCGGGCCGACTTCTCGGGTCGCGGCGTGCTGGACATCGTGCTTTCGCAACGCGGCGAAATGAAGGCGGCGATGTCGGCGCTCGCGCGCTACGGCCTGGCCGACGCCTCGCGGCGCCCCTACGACGTGCTCAGCGGCGGGGAAAAGGCCCGGCTGGAGATCCTCATGTTGGAGCTCGAGGGTCACAATCTGTTGCTGCTCGACGAGCCGACCGACAATCTCGACACCGATTCCTCAGAGGCGCTCGAGAAGGCGCTCGACAGCTTCCAGGGCACGGTCGTCGCGGTGTCCCACGATCGCGCGTTCCTGCGCCGCATGGACAGGTTCTTGATGGTCCTCCACGACGGCGGAGTGCTGTCGTTTCCGTCGTATGACTCGGCCCTGCAGGCGCTGCTCGACCCGGTTGACGCTTCCCGGGTTCCGTTGGCCAAGCTTCTGTGAGTTGCGCGCAGCCGGGCGTCTCATGAACCCTTAAGCAAGCTCTCAGCTTCAGGTGCGGCCCGCTCAGGTTGCGGTGATTCACTTGTGTTGTGGCGCTTTCGCTGGAGGCGACTGAGGTTCGGGGCGGCCGCGTGCTCGTCGTCGACGACGATCCGGACGTGCGCGAGGCGGTTGAGACCGCGCTTGAACTCGAGGGACACAGAGTCGCGACCGCGACCGATGGTCTTGCCGCGTTGAAGCGGCTCGGCCAGACGGAGTTCGACGCGGTTGTCCTGGACGTGCTGATGCCGAACCTGGATGGGTTCGAGGTGTGCCGGCGCCTGCGCGCGTCGGGGAACCGCACGCCCGTCTTGATCCTGACGGCGCGCGACTCGGAGCAGGACACGATCCGCGGCTTGGACCTCGGGGCCGACGATTACCTGGTCAAGCCGTTCGGGTTGGGGGAGCTGCTCGCGCGCGTACGCGCGCTGTTGCGCCGAACGCGCCCAGCAGGTGAGGACGCGCCGCTGTGGTTCGCCGGGCTCTCGCTCGATCGCCAGACGCGCGAGGCTTCCCGCGGCGGACGCCGGCTCGAGTTGACGCGTACGGAGTACGCGCTGCTCGAGCTGTTCCTGCGCAATCCACGCCAGGTGCTGACGCGCGGGGTGATCGTGGAGCGCGTCTGGAACTACGACTTCGGCCCGACCTCGAACCCGCTCGAGGTGTACATCAGCTACCTGCGACGAAAGACGGAGGCGGGGGGCGAGCCGCGCCTGATCCACACCGTGCGCGGGGTCGGCTACGCGCTGCGAGAGCCGTGAGCCTGCGCACGCGATTGACGGTGGCCGGGGGCGGTGCGGTGTTCGTCGCACTCGCGATCGCGTCATTGGTGATCTATTACTCGGTGCGCTCGAACCTGCAAGAGCAGGTCGACGCCTCCTTGATTCAGCTCGCCGAGGGCGTCTCCTCGAAGTGGAACGTGGAGAACACG
Source organism: uncultured Solirubrobacterales bacterium (assembly GCA_963757235.1). Taxonomy (GTDB): domain Bacteria; phylum Actinomycetota; class Thermoleophilia; order Solirubrobacterales; family Solirubrobacteraceae; genus Palsa-465. The sequence goes on along the minus strand of CAVWRC010000010.1, from coordinate 100,977 downwards.
CTCGGATCGCCGAAGCTTTCGCCCATCGGGAAGGGGCCGGCACCTGTCAAGTCCCGCGTCGGCGACAAACCGCAGAGCGCCGGGCCGCTCTTTGGCACCACCGACGGGGGTTCCACCTATTTCCAGGTCATCCCAAGCCTGAGCGCCGCGACGAACGAGAAGCTGGCGGCGCTACCCGGCAAGGGCCCTCTCGGGCAGAGTCTTGATGGGTTTGTCCCGGCGATCGGCCTGGACGCATCGGTGGCACGAGGAGTGGCGCCCGCGTACTTCCGGGACGTTCGGTACCGGGGCGTGCAGATGGCGCTGTACACGATGCCGCTTTCGTCCACCCGCGACGGGCTGATCCGGACGGCCGAGCCGCTAACCGGGACGAGCACGACGATCAGTCGCATTCGGTGGCTACTGATCGCCCTGACAATCGGCGGGGCGCTCACGGCCGGTTTACTCGGGCGCCTGGCCGCGAATGCGGTGCTGCGCCCGGTGCGCGCGCTCGCGGGCGCGGTGCGAGACGTGAGCGCGACGCGTGATCTCAACCAGCGGATCCCGGTCACGGGACGAGACGAGCTGGCGAGCCTAGCCGCGGACTTCAATGCGATGCTCGCCGCGCTCGACGAGTCCCAACACGCTCAGCAGCAGCTGATCGCCGACGCGTCGCACGAGCTGCGCACGCCGCTGACCGCGCACCGCACGAACCTCGAGCTACTCGCGCGTGAAGACCTGCCCCCTGAACAGCGCCAACGCGTGCTCGGCTCGGCCGTCCGCGCCATGGAGCGGCTCTCGGCACTGGTCGGCGATCTCATCCAGGCCGCCCGCGACGGTCGGTCCGTCGACGCGCGCGAGCCGCTCGCGCTCGACGAGCTCGTGACCGCCGCGGTCGACCGGGCGCAGCACAGGGCGTCCGGGCTGCGCTTCGAGACCGAACTGGAGCCCTGCCAGTTCGTCGGGGCGCGCTCGCGGCTCGAGCGTGCCGTCGACAACGTGCTCGATAACGCGATCAAGTGGAGCCCGCCCGGGGGCACCGTTGAGGTCCGGCTCGCCGACCGGAGCCTGACCGTGCGCGACCACGGGCCCGGCATCGCGCAGGACGACCTGCCCCACGTCTTCGACCGCTTCTACCGGGCCCCCGCGGCTCGCGCTCTGCCCGGGTCGGGGCTCGGGCTCGCGATCGTCAAGCAGACCGCCGACGACCACGGAGGCAGCGTCACCGTTGTCAACGCGGACGGCGGCGGGGCACTCCTGACATTCCGCTTCCACAGCAACGGCCAATAGCGGGCCGCGAGGCCGAAGGCCTCGTCGGTGCGGCCCGCGGAATTAATCATCCGAGTTCTCAGCAAGCTCTCAGCAAGCTCTCATACCGAGGGGCGATCCGCTCAGGTTGGGTTGATGAGCTTGCCGCATGACGAATTCGCAGCAGCGTTTCCTCGCCTACGCCGCCCACGAGCTGCGCGGCGAGATCACGGTCCAGCTCGCACTCGCGGAGGCCACACTCGCCGACCCGAACGCGGGGACGGCCGCCCTGCGTGAGATGGGCGAGGCCGTCGCCGCCGCGTTCCAGCGCCAAGTACGACTGCTCGAGGCGCTGCTCACGCTCGCCCGGAGCGAGCACGGGGGTCTGCGGCGCGAGCAAATCGACCTCGCCGCGACTGCCGACGAGGTCCTGCGCGTGCACGATCATCGCGGACTCAGAAGCGAGGCGACGCTGGACCCCGCCCGCACGACGGGCGATCCCCAGCTGATCGAGCGGCTCGTGGCGAACCTGGTCACGAACGCCGTTCACCACAACCTCCCGGGCGGAGGCTTCGAAGTCGTCACGTCCACCGCCGGGAGTCGCGCCGTGTTCACGATCACGAACACCGGACCCGTCATTCCCGCCGGCGAAGTCACCCGTCTGTTCCAACCTTTTCAACGCCTCGCCGGCCGCTCTGCCAACGGGGTCGGACTCGGCCTGGCCATCGTCCAGGCGATCGCGAACGCACACGATGCCTCCGTCAGTGCACAAGCCCTCATCGGCGGCGGACTCGAAATCGACGTCGCTTTTCCCGCTAGTGACTGAAAGGAACTGACACATCATGCGTTCTCGCCCACCACTGATGCTCACCACCGCCATCGCAGTTACTACGTGCTCGCTGGTCCTCGCCGCGTGCGGCTCCAGCTCGCCCAGCTCCGCCAGCGCGTCGAGCGCGAGCGAGGAGTCGGGCCAGATTCACTCGCTCCAGCCCGCGATCAGCTTCGCCGACTGCATGCGCTCACACGGCGTCAACGACCTCCCCGACCCCACCACCTCTCCGCGTGGTTTCAAGGAGTCACTCAGCCCGAGCACCCCGCACTCACCCGCGTTCCTATCGGCCCTGAAGCCCTGCCAGCATTTTCTGGTACCAAAGGGCGGCGCGAACCAGAGCCCGGCTAACAGCCCAGCGCAAACCGCCGCATTCCTGGCGTTCGCCGGCTGTATCCGAGGCCACGGGTTCCCGAGCTTCCCCGACCCGAGCAGCACCGGAGATATAACCCACGAGATGCTCGCCACCGCCGGAATCAACCTGCATCAGCCGGCGGTGGCCCAGGCCGCCGACGCGTGCGTGGGCGTCACCCATGGATACATCACCAGGACCGACGTCGCCCGCTTCATTGCGGGACAGTGAGATCTGAGAAGCGCTGCATGTACAGGGGCCAACCGCCGTCGCCGGCGATGCCGTCACGGAGCATCTCCCAGCCGTCGCCGTGGCGGTCCAGGTTTCGGTGCTCGAGCTGAACCCTGGTACGGCTTTCACCCTCGGCCACGAAGCGGACCTCGACCTCGCTGGTCTTCTCGAGGTCGGTCTCGATCTCCCAGCGCGGGCTGATGTCCCAGCTGATCAGCACCCGTTGCGGCGGTTCGTAGGCGAGCACGCGGGCCCACCGGCACTCGCTACCGTCGACACCCCGGTCGTAAAGGCGGCCCCCCACGTGGCGCTCGAATACGGTTTCCGCGATCTCGACGCTCAGCAGGTTGTGCTCGCGGGGCTTGATGCGGTCGAACTGCTCGGTGAATACCTCGAACGCAATCCCGATCGGCACCGGGACGACAACTGACTGTCTTACCGTCGTCAGTGGCCCCTGTGTGTGGCTGCTCATTTCATCCACCGTCGCCATGTGCTCTCGTGTCCTCCTCGCTTGATTGCTCGACGGCCACCTCGTACGCAGCCAACGCACTCCCCCAAAAGCGGTCCAGATCCGCGCGCAATGCGGCCAGCCCATCCGGCTTGACTCGATAGATCCGGCGGGTACCCGCCGGCTCGTCCGCGACCAGCCCGGCGTTCTTGAGCACCCGCAGGTGCTGCGACACGGCCGGGCGGCTGACGGGGAGCTCGCTGGCCAACTCGACGACCGCGCGAGGGCGACCAACGAGTAGCTCGAAGATCGCCTTCCGGGTTGGGTCCCCCAGCGCCGTCCAGGGGTCGGGGACAGGGTCAGGGTCAGGTCGGTAAGCCAGCACGCACGGTAAGCCTACATCAACCGTAAGTCCACGGCAACCGAGGGCGCTCCGGCGACGGGTCAGCGGTCGGTGGACTTGATCATCACCGGGGGACCGTCGTGCCCATCGAGGTTGTAGTAGACGCCCGGGAAGGTCTGGAACTCTCCGCTCGTGTCGTCGTGCAGATGCGACTCGTTGAAGGTCAGCGCGCCCCAGCCGGTGTCGACGACGTCGAAGACGGCGCCACCACCCTCTCTCGCGCTGTTGCCGTCCATCACGGTGCCGGCGATCAGCACGTTGTCATCCCGACCATCGGTGTAGATGGCGCCACCACTACCCCCGCCCGGCGACCCGTGCGAGGCCGGGTTTGCCCCCCAACCGATCGCCTTGTTGTTGGTGAACTCGGTGTTCAGGACGTCCCACTGGACGCTGATGCTGCTCAGTGCCCCGCCGTTGGAGCAGCGGCCGCCGCTGAAAGTGTCATCGGTGATGTACACCGGTCGGTTCTCGTACTGGCACCGCGCCGGCGGAGGAGGTGCTGAGCGCTCCGACGAGCACTCCCGCGCCGATCAGCGCAATCAACCAGGTCCTGAAGCCGCGCTTGTGCCGCAACGCGTCCCGATGCTAGTGCAGCGCTGGTGGTTGGGGGTGGGTGGATCTCTCTCTACCATGGAAACCGTGAGCGGCCAGTCAGTACCCGGAGGGGTCGTGCATAAGCTGCCGACGGACTTGCGCAAGGCCCTGCTCGCCAACGCCACGGCACTCGACGCCTGGAAGGACATCACGCCCTTGGCCCGCAACGAGTTCATCTGCTGGGTCGAGGACGCCAAGCAGCAGACCACCCGCGAGCGCCGGATTCGGCGCACCCAGGAGGAGCTCGAGGATGGGATGCGGCGGCCCTGCTGCTGGCCGGGGTGCAAGCACCGCGAGCGCAACGGCAGGGCGCAGGCCGCGTAGCACTTCCCCGAGCTCCTCGTGCCCGGGTTCGTTCACGACAGGTTCCGCAGGCCACTCCCGGTCAGCAGGTAGGCGGGAGCTAGCGTCGATGCGTCCGCCTTTACGAGCTCAACCACCGCGGAGCCGGCGGCCTCCGGGGTGAGCGGGGTGCCGATCGCCCGCATGTATTCCTCCTTGGATTGGCCATTGCGCGCCGCGTAGGCCTCGACGGCGGGGCGACCGAGCTCGGTCAGCGGCGTGATCTGCGGCAGGACGGTGGTGAACGTGATGTCCAGACCCGCGCGCCTCGCCTCGTCCTGGGCGTAGCCGGTGATGTGGCGCTGGGTGGCCTTGGCGCCGGCGTAGCCGCCGCTGAGCGGCGAACCCTGCAACGCCGCCCCGCTCGAGATCACGACCACCCGGCTGGCCGGCCTCAGCGGCTTGGCCAGGATCTCGCGCAGCCAGTTGAACGTGATCTGAACGTCGGTGTGCCAGTTGACCGAGAACGTCTCCCAGGTCTGCTGCTGCAACGGCAGCATCGTCGGCCTGGCGCCCGCGACCAGCACGACCGCGGCCGGCTCGTAGCGGTCGAGCAGCGCCGCAGGCACGGCGGGGTCGGTGGCGTCGGCGAGGACGGGGTGGATGTCGCCGGGGCCGCTGGCCAGCTCGTCGAGCGGTGCCGCGGTCCGCGCGACCGCGACCACCGGCGCGCCATCCTGCGCAAACGCGGTGGCGATGCCGCGACCGAGACATCGGCTGGCGCCAACGACGATCGTGGTCTTCTCGTTGGTGGAGGACATCGTGCGTCTCCTTTTTCTCGTCGTGGTGAGGGTGTCGTCGTTCAGTTCGTCCCAGCGAGCGCGGGCTTCGCGTCGCGGATGACGAGCTGCGGATCGGTTGTCTCCGTGAGCTCGCCCCGGCGCACGAGCATCACGATCGCGGGAAGGGCGATGAGGGCGATCGCTCCCAGCACCCAGAAGGCGTGTTGGAAGCCGCCGGTGAGCGCCGCCGGAACAGCGTTGCCGGCATCCGCCAGCGCCTTCGTGTGACTGGCGGCGACGCTCGAGGCGATTGCGATTCCGATCGCTCCACCGAGCTGCTGGGAGGTGTTCAGAAGGCCTGACGCCAGTCCGGCCTGGCGCTCCTGGATCCCCGCCAGCGCGGCGATCGAGATCGGGATGAACGAGAATGCCGTGCCGGCGCCGGCGACCGCCATCGGCCCGGCGAGATCGGCCAGGAAGTGACCGCGGACGGGAACCTGCGTGGCCCAGATGATCCCGGCGCCGATCAGGAACATCCCGATCGCCATGACGATCTTGGCCCCACCCCGGGTCACCAGGAACTGCGACACGCCGGCGAGCGCGATCGAGGTCAGCGAGGCGGCCAGCCATGCGATTCCGGTCTGAAGCGCGCTGTAGTGCAGTACCTCCTGCATGTACAGCGTGCCGATGAAGATGAACGCGTAGAAGCTGCCACCCAGCAACAGCCCGGCTACGTTCGCTCCGGTCAGTGTCCGCAACCGGAAGATCGACGGCGGCAGGATCGGCTCGCTCACACGACGCTCGATCGCCACGAAGGCGACGAGCAGAGCCGCCGCCGCAGCCAGGACGCCGACCGTCCGCGTCGCCCCCCAGCCGTACTGCGGCGCCTGGGAGATCGCATCCACCAACAGCACCAAGCCGCCGGTGCCGGTGACCGCTCCGGCCACGTCGAACCGCCGCCGCGCCGGATGATTGATTCCGCGGGCCGAACCGACGACGCCTTCGGCCTCGCGGCCCGCAAGCCGGCTCTCGGGCACGATCCGCCGGGTCAGCGCCAGCGCGAGCACGCCGATCGGGACGTTGAGATAGAAGATGTACTGCCAGCCGGCATAGCGGGTGAGGAACCCGCCGGCGATCAGTCCGACAGTCGCCCCGCCGGCGCCGAGGCCGCCCCAGATCCCGAGCGCCTTGTTGCGCTCGGCGCCCTCCGCGAACATGTTCATCACGATCGACAGGGCGGCGGGCAGCATGAACGCGGCGCCCAGCCCCTGCACGGCCCGGCTCGCGATCAAGAATCCATCGCTCGCCGCCAGCGCGCACGCCAACGAAGCGGCCGTGAACACGGCGAGCCCCGCCATCAGGACACGGCGGCGGCCGAGCAGATCGGCGGCGCGGCCGCCGAAGAGCAGGAAACCACCGAATGTCAACCCGTAGGCGGTCGCCACCCACTGGAGGCTCGTGTCGGTGAAGTGCAGGTCGCGGCCGATCGTCGGCAGCGACACGTTGACGATGGTCAGATCGATGATCGTCATGAAGTACGAAACCGCAAGCAGTGCGAAGGCGCGCCAGCGGTGGGTATGCGGGGATGCAAACGTCATTGGACCTCCAGGGCCTGGTAGGAGAGGGACAGCTGCGGAAGTGAGAGAGCTCGGGGCCTGCTGTTGAGGTGAACTGCGACTCGAGCTTTCACCCCGTCAAACTGTCGCCGCCGCCGTAACTAATCGCGCGACGTCAGCTTTCGCGCATCAACTGGCGCCGGCAATGCCGAAGCGCGGGAGCAGCGCCGGCTTGATGAACGTGTCGATCCCGACGATCCGCCCGAATTCAATCTCCAGCACCGAGATCCCGTGCGGAACGAGCTCGCCCGCATCGTCTCGCCGGTGGATCGCGACCGCCGGGCGGCCGTTCGCACGCGTGGGAGTCAGCCTGATCCGGCTGAGCTCGCCGCCGCCCGCGGTGTCCCTGAAGAAGCGAGCGATCTGGACCGCGCCGATCAGGGACGGCTGCGGCGGCATCCGCAGTACCGCATCCTCGCGCAGCAGGGCCACCAGCCCGTCGACGTCATCGTCCGCGAACGCGGCCACATACCGCTCGAGCAGCTCGCGCTCGACGGGTTCAGCCTCCGATTCGGCCGTCGCCGGGAGCCGTCGTTGGGTCGCCGCGCGGGCGCGCTGTAGCGCGCTGTTGACCGACGCCACCGACGACTCGAGCAGGTCGGCCACCTCAGGCGCGCTCCACCCGAGCACGTCACGGAAAATCAGCACTGCGCGTTGGCGAGGAGGCAGCTCCTGGATCGCGCGCAGCAGCGCCAGCTCCATCCCCTCCCGAATCGCGTAGCGCGCCTCCGGGTCGTAGGTCGGCCGGCCCTCGTCCGCGGGGAGGTCCGGGAACGGATCGAGCGGCTCCGGCCGGCGGGGGCGCCGCGCGAGCTCGTCCAGGCAGGCATTGGTGGCGATCCGATACAGCCACGTTTGAAGCTGCGCGCGCGGCTCGAACCGCCCAAGCGCCCGCCAGGCCCGCAGTAGCGTCTCCTGCACGAGGTCCTCGGCGTCGTGAGTGGAGCCGAGCATCCGATAGCAGTGGACGTCGAGGGCGTGACGGTACGGCTCGATCAGCTGACGGAATGCCTCTTCGTCACCCGCCTGGGCCGCCGCGAGCAGCTCCTGCTGATCGGATTTGCGACGTCGGTCGCTCATGAGTCCTCACACGTCAAACGGTCGGCGGAGTCCAAACTCATCGGATCGCCAGCTGCCTCGCAGCACGTACGGACCGCAACGCGGTGCAGCCACATCCGCACCGGCGTCCGGGGCTCCAGGAGTGCGCGTTCTCGCCACGCCGTGAGCGCGGTGTCGGCAATCACGTTCTTCACGGCATCTGGATCCCCCAGCATGAGCAAGCAGCAATGCTCCAGCTCGCGGCGATGACGCTCGAGAAGACGCCCGAACGCGCTCTCGTCTCCGGCCTGCGCCGACGCTAGCAAGGCCTCCTCATCGGAGGGGCGGTGAGGGATCGGGTGCGCCATCGGTTCGTCGCCGGGTTAAACGGCCGCGACCTGTCGAACTCATCGGTCGCTCAAAAGCCGCGGCCCGCCTGACCGAATGGCGTCAGGCGGGCCGGTCCGTCGGGAGTTCCGAACGGCGCTCAGGCGTGCTGGTGTCGCTGCCTGGTCTGTACCAGCTCGAGGCCCGTACTCGCTGGCGTGCTGCCATTGAGCGTGATCGTGGCCCTGACGCCGAGCCGCCGGCCGGGCGCGCTCGCCAGCAGGTTGCGGGCCCGTCCGTTGAGCTGGACGTGCACGGTCCCCTCCCCTCCGGCGCCGAGCTGGAACCTGGCCGACCCCAGCTTGAGGGTGACGGCAACCCGATGCCGGTGATGTCCGTGGCCGACGAACTTCCGGATACGGATGGACAGGCTGAGGGTTCCGTCGCAGGTCTGGCCACTGCTGCCCTGGCAGGCGAGCAGTACCGAAGCCACGCCGTTCTTGACCTTTGCCGTTCCCGAGGCAATCGACGCGACCGGCGGCGGCGCGGCGGCGGCCGTCTGCAGCGTCTGATCCTGACCGTCGACAGTCCCGAAATCGGTCTGTGCGACGGCCCGGTAGTGGATGGTCGTTCCGACCGGTAGCCCGATGAACTGCGCGGCGAACGGTGTGCTCCCTCCCGACGACGGCGGGAGCAATTGGGCGGCCGTACTCGCGCCGTAGGCGGTGCTCAGGCCGTAGTCGAAATGCACCAGCACGCGCGCGCCGTCGGTGCTGACCGCCCCGGCGACGGTGGCGGCTGAGTCAGTCACGCCCGATGCGGCGCCCGTCTGCGTCGTGCCCGGCGTGTAACCCTGGGCGAACAGCTGCTGCGGACCGTTGGCATTGTCGGTGAACGCGAAGAACGGCGTGCCGACGACTCCACCGGTGCAGGCCTGCCCGTCTGTCGTGAACGGGTCATCGGGGCAGGTCGACGCGAGCGGACTGCGGACATCCGTCGTGTCGTCGTCTGAGGTCCCCTGCGGGGTCGTGGGGATATCGGGCGAGTCGATGTGGAACACCGGATCCGCGGGGTTCCCCTCGAAGTGCCCGACGACCGTCACTGTCTGCCCCGCGGCGTTCGTCTCGTGCCACGACACATACGGGGTGTTACCGGCAAACGCGATATCCGGCCGGGTCGAGTCGAGCCCGGAATGGGAGATCGGCTGCCCGTTGTTGAGCAGGTCAAAGTGGTCGCCGGCAGGATCCAGTCGGGCCACGAACACGGAGTGGAGCCCCCCGTTGGCGTTGCTCTCATCCCAGGTGATCCACGGCGTGGTCGCCTTGCCGGGGACCAGCGTGCCGGCCGTCACCTGCGGGTTCTCGGCACCGTTGCCGTCCGTCAGCGCCTGGGCGTCGGAAAGCGTCTGGTCGGCATCGAGCGAGCATTGAAGCTCGATCGCCTCACCGGTCGCGCAATCGCCGGCGCCGTTTGCGCCACTCGTGTTGAGGATGTCCTGGCTCGAGCTTCTGCCGGCCGTGCCGAGTCCGACTACCTGCCAATGAAAGTCCCCGTCGCCGCTGGTATCGGGAACCGCGCGGGCTGCGAACACCATGTCGGCGTTCAACAGGCTCGTTGGCAGGTTCGAGTTACCGTGGTCGGAGTTCTCGTACCACACGACCCATGGCACGCTGTCGTTTGCGCCGGTGAAAGCGACATCAGCCTGGATCCCGTCGCGCGTCGGGTCGATGTTCAGCGAAGGATCAAGTTTTCCCTGGCCCTGAACGCGGTCAATCCCGACCTGCTGGAAACAGAAGTTGCCAACGCTGTTACCGCGCGCCGGCTTCGTTCCCGCCGGGCATACGCCTGCCGTCGCCGCAACCGCGTGCGCAACGAAGATCTGGAAGTGCGAATTCCCCGGGCTGCTGCCCGGCGCGACCGAGTTACCGTTGTCGGCTTCCTGCCAGGTGATCCACGGCGCCGGGTTCGCACCCGCCGTGGTGGTGCCCCCGATCAGCGACGGATCGTCGGCGTCACGGTTGGTGTTGATGTTGAGCGAGGGGATCGTATGCAGGGTGCTGACCTCCTGCCCTTCGTGCACCCACTGACCGCCGTTCTGGGCCGGCGGCGCCTGCTGCAGGAACCGGCTGGCAAAGATCTGAGACGCGCCGAGCGCCGTGCTCGGCTCTGCCCAGCTGACCCACGGGACGGTCCGGTTCGGTCCGGTGAAATCGATCGACGGCGCCGTCGCGTCCGCCGACTGGTCGACGTTCAATGACTCGGGAAAGCCCTCGGTCTGCCAGGCACCGTTCTTGAACGCCCGCACGACAATCTGCGCCGAGCCGTCCGCTTCGGACTGCGCGAACGCGGCCCACGGCACCCGCCCGCCTCCGGCCAGCGACCCGGCGGTGAGGTCGGTCAGATTCGCGTTCTGGTTCGGGTCGATCGTCGGAGGATCGTCGTTGACCTGTTGCCCACTCAACGGCAGGCCGGTGAACGCGCCGTAGGCGCCGCCGGCGAGTAGCAGCGAGGCCAGCAGGCTGAGCGTCACCGCCCACCATCCCCGCCGTCGCCCTCGTATAACCCGTGAAATCATGATGCCCTTTCGTAGCTCCGGGGCCGTTGGCCGAGGATCGGTTTACCTCTCGGGAGTACGGCGAACACGGGCAGACGGTTCGCGGGCGTGTCCCTGCCGGGACTCAGGCCGATGTGAGCCAGCGCTTGACCCGGCCTAGTGGTCAGCCCTCGCGACGCCGAGTCGCTGGGCGAGCAGATCGAAGCGGGCCGCTCGCATCAGGGTTTCGATCGCTTGCCGTAGCGGCCGGGCGCCCACCTCATCCGCCGTGCGCCGTCGACAAGCGGCAGGACTGTCGGCTTGGCATAGGATCCTGCCAATGCACCGGGTCGTCGCGGTCGCCATCCCGGATGTGATCCTGTTCGATCTCGCAATCCCCGCCGAGGTCTTCGGCCGTGCGGTCGAGCACGACCGATACTCCTTCACGGTCTGTACCGAGCGGCCGCCGCGATGCACCGTCCCGGCGGTCAGGCGCAGTTCATGCAGCGACCCATTCCCGAGGTCGGCCCGGGCCCTGGCCGACACCTGCGCGTGGGCTCTGGCGCAGATGCACCGGCCAATCACTGTCGCCGATCTAGCCTCGCGCGCCGGGCTACTCCACCGGACATTCGCGCGACGATTCGTCGACGAGACCGGCACCACTCCGCTGCGGTGGCTGACCGCACAGCGGCTGCTCGAGGCCAGACGCCTACTCGAGGACAGCGACGTCTCGGTCGAGGAGGTAGCCCAGCGCACCGGTCTGGGCACGACCGCGAACCTACGCCTCCACCTGGCCCGCGAGGTCGGAACGACACCCACGGCGTATCGCAACGCCTTCCGCGGCGCTCCCACCCCGAAGATCCCGGAGGCAACCATTGCTTGAAATGCGCACGGCCTGCGAGCGGTGCGGCTCGCCCCTGACCCCGGACGGCCCGGCGACGATCTGCAGCTACGAATGCACCTTCTGTGGCGACTGCGCCGACGCGATGGCCGGACGGTGCCCGAACTGCGGCGGCGAGCTTGTTAGCCGGCCTCGCAGAGTCGGCGCACCGATCTCATCCGCCGAGGGCTGACTCGACAGGCGCACTTCAAATGTCACGGATGGCGGTCACCTCGCCCGCCGCGACGGCGTCGGCGAGTCGCTGGTGATCGAGCTCGTTCTGGTCGGCGTATGAGGCGGAGAAGCGGACGATCGCCCGATCGAAGGATGATCCGGAACCGAGATACGCGGCGATTGCAAGTCGATCACCCGACCGAGCGTGGGCGCGGGCCAGTGACCACCCGCAGGCCCGCGTGTAGGCGTGCAGACCCGAGTAGGACATCGGCGAGATGTCAATCGACGCCTTCCAGTCCCAGAGCTGACGGATGTAGAAGTCATGCTCCTTGCCATCGAGGCCGACGCTGCGCTGCCAGCCGAGAAAGACATCGATCGCCGCCTGTGAGAGCCGTTGACCCCGGACGACTCGTTCGCCGTGGTTCTCGAACTCGCTCGCGCCGAGGTATGGCTCGAGCACGGATGCCTGGGCTTCCTTCATCTGGAGCACGAGCGGATCACGCCCCCCACGCGCGACGAACAAGAGCACCCATGCGCGTGTGCCGACGCTCCCAACCCCGACGACCTTTCGGGCCATGTCGACGAAGCGGTAGGTCGCGAACAGGTAGCGTCGGTCGTCGTCGAGGCTTTTGGCGTACTGCTCGAGTGCCGCCGCAGCGATGTCGATGTCGCGGCGCGCGTCGTTCGGGTCAACCAGTTCGTGAAGCGGCACCAGCAGCGGTGGAACGCTGCGGAACCGCAGTTGGCCTTGATCGCGCTCGGTCAGCTTCTCGACCGCCCGCAAGCTCGTCTTGCGTTGGGCCTTTGCGAAGGGCGTGGCGAACAGGATCCGGCCTTTCCTGCCCAGTTGCCCTCCGAAACGGTCGACCAGCTCGCTCGCGTTGAGGCGCTCGTACCACACGTTGAGGTGGCTCTTCTCGGCGAACTGCCACATCGCCTCGCGATACTCGCGCACGCAGTCGGCCACGAGCACTCGGCAGCGATCGGCGGGCAGCCCGATGTCCCGGGCGGCGATCTCGACACTGGCCGCCATCCGCTTGACATCCCACTCCCAGGGTCCGGGCAGGGTCTCGTCAAAATCGTTCGGCCCGAACACGAGCCTCCGGTCCTGGGCGGCGAAACCTCCGAAGTTCGAGATATGCGCATCGCCGCACGCCTGCACGGTGATTCCGGAGTCAGCTGTGGCCGAAAGATCAGCGGCCATGACCGCAGCCGCGCCACGGTAGAACGTGAATGGGGAGACCGACATCCGGCCGTACCTGATCGGCACCAGGTCTTGGAGACGCGTCTCCGCCTGGGCCTGGAGCAGTGCAATCGGATCAGGCCGGTCCGGCGCCGGCGACCACTCGCCGTGAGCCGACCTCGGCACAACCCGCCTGGCGGCGCGTCCGCGCTCGGCCGACTCGCCTGAGACCAGCGTCGCGGACGGCGCGGGCTCCCCTAAGGCAGGTGCACCGTACGAAGGAGAGGGTTGGTCGGGATCCGTGGCCATGCTCACAACATTCTCCCGTGGCGGGTTGCGCGATGCGGTCAGCTTCGAAAGGCTGTGACGGATGTCTAGCGAGAGCGGTGATCGGTCCTCAGCGTTCGCGTCCGAATCCGTTCCGGACGACTACGAGCGGCACCTCGTTCCGACGGTGTTCGCGCTATGGGCCGAGGTCCTGCTCGACGCCGTCGTGGTCGCGCCGGGGACCCGGGTGCTCGATGTCGCCAGCGGGACCGGTGCCCTGGCACGTGCCGCGGGCAGGCGCGCCGGTGGCGACGGGCACGTGGTGGCCAGCGACGTGAGTAGTCCGATGCTGGCGCGCGCGGCGGCTGTCGGGGCGCCCGAGGGCGCCGCGCCGATCGAGTATCTGGAGGCGTCGGCCGACGCGCTGCCGTTCGAGGACGGGCGCTTTGACGTGGTGCTCTGCCAACAGGGTCTGCAGTTCTTCGCCCGGCGGGCAGCCGCGGTTGGCGAGATGCGACGCGTTCTGCGCCCGGGGGGCGTGGCTGGGATCGCGGTATGGGCGATGGGGCATCCGCTCGAGCCGTTCGGCGTTTACGGTGAGGAACTGGCCGCTGTCGGGGCGGAGTCACCGTTCCCCGGCGCGTTCGAGGCCGACACCTTCACGATGAGCGTCGAGAGTGTCCGGTCGCTCGTCGAAGACGCCGGCTTCTCGCCCGTCGACGCCGGCGTGGTCCAACTCGAGGTGAGCTGGCCCGACGCCGCCTCCGTAGTCGCGGGCGTGCTGGGAACGCCGTACGGGCCACTGGTTCACTCGCTGCCACCCGATCTCCGGCGGCGGTTCGAGGCTGCGCTCGAGAAGCGGTATACGCCGGAGGAGCCAGGCGCGCGCGTCCGTCGGCGCACGGCCGCGGTGATCGCCCGCGGCATCGCCCCCTGAGCCTGCTCGAGCTTGAATGGTCGGCCCCGCGGGCGCCCTTCATTTGCTTGCGTCGCTGGTACCAAAACGATATCATCGGGCTATCGACGCTCTGCGCGAGGGATGATGGCTGACAACGGCGATCTCGTGGATTGGTTTGACGGCAAGCTTGCGGTAGTGACCGGCGGTGGCTCGGGGATGGGCCGAGAGCTTGTCCGTCAGCTAGCCACTCGGGGATGCTCGGTCGCGGCGTGTGATTGGAACGGCGACGCGGTCGCCGAGACGGCGGCCGCCGCGCAGGCCGGCGCGCGCGGCGGCGTACTCGTCAGCGGCCATGTATGCGACGTCTCCGAGGAGACGCAGGTCCTGCGCTTCCGCGACGAGCTGCAGCGCGAGCACGCCGCCGACCACGTCGATCTGGTGTTCAGCAACGCCGGCATAGGCGGCGGTGGGAGCTTCGTCACTAGCAGCCGCGAGGAGTGGGAGCGCACCTTTGCCGTCGACTGGTGGGGTGTGTACTACTGCGCCCGCGCGTTCCTGCCGCTGCTGATCGCAAGCGGCGACGGTGTGCTGGTCAACACCAGCAGCGTTAACGGCTTCTGGGCGAGCCTCGGTCCCAAGATGCCAAACAACGCGTACGCGACAGCCAAGTTCGCCGTCAAGGGCTTCACCGAGGGGCTGATCGAGGACCTGCGTACCAACGCGCCTCAGGTCCGGACCGTCCTCGTGATGCCCGGACACGTCGGCACCGACATCATCGCCAACACGCGCATCGCCCATGGTCTGCCTGAGCCGGGTCAGCTGGGGGCGCGGATCGAGACCGGCTTTCGCGAGAGGGCGCCGCTCACCGCCGCTGACGCCGCCACGATCATTCTCGACGGGGTGCAATCGGGAACTTGGCGGATCCTCGTCGGCCGGGACGCCGAGGCGCTTGACGCGGCCGTCCGCGCCAACCCCGAGGCGGCCTACAACTACGCCAAGCTGGCCACAGCCGCGGTCGCCCGCTCCGCCGAGCGAGGGGCCGCGCGGCTCGTCAGGCGCTTGCTCGACTATCGCTAGTCATTGCAGCCATTCGGCCGCCGCCTGTCTGACGGCCTCCGTGACGCGGTCGAGGGCCGCCGTGCGCAAGCGCCACTGTTGCCAGTACAAGGCCACGTCGATCTGGCCTTCGGGATCGAGCTCGACGAATTTCCCGTCTGCTGACTGAAGATCGGAGACCATGCCCCAGCCCAGGCCGATGGCTTGGGCGAACTCGCCCGATCCGGGGACGAAGTGTCGGGGGCGGCTCGATGCGGCGGCGGCTCCGACGGCGGAGGTACCGGTCCTGCAGCCGATCCTCGCGATCGAAGACCACGAGCGGGGCCTGGGCCAGTGCGGCGACTGTCACCCCTTGCGGGAACCAGGTGGCGACAAAGCTCGGCGAGGCACGCGGGCGGTAGCGCATCCTGCCCAGCCGCTCCACCGTGCATCCGGGGACCGGCTCGCGCTGAGTGGTCACAGCGGCCATGACCGTCCCGTCGCGCAGCAGGCTCGCGGTCTGATCCTGGTCGACGCGTCGCAGGTCAAAGCGGAATGACGAACCCACCGCGGCAAGCGCGGGCAGAAACCAGGTGGCAAGGCTGTCGGCGTTCACCGCCACGGAGATCACCGCGGCGGCGGTCGTCGGGTCGGCTTCGAACGCATCGCCGGCCTCGGTCATGAGCGCCTGCACCTGGCGTGCGACCCTGAGCAGCGTCTGACCGGACGCGGTGGGCTGAATCGGCTTCGAGCGGGTCACGAGCACCCGCCCGAGGGTGGTCTCGAGCGTCTTGATGCGCTGGCTGACCGCCGAGGGCGTCACGTGCAGTGAACGAGCGGCGGCCTCGAACGTGCCCTCGGCAGACCGTGACCTCATCGACCTGCCTGATCCGATCTGCCCGCGAAGCAATCCACCGACTGCGACGGCTGTTCGCTGACCTGGACTTCGCCCAACGGCGACTGATGGAGATCCAAACCGGCCTCGTGCTCACGCTCGAAACCGAGCGCGTGACCACTCGTGCGCAGATCGCCGCGCTGAACGCTTTGTATGCCTACGATCGCTAGGAGCTCCCCGGCGTCACCGTCCATGGCGGCCCGCTGTGGCGACGCGCTGGCCGGCGTGCCTTCGCCCGCGCTCGTCGTCGGCGCCATCGCCTCGGTCCAGATCGGTGCGGCGCTGGCGACGACGATGTTTGCCCGGGCCGGACCCGGCGGCGCAGTCCTGCTGCGCCTTCTGACCGCGAGCGTGATCCAACCTACTCGGTCGAGCTCGAGGTGCTGCGGCGAATCGCCGCCGGCGCGTTTGGCGTACTGATGAGCCTCGAGCCAGCGGTGGCCGCGCTCACGGGCTTCCTGATACTCGGCCAAGCGCTGGGCGCCCACGAGCTGGCGGGCATCGCGTTGGTCGTCGCCGCGTCGCTCGGGGCCTCCCGCCGCGCGAGGCGAGAGGCTCACTAGCTGCTGCGCTACGCAGCGGTCAGGCGTCGAGCTCAGCGAGCAGGCTGACGACGCGCCTTCCGATTTCGTCGCGCGTGACGCGCACTTCTTCGATAGGACGGCCTTTGGGGTCATCGAGCTCCCAGTCGATGTACCGCTTGCCCGGGATGAATGGGCATTCGTCGCCGCACCCCATGGTCACGACTATGTCCGCCCGCTCGGCGAGTTTGCGGGTGAGCAGCCGAGGCCGGCGGTCGGCGAGATCGATCCCGAGCTCGCGCATGACCTCAACGACCTCGGGATGAACCCGGTCGCCCGGCGTCGTGCCGGCCGACAGCGCGGTGTGGCGGCCAGCGGCCGCCCGGTTGAAGAGAGCCTCGCTCATCTGGGAGCGACCCGCGTTGTGGAGGCAGACAAACAGGACGGTGCTCATCGCCGGGCAGTCTAAAGATTGACATGCATCACTTCAATCGGTATTTGTGTATTGATGGCCGTCGATCTGGAACTGGCACCGAAGGTCAAGCGAGCGGCCGGTGTCCGCTGCTGCGAGCCCGTCGTCTACCCCGACGTCGAGCGTGACCAGGCGACCCGGATGGCCGCGGTAGCGAAGGCACTCGGCGACCCGGTCCGCTTGCAGCTGGCCGACGTTCTGAGAAAGCACGCGGGCAAGGTATGCGTATGCGAGCTGGTCCCGCTGTTCGATCTCTCCCAGCCAACTGTCTCCCACCACCTCAAGGTGCTGCGTGACGCGGGCATCGTGGGGTCCGAGCGGGTCGGGCTGTGGGCCTATTACTACGTGATCCCAGATGCACTGGAGGAGCTGTCCGCATGGCTGAGCTCAAGTAGATCCGCGAGACGGTCTTGGACCTGGGGTCGGGCGCGGGAGCGGACGTTCTGATCTCGGCACGGCGGGTCGGGCCGACCGGCCGGGCGCTCGGGTTCGACGTGACCGACGAGATGCTCGAGCTTGCGCGCGCCAACGCCACCGCGGCCGGTGTTGAGAACGTCGAGTTCCTCAAGGGCTACCTCGAGGACATGCCACTTGGCGACGGGACGGTCGACGTGGTGATTTCCAACTGCGTGATCAACCTTTCAGGGGACAAACCGCAGGTGTTGCGAGAGGCGGCTCGCGTCCTACGTGCCGGCGGCCGGTTCGCCGTCTCCGACGTGATCGCCGATCCGAACATGGACGACGCAACCCGTGCCGACATGGCGGCGTGGACGGGCTGCATCGCGGGCGCGTTGACCGAGACCGAGTTTCGCTCCCCCCTGGAGGAGTCTGGGTTCGGAGAGATCGAGATCGCCGAGCCCCATCGTGTGCGCGAGCACACTGGCTCGGCGATCATCCGCGCCCGCAAGCTTTAGCCGTGAGCGCGGCACTCCGGCCGACCGACCAGGTACACAAAGCCTTTCTTTCGCGCCCAGACCTGCCGTACTATCGCCCCAGCTATCGATAGTCAGCGTCATGCCCTGCCGGTATCGCTGATCCTCGGGGTGTCGATGACGGCTGCGGGCGTTGTGTACCCGGTCACCGACGCCGCTCTCCATCACACCTCGCCGATCATGATCGCGACCCTCCGCGCGCTCGTCGGCGGCGCGGTGTTGACCGTGATGCTGCCGCTGATGCGCAGCCGCCTGCCGCGGACGCGCCGCCTGTGGCTCTGGGCGTCCGCGATCGGCTTCGGCAATACCACGCTCACGCAGGTCGGCATCAGCGTCGGTACCGACCGTGCCGGTGCGGCCGTCGCCGCAGTCCTTTTGAACTCCTCGCCATTCTTCGTCGCGCTAATCGCGCGATTCGCGCTCGGCGAGGCGATCACCCGCTTGCGGGCGGCGGGACTCGTGATCGGTTTCGGCGGCGTGCTGCTGGTCGTGTTCTCGGACCCCGGCAATATCGCGCACGGCTCACGCCTCGCTGTCGGGTTCGTGCTCGCGCTCCTGGGCGCTCTCGGCTGGGCCGGTGGCGGTCTTGGGATGCGAGTCCTCACCCAACGCGAACCGCACCTGGACATTCCCGGCATCACCGCCGCCCAATTCCTGACCGGCGCGATTCCGCTCGTCCCCCTCGCGCTTCTGGCCGGGGGAACCACCGACTGGGGACGGGCAACCCTTGACCTGCAACTGGTGTACCTCGTTCTTGGCGGCCAGGTGCTGGTGTACCTGGGATTCAACGCGGCGCTCAGCCGCTGGCCGTCGACCCGCGTCTACGCCTGGACGTTCCTTGTCCCGGCCGTCGCCGTAGTGATCGAAGCCATCCAGGGCCAGCTGCCGGGCCTGGCCGCAACCATCGGCGTCGCGATCGTGATACTCGGCGTCGCGATCGTCAACAGTCCACGCGCCGAGCAACCCGCGACCGAACCGCCCGTCCCGTCGCCCACGGCTGAACCGGCCCTCCTCGGCGACCGAAAGCCGACAATCTGAAACGGCTTCGCCGCCGGCCTGGACCCGAGTACGGCCGGACGGCTGCGTCGGACCGCGTACGAAGAGGTCCAGCGGACGCTCGTCTCGGACAACCCCTAGGTCGGCTCCCGCGCGGGTCATCTTCCAGGGATCCGCTAGCTTGGCTTGGCGTGCCAGAGGTCAGGCTTCGGCGCTGGCGGATGGGTGACATTGACCGCGTCGCCCCGATGACCGACGACGAATATCTTCGTCCTTGGTGGTGGATGTCAGATGATCTCCGAGCGTGGCTCCGCCGGGAGATCGCCGAGGAGCACGGTCCCACACGGGCGATCTGCCTCCCCGACGACGATCACGCGCTCGGTAGGGTCGCGGTGCGGTTGCCCGAGTTCGCTTCAGAAGCAGTCCGATGCGCCGCCGTGCGCGCAAGCGATCAGCCCGCCGGGGAACTGAGCTACTGGCTGCTGCCGGATGCGAGAGGAAGGGGACTCGCGTTCACTGCCGTGATCGAGATGATGAAGATCGCCGCCGACGCAGGGCTCAATTCCCTGGTCCTCGACATCGAGGAGGAAAACGGTGCCTCGATACGCGTGGCGGAGCGTCTCGGTGCTGAGCGACGAAGCCCGACTCGACCACACACGGACCGTTTCGGTCACGACTGGACGATGGTGGTCTACGTACTCCCCGTTCGCTAGTTCGCCTCCATCCGCCTCTGCTTCGGTCGTGCGACGAGCGTCCGAGGGCTCGGGGTGGTTCTCCCATCGCTAACGGTTGGCGCGGGGGCCGTACGTGATGCTGACCGCGACCGCGCGGTTGAGTTCGACGATCGGCGAGGCGGTGAGGGTGGCCAGCGCATCGTAGAGGGAGACGATCCGCGGCCAGTCGGTCGCGTCGAAGCCCGGGGAGCGGGCGTGACAGGCGGCGATGGCCGCCTGCAGCGTGTACGTTCCGAGGGGAATCGAGAGCGTCTCGGCACGTGCCAGGGAGGCGAGTCCGCGTTGCACCAGTATCCCGTCCCAGCGCGCCCGGTCCTGATCGGCCAGGAGCACGGGTTGGCCCTGAGGGCCAGTTCGTGCCGCCAGCCGGGACGCCTGGAGCTCCATCAACGCCAGCAGACCGTGGACCTCGCCCTCGCGGGGCATGAGCGCGGCCAGGATGCGCCCCAGACGCATCGCTTCCCGGCAAAGCTCCGGGCGCGTCCAGTGCTCACCGGCGGTCGCCGCATGGCCCTCGTTGAAGATCAGGTAGATCACCTCCAGCACGGCAGACAAACGTCCGGGACGCTCGTCGGCTCCGGGCATCTCGAACGGGACCCGTGCGCTGCCCAGCGTGCGCTTGGCACGCACGATCCGCTGGGCTACCGCGCCTTCGGAGACCAGCTGGGCGCGGGCGATCTGCGGCGTGGTGAGTCCGCCCAGCACCCGCAGAGTCAGCGCCACGCGCGCGTCCCGGGCCAGCAGGGGGTGGCAGGTCATGAACATCAGTCGCAGCACGTCGTCCTCGACCTGATCGATCTGCGCCGCGGGATCCGGCGCATCGAGCCGCTGCAGGACCTCGTGTTCGCGCGCGACCAGCTCGTGCCGGCGCTCCAGCGCGATTTGCCGCCGCAGGGCGTCGATTCCGCGCCGGCGCGCGGTGACCATCAGCCACGCGCCCGGGTTCTGTGGAATGCCGTCTCTGGGCCATTGCTCCAGAGCAGCCACGAGCGCATCCTGCGCGAGGTCCTCGGCCACCGCCAGCTCAGCGACCTGGCGAGTCAGCCCGGCGATCAGCCGGGCCGACTCCATCCGCCACACCGCGTCGATCGTTCGGTGCAGCGCAGGCTCGTCCACCACTTCAGCGATTCCGTGACACGGCGTGCTCGCGCAGCTGCCGGTTGGCCTCTCGGAGCTCCGGGGTGAGGTGCTCACCGAAGTCCTCGGTCTCAAAGATCGGCCGCAACTCGATCTCGATCCCACCTCCAAACGGCGCTCGCTTGAGCCACTCCAGCGCCTCCTCCCGCGAGGAGCACTCCCAGATCCAGTAGCCCGCGACGATCTCCTTGGCTTCGGTGAACGGGCCGTCGATCACCGTCGGCCGCTCGCCCTCGAAACGGACCTTCGCGCCGGCCGAGGTCGGGCGCAGCCCATCCCCGGCCAGCAACACACCGGCCTCAGACAGCCGCTGGTTGTACTTCGTCATCGCCTCCAGCGCCTCGCGCGGCGGCATCTCCCCAGCCTCGGACTCCGGACCACCCGGAACCAGCACCATGAAACGCATCACGACCTCCTAACAGATTGGGGTGTTCTATCTCCCCGTCGAACGAAGCGACGCGAAATCGACAGCGACCTTCGACCGAGCCCGAATCTTGCCGCTCCGCGCGCACAGGTGTTCGGCCGCCGCGGGAGCCCACTCCCCACCCCCGTGGCATTCTCCTCAGACCAGCCATAACGCGCGGCTGTGGGTGTCGAGGCGCACAGGTATTGGCCTGATGGAGCGCAAAGCCCATTTTGGATGCGTCAACGAGTCGCCACAGACGGAGGACCGCGTCGCTGATGTGTGACAACTACATCCGGCTTGAGCAGCGCCCCAGAATGCGTGCCGAGTGTGCCGCGCAAGGACTGATCGACGGCAACTCTGACCGGCAGGCGAGCGCTCGGGGCTGGCGCGTCCGAGTATGAGCTCTCCCAGCTACGGCGGACCGACTGGCGTGGGCGGACTTCTCCGCCCGAAGCTGATCTCCACCTTGTTTCCGCGCTTGCCGCAGGACTCACACCGGAGCTATCGGCTCGCGCTCGGACTGGGCAGCGCCGCGATCGTCGTGCTGGCCGCGCTGCGCCTCTTCCCGGTCGCGCTGATCGCGGCCGCGTTGCTCTTGCCGCTGCTGGTCGCGCTGTACCTGGTCGACGTGAACACCTATGGGGATGAGCCGGTTTGGGCGCTGAGCCTCACGATGGGCTGGGGTGCGGTGGTCGGCGTGGGGTTCGGCCTGTTGGCGCTGGCGGTGGCCCCGTCGGCTGCGTCAGTGATCGTGAACGGCACGTCGCAGTATCTGCTCGTCCAAGGGTTGGTCCTGCCGTTCTGCGGGTTCTTCGTGCTTCTGTTGGGGCCGCTCATCCTGCTGCGCTACCAGCACTTCAACGCCGTTCTCGACGGGGTCACGTTCGGTGCGAGCACGGGTGCATCGTTCAGCGGCGCCCAGGCGATCACATACAGCGCCCACCTGATCGGCGCCGGCCTGCGCCCTGGTGGAGCGGTCCTGCCCTGGGTTTGGCGCTTGCTGTCGCTCGGCCTGGGCATGCCGATCGTCGTCATGGGTGCGGCCGCAGCGGTCTGCGCGGCGCTCTGGTTGCGCTATCGGGCTCCGGCGCGCGACGCCCAGGCGCTTGGAGTGATGGGTCGTCCGGCCGTGGCGCTGCCGCTGGGCGGACTTCTCGTGGCGGGTGCCGCCGTAGGTGAGACGTTCTTGTCGGCCGGCGGCTGGCTCGTCTGGCTGCTCGTGTTCGATCTCGTGGCTCTCTCGCTGCTGGCGCGGACGATCCATGTCGGCCTGCTGGAGGAGTCGGCGGCGACCGGCGCCGGAGGTTCGTCGCCCGGCCCCGTACCCGAGGCGCCGTCATGAGCATCTTCGCTGCGCGAGCGTCGAGGGCTCCGAGCGGTGGGGGCCTGGGGAGGTTGGTCCTCCACGTCTTTGGGTTCTTGTTCCTGGTCCTGATCGGGCTGTCGATCCTGACCAATGTGCTGGTCGCTCCGGTGGTGGTGTTGACGTGCGCCAGCGGCCAGCCGTGTGGAGCTCCCCCGACCGTCCCCGCAGTGATTCGGGAGACCGGGTGGCGCAGCGCCCGGTACGGCTTCAGCCTCGAGTATCCGGCGTCAGTGGTGAAGGTCTCACAGCAGACGCCGAGCGGGGTGGTCCTGGCGGTCGACGTCGCCGGCGACAGCGGCGCGCTGACGATCCAGGGATTTGGCGCGGGGACCACGCCGTCGGGCGCGATCGGCGATCAGGTCGGCGCCCTGGGCGGGGTATCACAGCTGGCCGGGGACCCAAACCCGGCCCACCAGCTGCTGGGAGCGGGCGTCGGCTACCTGTCCGGCGCGGGCCGGATCTACGTCGGCGACGTCACGTCGCCTCAGGGAAGTCAGCCGGTCAGCATCGCATCCGAAGCAGCTTCCGACGGACGCGTGACCGTGAGCGCCACCGTGGTCGGTGCCACGAGCGACAGCGGGTCTCGCAGCGGCCTGTACGCGGTGGCCGACCTCATCATCAACAGCGTGCGCTGGCCCGGATGAGAGACAGCGCAACACGTCGTCGGACCCCGAGAGTCGACCGCCGCTCGATTGCGTGGCGGAGGCTCGCCTTGCTCGGCGTGCTCGTCGCCGCCGGTGCGTGGTGGTTCGCGCGCCCGCCGGCGCCGGGGGCCCAGCGCCACGGCACTGCGGCCGTTCTCCTCGGAGCCACCGATCCAAATAAGGCCATTGACTTCGCGCTGGTCCTGCGGCTGCCCGGCCAGGCGCGCCTGACGCGCTTCCTGAACGAGGTCACGGATCCCGCAGCGCCCGACTATCGCCACTTCATCGACGCCGCAGCATTCGGTGAGCGCTTCGGTGTCGCACGCTCCGTTCTCAACCACGCAAAGGCTCAGCTCGCGCGTGACGGCATCCGGGTCACCGCAGGCTATCCCCAGCGCACCGCACTCGACGTTCGCGCCACCGCCGGAACGATCGACCGAGTCTTCGACGTCCGATTGATGGATTGGCGGAGCGCTCGCCGACAGGTCTTCCACGCCCCACTCGGCGCTGCGAGCGTCCCCGGCAACCTGAGTCGCGCGGTGAGTGCGGTCGCCGGCCTGGACGGCACCACGCTGGTGACTGATGACTCCGCAGCCATTCAGGGCCTGACGCCGACCAGCGCGCGAAGCGTCTACGGAATCGACCCGCTGTCGGGACAGCGTGTAAGCGGCCAAGGAGAGAACATCGCGATGGTCGAATTCGCCCAGTTCGATCAGTCGGACCTCGACGGCTTTGACCAGCAGTTCAACCTGCCAGACGTAACCCCGCGCACGGTGGACGTCGATGGCGGGGCCACTGACGACGACCCATCGTCCGTGGCCGAAGCCAACCTCGACCTAGAGGTCGCTCACGAGATAGCCCCAGGCGCCGGACTGCTCGACTACAACGCGCCCCAATCGACCTCGTCCGGCGCCGATACCTTCGGCGACGTCCTCGACCGGATTACCGCTGACGGCCAGGCTCGCATCGTGTCCGACAGCTGGGGCAGCTGCGAGGCGGACACGCCGCGAGCCGACATCCAACGCGACGAACAGGCGCTCGAAGCCGCGGCGGCGCGCGGCATCAGCGTCTTCGTCGCCGCCGGCGATTCGGGGGCCTATACCTGCCAGGACGCCACCGACACCAACCGCAGCCTGTCGGTGAGCTGGCCGAGCTCGAGTCCGTTCGCGGTGAGCGTCGGCGGCACCTCGCTGTCGGTGACCACCACCGGTGCCTACGCCGGCGAGACGGCCTGGGATGACACGCTGGAGCAGATAGGTGGGGGCGGCGGTCTGAGCCTCGACTACACCCGGCCGTCGTGGCAGGTCGGTCCAGGGGTCGCGAACCGCTTCTCGAACGGCATGCGCCAGCTTCCGGACGTGTCCGCCGCGGCCGATCCGTGGTCGGGCTGGGACACCTACACCGGCGGCGCCATGACGGTGGCCGGCGGAACGAGTGCGGCCACACCGTTCTGGGCGGCGTCGACGGCGCTGGTCGCTGAGTACGCCGGCCGTCATGGAGATGGGCAGCTCGGATTTGTCGACCCCACCCTGTACGCGATCGCTGCCCGTCCGCAGCTCGCCCCGGCCTTGCACGACATCACTATTGGCGCCAACCGCTACTACCCGGCCGCGCCGGGATGGGACTTCGCCACCGGGCTCGGCTCCCCCGAGGTTGCCAACCTTGCCCGCGACGTGGTCGCGTATCTCAAGCGGTAGCGGACGCGGCGCCGTCCACGAAACGAAGCCGACACGGGACGCGGTCCCGAAAGCGAAGCGGCGAACTTGGGTGCGGCTGAGTCAGGCGTCATCTCGGTCTCGTGGCCGCTTTGTGCGTGGGCTGCGACCACCGACGCTTCAGGAACCTCAAATAGACCGCCCCGAACACCAGGACAATTCCGACGTTTGCAATCAGCCGCTCCCAGAACTGGTGCCTGAAGAACAGGATGTCCACGCCGACAACGACGGCCACCAGTGCGAGCACGTAAAGCGCGACGGCTGACTGCGTTCTCATCGTTTCGTTCTACTACGCGCGATGGAGGGGATCAAGAGAAGCGCTGGTTTCACGAAACGCGCGTGTTGACTGCACACAGTGGGATCACTGCTTGCGGACAAAGCGACAGCCTTAGGTCTGTGCGGTCCACTCCTTGCCGCGTTCGTCGCTGGCTGGAAGCTCACGCCATGACTGCTCGGCGGCTGCGGCGTCGGAAGCATCCCCCCCAAGGCCACTCGCCGTTCTCAAGGGGCCAGACGTTCCATCCGCTCGAATACCCGACGTTCACGAGCTCACGGTATCGCGCGGAGCATCATCAGACCGTCCCCCGCTTAAGCCCAAAGGGGCAGCGACTCCGCTTCGATTCGCGCAGAATGGAGCGGTGCCGATCGAGGCGGTGATTTTCGATATCGGGGACGTCTTGGAGGTCAATCCCCGCACCGGTTGGCCTTCACGGTGGGCGACGCGCCTGAGCATGGACGTTGCCGACTTCGAGCAGCGCCTCGACGCGATCTGGGCGGCTGGTTCAGTCGGCGCCGCCGGCCTTGAAGCAATCGAGGGTCAGACGGCGGCCGCCTTCGGTCGCGATCAGACGGCCCTCGGCGCGCTGATGACCGATGCCTGGTCGGAGTATGTGGGACGTCTCAACCGGGACTTAGCCGCATACTTCACGGACCTCCGCCCGCGATACAAGACAGGCATCCTGAGCAACAGCTTTGTCGGAGCGCGCGAGCGGGAGCAGGCGGCGTACGGGTTCGCGGACATGTGCGATGTGATCGTCTACTCGCACGAGGAAGGCTGCCTGAAGCCGGATCCTCGGATCTACCGAATTGTCTGCGATCGTCTCGATGTGGCACCCGCGGCCGCCGTCTTCCTGGACGATGTTCACGAGAACGTTGAGGGAGCGCGCGCGGTCGGGATGGCTGGGATCACGTTTGCGACGAACGCCCAGGCGATCTCGGAGCTGAACGCTCTTCTGATGGACTGAGCCCGCCTGCATATATGGACCTTGATCGCCAAAGTTCGGGGAGGCCGCTTCCACTGCTTGTTCGTCACCAACAATGGCGATCGTTTCTGCGACAGCGTGATCGAGGAGCGGAGGTCTTGTCGGATGCGTCGCATCGAACAGACGCGCAACCAAAAAGTTACGTTTCCGCGGGAACGTAGCCTACGGCTCTTCGATTCGAAGCGACAGTTGACCGCCGTTGGAGCGCCCCGGCTGCCGCTTCCGATCCAGAAGCGTTGACCGGCTCGGGTCCGGCACCCACACACTTCCGCTCCGTCCGCCGGGCGAGCAAATGCAGCAGCGCGGCTGGACATCGGACCACTGCCTCGTCGCCGAGAGCGTGTCCCCGGCCGGACTCGATGCGGCGCACGCGTCCAGTCCACGCCCCTGCGAGAGCGACACGCGATGCACGGGACTGGGTACCGATCGTCCCCGAGACGACACGGCGAAGACCTCGCCTCCGCGATCGCGTCCAACGACCCGTCGCTGGGGCTCCGCGCCGCTCTAGCCCTGCACCGGCTCGCGGAACGGGTCGAGGCGGACCACGTCGCGAGGGCCCGCCAGCAGGGGTGGTCTTGGCAGCAGATCGGTGACGCGCTCGGCGTTACCCGCCAATCAGTCCACGCCAAATACGGAAAGCGACTCCCGTGACCAAGCCTTCGAAACCAGCCGACTGGTATCTCCCGTGGAGCACGTACATCGACGCTCGCGAGGAAGCACGGCGCCGCGGCCAAGACGGCGGTGGAGGAATCGAACAAAGAGATACGTCGTAGTCACCACACGTTCCCGCAGCAGCTGCTCCTAACCGTCCTCGAGCTCGAGCCGCCCGATCCCGCCGCCGAGCTGATCGCCGCGCTCGGCGTCGATCGCGCAGCCGCGCGGCAACGTCTCGACGCGGGACGCGCCGCAGCGTAGGCAGACCAGCACCGAACAGCGAAGGGTGAAAGCGAGTGGCTGAGGCAGCCATCTCGTGCGCCCGGACGCCACTGTGGCTCGCGACGTAACCCGCATCGACCGGGAGGCTCCGAGAACGAGAAAACCCCGCTGTACGGGGCTCTGAGAGTGGGCCGTGGAGGAATCGAACCTCCAACCTTGGGATTAAGAGTCGCCCATTTGCAGGGCTTTTGACGTAGATGCGGGCATTTGGGTGCGGCTGAGTGAGGCCAGGGCGGGTCAGAACTGCTGAGTTCGGGACATGGTTGGGGACATGCTTTTTGCGAATCGCTCGCCGCAGCCCGGTCCGAGTCACCTCGCCGCTGGCTACCGCATCCCCCGGGAGGATCCACCGATCCGTGCTGCATGGACGGGCGCTCTCGCGTCTCGTCGAGGCTGTCGTAGAAATGGAAACGATTGTGAGCTGGTCACAAGTGCCGTCCGCGTGAGCCTCGCCCACCCCCGCCGAAGCACCGAGGCTGGCTGAGAAACGTCCCCTCCGTCCATCGGGGAAGAGACCCGCGGGCTCGGGCTGGTGCCCGCTCGGACTATGAGAGCGACAGCGGCGGAGTGCTTGCTGCCCGTCACGAGTCAGGGGATCCGCAAGCACCTTCGTGACCACGGAGTAGGCGCCGGCGTTGCACCCGACTTCGTGACAAAGCGCGACTCCGAGCTCGTCGGCATCCGCGACGGAGCGCCGCCGACGCCGAGCGTCCCGAGATTGGCGAATGGGAGGTGCGCGGCGACGCGCGGGCCAAGACTCGCTTTCACTTCCGCACGCGTGTCACGAGCGTGGTGCCGTGGCTGGTTGTGTCCCGAAGGCAGCTGTCCGGGCGATGCCGGCGAGGCTGCTGCTCTTGTGCTTGCTATTCAGAAGTTCGTGGTAACGGTGGAGGGCACCGTCATGTCGGCGTCGCGGGAGTGCTGCACCGCCCGGGCGGACGGGCAGCCGTGCCTGGTGCGATTCCGGAACAGCAGTTTCGGACAGCCCGATTCGGTCGAACCCGGACCAGGAGTAGTCCGTGGCACCGCGCACTGTAGCGTTCACCTAATTGGGGTGATGGCGACGTAACGCGGAGCTGGTTGGATCGGCCAGGTCGATCGTGGTCCGGAGCCACGAACCCGTCAGCCCACCGGAGCCCGCGCTGTGAGCAGCAATCTGGTCGATGTCTTCCTGCTCTCGCTGGTCGCGATGCTCAACCCGACCCTTCTCGCAGCGGTGACGGTCATGCTGCTGCTGCCGAATCCGAAGCGGCTGATGCTCGGCTACCTGCTCGGCGCCTACACGACGAGCATCACGCTCGGCCTGCTGATCGTGTTCTCGTTGAACGGCTCGAGCACAGAAAGCACCTCCAAGCACAAGGTCAGCCCGCTGGAGGACATCGGTGTGGGACTGTTGTTGTTGGTGATCGCGTGGGTTCTGCGAACCGGGCGCGATCAGCCGTTTCAGGAGCGGCGACGGCGAAAGAAGGAGGCGAAGTTGGCGGCCAAGCAGGAGGCCGGCAAGCCGACCGAGTCGCTGCCGCTTCGGCTGTTGGGCAAAGGTGACCCAAAGGTGACGTTCGTCGTCGGAGCCTGTCTGAGCTACCCAGGCGTCACCTACCTCGACGCGCTGGACCACATCCACAAGCTCAACCCGGGAACCGTCCCGACCATTCTGCTGGTCCTGTTCTTCTGTTTCATGCAGCAGATCTTCATCGAGGTACCGCTGCTCGGTTACGTGTTCGCGCCGGAGAGCACCCAGGACAGGGTCGCCCGGTTCAGAGCCTGGATGGGTCGCAGCGGTCGCCCCGCCGCCGTGATTGGAGCCGCCGTGATCGGCCTTGTCCTGATCGCCAGGGGCGTGATTACGCTGCTCTGAGCCGATCCCGTCTCCGAGCCCGATCACGCAGATCATTTCGCCGACGGACAGCGGAGCGCCCGAGTGGTGATGTGCTCCAGCTTTCCGCATCGGCGGCGCGCGTGTCGAGGAGGACGTTTTGATCGGCGTCGCGGCGGACGAAGTTGGTGGTGCGGAGCGTGTATTCGACGCTTGGCGAGCGGTGCGTGTGGATTGGCGTGGTTGCGCCGGGCGGGATCGTTGTGAGTGGTACGCGCACTCGGTCGGTCTCAAGCAGGAGCTGATGGTTCGCGGGGGGCGGCCGGCAGAGTTCGCAGATCGGGTGTCCTCGGCGGTCGGCCGGCGGCGCGCACGGCCGCCGTCGCCGGTACCGCCGTAGTTGTCACGCGCGGCGCTCGCCGTCGCGGTGACAGACGCGAGGCCCGCGGAGACGATCGACGGGACCGGCGCGAAGGCAGGCGCTTCCGCTGATCACAACCGCATTTAGGCGTCCGCTGGCCGCGGCCATTCGGCGACGGCAGCCCCGAGATATCACCCGAATGGGATGACCCACGCTCACGCACGTGCTCATATGCTGGCCGCCGCTCGCTCCGAACACGCTTGCGGTGAGGGTGCGCGGGATTTGGTGGTGCCCCGATGTCCTCGCAACAGCGATGTCAGGATCGGCGGTCAAACAACCATTACCCGGGAATCGGCGACGCTGACGGCCGCGGCGGGTAGCGCGTCGATGCCGACCCGGACGGCGGCAGATGGAGGACACTCATGGCCGAAATCAACCTTGACCAGCTCGCACCGGTCGACTACGTCGTTGTCGGGTTTCCTGCCGACAAGGCGGACTTCTCGGGTGCGATGGCCGACGAGCTGAAGAAGCTGATGGACACCGACACGGTACGGGTGCTGGATCTCCTCATGGTCACGAAGGGCGAGGACGGCACCGTGGCGGTAGCCGAGTTGCGCGAGCACGACGAAAGTGAGGTCGGCGAGCTGCGGTCCCTCGAGACCGATCTGTCGCTTGTGCTGGCCTTGGACGACGTCGAGCAGATCGGCGCTGACCTGGAGCCCGGCAGCGCGGCTGCCGTGCTTGTCTGGGAAAACACATGGGCTGGCCCGTTCGCATCGGCGATCCGCCATTCCGGCGGGGAGCTGATCGGCATGGGTCACATCCCCACTCAGGCGCTCATCGCAGCAGCCGAGGAGGACCGCGAGGCGGCCGAGGCAGGAGCGTGACGCGGGGCCTTTGACGAGACGAGGTGGTCGCCCCGTCCCGTGATCCGAGGTCGAGGCCGTGAGCGCCGCGTCGACGGTCGCGCGTCCGACGTCACCTGCCCGGCCCGCCAAACCGAATCGGAATTCCTCATGTCCTCTGGAATGACGACGAGCTGAGGTTCTCAGCCTGTGTCGCACGCTGACCTGTCGCCGGACACGTGTCTGCAGCTCGCGGCGGGCATCCGGACGCGCTTGGACGCAGCCGGGCACGTGCTCGTCGACGCGCCGGACGGCACGATCATCGACGTAGGTCCGAACGGGTTCGCGACCTTGTCGATGTTCGCCTCGCCGCTCAGCCTTGGAGCGGCGATCGAGCGACTCGAGAACGGCAGGAATGACTCGACTGATTTCGTGCCGACGCTGAGTGTGATCAACATGCTGATCGAGGAGGGTGCGCTCGTGCCGCCCGACGCGGATCGGATCCCAACCGGAGGGTGGGCAGATCCCGTTGAGCACGCGCGCATGCTCCACGACGACCGCCGGACCAGCGACTACATCGCCGCCCTGCGCAAGGCAGTACGACCCGAGGACATCGTTCTCGACGTCGGCACCGGCAGCGGGGTGCTCGCGATCGCCGCCGCCCGAGCGGGAGCGCGTCACGTCTACGCCGTCGAGGCCAGCGATATCGCCGATGTCGCCGAGCGCGTGTTCGCCGCCAACGACGTCCACGACAGGGTGACGCTGATTCGCGGCTGGTCCAGAGACATTGAGCTGCCCGAGCCGGCGGACGTGCTCGTGGCGGAGGTGATCGGCAACGAACCGTTCGAGGAGGAGATCCTCGAGACGACGCTCGACGCCCGGCGCCGGCTGCTGAAACCCGACGCGCGGCTCATTCCGCACACGCTCGAGCTGATGGCCCGCCCGTTGCTGATCCCGAATGCGGAGGCCAGGCAGCGCGCGATCGGCCTGCAGGCTATCCAACGCTGGCGAGCGCTCTACGGGATCGAGTTTGAGCCGCTGCTCGACGCCGCGTTCCCAGGTGCGGTGAATAATCCGACCGAGGCCGACGTCCTCGCTCGGTGGCCGCCGGTGGGTCCGCCGGTCACGCTCGCCACGGTCGAGCTCGGGTGCTACGAGCGACCCACCGTCAACGCGTCCGCCGAGCTCGCCGTCGCGAACGCCGCATGGGTCAACGCAATCGCCATAACGTTCCGCGCGTACCTCTACGGAAGCCTTGTTCACACACTTGATCCCTGGAGGTGGGCGTCTTCGAGCTGGGCGACGTCGGTGTGGGTCCTTCCTGACCCCGTCCGGGTCGGGTCCCGCGACACCTTGCGGGTGGGCTACTGCCGCCGCGCACCTGGGCGTGCTGACGGATTGACCTGCGAGGTTTCGCCCTTTTTGGGTGATGCCGCAACACTCCCCGACCCGCACGATAGAGGTAGGCCGGTTCCGGTGAAGTCACAGGAGCCCTGATGTCAACACCGTTCACGATCAGGAGGACGCGATGGGATTTGTACGTCGACGCGCTCGCCGCCGGACAGCGCTGGTGGTCGGAGGAGCGGCCTACGCAGCGGGCAGGCACCGCGGCGGTGGACAGGACGAGGACGCGGCCTACGACGAGCCGCCGCCGGCACCCCCGCCCGCGGCAGCGCCTGCGCCCGCCGACCCAAGTGCATCGATCGACTACGCCGAGCTCGAGCAGCTCGGGAAGCTACACGCCGATGGAACCCTGACCGACGAGGAGTTCGCGGCCGCCAAGGCCAAGATCCTCGGAGACTGACGCACGCGATCGCCGCAATGCGATCGCGTGTGCCCGAGCCGACGGGCGGGTTGCCCGTACTCGTCGTCGAGGACTCGCCCGACGCGGCCGACCTGGCTCTGCTCGAAGAGCAGGTGGCCGCCGCCGCGATCGCCGCCGCCGGACTTGGTGACGAACGGGAGTTCGGGATCTTCGGCCGGAACGACGACGGTCGCGTCGTGGCGGGCATCTCCGCCATCGTCTGGGGCGGGTATTGCGAGCTACAGGCGATGTGGGTCGAGGAATCGCTGCGCAACCGCGGACTGGCGCACGCACTCTTCGCCGGCGCGGAGGCCGAGGCCCGCCGCAGAGGCTGCGCGCTCGTCGTATTTCACGCCTACGACCTGCTCGCTCGAGGTCTCTACGAGCGGCTCGGATACGAGACGGTCGGCGTCATCGAGAACTGCCCGGCGGGAAGCGCAGCCCGCTGGTACCGCAAGATCCTGTGAGCGCCCTCCGACGCGGCGTGCCGGGCGCGTACCTCAAGCGCGTCCAGCGGGACTGGATCGTCAGCGACCGAGGTTCGTGAGGACCGCGGCCAGTGATTCGTGCAGTTCCCCCAAGGGAGCGACGCCGCGCGCCGTGCCAGCGCGACGGTCACAATCAGTTCTCCCAGCCCGATGTCGACGGCCGGGCTGGCGGTGGGGCGCTAGTGTACGGACCACGGGATTCCCGATGGGTGATCGTTTGATCGCGCTGGGGGTTGCGTCTTAGGAGGCGAAACGAGTTCGCGGTCTGAAGTTGGCCGCACGGCTGGGTTCGCGGCGTCGGGCCGGTTTCTTGGCCGAGAAAGCTTCCTGTTGGATGGACCTCAGATGACTCATCTACCCGAGCGAGCCGTGGTGCGGCGGACCGGCCGCTCGATCGCGCTTTCGGCGGGCGGCTCGTGCGGGTTCGAGTTCACCGTTCGGCGTGTCCGAGTGTGCGTCATGCGCGGGATGGCGACCGGCCGGTTGGACTGGGGTATCGAGTGAGCCCTCAGACAGCTCAGGTAGCTGGTCAGAGGCTGCAGGTGATCGAGCCGAAGCTGATGCTGCCGCGGGTGCACGCGGGGATGCTGCGCCGCACGCGCTTACTCGAGATGCTCGATGACCATGGCGCTTCCGTGCTGACAGTGCTCGACGCAGGGGCCGGTTACGGCAAGACGACGCTGGTGCGGTCGTGGTGTATCGAGCGCCCGGAGCCCGTGATCTGGATGACGCTCGATCCCGCTGACGATGATCCAGTGCGGTTGTGGATGCACCTGGCGACCGCTGTGGACCGGCTCGGCCGGGGTCTCGGAGCTCGGGCGCTCACGCGCCTCGCTGTCCGCCGGGTGCAGGTTGAGACTGCCGTCGACGAGCTGATGAACGGCGTAGTTGCCTTCGGGCGTCCGGTCACGATCGTGCTCGACGACCTCCACGCGGTGAGAAGCGAGGCGTCGCTAGGTTCGATCGGGCACGCAATCGAACGGCTACCGGCCGGGGCGCGCGTCGTCGTGTCGACCCGCTCAGACCCGGCGGTCGGCCTCGCCAAACTGCGCGCCAGCAGGGCGCTCACCGAGGTCCGGGCGCGAGAGCTGGCCTTCACCGCGGATGAGGCGCGGGAGCTCCTCGTTCGCGAGGGGATCCGGCTGTCGGGGGAAAGCGTCGATCTGCTTCACGAGCGCACCGAAGGCTGGCCCGCGGGCCTGTACCTGGCGGCGTTATGGCTTCGCGACCTCGACGACCCCGACGAGGGGGTGCGGGCATTCGCCGGTAGCGCCCGGCACGTCGGCGACTATCTGACCGCCGAGGTTTTGGCGGCGCTCCCGGCCGAGATCCGGGAATTCCTCGTGCAGACCTCGGTGCTGGGGCGCTTCACTCCGGAGCTCTGCGACGCGGTCCTCGGCCGTGAGGATTCGGCCGAGGTGCTGGCGGAGCTCGAGCGCTCGAACATGTTCCTGGTCGCTCTCGACACTCGCGGTGAGTGGTACCGCTATCACCATTTGTTCGGCGAGCTTCTGCAGCTCGATCTCGGGCGCGACGCCGCGCGTGAGTTACGTCGGCGCGCGGCGGAATGGTGCCGGGCGCAGGGGATGATCGAGGACGCGATCGAGTACGCCGCCGCCGCAGGCGACGCCGACATCGTGGCTGAGCTGCTCCTCGAGACGCATCTTCAGTTCATCCGGGGCGGCCGTGCCGGACAGTTTCTTGGCTGGGTGCGGTGGCTGCCTCCCGAGGTGTTAGTCGAGCATCCCCTGCTGCCGGCGGCCGCAGCCGCCGCGGCGGGACTGCTGGCCCGTCCGGAGGTGGAGGTCCGGCGGCTGCTCGCGGTGTCAGAGCGCGCGCGCCTGGAGCGGCCGCAGGCGTGGTCGCCGTACGTCGAGGCGGTGGTGGAACTCACGCGTGCGGAGGTGATCGAGCGGGGAGACGTGGGCGCAGCCGTCGAACACGGACGCCGTGCGTTGTCAGCGTCGCGCGCGGGCGCGGACGTCCTGAGCGTGGGCGTCCTGGCGACCTTGTCGCAAGCGCTGTTCTTCGCCGGCGACCTCGACGAATCGCGCCGGATCGCGGCGCAAGCCATCGACAGACCCGATGCTCCCGACGGGTCTGAGGGTTACCTCGGCAGCCTGGGGTTACTTGCGCTGGTCGACGCCGAGCAAGGGCGTAACGCCAGCGCCGAGAGAGCGGCTCGCGAGGCGATCGGCTTCGCAGGCCGAGTGGACTCTTGGGTTGCGTCGCTGGCGCACCTGGGGCTGGCGCTGGTGTGCGCCGCGACCGGACGCCTCGACGAGGCCGAGCGCGAGGCGCTCCGCGGCGAGCGACTGCGACGCTCGCCCCAACCGACCGTTGGCCATGCCCACGCCCTGCTCGTCCTCGCGCAAGTCCGGGTCGCGCGAGCACGCCTGGGGCCTGCCGCCAGCGACATCAAACGCGCGCGCACGATGATCGCCGAGTTTCCCGATCCGGGGCGGCTGCCAGCGATCGCAGCCACCGTCGAGCAGGACCTCACCACGGCCACAGCGAATGTCGGAAACGGACGCGTCGTTGAGGACCCCAGCGCCGCCGAGCTGGCCGTGCTGCGCTGCCTCGCTGCCGGGCTCTCCCGGCGCGAGATCGGCGCCCGGCTGTACGTCTCGGTGAACACGGTCAAGACCCACACCCGGGAGCTGTACCGCAAGCTGCGCGCGACATCCCGGGCGGAGGCGGTCGCCCGCGCGGAAGCGCTCGGTCTGCTCGAGCGAACCGAATCACCCGGGTGATCTCGGTTCGTGGTCGCCCAATGCGCGCCCACCGTAGGGGATGCTGGGACTCGCATGTCAGCGCACCGCTACCGCGTCGTCGTCGAGGGAGAGCTCGGGCCGCGCTACGCGTCCGCCTTCGACGGAATGGCCGTCTCCTCCCACGACGGCAGAACGGACATCACGGGGCCGATCATCGACCCCTCGCACCTCCACGGGCTGCTCGACCGGATCGCCGGCCTCGGACTGACCGTGCACAGCCTCACCCCGCTCGACACCGAGGACGCGCCGCCTGATGCGCCGCCGCCCACACCACCAGCCGGGGTCAGCTACGACCCTGGCGCAAATTCGAAGGGACCGACATGACCTTTCTCTGGATTCTGCTGGGCATCGTGTACATAGCGTGCTGGATCTACTTCGGTCTGGCGACGTTCCGCAAAGGGCACTACCTGATGTTCTGGATCGGAGTCTTCATCCCCATCCTGTGGATCATCGGGGCCTTTATCGCCCCCACCCAACGCGCCGCGGCGCGCGCCGCGACGAGTGGGGTGTAGCCGCATGGTCGCGATGGCAACCCGGATTCTTGCTCGCGTACTGCGAGTACACACAACACAGCCTCGAAGGGCCATCGAGGACGGCGATGTCTCCTGCAACCACGCCTGATCCACCGTCGGCGATAGACACCGCCGGCCCCGGCCCGCGGGTCGCCGAGGCGAGCGCTCGGGTGTTGCTTGTGCATTACACCTATACCCAGCAGTCGCGGGCTATGTCTGACGCGATGGCTGATGGGTTTCGGGAGCGGGGCTGTGAAGTGACCCAGTCCGCGATCGAGCTTGTCGATACGCGATACGCGCCTCGGTTCTCGCGGTTTCCGATGGACAACGCGTTCTGGGGTGTCCTTCGGATGCTCCCGGCGCAGCTTCTGCGCAAAACGGGCGAGGTCCACGTCCCGCCGACGGCCCGGGCAGGCGGCTACGACCTGGTCTGCGTGTTCTCGCCGACTTGGTGGCTGACGACGAGCTTGCCGATCCGGTCGTTCCTGAAGGCTCCGACGACCCGTGCTGTGCTGAAGGGTGCGCGTTTTACAGACGTTGTCGTTTGTCGCCGCTACTGGGGTGGAAACCACCGCACGGTGAAGAAGCTGGGCGGCGAGCGTGGCGGCGAGTACGTCGATGGCATCCATTTCGCGTACGCGGGCGGCCAGATCCGGTCGCTGTTGTCGCTGATCAGCTATCTCGGCAGCGGCACGTACCGCGCGCGCTATTTCGGAGTGCCGATCCCGCGGACCAATCTCACCGACGCTCAACTCGACGAGGGACGTGCCTTCGCAGGCACGCTCGCGAATCGGTTGACCGAGCCAGCATCAAGCGTGCGGCCCACATGAGCCTCCACCTGCGGGGCATGCAGAGAGGGAGGATCACATGAGCGAGCTGCCGAAGCGCCCAAATGTCCTGGTCATCCTCACCGACCAGCAGCGGTTTCCCACCCCCTACGAGCCGGAGGGACTGCGGCAGTGGCGCCATGACCAGTTCGCCGCCGAGCGCACCCTTCGCGACACCGGCGTTACTTTTACCAAACACTATTCGATGGCGACGGCGTGCGCTCCGAGCCGGGCGTCGTTGCTCACGGGGCAATATCCGTCGCTGCACGGCGTCAGCCAGACCGACGGGCTGGGAAAGGCACCGGATAGCGACGACATGTTCTGGCTGTCCCCGGACACGGTTCCGACGATGGGCGATTGGTTTCGCGCCGGCGGCTATCGGACGTTCTTCAAGGGGAAGTGGCACGCCGCGCACGTGGCGCTCCCGGATCCCAGCGGCGAGGGTTATCTGCTCTCGATCGACGAGGAGGGCAACCGCAACGAGGAGAACATCGCCGCGTATCTGAAGGCCGACCTGTTGGATGAGTTCGGCTTCTCTGAATGGGTAGGGCCCGAGCCGCACGGTCTGGGCAAGCACAACACCGGATTGCTCAAGGACGTCTTCACGGCGGATGAGACGATCGCGCTGCTGCAGCGGTTCGACGCCGAGGACAGCGAGCAGCCGTGGCTGACGGTGTGCTCGTTCTTGAACCCGCACGACAGCTCATACTTCGGCGTGGTCGGGCTCCTGCAGGGTATGCGCTACCACCCGTCGGAGGTGCCGGACATCCCGAAGCCGCCGACGCATGACGAGGACCTGTCGACCAAGCCGGCGTGCCAGCAGAGCTATGTCGATGGGTGGAAGACGATCGGAGCTCCGCAGCCGTGGATCGAGACGCATCGCAAGTTCCACTATCAGTGCCAGCACACCGTTGATGACCAGATCGCGCGGGTGCTCGACGCGCTGCGCGCAACCGGAGACCGCGAGAAAACGATCGTGGTGTTCAGCTCTGACCACGGCGACATGCTCGGCGCCCACGGGGGCATGCACGAGAAGTGGCACAACGCCTACGAAGAGTCCATCCACGTCCCGTTCGTCGTCGCGGGCCCGATGATCAACGGCGGCGCGCGCGAGGTCGACATTCCGACGAACCACGCCGACCTCATCCCAACGCTGATGGGCTTCGCCGGAATCGACCCCGAGATCGCGCGCGAACAACTCGCCCGTGACCACACCGACGCCCATCCACTCGTCGGCCGCGACCTCTCGGACCTCATCCTGCACGGCGCCGAGCATCCCTCCGAACCGCTGCTGTTCACGACCGACGACGAGATCAGCGAGGGCTCCGCGACGGGCGCCAGCCCAGTCACCAAGCTGGCGAAGAAGCTCCGCATCTACTCGACGGTCGTTCAGCCCAACCACGTCGAGACGGTCATCGCCGAGGTCGACGTGGAGGGCGAGCGCCACCTCGTGAAGCTCTCCCGGTACTTCGACAACGAGCAGTTCTGGACCGTCCCCGGCGAGCGCGACGAACGGTTACACCGCCGCAAGACGACGACCGTGGCCGAACCCGAACCCGACGAGTACGAGCTCTACGACCTCACCACCGACCCCCTCGAGCAGCGCAACCTCGCGCACCCAACCTACGCCACCGACGCCTCACGCCGTCTGCAACGCGAGATGCTCAAGCTGCTCGTGGACCAGCTCGCGTCGAAGCGGCTCGTCCCGGCGACGGGTGAGGTACCGGGATATCGGCCGCCGAGCGGCCCCTGAGCGCGGTCACGCCTCCAGTCCGCCGGCGTCGTTACGAGTCCGGCATCTCTCGCAACAAGCGCCACGGCAATCCGATGCACTAACACGCAGACGAGAGGAAAGAGATGACAGACACATCCCTAGACACATCCCGAGACGCATCTCTCGATGAACTTGGTCCAGTTGACTACGCCGTCGTCGAATTTCCCGCAGGGCACAGCAACTTCACCGGTGAAATGACAGCAGAGCTGCTCAAGCTGGTCGACTCCGGAACAATCCGCGTGATCGACGTCGTGATCCTCACCAAGAACGACGACGGCACCGTCGACGCGGCAGAGCTCTCCGACATCGGCGAGCTCGGAGACCTGCAGGCGCTCGAGGCCCAGCTGGCGGAACTACTGGCCGAAGAAGACATCGAGCACCTAGCTGCCGCCATGGAGCCCGAAAGTACCGCCGGCGTGCTGATCTGGGAGAACCTGTGGGCCGCGCCATTCGCATCAGCGGCGCGGCGGTCAGGTGGCCAACTGATCGCCAACGGACGGATCCCCACTCAGGCGATCATCGCCTCCCTCGAGGCCGACGAAGCACCCACAACCCAAGGAGACTGACAATGCCGCTCAGACCAGCACGCCGAGGAAGAGTCGGCGTAATCCGCGCACCCGTCGCCAAGACCGCGGTCGTCGCCAAGGCCGTCACCCCCGGCCCCGCGCCGGTCGCGAAAACCGCCGTCGTGGCGGCAGCCGTCACACCCGGACGACGACGCCGGCGCATCTAACCCTCGCCTCGCCGAGGCCGCTTGATTGCCATAGATACCAATTTGGTACCGGATGCCGGCGGTCTGAGGCGCTGACCCGCGCGGCGGCAATCCGGCGCTCTAACACCCGCGCCGCAACGGGGCCACAGGGATTCTTGCGTGAAAGACGATCACGTACCGCAGGCGCGTGCCGCCACCGGGCGCGACGGAGAACCGCATAACCCCCTCGTGATCGCTCACCACCGAACCCACCAGCGTGTTGTGCGACATCCGATAGCGGATGAGCTGGTCAGGCCGGAACTCCGTCACCGACTCCTCGAACGCCGGCAACAGACCGACCTTGACGCGACGCGCCGACCCGACGCCATTGCGCACCCCGTCGCCGCCGTCCCGCAGCCGTGTGACCCGCGCAGCGAACACGGTGGCAAGGTTCTCGTGCTCAGCCAGGTATGCGAACACCTGCGCAGCCGACGATCTGAACTTGTGATCAATGTCCACGCGCGCCATCGACCCGACCTAGGGTAGTGCCGCACTTGCTCCTCATGCGCTCGAGAGCCCGCGTCGAGATCCGAATGGCATGCCACCCCAGGCGCCTATGTCCTCAACCGCACGGCTGCGCACCGACTCGTGAGCGCGACCCGCTGCGACCAGGGCCAGCATGGCTCGCCGGGCACACATCCTAGCCTTGGTCCGTCGCGTGCCGGATGATCTGCGATGTCGCTGAGTCTCGCGCACTCGGTGCGTCGGCTGGACAGCTGGCAACAGCGCTTCCCGGCACTCGGCATCCCAGTCGCGGTGATCAAGAAGTTCGTCGACGACAGCGCCGACAGGCTCGGTGTGCAGATCGCGTACTGGGGCTTTGTCGATCTTTGCGTTGCTGCTGGTGTTCGCATCGATCCTCGGATTCGTGTTCGAGAGCAATCCCGACCTTCAGCACCAGCTCCTGAACTCGACGCTGGAACGAATGCCCGTGATCGGACCGCAGATCAGCGGAGACATCGGCAAGCTCACCGGCAGCGGCCCAGCCCTCGCGGTTGGCGTCGTCGGTGCGCTGTGGACGGGTCTCGGCGTCACGCTCACGATCGGCACCGCGCTCGATCGCACCTGGGACGTGCCGCCGCGGAAGCGAGCAGGCTTTGTCAACTCGCGGCTGCGAGCCCTACTCGTGCTTGCATCAGTCGGTGCCGTCAACGTACTCGCGACGGTGGGAGTCGGGCTTGCGACCGCAGGCGGGATAGGGACGGTGGTCACGCAGGTGCTGGGCTTCCTCGCCTCAACGGTGATTGACCTGGTGCTGTTCGCGGCATCCTTTCGAGTCCTCAGCGCGGCCCAGGTAACTACTCGCCAGGTCCTTCCGGGTGCACTGCTCGCCGCCGGCTGCTGGCTGGGGCTTCAGGCGCTCGGCGGCGTACTCGTGATGAAGGTGCTGGCAGGCAGCAGTCAGACTACGGCGGCTTCGCGGCCGTGATCGGTCTGCTCTCCTGGCTGCTGATCGCGTCCGAGTTGGTCCTGATCGCAGCGGAGCTCAACGTCGTGCTGGCCCGGAGGCTGTGGCCACGATCGCTCACCGGCGAGTTGCTCGAGGGGGACAAGC
Organism: uncultured Solirubrobacterales bacterium; assembly: GCA_963757235.1. Lineage (GTDB taxonomy): Bacteria > Actinomycetota > Thermoleophilia > Solirubrobacterales > Solirubrobacteraceae > Palsa-465. The sequence goes on along the minus strand of CAVWRC010000010.1, from coordinate 60,355 downwards.
ACGCGTTGCGAGACTCGGCACGCGCCGCACAACTCGATTCCCGCCAGCGCATCACGGTGAGCTTTCAGCGCAGCGGAGCTCGCCGACCACGCTGGGCGCTGACGATGAGCGAGCCAACGACGAGAGCTGACCGCGCTCGGTCCGGGGACGCGCGAGGCCACGCGGCTCGCAGACGATCGAACGGGTCCCGGCACCGCGACGCGCTGCGCGCGAGGCTGACCTGGGCACCGCGGCATCCGCGCGCCCGGAGAGCGGGATTGCTGCGATAGGACGCGAGGGCGCCAACCGCCACGCCCGCGGCCCAAGACGACGACCGACAGATACCCCCAACACCGAACGCGCGGCCCTCTGCCTACCAGGTGACGCGAGCGTCTCGATTTCTCTCAAATCTGCAACGCTTCGAATGCATCGCCCTGCTGTTCGCCGCGCTGATGCGCTCGCCGTTGGCATAGTCGCCTCTCGCGGTGCTTGTGAGAAGTAGGAGTCAGGTCGTCTGACCGGCGTGCAGGACCGATGCTGAGGCGGCAGCAAGACTGAGACCGCGCTAGTCACCGAGCCCTCCTATACGCCGAAGACCAAGATCGCCGAGCGCCTCACCGACGCGATTGTCTCGATCGAAGGCGAGAACATACGAGGCGTGACCTGGGTCGTCCTCGAAGAAGCCCACAGCGGCGACTGGGGTATCGGCGGCAAGCCGCTGAGCACCGAGGACGTCAAGGCGCTGGCCGCCGGGACGCCCGCTTAGAGCAGACCAGCGGCGGTGCCACCACGCGATTGGAGCGAAAGAGATGAACACCTACACACTCGACCGTGCCCCGGAGCAGGCCGCTCCGTTGCTGGAGTGCCCGAGCTGCGGACTGCCAGCGGCTATCACCGACCGCTTCACGTTGGGGGGTGCCCCAAGCCCGGTCGAGCATGTCAAGCTCGTCTGCGTCGCCGGCCACTGGTGCGCACCCCCGGTCGAGGACCTGTTTGGGGACAGAGCCGGAGAGGCAGGCAGCGACGCGGGCAGGTAGGAGCGCGGGGCATGGGTGAGATCAGTCAGCCCGCTGGCGCGGAAGGGGAAGAGTTGTTGCCCGCCGACCCGCGGGAAGGACCGTACTGGGAGTCAAGCGGGTCCTGAGCTTCCGACCGCCGCGGACCTCGTATGCGCCAATCCCGGGACACGGCGCGACGTCGACCGTACATCTAGGCCGAGCTGTAGGCGACAACCGGCGAACCGTTCGGCCGAGCCGCGCGTAAGGCTCGAAGCAGAGCGTATTTCGAAGGCGCGGCGCGCCTCTTAGACCTAGGACCGAGGACTTCACACCATGCAGATTCTCTTTCTCGTATCAGCGCATAACAGCTTGAGTCAGCGCGCCTGGATCGCGTTGACCGAACTTGGTCACGACGTGGCGGTCGCTGTGGTCGACTCGTCCTGGGCGATGGAGACAGCGGTGTGGGCGCACGCCCCGGACTTGATCGTGTGTCCGTTTCTCAAGACGCTGATCCCTGAATCGATCTGGCGCCGGCATTGCTGCCTGATCGTGCATCCCGGACCGCGAGGTGATCGTGGCCCGTCATCGCTGGATTGGGCGATCGAGCTCGAGAAGCCGGATTGGGGAGTGACCGTGCTGCAGGCGACGGGCGATGTCGACGCCGGAGAGGTGTGGGCGACGCAAACGTTCGGCATGCGCAACGTGGGGAAGAGCAGCCTCTATCGACACGAGGTCCGTCGCGCGGCGGTCGAGGCGGTCCTCGACGCGATCGACAGACTCGTGTTGGTCGGGGCAGCACCATCGGCAAGGACTCACGCGGCGCCCGGTCCCTGCCTGCCGCTGATGGGCCAGGAGCTCCGCGCGATCGACTGGCAGTCCGACCGCACCGAGCGTGTCCTGCGAAAGGTACGCGCCGGCGACGGTCACCCCGGCGTGCTCGACGCGATCGACAGCAAGCACTTCCACCTATTTGGAGCTCACCCGGAGCGGACGCTGCGTGGCCGGCCGGGCGAACTCATCGGGCAGCGTAACGGCGCGATCTGCCGAGCGACGGTCGACGGCGCGGTCTGGATCACCCATCTCAAGCGACGGGAAGCGCCCGCGCATAGGTACTTCAAACTGCCCGCCACACATGCGCTCGCGCTCGCCGGCATCGACGTCGAGGTTCCGGAGGTCGGGATCGCACTCGACGCTGATGTCCCCGACGACCACACCTACCGTGAGATCGCCTACCACGAGCACGCGGGCGTGGGTTACCTGCGGTTCGCGTTCTACAACGGCGCGATGAGCACCGACCAGTGCGGGCGGCTCCGCGAGGCGTTTGCGCACGCCCGCGCCCAACAGCACACGAGAGTGATCGTTCTGCTTGGCGGCGATGACTACTTCTCAAACGGCATCCACCTAAACGAGATCGAGGCGGCTGACAATCCAGCCCAGGAGTCCTGGCACAACCTCCAGGCGATCGACGATCTGGTCAAGGACATACTCGAGACCGATTCGCACCTGGTCGTCTCGGCGCTGGCCGGAGATGCGGCGGCGGGCGGCGTGCCCCTGGCGCTCGCCGGCGACTACGTCCTCGCGCGCGAGGACACCGTCCTGAACCCCTACTACCAGCACATGGGCGGCCTCTACGGATCGGAGTACTGGACCTACCTCCTGCCACGGCGCGTGGGCGCGGCCACGGCGGCGCGGCTCACCTCAGCACCGTTCCGGCCGGTCGGCTCACGCGAGGCGGTCAGGATCGGGCTGCTCGACGCGGCCCTCGGCGCGGACCTCGAGGAGTTTCGGGCGGCCACTGCTCGCTTCGCCGAACGGGCCGCGCATGACGGGCTGCACCAGGCACGCCTGAAGGACAAGCGACACCGGCGCGTGATCGACGAGCGTGTCAAACCACTGGAGGCATACCGCCGGGAGGAGATGGCGCGCTGCCACCAATGCTTCTTCGGTCCCGACCCCGCCTACCACCACGCGCGGAGGAGCTTCGTCTACAAGCTCGCCACGCCCGAGACCGCAAGTGAAGAGCCTGCCCGTGTCGCGAGCTGACACGCAATCCACCGTTACCCTCGGACCCGACCCGCCCAGCTGCGGTGTGCCAACCAGCCACAGGATGCGCCCGCCGCTTCCGGTTCAAGGCGACGGAGCACGAGTTGCGCCGGGCTCGAGCTGCCTCCTGGAACGGACGACCAGCGAGAGCTGACGCGGCGTCGACCGGGCCGTTTGCAATCAGAATCTGGAAGCAGAAGACGGCCGGAACGGTCGATGGCGCACGGTCGAGCCCGACCGGAAGCACCGTCTGGTAGGTAGGCCCACTCCGCTGTCGACCCGTCTCAGGCAGCGGCGCTCTCGTCAGGCCAGAGCCCGGTCCGGATCCGCTGATACAGCGTGTCCGGCGCGAGGTCAGCGCCGCCGGGCCAAACGACCGTTCCGCTTTCGCTATCCACGGTGACCGGAGCGAACCCAGTCGGCGTGAGGGCTTGCTCGAACACCGACCCGCGCATCCGGTCGAGGACATCGACCTCGCCCGTGAGGCCATCAGCGAAGGTGAGGCGCAGTACGCCGTGACGCACGACGGAGACCGGGGTGATGTCAGGCGTGAGTCCGGTCATCGAAGTGGCTCGACCTCGGCCAGTGTCTCACCTTGCCGCGCCCGCCGCCAGTTCTCACTCAGCTCCTCCCGATGCAGCTCCGCCCACGCCAGCACGAGCCGCGGCTGCCGGACGTCGAGGCTGCTGTCGAGGACCTCGACCGGGTCGATCCTGACCTTCGCCTGCCCGTCGGCGTGGCGAGCGTGAAAGTGCGGATGGCCGTGATCGACGTAGTACCTCGCGATCACGATCCCGAAGAACCGGCAGATGGTCGGCACGAGGTCGGATGCTGCCGCGCCGGCCGGTCGAGCCTTGCGGGTTCACTCGTCTCGTCTGCGTGGCCGACCGACTTCCCACCAGTCCGTCTCCGGCTCGCCCTGCTCACGCTCCCACTCGAGCAGCAACGCCGCGCGCTCCCAAGCGCCTCCGGCGGAACCACAGAACGACCACAGCTTCTGCGCCGAACGCTTGTAGTGATGGATCAGCTCGTCCAGGTCGAACGGGTCGATCTCGCCCGCGTCCATCCGCGCGAAACCATCGCGGACGTGGTCGAGGAGACGACGCAACTGCTCCTCGTGATACTCGCCGATCATCTGGCGCGCGACGCGACGACGCGCCTTCTCGTTTTCGATATCCCGGATTCGGACACCTTCGGTCATACGCGCAACCTACCGCCACCCACGGTTCGCGCGGATCTCGGGACATATTGGGGACATAGTCCAGAATCGCCACCCGTCCCCGAGTACGAGAAAACCCCGCTATGCGGGGCTTGAAAGTGGGCCGTGGAGGAATCGAACCTCCAACCTTGGGATTAAGAGTCCCCTGCTCTGCCAATTGAGCTAACGGCCCTTGGCGCGATGTTACCCCGCGGTCGGGGCTCGGGGAGGCTCGGGTGAGGGGCGCCGGAGGGGTTCGGAGTCCCGAAGCCAGCGGGGTGGCTCAGCAGGATTGCGCGACCGTGGGATCGGTCTTGGCCTGGGTCATCTTGGTCTTGAGCAGGGTGCGCTGGACGGCGGGAACGAGACTGAGCGCCTTGGCTGAGGCGAGGTCTCCGATCCGTGTGTTGCTGGCGGCGTACGCGTTAGCGGCAAGGCATTCGAATGCGCTCGCTTCATTCGGCTCGGCGGCGGTCATTTGTTGCCATGCACCCGTGGCCTGGGAGTACTCGCCGAGGTACTCGTAGGCGCGGGCGGCGAGGATCGACACGGTGGGGTCGGGCTGCTTGATCAGCTTCTGATAGCTCACCCAGTCCTTCCCGAGGTTTGTCAGCTCGGTCTTGCCCGTGGAGGAGAACTGGCCAGTGCTGGAGTTGAAGTCGGCGCTGTTGGAGGTGGCGTTGCTCCACCGCGCCTGGATCAGGCTGGCCCAGGCCGCCGGATCGTTTGGACTGGTCTGGGTGGCCTTGATCGCGCTCTTCTCCGCCGCGCTGACCGCCTGACTCTGATTGGAGCTGGACCCCGACCCGTTGAAGGCGTTGAGCAGGCCGCCCAGACCGTTGCCGGCGCCGACGCCGAACAGAACGAGTCCGCCGCCCATGAGGATGGCGAGACCAAGGTAGACCGCCTGCACGGTCCGCCGCCGGCCGCGGCTGCGAAGGTCGAATAGCACGTCTTAGGGGAGAAGAGTTACTGGCGGACCGCTTCCAAGCCGGCGACGGCTGGATAGGCCCCCGACATCGCCGTGACAATCACGGCAATGATGACCCTAGGGTAGCGCCCGATTTTCGGTCCGTGTTTTCGGTCCGTGTTAGGCCTGAGGCTGAGAACCGACCTCCGCGGACTGACGCTCGGTCGGAGCCGCGTGGCTCGCCGATCCAGCGGTAGCAGCGGTCAGCTCAGGCCGCGGCTCCTCCTCCTCGTCCTTGGAATGCCCCGTGATCCCATCCTTGAACTCGCGCATGCCCTGGCCAAGCTGGCGGCCGAGGCCGGGCAGGCGCTTCGGCCCGAAGATGAGCAACACGATCACCAGGACGATGATCAGATCGGTGGATGGACTCTTGATGAACATTCGCGGTGCCTCCAGATGGGATTTTCCGAAGGTTACAGGTACTTCCTAGGGCTGCTCTACCCCCTTCTGGCTAGTCCCGGAAAAGCTCCTCAAGTTGCCCCTCGCTTGGGCCGATTAAGGGCCCAGAGACACCATGAATCCCGAGCAAGAACAGCCCTCAGTCCGCCGCATTGTGCTCCCCAGCGGGCGCAGCATCGAGGTGGTCCGCTTTGGCGAGAACAACCACGCCACGCGCGGACTGCACGTCTGCCCCGACTGCGGCTCCGAGCTCGTGCAGCCGATCGACTGGTCCGAGGCTCCTGAGGACTGCTGGAACCTGATGCTCAACTGCCCCAACTGCGACTGGTACACCGAGGGCCTCTTCACCGCCGATCAGGTGCGCGAGCTGGAGGACCGGCTCGACGAGGGCCTGGCCGACATGCTCCGGGACCTCCAGCGCCTCACGCAGGCGAACATGGCCGATCAGATCGATCGGTTCGTGACCGCCCTGCACGCCGACCAGATCCTGCCCGAAGACTTCTAGGGGCCGAGCCGCGCTGCGCGCGGCGTCCGTGGGGCGGCGGGGGCAGGTGGTGGGGGTGGGTCGGATCGAATTCCCGGTCCGGACGGGCCCTGTAGGCCCCATGGATGCCGCGAAGCGGCCCCTACGCGTAGCGCTCGACCATCACGTCGGCCGCGAGCTCGAGCGCCTCGCGCTGCCGGTCGGGCAGCGCCGGCAAGCCGAGCTTGGCCTCGGCGACGAGGTCGCGGGCGCGGGACCGCGCGACGTCGAGCGCACCGGTCGCCTCAATCCGGTCACACACCTCGGCGGCATCCGCGCCGGTGCGGAGCGAGCGCAGATCGAGCTCGGCGAGCTCGGCATCGCCGTCTCGGGCGAGGATCAGCGGCAGGGTGACCGTGCCGTCGAGCAGGTCGGTGCCGCGGGGCTTGCCGGTGCGCTCGGGCGGACCTGATACGTCGAGGACGTCGTCGAGCACCTGGAAGGCCAGGCCGATCCCCTCGCCGAACGCGCCGATCACCTGTGGATCGGACTCTCCCTCGAACGCGCCGAGCTCGCAGGCGGCGCGGAACAGGACCGCGGTCTTGAGCCGGCAGCGGTGGAAATAGCGCGCCAGGCCAACGTCGGGCCGGAAGGCGTCTTCGCGCTGGGCCAGCTCGCCGAGCGCCAACTCGCGGCTGGCGCGGGCGAGCACGCGGACGGCCTCGGGCGATCCGGCCCCCTCGGCGGCGAGCTCGGCGAACGCACGCGAGAAGAGCAGATCGCCGGTGGCCGTAGCCACCGCGCGACCGCCGGTCGCCACGACGGTCGGACGTCCCCGGCGCAGCGCCGAGCCGTCGAGCACGTCATCGTGGACCAGCGTCGCGCCGTGGACGAGCTCGACTGCCACCGCTGCGCGGGCCAGGCCCTCGGTCTCCGGTGGCGGGACGCCGGCGGAGAGGCAGACCAGCAGCGGCCGCAGCCGCTTGCCGCCGGCCGAGATCGTGTCCCCGGCGTAGCGCGCCAGCAGCGGGCCGTGGCCGACGGCCAGCTCGGCCATGCGCCGCTCGACGCGGTCCATAATCCGACTCAACGCCGCTCCCCCGGCGTCGACCACAGCTTGTGCGCCTGTGCTCATCAGGTGGGAACCAGTCCGACGTGTAAGGCAATGATGCCTCCGGCGGTAAGGACGTAACGGATCTCGCGCAGCCCTGCTTCCCACATCCGCGCGGCCAGTTGCTCGGGGCCCGGGAAGCGCTTGACCGAACTCGGCAGGTAGCTGTACGCCTCGGAGTCGACAATCCGCCCGAGCGCCGGGACGGCGCGGTCGAACCACAGGTCGAAGAAGGTCGAGAGCGGCGGACGGCGGGGCGTGGTGATCTCGAGGATGACGACCCGGCCGCCCGGCCGCACGACCCGCGCCATCTCTGAGAGCCCGCGCTGCAGGTCTGAGAAGTTGCGGGCTCCGAAGCCGACGGTGGCGGCGTCGAACGCGTCGTCTGGATAGGCGAGGGCGAGCGCGTTCCCCGATTCGAAGCGCACTCTGATCCCGGGATGTTCGGCGGTCTTGGCCCGTGCCAACTCGAGCATCTTCTCGGCGAAGTCAATTCCGACCACCTCGCCCGCCGGTCCCACGCGGGCGGCCAGCTCGAACGCCAGGTCACCGGTCCCGGTCGCGACGTCGAGCGCGCGGCCGCCCGGTGAGACCTCCGCGAGATCGGCGGCGCGGCGGCGCCATTCGTGGTGCAGCCCCGCGGTCATCACCGAGTTCATCCGGTCGTACAGGCCAGCGATTCGGTCGAACATGGCCCGGACCTGGGGCTCCTCGAGCGAGCCCGGCGGCTGTGGGTCTAGCGCTCCAGGAGCGCCGGTCGGCGCCAAGTCTGCATTCGCCATGGGCCCCGGGAACGGCTACTGCAGGCTCGACAGGAAGAAAACGACGTCGTTGAACTTGTTCGCGGGCAGGCTTCTGAACGACGGCATCGGCGGCGTCGGGTTGCGCAGCGTGGAGGCGATCTGCGCCGCGGGGACGGTGTTGGCGATATGCGTCAGATCCGGCCCAGGGCCGTTGTTGCCGCTTTCGCCGATCACGTGGCAGGCCAGACAGCCCGACTCACCGACCACGTACTCACCCGCCTGGAAGGTCTGTTTCTGCGCCGCCGTGAGGCTCGCCGGCGGCGACAGGGTCGGCGGCGAGTTGGGCGAGCCGGTGTGCGCGCCGGAGTAGGTCAGATACGCCATCGCGGCGATCGTCGCGATGCCGGCGGCGAACGCGATCGGCCGGCGTTCGATCCGCCGCTCCGGGCTGCGGTCGTAGAACGGCAGCAGGAACAGCAGGATCATGCAGATGGTCGGCACGCCGATAGTGGCCATCGGCGTGAACTTCGGGACGTTGCGCATCACGCGCAGCACCTCGAAGAGGAAGAAGAAGTACCAGTCGGGCCGTGGGACGTAGGTGGTGGTGGTCGGGTCCGCCTTCGGCCCGAGCTCGGCGCCGAACATCAGCGCGAGGAAGATGATGACGATCATCACGATGACCGCCATCGTGCCGTCGTGGACCACCGTGTAGGGGAAGAACGGCTCGCCTTCGTTCTTCAGCTGCCCGTACTCGCGGAGGTAGGCCTCCTTCTCGGCATGATTCATGCGCGGGCGCTCCCGGAGCGTGCGGGCAAGGTGCTCACACCTCCGTCTCGACTAGCGCGTGATCGCCGTCTTCGGCGACGTGAGGCTTGATCCAAGGCGGCGCCGCGATGCCGAGCTTGGTGATCAGGTACAGGTGGGCGCCGATCAGGGCGGCCATCAGGCCGGGGATCAGCAGCATGTGGATCGCGTAGAAGCGCGACAGGGTGGTGGCGCCGAAGTCCGCCCCGCCGAGCAGGAAGTTCGACAGGAACGGCCCGATGAACGGTCCGCCGGCGTTGATGTTGATGCCGACGACGCTCGCCCAGTACGAACGCTGGTCGAACGGAAGCAAGTAGCCCGTGAAGCCCATCGCGAGCGTGAGGATCAGGAGCACGACGCCGATCACCCAGGTGAGCTCGCGCGGGTATTTGTAGGCGCCGTAGAAGAAGACGCGCCCCATGTGCAGGAAGATCAGGATGATCATCACCGACGCGCCCCACTTGTGCATCGCGTGCACGAGCTGGCCGAGGAACACGTTGTCGTTGATGTTGCGGATTGACTCGTACGCGCCGCCCGACGCGTCCGGGCGGTAGTACATCGCCAGGAACACGCCGGTGACGGCCTGGTTCAGGAACGCGAACAGCGTCGCCGAGCCCAGCGTGTAGGGCCAGTTGACCCCGCGCGGGACCTTGCGCCACAGGAGCCAGCGCAGTCCCGGCGACATCTGCATGCGCTCGTCGATCCAGTCGACCGTAGAGATACCCGCCTCGATCGGGAGCGGGTGCTCCGCGCGGTTGCCGTTCTCCTCGCCCGGTCGTTTGGGACGGGGCTGGAGAGCCTTGGGAAGCGGCGGCGCGGGGATGCGAGGCATTTACGTGATCAGGGACCGAGTGTGACTGGGATTAGGGCTTCTTGGGACCGGCGAACTGGGCGGGGTACAAATACTGCCCGATGCCGTCGAGCGGCTCCCCCGGGAAGCGCGGTGAGAAGCGCTGGAGCTCGCTGTTGACCGAGTAGCGCGGGCCGATCTCGACCAGGCCGGTCTCGTTGTTCAGGCGGGTGTAGAAGCGGTCCAACGGCCGCACCGGCGGGCCGCCGGCGACCATTCCGCGGAAGTCGTAGACGCCGCCGTGGCACGGGCAGATGAAGCGCTCCGCGGCGGCCACGTACCGCACCGGGCAGCCCAGGTGCATGCAGCGGTCCGACAGGGCAACCCAGTGGTTGAATTCGTCCTCGGGCTCGGTGTCGATCGCGGGGTTGCGCTGGCGCACGTAGGTGATCGTGTTGCCCGCCTCGCCGATTCCCGGCGTGATCGTGATCACCTTCGTCTGGTAGGTGGTCTCGTCGAAGTCGGCCGGGGTGCCGATCGCCTGCCACTCCCAGGCCTGCTTCTTGAAGATCGGGGCGATCGCGAAACCGAGCGCTGGAAGTGTGAAGGCCGCGACGGCTACGGCCCCCGCGCCGTTCGCCCCCAGGTTCATCAGCGTCCGCCGGGTGACCGTCTCGCCCTCGAAGGCGCCCGGCATGTTGCGATCCGAGGTGTACTTCGACTTCTTTTCCCGGCGGCGATTCGGCAAGGGCGCCTCGTGTTCTTACGGCGACTAGACGCCGACAGCGTACCGCCACCGCCACGAAAAGGTCACACCGACGGACGCTGGTACGCGGACGCCTAACAACCTCGCTACCAACGTCACAAGCAGGGAGTTTCCCGGGGGCAGCGAGGTCTCAAGCGGCGCCGTCGCGAACGGTCGCGGCGGCCGCGCGGAGAAGCTGATGGGCGCCGCGCTCGTGAGCTCGCGCGCGCTCCTTGGCCCGGCGGTGGGCCTCGCTCGGACCCCAGCCGACCGACACCGCGCCGGCCTCCCAGACCGCCCGAGCGAGGTCGAGGTCGGACGCGCTGTGCGCCTGGGCGGTGAGCGAGATCACGTCGGCGAGCTCGGCCACGGCGTCCAGATCGCCGAGCGCGGCCAGGCGGGACAGCCCGAGTGCGTAGAGCTGGTCACCGAGCAGCAGCGCGAGATCTTCGTCGCCCGTCGTGACCACCAGGGGTTGGCCGTAGTGCAGCCGATATCCCTCGAGGATCATCTCGAGCAGCACCTCGTACTCGTGCTCTCGCCCGCGGGCCCGCGGGCCGGTGGCCGCGATCTGCGCCGGGCCTGGCTCGTCGAGGGGCGCGGGCTCGGGTGCGGGCGGGGCGAGCAGGCCGGCGACGGTTCCACCCTCGGCATCGAGCGCCTCGCGCAGCGCGAGGGCTCCGTCCCGGGCCGTCCTCACCGCCGCAGCACTTCCTCGAACGCCGCGCTCGCCGCGCTGATGGTCCGGTCGAGGTCGGCGTCGGAGTGCGCGAGCGACGGGAACCAAGCCTCGAACTGGGAGGCCGGCGGGTACACGCCGCGGGCGAGGAGGGCCCGGCACCACGTGGCGTAGGCCTCGAGGTCGCACGCGGCGGCGTCGGAGTAGGAACGCACCGGCGCCTCGCTGAAGAACACGGTCAAGAGTCCGGGCACGGCCTGGACGTTGACGTGGCAGCCGGCATCTTGCGCGGCCTGCTCGAGACCCCGTGAGAGAGCGCTGGTGATGTCTGCCAGGCGCGTGTACGCGTCGGCGTCAAGGTGTTCGAGGGTGGCCAGTGCCGCGGCGACGGCGAGCGGATTGCCCGACAGCGTGCCGGCCTGGTAGACGTCCCCGGCCGGGGCGATCCGCTGCATGAGCCGCCGCGAGCCGCCGTACGCCGCCGCCGGCAGGCCGCCGCCGATGACCTTGCCCATGATGGTCAGGTCGGGCAGTACGTCGTAACGCTCCTGCGCACCGCCCCGGGCGACGCGGAAGCCGGTGATCACCTCGTCGAAGATGAGCAGCGCACCCGTCTGGTCGGCCTGCTCGCGCAGCAGCTCGAGGAAGCCGGCCGCCGCCGGGACGACGCCCATGTTGGCCGGGACCGGCTCGACGATGATCGCGGCCAGTTCGTGGCGCCCGATGGCGGCGATCAGCGCCTCCGGATCGTTCCAGGGCGCGATCACGGTGGCGGCGGCCGCGGAGGCGGTGACGCCGGGGCTGGCCGGGATGCCCTGGGTGGCCAGGCCCGAACCCGCCTGGGCGAGCAGCCCGTCGACGTGCCCGTGGTAGGCGCCGGCAAACTTGAGAATCCGGTCGTGTCCGGTGATGGCGCGCGCCAAGCGCAGCGCACTCATGGTTGCCTCGGTCCCGGAGGAGGTCATGCGGAGCATCTCGACCGAGGGGATCCGTTCGACGACCTCGGCCGCGAGTGCGACCTCGCCCTCGGTCGGGGCGCCGAAGCTGGTCCCTCGCCCTGCCGCATCAGCGATCGCTTTCAGAACGTCGGGGTGGGCGTGTCCGAGGATCAGCGGGCCCCAAGAGGAGACCCAGTCGACGTATTCGTTGCCGTCGACGTCGGTGATGGTGGCGCCCTCGCCGGAGGCGATGAAGATCGGGTCACGCCCGATCGCGCGCATCGCGCGGACGGGTGAGTTGACCCCGCCCGGAAGCACCTTGCGGGCGCGCTGGTAGAGCTCCGAGGAGCGGGTGGTGCTCGGCTTGGTGGCGCTCACACGCCCGCGTGCTCGCGTTCCCAGGCGCGATAGTCGCCGGTGAAGTAGAGCAGCCTGATCTTCTTGAACTCGGTCGAGGAGTAGAGCGTCGCGCGGTCGGTGACCCCGGTCTGCGTGGCGATCGAGTCGAGGATCGCGTCGCACTCGTCCTTGGAGCGGCCGTGGGCCATGGTGAAGATCGAGTAGGGCCAGTCCTGGTAGGTGGGGCGCTGGTAGCAGTGCGAGATGCCGCGGTAGGCGGCCATGCGGGGACCGAGCTCCATGATCCGCTCGTCGGGCACCTTCCACACGCCCATCCCGTTGGCGCTGAAGCCGGCGCGGCGGTGGTAGAGGATCGCAGCGACGCGGCGGAGCAGTCTCCGTTCCTGCATCTGCTCGAGGTGGGCGAGGAGGCGTTCCTGGGAGATCTGCAGCTTCTCGGCAGCTTGGGCGTAGGGCTCGGGGACGACCGGCATGTCGCCCTGGGTGGCGCGGATGACGTCGATGTCGAACTCGTCGTAGGGCTGGCGCTCGGTCTCGGCCGGCGGAGCGACCTCGACGGCCTTCGCCAGTGCGTCGGTGTCGCCCTCCATCTCGAGGTCCATGCGGATCTTGAACAGCTGGAGCGTGGGGAGCTGGCGCACGGACTCGGCGCCGGCCTCTTTCGCCAGCGCCTCGAGGGTTCCCTCGAGGCCCAGCGGCGAGTCGGGCTCGGTCGCGATCGTGAACCAGATGTTGAACTCATGGTTTCGCAGGTAGTTGTGCGATACGCCCGGGTGCGCGTTGATGATGTTCGCCGCCCGCCACGGGTTCTCGGCGTCGACCTTGGCCGCGACCAGCATCGAGGAGTAGCCGAGCGCGCGGGTGTCGAAGATCGGCGTGACCTGGCGGACGATGCGCTCGTCGAGGAGCTCCTGGACGCGGGCGATCGCTTCCTCCTCGGAGATTCCAGCCTCGGCGGCGACGTGCTGGTAGGGCCGTCGGGCGATCGGAAAGCTCCCCTGCATCAGGTTCAGCAGGCGCTTGTCGAGGTCGTCGAGCGGGGTCGCCGCGCCGTGCTTGCGAGAGCGCAGCTTGGGGCCGAAGCCGCTTCCGGTCGGGGTGCCGGTCCCGGTCGTGCCGGGTCGTGGGCTCACTGAAGCCACTGCGCGGCCTCCTTGGCGTGGTAGGTGATGACGATGTCGGCACCCGCGCGACGGATGCAGGTCAGCGTCTCGAGCACGGTGGCGCGCTCGTCGAGATAGCCCGCGGCGGCCGCCGCCTTGACCATCGCGTACTCGCCGCTCACGTTGTAGGCGGCGAGCGGCATCGCGGTCTCCGTTTTGATGCGGTGAATCAGGTCCAGATACGGGAGCGCCGGCTTGACCATCACGATGTCGGCACCCTCGTCGACGTCCAGGCGGGTCTCGCGGACGGCCTCGTCGCCGTTGCCCGGGTCCAGCTGGTACGCCCGCCGATCGCCGAACGCGGGCGCCGAGCCCGCCGCCTCGCGGAAAGGCCCGTAGAAGGCCGAGGCGAACTTGGCCGAGTAGGCGAGGATCGGTGTGTCGGTGAGGCCGTCGTCGTCGAGTGCGTGCCTGATGACGCCAACCCGGCCGTCCATCATGTCGCTGGGAGCGACGATGTCGGCGCCGGCGCGAGCCTGGGAGGTCGCAGTGCGGGCGAGCAGCTCGAGCGTCGCGTCGTTGTCGACCGTCCCGTCGGGTTTCACAACCCCACAGTGTCCGTGGCTCGTGTACTCGCAGAGACACAGGTCGGCGATCACGAGCAGGTCGGGATGGGCCTCCTTGATCGCCCGGGTGGCGAGCTGAACGACCCCCTCGTCGTCCCACGCCCCGGATCCCTCCTCATCCTTGGCCGCCGGGATTCCGAACAGGAGGACCGCTGGAATCCCGAGGGTCTTCGCCTCGGTCGCTTCGTCCACCGCGTGGGTGATCGAGAGCCGGTCGATGCCGGGCATGGCCTCGATCGGCTCCCGGCGGTCGAGGCCGTGGGCGACGAACATCGGATAGACGAAGTCCGACGGGCTCAGGTTGGTCTCGCGCACGAGGCCGCGCAGCGCGCCGGTAGCGCGCAGCCGACGAAGGCGGGTCTGCGGAAACGGCATCCCGCCTGAGGATACCCCCGCTCCGATTACGCCCCGATTAGACGAGCGTCCGGATCTCTGATCAGACGAGCGTCCAGAGCTCGACGCGCCGGTCCGTAACCAGTCCGTTGATGACGTACGGATCGGCGCTGGCGAAGGCTTCGGCCGCGTCGGGGGCGGCGAACACGATCGCCGCACCGCTCGGAGGGTCACCCAAGGGGCCCGCCATCAGCACCCGCCCGTCCTCCATGGCGGCGCGGAGCGCGGCTAGATGCGCCTCGCGGTGCAGGATGCGCCGCTCGAGGATGTCCTCGACGTAGTCGTAGAACAGGACGTAACGACGCTCGGGCACTTGGATTAACACCTTATTTGTTTGGGGCAGTACCCTGCTGTCATGGCCGATATCCAGAAGCGGGGCAACTACACGCCGCGGCGGGCGCGTGAGCGGCGGGCCTACCAGCTGGTCGTGACCGGCGGCGTCGCCGGCGGCGTGTTCGTCGTGTCGCTGGTGCTCTCGATCGCCGGCGTGATCGGCGCGACACTTCCGGTGGTCTCGCTGATCGTGGCGATCATCTGCCTCGCCATGTTCCGCCGTACGGTTTCTTAGGCGCAAACCGTCGGAGCGCGAGGCGCGCGAGCGCGCCGAACACGAACACGAGTACGGCCAGGTGCACGAGCGGCCAGCCGATGCCGGGCGCGGTGCCCGAGAACGCGTTGGAGACCGCCTGCAACGCGGCTCGGAACGGGAACACGAACGCCACCGCGTCGAGGATCGACCGCAGCGTGCCCGAGACCGCGTCCCCAGGCACCAGCGCGACGAAGGCGATCGGCAGCGTCAGCACGAAGGCCATCAGTGAGGCGACGCTGACCTCGCGGGCCAGGCCGCCGATCGCCACGCCGAGCGCGCCGAAGGCGAGGCCGCCCAGTCCGAGCGCCGCCACCCACAGCGGGAAGCGCGCCCAGTCCAGGTGCACGAACAGCGACACGAAGGCCGACATGAGGAGCGTGACGGCGGCCGCGCAGGCGGCGGAGACGACGATCTTTTCGGAGAGAAGCGACGTTGGGGTGACCAGGCCGCGGACGAGCCGCGAGTAGGCGTTCTCGGAGCGCTCGAGCGCCAGCAGGCCGGCCGCGAGCAACACGCCGACGAACATGAGCGAGACGATCACCGCGATCGCGGCCGCGTAGGACGCGGTGGGCGTGGTCTTCCCGGCCAGCTGGATCTGCTGAATGGTCAGCGGGGAGCCGATCTTCTGGAGCACCGGCGTGGCGAAGTTGAAGCCGCCGATGGCCAGATTGCTGAACGCCACCACCTGGCCGAGCGCGGTCCGCAGCGGCGAGTTCGCCGGCAGGGAAGCGATCGTCCCCTGGACGATCGCGCGTGTGTTGCGCAGGCCAAGCAGGGGCACGCTCTGACCGAGGAACTGGAGCGTGCCGCCGTTCAACACCTTCTGCAGATCGGTGACCGCCACCCCCAGCACCTGTTTGGAAACGGCCTGCTGCACCTGGCTCGCGCGCGCGTCGATCGCCTGCTGGGCGAACTGGCGCTCGAGCGGGTCGCGCGTGTTCAGGAACAGTTGGACGGTCGGGCTTCCGACCCCCTGGGTGATCAGGCTGTTGATCTGGGAGACGATGTCGGCCGGGATTACCAGCGCGGCCTGAGCCTGGCCGTTCTTGACCTTCGTGATCGCCGCCGCCTGCGAGTTCACCCGGATCGCGTTGATCGACGCGAACAGCTGATCGGCGTAGTGCGAGATGTTGATGTGCTGGTTGCCGATGCTGACCTCGCCCTTCCCGGTCGGGACCGCGTCATACAGCGCAACGGTCGGCTTCCC
Organism: uncultured Solirubrobacterales bacterium; assembly: GCA_963757235.1. Taxonomy (GTDB): domain Bacteria; phylum Actinomycetota; class Thermoleophilia; order Solirubrobacterales; family Solirubrobacteraceae; genus Palsa-465. The sequence goes on along the minus strand of CAVWRC010000010.1, from coordinate 44,217 downwards.
GGGCGGGCTCGAGAGCGCGAACCCGATCATCAGGGCGATGACCACCGGATAGACGATTAGGAGCGCCACCAGCAGGGGCGAGCGCTTGAGGATCTGGAGGTCCTTGATCAGTAGCCAGCGCATCGTTTTCTCAGTGACCGCGCTCGGCGAGGAACCGCACGAAGGCCGCCTCGAAGTCGGCCGGGTTCGTATCGGGCGGGGTCACGGCACGTTCCAGCTCGGCGGGCGTCCCCGTGAACAGGAGCTCGCCGTCACCGAGGACCAGTACGCGGCCGGCGTAGCGCTCGGCCTCGCCCACATTGTGGGTCGAGAACACGATCGTCGTCCCGCGTACGGCGAGCCCGCCGATGAACTCCCACAGGCGCTCGCGCTGGCGTGGATCGAGCGAGGCTGTGGGCTCGTCGAGCAGCAGCACCGGCGGCTCGGACAGCAGCCCGATCGCGATGTTGACGCGCTGCTGGTTGCCACCGGACAGTCGACCTACCTCTTCGTTTGCGCGGTCGGCCAGGTCTGTCTGGGACAGCATCGCGTTCACCGCGCTCTCCGGGTCGGCGAGCTTTTCGAGCCGCGCGAACAGCCGCAGGTTCTCCGCCACGGAGAGCTTGGAGTAGAGCGCGGGCTCCTGCGGCACCCAGCCGAAGCGCTGGCCGGTCGGACGTGAGACGTCGCCCTCGGTCGGCTCGAGCACGCCGGCCAGGATCGAGAGCAGCGTCGTCTTGCCGGCGCCGTTCGGTCCGATGATCGCCACCACTTCGCCGGCGAACAGCTCGAAGCTGAGCATGTCCAGCGCGGTGCGCGTCCCGAAGCGCCGACTCAGGTCGCGGACCGCTACCGTGACCCGGCCCTGAAGCGTTTCGACGCTGCTGGACAACGCGCCCCAGGCTAGCGCGCAGCATCGGGCCGGCGGCGCCAACCAGGGCGACGCGGGCGGTCTATGAGGGCATCTTCACGCGCGGCTCGAGCGAGGCGCCGCACGAGCGGCAGAAAGCGTCCCGCGGTCCGGCCGCCGCTCCGCAGTCCGGACATCGCTCGACCCCGACCTCGGCGAGCACCCCCGATCCGAACGTGCTCCACGGCTCGAGCACCAGGTGCCGGCGCAGGTAGAGCACGGTCTGACGGATCACCGTGGCGATCGGCAGCGCGAGCAGCGCGCCGGCGATCCCATAGATCTGGTAGCCGATCAGCAGCGCGAGAATGACCAGGATGGGGTTGATACGCAGCGAGAGCCGGAATACCTGGGGCGCAACCAGGTGGCCCTCGAGCTGCTGCAGACCGACGAACAGCGCGATCAGCCAGAGGGCCGTGGCCGGGCTCTCAAACAACCCGATCAAGATGGCCGGAAGCGGACCGATGATCGGCCCGATGTACGGGATGAACTCCATCAGCCCGTAGAAGGCGCCGAGGAACAGCGCAAACTCCTGACCTGACTGGAAGATCCCCAGTGCTCCAAAGATCCACAGCCCCAGAGCGGCACTCGCGCCCATGATCAAGCTGAACAGCAGCTGGCCGCGCACGTAGCCGAACACTGCCTTCTGGACGAGCAGCGGGTAGTCGTCCTCGGGCGTGCCGTCGCCGGGAGGCATGATCCGCCGCACAAGGCGGTCAATCGATTTGGCGTAGATCAGTAGGTAGATCGACAGAACGAAGGTGAGGATCAGATCGAACGACGTCGTGACGATCTGGGTGGCCAGACCGCGGGAGAACGACACGATGTCGCTGGAGCGTTTGAGCAGCGACTTCTCGAGCGTCGTGAGCGCGGACTGGCCCTGCTTCTCGATATGGATCTTGATCCCGTGCTTGTCGAAAAAGCGCTGGAGGTCAGCCAGGTCGCGGTTCGCGACGTCCGTGTAATGCGGGAGGTTGTCCGCGACCCGGCCGACCTGAGTGCTGACCGGATCGGCCAGGAGCACCCCGATCCCGACGAGGATGGCGAAGATGCCGATGTACACGAGCGGGATCGCGATCCCGCGAGGCACGCCTCGGCGGTGCATCATCTTGACCAGGGGATTCAAGATCAGGGCGCCGGTGCTCGCCCCGAGCAGAATCAGCACGACGACGCCGGCCGCGCGCGCCAGGGCCCAGAGCGCCAGCAGGGCAAGCGGCAAGATGACGAGCTGAACCCAGCGCGGGACTACGACTGGCGGGACTGGCACGCCGGCATGCGTCAATGTGGCGCCGGGCGGTGGCGGCCGATCGGCCGGGTCGGGGTGGCTACTCGGCGTGGTCGGTTGGTCGTCCCGGCCGCCGGGATCGCCGCCGCCAGTATCGCGCTCGCCGGGGGCGCCGGCGCCTCGCCCGGCGGCGCTCGGTCGCCTGGGGAACCTCAAACGCATGCAACTGGAAGTATGAGCACCCGCAAGACATGAGCCAATCCGTCTCCATCCTGTTCGTGGGCGACGTGGTCGGTGGGATCGGCAAGCGCACGCTGCTGGCGCTGCTCCCCTCGCTGCGCGACCGGTACGCCGTTGACTTCGTGGTCGTCAACGGGGAGAACGCTGCGGGCGGCGTCGGGATCACGCCCAAGATCGCTCGGGAGCTGCTGGCGGCCGGCGTCGACGTGATCACGCTCGGGAACCACACCTACCGCCACAAGGAGGTCTATTCCTACCTCGATGAGGAGGAGCGGATCCTGCGTCCGGCCAACTTCCTGACCAGCCAGCCGGGGCACGGGTGGTGCGTGGTTAGTAAGTCCCCACCCACCCCGGGTGGGACTCGCCTGGGGGTGGTATCGCTCTCGGGAAACCTGTTCATGAAGGCGGGCCGTTCGGCGTTCCCGGAGGCGGACGCGGTGTTGCGCGCGCTCGAGGGCAAGGTCGACTATGTGCTGGTCGACATGCACGCCGAGGCGACTAGCGAGAAGGTGGCTATGGGCTGGCACCTCGATGGTCGGGTCACCGCCGTGGTCGGCACCCACACCCACGTGCCCACCGCCGACGCCCGGGTCCTGCCCGGCGGGACCGCGTACATCACCGACGTCGGCATGACAGGCCCGCGCGGTGGCGTGATCGGCGTGCGGCGCGAGCAGGCGGTGGCGTCGATGGTGACGCAAATGCCGATCCGGTTTGAGACCTCGACCGAGGATCCCTGGCTGAACGGGGTGATCATCCGCTCCGAGGAGCCGATGCGGGCGAGCTCAATCGAGCAGGTGCTTGAGCCGGCGCCGGGGGTCGTGTAGGCGGGAGTGATCGGTCGTTCGATGCCGGCTCCGGCTCCAGCTCCGGCTGCGCGACCGGAAATTTCCGCCTCATTCCGAGACGATCTCCCCGCTAGGGGCGGATTTCTCGTCTCTACAGCGTCGCGGGCACCGGAACGGGGCTGTCCTGCGCCGGCCGCTCCCCCACGGCGGCCGCCACCGCGCGCCCGAGCTCGCTCGGGAAGCTCCCGAACACGGCCACGGCCACCATCGGGAAGAACCAGACGATGTAGGAGTACAGCCAGTATCCGGCGCTCAGCTGGAGCGCGATCAGGATCGCCCCGGCGAGCGCCGCCACCTCGATCACGCCCCGCCGGCGCGGCACGAACAGCACGGCGACGCCGAGCGCGACGGTGGCGCCCTGGACCAGGTGCTGCTCCAGCCCGAGGCCGCCCCATAGCCCCCAGACCGAGAACGGGGACGTGCGCCCGGCCTGGTAGGCGATCGTGTCGCGCCAGAACGCGTGCCAGTTGTTTTCGAGGATCACCGGCAGCATCACGACGAACACCGTCAGCGCAAACGACAGCACGTACCGCGCGGCCTCGCGACGGCTCGGCGGCCGGTCGCCCACGCCGCGCAGGAACAGCGGCGCGAGCGCCAGCGGCGCGAACTTAGTCAGGCCCGCCAGCGCAGCGAACACGCCGCGCGCGGGCGCCGACGTGATCACGAGCAGCGCTGCCACGAGCAGCAGCGCCACCAGAGAGTCGTTCGTGTTGGAGCTCAGGGTCCAGAGCGTGAACGGGTAGGCCGCCCACGCGTACGCCAGCACGATGCCGAGCGTCGGCCCCCGCAGCCGGCGCCCGAGCCAGAACAGCAACAGCAGCGTCAGCAGGTCGAACGCGATCGCCGCGGCATGCGCGGCGGGGAGATCGTCCCAGGTGCCGCTCCAGCCGAAGATGGCCCGGAACGGAACGTAGGCGAAGTAGGCAACCGGACCGTAGGTGTCGCCCTGGGAGTTGTCCTTGGGCCAGTTCCCGTACAGGGGCTGGTCGTGCAGCAGCTTGTTCGCCCCGATCACGCCGGCGTAGCCGACGTCGATCACGTTGGAGTTGACGACGTTCAGGCCGACCCGGAAGCCGACCAGGAAGATCACCCCGATGGCCAGCCAGGAGACCGGCACCCCCAGGCGCAGCGGCTCGCGGGGCCGGCCTCGGCCGAAGCCGAGCAGCAACATGCGAACCAACAGATAGAGCATGAACGGGTACGTGATCGGGGTCGAGATCCCGATCGCCCCGTGGTTGAAGAAGGCCAGGGAGATCGACAGGCCGAGCAGCGCCAGCAGGTCGATGTGCAGCAGCGACCAGGCGCGCTTGCCGCGCCCGGCCCGCCAGGTCCTGGTCCTCCGCCAGGGCACGAACGGCGCGAAGAACAGCAAGCACAGCGGAACCCAGACGTACCAGGCGTTCACCCGCCTGCCGAACGCGCCCGGATAGCCACGAGCCATTGACCAGGCCACCTGGAAGCCGGTCCACACCTGGGTGACCCGGCCGGTGGCGTCGTCCAGGTACACCTGCATCAGCTCGGACTGGTTGCGTCCGGTCGAGAACCAGCTCACCTGCCATTGCCCCGGCCCCTTGGTGTACTCGTAGGCAACCGCGCCGGGGTGTGCCCGTAGCTCGGCGCGCACCTTCGAGTTCGCGGCCGCGATCCGCTCCACCTGCGCAGCGTCGAGCCGGAAGCCCTTCGGGGGGGTGGTCTGCGAGGTGACCAGCACCGGCGAACCGGACACGGTCACGGTGGTCGTGACCGTCGTGGCCGCCTGGGCGGAGCCCGCCCCGACCGCAACGACGAGCGCTGCTGTGAGGACAAGCGCTACGAGAAGCGCCAGCTTCGCGCGGACGACTGCGCTCAGGCCCGGAAGCTCCAAAGCTTCTGCCCGACGAACGACAGCGGCATGCCGGCCGCGATCGCGATCGCCTGCGCGGCCACCTTCATCAGGCCCGCGTCGACGAGGCCCACCAGCACGACATAGGTGAAGCCGAAGGCGACCAGCGACACCAGGAAGAAGCGAACCGCCTGCCGGACCGGGTGCTGCTCCCTGGCGTCGAACGTCCAGTGCCGGTTCAGCACGAAGTTGTTCAGCACCGATACGGCCCACGCGATCACCGCTGAGAGGTGGTAGTCGATCCCCAGCAGGTGCACGCATACGGCGAACACGGCCAGGTTGATGACGTAGCCGGCAGCGCCGACCGCGCCGAAACGGCCGAGCTGCAGCCAGTTATGGCCCTGGCGCATCCCGTGCCGGACCCGGAGGTGCACGCCGTGCCGCGCCCGAGATCGCGAACGGGGCGGCAGTTCGGCGACGATGGCGGTGATTTCATCGGTCATCGGTCGGGGAAATGTATCGGCGCGACGTCGGCGTAGCGTAAGGGTTCGACGCGGACTAATCGGCTCCTAATCCGTTTTTCCGCCCTCATCGGACGGGGGGGCGGTCCGCGGCTCGGAGGAGGAGCGGGAGCCGCCGTTCTCGGTTAGCCCCGATTTCGGGTCGCCGACCCCGAAGTGCTCGCGCACCATCGGCGCCACGTCCCGCAGCGACCAGCGCTCGCGCGTTGACGCCGAGGCGGGACCGGTCCCACACCACAGCAGCGCAGCCATCGAATCGGTCCGGTGCAGCGACCCGTGACTGCCGCCGCCGACGTGATCAGCGCCGCCCCAGTCGACGAACTCGTAGCCAGGGGCCGCCGACAGCAGGACGTCCCCGGCAGTACGGCAGTTGAGCGCCGACCACACGCGCGTCAGCGCGTCCGGATACTCGCTACACAAAAAGCGCCCGTCCTGGACCTCGCCGCGCAGCGCGGCGAGATCGCCTTCGATGTCCCAGGCGACACCGCGATCGTCGAGAAGCGAGTCCCCGGGCGCGAACCGCAGCTCGCCGCGCCGGCTCCGCACGACCGCTTCCTCGCGGTCCGGGCCGGCGAGCCACATCGCCAGGTCGACCCCGTCCACCCCGCAGGCAGCCTCGACCGAGCGCGTGACGAGCTCGTCGCGCCGCTCCTCGTCGAGCGCGTAGACCATCGCCGCCCGCTGCGCCGGACTCAAAGCAATCTCAGCGCTCGCCGAACGCGACGCGCTGCGGGTGGCGACTTCGAACTCGCCGAACGCACGGTCCAGGCGGATCCGCTCCTCGACCGCGGCCTGCGAGTGGTCGGATGTGACGATCACCGCGTACTGGTCGAGGAAAGCCTCGGGACCGCCGGCCGCGTGCATCAGGCGCTCGATCTGGCGGTCCGCGGCGGCGATCGAGGTGACCTGGGCGTGCGGCCCGTTCTTGTGTGACCACGCGTCGTTATCGGGCAGCGAGAACAGCATGAAGTCGAACAGGTCGTTCTCGACCAGGAACGCCCCGACACACCCGGTGTGCTGATCGCGGACCCCGGGCATCCCGAGCTGCCCCCGGCAGCCCGTCTTGCGGCTGGCGTACAGGTCGGCGTAGAACAGCTCGCGCGGCCCGTCGATTGTGCGCCTGAACAGCGTCGAGGTCACGATCCGGGCGAGCGCGCTCTCGTTGGACACCTCGTGCTGGTAGCGACCGCGATAGATCAAATAGGTCGTCCCGGCGGTGCGGACGTCGGCGTCGTCAAGTGACTCGTAGACCGTGTCGACGTCGCGCGAGAGGTGCTCGGCGTTCATCCGGTAGACGGTGTCGGTCAGGGACCGCAGGACGCCAAACTGACGGGAAGCCGAGAAGCTAGAGCCGTACTCGACGTAGCGCCCCTCCTCGCGGTGATACCAGTTCATGCTCGGGATCAGGTGCTCATCGGGGCCGACGCCGGTTGTGATCGTGGCGGCGCACACAGGCGTGACCGAGGGAAACGCCGCCACGCACTCGTCGACATATGAGCCCTCGCGGCGGATCCGGGCGAGCGCCGGCGCCCGGCCGTTGGCGAGCGCGCGGTCGAGCATCGACGGCTTCATCGCGTCGATCACGACGAGCACGAGCTTCTTGGGCCGCGTGGCGCTCACAGCAGAATCGTCCCCTGATCAGGGTGCGTCAACGCAAGATCCGCAGACCCGCGTACTTCTGCTCGGAGCGTCGCCGGCCGGCGATCAGCAACACAAGCAGGAACACGAAACCGACGAGCCCGACTGGTGGCGCCACCACCGACAGCGCCGCCAGCAAGACCCCGAAGGCCTCGGCGTACAGCGGCACCGCCGAAGCAGCCTGGTCATCGAGCCGCGCCCGGACCCTGAGCAGCAACGGCCGAGTGGCGAGAATTCCGACGACCGCGCACAGCACGCCGGCGATCAGCCCCGGCCAGTCGGTGTAGTGGTTGTGGTCAAGCGCGCCCGCGAACCACAGCGCCCCGAGCGCCGCGCTGATCGCCCCGAGCACGACCGTCAGCGGCTCGGACTCGATCCGCCGGCGCTCGATCACCGCCAGAACGATCGCGCCGACCACCATGCCAAGCAGGAACAAGGAGCTCTGCAGGAAAAAGAAGTCCGTGCCGTTGAAGTGGATCTCGACGTCGCCGGCCGCGAGGCCACCGGCAACCAGCGTCGGCAGGAACGGGCGCACGCCAACCGCAGACGCGACCCCCATCCCGGTGCAGATGTCGAAGAAGAGATGCACGTTGGTGTACCGTGACCGACCGTGACGATAGAGGACAGGGCGCAGTGAGCGGGGTGGGCGGGCCGCAATCCCGCCGTCCGCGCTCGACCGCCCGCGACATCGAGCGCTACGGAGCGCTCTTCGCCGAGCGCACCAAGGTCATGAAGTCCTCGGCCATGCGGGACCTGATGGCGCTGACCGAGCGCGATGACGTCATCTCGCTGGCCGGCGGGCTCCCCGACACCTCAACCTTCCCGGCCGACTCCTACGCCTCGCTGATGAGCACGGTGGCGGCCAACTCGTGCGCCCGCGCGCTCCAGTACGCCCCGACCGAGGGGCTGGCCGCAGTCAAGGGGTGCATCGCGGAGGTGATGCGCGCCGAGGGGATGGTGGCCGACGAGGACGAGATGCTGGTCACCACCGGCGGCCAGCAGGTGATCGACCTGGTGTGCAAGACGCTGGTCGACCCCGGTGACGTCGTGGTCTGCGAGGCGCCGACGTATCCGGGCGCGGTGCCGACGTTCTGCGCCTACCAGGCCGACGTCGTCCATGTGACGATGGACCGCAACGGGATGCTCGTCACCGAGCTCGAGGCGACCCTCGACCAGCTCGAGCGTGAGGGCCGGACCCCCAAGTTCATCTACACGGTGCCGAACTTCCACAACCCGGCCGGGGTCACGATGTCGCTCGAGCGCCGCCACGAGCTCGTCCGGATCGCCGGGGAGCGCGAGCTGCTGGTGCTCGAGGACAACCCGTACGGACTGCTCCGCTACGAGGGCACGCCGCTTCCCACGCTGCGCTCGCTCGACGAGGAATTCATCATCTACGCGGGCACGTTCTCGAAGATCCTCTCGCCCGGTGTGCGTCTGGGCTGGACGTGTGCGCCGGCGCCGGTCCTGGCCAAGATGAACCTCGGCAAGCAGGCCTCGGACCTCTGCTCCTCCTCAATCTCCCAGTACTTCGTCTCGGCCTACTTCGACTCCGGTCCGTGGGAGGAGTACGTGCGCTCGTTGATCGAGATCTATCGCCGCCGGCGCGACGTGATGCTCGATGCGCTGGCCGAGCACTTCCCGCGCGAGGCCGAGTGGACCCTCCCGCAGGGCGGGCTGTTCATCTGGGCCACGCTGCCCGACTACATCGACACCACCGACCTTCTGGCACGGGCTCTGCAGGAGCACGTGGCGTTCGTCCCGGGCCGCGCGGCCTTCGTCGACGGGCGCGGCGGCTCGTCGATGCGGCTGAACTTCTCGGGTGTCGGCGAGGACGACATCCGCGAAGGGATCCGCCTGATCGGCGAGGTCGTCCGTGAACAGGTCGAGCTGTACGGAACGCTGACCGGGATGTCGAGCCGGCCGACGCCGCGCCGCGACCCGGTCCGCGCGAACCCGGTGCGTGTCGAGCCGGCGCGTACCGAGCCGGCGACGCTCGAGGCGCCGGTCGAGTCGGCGCACATCCTCCCCCTGCGACGCAAGCGGGCGTAGGTGAGTCGGATCGCGGTGCTGAAGGGCGGACGCTCGCTCGAGCGGCAGGTATCGCTGAAGTCGGGCGCCCGCGTCGAGGACGCGCTCGAACGACTCGGGCATGAGGTAATCGCGATCGATGTCGGCGCGGACCTGGTCGACCGGCTGATCGAGGCGAGGCCCGACTTGGCGTTCGTCGCGCTGCACGGTCGCGATGGCGAGGACGGGACGGTGCAGGAACTGCTCGAGGTGATGGGCATCGCTCACACCGGCTCCGGCGTGTCGGCCTGCATCCGCGCCGCCGACAAGGTGCTGGCCAAGCACGCGATGCGCGACGCCGGGATCCCCACCCCGGACTTCTACGCCTTCAGCGAGACCGCGTTCCGCGAGCTCGGCGCGGCCCAGGCGCTCCCGGCGGTCGAGGAGCGCCTGCAGTTCCCGATCGTGGTCAAGCCGGCCGGTCAGGGTTCCGCGCTTGGGATCAAGTTCGCGCGCACGCCGGCCGACGTCCCGAGCGCGCTGGTGGCGGCGTTCTCCTACGACCGCAAGGTGCTGCTCGAGCGCTACGTCGCCGGCCGCGACCTGGCCGTATCGATCATCAACGAGGAAGGGATACCGCGCGCGCTGCCGATCGTGGAGGCAGTGCCCGAGCAGGAGGACTTCTACGACTTCGAGTCCCGTTACGAGATCGGGCGGACGCGGTTCGTCTGCCCGGCGGCCCTGGATGAGGCGGTGGCGACCCGGGCGAGCGCACTCGCGCTCGAGGTGTATGCCTTGTTGGGCTGCTCGGGCTTCGCGCGGGTCGATCTGATGCTCGAGGCCTCGAGCGAGGAGCTCTACGTGCTCGAAGCGGACGCGATCCCGGGCCTGACCGAGACCAGCCTCCTGCCCCAGGCGGCCGACGCGGCCGAGATCGGGTTCGACGAGCTGATCGGCCGGATCGTGGCCGCGGCCGTCGCCGCGGTCAACGTCGGCTAGAGGCTCTACTCGCCCGCGAAATCCTCAGGCGTCACGTGGTCGAGGAAGTCCTTGAACTTCTCGACCACCTCTTCGGTGTCCTCGACCTCGTGCTCGAACTCGATCGCCGACTCGGCGATGACCTCGTCGGCGGCGTAGATCGGAGCGCCGGCGCGGACCGCCAACGCGAGCGCATCGCTCGGGCGGGAATCGATCTCGAGCTCGCGACCGTTCACCCGCAGGCTGATCGAGGCGTAGAAGGTGTTCTCGCGCAACTCGGTCACCGCCACGCGCGTGCATTCGACGTCGAGCTCCCCCAGAACGTCCGAGAGCAGGTCGTGGGTCATCGGGCGGGGCGTCGAGGCACCCTGGAGCTTCATCAGGATCGCCGCGGCCTCGGGATGGCCGATCCAGATGGGCAGGAACTTGTTGTTTTCGACGGTCTTCAAGAGCACGATCGGCTGCTTTCCGACCATGTCGAAGCTAACGCCGTAGATGACCATCTCCTGCACGTACAGCTCCTAGATCTTGGGGTGTGGCAAGTATAGGCCGAGCACCTAGTGCCTCCTCGGCACGGCGGCGGCCTCCGATTACCCGGAAAAAGGGTGCGGATTCAGTCGATAGCAGGAGGCGGGGGTGGGTGGGTGGGAGCCTTCTCTTGGAGCACCTTCAGGGCGATCGCGAAGGCCGAGTTTGACGCCGGCACACCCGCGTATACGGCGGTGTGGATGAACACCTCAGCGATCTCATCCGGGGTCAATCCGTTGCGGAGAGCCGCCCGCACGTGCATGCCGATCTCGTTCTCGGCGCGGAGCGAGACGAGGGCCGTGAGGGTGATCACGCTCCGCGTTCGCCGGTCCAGGCCGGGCCGTGACCAGGCGCCGCCCCACGCGTAGCGCGTGATGAACTCCTGCCATGGTGCGGCGAAGCTGCCGGCCGTGGCGGTCGCCCGGTCGACGTGCTCGTCTCCGAGGACCTCCCGCCGCGTCTTCATGCCCTCATCGAAGTCGGTCACGACTGCTGCCTCCTCGTCACTCGGTCAGGAACGCCTCGATCAGCTCCGTGATCAGTCCGGCTTGCTCGATGTTGGCGATGTGGCGGGCATGCTCTACGAGCTCGAAGCGCGATCCCGGGATCAGCTCGGCGATGCGCCGGCCGTGCTCGGGCGGGATCGACGGATCCTCAGCGGCGGAGATCACCAGCGTGGGCGCCGTGATCGACGGCAGATCGACCGTGAGATCCATCGCTGCGATCGCCTCGCAGCAGCCCGCGTACCCCTCGCGCGGGGTGGCTACGAGCTGGGCGCGCATTCGCTCGATCACCTCGGGATGCGACTGGGCGAACTCTGGTGTGAACCACCGTCCGAGCACCGTGTCGGCGACGGCCTGGACCCCGTTGGCGCGCACGATCGCGGCGCGCTCCAGCCAGGATTCGCGGGGGCCAAGGTGAGCCGAGGTGCAGCACAGCACGAGTCGGTTCACCCGCTCCGGAGCGTGGGCGGCGACCCACATGCTGATCATCCCGCCGATCGACAGCCCGCACAGCGAGGCGCGCTCGATCTCGAGCCGATCCAGTAGCGCCACCAGGTCGGACCCAAGATCGTCGATCGAGTAAGGGCCAGGCGGCACGGGCGAGGCCCCGTGCCCGCGGATGTCATAGCGCAGCGTGCAAAAGTGCGGCTTGAGCACGTCGGCCTGCGGCAGCCACATCGTGAGATCGGTCCCCAGCGACCCCGTGAACACGAGCGCCGGTGAGCCTCGCTTGCCGCGGAACTCATAATGCAGCTCAGCCGGCACGATGACCTTTCAGCGCTCGATCGATGAGCTCGGCCGCCGCACCAAGGTAGTCCGACGGGTCGAGCGCTGAGTCGAGCCCTTCAGGGCCCAACACGTCGTGGACCTCGGGCAGCTCGAGCAGGACCTCGCGGAACCCGATCCCGGACTGCACCGACTCGCGCGCCGCCCGCTCAACCAGCTTCTGGGCGTCGGCGCGGCCGAGCACGGGCGCGAGGGCGGCTGCCACGCTCTCGCTCATCACCAACCCGCCGGTCAGATCCATGTCGGCGCGCATCTTCTCAGGGTCGAGCTCGAGACCCGTCACCAGCTCGCGCGCGATCGCCGCCGCCGAGCCGGTCAGCCGCAGCAGCTCGAGCAGGGTCTCCCACTCGGCCTGCCAACCGCCGGCGCCGCGTTCGTGCTCCTGTCCCATCGCCGCGAGCATCGTGGCGACGAGGCCGGGCCCTCTGTGGGCGCACGCGACGAGGCCCACCCCGCCGACCGGGTTTCGCTTGTGGGGCATCGTCGAGGAGCCGCCGCGACCCTCGCCGCCGCCCTCGACGACCTCGGCCACCTCGGTCTGAGCCAGGAGCACCACGTCGCGTCCGATCTTGCCCAGGATGCCCAGGGTTGCGCCGCAGGCGGCGGCCAGCCGGACGGGCCGGAGCCTGACCGTGTGCCATGGCAGCTCGGGCGCCACCAGGCCGAGCCGCCCAGCGATGCCGACGGCGACGTCGATACCGCGGTCGCCGAGGTTGGCCAGCGTTCCGACCGCGCCGCCGAACTGCACGGCGAGCTGACGGTCGCGCACGACGGTCAGATCGGCGTACGCGCCGTCAAGGCCACATAGCCAGCCCGCCGCCTTGAGCCCGAAGGTCACCGGCAGCGCCTGCTGGAGCAGCGTGCGGCCGGGCACGATCGCGTTTCGGTGGCGTTCCACCAGCCCAGCACACGCATCGGCCGCCGCGCTCAGGTCGGCCACCACCACGTCGAGCGCGCGACGCGCCACGAGCATGGTCGCGGTGTCGATCACATCCTGGCTCGTCGCGCCCTTGTGAAGGTGCGCGGATGCGCTCTCGGGCAGCTGCCGGCGCAGGACGCGGAGCAGCGCCGGGATCGGCGTGCCCTGCTCACCGGTGCCCCGGCCGAGCTCGTCCAGATCGAACTCCAAACGCCCCGACGCGACGGCCTCCGTCAGCTCGCGAGCCGCCTCATCCGGCGCGAGGTCCAGCTCAGCAAGCGCCTCGAGCAGCGCGACCTCGACCTCCACCATCGCGTCCACGAACGCCCGGTCTGAGACCCGCGCGGCCACCTCGCCGCGGGCGAACAGGCCGGCGAACAGCCTCCCCTCGGTGCTCGAGGCCATCGAGCTCAGCGAGTCCGGCCAAGCGGCCGCGGGCGCGGAGGCGGGCTGGTCGCCCCAAGCGAGTGCGCAAACGAGCCAAGCGCCGCGCGCACAATCTCGACCGTCTCAGGCGCCATGTCGCCGAGCATGTCGGCCTCGATCCGGTCCATCGAATGGTCGCATCGAGCCATCACGGCCAACCCCTTGGGGGTGACCGACGCGCGCAGAACGCGACGATGACCGGGGTCCGGGCGCCGGCGGACCAGCTTGCGCCGCTCCAGCCCCGAGATCACCAAGTTCATGGCCTGCGGGGTCACCAGGGCCCAGCGCGCCAGCTGCGCGCACGACAGGCCGTCGCGCTCGCGCAGCACGCTAAGCGCCACGTACTCGGGCGTCGAGAGGCCGTGATGGCGCATCTCCTCGTCCAACCGCGCGCGCAGCCGGCGCTCCACGCGGTACACCAGGTACCCGACCCGGGGAACGGTTTTCGCCTCGGGCGAGGCGCGCTCAACGGTGGCCGCACGTGGCACGCTCACAAATTTAGTCGCTCGGTGCGGACGGAGCGAATCGCGTGTGTTTGACCCGTTCACGCGGGGAATCTGGTAGCCGCTTGACGTGAATACGCGGATCCCGGGCCACAATACCCGGGATGCCGCGGTTCGCTGATCGGTCTCTCTGGGCGTGGGCCACACTCGGTCTGGCTGGGTCGGTGCTGATCGCGCTGGCGGGGCCGCACGTGGCCGGCGGCCCGGTCAGGTGGTGGTTCGAGCCATCCCTGGGCGTGGCCGTCTTCTACGTAGGGATCGCCGCACTGAGCGTCGCCTGGCTGGCCCTTGGCCGGCTCGCAATCGGTACTCGCCAGGTGTGGATCGTCGCGGCGGCGTGGTGCCTGCCGCTGTTTCTGACCGCGCCGCTGTTCAGCCAGGACGCCTACAGCTACCTGGCTCAGGGGGCAATCGTTCACCTGGGGCTGGATCCGTACCGCGATGCGCCGGCGGTGCTCGCATCACACGGACAGGCGCACGTCCTGAATGCAGTCTCGCCGTTCTGGCGCCATACCACCGCGCCCTACGGGCCGTTGTTCTTGTGGATCGTGAGCTGGTTCAGCGGCGCGAGCCTCGTCGTCGGGGTGCTTCTGATCCGAGCGCTCGAGCTCATCGGGTTCGCTTTGCTCGCGGTGTTCGTGCCGCGACTGGCGCGCGCAGGCGGTGCCGATCCCGGGCGCGCCGCGTGGCTGGTGCTGCTCAGTCCGCTCGTGCTGCTCATGCTGGTGGCCGCGGCGCACAACGATCTTTTGATGATTGGTTTGGTGGTCGCCGGTGTCGCATTCGCCATCGAGCGACGCGTGTTGCTGGGCATCGCGCTGTGCGCGCTCGCGGCCACGATCAAGCTCCCGGCCGCCGCGGCGATTCCCTTCATCCTCGTGGGCGTCGCGGCGGACCGGCGGACCGTGTGGCAAGCGCTGCTGCTGACCGTGGGCGTCGTGCTCGCGGTCAGCGTGGCGAGTGGACTCGGGCTCGGCTGGATCTCAAGCGCGGTGTTCTCGACCCCGGCCAAGGTACGGCTGGCGATCACGCCGGCGACCGCGCTCGGGTGGACCGTCGCGCAGGTCGTACCCGTGGGGGCGCGGGGACTCGAGTCGGCGCTCGCCCTCGTCGCGTTCGCGTTGAGCGTCGTACTCGGCGTGGCGCTGCTCTGGCGGGTGCGCCGCGACACGCTCGTCCGCTATCTGGGAATCGCGCTCCTGGCGGTTGCCGTGGCCGGGCCCGCGGCCTGGCCGTGGTATCTGACCTGGGGCCTCGTGCTGCTGGCCGCCTGCCGTGAGGTCCAGCGCTCGCGCGCGCTCGTGGTGGCGCTGATTGCTGCCGCGCTCGTGGTCAAGGCCGACGGCATCCTCGCCTTCCCGCTCCACACCGCGCCCGGCTTCGTCGTCTTGTACGCGGCGCTGGCGGTCGTGGCCTTTGTTTCGCTGCGGCGTCCGGTGCAAGCACGCCGGGGGCGCTGGCGGGCCGGAGCCGTCGCCGAGTCGTGATGGCCACCCAGACCTCTGTCCCGGTTCGGGAGGTTCCGCGGGTGTCGGCACGCGATGAACCCGCTTTGTCGGCTCGGTGGTGGGATGCGGCCGCCGTGGCCGGGCCGGCTCTGCTGGCGGTGGCCCTGTGCCTGTATGAGCTGACGGCGCGCAGCCTGTGGCTCGACGAGGCCGCGACGGTCGCGATCGCCGGCCAGCACGGATCCGCGCTGTGGAGCGCGATCTCCCACGACGGCGGCAACATGCTCGGCTACTACGCGCTCGTGCACGTGCTGGTCGGCTGGTTCGGCACCGGCGCGTTCGTGATCCGGCTGCCTTCGGTGCTGGCGGCCGGCGCGTGCGCTGGCCTGGTGTCACTGATGGCGCTGCGCCAGTTCGACCGGCGGGTCGCGATCGCAGCCGGCGTCCTCTGTGCCGTCAGCTTGCCGCTCGTGTTCTGGGGTCAGGACGCCCGCGGCTACGCGCCGATGATGGCACTCGCGGCTGGATCGTTCGCGGCGTTCGCGGAGGTGGTTGAGCGTCCGGGGCGGCGCGGACCGTGGATCGCCTACGTGGTGTGCACGGCGCTGTCGGTGTACGCGAGCTACGTCGCCATCTTCGTCCTGCCGGCCCAGTTGGTCGCCCTCGCTTGGCGCCGGGAGGCCTGGCGGCGCGCGATCGGCGCGATGGTCGTGTCTGCCGTGTGCTGGATCCCCTTGGCGGTCCTCGCGGCGACGCGCGGATCGGGACAGCTGTTCTGGATCCCGCGGCCCGACCTGACCACCGACAAGCAGGTGATCCTCGCGTTGGCTTCGGCCGGGTTCGAGCCCAACTTCCGCCCGACCGCAGTCGCCGGGGTTCTGGCCGTCGCGACCGTGGCGTTGCTGGCCGTCTGTGCCGTGCGGGTGGCGCGCCGCCGCGCACCTTGGGGGGTCGCGCTCGCGCTCTGCTGGCTGCTCGTCCCGGTGCTCCTCATGTGGCTCGAGTCGCTGGTCGGCCAGCCGATCTTCACCCCGCGCAACCTGCTCGTATCGCTGCCCGCGGTGGCGCTCCTACTTGGGTGGCTGGTCTCGCAGAGCCGCTTCGCGTGGCCGTTGCTGGCCGTGCTGATCGCGCTGCGAGCGGTGGCGCTGGCGCCCAGCTACGGCACCTCGCCCGAGAACTGGCACGCCGCCACCGCCTACGTGGTTCGCGGGGAGCGGCCCGGCGACTGCACCGCGTTCTATCCGCTCGATGCGCAGATGCCGTTCGCGTACTACACCGGGAAGCCGGTCACCCCCTACGTCGAGCGCTACGACACACCCCGCGTCCCCGCCGGATGTTCGCGCGTGTGGCTGGTGGTCAGCCATCAGGGCTTGCCCACCGGGACGAGCGCGAGCCGCGCGCACTTCGCGCGCTACGTCGCGCTGCGCAACGAGCTCGCGCGGCGGTACCCGCGAAGCGTCACGAAGTCGTTCGGCTACGCCAGCGTGATCTGGGTGCAGCTGTTCTACAGGCCCGGCGCGAGCGGCTGAGCGCGCTCAGGCGACGAATCGCGCGGCCAGGTCGCCGATCATCGTCGGGATACCGGCCGACTCCGCCAGGCGTTCCTGATGGGTGGTCTCGGGGGCGAGCACGAGGGTCCGGACGGCGTCGAGCTCCTCGACCGCGTCGAGCGCCACCGCGTGCGGACGCGCCACCGGCAGCAGCTCGTCGAGCAGGCGCGCCACCGGGATGCGGCTTGCCGTCGCCGGGTCGATGAGCTCGGCGATGGCGCCGTCACGGGCGGCAATGAACCGATTCTCGGCGAGCACCTCCTCCGCGTTGACGAGGCTGGGAGGCGCGTAACCCTGCTCTAGCTCGAGCCGCGCGAGCGTCTGCACCAGCGCGGCCAGCGACGCGGTCGCCGCCAGGCGGGGCTGGGCGTCCATGATCCGGATCTCGACGGTGCCCAGGCGCGGCTGCGGGCGGACATCCCACCACAGGAAGGTGGGCTCGGGAATCGCGCCCGAGCGCAGCAGGACGTCGAGCGTTCGGACCCAGTCGGCGTAGCCATCGAACCGCCGCGGGATGCCCGTACGCGGAAAGGCCTGAAAGACGATCGTCCGGTTCGACGCCAGCCCGGTCGATCGGCCGCCCAGAAACGGGGAGGAGGTCGACAGCGCGAGCAGCAGCGGCAGGTGGGCGCGGAGCTGGTTCAACAGCCGGATCGCACTGGCGGAATCCGGGACGCCGACGTGCACGTGGAGGGCGAACGTCGGCTCGCGGCGCGCAATGCCGCGCATCGTGCGCTGGATGACCTGGTAGCGGCTCGACGGAGACACCCGGGTGAGATCACCGAGCGGACCGGGATGAGTCCCGCACGAGGCAGCCGCGATCCCCAGCCGGGCCAGATCGCCGGCCAGCAGCCGCCGTAGCTCGCTGAGCTCGGCGATCGCCTCGTGGACGGTCCCGTGCGGCGCGGTCCTGAGCTCGAGCGCCGCCTCGTGCGTCTCGGCCGCGCAGCGCCCCGCTAGTCCCTCGCTGGCCTGCGAGAGCACCTCGTCGCCGCGCTCGGTCAGGCTCCAGTCGGTCGGATCGAGGAGCATGACCTCCTCCTCGATGCCGACGGTGTAGGCGTCAGAGGGCCTCCAAGCCGCCCAATCCCCCTTCCCCATCGGTGCGGCGCGTGCGGACAGTGACTGAAGCGTATCCGTGGACAGAGTTAACCACCGGTCGGAAGGGCGCGTGGGGAGCTAGCCGGTCTGTGCGAGACGCAGGTCGGCGAGGCGCTCTTCCCCGGCCGCCGCCGAGACGAGGAGCTCGAACAGCGGGCCGTGGGCCTCGAGGCCCTCCGCGTGCCACTGGACGCCGAGCACGAGTCGTCCGCCCGGGCCCTCGACTGCCTCGATCGTCCCGTCCGGCGCCCA
Source organism: uncultured Solirubrobacterales bacterium (assembly GCA_963757235.1). Lineage (GTDB taxonomy): Bacteria > Actinomycetota > Thermoleophilia > Solirubrobacterales > Solirubrobacteraceae > Palsa-465. The sequence continues at coordinate 26,036 of CAVWRC010000010.1, read as the reverse complement.
GGCGGTCGCCACCAGGTTCTGACCGAGCTTGCGAATCGCCTGGTGATGGAAGGAGTTGACCTCGAGCCTGGGGCCACCGAGGGCGGCCCGCAGCCGGCTGTGCGGCGCGGTCTCGACGTGGTGGGTGGTGACGCTGCCGTGTTCGGGCTGGCGATGCTGAAGCTGATCGCCCACGACGTCGGGAAGGTGCTGATGCAGGGTCCCGCCCCGAGCGACGTTGAGGACCTGCATGCCCCGGCAGATCCCCAGGATCGGGAGACTTCGCCGGTCGGCCGCCCGGATCAGTGCGAGCTCGAGCGCGTCCACTCGGGGCTCGGTCGGGCCGAGCTTGGGATGCGGCTTGGCCCGGTAGGTGCTCGGCTGCAGGTCGGGCCCGCCCGGCAGGCAGACGCCGTCGACGCGGTCGAGCAGCGAGTCGATTGCATCGGGGCGCAGAAGCGGCACGATCACCGGGATCCCGCCCGCGCGCTCGATCGCCTCGGGATACGGCGTGGCGAGCGCCACCTCGAGCTTGGGCGGCTCACCCTGCGACCGCGCGCGCACGTCCTCGGGACGCCGAAGCTCTGAGGTGGTGACAGCGATCAGAGGGCGCAAGCTCATGTGGACATATATTTCGGCCGCCGGCGGCAAATCTCTATATCCACCGGGATAAACATCCAACGCGGCCTTTTCCCTGGACTTTGCGGTTCACCCGGAATCGGGAGCTTCGCGGTGACCTTTGCGCTGCTTCCCCACGCGGCCAACGGCTCACTCGCCTACTCTCGACGGTCGAGTGAGCCGAAACCCGCGGTGGGGCTGATCGTCGATTCGGTCGGCGGGATCGTGCGGATCTCGCCAGACCAGATCTCAGCCCTGCCGGCGGCGGGGAAGCGAGAGCTGGGCGAGGAGATCGCGGCCGTGGACGACCGCCTGATCCGGCTGCTCGACCCCGAGCGGGTTGCTCTCGCCGCGGGCCTTACCCCGCCACCGCGCAGAGCTGGGCGGCGGTCAGCGTCGCGGTAGTCGGCATCGGCCTTACGATGCCAGCTGAGCGATGGAACGACTTGCTCGGCGGTGGAGGCGACGTCCCGGCCCCGCATGGCTGGCGGTGGTGCTCCTCGCTGCGCTGAGCGCCGGGTGTGTTTCAGCCTACGGCGCGATGCACACGGCGGCGAGCAATAAAGGCGTTGCCGAGGCCGACGCCGCGTCGCTGCTGACGACCCTGAACCTACCGACGAGCGCGGTGCGCCAGGCGGGCGAGCCCGCCGGGGACGATGGCGCGCTCGGGCAGCCCGCCTCGCTCCCGGCTACCCGCAACCTGGTCGACGACCCGGCTTGGTGGGTCGTCCCCGAGACGACGCAGCAGATCCTCGCGTATGTCGATGGCCATCCTCCGGCCGGCGGGACGGCCAGCCTCTCAGGGCAGGGCATGAGTAGCGGCAAGTCGACCGTCACCGACGCCGGGTTCTCGTTGCCATCCGTTCCGGGCGAGCTGGGCCTCCGTTCGCTGGTCGTCGCGATTGTCCAGCTGCAGGACGGATCCACCGGGGTTCGTGCCGACGGCGAGGCGGTATGGATCACACCCAGGCCCAGCTCGGAGCGGATCCCCGCCACGGCCCGGCGCGTTGTCGTCACCAACAGCCGGGGCGGCACGCTCGTCCAGGGGCCGTTCACCGTCACCTCGCGCGCCACGGTGGCGAAACTCGTCTCGATGATGAACCGACTTCCCGCATGGCAGCCGGGGGTGTACTCGTGCCCGGCGGACTTCGGCTGGCGTATCCGGCTGGCCTTCTACCGGACCGCCACCACCTCGAGCGCCGCCCCCCTCGCGGTGGCGAGCGTCGATCCGAACGGGTGCGGCTTAGTGCAACTGGCCCTGGCCGGAAGAAGACAGCCTCCCCTCTCGGATGGCTATACCGCGGCTACCCGGCTGAGCGCTGCGCTCCACTTCAAACTGGACACCGGGCCCACGCGACCCCCGGTCGTCCATTAGAGCCGCTCCCGGCCTCGTCCGTTAGAGCCGCTCCCGGCCTCGTCCGTTCGAGCCGCCCCAAGCCTCGTCCGTTACAGCGGTCCCTCCGAACCCGCTAGATAGAACGTTCTACTCGGCCGGGTTCACCTGGGTCGCGTTGGGTTCGCCGGCGCTACCGATCCCCGCACCAGAGCCCGGGCGCCAGCCTTTCGCAGTCCGGTCCAAGCCGACCAGTAGATAGAACGTTCTATTTGCCGACGATCATCGCGCGACATCCCATACGCTTTACGCATGGATCTTGACGCCGGCGAGCTGCGCGCGTTCGTGACAGTCGCCGAGGAGCTCCACTTCGGCCGCGCCGCCCTTCGCCTCAACATCTCCCAGCCCCAGGTGAGCCGGCGCGTGCGGGCTCTGGAGGAGACGCTCGGAGTCGAGCTGTTCGTCCGCACGGCGCGACGCACGACCCTGACCGACGCCGGCGAGATGCTGCTGCTCGATGCGCGCGAAGCACTAGCCGGGTTCGACCGGCTTCGAGCACGTGCCCGGGTCGTGCGGAGTGGGGCGGCTGGCCGGGTGTCGGTCGGGTTCCTGTGGAGCACCCTGAGCGCCTTCCTTCCCCAGCTCGTCGCAGCCGCTGGCGAGCGCCACCGTGACATCGAGCTGTCCGTCTCCCAGCTCGTCTTCCTCGAGATGCTCCCGGCGCTCCGCCGCGGCGACGTGGACCTAGTCATTGGCCGGTCGCCGCGCGAAGAGGCCGAGGTCGTGGAGGAGACGCTCAGACGCGAGCCGTCGGTGCTGGCGATTCCGGACGGGCACCCGTTCACCCGCCACGACACGCTTCGCCTGGCCCAACTCGACGGCGAGCCGATGATCGCGTTCAGTCGCGCGCTCGTACCGAGCGCGTACGACGCCTCCGTCGCCGCCGCCCGCGAGCGGGGAGTCGAGATCCGCATCGTTCAGCACGCACGCTCCGCGGGCGAGGCGCTGGCGCTGGTCAGCGCCGGGCTCGGCGTCTACCGGCTCCCGGCGAGCGCGGTGGCGCCCTATCCCGGGGTCACGTACCGGGAGATCGAGGATGCCCCGGCCCGAGTGGTCCTGCTCCGCCGGCCGGCTCCCCCGCCGCCTGCCGTGGCGGCCATCGCGACGCTCGCCAGAGAGCTCTTCACCGATGCGCCTGATGCATCGAACGATGCGGCGCCGGCTCTGGAAGGGGCGCTGGTCCGGACCTAGCCTTCCGGAGCCGTGACCATCCCCCTGCTCGCGCAGGCCGCCGCCTCGCCTCGCACCCGGGCGCTGCTGCTGCTACGGCGCTCGAGCCCCGCGTGGAGCGTCGCGGCCATCGCCTTCATCGTCGCCGAGGGAGCTCTGCCGGTGCTCGTGCTGATCGCCATGGGCCGCGTGACCGGCGAGATCCCGGCAGCGGTCGAGCACGGCTTATCCTCGCCCGCCGGCCACCGGCTGATCGTCGCGCTCGCCGAGGCGGGCGCGATCTACGCCCTCTCGCTGATGCGCGGTCCGCTCGAGGACGCGATTACCGCGGCGGCAACCGCGCGGGTCGATGCAGTGATGCAGCGCCGCCTCGTCTTGGCGGTCTCCGCGCCGGCGGGGATCGAGCACCTGGAGGACCGGCGGGTGCTCGACGAGCTCGCCTCCGCCCGTGGCGAGCTGCTCGGCGGGCAACCAGCCGGGGCCCCGCTGGCGCTTGTCTCCCAGCTCGGCGATCGCCTGACTGGAATCTTGGCCTGCGCGACGATCGCCATCGGGTTCGAGTGGTGGCTCGGCCTCGGACTCCTCGCCGTGTGGTTCGGGGTCCGCCGACCGTTGGCCGACGGGATGCGCGTTCAGGCCAGAAGGGTTCGGAGCGCCGCCGAGCCGATGCGCCGCAGCTGGTACATGCTCGGGCTGGCCTGGAAGCCCCCCGCCGCCAAGGAGGTGCGCATGTTCGGGCTCGGGGACTGGATCGCCGATCGTCACCGCGAGGAGTGGCTGGAGGGCATTCGGCCGGCCTGGGACGGCGTCCGGCAGCTGACGCGCACTGCGTGGATCACCGGCGGAGTCGTGCTCGTCGCGTACACGCTCGTCGCCGGATGGCTGGGCTGGACCGCCTACCACCACGAGATCTCGCTGCAGACGCTGGCCACGATGTTGCCGATGCTCCCCGCCAGCATGGCGGCCGGGTCGATCTCCTATGCGGACATCAGCCTGGAGCAGCTGCTCTCGGCGCTGCCGGACCTCGACTCGCTCACCAGCCGCCTGGCTCGGGGCGGCGCGCTGACCGCCGGCGGCAGCCCGGCAGCCGGTCTGCCGCAGGAGGTCGTCTCGTTCGAGCAGGTGAGCTTCACCTATCCGAATTCGGCCGCGCCAGTGCTCACCGGGCTCGAGCTCGAGCTGCGCGTCGGTAAGTCGCTCGGCCTGGTGGGCGTGAACGGCGCCGGCAAGACCACCCTGGTCACGCTTCTCGCGCGCATGCGCGAGCCGACCGCCGGCCGGATCACCGTCGACGGCCGGCCGCTGGACGAGCTGAACGCCCGCGAATGGCAGCAGCAGGTGGCCGTCGTCTACCAGGACTTCGCGCGGTTGCCGCTGACCGCGGCCGAGAACATCGGGATGTTCGGCCAGGCTTCCCCCGATCCGGCGCGGCTGGATCGTGCCGCCGAGCTCGCCGGGGCAGCCGACATCATCGCCTCGCTCCCCCGAGGGTGGGAAACCGTCCTGTCGCCGCAATACACGGGTGGCGTCGACCTGTCGGGCGGGCAGTGGCAGCGCATCGCGCTGGCCCGGGCCCTGTACGCGGTCAGCGGCGGCGCGCGTGTGCTGGTGCTCGACGAGCCCACCGCACAGCTCGACGTCCGCGGCGAGGCCGCCTTCTACGAGCGCTTCCTCGAGCTGACCACCGGGGTGACGAGCATTGTGATCTCGCACCGGTTCGCGAGCGTGCGGCGCGCCGACCGCATCGCCGTGCTCGACGGCGGCCGGATCACCGAGCTCGGCACGCACGAGGAGTTGCTGTCGGCCGCGGGGACCTACGCGGAAATGTTCAATGTCCAGGCCGAGCGATTCGCCGGCGAGGCTGACTGGACGCCGTCGCAGGCGGGCCCGCGATGACCGCGCGCTGGCGCCGCCTGGCCGGCGCGACGATCGGCACGGCCTTCCGAGCCGCCCCGGGTACAACAGTTGCCTGCCTGCTGATGAGCGTCGCCGCCGCGGTCGCGTCCGTCACCTACGCCATCGGCTTCAAGGAGGTGACCGATGGAGCGATCGCGCACAACGCGGGCAGCATTGCGTTTGGCGTCGTGCTCGTCGCGGGGCTGTTCACCGCCTCATGGGTGCTGGCGATCGTCAGCGGCACAACCGGGACGCTGCTGACCGACCGGGTCAACCTGGTGCTCGGCGTGCGAATCGCGCGGCTGGCGGCGACCGCGCCCACGCTCGAGCATCTCGAGCGATCCGACCTGCTTGCCCGCCTGGAGCAGCTCACCCAGAACCGCCGCACGATGGCGGGTGCTCCGCGCCAGCTGATCGGACTGTTCGGGCAGACGCTGCGCGCGATCGGGATCGTCGTGTTGCTGGCCACGATCTACCTGCCGGTGCTGGTCATACCGCTCCTCGCGCTCGCGCCGGCGCTGTCGGATCGGTGGGCCGCACGCGTCCAGCAACGCGCCGATGACTCGCTGGCGGAGGACCGACGCCTGCTCGGCGGACTGTTCGCTTTCGCCACGAGCCCCGACTCGGCGCGGGAGGTGCGGAGCTATGGCATCTCCGACGCGCTGACCCGGCGCCACGCCGAGCTGACCGAACGCGTGCGCCGCCGGTCGGTTCGCGCGGCGTTGCTGAGCGCCGGGCTCGAGGCGGTGGGATGGCTGGTGTTCGCGGCAGGCCTCATCGCCGCGATCGTCGTGCTCGTACTCCGCGCGGTCGACGGCGACGTCACGCCAGGCCAGGTCGTCATGGCCGTTTCGCTCATGCGCCGCGCGCAGACCCAGATCTCGCGCTCGACGGACACCGCGGGCAACTTCAACACCGCGCTCGCGGCCGCCCGCCAGCTCTTGTGGCTCGAGGACCACACCGAGCAGGCGACGAGGCCCGCACGGGGTCACACGCGGGCGCCGGCCCGCCTGAACTCGGGAATCACGCTCGAGGGACTCACCTTCGCCTACCCGGGCAGCGAGGAGGCGCCTCTGCTGGGGCCGATCGACCTCGAGCTCCCGGCCGGGCGGACGATCGCGCTGGTGGGAGAGAACGGCGCCGGCAAGAGCACCTTGGTCAAGCTCCTATGCGGGATGTACACGCCCACCGCGGGGCGGATCGCGCTCGACGGCGTCGATCTGACTGAGATCTCGCCGACCGATTGGCGGGAGCGCGTGACAGGGGCCTTCCAGGACTTCCAGCGCCTCCAGCTGATCCTGGCCGAAAGCGTGGGGGTGGGCGATCTGCCCCGGGTCGAAGACCATCCGACAGTGCGTGGCGCCATGGAGCGCGCCGGCACGGCCAGGCTCGAGGAGCGACTCCCGGCTGGATTGGCCACGCGCGTCGGCGGCCGGTTCACGGGCGGGCACGAGCTGTCCGGCGGACAGTGGCAGCGGCTCGCCCTGGCCCGAGGCCTGATGCGCCACACGCCGCTGCTGGTCGTTCTCGACGAGCCGACCGCGAGCCTCGATGCACTCAGCGAGGCCGCGCTGTTCGACCGCTACACCGCCGCCGCCCGTGACCTCGCCGCGGCCCAGGGCACGATCACCCTGCTCGTCTCGCACCGCTTCTCGACGGTGCGGGCGGCCGATCTGATCGTCGTGCTCGAGCACGGAGGAGTCCTCGAATATGGCTCTCCCGCGGAGCTGCTCGCCGCGGGCGGCACCTACGCCGAGCTATACGACTTGCAAGCGCGCGCATATCGGTGAGCGACGGCTATGCGAGGTGAACTCACCCGAGTAGGGTGGGTGTCGCCATGTCAGCCGGCGGCGCGGCAGAGCAGGTCTCGAGCGTCTTGGGGGAGCTTCACTATCTGTCGCCTGAGTCGACCGTGCTGTGTCGCTTCACCGCCCCCGGCGCGAGCCTCAATACCGGCTCCTACGAGTCGCACACGCGTTCCCCGACGGGCCGGGGTACCGCCGTGCACTGGCGACGAGCACGTGGCGCTTGTTCAGCCCGCCGCCCCAGGACTGGCCGCTTGCGCTGTGCGACTTTCGCAGCGTGCGCGACGACGAGGGCCTGCCCAACCAGGCTGTACTTCGTCGACCGGGTCCCCGACGATCCGTTCGCGCCGGTCGATGAGTCGAGGATGATCACCAGCGGCTCGGAGTTTCATTACCGCCCGGAGCACGAGTGGTGGTACTTCCCGGACATGAATTGCGAAGAGGTGCTGTTCTTCGCGTTCGACGACTCCGACCACAGCCGGGCCTGGCGGGTCGTGCACAGCGCGTTCCGCGATCCGACCGTCGAGACGCCGGTGCCACGGCACAGCATCGAGGTCCGCACCTTCGCCTTCTTTCACTAAAGCCGGCTAGGCTGCGGCGATCCGGTGGAGCAGCTCGGCCAGGGCCTCGGGCGCCGAGAACATCGACCAGTGGCCGGTAGCGAGCTCGTGCAGTTCCCAGTCCGGGTCGCTGAACGCGGTGGCCCGCGGGTCCTCGTTTGCCAGCAGCTCGCGCAGCATTGCGAGGCTCATGCCACCGTCACTGCAGAAGATGGCGGCGCGGCGGACGCCGGGCGGCCGGACGTTCGCTAGCCGAAGCGGCGTCGTAAAGGTTCCGTACGGTTGCGGCGTCGCCCGCTCCAGCAGGAGGGTCAGGTCGTCGTCGCTGAGTCCGCCGGCGCTGCCGTAGGCTCCGGAGCGGAGGGTCGCGCGATCGGGGACCGGCCAGCGCCAGCCTTCGCCGTCGCGCTCGACCGACGCGCGCTGGTCTTCGCGCTGCTCGGGGGACTGCACGTCGACGATCGCCATGCCCGCCGGGAGCGGCGACGTGTCGAGGTAGACCACCGCGCCTAGCCGCTCGGGGCGCTGGTCCGCGACTCCCGTAACCGGAATGCCGGCGTAGCTGTGCCCCACCAGCACCGCGTCGTGCAGATCCTCGTAGTCGAGCAGATTGACGACGTCCTCGATGTGGGTGTCCAGATCGATGTCCGGCCGCGCCAGATGCACGCGCTCGCCGAGGCCGGTGAGCGTGACGGGGTACGTGTCGTGCCCGGCGTCCCGAAGCTTGGCCGCAACCTGCCACCAGCACCAGCCGCCGAGGCAAGCGCCTGGAACGAGCACGATCGGTTTGCTTTGCCGCTCGCTCATGCCTTCAGCCACTCTGCCATGTCGGTGATCACCGCGGCATCGACGTGCTGCGCCGGCTCGTACTCCGCGGGCGTACACGGTCCGCTGCCGGGCGCGAACAGGTGGTTGTAGGCCGGGTACACACGGAAGCTCACGTCCGGCCGGTCGTCGAGAGCCGCCTTCCACCGGGCGAGGTCGTCCGCGACGGTCACCTGGTAGTCGCGACCTCCCTGGAGGATGAGGATCGGCTCGCCGAGCGTGGCTGCGATCGCGGCTGGGTCGTAGCCCCGCATATCGAGCCAATAGCTCGCCGGCGTGCCGAGCGGTAACTCGCTCCCCGGGGTGGACAGGGACAGGCCGGGGCTGTCGACGAGCGTCGCCTTCGCGGTCAGGTCCTGGATCGCGGACCTTGACGCGGGTTCGCTCGCGGGGTTGAGCGAGGCGAGGTAGCGCACCTGCCTGACGATCGCCCAATGAAGCGGCTCCGCGCCACCGGCCATGAGGATCAGCCCGGCGACCGACGGCTCGGCCGCGGCGATCCGCGGGGCGACCGTGCCGCCCAGGCTGTGGCCGAGGAGGAACACCCGCTCGGGATCCACCGCCGGGTGCGCTCGAAGTAGCTCGACCGCGGCGCGTGCATGCGGGACGTACTCGTCGCTCAGCGTGAACTCTTGAGCCTGCTTGACTTCGGCCGCGTGGGCGTAGGTCACCTTGTCGAACCGCAGGACGGCGATACCGCGGCTGGCCAGCCCCCAGGCGATGTCCTTCAACGGCTTGTTGCGCCCGATCGTCTCATCGCGGTCGAGCGGCCCCGAGCCCGCCAGCAGCACGACGGCTGTGCAGAGGTCTGATCCACGCGGCAGCGTGAGGGTCCCGGGCACCGCGAACGAATCCGAGCCAAGCGTCACTGCCTGCTCCTCGAAGCTCTCGACATCGGCGTAGTCGGGCGGCTGCCAGGCCGCGGTCGGCTCAGTCGCGCTGGGCGCGGTGAGCTGTATGCCGGCGAGTTGACCCTGCTCGGTCGCCGACGCGACCACGCCAAACGCACCGCGCTCGCAGATGACGAGGATCTTCACGACGAGCCCGCCGGGGCCACCCGGCTCGGTGATGGGTGCGCCGATCGAGGTGATCGGCCCGTGCTGGCTAAGCGCGGCAAGCCAGGCCATCTGGAGTGCCTCGGGTACCACCATGGGGCGCAGCGCCGGGACGAACAGCTCGCGGAGCTCCGTGAAGCGGCCGGCTTGCGCCAAGTCGATGGCGGTGAGCACCGACTCAGCACCGGTGGCCGCCGGCATCAGCCACTCTCCTCGGGCGCCGGGAGGAACACCGTGTAGACCATTCGCCGCTTACGCCCCTCGCCCGGCGCTGCGGCCAGGCGAGGCTGGAACACCTCGGTCAGGTCGCGCAGGAGCTCGGCGAACTCGGCATCGCTCAGCCACAACGCGCCCACGCGGTAGTCGGCGCCGTCCCGCGCCGGGTCAGGCTGGCCGGCAGCCAGATACCGGTCGGCGTCGGCGAGCATCCCGGCGACATAGGCCGTGAACGCCTGGCCGTGCTCTTCGGCGCTCATCGCTCTGGCCTCACCAGGCCCGATCCTCGCCGCGAACAACCGCAGCATGTACGTGCGCTCCACCGCCCCCCGCACGCGCCGCTCGGCGACCACCTGCAGCACCCCGGCCTTGACCAGCAGAGCCACGTGGCGGTACAGGCTGCCCGAGGGCACATCCTCGAGCTCCTCCGCGAGCTGACCGGTCGTCAGTGCGCGCTCGCCGAGGAACGCCTTGACGATTCGCAGTCTGACCGGGTGCAGGAGGAGGTCGGCGCTGGCCACGACGGGCAGCCTAGCCCACTATTCACAATTTTGCTAACGGTGTGAGGGCCGGGTCCGATTCCTTTTGCCCAGGGAGCTGGTCTTGATGCTCGAGAGACAGCCAAGCCGAAAGGAAGACGATGACAGCGCAACGGAGTGGAACCGAGGCGGTCAGGGATCTGTACCTGGAGTGGACTGCGAGCCGGATCAGGGGCAGCCAGAACGACACGGATTCCTGGGGGGATCTGACCGCGGAGCCGCGCGGGGTGGACTACATCGAAACCCGCGCGGCCGCGCTATCGGCGCTGTGGGCGGTGCCGAAGGACTGCGCCGAGGACCGCGTGCTTCTCTGCATGCACGGAGGCGGCTTCGTCGGCGGCTCGATCTACTCGCACCGCAAGTTGTTCGCGCACTTGGCCAAGGCCGCCGGTGCGAGGGCGCTCGTGTTCGAGTACCGGCTCGCTCCCGAGTACATCCATCCGGCTCCCGTCGACGATGCCCTCACCGCGTATCGATGGCTGCTCGAGCAGGGGGTCGACCCGGCCCACGTGGCGTTCGCCGGCGACTCCTCGGGTGGTGGGCTGTCGCTGGCCGCGCAGCTGCGCGCGCGCGAGCAAGGCCTGCCGCTCCCCGCCGCCGCGCTGCTGATCTCACCCTGGGTGGACATGCAACAGTCCGGTGAGTCGTACAAGTCCAACTGGGCCACCGACGCGTTCTTCTACAAGGAGCTGGTGGACGGGCTCGCCGCGATGTTCCTGGGCCCCGACGGAAACGCAACCGATCCGCTGGCGAGCCCGCTCTACGCGGACCTGACCGGTCTTGCTCCGATGTCCATTCAGGTCGGTGGTGACGAGACGCTGCTCGATGACAGCCGCAGCCTCGCCGACCGTGCGCGGGCGGCTGGGGTTGAGGTCGAACTCGCGATCTTCCCCGGCCAGCAGCACACCTTCCAGATGACCGCGGGACGGGCTGAGGAGGCCGACGACGCAATCCGGGCCCTCGGCGCGTGGGTGCGCCCAAAGCTCGGCCTCGGCAACACTGTCTCCGAGTGATGAGCGCGGCCTCCGGGACGGACACCAGGGTCGGCGACGACGAGTTCGTCCGCTTGACCGAGCCATTCCGGCGCGAGCTGTTCGCGCACTGTTACCGGATGGTCGGATCGATCGACGACGCGGAGGAACTCGTACAGGAGACCTACCTCCGCGCATGGCGCTCCTTCGAAGGGTTCGAGGGACGCGCCACGACGCGCGCCTGGATGTACCGGATCGCGACCAACGTTTGCCTGACCGCCCTGGTCCGCCCGGCGCGGCGCGTGGTGCCGTCGGGCCTCGGAGCGCCCAGCGATGACCCCGACGGCGATCCGGTGCTGGCCGAAGCCGGCGTGGCGTGGCTCGAGCCACTCCCGGATGCGCTGAGCAGGCCCGACGCGACCGATCCCGCCGAGGTCGCCGCCGCGAGGGCGAGCGTTCGGCTGGCCCTGATCGCGAGCCTCCAGCACCTCCCGCCCCGCCAGCGCGCCGTGCTCATCCTCCGAGACGTGCTCGGTTTTGCGGCGGCCGAAGTAGCGCGGATGCTCGACGCGAGCACTCGGATCTCGCCGCGCTGGAGCAGGTCCTGGTTGCCGACGCGACACTCGAGATGACGCCGGCGCGCACGTGGTTCGCCGAGAAGCGCAATTGCGTGGGCTACATCCGCCGCGTGATTGGGCCGGCCGGCACGTGGTCGATGACTCCCACGGTGGCGAATGGTCAGCCGGCGGCACTTGCGTATCGCCGCAGTGACAGGGGTAACTATGAGCCGTTCGCGGTCGCGGTGCTGACCGTCACCACCCAGGGGATCGCACGCATCACGCTGTTCAGCGACCCGTGTCTGTTCTCGCGTTTCGACATGCCCGAGTCACGCGCGGACTAGAGCAGGAACGGGATCAGCTTCTTGGTGTGCTCCCGGTAGGCCGGATAGGCCGTCGGGAAGACAGTGACAAGGTCCCTCTCCTCAACCGTGGCTGCGTAATAGAAGTAGGCACCCAGGATCACGGCAATGGCCAGGCCGAGGAAGTTCGTGGCCAACGCAGTCCCCACCACCGCGAGCAAGAGGCCGGAGTAAATCGGGTGACGGACGAACTGGTACGGGCCGGTGGTGACCAGCTCCGGTTCGACTCTCTGCGTCATCGGCATTCCCCAGTTGCGACCCAGATAAACCCGGGCCCAGACGCAGAGCGCGATCCCACACACGAACAGAACGGCCCCGATCACGCCGAGGACGAGGCTGTGAACCTCCGACCCGCCACCACGAAACACGCGGACCACAACGAAAACGCCGATCGCAGTCAGGCCGGTCATCGGGAGCCGCCGCATCCTGCCCGTGCTCGCCTTGGCGGTGAAGGCCGAAACGAGCCAGTAGGCCCAGAACACGGCCCAAGCGATGCCTATAGCGCTCTGGAGTGCCTTCATGGCGTGCGATACCCATGGGATTTGACCGGGCGCCTAAAAGCGTACGCCGTTGATGGGGGGACGGCCCCGGCCGGCTCGCGGGCCTTGGCGCGCTGACCTTCCGTACTCGCCGCGCTGCGCGGCCGGCGCTGGCGAGCATCGACTAGGGCAGGAAGGCCGGCCCCGCTCCGGCGTGAGGTCAGGCGGGGGCTCCGGCCGTCGCGTACTCGGACAGCCATGCGGTCCGGTATCCGTCCCGCCACAGGATCGGGAAGAACGCCTCGTCCAGCTCGGTTTCGCCCGGCCGGCGGTACCGGGAGTAGATCGGATGAGGGTGCTCTGGGTTCCATCGCGTGTCGGTCGAGATCATGTGGCTGATGATCGACCGGCGCTGAGCATCGGCTCGCTCGTTCGGTGGGCTGCCGTGGAACGTCCAGCCATGATGGATCGCCGCGCCGCCTGCCGGCACCTCGATCGGGACCAGCTCGAGTTCGACCCCGGGCGGAGCCGAGCTGCGCACGTGCCCCAGCCAGTCGTCCGGCGCGTGGAACTCTCCCCCGAGACGCGCGTGTGGCCATCGGTGAGAACCGCGCACGTAATAGATCGTCCCCGTATCCGCCGCCGTGTCATCCAACGCCATCCAGCACGTTGTCATGTTCGGCGGATTCAGGTGATCCAGGTAAGCGGCATCCTGGTGACACAGCAATGCCTTGCCCGAAGGCGGCTTCCAGATCGCGTTGTCCTGCGCCAGGCGGACCCCCGGCAGCCCTGCCAGACGTGTGGTGAACTCGCCGACCTCTCGTGACAGGGTCACACCCGCGAGCACCCGATCCGCCTTCCACACGTTGCACAGCTGGCGGGTCAGGTCCGGCGCGGTCACGCCGGGCACGTAGTTCACCTCGTCCGGCGCGAGGCCGGTTTCCCACTCGTGATCGAACACGCGCATGAAGCGCTCACGAATGCGATCGAGCTCGGAGGGCTCGAGAAACTGCTCGACGATCAGGAACCCATCGCGCTGAAAGTCCTCGATCTGTGCCGCGGTTGGTTCGCCCACGCGGCCAGTCTAACCGCGGTCGAACCGCGGCCCGCGTCCGTTCCTCCCGTTATCTCCCGCGGGTCATCCATACGACTGCGACGACACCCAGGCGCTGCCACCTCGGCACAGCTCGCTCGCGAACGGCTTGCCTTCCACATACAGCGCCGGCGGTATCCGGGCCTGGCAGCGCCAGCCCGCGGGAGAGGTCCAGCGGCCGATGAGAATTAGGCCCTGATGTGCCAATGGCAGTCCCGGCGCCGCGGCGCGAGGCGTCGTCGCGAGGCGGGGATCCGCGGACGAAACTTGACCTGTGCCAGAACTGGAGTGCTACATACTCTGGAGTGACTCCGGATTCTGTGGTATTCTGCGGCGCGACGATGACGAGAGCGGCCGAAGCGACACCGTCGGACGCAGAACTGCTGCGCGCAAAGGGGCTGCACGTGACCGCGCAGCGGCTCGCCGTGCTCGCGGCGGTCCGCGCCGGCGATCATCTTCCGGCCGACGAGATCGCGATCGCGGCCCGCGAGCGGATCGGATCGATCTCGACTCAGGCCACGTATGACGTCCTCGGCGCGCTCATCGGCGCCGGGCTGGTTCGGCGGATCGAGCCGGCCGGCAGTCCGACACGGTTCGAGACCCGGGTCGCCGACAACCACCACCATCTCGTCTGCCGCCACTGTGGGCGCACCGTCGACGTCGACTGCGTCACCGGGGTGGCTCCGTGTCTCGAGCCGTCAGATGCGGCCGGCTTCGAGATCGACGAGGCGGAGGTCGTCTTCTGGGGGACCTGCGCTGCCTGTCTCCGGGAGCGCGACGGGTGATCGGTCACGAGACGATCGCCACGACGGTCCGCGTCCTCGAAGAGGACCGCGACCTCGCGGCATCGGTGAGCGCCGACCAGCGCCTCCTGGCCGAGCGTGCGTGCGTCGCGAGCGCACTGGTGCTTCAGCGCGGGCGCTGGAGCGCCGGCGCGAACTTGCAGGACGCCTCGCGCGGGTTCGGCCTGCTCATCCTTCGCGGGTTGCTGAGCGGCCGCGTCGGCCTGCGCAGCGGTTACGGAGCCGAGCTGCTGGGACCCGGCGACGTGCTGCGACCGCACATGCGACCGTACCCGCGCGTCGCGTCGCCGTTCGACTCGAGCTGGACGGTGATCCGCACCGCCCGGGTGGCGGTGCTCGGCCCGCGATTCGTCAGCCGCGCGGCGGCCTTCCCAGAGCTCAGCGGGGAACTCGTTGGCCGGGCGCTCGAGCGCGCGCGCCGGCTCGCCGTCAATATGGCGATCGTCCACAATCCCCGAGTCGACGAGCGCGTCCACCTTCTGTTGTGGCACCTCGCGCTGCGGTGGGGTCAGCTAACGAGCGAGGGGACCGAGCTGTCACTTCCACTCACCCATGCGCTGCTCGCCGAGATGATCGCCTCCCGCCGCCCCACCGTCACCAAGGCGCTCACCCAGCTGGCCCAACAGGACCGCGTGCATTCCACCGATGACGGTTGGCTGCTGACCGGCTCGGTGCCGCCTGGGCTGGAGGCTCTTACCGCCCTCGGCGGTGCACTCGCGGTCGATGAACTTCTCGGTAAGCGTGGTGACAAGATCGCTATCGATCGCCCAGCGCGGCCCGTACCTTGGGTCCATGCTCACCAACTCGCTCCATCCAACTAGCAGCACAATTACTGTCAGCCTGCCGGTTCGCCCCCAACGGCGCGTCGGTCACTTCGCCGAGGGCATGGCTCAACCGGTAACACTCGCGGCGCCCCGGATCGGCAGCTTTGCCGACGGCATGTACACAATCGGTGACACTCCGCCAGCGACGGTTCCGGTGGATAGCACCGAGACCTCGCGGGACGCGCTGGCCGCGTAAGCCACGGCCTTCCGTGGTCGAGTTGGCGGCGGCCACGTCGGCGTGTTGGTCCGCGAGGATCGGGACCGAGCCGTCATTGGCATCCGCGACACCGCCATCGGCTCCCTGCCGACGAGGTTCGCCGCCTACTCACACGCTTCTACCGTGCGTCGTTTCGCCACCGAGCACGCCATCTCCCGCACGGGGCTAGGCCAGTGGGCGATCCAGGACTCGAACCTGGGACCTCTTCCTTATCAGAGAAGGTCAGAGGCAACGTCCAGTCGTCTCCAGTCGTCAAAGATGCTGCAACCGGCGCGATTCTCGGGGAGGAGGGGCGACCTGAGACGACTGCAGTTGACAATCTGATGCACCCAATTTGCACCCCCGGCCTGCCGCCTGCGTCGGCAGCGCAGTCGCTCGCGTCATGAGACGTCTCAGGCACGTTCGCGTACCGACTGGCGCTTAGCCCGACGGCCTGCTCGTACGAGGCCGCCTTGCTCACATCCGCGCGTGCGCCATTTCGCGCCGATGAGCGAGTGTGACGACCTCGAACTGCCGGTGCAAGAGGCCCTGCGGGCGAGCGAAGCATGTCGACCCAGGATACGCCGCGGAGGGGCGGCAGCGTTCGCGACATCGGTCGTGTCCGCCGCCTCATCCACATCCAGACATCTCTTCCTACTTGAAGTAGGATTACTGCATGGCAGTGACGAAGGTATCCATGAGCCTCGACGCGGACGTGCTTGCGCAGACCCGGGATCGGGTCGGCGGCCGCGGCGTGTCCGCGTACGTCAACGAAGCCGTACGCCGGCAACTGCGGCGCGATGCGCTCGCCGACCTGCTCGTCGAGATGCAAGCCGCCAACGGCCCGGTTGACGATCAGCTGCTCGAGGAGGTCAGACGCCTGTGGCCCGGACGCGACGACGCAGACGCGCCCTCGCCCGAGTAACCGACCTGCTCGTCCTCGACGCCGACGGTGTGTCGAAGGCGGCGAGCAACAACCGAATGGTCCAGGCGTGGCTTCAACGAGCGCGCGAGCTCGACGCGGACCTCGTCATATCAGCGGTGACACTCGCCGAGCTCGTCCGCGGGCGACCCCGTGATGCCGCCGTCAACCGCGTAGTTAAAGCCGCCGAGGTGATGCCAGCCGACGAGCAGCTCGCTCGCACGGCCGGCAAGCTGCTCGGTAACGCTGGCTCGGATGCCACGATCGACGCGCTGGTCGGCGCCACCACGCTCGCCGCCCAGGCCCGACACGACGCCGCGCGATGCGTCCTGCTCACCAGCGATCCCGCCGATCTAGGCGCCCTCCTCGCCGACCACCCAGAGGTGCGTGTAGTCGCGGTGTGACATCCCAAAGCCGCTACCTGGAGCGAGCGGGGCGGGGCGGCGGCTCACCGACCAAGCGACCCATCGGCGCTAGCAGCAAACCAGCGGCGCTCAGCAAGCACCAAATGCGCGCTTCTGGCGAATACGAGGTGCGTGGCCACTGGCGCGTCGAGTCCCGCTTTCGTCCTTGCGCGCGCATCAATAGGCCACGACGCCGTGACCGCTTGTGTCCGCAAGCGGCAGCGCGAGTCCGGTATTTCGCATCGCGCGTGATGACTGCTTCGCTCGACGAACGACACGGCATCGCCGCGGCCGGGCGATCGCGATCGTGGCCAAGCACTCGTCGGCGATCGGGCCGTCGGACGCCTCCTTCGTCGCGAAAGCAGCGGCAGGACCCGGGCCGCGTAAACCAAAGGCACTCGTCGGGTAGAGGCCGCGGCTGGGCCATCGGATTTACGCCCGCGGCTGCCTCCGGCCGTCGTCGCCGTCTCCTTCCGAGGAGGCGGCAGCCTGGCCAGGGTGGTGCGTCCCGTCCCGTTGGGGAAGCGGCCGGGCCCGTCCATTTCGGGCGCCATCGGGAGGTAGGGAACGCGCACACCAAGCAACCCCGTGCTCGTGCGGGGTCGCGTTTTCGAGCAGGACCGTCTCACTGCGCCGAGGTTCACGTGCGCTTTCGGGTAGCGCCACAACTCGTCCTTGGGGAAGTGACATGCTGGACCTCCCCCGGTTTGCCCGACACCGTGAGGTTTGCGGCAGAGTATAGTATATCATGTTATTCGAGTCAGTGTCTCTCTCAACTACCTAGCGTAGAGAGATGTGTAAGTGTGAGTGTCACTCGGTGGCGTGGAGAGACTCGAACTCGACGGGTGAGTAGTGGTTGAGTGTGGAGTGCCTCCTTCGCGTGTTGTAGAAGCCTTCGATGTAGGCGAACACGGCGGTCTTGAGCTCGGCGCGGGTGGGCCACGGCCGGCGGTGCACGAGCTCGCGCTTGAGCGTGGAGTGGAATGCCTCGCAGACGGCGTTGTCGTAGCAGTCGCCGATCGAGCCCATCGAGACGTCGATCCCGAGCTGCTCGCAGCGGGAGCCGAAGATCACCGCCGTATATTGCGATCCGTGGTCGGAGTGGTGTATCAGTCCGGGGGCCGGTCGCCGGCGGGCGACGGCCATCTCGAGCGCCCGCTCGACCAGCTCAAGCCGCAGCGTGGGCAGCATGCACCAGCCGACGATCAGGCGGCTGAAGCAGTCCAGCACCGAGGCCAGGTACAGCCACCCCTCCCAAGTGGGCAGGTAGGTGATGTCAGCGCACCACAGCCGGTTGGGCGCGCTCGCGTTGAAGTCGCGCTCGACCAGGTCGGGCGCGCACCGCACGCCAGCAACCCGCACGGTGGTGCGGGTCTTGCGGGGCACCGGGATGCCCTCAAGCCCCGCGGCGGCCATCAGCCGCTCCACGCGCTTCTGACCGACTCGGATGCCGTGCTCGAGGCGTAGCTCGGCGTGGACGCGCGGCGCACCGTAGGTGCCGCCAGAGGCGGCGTGGATGGCCTTGATCTTGTCGGTCAGGAACGCGTCATACAGCGCGCGGTCTGACGGCGGGCGACGCTCCCAGTCGTGGAAGCTGGTGCGGTTCACACCCAGCACGCGGCACAGGAGCGAGATCGGATAGTTGGCCTTCTCCGCGGCGATGAAGGCGAACACCTCGCCTATCGCCCCTCGCTCTCCCGGGCGAAGAAGGCCGCGGCTTTTTTCAGCACCTCGCGCTCCATCTGCAGCGTGCGGTTCTCCCGCCGCAGCCGTCTGAGCTCCTCCAGCTGCTCGCTGGTCAGCCCGTCGGTCTCCCCACGGTCGACCTGCCCCTGCTTACGCCAGGCACGCAGCGTCTGCTCCGACACGCCCAGATCCTTCGCCAGCTGTGACAGTGGCTTGTCACTGTCACGCATCAGCCTCACCGCCTCAGCCCGGAACTCAGGCGGGAACGGTGGTCTCGTCCTCGGCACTTCGGACCTCCTTTCGTCAACTTCGACGCTTTCCCTTTCGTCTCTGCAACCTCGGGATGTTCGGATTGCATACGGCCCGAAAGTCGACGCTGGCGGCGAGCAGCCCGATCGAGACGGACTTCCGCAAACGTGACGAGAAGCCCGAAGATGCGGCAGCGGGGTTCCCAGCTCGTCCAGGGGCGAACGCAAGACGCGGTCCGGCGCGCTCCTGGATCGTCTCTGGGAGCGGAATCCTCAGGGTAGGTGGAGCCCGTAGTACCCGATGCTGCGGGGCCGCCCGTTCGTTGGGGTGTAGGTGACCCACAGCCGTAGGGTGACTCGGTAGCGGTGGTGCTTGACTAGCAGCCGCCCCTTGGCGTTGGGGTAGACGAGGATTCGCAGGGCGGTCGCCTTTGATGTGGTGGCTCTGGCGCGCGCGAACACGAACCGGCGCGGCGCGGGGTTGAGTAGCGTGGCCGCGTGGGCCAGGTTGTCGTCCCAGGCGGTGACCAGGATGTCGACGCGGCCTGACCCGGGCACTTTGACCACCACCACGAAGCGTCCATCGGCGCGGGGAATGAGGTGCGGTCGGGTGACGAGGTGGTTGCGCGGGAACGCGACGGTGTAGGTGACGGTCCGGGTGGTGGACTGGCCGTCAAGGCTGGTCGCGGTGACCGCGAAGCTGTGCGCGCCCGGAGTGTTCGTATCGACGCTCGCGCCGCTCTTGACCGTGCCCTGGCAGGCGCTGATCCCAGGGCCGCTTGGCCCGTCCTGGCAGGCGTAAGCGGCCGGGACGGATTGGCCGAAGGCGAAATGGGCGCCGGACGCCGGGGTGGTGATCTTGATCGACGGCGCCCCCGCGACCGTGTAGGTGATCGATCTGGTCGCGGTCTGACCGTCCGTCGAGGTCGCGGTCACCGTGTAGGTGTGCGAGCCCGTGGTCGACGTGTCCAGCTGTCCCGGGCTGGTCGACCCGTTGCTGTCCTTACATGTCCCGATCCCGGGGCCGCTGGCGCCCTCGGTGCACGAAAAGCGCGCCGGGACGACCTGACCGGCCGCGTACGTTCCCGCGGGCGCGGGGGAGCTGATCGAGGCCGACGGCGCGCCGGCGACGGTGTAGCTGATCGACCGGGTCCCGGTCTGCCCGTCCGTCGAAGTCGCCGTGACCGTGTAGGTGTGCGACCCGGTGGTGGAGGTGTCCAGACGGCCCGGGGAGTTCGAGCCGTTGCCGTCCGTGCACGAGGTCAGTCCCGCGCCGCTCGCCCCCGGCGAGCAGCCGAAGCTCGTCGACACCAGCTGGCCGACTGCATAGATACCATCCGACGCAGGCGCGGAGATCGAGGCCGTCGGCGCGCCCGCGATCGTGAGCGTGTGCGTCGAGTCGACGCTGCCCGTGAACTCCGTCGTGCCGTTGTATACGGCCTGGATCGTGTAGGTGCCCGGAGCGGTTCCGGCCGGCAGCGAATAGGTCACGCTCGCCGCGCCGCCCGATACCGTGCCCGACGTGGTCGGGGCGCCGATCACCGTGGCGCCCTGCTCGACCGTGAACGTGACCGTCCCCTCGTTCACCGCCCCCGCCGGCGAGGTCACCGTCGCATTCAGCGTCACGCTCTGCGCCGAGCTCGAGAACGACGTCGACACGCTCGACGCAGACGTCGTGGTTGGCTCCTGCACCGTCAGCGTGAAGGTCTGCGAAGCGTCCGGCGAGATCCCGTTCGAGGCTGTGATCGTGAGGGGATACGTACCGCCGGTTCCGTCCGCTGGGGTGCCAGAGAGCGTGGCGGTCCCGTCGCCGTTGTCGGTGAACGAAACGCCGGATGGCAGCGCCCCCGACTCGCTCAGCGACGGCGTCGGCACGCCGCTCGTGGTGACCGTGAAGTTGCCGGCCCGACCCGTCTGGAACGTGGTGTTCGAGGCGCTGGTGATGGCAGGGGCCGAGACGGTATAGCTGATCGAGACCGATGGGGTGCCGGTTGTGTCGGTGGCCGCGGAGCCGCCCGCCGGGACGAGGTTCGATCCCCCGCCGCCGCCGCCGCCACCACCGATCGCGCCGCCGCCTTCACCGCCACCACCACCACCGAAGTAACCGCCGCCACCACCACCGCCAGCCATACCGCCGCCCGCACCCGCGCCTCCGGCGGCAAGTACGCCTTGTCCGCCAGCGACGCAGCCAGGGCATCCCGCCTCCGCCGTGCCGCTCGAACCGCCGGCCGTTGCGGTCCCGGCGCCGCCGCCGCCGCCGGCGACGCCCGTGCCCGGCTGGCCAGCGGAACCGCCGCCGCCACCCGGACCAGTGTCAAATCCGCATATGTGGCTGGTGCCCCCGCCGCCTCCGCCTCCGCCCGCAGCGACGAGCAGCCGCGAGCCCGACGAGCCGCCCGCCGAGCTAGACGACGTACGGATGTCCGACGCGCCACCGCCTCCGCCGCCGATGCAGGCGGCAGCGCCACTGCCGGCGCCGCCATTGAACCCGCCCGTCTGACCCGCGCCGTTGCCGGCGACCTCGACGTACAAGGTCTCCCCTCCAGTGACCGCAAGATCGCCCGTGACCTGGGCGCCAAAGCCGCCCGCTCCCCCGCTAGATCCGGGATCGGTGCCAACGCCCGTAGCGCCACGGCCGCCGACCGCGGCTGCACTGACCGAGCTCACGCCCGCAGGCACCGCGAACGTCTGCTCGCTGCCAGTGGACGAGAACGTGCACGTGACCGTGTTCGCGGACTGCACGCAGCCCGGCGGCAACGCCACAGCCGACGTCGCGAACGCAGACACGTACACCGCAAGCGCGCCAACCGTCGCCGCGAACAGACGAACTGCCACCCCCAGCGAGATCGAGCGCGTCGACCCAACCCAACGACCCTCGTGCACGACCATTGCCCTCACCCCCAGTTCCAATCAGGTCGCTTCTCGCTCTCTGATTCCTCGCGATGGGCGAGGGTCCTATTTGTCGTTGACGCAGGTGTTGCCATGGCTCGGATTGAGAACACCGATCACGTTGACCGTGTTGCCGCAGGCGTTTTCCGGGATGTGGACGGTGTCTGCACGATGTTGCCGCTGAGCACGCCCGGCGAGCCGGGCCCCCCAGCGGCCGCGGTCATCCCGCGGATGGCGACCGGAATGACCGTCGTGAAGGTCGTCAGCGTCCGGCGCCGATCATCGTGGCCGGGTCGGCGTTCGTGGATGGTCAGCGTGTAGTTCCCGGCTTCGATCGGGCGGTGCGTGTTGAGGCGGATTTCCCCGTTGTTGTCGGTGCCGGTGGCGTATTTACGTCCGTCTCGTTCGAGGACAGCGGTGGCGCGGACCTCGGCAGGCGGCGGCGCCGCTGCTCCGGCGACCTCGCGGGTCGCGCAACCGCTTGCTCCCGACACGGTGTCGCAGAAGGTGACCTTGAACGTGTGCGGCAGGGCCTGCGACCTGACGGCGCCAAGGCCGTTGATCGGCCCGCAGTGCGTGCTGTAGTCGGCGGGGGTCATGGGCTGGGAGAAAGTGTTGTAGATGGCTGGTGCCCTGGCGTCGCCCGGGTCTTGATGGGCGGGATCGCTGAGCGGGAAGCTCATGCCGAGGTTCTTGACCTGGATCAGGTTGATGCCATCGGTGATGTAGGCGTCGCCGGTGACGTCGCCGGAGAGCACCTGGCTCTCGATCCACCCTTTGTAGCCCGGTGGGACAGGGACAGTGGTCGTCGTAGTTACCGACTGGGAGAACGACGATGACTGCCCGAAGGTGGCTTTGAACTCGGCTGAGGCCTTTTCAAAGCCGAGGAAGCCCAACGAGATCTTGACCGACACGCTTTCCGAGAGGCTGACCGACTCCGAGCGAGTCTCGGTGAAGCCGGCCGCTGTGTTGGCCATGGCGTCCGGCTCTGTGGCCGGGTCCGAGCAGTTGTACAGCACGTCCCCGTAGATCTGCGAGGGTCCGTAACTGAACGTGACGTTGGAGCCGTTCCAGCTGCAGTTCGAGAGATCGGTGCACCCCGAATTGATCGCGGCAGCGGCCGCCTGAGGATCGGCTTGCGCATCGATCACCTGGGTCGGCGTGCCTCCCACGGCTGCACGGGCGCGCGTCGCAGATCCGCCGCCACGCGCGGCCGGCGACGCGCCCAGCGCTCCGCTCGGAGCGAGCGCCTGGGCCAGGAGCAGGACCGCGAGGACTCCCAGCGGCCACAGCCCCCGGCCGATCGTCCCATGTCGCTGTCGAAAGCTCATGCGCTCACCTTCCCGCGGTTGTGGCGGATGACGTACATCAACACCTGCTTACATTTGAACCGGCCGCCGCTGCGCTTGGTCAAGCGGAACACGGTCTTGACCGTCCAGCGCCCGTGGACGCGCGTCAGCGTGCAATCGGTCCGTCCGGCCTGCTCCGAGCACACGGCCCTGGGGAAGGCGCCGCGCACCGCGGCCAACGTGGAGCCCACCCCGACGTGCCGTTTGCTGCGCTCTGGCCCTGTGTAGATCAGGGCGCTGACGCGAAGATCGGGACCGAAGACCACCGTGAGGTTTCGGTAGGACCAGGTCCCGCCGGTTGCCCTCACCGCGTAGCACGCTGGGTTAAGCCCCCGACAAGGGTTCAGCGGAAAGCGCTTGCCCAACGGCCGTCCCAACGCCTGGGCGACCTGCGTCTGGGTCTGCCCGAGATCCACCCGTGCTATGCCTTCCTCTGGCACGAGCGTGGCCGGAGGCGGCCCCGACGGCGCGCCCAATCCCATCGCCGCACCAATGTGGCAATGGTCCGAGAGTTCAGCGGCAGTCATCGGGCGCACCTTGGTGAGCACGTTGAACGCCGGCGTGAGAGTGTCCTGCGGCGGGTCGACTCCAGCCAGGGTCGAGGTGGACACGCCGCTGCGCTGCTCGCCGAAGTTGGTGATGGTGTACGTCGCCGTCGAGTTGGAGACAACGAGCGTGCCCGGCACCTTGCCAACCACCGGCACCACGAACACCGACGCGATATCGTGCGGCGGGACATCGGCCGTGCTAGACCTGGTGAACGTCTGCACGTCCTGCCACTGGTGCTGGCCCTCAATGCTCACCGACACGCTCGAGGCGACCACATCGAACAGGTTGACCTCGTCGCTGAGCGTGACCCCCGCTCCTATCGTCAGGGTCGCGGATTGCGCGGCGTCATACTGGATCGTGAGGGAGCTCGCCGCCGATCCGGGTGCGGCGCAATTTGACGCCTGATAGGGAGTGCCCGGAGTGCCGATCCCCCACGTGAACGGTCCCGTCTGTGTGAACGAGCACGTGGTGTTCGGTGCGTTGGCGCACAACGAATTCAGCACATCGGACATGGCCGCCGACGAGTAGTTCGCCGTCGCGTCAATCGTCCAGTTGCCGACCGCCTGAAAGCTCTGGTCGTACAGATACGGGGTGTTATGCGCGTACGTGAGCTGGGGATTGGAAATTAGAGTGGACGGCGCCGCGCCGCTTGCGTTCGACGGGTCGTAGCCCGAGGGTGGCGGCGTCGCCGTGATGTAGTCGCTAAACCCGGGGTCCGTCCAGTGGCCCCCGTTGAGGCAGTAGTTCTGGTTCCAGGGCCCATTGATCACCAGGTTGACGTACTCCGGCGGGCCGCCGAGCACGTCAACCCGATAGGTGATGTAGGCGTCGAAGAAGTACTCGTTGTACCCCCCGCAGATCCCTCCGCTCAAGGCCTGCCAGGGATTGAGTCGGTAGAGGGTGCTGCCGCCAGGCTGGATCGTCGACCCTGGGGCCGTGTTCCACCCACCGTTACCTAACGAGCCCCCCGGGGGGTTCCCCGGCGCATACGCGGCCACCAACGTCCACGTGTACGGGGTAGGGTTATAGATGGCCGCGCTCAGGAGGCCGTTGTTGTTGGTATCGACCCCGCCTGCGAGCGCCGGCGAGGCGGACAGCCCCAGCCCGGCGCCCATGCACACCATCGCCATCGCCATCACAACCACCAGCCGCCTGATCGCTTGCATCACGTCTCGCTCCTTACCTCACCATGTCGCACGGCGCCGCCAACGTCATCGCCGAAGCGGCGGCGAACACGCCCGATCCCTGGCAACAGTCTGCGCAATCCGACCATTCATGGCTCATAGCTGCGCATCCGACCATTCATGACTCACAGCCCCAATGCAGGAACCCGGCATAAGAAGAACCGCTCACATGCAGGACGGGCGGGCGGCTCTGCGGGCTGCCATCCTTGCCGTCGCCGGGGTGACGCGTCAAGCTTGCGCGGAGAATCACCCCGGGGTGAACTTCTGGCGGACAGCACCCTCACCCCGGGGTGAGGGAAGGAGCCACGCGCGGCGCGTTCTCGAAGCAGCAGACGGTGGCGGGTCCAGTCCTCGGCGTGAGCGGTGTCGCGGATCGCGATAGACGCAGGCGTGACAATGAGGGAGTGTCGAGGGATCTCGTGGCGGCCGATGAGCGCTTTGTGCTGATCCGCACGAAGCTGTCGGTGCCCGAGGTACCGCCGGCGGGTGCCCCGGCCGCGGCTGGTGCGGGCTCTCGGCCAGGGGCTAGGAGCCAAGCTCACGCTCGTGTGCGCGTCCACTGGGTCGGGCAAGACGAGCGTCCTGGCCGAGTGGGCACAGACCGCGGCTGGCGACGTCCGATTCGCGTGGGTCTCGCTCGATGGCGGGGACAGCGAGCCGCTTCGGTTCTGGCGCTACGTAGTGGCGGCGATCGGGTCGGTGGCTCCGGGGGCCGCGGCCGCGGCCGCACGCCGCCTGACCGCGCCCGTGGTCTCGATCCCCGAGGAGGTCTTGCCGCTGCTGGTCAACGATCTGGCCGGGCTCGAGCAGCGGCTGGTGCTGGTGCTCGATGACTATCACACGATCACCGACGCGGGGATCCACGCCGAGCTGCGTCAGCTGATCGAGCGGATGCCGCCGGCGGTTCATGTGGCGCTGGCGAGCCAGGTGGATCCGCCGTTGCGGCTGGGTCGGATGCGCGCGATGGGCGAACTCGCCGAGCTGCGCGACCGGGAGCTGCGCTTCAGCGATGAGGAGGCGGCAACGCTTCTGAATCGAGTGCACGGCCTCGACCTCTCCGCTGCGGAGCTGACGGTCCTCCAGGCTCGCATCGAAGGGTGGGCGGCGGGGCTCAACCTGGCCGCGCTGTCGCTCGCGGGTCGGCAGGACCGCGGACGGGTGTCGATGACTCCCCGCCGAGGAGCGCTTCCTAGTCGATCATCTGTGGGACGAGGTGGTGCTGGCCCAGGCGCGGGATGTGCGCCAGTTCCTGATGCACACCGCGATCTCGACCCGGCGACGCGCCGTGCGACGCCGTCGCGCAGCGGGAGGAGAGCGATCTGACGCTGAGGAGCTGGAGCGCGCGAACCTGTTCGTGGTCGCGCTGGACCCGGCGCACGAGTGGTCCCGGTACCACCATCTCTTCCGCGAGCTGTTGCTTCGCCAGCTGCGGCGGTTCGCGCCGAGCTGATCCCCGACCTGCAT
>CAVWRC010000009.1:0-739467 GCA_963757235.1 uncultured Solirubrobacterales bacterium | reverse complement strand
TAGCCGAGATCGCGGATTGCCCGTTGGCTCACGCGGGCGGGTCGACTGAAGCCAGGTGCTCGCCTGGTTCCGCCACGTCCTGCGCGACCAGCTTTGCGGTCATCTTGACCGTCTTGACGGCGCCCATCGCGCCTGACTCGAGACTGGCCGCGAGCGCGACAACGACGATGCCGGGGATCAGCAGCGCGGGCGTGCCGAGCATCAGGACCCCAACCCGCCCGAGCATATATGGCGGCGTGCACACGACCGTGCTCAGCGCCCCGCCGACCGCAGTCACGGTCAGCTTGTCGCGCCTGGACGCGGTGGGTTTCACGCCGATCAGCCGAGCCGGGACAGCGACATACGCGACCATCATCACGCCGAGCACGACGCTCAGCGAGATCCCGAACCACGGACGACCCCAGCGCGTCACGACCATCGTCACAAAGCCGAGCAGCAGGCCGACGATGAATCCGGACCCCAGCACCACCGCAAGGTGGGCGCGTGCCTGAGCGAACGCAGGCCTGATCTTCGGAGCGCCAGATTGGACGATCGCGAAGCCGAACACCGCGTTGAGGAAGAAGCTGGCCGCGGTGATGCCAGCGATCGCGAGCACGATCGGGATCAGAATCGGGCCGTGGAGCACATGAAACGACTTGCCGTGCAACGCGTGTGCCTTGAAATCGAGCATCACGACCCAGATCCACATCGCCGGCAGGATCTGGACGAGCATCAGCCGCCAGTTCGTAAGCAGCAACTTGACCCCCTGGAACAGCATCGCGAACCCGCCGACCAGGAATGCCAGCGGGGCGAGCACACGGTGGCTCCGGCTCACACGCAAGACCACGCGCGCCACCGTGGCCTCATCGCAGTGACGCACAGCGACCACGAACCGCCGAACGCGTGCCCACCGACTCGCGTCCTTGTAGGGTGTCGCCCCCCCGAGATCGCTCGACGGCACCTCTGACTCCTCGAGATCAAGCGGAGTGCTCGGCAGCCTCTCGCCAGCACTAGCACCAGCACCGTCCGGCGTGGCGCCGACCTTCATGTCCTAGCGCACCTGCGCACACTTGGGCGGCTGCTTGCAAAGAGCGTCATCGTCAGTCCTTGTCGTGTAGAGCTGAGCACGGCTTCAGTGCCCGCGAGCGGTTCGTGCGGATCGACGATCACGATAGTCGAGCCCGTGCGCATCCACCAAAACGGATGAGATCACACACTGTCCTAGTACAAAAGGGGTGAGTCCAGACGCGCTCGCCCAGTCCGACGAGGATGACCGCGACGACACCCGCGGTGATGAGCATCTTGCGGACGACGAGCGCCTTCGTTGCACCGTCAATCGCGGCGGTGACCTCCAAGAACGGCACGAGCGCGATCTTCGGTCCGATCCCGAAAAGCAGCAGTAGGAAGGTATCGATCACGAGATAGACGTCGATCGACGTGTGATCCATCGCGCGTCCTCCTTCCGTGTCTGTGAGTCGGCGCCATCTGACAGCGCCGGGACCGACTCGCGGGGTGACGGTATCCGCCGTTCCGGCTCCGAACCCGCTCGAATCGGGTGATGCGAGCTGGCCGGTCATCAGCTAGAGCATCGTCGGCATCAGTGGGCTGTCCGCTTACATCTTCGAGAGAGCCTCTGATGAGCGCAGTTCCGGAGACCAAAGGGCTCATGGGCCAGTGAGGGTCCCGACGGGCCGAGACTGCTCTCACTCGGCCACCAGGCGCGTCATCGGCCTCAAATGCGTGGTTCGCGGCTTCTACTTCGGACGACCCGAGCGGCGAAGGAGCAGTCAGGCCCGCGGAGCCCCCCTCGGCGACCGCAGTCTGGTCACGACTCAAAGTGAGCGCCGCGAAGCTCGACTACGCGTCCGTTGAGCGGCTGCACCGGGCGGTTGTTGTTCGGGTAGCCGCCGTAGTTGGCGAACTGCGAGATCACCTCATGGAACCGGGTCACGGTGGCTTGGGAGACGTGTCCGCCGTCGGACAGCACCGACCAACGTACGTTCTCGGTGCAGCCGGGGGTCGTGAGCGAGCCGTCGTAGGCGTAGAACGAGTCGACGCGCACGTGACCGCCGCGCTTTGCGCGCCGTCCGTCGAGATGGCTGAACAGCTCTGCCGGACTGGCTTCGCCCATCGGCGGCCCCGTCGCGCCCGAAGTCTCCGGGGCGTTGAGGAGGATCTGCTCGAGCAGTGCGTTTGGCCGATAGCCGATACGGAAGAACACGCCGACGACGGCCGTGGCGCCCTGGGCGTTGGTGTGAACGAAGTGTCCTTCCACGTCCGCGTGTACGCCGTTGACGGTGTGCTCTGAGGGGGCGTGGAAGTGATACTGGGTGAGCATGTACTCGTCGCCGCCGATCTGCAGCACGTCGTTGACGCCGGCGGGGATCATGACCTCGACCACGTGGCCGGTGTTTTCGATGGCGAGCTCGGACGCCTCGTAGCTGAGCAGCAGTGGCGGGCCATGGAGCACGCCCACCTGTGCCGTCGCGATGTTGACAGGGGATTGATTGGTGCCGGTGCCGCAGACACTGAATGAGGCGTCGAGGTCACCCCAGTGATACGGGCCGATCGGCGACCCTGGGTCGTGATTCCATGCCGTCGTCGTGGCCGCCCGCGCCGTGCCGGGCAGCAGCGTCGACGCAGGCCCTCGCAGCGCGTACGCGGCTGCTACGGCTGCTGCTGTCGCGCCGGTTCCCTTCACCAGCAGCTCGCGGCGGTTCAACCCACCCATGAAAAGCTGCTCCTATTTCGCATCGGGAAAGAACTGCTTGCCATTTCGATCGAGACAGAGTCGACGGCGAGCCACACCGAGAGTTATGAGTCGTAGCATCGATGTTCTTGACCGTCAACGCGAGAGTATGGATCTTTGAGCCAGTGTGCATCGACCAAAGAGGATGATCTGAACCAGAAGTCACCTCGCTCACCCTGAGCGCACCGGCGCGACGCGGGCGACAGAACGGGGGACGGCTCAACTTCCGGGTTCTCGAAGCTGAGCGCTGCCAAAGTCTGGGTACCGTTCGTCATCCCTTTGCTGCACCGACGCTCTCCGCGGACTGAGCAGTCGTCGGTCCTCAACAGCACGAGGGCGATGTCGACGCGGTTGCCGGCATCGTGAGCAATCGGAGTAGGCGGGATCGCGTTCCGTGGTCAGTGCCTGGGTGGTCCGCCGCATCCCCCCGGCTCTAGTCCTAGCGCACGATTTGCCGCTGCTACTCGGTCAAAGATTGCGGCTCCTCGCCTTCAACGGAGCGGCACCGGTACCGGGCTCCTCCACGGTGTCGTCGGCACCCTTGGTGCTGGCTGAACGCGTGGTCATGTCAGCTCTCCGGCCTCGGTCGTGATTCACCCCATCCGGGTGATGCGACGGTGGAGCCTTGTAATCACTATCCGCTTTGAACCTGCCCGCAATCCAAAGGACCGCAATGACAGACGTATCTCCCGACAGACCCCTCCTTGACACGCTAGCCGCCATGACTGCGGAGTCGGTGGCGCGGTGCGGACTTGATGCCAACTCGCTCATTGCCGCGCGAATAGCCGCCCTGGCGGCTGTCGGTGCGCCTGCGGCGTCCTATCTCCTCCACGTCGGCCCTGCGATTGACGCCGGGGTCACGGTCGAGCAGATCCAGGACATCCTGATCGCCGTCGCTCCCATCGTCGGCACACCGCGGACGATGGACGCTGCCCTTAACCTCGCCGAGGCGCTCGGGATCGTCATCGCGGTGCTCGACGACGAGCTCGAAGCCGAAGAGGAAGAGGAAGCGCAGTAGCGAGCGGCAACCGTGACGGCGGCTCACGGCCCATGAGCACGAGCCTCGCCACGCCCACTCGCGGTTGGGCGTGGCGGTCGGATCTCGAGCGACTGCCTTGGCTGACGAACTTAGCCTCAGCGTGCGCGTCGACGCTCGCGCCGTCTCACCCCACACACTGATACGGGCGACAGCGGCCGTCCGAACGGGTCGATGAACAGCGTGACGGGCCCAGCCTGCGTGGGAACCGTCCCCTCAAGGGTCTTGATGGAGTAGGAGAGTTGGCCGTTCGCAAGACGCGGTTGCTGGATCACGACGACCGCGTCTTCGGGTGCTTCATCGCCCGGCTCGAGGAAAGCGAGCACCGCGTTGGGTGGGTCTTCCTCGAAGCTGTTGTCTCCTTCGGCCCAGAGGTCGACGAAGTCCACGGTGGTCATGTGTCCCACGATCCGTTTTGGACGATCAGAGAAGTAGAGCGTTGATGGTGTGACCCCCTTCAACGTCAGGGTCGCGCCGTCGCTCGTGATGGCGTTCGCGGTCTGCACGAACATCGACTGCTCGGCCTCGAGCTCGTCGATCATTTGCTTGTTGGTGATCTGCGTGGTCATTTGAACCTTCCTTCGTCGTCTTAGACGGTCTTGTGCGAACGCATTGGTCTTCGGTCGGTCCCTTTTTGTGGACCACGGAGAGCATATGGCCGGGGCGGCTGCGCCCGGCCCGTCAGCTCGTTCGCTTCGGCGACCGACCCGCCGATCGTCTCGTCGGGACGCCCGGATCCCGTTCGATCGAGAATCACACGACCATGCGTGACGGTAGCTGCGTGCTGGTGGCCTGTCATCAGCCGAAAAGGATGAAAAAGCGGCCCCGATCCTCTGTAAACCCCGAGCTGCTCGCCGCTGTCGTGAGTCGCAGACATGCCTGTCAGGCCGCCCGCTACTTCAGACCGAGTCACAAACTGATGCCGGTTGGCCAAGCAATGAGCGCTCAACCAACCGGCAGTACTTGGCGACTAAGGTCGCGCCTACGCCATGCCCGCGGCGCGTGGAGTCGGGCCGATAAATGCGCCAATGATCCAAAGGATCGGGAAGAAGAATCCGATCCCGAACATCCAGTAATGCCCCTTGCGGAACGTTGACAGCCCGAAATAGATCCAGCACGCCACATAGATAATCGCGAGAATAATCCAGAGAAAAGTCATTTACTTCACCACCTTCGAGATAGGCACCGGGGCATCACCGTGCCCCGGGTTCGTTTGATGTGCTTTGACTACCAAGACAAGACTCGCGCCCGCGATATGCGACGGTGTAAACCGGCGGTGTGACTCAGTAGTCCCCCGTCGAAGACGGTCCACTGACGCCCCATCACCCCGCCGGTTTACCCGACCAACACCTACGAGGAATCCAATTGGCGCTAAATCCACTTCCATCGTCCGACCGCAGTCCGTAGCACGGCTACCGATTGGCCAGGCGTCTGGCCCGTCTGCGCGATCGCTCTTATCAGGTGCTTGGCTGCTGCCACGAGTGGGGGGAGCCGTGGCGCCCTCGCACCGGCAAGGGCGGTGTGAGACCGTGCCGGCGGGGTGAGTGGCTGCTAGGCGGGGAGCGCGTTGAGTTCTTTGGCGAGTTCCTTGCCGTCGGCGTTGATTTCCTTCTCGTCGGTTTTCTCCGCGTGTGTGAGCGTCTTGTCGAGTTGCTCCTGAACGCGCGACTTGCCGATCACCACGAGCGCGGCCTGGCCGGTATCGAGGTAGTCGCCGAGCTGCTTGGCGTCGCTGCGCGACATGCCACCCATGGCATGCCCGATCCCGCCGCCCGCGGCGGCGCCGACGAGCGCGGAACCGAGGATTGCCGGCGGGAACACGATCCCGACCAGCGCGCCGACCGCGGCACCCGTCCACGCGCCATGCTGGGTCGGCTTCTCGTGCTTGGTCACGTGCACCTTGCCGTCGTCGTCCTTGTAGGTCAGCGCGACGTCGTAGCTGCCGACCAGATCGGCGGAATGGAGGTCAAGCAGCGTGTCGTAATCGGCACCGGCCTCATCACGATCCGCGTACACCGCCCCATACACAAACACAGGATTGTCTTTACTCATCGTCTTGCTCCTTTTC
Organism: uncultured Solirubrobacterales bacterium; assembly: GCA_963757235.1. Classification (GTDB taxonomy): domain Bacteria; phylum Actinomycetota; class Thermoleophilia; order Solirubrobacterales; family Solirubrobacteraceae; genus Palsa-465. The sequence goes on along the minus strand of CAVWRC010000009.1, from coordinate 733,635 downwards.
GGTCATTTCGACAGCGACAGTCACAGCGGGAGGCGACCCACCCGGGCCTTCCCCGACGCCGCGGCCATGCCGCCACAACACGACCCTACGCCCCAACCCCCGACGCCACATCGGCCAAAAAGGATGAACGCCCAGCCGACAAACCTACCTCCGCCCGGATGCCGAGTTGACCGCTACGTCCGGGCTATCGCCCGCATTCGAGACATCGGCCGCGCTCGACCCTCTGAAGCACCCCGACGCACCGCCTGACCCGTCATACATGCCGCAGTACCGAACCCCACAACAGACCGAGGGGCTGGCGCTCGGCGCGCGCGCCGACGCGTATTTCAACCAAGGCCAATCAGCCGCGGGAACGGCGGACAAGTACGTGCGCCTCACGGTCTTCCTGGCAGCCGGCCTTTTCTCGTTGGCATTGGCAGCCGATTCCCGGTCCGGCCGGCACCCTATCGACTGGTCGTCGTTGCGACCGTGCTTCTCGCGATATTATCCGTGCAAATCCTCGGCCTTCCCGGACCTCCGTCCTGACCGAAGCTAGTCGAGCCATCCCGGCCAGCCACATGCGTGCCAGTCAAGAGCGCCGGCACCGGCGTGTCGGCTGTTCGCAAACTCTGCCACCGACGGCTGAGCGCGGCAAACCGAAAACGATTGCGGGCGTGGTCCGATGCCGCGATGACCCCGGCCGGGGAATGACGGAGCAGGGGATTCTCTGGTTAGCCCGTCAGGCTAGAAACACGCGAGTCGATTCGGCGTCGGCGAGAATAGCCGGTATCACCGTTAGTCAACGGCGATTCGGCATCGCGAAGCCCGTCGAGCTCTGGAGGCGGGATCGTGACCTTGGCTTCTGTCGATTCGAGGCCGGCCTGCTCGATGATCTCGACTGCGTCGGTTCGGCATGTGACGCCGAGCTTGCTGTAGATCGAGGCGACGTGTGTCTTGACGGTAGGGCGGGCGAGGTGAAGACGATCGGCGATATCTTGGAGCGAGTGATGTGTGGGCAGGAAAGTGATGAGGCGGAGTTCGGCGGGTGTGAGTCCGTAGTCCTGTCCTCGTCTGATCCGCGCTTGGAGACGCTGAAGCCGGGCCGGGAGCGTTCCGGCGTCGGGGTACCCCTGTAGTACGTCGCTCGCGGCCTGGGCGTGGTCGAGGGCGCCGGCAACGTCGCCGAGGTCGAGGCTGATGTCGGCGCAGCGCAGCGCGAGATCGGCGTTGAGCCATGGGCCCACGAGGAGCAGTGGGCGGAGCCGGCGGACGTTCTCGAGCTGGCGTGCGGCCTCCGTCTGGTCACCGCGTTGGTTGTGCGCGAGCGCTCCTGCGGTGTACGCGATGGCGCCGTAGATCGTGTCGTGGAGGTGTTGCTGGGATGTCAGCCAGCTCGCTTCGACCGCCCATCGTTGCGCGTCTCGCCGCTTGCCCAGCTCGGCGGCCGCGAAGACCAGATAGCCGAGCGTGAAGACCCGGGTGTGGCTGAGCTCGGGTCGGTCTGTAGAAAGCGCGAGTGACTCCTGCAGAATGGCGATTGCCTCGTGCGGCCGGCCGAGGAGAAGACACGCCGCACCCATGGCGCGACGGGCGCTGAGAACCCAATGTGCGCCCATCCGCTTCTCGCATGCGCAGCCGAGCTCAGCATCGCGCAGCATCTGCGGGATGCCGTCGGGTGCCATGGAGCTTCGGAGGTTCGCGAGTGCCGAGCGAAGCGAAGCTGCCCCGTCGGCGGATGCCAAGTCGAGCGGAGCCCGCTCGGCGGCGACTAAGAACCGCCTCGCCCGGCCCGCCTCGCCGAGATACCCGAACACCCACGCGGCCGCGATGGACAGCTGGGCGTCTGACTCTATGTCCGTGTCGGTGCAGCGGTTGAGCCAGAGTCGCAGGCTTTCGATCTGCCCGCGGCTTGCAAACTCGTCCCGTGACGCAAGCGCGATCCGGCCGGCGTGAGCGAGATCGCCGGCCTCATGCGCGTAGGCGAACGCCTCGCCTGGCGATCCGTGCACGTCGCACCAACCTGCCGCTCGTCGGAGGTATACGGGGAGCAGCTCCGGGTGGCGTCGCTTGAGCTCCGCACGGAGGAAGTCGCTGAACAGGTGGTGATAGCGATACCACTCGCGCTGATCGTCGAGCGAGACGACGAAGGCATTCGAACGCGCGAGCTCCTCAAGCGAACCAGCTGCGTCCTTTGTGTCGAGCACTGCATCGCACAAGGGCGCTGTCATCTGATCGAGGATCGACGTCCCAAGCAGGAAACGCTTCAGATGGTCGGGCTGGCGCTCGAGCACCTCCTCCAGGAGGTAGTCGGCGATCTGCTGCTGATTGCCGCACAGACCGGCAGCCCTCGCGGCGCCGTCGGCACGGCCACGCAGCGCCAGCGTGGCCAGGGCAACCGCGGCGGCCCATCCCTCGGTCCGCTCCCAGAGGGCCGCGGCCGCCGCCTGCGATAACTCCAGTCCTGTGCTCGCGGCAACATCACGGGTCTCCGCCGGGTCCAGGGCGAGCAGCGCGGTCCCGATCTCGACCACATCCCCACTCGCTCGGAGCCGGCCAAGCGGGACCCCCGGATCGCCGCGCGTGACCAACACCAACTGAGACTCGGATCGGACATAGTCGGCGAGACAAGCGAGAATCGCGCGGCTCTTCCTAGCTGTTATGACGTGCACATCGTCCAGCACCAGAACGAATGGGTCGCGCTCGCCGAGGTCGGCCGCGAGGAGGGGAATCGCGACCTCGTCGATCCTCGGCGCCCGTCCTGACAACTCGTCGAGGAGCTCATCGCAAACGGGGCCAGTCCGCTCGAGGGCCGCCACAACATGGGCGAGCAGCACGACGGAGTCGTCGTCGCCGGGGCCTAGGTGCACCCACCCGGTGGCCCTCGGATCCAGGGCAGTCCACTGGGCGACAAGAGTCGACTTCCCATAACCCGCCGGCGCAGAGACCGATATCACCCGGCTGCGCTCCGCGGCCTTCTGTACGACAGAGAGGCGAGGTCGTGCGATCGCCAAAGGCGGGACGGTTGGAACTCGAAGCTTCGACGCCCGCAACCGCGGCCGGGTCCTCGAATGGGCAACGGTACTCATCGCTCGGTCCGCCACGCCCGCACCGTTTCCCACGCCAGCCCGACTTCGGGGCAGTCCAGCGACCCGCCAGGCTGGGACGCCGACATGAACACAACATTCCCGCGCAAGCGCGGTCCGCCGCGCAAGCGCGGTCTGCACGCCATTTTGCGCGCAACTGTCGTGACGGCAAACGCCTCTGTGGCCATCTCCCCACTCGCAGTCGGACGCAATCGCGCCAAGATCTCGGACAAGTCGGTTGCTCCTTCGGGCGAATCTGATCGGCTCACCTAAAGCGGCTTTGCCTAAGCTCAACACAGCCGATCTGCCGCATCGGGAGATGCCACTTCTCGGTGCCCAATAGATGGACAGCCCTCACGATACCTAGGCGTGATCGCCGGGGGGATCCGTGAAAAACCGCATTGCACGTCGGGAAAGGTCCGATATCGGCGGGCCGTCTTACAGGCGGCGGCCTGGGTTACGATCGCGGCCCCGTCCTCCCTCGGCCAGGTCAGCCGTCAGTCGCGAGCGAACGCTGCTGCAAGTTCCTGCTCGAGTGGACCGGGGAGTCGATGGCGGAGTCGACGTCGGCCTTGTCGGTCGTCCCTGATGAACACGCCAGGGCCGCGCCCCCGGTCACTTGTCCGACTTCAACGACGGGGCTTGGCACGGGGGCGATATCGGCCAAATCGGCCGATGCCGAATCGATCGCCCGCGACGTACCGTGACGGCACCATCACCAGCCAACCGAAGCCGCCCAACAAGAAGTCCCGCAACACTGTTTCCTGACGCCAGCCGAGACGCGCGTCTTGGCACTCCTCACCACGTATCAAACACTCGCCGGCATTGGCACCCAGCTCGGCATCGCCCGTCCCACCGTGAAAACGCAGGTCCAGAACATCAACAAGAAACTCGGGGCCACCAAACGAGCCGAAGCAGTACGGCTGGCTGAAAGCGCCGGCCTCCTGCCGGATGGCGGCGCGCTCACGAGCCGGAAGGATTCGCGATGGCGCTGATTCAGCACCCCGCGCTGGTCGATCGGCGAAAGCCCGGCGGGCAGATCGGAATCGAGCGGCACATCGACGAACTTGACCGCTCGTCGATTGAGAGGGGTTGGGTCCCGAGATGAGCTCCCGCGCGCACGTTGAACCGTCGCTGGGAACGGGCACCGCGGCGAAGAGCGTTGGCGCCGCGAAGATCGCTCTGATCACGCTCGCGGCCGGGCAGTTCGTCATGGCGCTGGACACGACGGTCATGAACACGGCGATCGCGACGGTCGCCAAGGACGTCGGAACGACAGTGACCGGGATCCAGACCGCGATCACGCTCTACACGCTCGTGATGGCCTCGCTGATGATCACCGGCGGGAAGATCGGTCAGATGATCGGGCGCAAGCGTGCGTTCGCGATCGGATGCGTCATCTACGCCTGCGGCTCGTTGACCACCGCCCTGTCTCACAGCCTGGCGGTGCTGATGTTCGGCTGGTCGTTCCTTGAGGGGCTGGGGGCGGTGCTGATCATGCCGGCGATCGTGGCGCTGGTGGCGTCGAACTTCGCAAAGCCCGAGCGTCCCCGCGCCTACGGGCTGGTCGCCGCTTCCGCCGCGATCGCCGCAGCACTCGGACCGCTGATCGGCGGCATCTTCACCACCTACGCCTCGTGGCGATGGGTGTTCGTCGGAGAGGTGCTCATCGTGCTTGTGATCCTCGCCCTGGCTCGCCGCATGAACGACACGCCTGCCGAGGAAGGAGCCCGGCTCGACCTCGTCGGCACGGCCTTGTCCGCGCTCGGACTCGGCGCGATCGTGTTTGGGATCCTGAAGTCGGGCACCTGGGGCTTCGTCAGACCGAAGCCTGACGCGCCGGCATGGCTCGGGCTCTCCCCAGTGATCTGGCTGATCTTCGCAGGCGCCCTGGTGCTGGTCGGGTTCGTGTCGTGGGAGGGCCGGCGCATCAAGCGTGGCGAGGGCGTGCTGTTCGAACCCGCGATGCTGCGCAACCTCCAGCTCCGCAGCGGGGTCATGTCATTCCTGTTCATGTTCCTGATCCAGGCCGGGCTCTTCTTCACCATCGCTCTGTTCCTGTCGGTCGCGCTCGGCATATCGGCGGTCGAAACCGGCGTCCGGCTGCTGCCGCTCTCGCTCTCCCTGCTCGTGTTTGCCATCGGCGTCCCGAAGCTGCGTCCCAACGCGAACCCGCGGCGGGTCGTCCGTGTCGGCTTCATGCTGCTGTTCTCCGGTCTTGTGCTGCTCGTCGCGTTGCTCGACGTCGGCGTCGGCCCGGGGATCGTGACGTGGCCGCTGCTGCTCGCGGGCGCCGGGCTCGGGGCGATGGCCTCCCAGCTCGGCGCCGTGACCGTCTCAGCGGAGCCTGACGAGAAGAGCGGCGAGGTCGGTGGCCTCCAGAACACCGGCACCCAGCTCGGGGCGTCGATCGGCACCGCCCTCGCAGGCGCCGTGCTCATCTCCGCGATGACCGCGGCGTTCTTCACCGGCATCCAGAACAACCCCAACGTTCCCTCCAGCGTCGTCTCCAAGGCAAACACGGAGCTCGCGAGCGGGGTGCCGTTCATGTCCGAGGCCGACGTCAAAGCCGCGCTCTCCAAGGCGAACGTGCCCTCCGCGACCGCCAACGAGATCGTCAAGGTCAACAAGCAGAGTCAGATCGACGGGCTCCGCACCGCGGAGGCCATCCTCGCACTCCTCGCGCTCATCGCGCTCCCGTTCACCCGAGGGATCCCGACCGTTCAACCCGGCCAGACGAAGCCCGCACCACCAACGGGATAGGGAAAGCGCTTGCCTCAGGAGACGAAAACGCGATCGGCCCGAGCGACGCGCTTGAAGGTGCTGGCCGACGTCGCCGAGCCCGACGAGAACGACGCGGCTACGCGGCGGAAAGTGCCACCCTCGAAGACCGCGAGCGTCACCGCGCGGCCGGGGCGGCAGTCCGTACGTGAGCCTCGATTCCAATCACCCGATTGGAATCCAGAGGTCTCGGGCAGCGCCGCCGTGTGGTCGCGTCGCGCGGTCGATTCGTTCCGCGGGCTGCCGATGGCGCGGGCGGCGCTCACGTTCGCTTCTGCGCGCCACGCGAATCAGTACCGAGAGGTCGACCGCGCGCCGTTCATCGCTCATCCGATCGAGGTTGGTTGCCTGCTGCGCGCGGATGGGCAGCCAGACGAAGTGATTGCCGCTGGCCTGCTTCATGACACGCTCGAGAAGACCCGAACCACTGGTGCGGAGCTTCAGCGCCGGTTCGGGGTCCGCATTGCGAGGCTGGTCGAGTCGGTCTCGGACGATCCATCGATCGACGATTACGAGCTCGCGCAAGCGCGAGCTGCGCGATCGCGTAGCGCAGGCGGGCTCCGACACGGTCGCGATCTTCGCCGCGGACAAGATCTCCAAGGTCCGAGAGCTCGCGCTGCTGCCAACCTCGCGCGTTGACGAAACCACGACCCGCGCCAAGCTCGCGCATTACCGGGCGAGCCTCGAGATGCTCCGCGGAGTTGCCGGGAACAGCGCCCTCGTGGATCTTCTTGACGCCGAGCTCAACCGGCTCGTTGCACCTACGGTCACGGGGACTCGCGCTGATGGCGCAATTACAGGCATCGCACGCGCGAAGCGGAGGAAGCCGCTAGCTCGCACAATCTGACCAAGTTCGTTAGCGCCCGTGGCGGGTGCAGCTGCGCTCAGCCGTTAGAGGGGCCGACCCGGATACCCGTCGAGGATCAGCCGTTTTGGGGCTCGGTCACTCCTGAAAAACGCGCCGCAGGCCAGGGCTGGTTTCCGTCCATTTTCCGTCCGTGAGTTCCACCTCGACCACCTCCCATAGTAAGGAAGGGGTCGTCGGTTCGAGTCCGACAGAGGCTCTGGCTTTTTGGCTGCTCAGAGCCATTTATTGGTTCTTGGAGCTGACGCTTGTGACGGCTTTATTCCGTCCGTGTTTCGTCCATGAGACGTGACGGCAGGTCCAGGTTTGGGCCGAATTGCCTGCGGTGACCGGCGATTGTTCGCTGGTTGACCCCTTCCCGTTTCCGTCCATCCGGTCTGCGATCCCTTCTGAACAGCGGTTGTCCGGCCACCGAAGCCGGTCGCTGTATGTCGTGGATGATCAGATTCCCCACGAGATTCGCGATGAGATCACTCGCCGTGTCCGTGCGCTCGTCGGCGAGCTCCCGGATCGTCACCAGCCGATCGTGCGGGCCGAGTAGCGTCAGCTCGGTGGGCGCTCAGACATCGACTATCTATGAGTGGGCGGGCGGACGTGATGCGTTCGCGCGCTGGCTCAATCGGTTCTACGACCTCGTCGAGACCGAGTCACCGAGCATCGCGGCGATGTTCGGTGGCAAGATCAGCGACGAGCACCGCGAGCACGCCACGGACTGGTGGGCGGAGGTGGTGGGAGGTCCGGCCGTCTACACCGAGCAGCGCGGAAGCTACGAGCACATGCTCGCCCGCCACCACGCCCGCCGGGGCGTCCGGCGCGGTGCTGCTGCTACCAATCCAGCTGAGCGTTCTGGACGTCCCCAGCCCGCCGGTCACGCCGACAAACCTCCTGTTCAACGTGCCGCCACCCCGGGCGACTTGTTGCGGTTCGCGCGGGAGCGGCGGCTCCGCGGTCCCCTTACCGGGCTGCTCGTCGCGGGGCCCTGCCCGGAATAATCGCCGCTGCGATCCTCCGCGTGGAGTTGTTCTCCGGACCGCGCAGCTTCGAGATCATCGCTGCGCTGGTTCTGCTCCCACTCGGACTGTGGTTGTTGCTCGGCATCACGACACCCCCTGTTCGTGAAATGAAATGGAAGCGACGCCCATAGCTACTTACGTCCCTTAGGTCCGGAGGAGATGATCAGCGTGATCGTCGCCCGGGATCCGTACGCGCCCTGGCCGGGGTTGGTCCTGATCACGGTGCCCTTGCGGATCGACTTCGAGTGCGCCTTGGCGGTCCGTGTGTCGCATCCGAGGTCGTCGAGCACGACTCGGGCGAGGCCAGATGGCACGCCTCGGAGCGTGGGCACGACGCAGGTCGCCGACGGTGCCCCGGGCTCGACCGACAGCGTCGCGGCTCCGGTGTTGTTGGCCGGGTTCGGGTCAAGCCCGCCGGCGTTGAGCGCGATCGACACGCTGTTGGTGTAGCTACCCGGCGTGGTCGGCGTGGCGATGACCTCGACGGGCACGCTCTGCCCGGAGGAGAGTCCGGTGATGGCGCAGGTCACCGTCTGGCCGGTGGTGGAGCAGGTTCCGTCCCCGGCGGCGGCGGAATTGATCATCAGCCCCGCGGGCACCTGGTCGGTGAAAGTGATCGGTGCGCTGGCTGGTCCGTTGTCGACGACCGTCGAGCTCAACAGGGCCGGATGTCCTGCGGTTGCGCCGGACGGTCCGGCGGACGTGGTCACACCGGCATCGACGTCGTTGGGAGCGAGAGTCGCCGCGAGGTCGAGGAAGTAGCCACTCGTGCTGGCGAGCGGCGTCTCGCTGTCTCCCGGCCCGGGCGCCGCTGTCGGCATGAACAAGCCGATGCGGTCAGCTGCGTCGGAGACGCCGCCCCACGCGCAGTTTCCCACCCCGTTGAAGGAGTACAGGGCGAGCACGTCGCCGCCCTGGACCGGAAGCGGAGTTGGGGGCGTGAAGGTTGCGATGCCGTCCGTTGGCAGCGGCGTCGGAAGGATCTCAGGATCGATGCCGACGGCAGTGTAGGCGCCCTGGCTCGGTCGCAGGACGACGAGTGTCAACCCGCTGCCCGCTGTGTCCCCGGTTGTGTTCGTCTGCCACTCGGTGATCTGTCCGCCAGGTGCGGGAACGGTATCTGGAGTGCTCGGATCCGAGGTCTCTTGACCAATCATGTACCCGGCTGCGCAGTTACCGGCACTCGAGCCCGCCGGTTGTGCCGTGGTACCGAGCGTGACGTCCGCGGCCGCGGTGGCCGGAAGCGCGACTGCGACCGCGACGCCGAGACCCAGGAGTGTGTAGAGCCATCGATGCATTGGTGCTCCCTTCTGAAGATCGGGTGGCTACGCGCCGGTGGTCAGCGCCTGGACGGTGAAGATGCACTCCGTTCCGCCGCCGACGGCATCGTCCGTCGTCCAGATGGTCGCCAACCGGCTGGGGACGTTGTCGGTGCTCTGCGCGACTTGGAAGTCGATTGCCTGCAGTGCTGTCGTGTCCGGTTCGGTATAGGTCGAACCGATCAACATTCCGTGCACCGGGTTGATGTCCGTGGTTCCGGCCGACGCGCCCCACTCGATCAGATCGAGTGGCTGGGCCTCGGCGGTGAACGACACCTCGGGCTTGCCGCCCGTCGGGCACGAGCCGTCGACCTCTCCCAGCCCGACGTCCACCAAGAACTGGTCCGAGGTACCAACCGGGACGTCGATCCGGCGCTGGATCAGGTTGCCGGTGCCCTGCACGAACCCGCTGGCCGATACGCCGCCGAGCTGATTGGAGTTCGCCGCGGTGCCGTTCGCCGCGAGGAACGTACCCGGTGCCACGTCCGCCGCGGTCAGCGAGCCGGGCGCGACCTTCGTCCCAGTGACGGCGCCGTCAGCCAGCTGCGTTGTGGTGACCGCGTCGTTGCCGAGCTTGGAGGTCGTCACCGCCTGGTCGGCGATGCTCGAGCTCGTCACCGCGCCGCTGGCGAGCTTTGCGCTGGTGACCGCGCCCGCGCCGAGGTTCACCGCAATGACCTGTCCTCGGCCGATCTTCTTACTGGTTATCGAGCGATTCTGGATCTGCGAACCGCTGATCAGCCCGGCGGCCCAGGCAGCCCCACCCAGCGAGGTGAACAGAGCAACGCTCGCGACAAGCAGAGCGGCCCATGAAGCGTTGGTCCTTCTCATCGTGCCCCCTTTCAACTACGTGTTTCGTTGATCTACGACGCATGGCTGAGCTGCTTCATCTGGCAGCCAGCTCACGGCCTCGGCCACGCGCTCGAGCCGCAACGACGCTCGCGCCGCCGCGACCTGCACCGCCTCAGCCGACTCAGCGAGATAGAAGTGGAAGCACGTCTCGTCCTCCGGAATGAAGATCGAGCGCAGGAACCGGACCTGGGTGCCCTCGCCGGCCAGTTGCTCGGCAGCCCGTCTCGCGACATCCGCCAGCTTCACGTTTGCACTGGGAGCGGCCGCCGGCAGGTATTGCTCGGCCACGAACTCTCGCATGGCCCCAAACTACGACCCGAGCGAGCGTCTTCAAATACGGAAAACCTGACTCTATTCGCCGCCGTCGGCTCGCGAACCGGCGGCCAGCCGCTTTGCCAGCTGCGCCCGGGAGCGCACCCCGAGCGCCGTATACGCGCGCGCCAGGTAAGCCTCGACCGTGTTCACCGTCACGTACAGCGCCGCGGCGATCTCCTTGTTTGACAGCCCTTCGGCGGCTAGCTCAACCACGCGCCGCTCACTCGGTGTCAAATCGCCCTCCGTCCGGCGGCGACCGCCGACGCGTTCGAGCTCTGACCGTGCCCGCTGCGCCCACCCGTCAGCCCCCAGCGCTGTGAACGCGGCGGCGGCTTGGGTGAGCGTGTCACGCGCCTCGCGCCAGCGCTTGCGCCGGCGCTGTGCGCGACCGAGCGCGAGCAGGCAGCGGGCGGCGTCTAGACCCAGCCCGAGCTGCTCGAGGTCGACCGATGCCTCCCGGAGGAGCGCATCGTCATCGCGGAGCAGCCCGCCGCAGCGCTTGGCGCTCGCCGACGCCCACGGATGGTCAAGCTCCATCGCCCGCTCCCCAAGCGAGCCGGTGACCGCCGCGGCGTCGTCCAGCCGCCCGAGCTCGAACAGTGCCTCGACGAGCTCTGGCGCGACCGGAAAGACCCCTGGCTCGCGCACGCCCTCACGCTCGCAGTACCCCCAGACCCACGACAGGTCTGCGACCGCCTGGTCCGGCGCCCCGTCGAGCAGCGCGGCGATCCCGCGTGCGCGCCGCGCCTCCAGCTCATCCCACATGACGCCGGCCGCACGCGCCAGCCGGATCGTCTCCTCGGCCCAGTCGCGTGCCGGGGCCGCCGCGCCCCGGCAGACCTCCAGCAGCGCGCGGCACCGCGGCAGCTGCGGATAGAACTGTGTCTCCAGATCTTCGGACTCACCCCACTCGTCGATAAGCGGAATCGCGGCGGCGAGCTGGCCGGCGCGGAGCTCCGCCTCGGCCAGGTGGAGTCGGACCATCCCGTACGAGTACGGGTCGTCGCCCGCGTCAGCGATCGCCCGCAGCTCGGTCAGGGTGGCGCGAGCGCGGACGATCTCGCCACGCCAGACCAGCTGCTGGGCGGCGACCCGTTCGGGAGAAGCCAGGATGTCAGCACTCGGATCGGTGGTGACGCGCGACTGCGCGCAGAGCGGGTCGAGATCCGCTCCGGCGAGCCCGAGCGCCCAGGCGAGCGCGCTCAGTGCATCGCGCCGTGCCGTTCGATCGCTCGTGAGCTCGACGGCCTCGCGCGCCCAAGCCTCCGCCTGACCCAGATGCTCGACGGCGCCCGCCGCCGTATTGGCCGCCAGCCTTGCAAGCACATGAGCCCGCAGATCGCGATCGGCGCCACATTCAGCCAGCGCCATCTGGAAGTAGCGGTCCTGCTCGGGCCTGCTCGTGACATCGCCGCCACCCCCCAACTGAAGCAGGGCACGGGCGCGCAGCGGGCCGGGTGGAAGCGATGCCAGCTCCTCGTTCAACAAGGCCGTCATCCGGCGCAGCTCGCCCGCGTCGTCCAGACGCTCGGCCAGGTCGAGCACCCGCCGCGACCGGGCGAGGGCGCTCGCGGGAGTCAAACGCAGGGCGTGCGCGGCCAGCAGCGCCGCTTGTTGGCGTGCTCCGCTCGCTCGAGCCACTCCGGCCGCCGCAGCGACGCGTGCCGCCAACTGCTCGTCGGGGTGCGTCGCGGCGAGCGCCAGGTGCATCGCCCGCGTCGGTTCGTCCCTTGCCGTCTGAGACAACGCGAGGTGCAGGCGACGCCGCTCACCCGCGCGCGAACGCTTCTCCGCGGCCGCCGCAAGCAGCGGATGAGAGGCGCGCACCCGCTGGCCGTCGATCACCACCGCCCCGGCGTCGACGGCGTCATCGAGTGCGCGCTCCTCGATGATTCCGACCAGCTGATCGGTCCTCGGGTCCTCGCTCAAGGCCACCGCCAGCAGGACCCGACGGACCCTCGGCGGAAGCTGAGCCACGCGATTGCCCAGCATCTCCTCCAACGACTCCGACAACGGCACATCATCATCGAGCGAAGCTCCGTCGCGCTCGAGCAACGACCGTCCCACCTCGACCGCGAACAGCGGGTTCCCGCCCGTCAACTCCACCAAGCGCAGCAGGCGGTGACGCGACATCGTCAAGCCAAACCGCTCGAATAGCAGCCGTCGCACCGCCCCGAGCGACAACGGCGCCAGCTGCACTCGCTCCACGCCAGCGCGCGACAGCACCGACTCCAGTGCGCCCACCCGTCCCGGACGTCGCGCGAGTAGAAACGTGACCGGGGCCTCATCCAGCCGTCGGGCCAGGAAGGCAAGCGCCTCGGCCGACGGCGCATCCAGCCATGGCAAATCATCGATCGCGATGATCACCTGAGCGCGAGCCGCCAACGTGCGCACGACGCCGAGCAGGCCCAGCGCAACGGCTGTCGTCGAAGCCGCCGGGAGCCCGGGCTCCGCACGGAGGAGCGCCACCTCGAGTGCCTGGCGTTGCGGCGCCGGTACTACGGCGAGCTCAGTCTCGTCAAATCCGTCGCAAAGATCAATGAGCCCGCCGAATGGGAGCTGGGCAGCGCTCTCGCTCGGGCGGGCCGTCAGGACCCGGGCGCCGCTCGCACGCGCGGACGCAACCGCCGTCTCCCAGAGCGTCGTTTTCCCGATCCCCGGTCCACCCATCAGGACGATCGCGCTCCCGTGGCGTGGATCGCGCACGAACTGATTGAGGCGAGCGAGCTCACCGTCGCGCCCCACGACCGACACCCGACCAACACCACCCGCTCCGTCCGCCAAGAAACGCCGCCTTGCTCAGACCAGGCGGATCGTACCCAACACCTGGTAAAAGAGTCAGGGTTTCCGTACTTTCCTCGCCCCGGGTACAGCCGTAGCTTGAAGGCCCATGCGAGATTTCGTCGGCGAGCAGTACCTTCCAGCGAGCAACCTCGAGGCGGCAGAGCAGGGCGCCCGCGCTGCGCGGGAAGCCAGCCGCGCACTGACCCTCGAGGGCGCCCGGGTCCGGTACATGCGCTTGATCTTCGTCCCCGAGGACGAGACGTGCATGCACATGTACCGGGCGGACTTGGTCGAGGCCGTGCAAGCCGCGGCCGCGCGAGCGTCGCTGCGGCACCGGCGAAGGCCAACGCCGTCAGCGATTCGTTGAATCTCGCTCATGCCCCCGCACCTTTGGATAAGCCGCGAGAGCGACGTGCCCTAAGTCGTCAGGGGTTGTGTCAGGTATCTCGCCTCTGAGGCCACCGACTGTCTCAATTACCAGCTACTTGGCAGCGCGGGTCGGGAGATCATCAAATCCCGTCCTCCGTCGTCGCCGGCAAGAGCGCGTGGGGCGGTTCCAATCGGGATGGCTGATGCTTCAGACCAGGACCGAGCAGCAGGTGCTCATCGCCGTTCCCTACCTTTCGAGCGCGCGCGTCAACCCCCGAGGGTTGCGGACCCGCATTCGGAGATCAGTCGCAAGACCAGTTCGGACCGGCCTCCGCACGTTCATCTCGCTCGCTTGTGCCGCCAGCGCTCGCGTTTGGAATGCGAACGAACCCGCCGTGTAGATACGAGCCGGCGCTCGTCGCGCGGGGGGCTCGGCGCCGCCGCGAGCGGGGACCCTGGAAGACCATCGGAGCCGGCGAGCGCCTCCGCCACGACCCGTCTGCGGGTCAGCGGATCGGTTGCCTCAGCCCACGCCAGCAGCCACAAGGCGCCCAGCTGCTCGCCGGGAAGCGCCAACGTCTCGATGTATCGCTCGATTTCTTCGAACGGCTTGCCTTCGCCGATCATGCTCTCCACGGTGCCCTGCGCGCCGGTCGTCATTGACGCCCGCCCAGGGTCGCAGACCGGATGAGCTCGAGACTCTTCGGCGTGGTAGTCGCTGCTCTCCTCAACCGCCGACGACGTTGGTGCCGCCATCCGGCGGGCACGGCGATGGCGTGTGGCAGCGCGCTGTCGGCGTACACCAGGTCGGTCGACAATCGGGAGCGGAACAACTCGACGACCGTGCGGCTGCGCCTCGCCCACCCCAGACAGTGCGTAATCGCGCGCCGCTGCGAGCTCCGCGCGATGCTCAAGCCACAGCGTGGACAGTTTAGGTACGTCGTGGCCGAGTTGGATGCCGAGTCCGTCGTTCGCTGGGGCGCCGGCGAAAGCCCCACCGACCCACCTGGCCTGCGACGTTCATCGGGCAATTCGCTGGAAGGACGGATGACTGGGCTCCTTACGCGTGCATTCACGTGTTGACGACTGAGGTCAACACGCCCACGCCGACCGGGTGCTTGGAGCCGGTACTGCATGTTCGCCGAGGGCTGAGGCGAAGCGGAACCCCGATCGTACAGCCTCGCTGGACGGGCCATGACGGTTGTTTCCGCATCGTCGAGGTTTTCTGGCTCGGTCCATGTCAGCCACGAAAGCTCGATTACGCCAGCCGCTGGGAGCCCGTCGGTCTGGGTGAGCGTCCGGTAGCGGGTCCAGTCTCAGACAGAGATCAACGCGGCCGAGCGGAGAGCATCAATGGAGGGAGAAAGCGCGCGGGGCTGGGGTTGCGACCTGCTGAAGAGAACAATCGGTAACGCGAGCCGCACATGTCACGGCAAGGCCTGTGGCGGCGAGCAGCGGCCGTCGTCGTGGTGGGTCGCGTGGCCGCTCCGGACGATTTTCAGGACCCTTAGGCAGCCGGCGTGACGACCGCCGCGAGACTGGTGCAAATCGTCGGATCCGAGTGTTTGGTCGCGGCGCGTAGGGTGCTGCCGCTCTGGCAGGCGGAAGCGTCGTGTCCCGACCGGTCGAGCGCGTGGGGGCGGGGGTTCGCTGATTCATGGGGATAAGCCTGAGCAGACTGTTTGCGGTCGGGGTACGCAAGCGCCGCGAATGGGAGTACAGTCGTAGTTGAGCTGGCCCCGCGGCCGGGATTCTCCGCCCAAGCCCGAATGCCACCGACGGCGCGTTTTGCGTCACGAGGCGGGAGGCGTGGGTTACTGGTTGTGACTGCGGGGCCGGTGTCTCGCTCTGCGGGCGGTACTCCACCGGCCCGGTGGCCTCGTCCCAATCCGGTTGAACGCGCGAGGGGTTATCGCCCTCTTCCTTGCGCGTACCCGACCGCGAACGTTCGACTAGCAGGAGGCTGCCGATGCGGCATCTCAAATGTCTGACGTGCAGGACGCGTCTGTACAGCAGCGAAGGCGATCCGATCGGGGATTTGTGCCCTTTCTGCGCCTCGCCGTTAGCAGCCCTTCGGGCTTCCGGCGACGATGTCATTGGCCATCGGTCACTGTCGACGTACGGCCACCGGCTCTCCCCGGCCGCGGCCACTGTTCTCCCCGCTAGTGGCGAGGAGTTCTCCCGATGACGCGAAGACCCGCACCCGGGGCCGCTAGACGAAGGCTCCCTCTTCGCCCCGGCCTCGGTTCGGCTGGCGCGATGAAATGGGATCGACTCGGGGTCACGAAGACGATGACGCCTCCGATGGTGGCGCCCTACTCAAGGCAGGTGGTGTTGTGAACGCTAGTTTGAGCGCGCTGGCCGAAGGCGAAGCGCCGCGCACGCCAGGAACGGATCTTCGGGAGCTTGAGGAGGTCAAGGGCCTGATCGCACGCGGGCTTGAGATCGGCGTGCTGACGTACGCCGAGATCGCGACCGCCGCTGTCGAGCTCGACCTCGAGAGTACGGACATCGAGGAGTTGCACGGCGTCCTTGAGCGCTGCGAGATTGAGCTGATCGAGGAGATCGATCCGGCCACTGCGGGTCTGGTCGTCGAGCGTGCGCCCGAGAAGCGGACTCGCCGCAAGGCTCCGGTGGATCTGGAGCCGGAGGGGACGACGGACGGCTTGCGGTTGTTTTTGAAGGGGATCGGCAAGGTGCGGCTGCTGACGGCTCAGGAGGAGGTTGAGCTCGCCAAGCGGATCGAGCGGGGCTCGTTCGAGGCCAAGCAGAAGATGGTCGAGTCGAACTTGCGGCTGGTGGTCTCGATCGCCAAGCATTACCGCAACCAGGGGCTGCCGTTTCTCGACCTGATTCAGGAGGGCACGATCGGTCTCGTCCGCGCGGCGGAGAAGTTCGACCATCGTAGGGGGTTCAAGTTCTCGACCTACGCGACGTGGTGGATCCGCCAGGCGATCGCCCGTTCGCTGGCGGACAAGGCGCGCACGATCCGAATCCCGGTCCACATCGTCGAGAAGCTCAACCGGATCGGCCGTACCGAGCGCAAGCTCGTGACCGGGCTCGGACGCGAGCCGACCGCCGAGGAGATCGCCGAGGTGGCCGGGATCGAGCCCGAGGAGGTCGAGTCGATCCGGCGCTCCACCCAGGCGCCAATCTCGCTCGAGAAGCCCGTCGGCGACGAGGAGCAGTTTGAGTTCGGCCAGTTGATCGCCGACGAGCAGGCTGAGTCTCCGTACGAGCGCGCCGTGGAGACCCTGACCAACGAAGCCCTGCACGTGGCGCTCGAGAACCTCTCCTATCGGGAGCGGCGGGTGCTCGAGTTGCGCTACGGCCTCGGTGACCAGCACCCGCGCACGCGCGACGAGGTCGCGCGCGCGTTCAACGTCACCCGCGAGCGAATCCGCCAGATCGAACACCGATCGCTCAACAAACTCCAATCCCTCCACCAGGTCCAGCACCTCGGCAGCGACTTTGACATTGCTTCCGGCTATCCGCCGCGCGCGCTCACGCGCCGCACCCGGAGCGAGCGCTAGAACTGAAGGACCGGCCGCGTCATCACGCTCGGTGTCCGCCGGGAGCAGCGAGCGCGACCGACCGTCACCTCATGGACGTGACGCCAAGCGCTGCTGCCTGTCACCGGTCCCGCAAACGGTGCTCGCGAATTGCGATCCGAGAGCGACAGCCCACCGAGGTCCAGGCTGGCTCTCGCTGCGGCCGATTTCCAGAACTGTCGGCCGTAGTGCCACAACAAAGGCGTCATCAGGTTTCACCGACGCGGCAGGATCTGTTTGGTGTTGCCGAATGTCGGCTCGGTGGTTTGTTTGCGTTTCTTGTATCGCTCGCGGCCGTGGTCTGACCGGAGTACCGTGCGCATCCACTCATAGCGCCCACCGGTCCAGGTCTTGCGCGGGGTACCGCGGCTGCCTTTGTGGGGTGCGACCAGCACTGGGATGTGCTTATCGGCCACGACCTCATTCCGGGATCGGGCGCGAGTCAGGGTCGAACTTCACCGACCGCGGTCTCCTCTCGCTCGTGGAGCTGCACCGGGCATGGCACGAGGAGATGGTCGCCCCGACACACGAGCAGTTGGCGCTGGAGTTGGAATCGGTCAAGGTCCACAGCGGGCCGGCGGCGGGGTTCGCAACCCGCCGTCCCGAGGAGCCGTGTGTGAACAGCACAAGCACGGTTCTTTGCGAGCCGGGGCGAGCAACCGCCCCGGCTGCCGGACAAATGCCGCCTGCGCGTTCTTGGATCCACTTCGCGGTCCTGTCCGCCTGTGCGCCCGCCCCCTCGTCGTGTCCGGTGACGTCCTTGTTCGCTCGGCTCCCGTTATGTGACGTGTTCTTGGGCGGAGCGAGGCCTCTCAGACGCTTCGCCGGAGCTGCTCCCGCCTCAGCCGCCCGCACCGTTTCTGATGATCGCTGCCTGGCCCTGGCCGCCGCCAACGCACAGGGTTGCGATCCCGCGGTGGGCGTGAGTGCGTTTCATCTCATGCAGCAGAGTCACGAGAATCCGGCCGCCGCTTGCGCCGATCGGGTGGCCGAGCGCAATCGCGCCGCCGTGAGGATTGATCCGCTGATCTGTGATCCCGAGCTCCCTGACGACGGCGAGCGACTGCGCGGCGAACGCCTCGTTCAGCTCGAAGAGGTCGATGTCAGAGAGCTCCAGTCCTGCCCTGGCCAACGCCTTGCGCACCGCCGGCACCGGCCCGATGCCCATCAGCCTGGGTTCGACGCCGACCGACGCGTAGGCCTCGACGAGGCCCATCGATTCCAAGTGCCGTTCGCCGGCAGCACGCGCCGACATAACCACGACCGCCGCGGCACCGTCGTTGACGCCCGATGCGTTGCCCGCAGTCACGGTCCCGCCCTCACTCCGGAACGCGGCTCTCAGGCGGCTCAGGGTCTCAGTGGTTGTCCCTGGGCGAGGATGCTCGTCGACCTCGACCAGACGACTCCCGCGCTTGTCGGGCACCTCTACGGCCACGATCTCATCCCTGAATACGCCTTCGTGGATCGCCTGCTCGGCCCTGACCTGGCTGCCGGCGGCGAACTCGTCTTGTTCCTCGCGGGTGATCCCGTACTGATCGGCGATGTTCTCCGCGGTCACACCCATGTGAATGTCGTCGAACGCATCCGTGAGGCCGTCGTGGACCATCGAATCGATCAGCTCCGTCGACCCCATCCGGGCCCCAAAACGCGCCGCCGGCATCAGATACGGCGCGCGCGTCATGTTCTCCATGCCGCCTGCGACGACGACGTCGACGTCGCCGGCGCGGATCATCTGCGCGGCGATGGCGACGGCCTTGAGTCCGGAGCCGCAGAGCATGTTGATCGTGGTGGCGGGAATCTCTTTCGGGATCCCGGCCGCCATCGCTGCCTGTCGGGCGGGGTTCTGACCCAGGCCGGCCTGCAAGACACACCCCAGGATCACCTCATCCACATCTGCGGCAGCGACTCCGGCACGCTCAAGTGCGGCGCGCACGGCCACCGCCCCGAGCTCGGTCGCCGATACATGCTTGAACTGCCCCCCGAAGCTGCCAACCGGGGTACGCACAGCGCTGACTATCACGGCTTGATTCATCACGGGCTCCTCTGATTACACGTTCTTGGTGTGACGGACGATGGCGTCCGACGCTCACATATCCATGCCGCCGTTGACGCTCAGCGTCTGCCCGGTGATGTACGAGGACTTGTCCGCAATCAGGAAGTGGACCGCTCGGGCTATCTCGTCGGGGCGCCCGAGCCGGCCGACCGGGATCTGCGACCTGATCTTGTCCAGCACCTTCTCGGGGACGGACTCCAGCATCTCGGTGGCGATGAACCCGGGCGCGACCGTGTTGACGGTGATCCCGATCCCGTCCTCGGTCAGCTTGCCGGCCCGTGACAGCTGGAAGGTCGCCTCGCGCGCCAACGTCTTCGTGAGCCCCGACAGCCCTGACTTCGAGGCGGCGTAGTTGGCCTGGCCGATGTTGCCCGTCTCGCCGATGATCGACGAGATGTTGACGATCCGACCAGACCCGCGCTCGATCATGTGGGGCAGCACAGCCTGGGACATGAAAAACGCCCCGGAGAGGTTAACAGCGATCACCTTGTACCAGTCCTCGTCGGTCATCTTCAGCACGGTCTTATCGATCGTGATCCCTGCATTATTGACGAGGATGTCGAGCCTGCCGTGGGCCTCGATCACTTCCGAGACGGTGCGCCGGCAATCCTCGGCCGAGCCGAGGTTGCCCTGATGGATGGTCGTGTCCACACCGTGATCGCGCAACTGATCGCGTAGCGTGGCGGCACGCTCACGGTCGCGGCTGTACCCGGCAGCGACGATCGCCCCCTGCTCGGCGAAGCTGCGACTGATCGCGGCACCAATCCCGCGGGTACCGCCGGTCACGAACGCCACGTGGCCGTGAAGTCGAGCCCGCCGGCGGTCAGCGGAAAAGCTCGCGGTGGCCTGCAGCGGGCGGAGGACTGGGGTGTCGTTGATGACTTCCATGGGCTAGTCCTCCTGCGCGCCGTCGGCGGCGACCTTCCGTGCAAGCGCCGCCACCACGGCGGGATCCCGCAGCGTGGTGACGTCTCCGAGCGCTCGGCCCTCGGCCACGTCGCGGAGCAGCCGCCGCATGATCTTTCCGGAGCGGGTCTTGGGGAGGTCGTCGGCCCAAAGGATCCGCTTCGGCCGCGCGAGCTTGCCGATTTGCACGGCCACGTGCTCGCGGATTTGGTTCTCCATCTCCTGCGAGCCCTCGAGGTCACCGATGAGTGTGACGTAAGCCACGATCGACTGACCGCTGAGCTCGTCTGACTGGGCGACGACGGCGGCCTCGGCCACCTTCTCGTGCGAGACGATCGCTGACTCGACCTCGGCGGTGGACAGGCGATGGCCGGACACGTTGATTACATCGTCGATGCGGCCCACGATCCACAGGTAGCCGTCCTTGTCCCGGATCGCGGCGTCGCCGGCCAGATACGTCTCGGGGCCGAAGCGTGACCAGTACGTCTGGACGTAGCGCTCGTCGTCGTGGTAGAGGGTGCGCAGCATCCCCGGCCACGGGCGTGTGATTACGAGCAGTCCCTGCCCCTGCTCGACGCTCTCTCCGGTCGTCTCGTCGAGAACGTCGGCAAACACGCCGGGGAGAGCATGGGTCGCGGAGCCGGGCTTGGTGTCAGTCAGCCCCGGCTGTGGAGCGATCATGATCTGACCGGTCTCGGTCTGCCACCACGTATCGACGATCGGGCAGCGCTCGCCGCCGATCACCACGTGGTACCAGAGCCACGCCTTCGGGTTGATCGGCTCGCCCACAGTGCCGAGCAGGCGCAGTGAGCCGAGGTCATGCTGGTTGGGGTGCTCTGCGCCCCACTTCATGCATGCACGGATCGCGGTCGGCGCGGTGTAGAAGATCGTGATGCCGTAACGCTCGACGAGCTCCCACCAGATCCCCTTGTGCGGGTAGTCGGGCGCGCCCTCGTAGATCACGCTGGTCGCGCCGTTGGCAAGTGGGCCGTAGACGATGTACGAGTGACCGGTGATCCAACCGACGTCCGCCGTGCAGAAGTACACGTCGTGCTCTGGGTCGAGGTCGAACACCTGGCGATGCGTCGAGGAGGCCCCGGTCAGGTATCCGCCGGTGCTATGCACGATCCCCTTGGGCTTTGCTGTCGAGCCCGAGCTGTAGAGGATGAATAGAGGATCCTCTGCCCGCATCGGCTCGGCCGGGCAGACCGGCTCCGCAGCTGCGATCGCCTCGTCGTAGAAGATGTCGCGACCGTCGACCATCGGGACATCGATTCCGGTGTGACGCACGACCACGATGTGGCGGAGCGACCGGAGGTCGGCGATCGTCTCCTCGAGTGCGGCCTTCACGGGCGCGGTCTTGCCCTTGCGCCGCGAGCCGTCGACGGTAATGAGCACCTTCGCGTTTGAGACCTGCATCCGGTCCGCGACCGCTTCGGAGGCGAACCCGCCGAAAACGACGTTGTGTGGCGCGCCGATCCGGGCGCACGCGAGCATCGAGACAACCGCCTCGGGGATCATAGGCAGGTAGATCCCGACCACGTCGCCCTTCTGCACACCGAGGTCCTTGAGCGCGTTGGCGAGCCGCTGGACCTCGCCGAGGAGCTCGGCATAAGTGATCGAGCGCTCCTCACCCTCCTCGCCGGCCCAATGGAAGGCGACGCGGTTTCCTCGGCCGGCCTCGACATGCCGGTCCAGGCAGTTGTACGAGACGTTCAGCCGACCATCGGAGAACCACTTGTAAAACGGTGGGTTGGAGTCGTCGAGCACCTCCGTGAAGGGCGTGCTCCATGCGAGCAGGCGCGCCTGCTCGGCCCAGAAGGCATTGGGGTCCAGGTCCGATCGAGCCCGGAGCGAGCTCTCAGTTATCCCCTGGTGGCCGACGAACTGCTGCGGAACGGCAAAGCGATCCTGGTCCATCAGCTCCGCGAGGCGCCGCTCGAGTTGATCTCCGGACACAGCGGTAGTGCGCTCCGGAGTGGCAGAAACACTGGTGGGGGTCATTCTCTCTCCCTGCGTCGTCCCGGTCACGTGTGACCAGGGTCAAGCCGCCACAGGTGCGCGACAGAGTCGCGGCACCTGATCAGGCGCTGTTCTGGACAGCTGGGACCCCTCCTGAGAGTCCGGCGCCTCCGAGCAACGCTCTGAGCATCCTGGACTCCGAAAGGAATCACAGGCGGACGTCAATCACGTCGGCGAGTCGCAGCGGCGGCAAAAGGTCAGCTGCAGCGACGGCTGGTCGGCTTGTTCAGCGACCGTCCGACCGTCACCATAGCGTAAGACTGAGCCTAACCGGTGACCGTGACAAATTCGGGTGGCCGAGGAGGCGTAATCAGGAGCAGACGGGTTGCCTCTCGACCCGAAGCCTGAGCACCGTCGCTGCCGTCCGAATCGACCGCGGCTTCGATGCCTCGGGTAATCCGATATTGCTTGGCGGGCTTCTAATCTCGCCATACTCGGGGGGTGTACCCGCGCGACACGACGGTTCCCGATCCGCACGTCATTGTTCTGTTCGGTGCGCGCGGGGATCTCGCGCGGCGCAAGCTGCTGCCGGGACTCTTCCATCTCGAGGAGGCGGGGCTCATGCCCAACGACTACCGGGTCGTCGGAACCTCGCGTCGCGGTGGCTCGGCGGAGGAGTTCAGGGATGCGGCTCGCAGGGCGATCGGCGATGAGGCCGCGGGTGAGCCTTGGGCGCGGCTGGCCGAGCGGCTTTCGTTCAGCGGGTTTAGCGCCGATGAGCCTGGACCGCTTGTGGATGCGGTGTGCGCGGCCGAACGGGAGATCGGCGGCGAGCCGCGGCGCGTCTGTTATCTCTCGATCCCGCCGAACGCGTTCACGTCGACGGTGCTGGCGCTCGGCGAGTCGGGACTGGCCGAGCGCGCGCGCGTGGTGCTGGAGAAGCCGTTCGGGGTCGACCTCGCGACGGCACGCGAGCTCAACCAGGTCGTGCACACGGTCGTGCCCGAGGATCGCGTGTTCCGGATCGATCACTTTCTTGGCCGCGAAGCGGTCCAGAACCTGATTGCGTTGCGCTTCGCCAATGGCATGTTCGAGCCGATCTGGAACCGTGACCACATCGATCACGTCCAGATCGACGTGCCCGAGACGCTCGGCGTCGACGGACGCGCCGGCTTCTACGAGGACACGGGCGCGTATCGCGACATGGTGGTCACGCACCTCTTCCATGTGCTCGGGTTCGTCGCGATGGAGCCGCCTACGGCGCTCGACGCCCGCTCGATTGTCGAGGAGACCGGCAAGGTGTTCCGGTCGGTCCAGCCGATCCATCCCGACTCCGTAATCCGTGGGCAATACGCCGGCTACCGCGACGGCGAGGGCATAGCGGCAGACTCGCCGACCGAGACGTTCATCGCGCTCCGCGCCCGCATCGACAACTGGCGGTGGGCGGGCGTCCCGTTCTTTCTACGCACGGGCAAACGCCTGGGCGAGGAGCGACGGCTGCTCACGATCGCCTTCCGCGAGCCGCCGCGGAAGATGTTCCGGGCGGCCCGCGCGTTTATCGAGGACTATGGGCCTGACCACATCTCATTCGACCTTGGCAATCCAGGCGGCATCATCACCAGCTTCCTGGCGAAGGTCCCGGGACCGCAGATGCGCCTCGGTCAGGCGCGCATGGAGTTCACCTACGAAGGCTCGTTTGGCACCCAGGGCCTGGAGCCTTACGAGCGTCTGATGTACGACGCGATGCTGGGCGACCGGACGCTGTTTACCGACGCAGATGGGATCGAGAACCTATGGGCAGCGTCGAGCGATTTGCTGCGAGATCCCCCGCCGCTTCACCGGTACCAGCCCGGGTCGTACGGCCCGCAGAAGATGCACGAGCTAATCGCGCCGCGGACTTGGTGGCTGCCGGGCACGTGAACCGGCCGCGCAGTCTCAGCCCATCCAGCCGTCCGCTTCCGCGAGCGAGATCATGTCGACCACCAGCTACGTGATGCCGTGTGCCTTGGGCGAACGTGCCAAACGGTGCGTACGGGCACCTGCCGCGCCGCGCGGACCAGCCCCGGCGAGCGGAACCGATCCGGCGCCGAGACCGGTCGCCCGAACGAAACAGGACTCGGGCGCCACACATCCCGCGCGCTTCTCCTCTACGCCATCTAGAGACCCACAAGGACGGCGGCCGCCCGTCACCGCGATCATGGGTCCGGAGAACCTGCTTTCTCGTCGGGCGACATACCCACTCCGCCACGCGAAGGAGCGGTCCGCCACTCCGGCCGTTCCTTTCCGCGTTGCTCTGGCAATGCAGGACCTCGTGATCGCTGAAGCCGACGCAGCAGGGGCGGACCCCGGGCTGGATTCGATCGCTCACGCCGGTCGGCAACCGCGCTCCTGCTTGGCGACGACGCTGTCGCATAAACGATCGCCATAGTTGGTGACGAACAAGCAGTGGAAGCGGCGTCCCCGGACTTTGGCGATGGAGGTGCATATATGTGACCTTAATCGCCAAAGTCGGGGCCGCGATGGCTCGTCGCCCGACGCCGTTTGTGACTCGATCACAACCAAATTTCGGTGCATTGACTCTGCGCGACGGGACCCGACCAAAGGACCCGTGCAGATGTGTTCAAAGAATTTGCAGGGCTTTCGTGCCCGTTTCTGAGCATCCGTGAAATGGTAAGGAAGGGGTCGTCGGTTCGAGTCCGACAGGGGGCTCTTTCGGGTTGCCTGCTCAGAGCCGCGAGAGTGGAGACGCTTCTCTCTCTCTCTCTACTTTCTTCTGCGCACCCGGATGATGTTGCGAGACCGGCGCCATCCGGTGAGCGCCAGCGCGATGCCGCCGGCGTAGACGCCCGCGGCCGCGAGGAATGCCGCGTTCAGCGTGACGTTGCCGTTGCTGCCGGTGAGCAGGGCGCCGAGGACTGCGACTCCGAGGGCGCCGCCGGTCTGGCGGGAGGCGTTGAACACGCCCGATGCCAGCCCGACGCGTTGGCGCGGCGCGTGGCTCATCGCCACCGCGGTCATGGCTGGCATGGCCACAGCGGTGACACCGATGGGGAGGCTCGAGACGATCAGGGTTGCCACGCCGCCAGTTGGGGCGAGGGCGATGAGGAGTGCTCCCCCGGTGCCGGCGGTCAGGCCGATGACGATGGCGGTCCACTCGCCGATGCGATTGACGAGGCCGCCGCTGAGGAACGCCATCGAGCCAGTGACGATGGTCATGGGAAGCAGAGCCAGTCCAGTGTCCAGGGGATCGAGGGCGTGCGCGCGGTGCAGGTCGAGGGCCAGGCAGAAGATCGAGCCGTAGAGGCAGAAGTTAAAGATGACCCCGAGCGCGAGCGCGATCGAAAACGTGCGCTCGCGACACAGTGCGGGATCGATCATCGGGTGTGCGACGGTGCGCTCAACGAGGGCGAACCCGGCCGTGCTCGCGATACCCGCGGCCAGCAACCCGAGCGTGAGGCTCGCATCCCATCCCTTGCTGCCGGCGATGATGAAGCCGCCGGTCAGCGCCGCCAAGCCAACGGTCGAGATGATCTGGCCGGGGAGGTCAAGCGGGTGACGGTGGCGCTGCGTTTCTGCAACGTGACGGCGCAGGAGTTGCGCAGCCACGGCGGCGATCGGCACATTGACCAGGAAGATCGCGCGCCAGCCAAGGGCGGCGGTGATGACGCCGCCGAGGACGGGTCCGGCGGCCAGGCCAACTCCCGACGCGCCACCCCAAACGCCGAGCGCGCGACGGGCGGTCCCTAGGGTCGGGAAACGTGTGAGCGATGAGCGCCAGCGAGCAGGGCATCAACGCCGCCGCGCCAGCGCCTTGGACCACACGCGCGACGATGAGCTCGGCCAGCGACGTCGCGCCGGCGCAGGCTGCGCTGCCGACCGCGAAGACGGCGAGGCCGGCGAGGAACCCGGTGCGTAGCCCGAGGCGGTCGGCCAGCGCGCCGGCCGTGAGCAGTAGCGCCGCGAATGCCAGGGTGTAGCCGTTGATGATCCACTGCGCCGTCGACACCGCCCCGCCGAGGTCGTTTCCGATCGGGCCTAGGGCGACGTTGACGATTGTCGCGTCGAGGGTGATCATCAGGAAGCCCAGCGAGATCGCAGTCAGCCCGAGCGTGGGGCTACGCACGACGGTGGAGTGGGCGAGCAACTTCATGCGGGGATGCCAAGAAGCGTCTTGCTCGCGCGTGTTCGTCGCGTCCGGCGAGCCCCCGGGGTCAGCACCCCGGGGGTACTAACCGGTAGTCACCGGCCATCGACCGGGCGTGGTGCGCGCACAGGCGTGCGCCGCGGGCCGAAGGTGCAGCGTCCCGGCTCCCGGGGTCGAGTCCCTGATCACGTAGATGAGCGCAGTGCACTTGGCCGGCTCTGCACGGGGGACAGGCAGGGCAGTCCCGGGGATTGGCCGGGGCCTCCCCCGGACGCGATGTGCCGTGATCGGCGGGACTATCGACACCGATCGTCAATCAAGTACGGGCCCGCAACCGACGCCGAAGGTCAGGCCTCCGCGGTGTGCGGTCCTCGCACCGAGAGGAAGGAATTCGCATGCCTAAAGTCACAGTCGGTCGGGAGAACTCCGCCGACATCGAGCTTCACTATGAGGACCATGGCTCGGGTCAGCCCGTCGTGCTGATCCACGGGTATCCGCTCAGCGGCCGGGCCTGGGATAAGCAGGTCCCGGCCCTGCTGGAGGCCGGCCACCGGGTCATCACTTACGATCGCCGGGGGTTCGGCCAGTCCAGCCAGCCTGTCGTCGGCTACGAATATGACACTTTCGCCGCGGACTTGGCCGCGCTGCTGGACCACCTGGACCTGTGGGACGCGGTGCTGGTCGGACACTCGATGGGCACCGGGGAGGTCACCCGCTTCCTGGGTACCTATGGCTCGGCGCGTGTGTCCAAGGGTGTGCTGGTAGCGCCGATCCCGCCGTTCCTTCTGCAGACGAGTGATAACCCCGACGGGGTTCCGCAAAGCGTGTTCGATGGCTTCGTCCAGGCGGCTCAGGCTGACATGCCGGCGTGGATGAAGGGCTTCCTGGACAACTTCTACAACGTCGACACCCTGCGCGGCACGCTGATCAGCGATCAGGCCTACCAGGCCAGTTGGAACCTCGCGACATCGGCGTCTGCCGTTGCCGCCGTGGCCTGCATCCCGACATGGGCAACGGACTTTCGCGCCGACCTGCCCAAGCTCGACGTCCCGATCCTGGTCGTACAGGGAGATGCGGACCAGGTCCTGCCACTGGACAAGACCGGCAAGCGACTGCCCGGCCTCATCGAGGACGTCCAGCTCGTGGTGATCGAGGGCGGCCCGCACGCGATCCCCTGGACTCACGCAGAACAGGTGAATACGGCGCTGCTCGACTTCCTGAGCGACTCGGGCCGGCGCAGCACCAACAGCCCGGCACAGACAATCACTACCTGAGGGGACTCATCATGTCGAATCATTTCAGCGCTGACAATCTCAAGTTTCCCGGCGACGACCGGCGCCTGGACTTCACGGATCTGTTCGTGTTCCAGTCGGCAGCCAACCCTGACAACACGGTGATAATCATCGACTCGAACCCGACGAGCGCCCCGCCGCCGATACCGCCGGCCGTCACCGGCCCGGAGTTTCACCCGGATGCGGTCCATCGGATCAATATCGACACTGACGGCGACGCGAGAGCCGACATTGCGTTCACGTTCACGTTCTCCGAGTACGAAGACGGGGTGCAGACCGCGTCGGCCTGGTACGCGACGGGCAGTCAGGCGAGGGAGCCCGGGCCGGTCGGTGAATTGCTCACCCATTCGCTCCCGGTCAGTTTCGACGGCGTGGCCCGGCCGGTCCAGGCCGGTCGGATCCGGCTGTGCGCCGGGCTGCGCAGTGATCCGTTCTTCGCCGATGTCGAGGGCGCGCTGCACGGGTTGGTGTGGACCGGACATGACGATTTCGCGGAGAACAACGTCGATTCGATCGCGCTGGAGATTCCCAATGACATGCTCGGCGGCAACGCAGTGATTGGGGTCTGGGCCTCGATCAGTCTGCGCAGTGACGGCGAGCTCGTGCAGATGGACCGCGGCGGGCACCCGACGATCAACCCGTTCATCAACCCCGACGGCGAGAAGAACCTCTACAACTCTCGCCAGCCGGTCGACGACGTCGCCAACTACCTCGGGCCTTGGTCGAAGATCCTGGAAGGCGGCGGCTACTCGCCCGAGGAGGCAAGGGCGGCAGCGATGCAGGTGCTGCCCGACGTTCTGCAATATGACCGGTCCAAGCCGGCCACCTACCCCAACGGTCGCGTCCTCACCGATGACGTCTACAGCATGCGCTTTGCCTGGCTGACCCACGGAAAGGTCCCGCCGAGTGGCCTGAAGCCGCACGACGACCTGCAACCGCAGTTCCCCCACCTCGGCGCGCCGCACCCCGTGCCGGTGATGAGCTCCTGATCCGACCGGGATGCTGCGCCCGGATGGCCGGGAAAGCAGCGGCGGGAATCCAGATCCGGCTCATTTGCCGGATCTGGACCCCTACGGTCCGGGAGTCCCCACTCTCGTCGACTTCGGGGCGCAGGTCCGCTTCAGCCATCCGCTCGTGCGTTCGGCGGTGAAGCGCGCGGCAACGCCAGAGGAGCGACAGCGCGTTCACAGGGCGCTGGCCGAGGCGACCGATGCCGACATCGACCCCGATCGCCGCGCCTGGCATCTTGCGCACGCGACGGCCGGGCTCGACGAGGACCTCGCCGCCGAGCTGGAGCGCTTGGCCGGCCGAGCGCGGGCGCGAGGCGGGCTGGGTGGAGGAGCGGCGTTTCGCGAGCGCGCCGTCGAACTGACGCCCGATCCGAGGCGCCGGGCACAGCGCGGGCTCCATGCGGCGAACTGCAAGCATCAGGCTGGCGCTGACGACGCGGCGTTGCGACTGCTCGCGGTAGCCGACGCAGGACCCTTGGATGAGCTCGAGCAAGCGCGCGCCCAGCTGTTGCACGCGCAGATCACCTTTGCGATGACGCGGGGACGCGACGCTCCACCGCTGTTGGTCGAAGCGGCGAAGCGGCTCGAGCCGCTGGATCCGAGGCTCGCGCGCGAGACATACCTCGAGGCATTCGCGGCTGCGCTGTCCGCCGACCGTCTGGTGCAGGGAGGCGATCCGCGCGAGGTCGCCACCGCCGTTCTGGCCGCTGAGTGGGAGCCCTCCACGCGTGCCTGCGATCTGCTGCTGGACGGGCTCGCTGTCTTCACCTGCGAGGGCTACGCCGCCGGGGCGCCGGCGTTGAAGGTCGCTGTGCAGGCCTTCCGTGAGGCGCGGCTGTCCGAGGAGGAGGAGCTGCGCTGGCTGTGGCTTGCCGGCCGTGTCGCACGCGCGCTGGCCGATGATGAGGCGTGGGACGAGCTCACCGCCCGCCATCTCGAGCTCGCGCGCCGCACCGGCGCGTTCTCCGCGCTACCCGTCGCGCTCACCGAGCGCGTGCTCGTCGAGCTGGTTTCCGGGAGGATCGGGGTGGCGATGTCGCTGGCTGCGGAGGCGGACGCCGTCGTCGAGGCCACCGGCAGCCACGTTGCCCAGCGCACCGCGATCACACTGGCGAATTGGCGCGGACGGGACGCCGAGGCAGTGGCGCTCAGCGACGCGGGCCGGCAGGAGGTGCTGCGGCGCGGGGAGGGGCTCTGGCTAGCGGCCGACGACTGGGGTAGCGCGCAGCGCCACAACGCGCTCGGCCGCTACGACGACGCACTCGTCGCGGCCGAACGGGCCGTGGCTCGCGGCCTGGGACTCAGAATCTGGGTGCTGCCGGAGCTCATCGAGGCCGCCGCGCGCAGCGGTCAGCCGGAGCGAGCGGCTCCTCGGCTCGCCCAACTCGCTGAAATCGCGCGTGCCGCCGGCACGGACTGGGCACTCGGCACCCACGCGCGCGCGGCGGCGATGCTCGCCGAGGGAGCCCGAGCCGAGCGGCTCTACAAAGAAGCGATCGATCGACTGTCCCGGATCCACATGCGCGGATCCCAGACGCTGGCCCGCGCGCATCTCCTCTACGGCGAGTGGCTGCGCCGTGAGCACCGCCGCGTCGACGCACGGGAGCAGCTGCGCATCGCTCACGGGATGCTCGCGGACATGGGCGCAGAGGCGTTCGCCGAGCGCGCCCGCCGGGAGCTGCAGGCCACGGGGGAGACAGTGCGCAAGCGCACGGTCGAGACGCTCGACGAGCTGACCCCGCAGGAAGTGCAGGTCGCGCGCCTAGCCGCCGACGGGCAAACGAATTCCGAGATCGGCGCCCAGCTGTTCCTCAGTCCGCGCACAGTGGAATGGCACCTGACCAAGATGTTCGGCAAGCTCGGGATCAGCTCCCGCAAGGAGCTTCGATCCGCACTGTCCGACGTCGAGCAGCCGTCGTCAACCTCGAGCAGCGACGGCGGCGCCGGTGATCAGGGCGGGGCGACGGGCGCGACCGTGAGCCATCTGGCGCGGTCCCGTTCGACGTCTGCGCAGAAGCCTTCCCGTAGGAGAGCGAGTCGGCTCTGACAGCCACCAGACGTGAGGTCGGAGCCCAACTCCCGTCCCACCGGCGCGACCGGAATCACCGGAATACGGTGATGACGTATCACGCGAGCCTCGGTAAAGCTTCGTCCGGGTGATTGGACCCGAAGGACGTGTGGCCCGAGCTGATAGTCGGGCAAATGCTCTACCCGGAGGTGGCATGTGCCCGAGTCTGTTGATCCCCATCATCTCCTGCTTATCGGGGCCGGACCGGGAGTCGGTGCCGGCGTGGTTCGACGCTTCGGTCGCCAGGGCTTCCGGAGCACACTCATCTCCCGGAGCGAAACGCTCGACCAGTTGGCCGATGAGCTGCGTAGCGGCGGCCTTGAGATAGAGGCGATCGGCGCGGATATCGAGGATCTCGACGGCTACCGCGAGGCGCTCGAACGGATCTTCAGCGCCCCGGGCGCCCCCGGTGTCGTGGTGTACAACGCCGCGCTGCCAGATCCAGGCCAGATCCTTGACACCACCGTCGAGCGGCTCCGAACCGCCCACGACGTGGACGTCCTCGGGGCCGTCGTCGCGGCCCAGGTAGCCGTGCCCGTCCTGCGGGCGGCTGGCGGCGGCACCCTGCTCGTCACCAGCGGCGGGTTCGCGGACAATCCGGTGCCCGCACTGGCGAGCCTCTCCATGGGGAAGGCGGCCCTGCGCTCGGCGCAGACGCTGATTGCCGCGGGGGTCCGGGAGGATGGCATCCACGCCGCGACCGTCACGATCGCCGGCCAAGTTAAGCCGGGGACGAACTTCGATCCGGACAACATCGCGGAGCTGTTCTGGACCGCCCACACCGATCCCGAGGACGCCTGGCAGACTGAGTATCGGTTCACTGGCGCATAGTGCGGTGCCAGGGCCAACGGGTGTTGCGGACGCCGGGAAGACGTGCCCGACTTCCGGCGTGACGTCAAGTTGGACGGCGACGTCAGCCGAAGCCGCGGCGACGGCAAGCCGCGTCGCGTCGTCCAGCAAAACCTCGTTCGAGCCGCCGCGGCCTTCGCCGCTCGAGAGGCGAGCCGAGTTCTCTTTCGGGAGGGATTGGTTCTAGGATCGCGCTGCCCATGGCAGCCGGTGATTCAGCTCCGAGGCGATGATGCTGCGGGGCCGTCGAGACGAATGCGCGAGGCTTGACAGGCTCCTTGAGGAGGCACGGGCTGGGCGAAGCGGGGCGCTGGTGCTGGTAGGCGAGGCCGGGATGGGGAAAACTGCACTCCTCGACTACGCGATCGCCTCGGCGTCCGATCTGCGAGTTCTGCGGTCGGTCGGTGTGGAGGCGGAGATGGAGCTTGCGTTCGCAGCGCTTCATCAGCTGTGCGGGCCGGTCCTCGATCGGGTCGATCGGCTCCCGGAGCCGCAGCGCGACGCTCTGCTGACCACGTTGGGGTTACGTGCCGGCCCAGCGCCGGATCGTTTTCTGGTCGGTCTCGCGGTATTGAGCCTCCTGTTGCGAGAGCAGCTTGCCGCGCGATCTTCTCCGGCGGCCCGTTCCTCGACCATCGCCGAGGCCGACCGCGAAGTCCGGGGGATCTTTTGGAGGTCTGCATACGTAACCGCTCTGGATGGGAGTAAAGTCGGGGGTGAGCTGGTCCTGCGGGCGGGATTCTCACCCCAAGCCCGAATGCCACCGACGACGTGTTTTACGTCACGAGGCGCGAGGCGTGGACTATTGGTTTTGACTGCGGGGCCAGCGCCGTTGCTCTCGGGCATTAGCCCACCGGCCCGGTGGCCCCGTCCCAATCTGGTGGAACGCGCGAGGTTCTTGCCCTCTTCCTTGCGCGCGGTCTCAATAGAGGGACCGGAGGGCGTGAAGACGATGCCGGAGGCGGGACACGATAGGGCGCCGTGTCGGCGCGGCAAGTTGGCTCGTGGTCTCGGGCCGCGGCGGGTTTCCGCAGCACGACTAGCAGCGAGCTGGATGCGCGATGAAACGGGATCGGCCCCGGGTCACAGAGCGTGACGAGATGTCAGTAGCGGATCTGAAAGAGCATGAGGAGGTCAAGGGACTGATTGCCCGCGGGCTGCAGACCGGGGTGCTCACCTACGCCGAGATCGCGATCGCCACCGGCGAGCTCGGGCTCGAGGACGCCGATGTCGAGGAGTTGCACGCTGTCTTCGACGGTTGCGAGATCGAGCTGATCGAGGAGATCGACCCGGCGACCGCGGCAGGCCTGGAGATCGAGCGCGGGCCCGAGAGGCGACCCCGTCGCAAGGCGCAGCCGAATCTAGAGCCGGAGGGAACGACGGACGGCCTGCAGTTGTTCCTAAAGGGAATTGGCAAGGTGCGGCTGCTGACGGCTCAGGAGGAGGTTGCGCTTGCCAAGCGGATCGAGGGGGGATCCTTCCAGGCCAAGCAGAGGATGGTGGAGTCGAACTTGCGGCTGGTGGTGTCGATCGCCAAGCGCTACCGCAACCAGGGTCTGCCATTTCTCGACCTGATCCAGGAGGGCACGCTCGGTCTCGTCCGCGCTACGGAGAAGTTCGACTACCGCCGGGGCTTCAAGTTCTCTACCTACGCCACGTGGTGGATCCGGCAGGCGATCGCCCGTGCGCTCGCGGACAAGGCACGAACGATCCGAATCCCGGTCCACGTGGTCGAGAAGCTCAACCGAATCGGCCGGGCGGAACGTAAGCTGGTGGCCGGCCTCGGGCGCGAGCCGACGGCCGAGGAGATCGCCGAGGTGACCGGGATCGAGCCCGAGGAGGTCGAGTCGATCCGCCGCTCCGCGCAGACGCCGATCTCACTCGAGACGCCCGTCGGCGACGAAGGGCAGTCTGAGTTCGGTCACCTGATCGCCGACGAGCGAGCCGAATCTCCCTACGAGTGCGCCGTAGCAACCCTCACCACCGAGGCACTGCGCGACGCACTCGAGAACCTCTCCTACCGCGAGCGGCGCGTCATCGAGTTGCGCTACGGCCTCGGCGATCAGAACCCCCGCACGCTCGACGAGGTCGGGCGCACCTTCAACGTCACCCGCGAGCGAATCCGCCAGATCGAACACCAGACGCTCAAGAAGCTCCAAAACCTCCGCGAGGCCCAGCAGCTGCGCGAAGATGTCGAGATCGCGCCCCGCTACCCGTTCCGTCCCCTCACGCGCGACAGCCGGAGCGGACACTAAGACCGGTCCCCCCGTGGAGAGAGGTCGGCTAGCGGGCGTCGTGCGGATCAGCTGGGCGGGCGTGTGTCCGTGGACGCCGCGGGCTGACCATTCGACCTGATAGCGCGGAGCGTCATGACGTGCTGGGGGTTGATGCCCAGGGGCTCGGCGGTCTCTGCGTCAGTCAGCCAGGCGAGTTGCATGATCGAGCCCCGTGCTGCGTCCAGGATCAGACGCTCGACCTCTCTAGTGTCGCCGTTGACGTGGTGGCGCTCGCCGCCGAGCAGGGTGATCTCTGTGAGTGAATCCATCACGCCGCGAGAAGGGAGCCGGCGAGGGTGAGCCGGGTCTTGCCGGGTCGAATGGAGCGGTCATGACCGCTGGCCCCGTGAGTGTCGATCATTAGCCTCAGGTTTCTCGCCTCAGCGCGGGCACGCGTCTGTGGCATGAGCACAACGTGAGGTCATGCTCGCGGAGCCGGCACGCCGAGCGAGGCTACTCCCCCCCGGCGATCGGCGCAATCTCGGGAACGCGCGGCCGATGGCTTCACCAGTCTTGACCAGGACCGCGCCACATCGGCCGGATTCCGGCGGCCAAGACCGTTCCCGGTGCTTTGTGGCGGTTTGCAGGGATTTCGCGCCCGTTCGTGAGGGTCGCTCAACGCTCGTAACGCCCCCGACCTTCGATGGTAAGGAAGGGTCGTCGGTTCGAGTCCGACAGAGGGCTCTGCGCTTTTGGCTGCTCAGAGCCTTTATCGGTTTCTGGAATTGACGTTCGTTACGCCTTTGATCCGTCCGTATCTGGTCCACTCGACGCAATCGCGTCCTCCGCCCGCATGCCGCGCAAGTCGACGCGGCACGCCCCGTCCGGCATGATTCACACCCATCCATGGACCGGACGAGCGCATTCCAGATCGTCCCGGGGGCGCTCCTCTGATGGGCGGTGGCCGCGCCGCTTCGATGACCGAGGCGGAGATCACGGCCGCCGTGGCGGCGCAGACGGAGTGGATGGTCGATGTGCTCGAGCGGCTGGTCGCGGCGCCGACGGTGCTCGGCGCCGAGGAGGGCGGCCAGGTGGTGATGGAGCAGGCGTTGCGCGACGTCGGCCTGGCGCCGTGGGACGTGTGGCTGGACGCCGACGCGCTGCGCGCTGATCCGGGGTCCTCGCCGTTCTCGTGGGATGTCTCGGGCAAGCGCAACGTGGTGGCGACGTGGGAGGCGGCCGCTGAAGGCGGGCGGTCGCTGATCCTCAACGGGCATGTCGACGTGGTGCCGCCGGCAGCGCCGGAGTTGTGGTCCTCACCGCCGTTTGTCCCCCGCCGCGAGGGCGACTGGCTGTACGGCCGCGGCGCGGGTGACATGAAGGCGGGGCTGGTGGCCATCGCGGGCGCGCTCCGCGGGCTGCGCAGCCTGGGGGTGGCGCCGTGTGCGGATGTGCACGTGCAGTCGGTCGTGGAGGAGGAGTGCACGGGCAACGGGGCGTTGCAGTGCCTCTTGTCGGGTCCCGTGGCCCATGGGTGTGTGATCGCCGAGCCGTATCCCGAGCACATCACGACCGCGCAGGTCGGGGTGCTGTGGGCGCATGTCGACATCGTCGGCCGACCCGCCCACGCGGCGGTGGCGAGCGCCGCCGGGTTCAACGCTATTGACGCTGCGTCGACCGTGTCGCTGGCGCTCCGGGAGCTCGAGGCTGAGATGAACGCCGTCAAGCCGCCGCCCTTCGATGTGTTCGCGCATCCGCTTAATCTCAATCCTGGGGTCATCCACGGCGGCGACTGGGCATCGACGGTGGCGGCGCAGTGCACGGTGTCCTACCGCCTGGGGTTGTATCCCGGGCAGGCGCCGTTGGAGGTCGCAGCGCGCGTTGAGGCCGTAGTCGCGGCGGCGGCGGCCGCGAATCCGTTTTTGGCCGAGAACCCGCCGCGCGTGCGCTATGACGGCTTCCGCTGCGAGGGGTTCACGCTGCCGCCAGACGAGCCGGTCGCAGTGACTCTGGCCGATGCCTATCGCCGCGTCGTGGGCACCGAGGTGCCACTCGTCCCCACGACGGGGACGACGGATGCGCGCCACTTCGTGCGGCGGGGCATTCCGGCGGTCTGCTTCGGGCCGCTAGCCGAGGAGATCCACGGGATCGACGAGCGGGTGTCGATCGCGTCGATGGAGCGGGCCGCTCAGGTCCTGGCGGTGTTCGTCGGGGACTGGTGCGGACTTGTGAGCGAGTGACCCAAAGGAGACCCTGACTAAATGACAACCACGAGTGAGCAGGCGGGACAGTTACGAGGCATCTCGCAGATCCGGGGGTTCCTGCGAACCAACCCGCTCCCGGTCTATTTTGTGTCACCGACGGCGTTCAACCTGCTGGGGATCGATCGGTGGGTGCGATCGTTCTTTTACGTCAACTGGATGGACTCCTTCGACGGCAACCACCCCCGGGTGTTTGTCCCGCGTGAGCGCGCCGGCTACGAGTTCACCTCGATGGAAGACGTGTGCAACGCACTTGTGGCCCACCCCGAGGTCAAGACCTGGTCCGAGCGCCACGGCTCCCGGCCCAAGGTGTGCTTTGTCATGTTCGACGAGACTACGGAGCGGCTGGTCGCCGACGCCGGCATGGAGCTCATCCTCCCCTCGGCTGACTTGCGCCGCCACATCGACTCAAAGATCGTCACCACCCGTCTGGCGAACGAAGCCGGCGTGGCCAGCGTGCCCAATGTCCTCGGCCGCGCCGCCACCTACCCCGAACTCGTCAGTCTGGCCGACAGCCAGGCCCTCGGCCACGACCTCGTCGTCCAAACGCCGTATGGGGATTCGGGCAAGACGACGTTCTTCATCGCCGGCTCCGACGACTGGGAGCGCCACCAGGAAGCGCTGACCGGCGAGGACCTGAAGGTCATGCGACGCATCAACTGCGCCGCCGCGGCCATGGAGGCCGTCATCACCCGCCACGGCACCATCGTCGGACCGGTCATGCACGACCTCACCGGCCACCCCGAGCTCACTCCCTACCGCGGCGGATGGTGCGGCAACGACATGTTCCCTACCGCGCTGTCGCCCGAGCACCGCAGCGCCGCCCGCAAGGCCACCGCCAAGCTCGGCGACCGTCTGGCGAAAGAGGGCTATCGCGGCTTCTTTGAAGTCGATTACCTCATCGACCGTGAAACCGGCGACCTCTACCTCGGTGAGCTCAATCCCCGCATCAGCGGCGTGACTTCGATTACCAACGTCACCGCCGCCGCCTACGCCGACATGCCCCTATTCGCTTTTCATCTCATCGAATACCTCGACGTCGACTACGAGATCGACGTCGCCGAGATCAACGACCGCTGGGGCCGCGTCGAACTGCTCGACGTCTGGACCCAGATGGTCATCAAAGACATCGACGACCAGATCGAACTCATCAACCACGCCCCCCGGACCGGCATCTACCGCCTCGACGACGACGGCGCCATCGGCTGGAGCCGCTGGGGCAACGACTGGCACTCCATCCAGGACGAAGCCGAGGCCTTCTATTTACGCGTCGCTGGTCCCGGCGAATACCGCTACAAGGGCGGCGATCTCGGAATCCTCGTGTCCCGCGGCCGCTTCCAAACCGACGACGGCGCCCTCACCGAACGCGCCCGTCAGTGGATCTCCCAGATGAAAGCCAAGTACACCGGCACCCCTATCGAGCAAGCACCCCAAACCCCAATCGCCTTCCCCGCCGCCGTCAAAGGCGTCTGACCGGGGCCGCTCCGCGCACCGCGCCGTACTCGGCCAGTGCGCCGTCGGCCGGGGCGCCGTTGGCCGGTGGATCGTAGATCTCTGTGTGCTCGAGGGCGACGAACGCTTCGAAGCTCTCGGTCCACTGCTCGCCGCTCGGCCAGCGCAACTCGACGCGCCCTTCGCCAGGGTAGTACGACGCGGTGTAAAGCGTGCCGGTGCCAGAGCGGTGGCCGCTTGAGTGGATCGGCGGCTCCAGAAAAGCGGCCTGCAACCGCTCGGCCGTTATCGTCGGGTCGGCGATCAGCTTCAGCAGGCAGCTCTCGCGATCGACGCTGTGGACGACCTGCTCGTACTCTGGCCACTCGACGGTGCCCTGGTGGTTGGTGGTCACCGACGTTTTGACGAGGCGCAGCGGCCGGTCGGGCGCGACGTAGGCCGTCATGTAGTCACCGGCCTGGTCGACGAGCGTCACGTTCTGGCTGGCATGGACGGGCACGCGAGCGAGGACGGCGCACGCCTCCTTGACCGACGTGCAGGTCTCGAGCACGTAGCGGACGACGAGCGGGATTGCGAACCCCTCGCCGCTCGCCGTGCGGCCTCCGAAGGTGAGCGACACGGCGAGCCCGTCGTCGTTGACGCCATCGAGCAGCCCCCACAAGCAGTCGCTCATGCCGATCACCCGCCGGCCCGACCACGCGGTCTGCACGAGGACGCCCTCCAGGCGCGAGATCGGATAGTCGTAGTTGCGGATCAGCACCGGCGTGCCACGCACCCAAGCCGCCTGTGAGCAGCCGGTGATGAACGGAGGCGGGTCGTAGAGCGACAGCATCCTGGCGTCGACCTCGTCGCCGCCGGCGAGCTCGATGAGCTCGCGGTAGACCGCTACGAGCTCGGGCATGTACTGCGCGAGCTTGGCCTCGCACACCTCCAGCGGCGGCCGCGCTGCGTCGCCGACGCCGAGATACCACGTCCGGTAGGCCTCGCGTAGAGCGAGGAAGCGCTCACGCCACTCCTGGCCCGGCCGGCGCTCGCTGCGCGCGGAAAACGCCAGCATCGCCGGGGCCACGAGTGGCCTCCGGGGACCGCCCGGGACCCCGACGGTGGAGCCACGTGCGGTCATGAGCAGGCGGGTGTGCCGACGCGTGTGTCGCTGGCGGGCGAGATATCGAGCTGGTGGTCGGCCATGCAGGACATGTCGATTCAGTCTATTTCGGCGGCGGCTGGTGACTTGTCTGAGGGCCGCTCCGGAGCGCTTGGAGCAGCCCACGTTTGGCCGCTGACATCACTTGATCTCGCCGGGGTAGTCGGCAAGACTGGCGCGGATGCCGCCCTCGAGCGGGATGGAACGCGGTGATCTGCTCGGCGGCCTCGCCGGCGACGAACAGCCGACGGCACCGTACCTCGACGCGGTCGTCGCCTATGCCTTCCGCGGCACCGCCCGCTACCACGTACCCGGGCACAAGGGCGGACCCGGCGCGGACCCCGGCGTGCGCAAGGCGATCGGCTCCGACGCGCTAGCGGCCGACGTCCCGCTCCTCATCCACGGCATCGACGTCGGCCCCGAGCCGCGGCCATATGACCGGGCCGAGCGCCTCGCAGCGGAGGCCTACGGGGCTCGCCGGACATTCTTTCTGACCAACGGCGCGACCCAGGGCAACCACGCGCTGTGCCTCGCGCTGGCCCCGCTCGGCGCGCGGATCGTCGTGCAGCGCAACGCCCATGCCTCGGTTGTGGACGGCCTCGTGCTCAGCGGCGGGATCCCGACGTTCGTCGCCCCCGAGTACGACGCCGAGCTGGGGATCACCCACTGCGTGACGCCCGACGCGCTCCGCGAGGCGCTGCGGACCACGCCCGACTGCCGCGCCGCACTCGTCACCTCGCCGACGTACTACGGGATGGCGGCCGACATCGCCGCGCTCGCGCAGGTCGCCCACAGCGAGGGCGTGCCGCTCGTCGTTGACCAGTCGTGGGGGCCGCATTTCGGCTTCCACGCCGCGGTGCCGCCGACGGCGCTCTCTCAGGGCGCCGACGCCATGTTGACGAGCATCCACAAGACGGCCGGCTCGCTGACCCAGAGCGCGATGCTCCACATCGGCGACGGCGACCGCCTCGACCTGGGCGCGATCGCCCGGGCGCTGCGGCTGCTGCGCTCGACGAGCCCCTCGTCGCTGTTGCTGCTCTCGCTCGACGGCGCGCGCCGCCAGCTCGCGCTCCACGGTGAGCAGCTCCTGCACGAGACGCTCGAGGCGCTCGATGCCGCGCGTTCCAAGCTCGCGTCAATTCCCGTGATCAGGCTCGTCGACGCGACTCTTGTTGGCCGCCCGGGGATCGCCGCCTACGACCCGATGCGCATCGTCATCGACGTCCGCGGGACGGGGTGCACGGGTTTCGAGATCGCGGATGAGCTGCGGCGCACGTATGACACTCACGTCGAGCTGCCGACGGAGGCGACGATCGTGTTCATCGTCGGCCTCGGCGAGACGATCGCGGCGCTTCGGCGGCTCGCCGGTGACATCGACGAGGTCGTCAAGCGGATATCGCGACCCAAGCCGACGGCGGCCGTCGTCTCCGAGAGCGTCGCAACTGCGAACGTGATGGCGGTGACCCCGCGCGAGGCCTTCCTCGGCGCCGCCGAGATCGTCGCCACCGAGAACGCGACGGGACGGATCTCGTGTGAGTCGATCGCCCCCTATCCCCCCGGGATCCCGGCGCTCCTGCCGGGCGAGCGGATCTCGACGGCGACGGCCGAGCACCTGCGCGAACTGGCCGACGCCGGAGCGCGTCTGCACGGCGCGAGCGATCCGGCATTCCGGACCATCAACGTGCTCAAGGAGGGCTGATGATCGACCCACTCGAACGTTGGGCCTGCTACGGCGAGAAACCCGATTACGCTGGGCTTCTGACGTTCGCCGGCCAGCCGTACACCCAGGACCCGAGCGAGCTCCCGGGGCACGACGTGGCGATCGTGGGCGCGCCGTTCGACGACCTGGTGTCCGATCGGCCGGGCGCGCGGTTCGCGCCGCGGGCGATCCGGGCGGCGAGCTGTCCGCCCGGCCCGCATCTCGAGGCGAAGGTCGATGCCTTCGCGCAGCTGCGCGTCGTCGACTTCGGCGACGCCCCGGTCGTCCCCGCCGACCCGGTCGAGTCACACCGCGCGATCGAGGAGACCGTGCGACAGGTGCTCACCGCGGGCGCGATTCCCGTCATCCTCGGCGGCGACCATTCGGTCACCCGCGCGAACATCAGGGCGTGCGCTGCGGTCCACGGCCCGGTCGGTGTCGTGCACTTCGACACCCACACCGACACCGGTAAGCAGGTGTTCGGGGTGACGAGCTCGCACGGGACGTTCATGCGCCAGCTCCTCGACGACGGCCACGTCGACGGCCCGCGCTACGTGCAGATCGGCCTGCGCGGCTACTGGCCCGGCGAGGCCGAGTTCGCGTGGCAGGCGGAGCGCGGCATCACGAGCCTGTTCATGCACGACGTGCGCGACCAGGGGATCGTCGAGATCACCCGACGGGCGATCGAGATCGTCGGAACCGGCGCGGTGTTCCTCACCGTCGACGTCGACGTGCTCGAGGCCGCGCTTGTCCCGGGCACCGGGACGCCCGAGCCCGGCGGCATGTCGCCCATCGATCTCCTGCTGTCGGTGCGCACCCTGGCGAGCGAACTGGATCTAGTCGGGGCCGATGTCGTCGAGGTGATCCCGACGAGTGTCGGGTCGGTGGATGTGTCGGCGCTCGTCGCCGACCGCGTCGTGCGCGAGGCGCTGACCGGAATCGCCGTCCGGCGCCTGCGCGGCTAAGTGGGCCGCTAAGCCCCGGCCGGCGCTCAGCCGGACTCGGCCGCGTGACAGGCGTGAGGAGACGGCGGCACGTCGAGCGCCGGATTGCGGTCAAAGAATCCGACTGGCTTGAGCCAGAACGACACGACGTCCACCGACATGATCGGCCATTCCTCGGGCCGGGTGATGTGGTGTATCCCGAACACGTACCACAGGACGACGTCGGTA
Source organism: uncultured Solirubrobacterales bacterium (assembly GCA_963757235.1). Lineage (GTDB taxonomy): Bacteria > Actinomycetota > Thermoleophilia > Solirubrobacterales > Solirubrobacteraceae > Palsa-465. The sequence goes on along the minus strand of CAVWRC010000009.1, from coordinate 692,496 downwards.
TCTTCGATCGACCGGTTCTGGGCCGTCCACACCGGCAGCCCGCGATCTTCGCGGCTCTGGACGACGAACTCGCCGCACGGCCAGCGCTCCTCCTCGTGAAACGGCGTCACCCACAGCGTGTGGCCGATCACCTGGGCGCGGCGGACGACCGGCGACTGAGGATCGAACATCGGCGGCAGCGACGCGCCGGGGACGAGCTTGTAGCCGACCGGGGTGCCCAGCCGGTTGCGGACGCGGTCGTTCACGACCTTCCAGGCGCGCTGGGTGTGCCAGTTGTAGTCCTGGATCCCCTCGGACTCGTCGTGCAGCGGCGTACTCGTCTGGCGCAGGGCCAGACCGTACGGGTTGTCGGGGCCGACCGGGAGCGCCTCGGACTCGGTGACGTGCACGGTGTTGGCCTCGCCGTCGATGTCGAGGTCGAGCCGCGCGACGATGAAGTGCTGGTGAAACGGCGCGTACGTGCGCTCGTCGACGACGGTGCCGTACGCGGGCTGCTCGCCCTCGGCGAAACGGGTCGTGACCATGATCCCAGTCGCGCGCACCTCGGCCTCGATGTTGCCGTCCTGGTAAAAGCGCCAGTAGATGAGGTACTCGTAATTGGCGACGGTGACGTGGGAGGAGATCACGAGCCGCCGCTGGCGCCGCGTCTCCGCGCCGAGGTGGGCGTCGACGTGCTTCCAAAGGACCGCGTTGTCCTCCTCGTGGATGCATACCGCGTTGCTGACCGTGTACGGCTCGCCGCGCGAGTTGTGCAAGACGGCGTCGAGGTAACTGATCTCACCGAGACAGTCACACCCCAGCTCCAGTGACGTCGTCATGAACCCTAGCCCCCACTCGCCGATGTCGAACGCCGTCCGCCGGTAGTGCTCGTTGGACGGATCGCGGTAGGGAACGATCATTTCGGCGAATGACATCCGGTGCGCTACCGGGCGCGTCCGGCCGTCGTCGTCGTAGCCGACGGTGTGTAGGGTGAGCCCCTCGCGGTAGTTGAAACCGACTCGCACTGACCATTTCTGCCAGCGCACGAGGTTGCCGTCCACCTGCAGCGACGAGCCCTCGGGCTGCACGATCTCCAGCGGCTCGATGTCGTCGCGCAGCCGCAGACCCGGGACAAGCTCGGGCACGTACTCCCCCATCGTCTCGGGCGCGGGGACCGAATGGTCATCCTCGACCTCGAGCAACTCCATGCGGTTGAGGTCGACGATCAGGTGCAGGCCCGAAACCGGGTTGGCGTACGGGTTCGAGCTTGCGTCCGTGCGGTACCACACGTCCGCCCATCCCAGCCGGCGTCCCGGGTACTCCTCGGGGAGCAGGTGCGCGCCGTACGCCCAGGTGTCGACGAGCACGAGCTCCATGTCGGTAATCCCGCGCTGGCGCAGCGCCTCGATGACCCTCGGGTCGCGCCGCAGCGCCGCATCGGCTTCGTAGTACTCGTCGTTGGTCATGTTCGGCTGGCCGTCGGGCTCGAGCCGCCAGCTCACGACACGATCCCCGGTCAGCGAAACGAGCCCCTGGTAGACGGACCCGCTCTCGCAGTCCCAGCACACGATGCGCGCGGCGCGGTCGATTGGATCTCCGTCGTTGTGCCCGCGCACCGTCGCCTTGGACGGCTCGCGCAGCTCGATCGACGCAAACCGCCACCGGTCGCCGACCGCGCGGTCACGGCGCACGATGGCGACCGCCGCCCGGATCTCGTCGGCGGTCAGTGGATCCAGCGGATGGACGGTCATGCGCGGCGATCCTCTCTCGTCCCAAGGCCGGCTTCGATCTCCGGCGTGTCCCACGTCCGCGCGCACCATATACGACGGGGCTGTCTGCCGGACCGATGAGTTCCCCGGGGCGTGGCTGTCTATGTCCTGGAGAACCGACGAAGAAAGGCGCGCGGCGAGGGTAGCCGCTCGCACACGTCAACCCCGAGGAAAGAAGTCCCTGATGACAACACCCCGCACAGAGCTCGACACTCGTTTCAGCGAGCCAGGGGCACAGCCCACCAGCTGGGTCGACACGCTCGAGGCGATCAAGCAGGCCGAGCTCTTCTGGATCTCGACCGTCCGCGTAGATGGGCGGCCGCACGTCACTCCGCTCGTCGCCGTCTGGCTCGACGACGCGCTGCACTTCTCCACAGGCCCGGACGAGCAGAAGGCGCGCAACCTCGCGGCCAACCCGAACGTCGCGCTGACCACTGGCGCTAACGGCTGGCAAGGCGGCCTCGACGTCGTCATCGAGGGCGAAGCGGCCCGCGTCACCGGCGTACAGCAGCTCGAGCGGCTCGCCGCAGCCTGGTCGCAGAAGTGGGACGGGCGATGGCAATACGAGGTCGATCAGGATGGTTTTCGCCAGGAAGGCGGCCCCGTGCTCGTGTTCGCCGTGCGCCCAGCGAAAGTCCTTGCCTTCACCAAGGGCGGCTTCAGCCACACTCGGCACCGCTTCTGAGGCGCCGATCACAGACGGGACTCATCGTCTCTCGCGAGCGCCCACGCGAAGTCTCCCGCCCACGCGAGGAATCCGCGAAACTCATGTCATGGAGCAACATCGTGAGTTCTCAGCCGAAGAGGCGCGCGAGATCGGCGAGCGCATAGGGATCGACTGGCCGAGTTCGCGGTTCGATGTCGAGCAGTTCCGTATGGGTCTAGGGGTTGAGCTCGAGCACGGGCGTCGCGATTTGGCAACCAACGTCAGCGACGACGACGAGAGCACGACGGGCAAGATCGCCCGGGCTCACCTCAACGAGTTCCCCGACTACTACACACGGCTGGCCAAGATGGAAAGCGAGGCCGAGGCGTATTGGGCCGAGCACAGCGACGAGTGACTGATTCAGACGCGTCGCGGTCGTAGAACGCTCAACATCATCTCGATTCCGATCCGGTGCCCATCGCCCGGCGAATGTCCAACGCACGGCCACGTCACCGCCGAGAAGCAAGTCCCGAAGCTGAAGTTCCCCATTGTGGTCACCGGCATCGCGCGCTCGCTGCCGAATTCCGGCCGTACCGGTGCCGGGACTGCGGAGCAAAGGTCTCCTGAAACTCTTTAGCGGGGCGCGAGCGCCAGCTGAGCATCGTACGCTAGCCCGGTGCGCTCCGGACTCGGAATCGCAACGCTGGCGATCGTGGTCGTCCTCGTCGGTTGCGGGTCGAGTGGTGGCTCGCCCCGCTCGGTCGGCGCAGCGTTATTCACCGAGAATTGCGCCATGTGTCACTCGCTGGACGGACGGCCGTCGCCCCGCCAGCAGGGTGGCGATCTACTCTCGGTTCACATGACGCTCGGGCAGATGCTCGAGTTCGTGCGCGAGATGCCCGTTCGGCATCGCCTGAGCTCCGCCGAGCAGGAGACCGTGGCCGATTACGTCCGTTCGGTCGAGACGCGCGGTCGGTGACCCTCGTGCTAGCGCTCGTGGATCGGCACGAGCTCGCCGACTCCGGCCGCGGTTGCCGTGGGAGATAGCCCACCGGCGACGACGACCGACCCGTTGATCCGGATTGAGGCCGTGTCTGAGAGCGGCTCGGGCAGCCGCCCGGCCACCGCCACCGCTCCGGTGCGCGGGTCGATCGACCACACCGTCGCCGTCTGAGAGCCGAGCGTGTCCCCGCGGCCGCCGATCAGATACGCAAACGAACCCAGGGTCGCCGCGGAGGCGTGGGTGATCGGCTGCGGCAACCTCCCGATCTGGCGTACTTGCCCGGTGGAAGGGTCGAAGCGGTAGATCGCGTCGCTCGCGCTGGTGGGCGTCGAGCCGCCGATGATGAGGATCTGGCCGCCGACCGCCGTTGCGGCCGCGTAGCGAAGACCGACCGGTAGCTGTCCGGCCACCCGCACCGGTGATCCAGGCCGCCAGGCGAGAATCGTGTTGATCCAGTTCGTACCGTCGTAGCCGCCCACGACGTACGCCGTCCCACCGGTCTGCGTTACGGCGACGTCTGACTGGGCGTGGGGCAGCACACCAACGGTCTGGACGGTGCCGCTCCCGGGATCGAAGCTCACGATGTGGTCCAGCTCGGAGGAGGAGCCGCCTCCGAACACGTACACGACGCCGCCGAGCTCCGCCGCTTGCGCGTCGTGCTGGGCCAGCGGGAGGCTCGCGGTGTGCAGCACGCCATGGACATCGGCGACCTCGATCCCGGCGCTTGAAACCTCGGAGGAATCAAGCCCTCCGAGCAACGCGAACCGGCCTGCGCCCAGGGCCACGAACGCCGGATCTTTGAGCGGCGCCGGCAGTTGATAAGTCGGGCGGTAGACGAGTGTGGCTGGGCGTGCGGGTACGGCGTGCGTCGGGGCAACGTGAGACGCCCCGGCGGAGCCGCGCGCTCGTCGCGTCGACGTGCTCGTTCTGCTAGCGCTGCCGCCGCAGCTGGAGGCCATTAGTGCCGCAAGCAGCACTGGCACGAATGCGCGCGGACGGAGGATGGCGGCGATCCTAGCCAACCCAAATCGATTCGAACGGCCGCGCGTGGCACCTGTGGAAAGTCTCATCGCGGACTTACGTTCTGCGGCCGATGGGGCGGCAAACTCGTCGGCTTGTTTGTGAGGGCCCTGGGTACATGCGGCCGGATGAAGAGCGTCGCCGTCGTCATCTGCGCGCTGTTGGCGCTACTCGTCGTGGGCTGCGGGGCGAGCCACCCCACGAGCACGTCGACCAGCACGCCTACGGGCACGATCAAGCTGCCGCCACCTGCCCGTGGTGACCGGGGCAGCGGTGGGACAGTCAACGTGTACAGCGCGGACACGCCGGGCGATTTGAGCCCGGCTGTGCGTGGCGACCCGGCGCTTGTTTATGTGCCGAACAGCCTGAGCAACACCGTCGACGTGATCAGCCAGAGGACGCTCAAGATCGTCGAGCAGTTCCCGGTCGGAGCGTTGCCCCAGCACGTGACGCCCTCCTACAACCTGCGGACGCTGTACGTGGATAACGACCTGGGCAACAGCCTGACGCCGATCAACCCACGGACCGGCCGGCCCGGCCAGCCGATATCGGTCGAGGATCCTTACAACCTGTACTTCACGCCCGACGGCCGGTTCGCGATCGTCGTCGCGGAGCGCCTGCAGCGCCTTGACTTCCGCGACCCCAACACGATGCATCTCATCCACTCGCTGTCGGTGCCCGAGTGCCGCGGCGTCGACCACATGGACTTCTCCGCCGACGGGCGCTACGCGTTCGCGAGCTGTGAGTTCGCCGGCCGAATGATTGAGATCGACCTCCAAACCGAACAGGTCGTCCGGACACTCGTGATCAAAAACGGTCTGTCCAGTCCTCAGGATGTGAAGCTTTCCCCGGACGGTCGCATCGTTTACACCGCCGATCAGGAGAACGGCGGCGTGTGGGAGATCGACGCCTCGGCGTTTCGGGTGATTGGGTTTCTGAGGACTGGTGCGGGCGCCCACGGGCTTTACCCGAGCCGCAACGCCGAGTTCATGTACGTCTCTAACCGCCAGGCGGGCTCGATCTCGGTCGTCAGCTTCCGGACGCGGCATGTCGTCCAGACGTGGCAGCTGCCGCTGCCGGCCAGCCCGGACATGGGCGGCGTGTCTGCCGATGGCAACACCCTCTGGCTGAGCGGGCGCTACGACGCCGTGGTCTACGCGATCGACACCCGCACCGGCCACCTGCGCGCGGCCATTCCGGTCGGTGAGGGCCCGCACGGGCTATGCGTCTGGCCCCAACCCGGGCGCTACTCGCTCGGGCACACCGGCATCCTCCGCTGATTCATGGTCAACCTCCCGGCACGCAACCCGACTCCGTTCGGCACGCCAGACACCGCCCGGCCGCCCTACGTGAAATTTCCGCCAGTTCGGATGGCGCCACCCGTTAGCGACCGGATTTCTACCGTTGCAGAGGAGAAATCCGGAACTACCGCAGTGGGCGACCGGTAATGGCCGGCGCTCGTAGGGTGAGAGGACGCTTATCTCTCCGCGAAGCACGCGGACAAGCCGGCGCGCGAGTTGGCAACCGGAATCTCTTAGAGAGGATTTACGCGCAAGGGCGCCGGATACGGCTACGCTCCCACCGCAAAATGGAGCGGATCGCTGGGATCGGCTTCGACCACTGGGAGGGACCTCAGCCGTGATCGATCAAGCTCCACCCCTGCCCCTGGGCATGTCCTCGTCCACCGAGGACAGTCCGCAGGGGTGCGACTCGCAACACGCTCCGGGGTACTGGCGAGAGGTGCTGTCCGCGTACGCCAAGCCGCGCCCGCTGCGCAGCGCCGTGGATATCCTCACCTCGGTAGTCGCGTACCTGGCCATGAGCGTCGCGATCTACTTCGCACTCCAGGTTTCACTCGCGGTCGCTTTCGTGCTCGCGCCCGTGAGCGCCGTCTTCCTGTTGCGTACCTACATCATCTTCCACGACTGCTCGCATGGGTCGTTTCTCGCGTCCCGACGCGCCAACGCGTGGCTGGGCACCGTCTGCGGCTTGCTGGTGCTCTCGCCGTTCGTCCGATGGCGTCACGATCATGCCGTTCACCACGCCACTTCGGGCGATCTGGACAAACGCGGCGTCGGCGATCTCCCGACACTGACCGTCGCGGAGTACCTACGGCGGTCGCGGCGCGGTCGACTTGCCTACCGGATCATCCGCAGCCCGGTCGTGATGTTCGGCCTCGGCCCGGTGTTCGCGATGATCATCGGCCCTCGGGTTGTCGCCCGCAACGCGCCTCCGCGGATGCGCAACAGCGTGCTCCGGACCGATCTCGCGCTGGCCGCGATCGCCGCAGCCCTGGTGATCGCAATCGGGGCAGGCGACTTCATCGTCGTCTGGGCTCCGGCGGCGGTGCTAGCCGGCGCCGTCGGGATCTGGCTGTTCTACGTCCAGCACCAGTTCGAGGACGCCTACTGGCAGCGTTCAGACTGCTGGAGCTACGCCGACTCGGCCCTGCGGGGTAGCTCATTTCTCAGGCTCCCGAGACCGCTGCAGTTCGTGACCGGGAACATCGGCTATCACCACATCCACCACCTCAGCGTCCGGATCCCGAACTACAACCTCCAACGCGCGCACGACGAGAACCCGGTCTTCCATAGCGTGCCGACCCTGTCGCTCTGGGACGGACTGCGCGCCGTCAGGCTGAAGCTCTGGGACGAACAGCGCGGCCGCCTGGTGACCTTCGCGCAGGTTCGGGCCTGCCCCGCCTGAACACGTCGCACCGACTCGCCAGATCGTGGGGGTAGACTGCAGTTCTCATGTCGGGCGGAGGCCCGACCAAAGTTGTGCGAGCGTTCGTAGTGGTTGCTCCAGCACCTCCCGCGTTTCGCAGCACACGACCTCCCGGGAGGGAATTGATGGCGACCGGAACTGTGAAGTGGTTCAGCGACGAGAAGGGCTACGGGTTCATCACGCCTGACGAGGCCGGCAAGGACCTGTTCGTCCATCACTCCGCGATCGCGGGCAGCGGATTCAAGTCGCTGGCCGAGGGCGCAAAGGTGTCCTTTGACACCGAGCAGGGCCAGAAGGGCCCGGCGGCCGCGAACGTCCAGCTGATCTAGCTCGCCGCTCATCCGTTCTCGACGGGATCGGTAGCCCTGCCGCATGCCTGCGGCGAGCTTTGATCCATCGCTCAGGCCTCGGCTGCGGGGCGTCCTTCATCAATGGGCCTTCGTGGCGTCGTTGGTCGCCGGCGTGTGCTTGGTGCTGGCGGCCGATTCCGTGCGCGCTCGGGTCGCAGTCGCGATATATGCGCTGAGCGTCGCCGCGGTGTTCGGTACCAGCGCTCTGTATCACCGCGTCGACTGGCGGACGGTCGGGGCTCGCCGCTGGATGCGTCGGCTGGACCACACGATGATTTTCGTGCTGATCGCTGGTACCTACACTCCGTTTGGGCTGCTCGTCCTGCACGGAACCGTGGGCGCGGTGATCCTCATCAGCGTGTGGTCCGCGGCGCTCGCCGGGGCGGTGTTCAAGCTGGTCTGGATTCACGCCCCTGCGTGGCTCGGCGTCGCCGTCTACGTCTCGATCGGTTGGGTCGCCGTCGTCGCGCTCCCTGAGCTCTTGGAGCGTCTCGGAATCGCCGCGGTTGCCGCGTTGGCGCTCGGTGGCATCCTCTACAGCGTCGGCGGGGTGATCTACGCGCGCAAGCGGCCGGACCCGGTGCCGCGCGTGTTCGGCTACCACGAGCTGTTCCATCTGCTGGTGATCGCCGCCGCAGCGCTGCAGTACGCGGTAGTGGCCTTCTGGATCGTGTAGTCGACTCGCCTGCGTCTTAGGACGAGACCCCCAAGCGGCCTGCTACCTTCGAAGCAGCGGTCGGCATCCGTCGGCCGCGAGGCAGCTTGCTTAGGTTCCGCTCGCAGCGGTTCGGGTCAGCCTTCGCCTCCCGAATCGTACGCGGCCCTACACCTGTGCCGCCAAGGAGTTTTGCATGTCCATAGACTCATTCCCTGACCTCGGCGTCTCGCGCGCCGTCACCAGTTCACTTGCCGCAGCCGGAATCACCAAGCCGTTTGCGATTCAGCGCGTCGTCATCGGCGACGCCATCGCCGGACGGGACGTGATCGCGAAGTCTCCCACCGGATCGGGCAAGACCCTCGCGTTTGGAATTCCCCTCGCGGAGCGGATCCGCGCGGAGGATCCGCGTCCGGCGGCACTTGTACTCGCACCGACCCGCGAGCTTGCCACGCAGATCGTCGAAGACATTCGCGAGATCGCACACTCGCGCGCGCTCCGTGTCACGGCCGTCTACGGTGGCGTTGGCCTGGTCAAGCAGGCCAAGGAGGCCGCGACATCGCACATCCTGGTGGCGACGCCGGGCCGACTCGAGGATCTGCTGGCACGGGGCTCGTTCACTCTTAAGAACGTCCGGATGCTGGTCCTCGACGAGGGCGACCGGATGCTGGATATGGGCTTTCGTCCGGCCATCGACCGGATCGTCAGCGCATGTCCCCAAGCGCGTCAGACGCTGTTGTTCTCAGCCACCCTCGACGGCGAGGCCGGACGCATCGCCCGGATCTATACGACCGATCCTGCGGAGCACCGTCACGGCCCGGCGACGCGACGCGCGAACGAGGAGATCGAGCACCGGTTCGTCGAGATCGCGCACGAGCACCGCGTCGAGGCGCTCGTGCGCGAGCTCGAGCGCGATCGCGACCTCACGCTCGTGTTCGTTCGAACCAAGCATGGGGCGGACCGGCTCGTCAAGCGTCTCAGGGCTCGTGGCGTCAAGGCTGTCGCGATGCACGGCGACAAGTCGCAGCGCCAGCGCGAACACGCACTCGCGCAGTTTGAGTCCGGAGCGGTCGACACGCTGGTCGCGACAGACGTCGCCGCGCGCGGGATCGACGTGGAGCGGATCTCGCACGTGATCAACTTCGACCCGCCCGCCGACGGCGAGAGCTACGTGCATCGGATCGGGCGCACCGGTCGCGCCGGTCGCAAGGGCATGGGGATCACCCTGCTCTCGCCCGAGCAGCGCCAAGACGTCACCAAGCTCGCCGGGCAGCTCGGGCTCCAGCACGGTCTCGGTCGGACAGCTTCCGGCAGCAGGACGACCGAATTCGCGCCCGATGCCGACCGCTACCGCCACACCCCGCGTCGCCGCCGCGTACGCCGGGGAACCGCCAACCGCGCCTAGTTCAGGGCAGTCGCCCCGACCACCGAGTCGAAGTCGCGGCCGCGAGCAGGACAAACGCGAGTCCGCCGATCGCGAAGTCCGCCGTGACGTCGCGCTTGCGCGTCACGCTGCCGAGCTGGTGCCCCAGCTGCTTGTAAATCGAGCTCAACGTGTCAGCGCTCTGTGCGCTGAAGGACTGGCCGCCCGACAGCTGCGCGATCTGCTGCATCAGCTGGGGGTCGGGCGGGACCGCCACCGCCGATCCGAACGGGCCGGCACCCGAGAGTGTGCCGCCGGGAGTGCCGAGCGCGACGGTGTCGATCGGGATCTTGTCGTGCGCTGCCTCGCGCGCGACGGTTGTCACATCGACGCCGGTGTTCGCGGCGCCATCGGAAAGCAGCACGACCGCGGAGGGGGGATGTTTCGCGTCCGCGCCGCGGAGAAGCTGGAGTGCGAGCTCGAGCGCGTCGCCGGTGTCGGTTGCGCCGTTGGCGCTCTGGCCGTTGATGATCGCCCGGGCAAGGGTGTGGTTGGCGCTCGGCGCCTGCACGGCGTCCGGCGAGCTCCCGAAGGCAACCGCGCCGACGAGTGCCTGCGCTGGCAGCTGGTCGATGAACGTGTTGGCGGCGCGCTCGGCGGCGGCCAGCCGGGTGGGTTCGACGTCGGTGGCGGCCATTGATCCGGAGTGGTCGGTGACGAGCATCACCGACGCTTGGTCGACCGGTGTGCTGTAGGAGACACGCGGCCGGGCGAGCGCCAGGGCGAGGGCGGCGATGGCCGCGAGCGCAAGCGCCGCCGGCACATGGCGGCGCCACGACCTGCCGCCGGCCGCCGCGAGGCGCAACGTCGACACCGCCGGGAACCGGACCGCGTACCGTCTCGAGCGTCGTCGCGCGGCGATCGACCCCAATACGGCGATCGGAATGAGGGTGAGCGCGGCCAGCCAGAGGGGCGAGGCGAAGTTCATCGCAGGTGTTGCCCCAAGGTCAGCAGCCAGTCTTGATCGGTCGCCAGCGTCACCTGGTCGACCCGCAGGCGGCGGAGTTCGCGGGCCAGCGTGTCGCGACGCTGTCGCTCGAGCTCGGCGAAGCGCTCGCGCACTCGTCGGCTGGAAGTGTCGACCTCGAGCCGAGCCCCCGTCTCGGGATCGACCAGGGCCAGGTGACCGACAGCCGGCACCTCCGCTTCGCGCGGATCGATGATCTCCACCGCGAGCACGGAATGGCGCAGGCGTAGGGATCCCAGGGACCTTTGCCAGTCACGCTGGTCGCGAAAGTCGCTGATGGTGACGATGAGCCCGGGTTGGTGTGCCATCCGTCCCACGCGCAGGAGCGCGTCGGCGAGGCCTCCCGCATCGTGCTGCCCGTCCGGTGCGACGCCCTCTGCCAGCATCCGCCGCAGCGCCACCATCCCGGGCTTGGCGCCGCGGGGTGGGAGTATCCGCGGGGCGGCGGCGCCGAACGCGACCAGGCCGACGCTGCCCGCACGTCGCACGCCGAGACGTCCGAAGACGAGCGCCACTCCCTCGGCGACGTCCGCCTTCAAGCGCCGGGCGGTGCCGAACGCCATCGACGGCGAGACGTCGAGCACGATCCAGGTCGTGAGCGAGCGCTCGGGCACGTGCAGGCGAACGTGTGGCTGTCCGGTCCGGGCCGTCGCCGCCGCGTCGATGTAGCGCACGTCGTCGCCGATCTCGTAGGGGCGGAGCTGTGCGAGTTCGACGCCGGCCCCGACGCCGGCCGCGCGCCGGTCGCCGGGAAGCATCCGCGCGATGAGGCGGCTTACGGCGACATCGAGGGCCTCGATCAGCGGACGGGGCAGTGGTCCCGGACCCTGTCGCGCCGCGGGCGGCTCGAGCAACGACTGGCTCACCGCGCCCGCACCACCGTCGGCGACTCCCGGATCAGGTCCTCGGCGTCGGGTTCGGGTACAGCGGCCAGAACGCGGTCGAGTAACTGGTCGGCGGTCACGCCGTCGCTGAGCGCGTCGTACGACAGGACCATGCGGTGACGCAGGACGTCCGCCGCCAGGTCGCGCACGTCGGCGGGCATGACGTGACCGCGGCCGCGGAGCAGCGCGAGCACCCGTGCTGCCGAGACGAGGCCGATCGGCCCGCGCGGGCTGGCGCCGAACTCGATCATCGGAGCGATGTCGGACAGCCCGCAGGCCTTCGGATGACGGGTCGCGTCCGCAAGCGCGACGGCGTAACCAATCGTCTCGCGGTCGACGAGCACCGTTTCCGCCGCGAGCGCATACCGGCGGAGATCGGTGAGCGCCAGCACCTCCTGCACGGCCGCGGGCGCGCCGAGGCTACGTCCCACGACGGCGGCCTCTTCGCCAGTGCTCGGATAGTCGACGAGGATCTTCATCAGAAAGCGGTCGAGTTGCGCTTCCGGCAGGGGGTAAGTGCCTTCCGACTCGATCGGGTTCTGCGTGGCCATCACGATGAACGGCGGCGGGACCTCATAGCTGGTTCCCCCGATCGTCACCTGGTGCTCCTGCATCACCTCGAGCAGCGCCGACTGGACCTTCGCCGGTGCGCGGTTGATCTCGTCGGCGAGCAGGAAGTTGCAGAACACGGGCCCGAGTTCCGTCTCGAACCCGCCCGTGTCAGGCCGGTACACGCGCGTGCCGACGAGGTCGGCCGGAACCAGGTCGGGGGTGAACTGGATCCGGCTGTACGAACCGCCGAGCACGGCAGCCAGTGTTTTGACAGTGAGCGTCTTGGCCAGCCCAGGCACTCCCTCAAGCAGCACGTGGCCGCCGGCGAGCAGGCTGATCAGCAATCGCTCGAGCATTGCGTCCTGTCCGACGATGACGCGCTTGATCTCATGTAGCGCCTCGCCCAACGCGGCGCGCGCCTCGCCGCGAAGCTCCTGCGCATTGTCGATGTCAGTCATGTGTCCTCCTTGGTCGTCACGGTCTAGACCAGCCGTCCGAACCACACGAGCGAGGCGACGCCGCCGAGCAGCAGCAACACCAGCCCGCCGCCCGCGAAGCTGGCGGTCATTTCGTGTTTGACCTTCTTGTGTCCGAGTTCAGCGCCGAGGCGCTCGTAAACGGTGTCCAGCCCCTTTGCGTCGGTCGCGGTGAACGCCTGACCGTGAGACACGCGCGCGATCTCGGCGAGCTGCTGCGGGTTGGGGGGCACCGGCACCGTGACGGTTTGCGTTCCGCGCTTCTCCGTGACGGTTCCGTTTGGCGTCCCGAGCTCGACGGTATAGATGGGAATGTGCTTCGAGGCGGCCTGCTGAGCGGCCGTGATCGGGTCTGAACCCACGTCGGAGGCGCCGTCTGAGAGCAGGACGATCGCCGCCGGCGGCTGCTTGCCGTCCTGGCGGGGTTCGGCGGCCAGCGTGCGCAGAGCGGTGCGGAGTGCATCGCCGATCGCCGTGCCTCCGGTCACCCGCAACTGGGTGAGCGCCGATTGCACAAGCCCGTGATCTGTGGTCGGCGACTGCAATAGCGTGACCTTCGTGTTGAACTCGAGCAACCCGACCCGGAGCGAGCCCGGAACGCTCGCGAGAAAGCGGCCGGCCGCGCGCTGCGCCGCCACGAGCCGCGACGGCGCCACATCGGTCGCGGCCATCGAGCCGCTGGTGTCATTCGCGAGCATGATCGAGGCGGAGTCGACAGTCCGTGCGAGTGTCCTCTGCGGACGGGCGGCCGCGACGATCAACAAGGTGAGAGCGAGCAGAAAGGCGAGCATCGGGACGTGCCGGCGCCACCTGGGGTGCCGCGGAGCGACCGACGCGGTGAGCGCGGGGGTGACGAATGCCGAAGCGGCCCGTGCGCGCCGGCGCTGGTGGTTGAGATACCACCAGACCAGGAACGGGATCGCCACCAGAGAGACCAGGACGACTGGGTGCACGAAGCTCATGGGTAGGCAGTGGGCTGAGTCGCGAACGTGACGTGGGCGAGGTATGTGACGCCCCCGCGGTCGAGTGCAAACACGACCCGATCGCCGGCATGCTTCCCGGAGATGGCCGAGACGAACTCGGACACGGTGGCGACAGGCCGACCGTCGACCCGGGTGATCACATCGCCCGGCTGCAGTCCCGCTGCCAGCGCCGGGCTGCCAGGCGCCACACCGACGACGATCGGGCCTCCAAACGGCGAGTTGTAGAGATCGATGCCAAGCCAGCGCTGGTATCCGCTCGCCACCGCCTGCTCGCTGCTGCCACCCCCGCTGAGCGCCGAGTCCAGCGCGTACGCCGCACCGGCGCCGAGCAGTGTCAGCAAGCCGACCAAGACCGCGACCCGTACCCGGCGGCTGCCGGCGAACCACTGTCCCGGCCGGAGCCGCAGCCGCAGACGCGGGCGGACGGCGCGGAGCCAGGCCCGGAGACGAGCTGCCGCGGAGGGCCCGGGAGGGGGCGGAGCAGGGGCAGGACCGGTTTCATCTCCGGCCCGGGCCCGTCGCGCGCCCAGCTCCTGGCCGTGGGCCGAGGACTCCTGACGCCAGTCGCCAGACCACAGATGCCGAGGCGCGCCCATTTGTGAGTCGAAACTACGAAGTGTTAATGAGACCCACCTAAGAACCGGCGCCGCGCATCACGAAAGCACGACGACGGTGCCCTCGTTCGCCTGGTAGATCTCGCCAGGAAACGATCGCCGCGCCGAGCTCCGGTGGCTTAGCCGCTGATCGCCGACACGCTAGCCGGGTGCTCAACCCGCGGTCCATCAGCCCGCGGGGCTGCCGGCGCGTTCGCGCGCGCTGCGCGGCGGGCGGGTAGCCAGGCGATAAGCCCACCGAGGCAGGGCACCCAGATCGAGATCGCGTGGTAGACGAGCACCGCTCCGACCGAGGCGGCGGGCGAGAATCCGTACAGGACCAGGGCGCCGGCGAGACCGGAGTCGAGCACGCCGATTCCGGCCGGCATCGGGATCATCGTCGCCAGATAGCCGACGAAGTAGGCCAGCGCCAGCGCGAGCACGCCGAGTGGATGGCCGGTTGCGCGGCAAGCGGCCCAGAGCGCGGCCATGTCCAGCCACAGGAATCCGGCCGCGCCGAGCAGGCGCCAGTGCGGCGCGAACATGGAGTCGCGGGCGCCTTCCAAGGACTCCACGAGCGCACGCACCGGGCGATGCACCACCTTCGGGCCCCGCGTCCCGAGGCGACGGCCGAGCAGCATCGCGCCCGTCGCCGAGCCGATCACAAACAGCGAGACCAGAATCGGAATCCCGGCGTGCGCGAGGTCGTGCGGGCCGCGGCCGATGCCAAGCAGGAGCAGTGCCCCGGCGGCGCCATTGACGGCGAATCCGAACAGGGTCAGGAAGCAAAGCAGCGCGCCGCAGCGCTCGACCAGACCGCGGACGCCCGTGTGTTGATGATGTAAGAGCAACCCCGTAGCCGCCGCGGAGGAGAAATTCCCGCCCGGCAGCAACGCACCGGCACCCATGGCAATCCACGCCACGCGGCGGCCGTCAGGCCGCGAGGCCTCCGGAAAGAAGCGGCGGAACACCACCACATAGCTCAGGCACGAGGCAAACTCGAACCCGACCGCCGCGGCCAGCCACCACGGACTCATGTCGGCGACCGTGTCGAGCACCTGGCTCGGCGGCGCTACGAAGATCAGCGCGCCGATCGACAGCGCGCCGATTGTCAAGGTCGCGAGCCTCCGAGCGGTGCGCCCAGTCCACGCCCGCGGCCGGGCAGGGGCGCTCTCCTCAGCGTTCACGCCACCGAGTCTGACCGATCTGGTATTGAGTTTGCGTCAGGGCTGTGGGCGGGGCGTTTTGGGCGGGAGCGCGCAATACGATGGGGGTAACTGCCCTTTTCGCCCCCTAGGAGGAGCGATGCCTGGACTTTCCGGTCGTATCTCGACGCTCACCAAGGCGAAGATCTCCCACCTGCTCGATCACGCCGAGGATCCGGCGGAGACGCTCGATTACGCCTACGAGCGCCAGCTCGAGGATCTGCAGAACGTCAAGAAGGGGATCGCGGATGTGGTCACCGCCAAGAAACGGCTGCAGCTACAGGATGAGGATCTGCACCAGCAGGCCGACAAGTTGGATGGCCAGGCGCGCCAGGCGATGTCCGCCGGACAGGAGGACCTTGCCCGCGCAGCGCTCGAGCGCAAGCAGCTGATCGTTCAGGAGGCGGGCTCGCTCGAGCAGCAGGTCACAGAGCTCGAGTCAGAGCAGGACAAGCTGACCGCGGCCGAGAAGCAGCTGCAGGCCAAGATCGAGCAGTTCCGGACCAAGAAGGAAGTCATCAAGGCGCAGTACTCGGCGGCCGAGGCACAGGTGCACATCTCCGAGGCGGCCACCGGGGTGGGGGATGAGATGGCCGATGTCGGGGCCGCGATGCAGCGGGCAATCGACAAGACCGACCAGATGGAGGCGCGAGCGTCGGCGGTCGAGGAGCTGCAAGCGGCCGGTACGTTCGATGACCTGACGGCGCTGGGCCCACCGCAGGACGACGTCGATCGCCAGCTCGATCAGCTCGGCGCCAAGAGCGCCGTCGACGACGAGCTCGCCAAGCTCAAGGGCGAGCTCGGAGCTGGAGCCCAGGCGCCAGGACTCCCGGCCGGCGAACCGCCCGCAGCGGGGAGTTAGGGCCGCCGTCAGTCGTTGATGTCGAGTACCGGCGTGATGTCGGGCAGCTGCTGACCCTGCTCGGCATGCTCGTTGGGCACGACCGCGGTGCCGATAGCGAAGAACTCGATGACGTGGCTGCCCCAGCCGTGGTTGTTCTCGTGCAGCTTGACCTCGACGATCCCGAGCACGCCGTCGCCGATCGCCTCGGCCTCCTTTTGCATGCGCTCCATCGCGAGCTCACGGGCGTCGTAGAGGGCCTGGGTGTACTGCTCGAGCTCGACGTTCTGGCCCGTCTGGCGCACCGATTGCATCATCCCGCGGTGGGCGACGTGGTAAACGCAGGTGCCCATCACCAGGCCGACGGGTCGCTTGCCGGTTTGCATGAGGGTCCAGAACGCCTGCCCGGAAAGGTCGCTGGTGAATGGGCGACCGTTCGGAGCGCGATGGACCTTGCCGCCCTTGTGCTTGATCGCGGTCCCGATCGCGATGAACTCCGCCATGTCCGCGCCCCACTCGTAGCGTCCGATGTCGAGGCGGACGCCGACGATCCCGTCGGCTCCCAGCTGGTCGGCCTCCTCCTCCATGCGCGTCATCGCGAGCTCGCGGGCGGAGTACATGGCCTGGCTGAGCACACCCATCTCCTGGCTGGCCTTCCAGCTGGATTGCTGATAGCCGATGTGGTAGATGCTCGAACCGACGACGAGGCCCACCGGCTCAAAGCCGGCCTTCTCCACGCACAGGTACTCGTTGACGGACAGGTCGGAGGTGAACAGCCCGCGGGCGTTCATCCGGAGGCGCTCGCTGGCGTGCTCGGCTAGACCCTCCGTGCTCGTTGGGTCATAGGTCGACATCGGAGGATCTCCTGACGTGGTGATGGTGGTCGTTCATGGAAGTGGACTCGTCGTGAGGGTCACTGGTCGCCCAGGTTGATCGACATGACCGGCACGCCGAGAGGGGAAGGGTGAGGCTCGTGCGCGCCGAGCCGAATCGCCGTGCCCAGGACGTGCATGGAGACGATGAAGAAGTGGTGTCTGTAGCCAGCGCTCTCGTACTCGTGGTGGTCGATGTCGTGGTCGAGGGTGGAGATGACCATGTCGTTGGCCCCGGCGGCGACCGCCTGACGCCGAACCTCGTCCATCGCCAGCTGGCGGGCGGCGTACACACCCTGCGTCACCTCAGTCATCTCCTGGTTGCCCCACCAGGACCCCATCATCTGATTAGCCCACGGACTGAGCCCGGCGCACACGACCGATGTGTGGCCGATCACCCCGAGCGTCTCCGCGCCGATCCGCCGGAGCTTGTCGACGTCCTGGCCCGAGAGCGCGCACATCCGCGGTCCGGACCGGCGTGAGCGTTCGCCGGACCCCAGCGTCGTCTCACGCACGGCGGTGCCGAACACGGCGAACTCAACTTTGCCGGGCTCACCGAGGAAAGCGCTGGTATTCATCTCGATGCCGATCACGGCGTCGGCCCCAGCGAACTGCGCCTCCTGACGCAGTCGATCAAACGAACGCTCGCGGGAGAGGTTCCACGGAGCTGCGAAGGAGGGCATCTCCCGGATCCCGCCTCCGTACGTCGACCAGCCGTAGTTCTGCCAACCGTGCTGAACCACCGACGAGCCCATGACCTGGGCGATCGGAACCAGGCCGGACGCCTGAGCGACGGCGTACTCCTTGGCGCTCAGGTCGCTGGTGAACACCGACGCGGCGTCGGGGGTGGAGATCGCCCGCAAACGTTCCTCCGCGCCGAGCGGAATCCCGCCGCCGCGAATGCGCTCAAGATCGACCGCCGCCGCTTCACGCTCTTCCTCGGTAAGGGGGACGGTCCGTTTTCCGAACAGACGCAAGAGGACACATCTTGGCACAGCGAGAACCGGCGAAACGTCGCCGACACGGCTACACTTTCAACGGTAGGTCGGGCGCATGCGCCCGACGAAAGTAGTGCCCGCGTTCGTAGTAGTTGCCCTCAGCACCTTCCGCGTTTCGCAGCACAAAAAACCTTCCCGGGAGGGAACGATGGCAACTGGAACCGTGAAGTGGTTCAGCGACGAAAAGGGCTTTGGGTTCATCACGCCTGATGACCAGAGCAAGGACCTGTTCGTCCATCATTCATCGATCGCCGGCAACGGCTTCAAGTCGCTTGCCGAAGGCGCCAAGGTCGAGTACGACGCCGAGCAGGGTCCCAAGGGCCCGGCCGCCAAGAACGTTCGGACGATCTGAGCGGATAGGTCGTAAACGCCCGCCCTATGGGGCGGGTCTCCTGTCCGAGGAATGAGCAAGTGATGCGTCGGGCGGGGCAGCTCGTTTGGTCTGCCCCGCCGGCGCGTCAGCAGCTGCTCTTGTGCGGGGCTATGCCGCCTGCGCTTCGGCCTGGCTGATCCAGGTTGCGTACATCGAGGCGTAGCGACCCCCGCGCGCGACGAGCTGCGCGTGCGTGCCCAGCTCGATGATCCGGCCGTGCTCGACGACCACGATTCGGTCTGCCTTCATCGCCGTCGTCAGTCGGTGGGCGATCAGGACCGCGGTTCGGGCCTCGAGCAGCACGTCCAGTGCCGCCTCGATCTTCGTCTCCGAAGCAAGGTCGAGATTCGAGGTCGCTTCGTCGAGCACCAGCACGCGCGGGTGGGCGAGAAATGCCCGGGCGAGCGCGATCAGCTGGCGTTCGCCGCTCGAGAGTGACTGGCCGCGCTCGTGGACGATCGTGTCGAGCCCCTGGGGCATCCGTTCGACGACGTCGGTGAGCCCGACGGCCCTGACCGCTTCCCAGATCTGCTCGTCCTCCGCGTCCGCGGCGGCGAAGGCAATGTTGTAACGGAGGCTGCCGGCGAACAGAAACGGCTCCTGGGGCACGACCCCGAGCTGGCGGCGCAGCGAGTCGATGGTCACCTCGCTGATGTCATGGCCGTCGATCAGGACACGTCCGGCCGTGGGGTCGTAGAAGCGCGTGATGAGCTTCGCGAGGGTCGATTTGCCCGCGCCGGTCTCGCCGACGAACGCGACCGTCTCGCCGGCGCGGATGCGCAGGTCGATGTCGTGAACCACGGGCGCGCTCGGGTTGTATCCGAAGGTCACTTGGTCGAAGGTGATGTCACCCTCGATCGGCGGCAGCTCCTGCGCGTCAGGAGCCTCAGGGGTGCTCGGCCGGACCGCGAACAGCGTCCGCAGCTTCGAGATCGAAGCGGTCCCCTGTTGAAAGGTGTTGTACTGGGCGACGAGCAGCTGGATGGGCGCGAAGAACCGGTTCAGGTATAGAAAGAATGCGACCAGCGCCCCGATCGACAGCTCGTGCTCGACCACCATGTGACCGCCGATCGCCAGCAGCGCGCCCTGGCCGAGGTAGCCGAGCATCGTCGTCCCGGGGCCGTAGATCGCATTGATCTGGGCGGTGTAGTTGTTGGCGTCGCGGTACTCGCCGACGACGTTGCGGTGCTGGACGACGTTGAACCGCTGGCGATTGTTGACCGAGACCGTGCGGACCCCGTGCAGGCTCTCGGACAGATCTGCCAGCACGTTCGCGATCCGGTCGCGTACGCGGTCATACCCGCGCTCCGACGCCGCCCTGAACCAGAGCGACGCCACCGTCAACGCGGGCACGATCAGCGCAATCGTGATCAAGGTCAGCTTCACGTCCATCGTGAACAGGATGATCGTGATAACCACCATGGTCAGCCCCTGAACGGCCAGCTGTGCGAGCCCGTCCTGAAGCAGTTGCTGGAGGTTCTCGATGTCGCTCGTCATCCGGGTCATGATCACGCCGGACTGCTCGTCGGTGTAATAGTCGAGCCCGAGCTGCTGAAGGTGACGGAACACGCGAACCCGCAGGTCGTTCATCACCTGCGCCGCGAGCCTTCCGGTCACCTTTGCCTGGGCGCGCTGGGCAAGCGCGGTGATAGCGATCGCGATGAGAAACAGTCCCGCGACCAGGGCCACGACGGCGAAGCTCTTGTGGGCGCCGGTCATGCCATTGTCGATTCCGATATCGATCAGCTTCGGTCCGGCCTGATTGGTAACGCTGACGATCGCCACCAGCAGCGCCGCCGCCGCGCCGACGTGCCAGTGGCGGAAGATCAGACCCCTCAGTGTGAGCCGCGTCCCAGTCTCGTCGTCGTCGCTGCGGTAGGTGAACCGCGCGGTGGGCTCGCCGTGGTCGGGCTCCTGGTCGAGCAGGCGGTCGACACCCTTCTGGAGCTCGGGCGGGATTCCCGCGAACGGCAATCCGCCGCCGGGAGCGGCGGCGGCACGTGACCCTCCGGACCGCCCGAATGCACCGCCGCTTACGTTCGCGGCACCACCAAAGCCGCCGAAGCTCACTGGTCCGGCTCCCACGGATCGCGCTGGTCGTGCAGCTGGCGCTCCTCCTCTTCGGCCTGGGCGAGCACCTCGACGTACAGCGGGCTCGTCTCGAGCAGCTCGTCGTGCGTGCCGTCGGCGACGATCCGCCCGCCGTCGAGCAGCAACACCCGGTCGGCGAGGCCGATCGTCGACAGTCGGTGCGCGACGACGAGGGTCGTGCGCCCGTCCATCAGGACGCGCAACGCCTCGTGGATCTTTTGCTCGACCTCGACGTCCACCGCGCTGGTCGCGTCGTCGAGGATCAGGATCGGCGGGTTCAGCAGCAGTGTGCGAGCGATCGCGATTCGCTGGCGCTGGCCTCCCGACAGCGTGTAGCCGCGCTCTCCGACGACCGTGTCGTAGCCGTCGGGCAGCGAGCTTATGAACCCGTCGGCGTCCGCGGCCCGGGCCGCGTCCTGTACCTCGGCGATCGATGCGTCGGGACGGCCGTAAGCGATGTTTTCGCGGATCGAGGCCGTGAACAGAAACGGTTCATCGAGAGCGATGCCGATGTGCGCTCGCAGGCTCGCGACGGTCAGTTCCCTCACGTCGTGGCCGTCGACCCTGACCGAGCCCCCGCGGACGTCATAGAAGCGGGGCAAAAGGCGTGAGATGGTCGTCTTGCCACTCGCGGTCCGCCCGACCAGCGCGACCGTCTCCCCCGGCTTGATGTGCACCGAGACGTCGGACAGCACGCAAGGCCCGTCGCCGTAAGCGAACTCTACGTGCTCGAAGCGGACGTCACCCTTGCTATCGACGAGATCAATCGCCCCGGGCTCATCGACGATCTCGGGCTGCTCGTCGAGGATCTGGTAAATGCGCCCGGCAGAGGCCTTGGCCCGTTGCCCGAGCATGATCAGCATTCCGAGCAGCTGGAACGGCGCCTGCAGCATCACGATGTAGGCGCTGAAGGCGAGGATCGCGCCGACCTTGAGGTCACCGTGGATTACGAGCCAGCCGCCGAACAGCAACACCAGCGCGAGTCCCAGCTGCGGCAAGTTCTGCACCGTCGGCGTGAACCGGGCGCGGATGTCGGCGTCCTTGATGTACGCCCACTTCAGCCGGTCGGCCGCCTGTGCCAGGGTGCGCAGCTCGCGCGGCTCGGCGACGAACGACTTCACCACCCGCACGCCGTTGATGTTCTCATCCACGATCGTCGCCACGTCGGCCAGTCGCGACTGGATCAGCCACGACACCGGGAAGATCTCCCGGCGCATCCGGACACTCGAGAAGTACACGAGCGGCGTTGTCGACATCGCCACGAACGCCAGTGGCACGTTGATCGAGAGCATGTAGGCGAACGCCACCAGCGCGACCGCGCACTGAACGAGGATCGAGGGGCCGAAGGTGAGGTACATCTGGACCGAACGGATGTCCGAGTTGGCGCGCGAGATCAGCTGCCCGGATTGGACGCGGTCGTAAAACCCGAATGACATCTTCGACAGGTGCTCGTAGATGATGTTGCGCAGGTCGAACTCCATCGCGTACGCGGTGCGGAGGAGAAACAGGCGCGAGACAAAGGCGGAGATCCCGGCCGCCACCGCCAGCACGAGCACGAGCGTCACGTAGTGCGACAGTGGCACCGCGTGCCGCTGTAAGGAGTTGCTGATCGCCTCGTTGAGCAGGTTCGGGATCTGGACCTGGAGAAGCAGCGCAACGAAGGACAGGGTCAGAGCCGTGAACAGCGTCTTCTTGTGGGACATCACGACCGGCCAGGCACGCCCGATCCACGACTTGCTCTTGTCAGAATCGATCGTCGCCCTCGGCGGGCGGTAGCGTGATTCGATCCCGATGGGAACGAAGGCGGTTGGTGTGCCGGGGAGAGTGGGGCGGCGGTCCGCGGTAGTCGCGCTCACGCCGCCGCCCCTTCGCGGCGAGTCCCGGCCCGGGGAGCGCCGGATCGGCGTGCGGTCCGGTAGCGATCGAGCGCCTCGCGCCAAGGCTCGAGTCCTTCGAACGGCGCCGCGGTCCCATCCGGCCGATAGTCGGCGATGTCGCGCAGCCGGCGATCGATCTCCGCGTCCGCCGCTGCGAGCAGACGGCGCCCCTCGCCCGTCAGCTCGAGGCCGATCCGGCGCCGGTCGTCCTCGTCGTGTTGGCGGATCACCAGTTGCCGGGAAGCGAGCCCGTCGACCACCCCGGTGACGCTTGGCCGGCTAACCGCCAGCTTGTCCGCGAGCGCCGAAGCGGCCTCCGGCCCCTCCGCGAGCAGCGCCAGTACGCGGTACTGGGACAGCGTCAGCTCGACGGTGGCGGCGGCCAATTCGACTTGACGCGCGAGCCGGGCGATCACGTGGCCGGGCTGGGAACCGGCCGGTGCGTCGACCCGCGGGGCCGGGACGTCTCCGGGAGCGGAGCGCGAAGGTAGTTCGGCAGCCACACCGTTAGGGTAGCGAACTAATTGACCAGCCAGCGGTCATCCAACGGCTCGAACCCGACGTGGATGGCAATGCCGTCCGACATCTCGGAAGAATGATGCTTGATGGCCGGCCAGTCCGTTGATCCCTTCACCTACGACCGCGCGAATGTGATCCAGAAGGCGTTGCGGCGCGTGGCCGGCAGCGGGCCGGGGTCGTGGCTGTTTGCCCGCGTGTTGCATCGGATCGACCGGCCGGTCTATCGACTCACGGGCGGGCGGCACACGTTTGCGAGTTTGGTCTCGGGAATCCCCGTCGTAATGCTCACCACGACCGGCGCCCGGAGTGGGCGACCGCGCACGGTTCCGGTACTTGGCCTTCCGACCGCCGAGGGCCTTGCCGTGATCGCCTCGAACTTCGGACAGCACCGGCATCCGGCCTGGTACTACAACCTGCGCGCCAATCCGGAGGGCTCAGTCGCGGTTGACGGCCAATCACGGCGCTTCCGCGCGGTTGAGGCCGAGGGGGATCGGCGCCGCCGGATCTGGGAAGAAGGATTGCGCGTCTATCCGGGCTGGTCACAGTACGAGCGTCGCGCTGAGAACCGCCGGATTGCCGTGTTCGTGCTTGACCCGGTGTAGGCGTCGCGCCTGACGCGCGAACTGCTGGCTGAGACTGCGGGCCGCCGTGCGCTACCGGAAAGCGCTAAGGAGGTCCTTGGCAACCGCGCGTGGCACCGGCACCAAGGTCAGCGTCCCGACACGTTTCTTGTGAGTCGGTGGATAACCGTCGCTGCCCTCCCACACGACGTACCACCGGTTGCCGATCTTGTGCCCGATCGTGACGCCGTTGGCGATGTGGCATTGCTGCCCGTGCGCCACCGCATACGTGCTCCAGGTCCAGGCACCCCACCCTGCGCCGTTGCCCACGGTCGAGATGTCCGCCGTGAAGCAGCGCAGCGGAACCGAGCGAGGCACTGCCACGTTGAGATTCCCGTAATAGCGCCCGCTGGCGGTGTAAATCATCGCGGACGTTTCAGCCTTGGTGGCCGTCCGGTGCGCGGACGCCACCGCCGGCCAGAAGAGCGCCGCGAGCAGAGCGGTGCCGATCAAGGCCGCATATTTACCGCTCCGATGAAGTTGCCCTCTCACTCGCCCTCCCAGAGTCGTTTGCCGGCGGCATGCTATCGGCCGGGGCGGGGGATTCTGCCCGTGTCGGGGGGGCCACCTGCGCTTTGTCGACTACACCCGGCCACGTTCAGTGTGGCCCGTCGGTGGCTTGGGCGACCTGCGCCAGGGTGATCGCTCCGCGTGTGACGCGGACGCACACCTTGGCGGCGGTGAAGAACGAGGGTGCCTTCAGGTCAACCCCTGCGCCGCTGATCATCTGCAGCGTCAGGCGTCCCTCGGCGTTGGGGTCAGGGAATCCGGAAACCCCGTGACCGCGCAGACACCGCGCGAACGCCAGGAATGTTTGCTTCGACGGTCCTTGATAGTCAGGCCCGCGACCACCAAGCCCGGGGATGATGCCCTGACAGGCTTTCTGGGCGGCCTTGAACTTTGGCGACTGAACGGCGCCGGCTGGCACGCCTTGAGCGACGGCGACGCTGCCTCCACCGGGTGTTGTCGTTACGTGCGGGTCGGGGAAGCCGCTCACGCCGTGGTCGCGCATGCACGAGGCGTACTGGTATGCCGCGGCCGCAGGGTTGTTGGTCGCGCCGGCGGTTGTCGTCGTCGAGCTGGGCGACGAGCCGCAAGCCGCTGCGAGGAGCGCGACGGGAAGGACGGTCAGTGATCTGATGGCTCGGGATCGGATATCGGCGTTGTACCGATCCGGCGGTGCCACGACTGTGACAGCCCTTGTGACCCCGCTGTCACTCGGGCCGTGTGGCTATAACGCCTGGTAGTAGACGAGCTCTCGAGGCAGAGCCGGCGAATCGGCCGAAAACAGATAGAGCGTGACGACCAGCACCTGCCCGCCGCCCTCGGGCGCCGGCAGCACCGCGACGACCGGGTTGGCGACCGACCCTGAGATCGCCTGGGCGTCCGAGCTCAGTGTCAACGGGTAGAGCTGCCCGGTGGAGACGTCCTCGAGGAGCACGCGCCAGGTGCCGAAGTTCCCGAATGCCGCCTGGCCCTCGTAGATGCGCCATCTGTCGTTGGCGAAGTTGAACTGGCGCCAGTCACCATGGTTTCCGGCGAGGCCCTGCCGATCGAGAGCAGCGTCCAGCGGTTTAAGGACGCGAGCGGTCCAGCGTGTGAAATCGACGAGCGTGCCGATCGCCTCGCGGTCAGGTCCGGGCCGCCCTCTCACGTCGGTCTCGTAGTGGAAGCCGATGTGGATTACTGACCGCGCGAGGCCATGGTGCCAGGTGATCGAGAGGATCGTGGGGGTCCCGTCGTTGATCCGGGAGAACGTTTGCGGCAGGTCCCGCTGTGCCGCGAAATGGCCGGCCTGGAGCTGAGCCAGCGACCTGTAGTACCGGAGTCGAACGATGTTGCTCATGTGCGGGATCGCCTTCTCGTACGCGAGCAGAAAGCCGCCGGTGCCGGGGACCGCGCGCAGCGTCGGCATGCTCGCCCCAAGCGGGTCGAGCACCACGATCCGCGTCCAGTGGATCAGGTCCGGAGACCGCGCGAGGCTGATCCTGAATTCCCCCGCGTGCGAACCGAACTGCGTGTGATAAACGCCGAGATACCCGCCGGCCGGATCGGCGATCGGGTCGAGCACGTCCATCGATCCGCCGAGGTTGTCGGTGGTGGCGTAGGACACCTGTCCGCTGCCCGCACAGGGAACGTTTTCGATGAGCTCCTGGAGCTGGGCGAGGCCGCTCAGTGCCTGCGGCGCGACGTTCGTAGTCGGCGTCGGCGTTTGGCACGGCTGCGGCCCGGTCGGTCCGCCCGCTGCCTCGGCTGGAGCTGCCCACAGCGCCAACACCCCAAGCAGCGACGACAGTGCCACCCACCAGCGACGTCTTCCATGCCGCGCTCTCAACCCGGCGATCATACTCATGCCACCCACGGTGATCTGAGTGCGTACCCTTCGCCGGCGAGTTTCCCTTCGACCGACAGGAGCGATAGATGGGACTGAAGGACAAGATCGCGGGCCTTCGTGAACAGGCTCAGGAGGCCGTCGCGGAGCACAAGGACCAGATCCAGGGCGCAATGGAGACCGCGGGTGCCACCGTCGACCGCAAGACGCACGGCAAGTACACCGACAAGATCGCCAAGTACGGGGGAAAGGCGACCGCCGCCGTCGAAAATTTCAGCGGACAGGGGTCCGACGAGCCCGGCGCGGGCGAGCATCCGGACGCGCCGGTGACCGGGACTCCTTAGCCGGCGGCCGTCGCCGCCCTGTGACTTTCACACAGGCCAAGCTGGATGCGCACGGCGGCGGGGATTGAGGTCATCGGACAGCCTGCGCCCGTGGCGTTCAGCACCATCCGCCATACGCCGGCGACACGGTGGAAGATCGCCGTTGCGTAGACGCCGTAGCGCCAGCACGGGCTGACACGGTTCAGCCGGACGACAGCGTAGGCGGGATCGGCTGCATCCATCGTGACGTCTAGACAGTCACGTGGATACCGGTACGCGGCCGCCACGCCGACCGGTCCAGGGGTGCTCGCCTGCGAAGGCTGGGCGTGGAGTGGCGGCGCGGCGGTCCCTGTGACCTGGTTCGCCGCGACTCCAACGACCGCCGCCGCGAAGAGCCCGATCGCTACCACTTGGACGGCGGGCGCGAAACGGCCGAGGCGCCCGAGCTGCCTGGACGTGACCCTCCGATGGGGGCCGGGCTCGACGGTGACCCGCACCAAAACCGGTGACTGTCCAGCCGCACCCGGATCCTCAGGGGCCGCTCGGTCAGCCATCGACGAAAGTATCGCGCCGAAGCAGCGCGGTAGCGACTCAGCCCAGAGAGCTCACTCGGAGGGGCTAGAGTCGGAGCGTGGCCGTAGCGTCCTCACCTTCCCGACGGGATGAGCTGCGGGCCTTCCTGCGCTCGCGGCGGGCACGACTGTCGCCAGCGGACGTCGGACTCCCGGACAATGGGGGGGTGCGCCGGACGCCTGGGCTGAGGCGTGAGGAGCTCGCGGCCTTGGCGGGGGTAGGCGTGTCCTGGTACACGTGGCTCGAGCAAGGCCGTGACATCAACCCTTCGCCGGATGTGCTCGACGCCCTCGCTCGCGCGTTGCGGCTCGACCCGGCCGAGCGCCGGACGCTGTTCGCGCTCGCGCGCACGGAGCTCCCGCTGGTTGACGACGTGGCCGGGACCGATCGTGAGCAGCTCGACGGCGATATTGGCCAGCTCATCGCGCTGGTCGACTCCTTGCACCCGAATCCGGCCTACCTGCTCGGACCCATGACCAGGATCCTCGCCTGGAACCGGGCGGCGTCGGTCGTGCTCGGCTCGCCGGATCATCTCGCTTCTGACAGGCGCAATCTGCTTTGGTGGCTGATGGTCGAGCCCGGCGAGGGCGGTATGACCGCGCAGCGCGAGGGAACCGCTCGTAACACGCTGGCTCGGTTCCGTGCCGAGTACGCGCGGCATGCGGGTGAGCCGGACTACGAAGAGTTCCTGGCGCAGCTTCACGAGCACAGCGCGCAATTCCGGGCGTGGTGGGACGAGCACGAGGTGATCGAAGTGCAGCGCGGCACGAAGGTCATGGAGCACCCGGAGCTCGGCACGCTGCGGCTACATCACGCGCAGACGATGCCGACCGGTCAGCCTGAGCTGCGGATGGCGGTCTACGCCCCGGCCGACGACGCGACGCGCGGGGCGCTTGCGAACATCTGAGGCGGGAGCGCCCCCGGGAAGCTGTGTCCCGGAGGCGGATCGCGCGTAAGTCAGTCGTGGGCGGCGGCGAGCGGATCGCCAAGCTGCGTGGCGTTCTCGAGCTCGGCGAGGTCTCGCTCGTCGAGTTCGACGTCCGCGGCGGCCATGTTCTCCTCGAGATGCTGCACGGAGCTGGTTCCTGGAATCAGCAGCATCCGCTCGTACCGCCAGAGCAGCCAGGCGAGCGCGACCTGGCTGACGGTGAGCCCTTGCCGCTCGGCGACGCCGGCGACGGCGGGATCCTCCGCGAGCTGCTTGGGGCCGCCGGCGAACGCCGAACCGAGCGGGAAGTAGGGCACGAACGCGATCTCTCGCTCCATGCACAGTTCGAGCTCGCCCTCGCCGGACCGGTTGACGACGCTGTACGCGTTCTGGACCTCGGCGATGTCAACGAGGTCCAGAGCGCGCCGCACGGTGTCGGCAGCGGCCTCACTGATGCCGATCAGGTCCAGCTTGCCTTCCCGCCGCATGTCCTCGAGCGTGCCGAGCTGCTCGGCGAGAACCTCCCCCGATCCGTCGGCGCTCATCAGGCGCAGGTTGACTAGGTCCATCCGCTCCACCCGCAGCGACCGAAGGTTGTCCTCCACGCCGGCGCGGAGCTCGGCGGGAGTCTGGGCCGGGAGCCAGCCTCCCCGATCGTCACGCCGGCCGCCGACCTTGGTGACGAGCTTCAGATTCTCGGGATAGGGAAACAGGGACTCGCGGATCAAGTCGTTCACGACGTCCGGTCCGTAGTACTGAGCGGTATCGATGTGGTCGACGCCGAGTTCGATCGCGCGGCGAAGCACGGCGCGGCAAGCGTCCGGATCGCTCGGCGGGCCGAACACGCCCGGGCCGGCGAGCTGCATCGCGCCGAAGCCGATGCGGTTGATGGGTTTGTCACCGAGGAAAGATGTCTTGTTCATGCCGTCAGCTTGCCCGTCGGACCGCCGCTGGACAAGAGGTCAGACGATCCTGGGTTCGAGACCACCAGCCTGAGGTCGGCTAGAAACGGTCGACGGTTGGGAAAGCGGACCGCGCGTCGAGGCACGCCTGGAGATACAGCGCTGTCCCCACGTCACCGGTCCAAAGGGTGTAGCGCCCGCGACCGACTTCCAACCGAGAATTAGGTCACCGAGGGTGCTGATGATCCCCGGGGCTCCGTGACACCATTGCACGCGGATCTGCGCGTCCATTTCATTCATCGAGGGCGGCCAATTAACCAATCCGTCGTCGTGTCGCGCCGTCCGCTCGAGCAGCCTGGTCACGCGGCCGCGCAAAACGTCATCGTCGACGTAACCGCGAAGCGCGTGAACGTTTCCGGCGAACCCATGGGCAGGGCCTAGGTACTGCTTGACGTTGCCGTACATGTTCTGCGTCCACGGCCCGGACGCCTCGTCCCATCTCGCCCACAGGAGCCTCGCGTCTCCTCCCACTCGGCCCACAGCCCGCAGGTACGGGCGGCAAGCATGGTCCCGGGCGAGCCCCACATCAGCTCCCAGGTCGGATGCTCGCGATTCTGGTGCACCAGGTCACGGAGACGCTCGCGATCCGCCGCGGGTGAGCCGACCTTGGCCGCGACAACCAGAACACCGGTCTCGCCCATCCACAAGCTTGCGGGGTGCGCAAGTCCTTCGCCCAGGAAATCGTGCCGCGTCCGGTACTCCTCAAGCGCCGCGGTCACGACCGCCGAACCATCGATCGAGGCACCCAGCTCGGTGAGCGCCCAGATCATTCCCGCGCTGCCCAGGTACAGCGAGCAGATGCGCTCGTGCTCGGGGACATCGTCGCCTGGGTGCCCTGGCCAAAAGCCATCCCGTTCTGCCGCTTGCGCATCCGCCACGATCGAGTCGATCGCATCGCGAGCAAGCCGCTCATCCCAATCACGGCCCGTCAACTCCTCGTGCTGATCGGCGCGCCACAACACCCGAGGAACGATATGGCTGTGGCAGGCGACGGCGCGGCCGACCGCCGCCGCCACCACACGCCTCGTCAATTCACCTCGACGATTTCGTGACTATTGCCGTCCTGGTCGCGGAACGCGAACATGGCCGGCACCCCGGGCCAGCGCAACAGCTCGCCCACCTCGACCCCGCGCGATCCAAGCTCGCCGTGGGCCGCGGATGCGTCCGCCGTGGTGAACCGAATCCCGGTTTGGACTCCAGTTGGGAGGCCCGGTCGCGTCGGCACCAGCGCGATCGTGATCGAGCCGCTCGGGGGCGCCACCTCGATCCACCGACCGCCGAACTGGGGCAGCGGTACGTCGCGGATCGGCCGGAACCCCAGCGTGTCCCGATAGAACGTGAGCGCCCGATCCTGGTCGGACACGGGAACACCAATGGTCATCACATCGTCAATCGAGTGGGTTGCCTGCTCGCTCACGTCGTATGTCCTTGCTCCAAGAGCTCCTTGAGCGCCATTAGGCGCTCGCGCCAGTAGGTCTTCAGTCGCGCCGCTTCGCCGGCGTCGGCAAGCCGGCGGTGCTCGAGCGCGACCGTGCTCTTCCGCTCGTCTCGGGCCAGGAACGTGACGTTGACGCGTGTCGTCCCGCCGCTCCAGTCGAAGCGTGCCGACTTCGCCTGGGCCGCCGTCCGCTCGGAGAGCTGGGCGTCGGGCAGCCAGCGCTCGCGGACCGACGGATCGACGAACGCGTCGTAGAGACGCTCGGCGGGAACGGCCACCGTCCTGGAGGCGGTCACGGCGAATCCGTCCTCCTTCTCGCCGACCTCGCGCAGTCCGCGGGTCAGCTCATAGCCTCCGACGATCGCCTGGACGTTCCAGGCGAGCGGCACCGCCCCCTGTTGCTCGGCCAGCCAGCGGGCGATCTCCCGGTGGGGCCGATCGGCCGCACCCCACTCGTCGAGCATGGCAAACCACTCCTCCCACCCCCGCCCGGTCCGCTGGCGGATCTTCTCGTCGGAGGTTCTGAGCCTCGGAACGGTTGAGCTTGGAGGCTCCTCCGCCCGCAGCAGCATCGCCCGGGCCGCCGTGTAGCTCTCACCGGTTTTCTCCATACGCGCGCGGACCAGGCGCTTGAACGACTTGTGCTCGGTCACTGCATCTGTCCTTTCAAACAGGCGCGGCTCCGCGACTCACGCTCGCGTCGCCCCGCCGAAAGGGCAGCTAACCAAGCGGCTTTCCCGAGGGCACGAGCCCCCTTTGCCCCCGCTAGCGCCGGCGGCGTGAGCGCCGGATTCGGGGGTTGGGCGCGGGACGGCGCCTATCCGAAGTATGTCCGATCGATAAGACTGCCACGCGCGGACAAACTCATCGCGCGATCGCGGGCTCAGGTCTGGGTCAGGCGAAAGACGGGATGATCCGGCGCTATCCGGCGCAGCTCATCGTCCGGCGAGTCCG
The DNA here is from genome assembly GCA_963757235.1 of uncultured Solirubrobacterales bacterium. GTDB lineage: Bacteria > Actinomycetota > Thermoleophilia > Solirubrobacterales > Solirubrobacteraceae > Palsa-465. Next base: position 661,563 of record CAVWRC010000009.1, on the reverse strand, counting down.
GACCGACGCCACCGAAGAACACGCCGACCTCGAACTTCCATTTCTTGAGGTACGCGCGCAGCAGCGGTGGCTTCTCTTGGTCGGGGAGCTCGGTCGCGTGGAAAGGCCGCGTTCGCCGGCCGACCCGGAGCCTCCCTTCTCCGCTTGTCCGCAGGTTCTTGACCCATTGCGTCTGCCCGCGCGGGGAAACCAGGTAATCCTCGCCTTGAAAGCGCAACAGGTTGACCGGGGTCTGGCGCCACTGGCCGGACTTGCGACCCTGAACCTCGAGGACGCGCGAGCCGTACACGCTCACGCCGGCTCGCGTCAGCGCCGCGACGACACGGTTGAAGACGTTGGTCGTGAACCAGCCGGGACGCTGGTAGTGCTCGGGCATCGAGACCATTCTGCCAAGGCGGGGCTCTCGGTTACAGGAGGGCCGTCTGCGCCGGCGGATAAGTGATCGTCCCGTCGGGACCGAGGACGGCGAACTCCGTCAACTCGTGCACGGCGACCGACTCGCCGATGCCAAGGTGCTCCACGCGCCAGCCCCGCACGACGAGCGCGTCGGCGATCAGACGGCGGTGGCAGCGCCACCAGACGGCCTCGGCGCACATGATCGCGGTCGGTCGCTCGCCGGCCAGCGCCTCGAGTTCGGCCAGCGCGGTCTGGAACTCGCCGGTGCGCATGTGATCCGCGTAGCCCTGAAACGCGTGCTCCTTCCACCCGCCGTTGGGCGACCCGGGGACCGGCTCGCGCCGGCCGCCCAGCCCGGGCATGTGCCTGTACCCGATTCCTGCATCCCCGAGCCACCCGGCCAGCAGCGCCCGATTGAACTGGGGATGTCGGCGCGAGCTCGGAAACGCCCGCACGTCGGCGACCAACTCAACGCCGGCACCGGCCAACAGGGCCAGCATCTGCTCCGACGAGCGGGTGGAATGCCCGATCGTGTAGATCGTTTGACCGTGCACACTCACATGATGCGCATGAGAAGGCAAGCAACCAAGGAGAGTTCCGATGGCCACTGATCCAGCCGCCGACCGCCACGTCCGCCCGCTCGCGGACGGAAACCAACTCCCGCTGCTCGGCCTTGGCGTGTGGCAGGTGCCCAATGGCCCCGAGTGCGTGAACGCCGTGCGTTGGGCGCTCGAGCTCGGCTACCGGCACATCGACACAGCGCAGGCCTACGGCAACGAGGAGAGCGTCGGTCAGGGCCTGCGCGAGAGCGGCGTCCCGCGCGAGGAGATCTTCCTCACGACCAAGTTCTTCCCCCGCCACCGAGACCCGGCCGCCGAGGCCGAGAACAGCCTGCGGCGGTTGGGCGTCGATCACGTCGACCTGTACATCATCCACTGGCCCCAGGGCGGCCCGACCTGGGCCTGGCCGGGGATGGAGCGGGCGCGCGAGCTCGGATACGCCCGCTCGATCGGGGTCTCGAACTTCGACGTCGATGAACTCGGACAGGTCAGCGCCGCCGGGACCGTCGTTCCCGCGGTCGACCAGGTGCAGTTCAGCCCGTTCGAGAATCGCCGCGCGCTGCTCGAGGCCTGCGAGCAGCGGAACGTCGTGCTCGAGGCGTACAGCCCGCTGGGCACCGGTCGCCACTTGAGCGACCCGGCGATCACCCGGATCGCCGAAGCGGCGGGCCGCACGCCGGCCCAGGTGCTGCTGCGCTGGTGCGTGCAACGCGGCATCCCGGTCATTCCCAAGTCGACACATCGCGAACGGATCGAGGAGAACGCGCAGATCTTCGACTTCACGCTGTCCGACGAGGACATGGCGGCCCTCGATCTGCTTGACCGAAGCCGCGGGACCGGCATCGCGATGGAGCGGAAGTGATGGTGATCAGCCAGGAAGGTTTAGGCTTCCGCCCATGGATGAGGAACACGCCCGCGAGCTACTCGAACGCGAACGGACGCGGATCGAGGATGCGCTCGCCGAACTCGATGGCGACGGACCACTGGAAAGCGACGACCGGCTGGAGCCGGGCGACGAGGACGACGAGGACCTCTACCAGGACGAATTCGACGAGGGACACCGCCAGGAACTGACGACCCAGCTCGCCGCGCTCGAGCGTGCCGAGGCCAGGCTGGCGGCCGGGACCTACGGGCTGTCGATCGAGAGCGGCGAGCCGATCCCAGACGGACGGCTCGAAGCGATTCCCACGGCCGAGCGCACGGTCGAGGAGGAAGACCGCTACCGCCGGGCATGACACTCGTGCGAGACATGCTGGAGGCCTCGCCGGTGGCCTCCGAGCTACCGCTCGACGCGGTGGTCGCGGCGATCGAAGCGTGTCTGGCATCACAGCAGGCGTGCGTGTCATGCGCGGATTCGGACCTTGCGGAGGAAGACGTTGCCGCGATGGCGCGCTGCGTCGCGCTGTGTGTGACGTGCGCTGACGTCTGCACGACGACCGAGCGGGCGCTGTCCCGGCGCTTCGCCGCCAACCACCGCGTGACGCACCACCTGCTGCGAGCCTGCGTCATCACCTGCTCGGACTGCGCCGAGGAGTGCGAGCGGCACGCCGCCCATCACCGCCACTGCGCGCTGTGCCTCAAGGCGTGCCGAGCGTGCGCGCAGGCATGCCAGGCGCTGCTCGAAGCGGAGGCGTTCGCGCAGCTCGAGAAGCTCGCCGGCGCGTAGACGGAGTCGGCCGTGCAAGAAGGCGCGCGGCCGGTGACGATCGTGACCGGGGGCGGCCGGGGAATCGGCGCGGCGACCGTGCTGGCCCTGGCGCGCGCCGGCCACGACGTGGCCTTCAGCTACCGATCCGACCGCGAGTCGGCCGAGCGTGTCCTCACCGCAGCCACCGACCTCGGCGGCAGCTGCCTCTCGTTGCGAGCCGACGTGACGATCGAACGCGAGGTCGAGCGCCTGTTCGGCGAGGCGGCGGAGCTGGGGCCGGTCACTGGACTCGTCAGCAACGCCGGGGTGACCGCCCACATCGGCGACCTGGCCGACACACCGGTCGACGTGATCCGGGAGGTGATCGACGTCAACCTGGTTGGCGTCGTGCTGTGCGCCCGTCAGGCGGCGCGGGTCATGTCGGTCCGGCGCGGCGGGCCCGGCGGGGCGATCGTCAACGTCTCCTCGGGTGCCGCGACGCTCGGATCGCCGCACGAGTACGTGCACTACGCAGCGGCTAAGGCCGGGGTCGACGCGCTGACCGTGGGACTGGCCAAGGAGCTCGCGCAGGACGGGATCCGGGTGAACGCGGTCGCGCCCGGCCTGGTCAATACCCACATCCACGCCGCGGCGGGCGCCCCGACCGCGCGCGGCAAGTCGCGTCGCGGATCCCCCTGGGTCGGCTCGCCGAGGCGGACGAGATCGCGCCGGCCATCGTGTGGCTGCTTGGTCCCGAGGCGACGTACGCGACGGGCGCCGTGCTGCGACTGGCCGGCGGCCTGTAGGCCGGAGACTCGGGCATGGCCCACCGCTACCCGCCCGGCGCGATCCCGAGCGCTCCCGGCCGGCGGTGGCTGGAGGACCTGGCGCGAGTGGTGGAGGAGGTCGTGTCGGAATGGGAGCTCGAACTGGGGGAGCCGTACGTCCCCAGCGGAGAGTGCGCGTGGTCTTTGGAGCAGATGTGCGGCGCCTGGGCCGACTCGTTGCAGGACGGGTGCGACGCGGATCCCCGCGGGCTCGACCCAGGCCTTTCCCGGTCGGCGATCGGTCTGCTCCGCGAGCTCCCGGCAACCGCGGCCGCCGGGGACAACGTGCTGCTCTGCACCGACCTCCACGCCGGGAACGTGCTGGCCGCGGAGCGCGAGCCGTGGCTCGTGATCGACCCGAAGCCGTTCGTGGGCGATCGCGCATACGACGCCGTGCAGCACATGCTGGGCTGCGCTACGCGGTTGGCCGGCGATCCGCTCAAGCTGTCGCGCCGCATGGCCGAGCTGCTCGAGGTCGACCCAGAGCGCGTCAGGCTGTGGCTGTTCGCGCGCTGCGCCCAGGAGGCGTTGGGCGACGAGTCGATGCGCGAGCCCGCCCGCAGGCTCGCGCCGTGAGTCCGGTCAGGGAAGACGGATGTCGTGGTGCTCGTGCGCGGAGCGGCGTTCGGCCTCGGTCAGCGTGGATTCGTCGATCGGGGTCACGAGCGACCAGTGCTTGCCGACCGGGCAGCGCTGGAAGCGCCAGGCGACGAGCCGCAGTGATTTGACGGACGCACCGGGGATCCACAGCGTCGTGAACAGGTGACCCTGCCGGCAGCGGACGACGACGTTGCCGCCGATTCGACGGGCCCGCAGCCACAGTCCGGCGGTCTCAACGAGCATTGCCCCGGCGACGAAAATGGCCGTCCGGCGGCGCGCGCCGGGCTTACGAGTGCGCGGCATGGTGGCCTCCCTCTCGATTGGTTCTCGCTTGCGGGAACGTTATCAGAAGTGAGAACGAAGCTTCGAGACCGGCAGGGACCTAGGTGTAGACGGGAGTCGGGGGTATCGGGACGCCGGCGCGCACGGCCTCGACAACTGCGTGCGCGTCGGCCAGGCGGTACTCCTCGCCGTAGACGGCGCCAGGGCGCCGGGGCGCCTCCATCACCGCGCAGCCCGCCGCGCCGCCGAGGTCGACCGGCACGTAGCCCATGTCCTGGATTAGTCTCGCGACCAGCTGCTTGGCTTCGGCGTCGTCGCCACAGATCCACTGGACGACCCGCTCCTCGTCGTCGCGTCTCGCCACCTCGGCCTGGAATGCCGAGGTGAGCGTGTTGAAGGATTTGACGTAGCGCGCGCCGACCATCCGCCCCGCGTTGAACGAGGCGGCGGTCTGACCTTCGCTCGGCATCGGCCCGGAGCCGAACTGGTTGGTGGTGTCGATCACCACCTTTCCGGCCAGCTCGCCGGCCTGGTTGAGCGCCTCGGGGATGACTGCCCAGGGCACCGCGAAGATCACCGCCTCGCCGAAGGCGACTGCCTTGGCCGGGCTCCCGACCGAGGCTCGCTCGGAGCCCAGCTCAGACGCCAGCTGCTCAAGTCCAGCGACGTCGCGCGCGAAGGACAACATCACCTCGTGGCCACCCTTGACTGCCTGGCGCGCGCAGTTGCCGCCGATGCGGCCCGCACCGATCACACCGATCCTCATCTCACACCCCCAGGGCCTCGATCACCATCTGGGCGACCTTCCGCCCCGAGTACTGCTGCTGGCCGGTGATCAACCGGCCGTCCCGGACCGCGAACGCCTTGAACAGGCCGGCCTGGATGTAGTTGCCGCCGCGCTCTCTGAGCACGTCCTCGACTCGCCACGGCATCACCCGCTGCCCGACGAACGAGTCACTGAACTCCTCCTCGACGTTGGCGAAGCCCGTGACGGTCTTCCCATCGACCAGATACGAGCCGTCGGACAAGGTCAGGTCGGCGAGCACCGCGGTGCCATGGCAGTAGATGGCAGTGAGCTTCTCTGCCTCGTAGAAGTGCCGGACCACGCGCTTGAGGTTCTCGTTCTCGCGGAAGGTGAACATCGGTGACTGGCCACCCGCCACCATGATCGCGTCGAACTCGTCGAGGTCCAGATCGGCCAGCCGCGGCGTGTCCTCGAGCAGTTTCATCAGCGCCGCGGTGTTGACGAAGCCCATCGTGATCAGATCATCGGCTGACCACTGGGACGGATCGCGCGGGTCGCTGAGCGAGTCCATCTCCACCCGTCCCCCTTCGGGGCTGGCGATCGTGACCTCGATCCCGCGCTCGGTGAACTCGTAGTAGGGGTGGGTCAGCTCGGCGCCCCAGAAACCGACCGGCCACCCGAGGGTGGTCGAGGTGGATGGATTGGCGACCACGATTAGGACCTTCCGCGGTCTCGAGTCCGTCCGGTCCACGCGCATGTGATGGTCGGCGACAACCTGGCGCTGCCCGACTTGGCTCATCCGAGTCCTCCTAGATCATTGCGACGAGATCGTTTGGCAAATTAGTTTGATGCCAAATTATGCCCGATCGAAAAGCTACCCTCCCATCGCATGACGCCGCGCCGAGGCCAGGCCTCCCAAATCGAGCTCGACGACTCGATCGCAGGCGTGATCGCGAGCTGGCACATCGCACGACCCGAGCTCCCGGTTGAGCCGATCGCCATCACGGCACGGCTGCCGCGCCTGCAGGCACGCCTCGGCCCCAGGCTTGAGGAGGCGTTCGTCCGTTTCGGCCTGCGTGGCACCGACTTCGCCGTGCTCGCCACGCTTGTTCGCCTGGAGGGAGAGACTCTCTCTCAGCGGCGGCTGGGGGCCGAGCTCGGTCTCTCACCCGGCACGATCAGCGTCCGCATCGACCGTCTCGTGAGACGGGGACTCGTCGAGCGCGGGCCCGACCCCGACGATGGCCGCGGTGCGGTGATCTCGATCACTCGCCCGGGGCGAGACCTGTTCGAGGCGTGCGCGCCGGAGCACCTGACCAATGCCCGCGAGCTCCTGTCCGGCCTGTCCGACGACGAGCGCGACCAGCTCGGGTACCTCCTGGGCAAGCTGCTCTACACCCTCGAGGACACGGCGGCGCACGATGACGCGCTGGCTCCTGCGCTCGGCCTCGTGCTCGAGGGCGCGCCGATGGCGCTGGAGCGGCGACGGGCGGTGGGGCTGCCCCCACTCGAGGGACTCCTGGTTCGCCACGTCGATCCGGGCGGGCCCGCCGCCGCGAGTGGGATTCGCCCGGGGGACCTGCTCACCTCAGCCGACCGCCGGCCGCTCAGAAACCGGCACGATCTCCAGCTGGCGCTCCAGCGCTCCCGCGGACGGCTCCGGCCGGTCGCGCTCGAGATCACCCGGGGAGCGGAGCCGATGCGGCTGGCGCTGTCATTTTCCAAGTCCTCTGTGAAAAAGATTTCCGCTCCCCGGAGGCGCACATGACATGCGTGATCGCCGAACCCTGCATCGGTGTCAAGGACAGCTCATGCGTCGAGGTCTGCCCGGTCGATGCGATCTTCGCCGACGATCAGGTCCCCGATGAGTGGCGGCATTTCACCGAGCTGAACGCCAACTACTTCCGAAGCCGGGCGGCGTGAGCGGAGCCCCGAGCCGTAGGCTGGCGGTAGTTCGAGAAGAGGAGAGGTGATGCCAGGATTCCGGTTGGGGGTCTACGTGTTCAAGGAAGCGGAGATCGTCGATTTCGCGGCGCCGTACGGCGTGTGGTCGGTGGCGCGGCGCTTTGACCCAGAGCTCGACGCGTTCCTGATTGCCGACGCCATGCGCCCCGTCCAGGCCCAGGCCGGGTTCACGGTGCTGCCGAACTACAGCTTCGCGGACCGGCCCGCGATGGACGCCTTCTTGATTCCAGGCGGGTTCGGCACCCGCCAGGAGATGTACAACCGCCGCCTGCACGAGTTCATCGCCTCGCTGCCGGAGGATTGTCTGCTAACCAGCGTGTGCACCGGCTCCTGGGTGTACGCCCGAATGGGGTTGCTCGACGGGCTGGCGGCAACCAACCGCAAGGAGCCCGACCGGGTCGAGGCCGGCCCGTCCGGGAAGGTCCCGATCGACCGCCTGGCCGAGCTCGCGCCCGGCTGTCGGATCAGTCGCGCCCGGGTGGTCGACGCCGGTCGGATCGTGACCGCCGGCGGCATCACCTCGGGCATGGAGATGGGCTTTCACCTGCTGAGCCGGGCTGGCTACAGCGAGGAGTTCGTGTCCGAGGTGGCGCGTGTCATGGAGTACACCGCCGCGTACGACGCCTACCGCGACGACGTCGAGACGTCCGCGCCAGCCGCAACCGCTCCATGAAGCACTCGAGCGGATGCTGTGCCGCCGCCGTGCGACCGTGTCGCCCGTCTGTCAACTCGCCAGTCTGATGGGAGGTCGAAGGCAATGAGCAAGCAGACGTTCGTGATCATCGGCGCGAGCCTGGCCGGAGCCAGGGCCGCACAGGAGCTGCGCGAGCGCGGCTTCGATGGCCGCATCGTGCTAGTCGGGTCCGAGCCCGAGCGGCCCTATGAGCGCCCGCCGTTGACCAAGGACTACCTGCGCGGGGAGTCAGAGCGGGAGAACGTCTACGTCCATCCTCCCGGCTACTACGACGAGCACGAGATCGAGCTGCTCTCGGATGTGACAGCCACGGCGATCGACCCAAAGGCGTCCGTGGTGGTCATCGAGGGCGATCGCGAGCTCGCCTACGACCGGCTGCTGCTGAGCACGGGGGCCGAGCCGCGGCGGATCCCGGTCGCCGGCGAGGAGCTCGACGGCGTGCACTACCTGCGGACGCTGGCCGATTGCGACGCGCTGCGCGCGCGCCTGGACGCCGGCGGTCGCGTGGCCGTGGTCGGCGCGGGATGGATCGGGAGCGAGTTCGCCGCCTCGGCCCGCCAGCGAGGGCTCGAGGTAACCCTTATCGACCCGGTCGCGCTGCCCAACGAGCGGGTGTTCGGAGCCGAGATCGGCGCGTTCTATCGCGATCTGCACGTCCGCCACGGCGTGCGGATGCTGCTTGGGCGTGGGGTGCACGCCTTCGAGGGGCGGGAAGCGGTCGAGCGCGTCAAGGCCGATGACGGCACGATCGTGGAGTGCGACTTCGCGGTCGTGGGCATCGGCATCACACCGCGCGACTCGCTCGCTCGCGAGGCGCGGCTCGAAGTCAGCAACGGCATCGTCGTCAACGAGCGCCTGGCTACCTCGGCGCCCAACGTCTTCGCCGCGGGCGACGTGGCGAACGCCTGGCATCCGTTCTACCAGCGACCAATCCGGATCGAGCACTGGGCCAACGCGCTCAATCAAGGCCCGGCGGCGGCGCGCGCGATGCTCGGCGAGGATGTCAGCTACGAGCGGATCCCCTACTTCTACTCCGACCAATACGACGTCGGGATGGAGTACTCGGGTTACGCGGAGCACTGGGACGAGGTGGTTTTCCGCGGCGCTCCCGAGGCGGGGGAGTTTGTCGCGTTCTGGCTGCGCGAGAGCCGGGTCCTGGCGGGTATGAACGTCAACGTATGGGACGTCAACCGGCACGTCCAGGACCTGATCCGCTCGCGCCGGCAGGTCGACGTGGAGGCGCTCGTCGACACGGCGACGCCGCTCGAGTCACTGGCGGCGGAGTCGGCCGCGTGAGGTGGGTCCTCAGAGGTTGAACGGCGTGCGCATGTCGGCCGCGGTAGCCGCGTTGCCGAGTAACGGCTCGAGTCCGAGCATCTCCTGGGTCGTGCGGAGCATCGAGTAGTGGTCAGTACTCGGAACTTCGGCACGAATGACGACAGCCAGGTGTCGCCGTCGGCGACCGTCCCGTCGTCCATGTCGTCGATCAGGTTGGGGGTCACGAAGGTGAACCTGGCTGAGAGGTCGGGCGGGTCACTCAACGGAGTGTTGTAGCGAGCGCAGTCACCGGCGACGTTGACGTAATACGCCTGCGGGTTGTGGCGCACGGCGTACTCGCCGGAGTCGGTCTGCTGGCAGTTCGACGGCATTGATTCCTGGAGCGAGCGCGACCCGCCGCTCGGGAGCAGACCGAAGATGCTTGGCACGTCGAGACGGTGCGACGCGGGCGGGTCGTCGTCGCGTGATTCTCCATCGCGATCCACACCACGTGGTCATAACGCGCTGGAGGTGAGCTCATCGCCCGGGAAGGTAACTGGTGGCGCCGCTGGCCGGTTGTATGAGGCCCCTCCCATGAACCGCCTCCGGATAGTAGGCTGGCGCTTTCACCCGTCCACATGGCGTACGACCTCGTAATCGACATCGAGAACACACCGGGAGCGCTGGCGCAGGTCGCGGCCGCAATCAGCGACGCCGGCGTGAACATCGCGGCGGCCACATGCATCGGAGCGGGCGAGCAGGCCGAGCTCCACATTCTCGTGCCGCACCCGGGAGCGGCCAGGCACTCCCTCGCGATCTCGCACCTGGCGGTGACGCGCGAGCGCGAGGTCGTGGTGGTCGACGTGGAGGACCGGCCTGGGGTACTGGCCGATCTGACGCGGAAGATCGCGCGGGCGGGCGTCGACCTGGATTTGGTGTATGTCGCCACGCGAAATCGCGTGGTGTTCGGATCGGCCGACCTCTCCGCCCTGCGCGCAGCCGTCGGAGAGGCGGTTTGACGCAGTAGAGGAGGTGCGGGAGGCAGTGTGCGACGGGCGGGTCATCTGAACCTCGAGCTCCGGCGAGTCGGCGAGGCGTCGGTGGTTTCGGCTTGCGGCGACATCGATCTCTCGACGGTCGCCCAGGCCGCCGAGGCCATGGACGCCGCGCGGGCGGATCGCGGGCCGGTGTTCCTAGATCTGCGCGAGGTCGGGTTCATGGACACCTCCGGCCTTCGCCTGATCATTGAAGAGCAGCAGCGGGCCGCTGCGGACGGCTACCGGTTCGCTGTGTTTCCCGGGCCGCCGAAGGTGCAGCGGCTGTTCGAGATCGCTGGGCTCGCCGGCGATGAACGGCTCTTCGTCGACCCGTCGACGTTGCCGGCCGCCAGTGAGGGCGATTGAGCCCGGGTTACGAACAGGACCGGTTCGCGCTGCTCGCCTCGATCGACGAGGTCGCGGACGGCACGGTGCTGCTCGGCGAGACCGTTGCGCGGCTGCTCGAGTTCGTCGTACCGGCGTTCGCCGACGTGGCGACGCTCGACACGATCTCGCCGGAGGGCGTGTTTCGGAGGGTCGGGTCTCGCGTGGAGGGGCCAGGGCGGGAAGACCTCGAGAAGGGCCTGCTGCGCCGACGGCCCATCCCCGAAGCGCCGGTCGGGCTGCCGGCGGCGCTCGCGAGCGGGGAGAGCCAGCTAATCGAGCGGGTGACGGACGCGCACTTGCGGGCGATCACCGCCGACGAGGCGGACTTCGAGTTGCTTCGGGCGCTCGAGCTGCGCTCGGTGCTGGACGTGCCGCTCCTGGCACGAGGGCGCATCGTCGGTGCGCTGGCCTGCGGCGTCGGCCCGTCCGGTCGCGATTACGGTCCTGAGGACCTGCGCTTCGCCGAACTCCTGTCGGCCCGCCTGGCGCTGGCGCTTGACAATGCCGGCCTGTCGGCGGCGCTCAGCGGGCTCGAGCAGCGGCTGGAGGTAACGCTGACCAACCTGGCCGAGGCGGTGATCGTCCGCGACGCCGGCGGTGCAATGGTTTTCGCCAACCCGGCGGCGGCCCGGCTGCTCGGGCTCACGTCCGTGGAGGAGATCACCGCCGCGGCGCCGGGGACCTTGATGGCGCTCTACGACGTGTTCGACGAGGATGGACGGCGACTGTCGCTGACGGATCTACCGTCCATGCTCGCGGTTCGCGGTGAGCGGCCGGGTCCGCTGCTGGTCAACAACATCATTCGCGCCACGGGCGAGCAGCGTTGGCTGCTGCACAAGGCCACGCCGGTGTTCGACCCCGACGGCGCGCTGTCGATGGTGATCAGCGTCATCGAGGACCTGACCGAGGTGAAACGGGCCGAACGCGCGCAGCGCCTGCTGGCCGAGGCGGGCCAGGCCCTGTCCTCCTCGCTCGATTACCACCAGAGCTTGCAACGGATGGCGGAGCTCGCCGTGTCCGTGCTCGCCGACCGTTGCCAGGTGTTGATGCGGGTCCCCAACGGGGAGCTCGAGGAGGTCGCGGCGGCGGGCGGGGAGTCGGGGACGGATTCCCACGCCGGCGAGCCGGGCGAGGTGCGCGAGGAGGAGCTCGCGGTTGCGGCCGAGGTGGTCGCAACGGACCACGCGCGGCTGGCCGGGCGGGTGATCGCCGTGCCTCTCGCGCTCGTCGGCCAGCAACCGATCGGCGCGCTTTTCCTGGGCATGACCGAGTCGGGACGAACATTCGACGAGAGCGACCTGAGCCTGGCTCGCGAGCTGGGCCGCCGTGCGGCGATCGCAGTCGAGAACGCGCGCCTGTACGCCGAACGATCGTTGATCGCCACCATCCTGCAGCGCAGCCTGCTCCCGCCCGAGCTCCCGGAGATCCCCGGATTCCGCCTCGCCGGTCTGTACGTGGCCGCCGGCGAGCAGAACGAGGTGGGCGGTGATTTCTACGACGCGTTCGAGGTCCAGGGCGGCTGGATGGTGGTGGTCGGGGACGTGGCCGGTCGCGGGGCCGAGGCGGCTGCGCTGACCTCGCTCTCGCGCTACACGCTGCGCACGGCCGGAAAGCTCCTGGGCGACCCCGTCGCCACGCTCGAGCAGCTGAACGCCGCGCTGCGCGAGCGGCCAGGACTTTCGCTGGTCAGCGTGTGCTGCGCGGTGCTGGGTGAGGTCGACGGTCGCGCCACGGCCGACGTTGTCCTGGCCGGTCACCCGCCGGCGTTTCACGTGCGCGCGGGTAACCCGGAGCCGGTTGGTGAGTTCGCGCCGTTCCTGGGCGCATACGACAGCGGCGAGTGGACGCCGGTAACCGTCCACCTCGATGGGAGTGACCAGCTTGTCCTCTACACCGACGGTGTGGTCGACACGGTCGGCGAAGAGGAGCGCTTCGGAGAGGATCGCCTGATCGCGACGCTCCACGGCGTGGCCGGCGCCGCCGACGCCGTGGCTCGTATCGAGGCTGCGGTGCGCGATTTTGCCCATGGCTCGCAGGCCGACGACATCGCGGTGATCGCGGTGGAGCGCCTGCGCGCTGCAGGTAGAGTCGCGTAGGCAGCCTTCGAGCAGCCATAGGAAAAATGGGATTCTGTCGGCGGCGCCTGCCGGCGGCGCCTTGGGAGGAGGGTGACGATGATCGAGCCGTATCAGGCGGTTGGGTTGATCCAGACGATGCGCGGCATCCGCCGGCGCGAGGAGATCAGCTGGAACCTCGAGCACATCTCGCACATGGTCAAGGCGGCCTCCTGGCTGTCGAGCATGGACCTACCGGTGCGGTTGATCTGCATCCCCGAGGGAGGCCTCCAGGGGTTCACCGACGAGGTGCTCGACCTCGATCACGAGACTTACGCGCGGGAGTGCGCGATCGACATCCCAGGGCCGGAGACCGACCAGCTGGGTCGGCTCGCGCGCCAGTGGAACGCGTACGTGATCGCCCAGGCGAAGGCCCGGCATCCCGAGTTCCCCGGACGTTTCTTCAACGTCGGGTTCGTGATCGAGCCCGAGGACGGCACGGTCGTGCTCAAGCACCACAAGCTCGTGCCGCTGCTGCCGGTCGAGCATTCGGTCACGCCCCACAACGTGTGGGACCGCTGGATCGAGCTGTACGGGCGTGAGCTGAGCGCGTTCTACCCGGTGGCCGACACCGCGATCGGCCGGATCGGGATCATGATGGCCAACGAGGCGTCGTATCCGGAGAACGCGCGCGGCCTGGCGATGAACGGCTGCGAGATCGCCTACCGGGGCCCTTACCCGGCGCCGGGCGTGATGAGCGGCATGTTCTCGGTCCAGACACGAGCCCGCGCGCTGGACAACAACATGTACGTGATCGCGATGAACCTCGGCACGTACTACCTCGACAAGGACACGACCGTCCCGATTGACACCTTCTCCGGCGGTTCGCAGATCGTCGACTACCGGGGCCATGTAGTGACCGAGGTCCCCTACGGCGCCGGCTCGACCTGGATCGGCGGGACGGTCGACATCGAGGCGCTGCGGCACTTCCGCCAGACCGCGCAGTGGGACAACTGGATGAAGGACCTGACGACCGAGCAATACCAGCTGATCTATGAGCAGCCGGTCTACCCGAAGAACCTGTACCTGGAGCGCGCGCCGTACACCCACGCCGAGTACCGCGACGAGGTGACCCGCCGGCAGGTGGCGCTGCTCCAGGAACGGGGGGTTTGGGCGCGGCCGACGCATTCGGCGGAACCCGCCGAGGCGCTGGACTGAGCTTGTGGCCAGCTGGGAGGACGTCCGGCGGCTCGCGCTTGCCCTGCCCGAAACGAGCGAAGGGACCTCGTGGGGCAACGTGTCGTGGCGCGTGCGCAACAAACAGTTCGTGTGGGAGCGTCCGCTGCGGCCGGCCGATGTACGCGCCCTCGGCGACGCCGCGCCGGCCGGGCCGATCCTCGGCGCTCGCGTCGAACACGCCGGGGCCAAGGAGGCGCTGCTCGCCGACGATCCGGCGGTCTACTTCACGACGCCGCACTTCGACGGGTACCCGGCGGTCCTGGTGCGCCTCGATGAGATCGCCGTCGATGAGCTGCAGGAGCTGATCGCCGAGGCGTGGCTGTGCCAGGCGCCGAAGCGCCTGGCACGGGAGTTCCTAGAGAAGCGCTAACTACTTCCTCGCCCGGTGCCGTCGCGCGTGGTGCGCACGACGCCGGGCTCGGTGGTGTCGACGCTTGTGCTGAGAGCGTCGATCAGGTCGGTTCGCGCCCGCGCGCCCGGGCGGGCGCGGGGCGCTTGTCAAGGGGTTGCGCAGCTCTGTGCGTACGCGCAATCGTTGAACGACTGGCCGTCCGAGGCCAGCGCCGACGGAGTGGCCTCGTTGACCTCGCCGGGGGACAGGTCGATCTGCGTCGGGTTGCCCTCGGCGATCGTGTGGGTGACGCCGCCGGCGGTGTAGGTGGACGTCGGGCCGAAGTGAACGGTGCCCACGTTGGCGAGCGTCGTCTGGGCGACCAGCGTCGGGGCCTCCAGGATCCACTCACCCGAGGACTCCGAGGAGTTGTAGGTGACGTCCTTGCTCCACGTCCAGTGGCCGGCATCGGTCATCGCGATGCTCCACGTGTCGCCCGACACCTGGCTGATGTTGACCGTGACGTCGTCGCCGGGGGTGACCGTGCAGTTCGCGTCCCCGGTGCAGCCGGTCAGCTGCGTCTCGCTCGCGGGCAGCAGCTCGTACCACGCGTAGTACTGGTCGCCAACCAGCGGGTTTGAGGGCAGCGACTGCTCGGCCGTCCCGGCCTGGATCAAGTCGCTCGAGCTGTAGCCGCCGATTCCGGTCCACGTGGCGGCGAAGCCCGGGGGCACCAGACCGGCCGACGGGACGGTGAACGCCGAGGAGACGGCGGTGATGTTGTCCGTACTCGGGGTTACCGCATAGCCGGACCAGTTGAGGCTGTCGGTCGTGCCACCGTGCAGCGGGAGCACCTGGCCCTTGTGGCTCGGGATGAGTGCTCCGGTTGTGCGTAACGTGCTCCGGGCGCGCGGTGCGCTCCGGGCATGGACCCGGGCACCCGCGGCACCCGCTCCCGCGAGCATGGCGGCGGACAAGATCGCGACGGTCACTCCGGTACCGACGGCTTTGCGCATGAGTATTCCTCCGGTGGCGCGGCGAGGGTGATCCCTGCCTGGATCGAACTGCCCCAGCTACATACCCGCGCGCGTGCCAGTTACAAACCGCGGTTGTGCCTGGGATGCGGCGGTTAGTGGCCCACTCGGCCCGGCGCGGCGCGCCAGAGCGCCGGCAACCGCCACTGTCGCGGATGATGGCGCACTCGGCCGGTGCCGATCGGCGAGTGTGCCGATAACCGCCCACCATGGTCTGCCAGGCGGGGTGAGCCGGGACCCGGGCCGGCCCGCAAAGGATGCAATCCTTGACACCATGCCCATGACGATCAGCGACACCTGGGTCTGTCCCACCTGCGGCGCCAGCTTCCCGCCCGGCCTGGCGCCGCCGGCCCGCTGCCCGCTGTGCGAGGACGAGCGCCAGTGGGTGCCGCCCACCGGGCAGAGGTGGACGACGATGGAAGAGCTCGCCAGGTCCGGCCACCACACCGAGGTGCGCGAGCACGAGCCCGACCTGGTCGGAATCGGCTTCAAGCCCGGCGACGTCGGGGTGGGGCAGCGCGGTCTGCTCGTCTCGACGCCCGAGGGGAACCTCCTGTGGGATCCGCCGGCGTTCATCGACGAGGCGGCGATCGACGCCGTACGCGCGGCGGGCGGGTTGGCGGCGGTCAGCTCGAGCCATCCGCACATGTACGGCGCGATCGTCGAGTGGAGTCACGCGTTCGACGCCGAGATCCTGATCGCGGAGGCCGATCGGCACTGGCTGATGCGTCCCGACCCCGCGGTCAGGGTCTGGTCGGGCAGCCATGAGGTTCTGCCCGGCGTGACGCTCGTTCAGTGCGGCGGCCATTTCCCGGGCAGCGCGGTCCTGCACTGGTCGGCCGGGGCGGGCGGCGCCGGCGCGCTGTTTGTCGGCGACACGCTGTTCATCACCCCGGGTGCCGACCGGGTGTCGTTCATCTGGAGCGCCCCCAACCGGCTGCCGCTCCCCGAGCGCGCCGTCCGACATCTGGTCGATGCGCTCTCCCCCTACGAGTTCGAACGCCTCTACGGCGGGTGGTGGGGACCAATCATCGACGGCGACGGCAAGGCGATCGTCGAGCGCTCGGCCGCGCGCTACATCGAGCTGGTCCGCGGCGAGGTTTCGCCGAAGCGATAGACGCCAGGCGCGGTCAGGAGATTTCCCGGCGCACCAGGGCGGCGCCGGCGCTGAGCGCCCGCAGCTTTGCGAATGCCAGCTCGCGCGGGAGGTACTTCATCCCGCAATCGGGGGCGGGTACGAGCCGCTCGGCCGGCACGTGGGCAAGCGCGGCCCGGATCCGTGCGGCCACGGTGTCCGCACTTTCGACCGATGCGTCGCCGAGATCGAGCACCCCGAGCACCACGACCTTGGGGCTTAGCTCGGATAGCTGGCCGAGGTCCAGCTTGGGCTGGGCCGCCTCGACCGAGATCTGCCGCGCGATGCTGTCGCTCAGCTCGCCGAGGAAGTCGTAGCGATTGGCTTGCTTGTCTGCAACCAGGGCGGCGTACCCAAAGCAGAGATGAACCGCGGTGGTGGCGGTCAGCCCCTCGAGGGCGCGGTCGATCGCCGCGACCGCGATCCGCCGGGCCCCCTCTGGGTCGTTGCGCAACCAGGGCTCGTCGAGCTGGATCACGTCGGCGCCGGCCGCCTCGAGCGCCCGGGCCTCGGCGTTGACCGCCGCGGCCAGGTCCATGACCAGCTCATCGGGGTCGTCGTAGGCCTCGTTGCTCGCTTGCTGGGCCATCGTGAACGGGCCGGGCAGGGTGATCTTTGTGCGCCGGTCGGTCCGGGCGCGCAGGAACTCGACGTCGCGCGCCTCGATCGGCTCGCGCCAACGGACGCGGGCAACGATCCGAGGTACGGTCCGGGCGGCACCGTCCCGGGTGTGGATCGTGGCGGGAGAGTCGGCGTCGACGCCCTCGAGCGCGGTGGCGAACCGGTTCGAGTAGCTCTCGCGGCGGATCTCCCCGTCGGTGATCGTGTCGATCCCGGCCCGTTCCATGTCGCGGATGGCCACCGCGGTGGCGTCGTCCTGGGCCTCCTCGAGGTACGGCTCGGGGATCCGCCACGCACCGCTGACGCGCACGCGGGGCACGGAGTGTGAGCCGAGCGCCTCGCGGTCGATCAGCCACTCCGGTTGGGGATAGCTCCCGACGACCGTGCTTGACAGGGGGTGCTCCGACACGCTGCGCGACGATAACCGAGAATCTGCGCATGGGCATTGACGAGCAGGCGCCGGCGCCGGTCGTGGCGATCGTCACCGGCGCGGGGTCGGGAATCGGACGGGTGATCTCGCTGCGACTGGCCGAGGCCGGGTACCGGGTGGCGCTGGCGGGCCGGCGACGTGAGACCCTCGAAGCCACCCGTGCCGAGCTGCCGCCCAGCGGCGAGGCGTTCGTGGTGCCAACCGACGTCACCCGCCCCGACAGCGTCGAGGCGCTGTTTGAGGCCGTCGTCGATCGCGCCGGCCGGGTCGACGTGCTGATCAACAACGCCGGCGTGTTCGGCCCGCCGGCGCCGGTCGAGGACGTTGCCCACGCCGACTGGTCGGCGGTCGTGCAGACCAATCTCACGGGTGCCTTCCTGTGCGCGCAGGCCGCCTTTCGGCAGATGATCAGGCAGAGGCCGCAGGGCGGGCGGATCGTCAACAACGGCTCGCTGTCCGCACACGTCCCACGGCCGAACGCGGTCGCCTACACCGCCACGAAGCACGGCATCACGGGACTGACCAAGGCACTCGCGCTGGAGGGGCGCCGCCACGGGATCGCGTGCGGCCAGATCGATATCGGCAACGCCGCGACCGACATGACCAAGCAGCTCGAGGTCGGCGCGCTCCAGGCGGACGGATCGATCGTGCCCGAGCCGACGATGTCCGCCGAGGACGTCGCCGACGCGGTGCTCTACATGGTGGGGCTCCCGCTCAGCGCGAACGTCCTGTCGATGACCGTGATGGCCGCGGAGATGCCGTTCGTCGGGCGTGGCTGACGCGTTTCTGAAGTCGGTCGAGCTGCTGGAGCCAGATGACGGACGGTCCCGTGCCGGCTACCCCTGGACGCTCCCCGCGATCGCGCCGCTGGCCGGCGGCCTGCCGCTGCACCCGAGCGTCACGTATCTGATCGGGGAAAACGGAAGCGGCAAGTCGACGCTGCTCGAGGCGATCGCGGTCGCGGCCGGCATGAACCCGGAGGGCGGCTCCTCGAACTTTGCCTTCAACACCCGCGCGTCGCACTCGGAGCTCTCGAGCGCGGTCCGCCTGATCCGCGGCGCCCGGCGCCCGCGGACCGACTTCTTCCTGCGCGCGGAGAGCCTGTTCACCGCGGCGACCTATCTCGAGGAACTGAAGGACGACCTCGGCTTAGGCGGCGACCCGCTCGCCCCCTACGGTGGGCGCTCGCTGCACGAGCAGTCGCACGGAGAGTCGTTCCTGGCCGTGATGGTCAACCGCTTCGGGCCCGACGGCCTGTACCTGCTCGACGAGCCGGAAGCCGCGCTGTCGACCCAGAACTGCCTGACCGCGCTCCGGCGCATCCACGAGCTCGTCCGGGATCGCTCGCAGCTGATCATCGCCACGCACTCACCGATCATCCTCGCGTATCCGAACGCGTGGATCTACCACTGCAACGAGCGTGGTCTGGAGCCGGTCGACTACGAGGACGCTGAACCGGTGCGGCTCACGCAAAGTTTCCTCGAGGCCCGTGAGCGGTTCCTACATGAGCTGATGAGGGACTGAAGGCGGCGATATGCTCGCCCGGACACGGCACCGACGTTCCGCGAGAGGAGAAGAGCGATGGAGGCGACGAGCGTACGTACCCCGCAGGAGGTCTTCGGGCATCACGCCGACGTGCTGATCGCCGGAGATCTTGAAGGCATCGTGTCCGACTATTCCGACGACGCCGTGTTCATCACGCCCGCCGGACCGCTCTACGGCAAGGACGGCGTCCGGCAGGGGTTCACCGAGCTGCTGTCGGACCTCCCGAGCGCCGAGTGGCATGTCCCAACGACGATCTTCGAGGGGGACGTGCTGTTCATCGAGTGGAACGCGAAGTCCGAGAACACGCAGGCCCTCGACGGGATCGACACATTCGTGTTTCGCGATGGCCTGATCCGCGTGCAGACCGTGCGCTACACGCTCACGCCTCGAGACTGACCAAACCGCCGGCTCCAAAGCTCCTAAAACCTTTCGTCAACCGACGAGGGGTTGATTGAGGCTGCAGATAACGGGTACTACGCCGGGCAATCATGACGCTGGCGACCATGAGCATCGTCGAGCGGGACCCGAGGATGCAGCTCGGCGCCTACATCACGGACGGGATCGACCTGTACGAGGTGACGGGCATGCAGCGCGGGCCGGGCGTGATGGGGATGTCGACCGTGCGGATCATGGTCGAGAACTGCCGGAACCTGCGCTGCCTGGAGTTCCTGCCGGACAAGATCCGGACGGCGTTCGAGCTGGTCAGGGCGGGGCCGGTGGGCCTCTGCCCCGACGTTATAGACG
Organism: uncultured Solirubrobacterales bacterium; assembly: GCA_963757235.1. Lineage (GTDB taxonomy): Bacteria > Actinomycetota > Thermoleophilia > Solirubrobacterales > Solirubrobacteraceae > Palsa-465. The sequence goes on along the minus strand of CAVWRC010000009.1, from coordinate 642,053 downwards.
ACATCCCCTGGGACCCGGGCCTTCCCAAGGCGCGCGCCGCGTAAGCGGCTAGCCGCCTGCGGGAATCAGGATTCCCCGGCCCTGGAGCCGGCCGCCGTCGAGGTCGGCCATCGCGTCGTTGATCGCGTCGAGCGGATAGGTGCTCGTGTGCAGCGTGACCTGCCCCTGGGCGGTGAGCGTCATCAACTCCTCGAGGTCGGTGTAGGTGCCGACCAGGTTGCCGATGAACGAGATCTCCCGCGAGATGACGTCGATCGTGGGAATGTCGATGTTCTCGCCGTAGCCGATCACGTAGTAGAAGCCGCCGTCGCGCACCATCGCGATGCCGTCCTCGATCGCGCCCTTTTCGCCGACGAAGTCGATGATCGCCTCGGCGCCGAACCCGTCCGTCATCTCCTTGACCGTGTCGACGTGTTTGGAACCGTCGACCTTGACCGTCTGGTCGGCACCCATCTCACCGGCCAGGGCCAGCGCCTTCTCGGACGGGTCGACCACGATGACCGTAGCCGAGGTCATGGCCTTCAGGCACTGGATGCCGATGTGACCGAGACCGCCGGCGCCGATCACGACCGCGGTTGTCCCAGGCTCGAGCACCGGGATCGCCTTCTTGACGGCGTGGATCGCGGTGAGGCCGGCGTCGGCCAGCGCGGCGATGTCCTTGGGCTCGAGGCCGGGAGCCAGCTTGACCACCGAGCGCGCCGAGGTCTGGAGGAAGTCGGCGAAGCCGCCGTCGCGGTTGATGCCCGGGAACGAACCGTTCACGCAGTGCATGTCGTCGCCGCGACGGCACGCGCTGCACAGCCCGCAGGTGATGAACGGGTGGACGATCACCGTGTCGCCGACCTCGACGTTGGTCACGGCGGAGCCGACCTCGTGCACCCAGCCGGCGTTCTCGTGCCCGGGCGTGTACGGGAGTACGACCTGCGACTTCTCCGCCCACTGACCCTCCTGGATATGGAGGTCGGTGCGGCAAAGCCCGGCCGCGCCGATCCGCACGATCACGTCGAGCGGTCCGACGATCTTGGGCTCGCCGACCTCCTCGAGCTTGAGCGCCTCGTGGTAGGCGTGCAGCCTCGCCGCTTTCATGTCAGGACCTCCTCAGGATCGTCGATCGCCACGCCGTGGCGTATTTGCATGAGCGAACGGCACATGCCCCCGTTGACCTCGAGGCTCATGCGGACGAGCCGAGCCGTGCGCAGCCAGCGCTTCAGCTCCTCCGCTGCCACCGGCTCGCCGCTCGGGAGCACGAACGCCGGCGAAGCCGGATCGTCAGGCAGCCCCAGGTGGTGGCGGAGCTCGATGCACCGGCGGGCGTCGGGGACGTCGGGCAGGTCTCCAACACGGCGCGCGGCGACCTCCTCGGGCGTCGCCCCGCCCGCCAGGAGCGACTCGCACAGCCGTGACTCCCGCCCGACCAGCGCCTTGCGAAGGAACAGCTCGCGCAGCGCGGTGAGGTCGTCGTCGGCGGTCTCGCCCGGGAACGCCCCGGTGAAGCCCTCGCCCCGGCCGAGCGCCTCGTTGATCTCCTGACCCGTGTAGTGGTCCTCGAGCTTGATCGTCACCTCGCGGACGTCGGGCAGGCGGCGCACCACCTCGCGTGCGTCGGCTGCCATCAGGAACGCGAAGTTCGGCGCGCACTGCGGCGTGGGAAGCCGCAGGACGACCTCGACGTCGCCGTCGGTCGAGACCTCGCACGAGGTCACGAACCCGAGCCGGGTGATCGGCTCATCGAGCTCGGGGTCGTAAACCTCGGCGAGCGCGTCGATCACGCGCTCCTTGATCACGTCACGCGGTCTCGACGAGCTGTGCGTCGTCCTTGGCTGCCGGGGTGCCGCCGTTCTGTAGTTGCAGCTCGGCCGGCACCTCGATGTCGTACAGCTTCGCCGCGTTGAGTCCCATGATCTTTTTCTTGGCCGCGGTCGTGACCGGCGCGTAGTCCGAGTACTCCTCGGTGTCGGGGATGTTCCAGTCGATGAACCCCTCGACCTGCCACGCCGGCTCCCAGATGGCGTAGTCCGAGCCGAACAGCAGCTTGTCCTCGCCGACCCAGAAGAGCAGCTCGCCCATGACCTTGTTGAAGAACCGAGGCCGGGCGTGCATCAGGCCGCCGATCACCACGGCCAGGCCGGCGTACACGTTCGGCTCCTGCGTGGCCATGAAGCAGAAGTCTTCGATCCGCGGCAGGCCCACGTGGTCGACGATGAAGTTGAGCTCGGGGTTGCTGGTGGCGGCGACATCGATGTCCTTGACGTCGAACGCGTCCTTGTCCAGCGGCCAGATCGTCGGGCCCTTGTGGGCGTGGACGTTCTTGATCCCGAGCTCCTTGCACTTGTCCAGGAACATCTGCGCCACGGGATCGGTCAGCTTCCAGCCGCGCGAGCCCTTGTACCACTCGGCCGTGTAGACCTTGACGCCCTTGAGGTTGTAACGCTTGGCGTCCTCCTCGAGCTGCTTGAGTCCGGCCTCGCCCTCGCGTGGGTCAAACCGTCCGTTGACGATCAGCTTGTCGGGGAATTTCTCGACCATTCGGGCGTTGCGCTCGGCGGTGTTGAAGCCGTCCGTGTACCACTCCTTGAGGTAAGTCGACTGGAGGACGGCGTGGTCGATGTGGCCCGCTTCGAACACGTCGTGGGCGTAGTCGTCCTCGGAGTACTTCTGGAACTTCTCGAGCGGCCAGTGCGTGTCGGCCGGGCCTAGGCCCATGTAGGCGTGGAAGCACTCGATCCAACCCTTGGCGTACTGCTCCTGCCCCTTGACCCAGTTGGCGGGACTCGCGTCCCAGAAGTGCTGGTGGCCGTCGACGATGAAGTACTTCTCGCCATCCTTCTCGTACATGCCCTCTCCTCTCGGACGGTGGTAGGGCCACTCTACTCCCGCCCGGACGGCGATTCAGTCGTCCGGATCCTGGGGTGTCGGGAAGTCCTTGTCGATCAGTTCAATCCGGTAGCCGTCCGGGTCGGCAACGAAGCAAATGCGGCCGATCTCGGGGCGGCCGCCGGGGGCGTAGGGCGGTTTTTCGGGCTCGATTCCCTCCGCGCGGAGCTTGGCGAGCAGCGCGTCGAGGTCCTCGACCACGAGCGCCATGTGGTTGTAGCCGTCGCCGAGGTCGTAGGGCTCCTCGCGACCACGGTTGACGGTCAGCTCGAGGGTGTCGCCGTCGCCGGGGAGTCCCATGTAGATGTTGTAGGCGGTCTCGAAGTTGAGCCGGCCGCGACGCTCGAACCCGAGCAGGCGGTAGAAGTGCTCGGAGGCCGCGGGGTCCTGCACGCGGACGCAGGTGTGGACGAATCGCATCGCGCCAATCTACCGGCTGGCGCGAGGCCGGCGACACGCCGAGTGGACGTCCCGCCTTCCTCGCGCCATTGATGCCCGGCCGGGCTGACTGAACACCCACGCCGAGCTCACGACCGCCGTTACCCGGCGAGACCCCGGGCTAACGCCTGTGTCGTTCGCGTGAAGTCCACAGGAGGGTTGGGAAGGTTCGGTGATGAACCGGCGTCTTTCATCGCAATCGTTAGCAGTCACCAACCGTAGGAGGAGAGCATGCCGGTGAGTTGGACTCCACGCGCTCCGGGGGGACGCGCACGCTTAAAGCCCGGACGACGGATTGGGATGTCCGTCGCTCTGTCCATTTGTGCCTGCGGAGGACTGGGGATCGCGGCGGCGGCCGCTCAGGCCAGGCCGTTCATTTCGAGCCTCCAGCCGAATCCGTCACCGATTGCGACCACGGTGCCGATGAACGGGGACCAGAACCCGTACGGCATCGTGACCGTGCCCAACACCATCGGTGGCCTCAGGCGCGGCGATCTGCTTGTCAGCAACTTCAACAACTCCTCACCGCCGGCCGGCGAGCAGGGGACCGGCACAACCATCGTGCAGATCCCGCCCACCGGAAACAACACCCAGGGCACCGCCAAGCAGTTCGCGCAGATCAGTGACCCCGCGTGCCCAGGCGGGGTCGGGCTGACCACCGCGTTGGCTGTAACCCGCAGCGGGTTCGTGATCGTAGGCAGCCTGCCGACGACGGACGGGACGTCGGCCACGGCCGGCGCGGGATGCCTGATCGTGCTGGGTAGCCACGGGCAGGTGGTCGAGACGATCGCCGGCGGTCCGATCAACGGGCCGTGGGATATGACCGCGGTCGACGACGGCTTCTTCACCACGCTGTACGTGACCAACGTGCTGAACGGCACGGTGGCCGCCGACACCGGTGGGCCGAGCGTGCCGGGCAACGTCGTACACGGCGGAACGGTCGTCCGGATCCAGCTGCTTACGATCCCCGGTGTCCGTCCGTTCGTGCTCGACGAACACGTGATCGCCACCGGCTTCGCCGAGCGCACGGACCCGAACGCGCTGGTGGTCGGGCCAACGGGCGACGCCCTGGCCCCCGATGGGACGCTGTACGTCGCCGACACGCAGAACAGCCGGATCGCCGCGATCCCCGACGCGCCGTTCCGTGAGTTCCCAGCCGGTCATGGCGGGTTCACGGTGTCATCCGGCGGCGAGCTGAACGGTCCGCTCGGGATGACGCTCGCGCCTAACGGCGACATCCTCACCGCGAACGGCGGCGACGGCAACATCGTCGAGACGACGCCGGGCGGCGCCCAGACCGACATCGCCGCGGACTCGACCGGCGGCGCGGGCGCGCTGTTCGGCTTGACCGTGCCACCCGGGGTCGACGGCGTCTACTTTGTCGATGACGCAAACAACACGCTGCGCGAGCTCGTTCCGGCTCCGTAGTTCGGTCCCCGTCCGCTCAGGCGAGCGCGGGCTCGCGTTCGCCTGAGCGGCGCTGGCGGTGATCGTTCAGGCGCTCACGGTCTGCTCGGTCCAGCTGCTGCTGCGCCGCCACAGTTCGCCCGCCAGCTCCGCCGTGGCCGCGGCGGCGGGCTCCTTGGCGCGGCAATCGTCGTAGTAATGACCGCTTTCGCCCGCGAGTTTCGGCGAGGTGGCGCAGTACAGCGAGGTCCTCGCGCCGCGCTCGGGTGAGTCCATTCGCGACTTCATGAGCGAGCGCACCGGCCACGGCACCCGCCGCCAGATGTCGGATGCGATCACGCCGGGATGGAGCGCGTACGTGGTAACCCCGGTCCCCTCGAGCCGTCGGCCCAGCTCCTGGGCGTGCAGCACGTTGGCGAGTTTCGATGCCCGATACTCGCGCATGCCGGTGACCGTGCGCGTGGGCCGGCGGACGGCTTCCCAGTCGATCCCGGGCGCGTCGTAGTGGGCGACACTGGCAACGTTGACGATCCGCGCCGGTGCGCTGGAGCGCAGGCGGTCCAGCAGCAGGTTGGTGAACAGGAACGGGCCGACGTGATTGGTGCCGAACGTCCGCTCGAACCCGCTCTCGGTCATCCCGCGCGCGCCGGCCACGCCCGCGTTGTTGATCAGCCCATGGAGTGGCTCTCCGGTCGCCAGGAACTCTTCGGCGCAGCGCCTGACCGAGGTCAGGTCGCCGAGGTCGAGCGCCAGCAGCTGGAGATCGTGGTTGCCGGTCTGGGTCGAGATCTCGTCGATCGCCCGGCGCCCGCCCTCCGACGAGCGGCACGCAAGATACAGCCGCGCACCGCGACTCGCGAGCGCCCGCGCCGTCTCCTTGCCGATGCCGGTGTTCGCGCCGGTGATCAGGAAAGTTCTGCCAGCGAGGTCTCCCATTGACGATCGCTCCGCATGCTAGGCAGCAGCAGTGCCCCCAGCGCCGATAGCAGCGCCCATCCGCAAAGCATGAGGATGCTCGTCGTACTCGAGAAGCGCTCGAGGGCCAAGCCGATCGCCAACGGTCCGGCCCAGCCCAGGGACTGGGAAAGTGTGCCGGCGGCGGCGTGGACCCGACCCTGCATGTACTCGGGGGCCAGCGTTCCGCGTAGGCCTTCGATCTGGGAATTCGCGATCGGGGCCGGGACCTCGATCAGCGCCACGATCAGGGCGGTGAACAGCGTGCCCTGCGCGATCAGCAGTAGTGGCATCAGCAGCGCTGTGACGCAGATGTCGAAGCGCACAGCGGCCCGTGCCGAGATTCGGTCGGCGAACCGGGATCCGGCCAGGAACCCACCGAGCAGCCCGCCAGCGGCGATCATCGCGAACATCACTCCGACAAGCGTCGAGGAGGCGCCGTGACGCTTGGCGAGTACCACGAGCATCAGGTACAGCGCGCGCCACGTCGGGTTGGCCGCAGCCGTGAGCAGCGAACAGGTCCGCAGTAGCGGTTGGCGCCATAACCAGCGCAGGCCCGACGTGAACTCGGCCGCCAGATTGCCACGCTCCTGCGTGCGCTCGACCTGGAACTGGGCGCGGGTAAGCAGCTTCGCCGCGGCGGAGAAGGCGTAGGAGACGGAGTCGGCCAGGAAGGGCACTGCGCGCGCAATCGCGAACAGCAGACCGCCCACCGGCGGACCGAGGATGCTCGAGGCGTAGAAGACCGACTCGTTCTGAGCCACGGCAGCTGACAGTTGTTCGGGCGGCACGAGCCGGCGCAGCACGCCCCGCTCCGTGACGAACGACACGGTCATCAGCGCGCCGTCGATGAACGCCACCGCCGCGATCACGCCGAACGCCACGTGGCCGGCGAAAACCGCAATCGTCAGCGCCGCCAGCGCGGCGGCCCGGATCGCGTCGCAGGTCAGCATCAGGTGCTTGCGGTCGAAGTGATCCGCGAGCATGCCGGCTGGCAGCGCCAGCAGCGGCAGCGGCAGCGTCGCGGCCAGTCCGACCAAGCCCGCCTTCGCCGGCGAGTGCGTCAGCGCGAGAACGAGGAGCGGATAGGCGACGGTCGAGATCTGCGAGCCGAGCTCGGACACGCCCTGACCTGCCCATACGAGCATGTAGTCGCGATTGCGACGGAGTGGCGTGGCCATTCCCATACGCCCGTATATCGGGCGTTGGGCCGCTCCGGTCAAGCACCGATGCCGCGGTGCCGATTAATGGGCCGAAGATGAGCGTGACGCGACGCAACGACCTGGCCCTGTTCGGCATCGTGCTGCTCGCCTGTGGCATCGGCATGCTGGCCACCGGGGTGAGCCTCGCCGAGCGTGTGCTGTTGGCCGGGGGTCTCTGGGCCGCAGCGCTCGCCGCGTTCGCTAGCGCCCGGCGCTAGGCGGTCGAGCCGGCCACCGCCTCCGGGGCGGTCACCTTGCGCAGCTCCGTGCGCGCGATCGAGCGCTTGTGGACCTCGTCGGGTCCGTCGGCCAGCCGCAGCGTGCGCAGGTGGGCGTACATCGAGGCGAGCGGGAAGTCGTCCGAGACGCCGCCGCCGCCGTGCACCTGGATCGCGCGGTCGATGACCTTGAGCGCGACGTTCGGCGCGGCCACCTTGATCGCGGCGATCTCGGTGCGGGCCTGCTTGTTGCCGACGGTGTCCATCAGCCAGGCCGCCTTCAGCGTGAGCAGGCGGGCCATGTCGATCTCGATCCGGGACTCGGCGATCCAGTCCTGCACGTTGGCGCGCTCGGCCACGGGCTGACCGAAGGTGACCCGCGACGCAGCCCGGGCGCACATCAGCTCGAGCGCGCGCTCGGCCGCGCCGATCGTCCGCATGCAGTGGTGGATGCGGCCCGGGCCCAGGCGGGCCTGGGCGATCAAGAAGCCGTGGCCCTCCTCGCTGATCATGTTCGAGGCGGGGACCCGCACGTCCTCGAAGGTGATCTCGGCGTGCCCCTCCTGGTCGATGTAGCCGAACACCGGGAGGTTGCGGACGATGGTCACGCCGGGGGTCTCGCGCGGGACCAGGATCATCGACTGCTGCTTGAAGGTGGGCGCGTCCTGGTCGGTCTTGCCCATCACGATAAGGATCTTGCAGCGCTCGCGCATGGCTCCGGAGATCCACCACTTGCGGCCGTTCAGCACGTACTCGTCGCCGTCGGGGTCGATTCGCAGCTCGATGTTGGTGGCGTCCGAGCTCGCCACCGCCGGCTCGGTCATCGCGAACGCGGAGCGAATCTCTCCCTCGAGTAGCGGCGCCAGCCAGCGCTCCTTCTGCTCCGGGGTTCCGAACTGGTTGAGGACCTCCATGTTGCCGGTGTCCGGGGCGGCGCAGTTGCACGCCTCGGGGGCGATGTGGCTGCGGCCCATGATCTCGGCCAGCGGGGCGTACTCGGCGTTGCTCAAGCCTGGGACGTCGACGTCCTCGGTCGGCTCGGGCAGGAAGAGATTCCAAAGGCCGAGCTCGCGCGCGTGGTCCTTGAGCTCCTCGATCACCGGCGGATGCGAGTGCGGGTCCCCGGAGGCAACCAGCTGCTCGTGGTACACGGGCTCGGCCGGATAGACGTGCTCGCTCATGAACGCGAGCAGGCGCTCGCGCAGCTCCTGGCAGCGATCTGAAAACGCGAAGTCCATGTGACCCCGAACACTACAAGGGGGTGGGCCGTGGGTCGGGGGTCGCGGGCGACGCTTGGCCGGGGCCGGCGTGATCCCTAAGACAGCATCGCCGAGACGATCGTCGAGAAACGCCCCATGTCGATCGGCTTAGAGACGAACGCGTCGCAGCCTGCCGCCAGCGCGCGCTCCTCGTCCGATTGCATCACCGCCGCGGTGCAGGCGACGATCGGGATCGACGCGGTCCGCGGCTCGGACTTGAGCCTGCGCGTGAGCTCGAGGCCGCTGCCGTCGGGCAGGTTCAGATCGATCACGATCATCGCCGGCTCCTCCTCCGCCAGTGCCTGCTCGGCGGCCGCGAGCGAGTCAGCCGCGCGGACCTCGCGGCCCTCGAGTTCGAGCAACCGCTCCAGCAGCCTTAGGTTGAAGTCGTGATCGTCCACGATCAGCACGCGTCCCTCCATGACGCCCTAATCGGTTCCCCGATGCGCGAGCTTGATTCACGCATGCAGGATTAATGGAGGGTTGGCCCTGTCGTGGACACCTGAGGGCCGTCAGGACGTGAAAAAGCGCGCGTCGCGGCGACCTCCGCGAGGCGGCGCGCGTTTCTGCATCTGCTGGATGCAAATGTGCGCTTCGGGTCGGCGCGGGCCGCTGGATGAGCGTTTATGCAGGCCGCGGGCAGGGTCAGCCCCGCGTCACGGGTGCGCCGTTGAGGTGAGAGCCTCCAGCTCGGCCCGGGTGGGGGGCCAGACCTCCCGCACGCGTTCGAGCGCCGCGCTGGCCCGGGCCGAGTCGTACTCCCGGCCCGCCGCCTCGAGCTCGGTCAGCGCGTCCAGCAGGGGCCGCGCTCCAAGCATCAGGGCGTCGTTGCGGGCCGAGTGGGCGGCGCGCACGGCGCGGTCGAGGTCACCCGCGGCCACCCCGGACTCAACCTCCTCGATCGCCTCGGTCATGCCGGCCAGCATCGGGGCGACGATGCTCGCCGCGTCCGAGCCCATCACCTCCTGGAGCCGGCGGATCTGTTCCAGATCGTGGTAGTCGCTCATGGCAGGTCAGCCGTGCAGGGTGCGATGCAGCCGGCGGATGAAGCCCGAGTGGCTGGCAGCGATCCCGGTGATGCCAAGGAGAGCCACGAACACGCCCGCCACCAGAGCCAGGCTGGCGAGCACCGACGGCCAGTGCCGCTGGAGGAAGCTTCGGCCGGCGTCTAGCCACCGATCGGCCTGCTCACCGCCGAAGGTGAGCACCCCCAGAATCCCCAGGAGCGGCAGCACGAAGCACAGGTTGAAGACGAACAGCAGCACGAGGTCTCGCACCGGCCCCAAGTCGGACCCGACGACCGCGGCGATCACGGCGAAGTAGGGAAAGGCCGTCGGTAGCTCGACCGCGGTGATCGATGCCCCCAGCACCCAGCTCGAGCGCCCGTGGGGATCGAAGTCCGGCGGATCGCGCTCGGCCAGCCGGTCGCGGTGGCGCCACAGGAACGCGGCCGCGCCGATCATCGCGACCCCGACGGCCAGCTCCACGATGTCCGCGATGTGGTGGCGGGGGTGGGGCAGCAGCGGCTGGATCAGCTGGCGCGCGCCCAGCGCAATCGCTGCGCCGCCCACGAAGTACACGGCAAAAACCGCGAGGGTGAACTCGGCCACGCGCTCGCGGGCGCGCTCGCCCGTGGCCAGGTAGAGCGCCGGCGCGATCGTGCTCGGGTTGAGCGAATCGGCCAGGCCGATCGAGATGACGATGCCCAGAAGGCGGACCATGTGCGCGCATTCTCTACTGCCCGGCCTGAGCGGCGCCTATGTAGTGAGAGGTCTCTCAGGGTGAGGATGGGCCGCAGGCGGCCGCTAATCAGGCGTAGTGCAATTCGTCGTCGTGGTCTTCCGAGACGACGCGCTCGCACGTCGGGCACCACCACACGGCCTCCATCGGCGTACCGCAGACCGCGTGCTGAGGCGCGCTGGCGTCCTCGGTGTTGCGCGCTCCCCAGCCGGCGAGCAGCCGCAGGGCACCGGCCAGCTCCTGGCCGGCCACGGTCAGCTCGTAGACGAACCGGGGCGGGCGCTCGGAGTACCGCCGCGCCACGACGAGCGCGTTGCGCTCGAGCTGGCGCAGGCGTTGCGTGAGCACGTTTGGCGCGATGCCCTCGACGTCTTCCTGCAGGTCCCCGAACCGGCGCGGCCCGTCGAGCAGCGCGGCGATCACCAGCAGCGTCCAGCGATCCCCGATGGTGGTCAGCGCGTCGGCGAGTGCCTCGTTCATCAGGTGGATTCTAGTCGGTGATACAGTTGTGACTTGCACATTGCAAGTAAGGAGTAAGCAGATGGCTGTTATTGAAGAATTGGAAGGTGCGATCCAGACCGCGGCCGAGCGCACCGGCCCCGCGGTGATCGGGCTCGGGCAGGGCTGGGGCCGCGGCTCCGGCTTTGTGTTCGACTCCAACCGGATCCTCACCAACGCCCACAACCTGCGCGGCGACGAGGTGACCGTCACCTTCGGGGACGGCCGTCGCGAGGCCGGCAAGGTCCTGGCCACCGATCCGGACCTCGACCTCGCCGTGATCGAGGCCGACACGGCCGGCATCGAGCCGCTCCAGTGGTCCGAGGAGGACGTCGAGTCGCTGCCGATCGGCCGCTCGGTCCTCGCCCTGGCCAACCCCGGCGGCCGTGGCCTGCGGGTCACGCCCGGCTTCGTCTCCTCGACCGCGCGCAGCTTCCGCGGTCCCCGCGGGCGCCGAATCCACGGCGCGATCGAGCACACGGCGCCGCTCCCGCGCGGCTCGTCCGGCGGTCCGCTCCTCGACGGCTCCGGCCGGCTGCTCGGCGTCAACGCGGTCCGGGCCGATGGCGGCCTGATCCTGGCTGTTCCGGCCGACCGCGCCACGCGCGAGCGGGTCGAGAAGCTGAGCCGGGGCGAGGCCCCGAAGCGAGCACGACTCGGCGTGGCAGTGGTCCCGCCGCGGGTCGGCAGGCGGCTGCGCCGCGCGGTCGGCCTGCCCGAGCGCGACGGCATCCTGGTCCGTGGCGTCGAGCGCGGCAGCCCGGCTGATCGTGCGGGCCTCGAGCGGGGCGATCTCATCGTGACCGCCGGCGGCCGCGATCTGGACCGGATCGAGGCGCTGTATGAAACGCTCGACGGGGCGCAAGCTGGTGGCCAGCTCGAGCTGACGATCCTCCGGGGCGCCGAGGAGCGCACCGTGACGGTGAGCCTGTAGTCCGATGGGCACCACTGCTGAGCGAAACGAACACGAGCACGAGGCCGAGCAGCGCGAGGCCGAGGCGCTCGACGCCTACTCGCGGATCGTCGTCGACGTGGCCGAGCGGATTGCGCCCAGCGTGGCCAACCTGCGCGTTATGCGGCGCGGCCGCGGTGGGCAGGTGCCGGCGGGTGCCGGCAGCGCGGTGGCGCTGACCCCGGACGGGTTCCTGGTTACCTCGGCCCACGTAGTGTCAGGTCCCACCCACGTGGGCGGGGCTCAATCTCGCTCCCGCACAGGCCGGGCCACGTTCGTGGACGGGCGCGAGCTGAGTTGGCGGGTGGTCGGTGTCGACCGCCTGACCGACCTGGCCGTGCTCCGGGCCGACGGCGACGGACTGATCCCGGCGACGCTCGGCGAGGCCGAAAAGCTCCGTGTCGGCCAGCTGGTGGTGGCGATCGGCAACCCGAACGGGTTCGCCGGCTCGGTCACCGCCGGCGTCGTGTCAGCACTCGGGCGCTCGCTGCCAGCACGGGCCGGCCGGACCGTCCGCCACATCGACAACGTGATCCAGACCGACGCGGCGTTGAACCCGGGCAACTCCGGGGGCGCGCTGGTCGACTCATCGGCGCGGGTGGTTGGGATCAACACCGCGGTGGCGGGCGTCGGGCTCGGGCTGGCCGTGCCGATCAACGTGGCCACCCGCCAGATCATCGGGGCGCTGATGCGCGACGGGCGCGTGCGGCGCGCCTGGATCGGGATCGCCGCCGGACCCCGTCCGCTTCCGCCTCACGCGCGCGTGAGACTGGGACGCACATCCGGGGTCGAGATCAGCGAGGTCTCGCCCGGGAGCCCGGCTCAGCGGGCCGGCTTGCGGGGGGAGGACCTGATCGTCGAGCTCGACGGCCAGTCGATCGAGCAGGTAGATGACGTGCAGCGGCTGATGAGCCAGGACGCGATCGGGCACGCGATGCCAATCCGTATCCTGCGCGGCGATCGGTGGTTGGACCTGGAGGTCTCGCCGATCGAGCTGGTCGAGTGATCAGCTTCCGACCGCTACACTGAGGACCGGCGCCGGGCGGCGTTCGTTTTCGCGCCCGCGGTCCGGACGCCGGATCCTGACCACTTAGAAAAGAAGCGCCCACCATGGCTCGTGGAGACGTTCGGATCGCTGCCACTCTCGCGTGCGAAGAGTGCAAGCGCCGCAATTACCAAACCAATAAGAGCAAGCGGAACAACCCGGAGCGACTGCAGCTGCGCAAGTACTGCCGCTGGTGTCGGTGCCACACGCCTCATCGCGAGACGCGCTGAGCTGACCGGAGCGTTCCGTGGCTCGTAACCGCAAACGCGCCGGTCAACGGCGTCCGCGCCAGCCCGCCGAGGGTGCGGATGCGCGTGACGCTGGGCTGCCCACCGCAACCGAGCGGCCGTTCGCGCACGGTCACGAGCACGAGATCGAGGACGACGGCTCCGCCGACCCGCTCAAGCAGGCCGCACCCGACGCCGAGCTTGCGGAAGAACAACTCGAGTTCGCGCGACCTGACGAGCCGGAGCCCGGCGAGGAGGCCGACGAGGAGGAGTTCGAGCAGGAGGTCGAGGAGTCGATAGCGGCCGCTGGTGGCGGCGGTGGTGGTGGCGGCGGACGCGGTCGCGCTTCCGATGGCGGTGACGTCGGCTACGATGGAGGAGGCGGCGCAGGCACGGTAGCCGTCCCGGCGGGGCGTCAAGTCGAGGCGCGAGAGAACCTGGTCACGCGGCTTATCGCGTTCCTGCAGGGAAGCTGGCGCGAGCTGCAGCGAGTACAGTGGCCCGATCGCCGTCAGGTGATGCAGGCCACCGGCGTCGTGATCGGCTTCGTGATCGTGGCCGCCGCGTTTCTCGGCGCGGCCGATTGGGTCGCCGGGAAGCTCGTCACTTTCATCTTGAAGTAGGCGCCACCGGGCGCTGAGGCTGGAGGGCCTAACTCGAACAAAGCATGTTTCGCTGGTACGTCGTCAACACATACTCGGGTCACGAGAACAAGGTCAAGCACAACCTCGAGCATCGGATCGTGTCGCTTGGGCAGCAGCAGGCTGTCCGGCAGATCGTCGTCCCCACCGAGTCCGTCTCGGAGATGAAGGACAACCAGAAGATCACGGTCGAGAAGCGGACGATGCCCGGCTACGTGCTGGTCAATATGGATTTGAACGAGGACTCGTGGTCGCTGGTCAAGGGCACGCCCGGGGTCACCGGGTTTGTCGGCGCCTCGAACGAGCCCGTGCCGCTGACCCAGGAGGAGGTCAACCGCCTGCTCCACCGCGAGGTCGCGGAGCGCCGGCCGAGCCGTGCCCAGTTCTCGATCGGCGAGTCGGTCAAGGTGGTCTCGGGTCCGCTGTCGGACTTCTCGGGTGAGATCTCCGAGGTCAACGAGGACGCGCAGCGCCTGAAGGTGCTGGTGTCGATCTTCGGCCGGGAGACCCCGGTGGAAGTTGGGTTCGACCAGGTGAAGAAGATCTAGAGGTTGTTATGGCAAAGAAGGTTCTGACTCAGATCAAGCTCCAGGCCGTCGGTGGGCAGGCCTCACCGGCGCCGCCGGTGGGTCCGGCGCTCGGCCAGCACGGCGTCAACATCATGGAGTTCGTCAAGTCGTTCAACGCCCAGACGCAGGGCGACCTCGGCACGGTGATCCCCGTGGTGATCACCGTCTACGAGGACCGTTCGTTCACGTTTGTGACCAAGAGCCCGCCGGCTGCGGTGCTGATCAAGCAGGCGCTCGGGATCGACAAGGGCTCGGCCGAGCCCAACCGCACCAAGGTCGCGCAGATCACCCAAGATCAGCTACGCCAGATCGCGGAGAAGAAGATGAAGGACCTGAACGCCGGCGACGTCGACGCCGCCGCGCGCATCATCGCCGGCACCGCTCGCTCGATGGGTGTGGAGGTCGTCTAAATGGCACATCACGGAAAGACATACGACGAGGCCAAGAAGCGGTACGACCGCGAGCGCGAGTACACGCCCGCCGAGGCGGTCGCGCTGATCAAGCAGCTCGCGCGCGTGAAGTTCAACGAGTCGGTCGAGGTCCATGTGCGCACGGGGCTGAACGTCCGCCACGCCGACGAGCAGCTCCGCGGCACGATCGCGCTGCCGAATGGCCTCGGCAAGGACGTCAAGATTGCGGTCTTTGCCCAGGGCGACAAGGCTCGCGAGGCCGAGGAGGCCGGGGCCGATGTCGTCGGGGCCGAGGACCTCGCCCAGCGGATCCAGGATGGCTTTGACGACTTCGACGTGGCCATCGCCACGCCTGACCTGATGCCCGTGGTCGGCCGGCTCGGCCGGATCCTCGGGCCGGCCGGGAAGATGCCGAACCCGAAGGTCGGCACCGTCACGATGGACGTGGCGCGCGCCGTGGAGGAGTCCAAGGCGGGCAAGGTCGAGTACCGCACCGACCGCAACGCAATCGTCCACCTGGTGATCGGCAAGCGCGAGTTCGAGGACCGCAAGCTGCTCGAGAACTATGCGGCGGTGATCGAGGAGCTGATCCGGGCCAAGCCGTCGGCGGCCAAGGGTCGCTACATCCGCTCGGTGACGGTGGCCACGACGATGGGGCCGGGCGTCAAGGTCGACCCCACGCGCACCCGTGACATTGTCGAGGAGCCGGTAGCGGCCTAAACTGACTGATCAGAGCACTGCCCGAGACCCCCGGCGGTTCGTAAGCCCGGGGTAGGCGGAGCCTCGAGTTAGCTTGAGCCGGATGTCCGGTTCTGCATTCGACGCCCGCCACCGAGCGGGCGTTTTGCATTTTGATTCCCGCCACCCACCCCCACCACCAGAGATGACATGAACCGAGACGAGAAAGCAGCAGTCGTAGACGAGATCGCCGAGCAGATCAAGTCGTCCGACGCCATATTCGCCGTCGACTATCGCGGGATCTCGGTCCAACAGGCCGCCGACCTGCGCGTGCGCCTGCGCGAGACCGGGACCCGCTTCAGGATCGTCAAGAACTCGCTGACCGAGCGCGCGGCTGATCAGGCGGGTGCCGAGGGCTTGAAGGCGCTGCTCGCGGGGCCGACCGCGCTGGCATTCGTGACCGGCGACGCCGCGCAAGCCGCCAAGGCGCTGAACGACGCCGCGCGCGTGATGCACACGCTCGAGTTCAAGGGCGGCCTGATGGACTCGAACACGCTGAGCGCCGCCGAGGTAGTGGCGATCGCGCGCCTGCCGGCACGCGAAGTGCTGCACGCGCAGCTCGTCGGGACGATTGCCGCGCCGATCACCGGCCTGGTGCGCGGGCTGAACGCGCTGATCGTGGGTCTTGCGATCCAGCTGCAGGCGATCGCGGATTTGGACCCGCCCGCCCTCGTCCGCGGCGAGGCGCCCGCCCCGGCGCCGGCCGCCGAGCCCGAGGTCGAAGCGCCTGCACCCGAGCCGGAGGCCGAAGCGCCTGCTGCCGAGCCGGAGGCGGAGGCCGAGGCGCCTGCTCCCGAGCCGGAGGCCGAGGTGAAGGAACCCATCGTGGACGTTGAGGCGGAGCCAGGGCTCACGCTCGAACCAGAAGAAACTGACCAGGAAGCGGCGCCGGACGAGGAGTCCGGCGCGTAAGGAGGAACCATGCCCACCACCCAAGAGTGGATCGACGAGCTCAAGTCCATCTCCGTGCTCGAGCTGTCCGAGCGCATCAAGGCGCTCGAGGAGGCGTTCGGCGTGTCGGCAACCGCCGTGGCCGCGGCCGCGCCAGCCGCAGCGGCCGCGGACGGCGCCGGCGAGGAGGCCGAGGAGCAGACCGCGTTCGACGTGGTGCTGCAGGCGGCCGGCGACAAGAAGATCCAGGTGATCAAGGTCGTTCGCGCCGCCACCGGACTGGGCCTCAAGGAGGCCAAGGCGCTCGTGGACGAGGCCCCGAAGCCGATCAAGGAGGGCATCGACCGGGCCGAGGCCGACAAGCTCAAGTCCGACCTCGAGGAGGCCGGCGCCACCGTCGAGTTGAAGTAGGCGGTTTGGTGCGCCGCGCGATTGGATCGCGCGGCGCACACCCCGTTCGGCTACGGTTCGCGCGTGGCCGTGTGGGATCAGGACGCACAGTCGGTCTCTCTTTCCGACGGTCGCGTGCTGGAAGTGATTACGGCCGGTCCGCGGGACGGCATGCCGGTGCTGATGCATCACGGCACGCCAGACGCGGCGGGGCTCTTCAACCCGGTCATCGAGGCCGGCGCCGAGCGGGGAATGCGCCACATCGGCTACTCGCGCCCCGGCTTCGGAGCCTCGACCCGCCTCGCCGGTCGCAGGGTGGCCAGTTGCGCCGCTGATGTGGCCGCGATAGCCGACGCGCTCGGCTATGACCGCTTTTATACGGTGGGGGGTTCCGGCGGCGGACCCCACGTGATTGCGTGCGCGGCACTGCTGCCCGACCGCGTGATTGCGGCCGCCGCGATCGCGTCGCCGGCACCGTTCGACGCCGAGGGGCTCGACTGGACCGCCGGGATGGGCCAGGAGAACGTGGATGAGTTCGCCGCGATGGAGGCCGGCGACGACGAGTTCGAGGCCTTCCTGGTTGAGCACGCCGAGGAACTGCGCGGGGCCACCGGCGACCAGATCATCGCGGTGCTCGGCGATCTGGTTTCAGAGGTGGACCGGCAGGCGCTGAGCGGAGAGCTCGCCGCTTACCTGGTCGACGAGGCCGCCCACGCGGTGTCGAACGGCGTGTGGGGCTGGTTCGACGATGACCGCGCGTTCGGGCACGACTGGGGCTTCGACCTGACTGACATTCGGGCGCCGCTGTCGCTCTGGCACGGAGCGCAGGATCGGTTCGTGCCCATCGCCCACGGCGAGTGGTTGGCCGACCACGTCACCGCCGACGCCCACCTGCGGCCCGATCACGGGCACCTCTCCCTGGTCGTGACGGCCTACGGCGAGATCCTGGACGCCCTGCTGGAGCAGCGCCGCTAGCTGTCCAACGCCACTGGAATGGGGAATCGTGAAAATTCCACCATTCCGGGCGAGCTGTTCCGCTAGCGACGGATAACTCCGGTTGCAGGTGAGAAATCCGGAATTTCCGGCGACGCATCGCTGGAATGGTGGAATTTTCCCGCGGGATGGTCGGGAGGGGCGGGAGGGTCGGGAGGGGCGGGAGGGGCGGGAGGGGTGAGTGGGGCGGGAGGGGCGAGTGGGCAGGGGCCGGACGGGGCGGGAGGGGCGGGCGGTGGGTGGTGCGGGGTCGGCGTACCGGGGCCGCACACCATGCATAAGTTGCCAATCGAGCGCCGATCCCCGAGCCGCGGCATCTGGCGCACGCCCCACGTGCACCACATGCCACGGTCGGCCGGGGTGGGGCGAAATGGCAGGTTTTGCAGGGCGACGGCGGCGCCGGGAGAGCGGTGGCCGTTTGGAGCGAGGTGTCGGCGCGCAGGGCGGCCGCGAGCCGGATCGCGCAGGCACGACGAGTCCGCTCCCCGGCTCCGTCGCGTCCGCTCCTGGGCTCCGTCGAGTTCGCTCCCCGGCTCCGTCGAGTTCGCTCCCCGGCTCCCGCGAGTTCGCCTCCCGGGCACGTCGAGTTCGCTTCCCGGCTCCGTCGAGTCCGTTTCTCGGCTCCGTCGAGTCGCGTCCCGGGTACGGCGAGTCCGTTTCCCGGCTCCGACGAGTGCTTCCCGGGTACGGCGAGGTCGCTTTCGCGCTCCCGAAAAGACCCGCGACCGAATCGCGGTGAATCCGGTCGGAGGGGCTTGCAAATTGGGGTACACTGCGCCGGTCAGCCAATAGCCGTAGCCGCCCAAGCACAAGCGGCGCCGCGCCACATACGCGGCGGTCCGAGGGCGGGGTCCGTGAGAGCTGAGCGTCCCTGCACAGGGCATCACTGCCGTGTGCTATCTTGAGTGGTCGCGCTTCGTGGGGAGTACGTGCCTCGATGAAGCGCACATCTGCCTCCCTCTCGAACGTTCCGAGGAGTCGCCGTCTTGGCAACCACTCATGCCCCCCGGACGCGCCGGAGCTTCGCGCGTCTGAACAAGGTCCTTGAAGTCCCCAACCTGATTGATATCCAGCGCAAGTCCTTTGATTGGCTGACCGATCCTGCCGGCGGCGGCCTGCGCGAGACGATCGACGACATCTCGCCGATCGAGGACTACACCGGCAACCTCGCCGTCCAGTTCGGCGAGTTCACCTTCGACGAGCCCGTCGCCGACCTCGGTCAGTGCCGCGAGAAGGATCTGACGTACGCGCGTCCGCTGACCGTCACCGTCGCCTTCATCAACCGCGAAACCGGCGAGATCCGCGAGCAGTCCGTCTTCATGGGCGACTTCCCGTGGATGACCGAGCGCGGCACGTTCATCATCAACGGCACCGAGCGCGTCGTGGTCACGCAGCTGGTCCGTTCCCCGGGCGCCTACGTGATGGAGCCCAAGGATCGCGAGAAGCAGGTCTTCATCGCGAACCTGATGCCGGCGCGCGGCTCGTGGCTCGAGCTCGAGATCGACAAGAAGGGCCGCGTCTACGTCCGCATCGACCGCAAGCGCAAGCTGCCGGTCACCGTCCTGCTGCGCGCGATGGGCTATGCGTCGGACGAGGAGATCCTCAACCTCTTCGACAACTCGCTTTACATCCGGCTCACCCTCGACGCCGACCCGGAGATGGTCCGCAGCGAGGAAGGCTCGCTGATCGAGCTGTTCAAGAAGCAGCGCCCGGGCGAGCCGCCCTCGGTCGACGCCGCGCGCTCTCTGCTCAACCAGCTGTTCTTCGACCCCAAGCGCTACGACCTCACACGCGTGGGCCGGTACAAGCTGAACTCGCGGCTCGGTCTCGACATCGACCTCGAGACCCGCACGCTGACCCACGACGACATCATCGCGCTGGTCCGCGAGCTGATCACCCTGCCGCGGCTGCTCGGAATGCCCGAGGACGAGGGCGTCGATACCAAGGACTACGCGGCCGAGGCTCTGTCGCTGCCGCGTGAGCCGATCCAGGATCACCTGGATGAGTACGAGCACTTCGGCAACCGCCGTCTGCGCACGGTGGGCGAGCTGATCCAGGAGGCGTTCCGGATCGGCCTGTACCGCATGGAGCGCGTGGTGCGCGAGCGCCTCACCACCGAGGACGCCGACACGATCACGCCGCAGACGATCGTGAACATCCGGCCGGTCGTGGCCGCGCTGAAGGAGTTCTTCGGCTCGAGCCAGCTGTCGCAGTTCATGGACCAGACCAACTCCCTCGCGGGCCTCAGGCACCGCCGGCGGCTCTCCGCCCTCGGCGCCGGCGGTCTGACGCGGGAGCGCGCGCCGATCGAGGTGCGCGACGTGCACCCGACGCACTACGGCCGTATGTGCCCGATCGAGACCCCCGAGGGTCCGAACATCGGTCTGATCGGCTCGCTCTCCTCCTACGCGGAGGTGTCTGAGCACGGGTTCGTGACCACGCCGTACCGAGTCGTCAAGGACGGCCGGATTACCGACGAGGTCGTGCATCTCGACGCCACCCAGGAGGAGGAGCGGATCATCGCCCAGGCGAACTCGGCGGTCGACGACACCGGTCGTCTCACCGAAGAGGAGATCCTGTGCCGCACCCAGGCCGGGCAATACGTGACCGTGACCGCGGACGAGGTCGACCTGATCGACGTGTCGCCCGAGCAGATCTGGTCGGTGACGACGGCAATGATCCCGTTCCTCGAGCACGACGACGCCAACCGGGCGCTGATGGGCTCGAACATGCAGGCCCAGGCGGTGCCGCTGCTGGTGACCGACGCGCCACTGGTCGGGACCGGGATGGAGCGCCGCGCGGCGGTCGACACCGGCGACCTCGTGGTGGTCCGTAATGCCGGCACCGTGTCCTACGTCGACGCCGAGCAGATGGTGGTCGACAAGGACGGTGGCGGGCAGGACGAGTACCTGCTCCAGAAGTTCATGCGGTCCAACCAGGGCACACTGATCCACCAGAAGCCGATCGTCGACGTCGGGGCGCAGGTTGCCGCGGGCGACGTGTTGGCCGACGGCTCGGCCACCGACTCCGGCGAGATGGCGCTCGGCAAGAACCTGCTGGTCGCCTTCATGTCCTGGGAGGGCTACAACTTCGAGGACGCGATCATCCTGTCGCGGCGGATCGTCAAGGACGACGAGCTCACCTCGATCCACATCGAGGAGTACGAGATCGACGCGCGGACGACGAAGCTGGGCGATGAGGAGATCACCCGCGACATCCCGAACCGCTCGGAGGAGTCACTGCGTAACCTCGACGACCGCGGCATCGTCCGCATCGGCGCCGAGGTCGGCTCCGGCGATCTGCTCGTCGGCAAGGTGACGCCCAAGGGCGAAACCGAGCTGACGGCCGAGGAGAAGCTGATCCGCGCGATCTTCAAAGAGAAGGCGCGCGAGGTCCGCGACACCTCGCTCAAGGTCCCCCACGGCGAGGGCGGCGTCGTCATCGACGTCAAGACGTTCAGCCGTGACGAGGGCGACGACCTGCCGCCCGGCGTCAACGAGCTGGTCCGCGTGTTCGTGGCCAAGAAGCGCAAGATCGCCGAGGGCGACAAGCTCGCCGGGCGTCACGGCAACAAGGGCGTCATCTCCAAGATCGTCGACGTCGAGGACATGCCGTTCCTGGAGGACGGCACCCCGGTCGACGTGATCCTCAACCCGCTCGGCGTGCCGAGCCGTATGAACCTGGGTCAGATCCTCGAGACACATCTCGGCTGGGTCGCGGCTAACGGTTGGTACAACGACGGCTCGCAGGCGTACAAGGAGTCGCTCGACGACGGCGGGAAGGTCTACGTGGCCACGCCGGTGTTCGACGGCGCCACCGTACGCGACGTCGACGAGGCGCTCGTCCGCTGGCAGGACGAGCACGAGGGCCGCATCAGGATGGATGTCGACAAGCGCCGGCGCGAGGGCGATCAAGCCTCGGGCAAGACGACGCTGTTCAACGGCCGCTCCGGCGAGCCGTTCGAGGAGCAGGTGACCGTCGGCTACATGTACATCCTGAAGCTGCTGCACCTGGTCGACGACAAGATCCACGCCCGCTCGACCGGCCCGTACTCGCTCGTCACCCAGCAGCCGCTGGGCGGCAAGGCGCAGTTCGGCGGACAGCGATTCGGCGAGATGGAGGTGTGGGCGCTCGAGGCATACGGCGCCGCGTACACACTCCAGGAGATGCTCACGATCAAGTCCGACGACACGGTCGGCCGCGTCAAGGCGTACGAGGCGATCGTCAAGGGCGAGAACATCGCTGAGCCGTCGATCCCCGAGTCGTTCAAGGTCCTGCTCAAGGAGATGCAGTCGCTGGCGCTCGACGTCAACGTGGTCTCCGAGGAGGGCGAGCGCGCCGAGATGCGCGAGGAGGACGACGACCTCCTCCGTGCGGCCGAGGAGCTCGGGATCGACCTCAGCGGCGTGCGGGCCACAGACGGCGCCGCCGCGGACGAGTCGACCGACAGCGAAGGCGACACGCCCGACGAGGCCTCCGACGACGAGGAGACCGACGACGAGGAGACCGACGACGCCGACGCCGACGCCGAAGCCGTTGCCGACGCCGACATCGAGCCCGGCGACGATCTCGAGGACGAGGAGGACTTCTCCTCCGACGACGAGGCCATCGTCGACGACGACGAAGTTCCGGTGGGCGACGCGGAGGGCGCCCTGGACGAAGATGCGTAATGGCCCCGGGGGCCATTACGTTGGGAATTCGGCTGGCGCCGAACTCCCGCCTCCCTCGTCCACGCCCCGCGTTGCACACCACCACTGACACAGATTTCTAGAGACACCAAGAAGGGATCGATTTGATCGACATCAATAATTTCGACGCGATCGAGATCGGCCTGGCTTCCTCCAAGCAGATTCGCTCCTGGAGCTCGGGGGAGGTCACCAAGCCGGAGACCATCAACTACCGGACGCTCAAGCCAGAGAAGGACGGCCTGTTCTGCGAGCGCATCTTCGGTCCGACCAAGGACTGGGAGTGCTACTGCGGTAAGTACAAGCGCGTCCGCTACAAGGGCATCGTGTGCGAGCGCTGCGGCGTGGAGGTCACTCGCTCGAAGGTTCGCCGCGAGCGCATGGGCCACGTCGACCTGGCCGCGCCGGTCAGCCACATCTGGTTCTTCAAGGGCGTGCCCAGCCGGATCGGCTACCTGCTCGACATGGCGCCCAAGGAGCTCGAGAAGGTCCTGTACTTCGCCGCCTCGATCGTCACCTGGATCGACGACGAGGCGCGGGCCAGGGACCTCGACAACCTCGAGGCCGAGGTCAACAAGGTCCTCGATGCGTACGCGGCCGAGAAGGAGGAGCGGATCCTCGAGCTGCGCGAGTCGCTGACACGCCGCGAGCAGCACCTCGAGTCCGGCAAGACCGGACGCGACTTCTCCGACGACGACCACATGTGGGCCGAGTCGCTGGACGCGAACGTCTCCAAGCTCTCCGACGAGGAGCGCGAGAAGATGCTCAAGGATCTCCGCAAGGCGATCCAGGCCGACATCGACGACACCGAGGCCTACATCGAGGACGCGGCCGAGCGCATGCGTCAGGTGTGGGAGCTGTTCAAGACCATGAAGCCCAAGGACGTGGTCAACGACGAGACCACGTTCCGGGAGCTCAAGGACCGCTTCGGCTCGCCGTATGGCTTCGGCGAGTACTTCCGCGGCGGGATGGGCGCCGAGGCCGTGCGCGACCTGCTCCAGCAGGTCGACCTCGAGGCCGAGGCCGCCGACCTCCAGGATCAGGTCAAGACGGCCAAGGGCCAGAAGCAGGCCCGCGCGGTCAAGCGGCTGAAGGTCGTCTCCGCGTTCCTGCACAGCGGCAACAAGCCGGAGATGATGATTCTCGAGGCCGTGCCGGTGATCCCGCCGGAGCTGCGCCCGATGGTCCAGCTCGACGGTGGCCGGTTCGCCACCTCAGACCTCAACGACCTGTACCGCCGCGTGATCAACCGCAACAACCGCCTCAAGCGGCTGTTGGACCTCGGCGCGCCCGAGATCATCGTCAACAACGAGAAGCGCATGCTCCAGGAGGCGGTCGACGCGCTGTTCGACAACGGCCGGCGCGGCCGTCCGGTCACCGGACCGGGCAACCGCCCGCTGAAGTCGCTGTCGGACATGCTCAAGGGCAAGCAGGGCCGGTTCCGCCAGAACCTGCTCGGTAAGCGCGTGGACTACTCGGGCCGGTCGGTGATCGTGTCCGGGCCGTCGTTGCGGCTGCACCAGTGCGGGCTGCCGAAGCTGATGGCGCTCGAGCTGTTCAAGCCGTTCATCATGGCCCGGCTGGTCGAGCGCAAGTCGGCGCAGAACATCAAGGCGGCCAAGAAGATGGTCGACTCGATGATCCCCGAGGTGTGGGACGTGCTCGAGGAGGTCATCCACGAGCATCCCGTGCTGCTCAACCGGGCGCCGACGCTCCACCGCCTGGGCATCCAGGCGTTCGAGCCGGTGCTGGTCGAGGGCAAGGCGATCCAGGTCCATCCGCTCGTCTGCCACGCGTTCAACGCCGACTTCGACGGCGACCAGATGGCGGTCCACCTGCCGCTGTCAGCCGAGGCCCAGGCCGAGGCACGGATCCTGATGCTGTCGGCCAACAACATCCTGTCCCCCGCGCACGGGGCGCCGCTGGCGACTCCGTCGCAGGACATGGTGCTGGGCGCCTACTACCTCACCTACGGCAAGGAGGGCCAGCAGCTTCAGGAGCTCGAGGACCGGCTCCGCAGCGACTCGTGGCCGGCCAGCGATCCGCGCCCGCACGTGTTCCGCACCGCCCAGGAGGCGGAGTGGTCCTACGAGCACAGGGTGGTCAAGCTCCACGACCTGGCCGAGTACCGGCCGCTCGGGCGTGAGGGCGGCCACGTGCTGACCACGGTCGGCCGGATTATCTGGAACGACCGGATCGAACGGGCGCTGGTTGAGGCGCTCGGCGACGGCTTCGACGTGAACTCGTACGAGTTCGTCAACCGCTCGATGAAGAAGAAGGACACGACGAGGCTGGTCGATGACCTGGTCCAGCTCTACGGCGCGCCGACCATCTCGCAGGTGCTCGACGCGTTCAAGGACGTCGGCTTCCGCTTCGCCACTCAGGCCGGTGTGACGATTTCCAAGAACGACGTGCAGACGCCGCCGACCAAGCCGGAGATCCTGGCTCGGTACGACGCCGAACTGGCGACGATCGAGGAGCAGTACGAGAACGGCGAGATCAACCAGGAGGAGCGCCACGAGCTCGTCACCGGGCTGTGGGACCGCGCCACCAACGAGGTGGGGCAGGCCCTGTACGACCACCTGGACGAGCTCAACCCGATCTACATGATGGCCAACTCCGGAGCCCGCGGGTCGTTCTCGCAGATCCGGCAGCTGGCCGGCATGCGCGGGCTGATGGCCAATCCGAAGGGCGAGATCATCGAGCGTCCGATCAAGGCCTCCTTCCAGGAGGGTCTGACCGTGCTCGAGTACTTCATCTCGACCCACGGCGCCCGTAAGGGCCTGGCCGACACGGCGCTCCGCACGGCCGACTCGGGCTACCTGACCCGGCGTCTGGTCGACGTCTCCCAGGACGTGATCATCCGCCAGGAGGATTGCGGCACCGAGGAGTACATCGAGATGCCGGTGTCGAAGCTCGAGACCGGTGCCGACAGCCGCGGGCTGCGGCCAACCGGTGAGCCCAACGATCACCTGATCGGACGGATCGCCGCGCAGGACATCACGACCAAGCGCGGTCGGGTGATCGTCGAAAACGGCAAGGAGATCGATCGCGCCGAGCTCGCCGACCTGTTCGAGTCCCACCACGACGACACCGAGAAGGGCACCGTGATCACGGTCCCGGTCCGCTCGGTGCTCAAGTGCGAGGCGCCGACCGGCGTCTGCCAGGCTTGCTACGGCCGCTCGATGGCGAGCGGCAAGCTGGCCCAGCTGGGCGACGCGGTGGGGATCATCGCGGCCCAGTCGATCGGCGAGCCGGGCACGCAGCTGACCATGCGGACGTTCCACACCGGCGGCGTCGCCGGCGCGGACATCACGCACGGCCTGCCCCGCGTGGTCGAGCTGTTCGAGGCGCGCAAGCCCAAGGGCTTGGCCAAGATCGCCGAGATCGGCGGCAAGGTGTCGATCGAGGAGTCGGACAAGGCGATCACGGTCGTGGTCACCGACGACACCGGCGAGGAGCATCGCAACACGTTCCCCCGCCGGACGCGGCTGTTCGTGAGCGAGGGCGAGACCATCGAGCCCGGCGTGCAGCTCAACGAGGGGTCGCTGTACCCGGCCGAGTTGCTCGCCGTCCGGGGACGGACCGAGACCGAGGTGTACCTCGTCCGCGAGGTCCAGGAGGTCTACAAGTCCCAGGGCGTCGACATCAACGACAAGCACATCGAGCTGATCGTGCGCCAGATGATGAAGCGCGTGCGGGTCGACCAGAAGGGCGACACCGAGCTCCTGCCGGGGCAGTTTGTCGACCGCCAGGAGTACGGGCGTGTCAACAAGGCAGTGCTCGACGCCGGCGGCGAGGCCGCCCAGGCCGAGGAGATCATTCTCGGGATCACCAAGGCGTCGCTCAACACCGACTCGTTCCTGTCGGCGGCCTCCTTCCAGGAGACCACCAAGGTGCTGACCGACGCGGCTCTGGAAGGCAAGATCGACCGACTGGTCGGCCTGAAGGAGAACGTGATCATCGGGAAGCTGATCCCGGCCGCTACGGGGCTGAAGCGCTACCGGCGGATCGAGATCGAGCCGGCGGAGCCACTCCCCCGCGGCATGGACGACGTCGGCCTGCTCGATCACGACGATCTGGCGGCCGAGCTCGGTCTCACCGACGGCGAGGGCCTGACCGGGTTCGGCGGTCCCGAGCCCGATCTCTCCGATCTGGAGGGCATCGGCGACGGTCGCTCCTCGCTGGGGTTCGTTGACGAGCTCGCCGAGCTCGACGTCCCTGACGCCGACGACGATTCAGACGAGTAACAAGCGATGACAGCCGGCGGGGCCGCTTGAGCAAACGATCCCGGATCGTAGGCTTCGGCTCCGCCGCGCTGCTCGTCATCGCGGGCATCGCCTGCGCATTCGTATTCAGCGGCGGGCTCGCGCAGAACCTGGCCTTTGGTCTGGTGGCGCTCGGGCTCGTCGAGGGGACGGCCCTCGTCTTCTATGAGGTGGGCTTGACCGAGGACCACGCCCGCGCGCGCGAGGAGCGCGCCCGAGCGGACGCGGCGATGGAGCGGGATCGCGCGGATCGGGATCCCGCCCACCCGGAGGACCGGCCGCGAGGCGAGCGCGCCGATCCCGCCCGCGCGCCGGAGCGTCCCGGTCCCGGGCACCCGCCGGAGCGTTCCGGTCCTGGGCACCCGCCGGACCGACCCGGGCGACTCAGGCTCGATCGAGATCGATCCCACCCACCCCGGCCAAGACGCCCTCGTTGACGGACAAGGTCGTCGCGATAGCATGTGAATCCCGATTCACATGGCGACCGTCGACGTAACAGATCCGGCGCGCGAGGTTCTCAACCAGGCGCCGCCCCTCCAGCCGGTCAACCTGTTCGAGATCGATCACGCGCTGCGCGAGGGACTCGAGCGCGAAGGCGGCGACTGGGGGATCGAACGGGCCCGCGAGGCCGGTGCGGTCGCAGGCAGTATCGACGCGCTCGAGCACTCCCGGCGCGCCGAGCGCAACGTGCCGATCCTCCGCACCCACGACCGCTACGGCAACCGGATCGACGCGGTCGAGCTCGACCCGTCGTGGCACTGGCTGCTCCGCGGCGCGGTCGAGCGCGAGCTTCACAGCCTCCCGTGGCGAGCCGCGCAGCCCGGCGCGCATGCCGTGCGGGCGGTGCTGTTCATGCTCTACGGCAACGCGAACGCGGGCGTGATGTGCCCGGTGTCGATGACCTACGCGGCGGTGCCGGCGCTCCGCGACGGCGCGCCCAAGCTCGCCGCCGAGTGGGAGCCGCGGTTGACACTTCCGGATTACGAGCGCGGTGCGCTCGCCGGAATGGCGATGACCGAGCGCCAGGGCGGGTCGGACGTACGGGCGAACATCACGCGGGCGGAGCCGGTCGGCGATGATGTGTACGAGCTCCACGGGCACAAGTGGTTCTGCTCCTATCCGCCCTGCGATGTGTTCCTGGTGCTTGCCCAAACCCCCGGCGGCTTGTCGTGCTTGCTGGTCGAGCGCGGAGCGGGAATGGAGTTCCAGCGGCTGAAGGACAAGCTGGGCACGCGGTCGCTGCCGTCGTCCGAGGTCGAGTTCCACGGCGCCCAGGGACGGCTCGTCGGTGAGGAGGGGCGCGGGGTGCCCGCGATCATCCGAATGGTCAACCACACCCGGCTCGACTGTTTGCTGGGCGCGACGACCTCGCTGCGTCGCGGGACGGTCGAGGCGATCCACCACGCCCGCCACCGTGCCGCGTTCGGGGCGCTGCTGGTCGACCAGCCGGCGATGCGCAACGTGCTGGCCGATCTGGCCATCGAGTCCGAGGCCGCGACCGTCGCCGCGCTGCGCGTCGCGCGCTCGTATGACGACGCGGACGGCGGCGCGTTCCGTCGGTTCGCCACCGCGGTGATGAAGTACTGGGTGTGCAAGAGGGCGGCGCCCCACGCCGCCGAGGCTCTCGAATGCCTGGGCGGTAACGGCTTCGTCGAGGACTCCGGGTTGCCGCTGCTGTATCGGGACGCACCGTTGAACTCGATCTGGGAGGGCTCGGGGAACGTGGCCGCGCTCGACGTCCTGCGCGCGTTGGTCAAAGAGCCTGAGGGGCTGCCGGCCTTCCTGGCCGAGTGCTCACTGGCGGCGGGTGCCGACCCGCGGCTCGACGCCCACATGGACCGTGTGCGCGCGGCGTGCTCCGAGGTGTTCGCCGCCCCGGAGCCTCAATTCGAGGCGCGCCGGGTGGTCGAGGATCTGGCCGTGGCGCTTCAGGGGTCGCTGCTCGTGCGGTTCGCACCGCCGGCGGTCGCCGACGCATTCTGTGCCGCCAGGCTGGCCGCTGCGAGCGGGCGCGTGTACGGGACGCTCCCGTCGGGCGTGGACTCTGCCGCAATCGTCGACCGAGCGCTGCCGGCGTGAGCGCGGTCGCGGGCCTGGCAACTCGGGAGCGCCTGCTTGCCGCCGCGCGGGAGCTGATCGAGGAAGGCGGTTACGGCTCCGCCTCGGTGGCCGCGATCGCCGAACGAGCGGGGGTCGCCTCGGGCACGGTCTACCGGCACTTCGCCTCGAAGGCCGAGCTGTTCCTCGAGGTGTTCCGAGCCGTGTGCACCGGTGAGGAATGGGCAATGCGCGCTGCCGCCGACCAGGCGGGACCCGCTGCCGTGGATCGGCTCGAGGCGGTACTGGCGACGTTCGCTCGGCGTGCGCTCCAGAATCGCCGGCTGGCGTGGGCGCTCCTGGCCGAGCCGGTCGATCCGCTCGTGGACGCCGAGCGACTGGCTTATCGCGAGCGCTACGGCACCCTGGTCGCGGACGAGCTCAGGGCCGCGATCGACGCCGGCGAGATTCCTGCCCAGGACGTCGCCTTCACCGCCGCGGCGCTCGTCGGGGGCTGCGGAGAGGCGCTGGTCGGGCCGCTGTCGTCGGCCGGCGGGGCTGATCCGCTCGTCGCGTCGATCGAGACCTTCGTGCGGCGGGCAATCGGAGCGTCGGCGCGGTGAGCGCGGCGGTCCGGGTCGAGCGCTCCGGGCCGGTCTACACGGTGCTGTTGTCGCGACCGGAGCGTCGCAACGCGGCCGACGGCCAGACCGCTCTGGCCCTGGCCGCCGCGTTCCGAGCGTTCGACACCGATGACGAGGCCTCGGTGGCAGTGCTACACGGCGAGGGCGGCGTGTTCTGTGCCGGCGCCGATCTGGTCGCCGCCGGGACGGACGCGGGGAACCGTGTGGCGGCCGACGGGGACGGGCCGATGGGTCCGACCCGGCTGCGACTCGGCAAGCCGGTGATCGCGGCGGTGGCCGGGTATGCGGTCGCCGGCGGGCTCGAGCTCGCGCTGTGGTGCGATCTGCGCGTGGCCGAGGAAGGCGCCGTGTTCGGCGTGTTCTGCCGGCGCTGGGGAGTGCCGCTGATTGACGGGGGGACCGTGCGGCTGCCGCGGCTGATCGGGGCGTCGCGGGCGATGGACATGGTGCTGACCGGGCGGCCGGTCGACGCGGGCGAGGCGCTGGCGATGGGTTTGGTGAACCGCGTGGTCGCGGACGGGACGAGCCGGATCGCGGCCGAGGAGCTGGCGCGGGAGCTGGCTGGGTTCCCGCAGCGCTGCCTGCGGGAGGACCGGCTTTCTCTCCTGGAAGGGGAGGGGTTGGAAGAGCCGGCCGCGATGGCGAACGAGTTCGCGCACGGGCTGCGGTCGCTGGAGGATGTTCAGACCGGCCTTGAGCGCTTTCAGGCCGGCGCCGGGCGCCACGGTTCGTTCGAGTGAGCACCGATTACTTTTCGTGTCGGCTGCGGTCCTAGGGATCGGCACGATGGCACTCGTCTGCGTTCATGGGCCCCTCAGGAAGCTCGCCGGCGGCGCCGCCGAGCTCCAGATCGGCGGCGCCACCGTGGAGGAGCTCCTGCGGGGCCTGGAGCACGAGCACCCTGCCGTCACCGGCTGGATCCTCGACGAGCGCGGGGTCATTCGCCGCCACATCAACGTATTCGTCAACGGCGAGCGCAGTCGGGCGGAGACAGCTGTCGGATCCGGCGACCGCGTCGAGGTCCTGCCCGCGATTACAGGAGGAGCGTAACTATGACCGAGCTGACCGTCGGTACCAAGAAGGGTTTGTTCGTCCTCGAGGGCAACCCGGGTGGCGAGTTCAAGGTGCGCTGCCGGGCGTTCCCGGGCGAGCCCATCGACTTCGCGCTGCGCGACCCCGGCAGCGGGCGCCTGATCGCCACGTCGACGTCGCCGTTCTACGGTCCGAAGATCTGGTTTGCCGACGACCCGGGCGGAGAGTGGACGCAGGCCGAAGGAGTCGCGCTCCCCGAAGGCGGCGACGAGGCGCTCGAGCGCATCTGGGTGATCGTCCCCGGCGAGGGCGGCTCGCTCTGGGCCGGCGGCGACCCGGGCGTGCTGTTCGAGAGCCGCGACGGCGGACAGACCTGGGAGCTCAACGGCGCGCTGCGCCGGCACCGGGTCGACGAGGACTGGCAGCCGGGGGGCGGCGGGCTGTGTCTGCACTCGATCGTTCCCTGGCCCGGCGAGCCGGATCGGTTGTCGGTGGCCGTCTCGGCCGCCGGCGTCTGGCACACCGAGGACCATGGCCAGACCTGGCACAGGGGCAACCGGGGCATCAACCCGCCGTACCTGCCCGAGGAGGCCCGTGAGGAGTCGAGCCCGCTCTGCGTACACCGGATGGAACGCGCCAAGCGCGACCCCCGCCGGATGTTCATCCAGTTCCACGGTGGCGTCTACCGCTCCGACGACGCCGGCCAGAACTGGAGCTACATCGGCGACGGCCTGCCCTCCGACTTCGGCTTCCCGATCGCGCTCGATCCGAGCGACCCCGACAGCGCGTACGTGATCCCGCTCACGGGCGACTTCGATCGCGTTACGCCCGAGGGTGTCGTGCGGGTGTACGAGACGCGCGACGGTGGCCAGTCGTGGACGCCGCGCGGCGATGGGCTGCCCGCGCGCGAGGCGTATCTCACGGTGCTGCGGCGCGCATTCGGCCAGGTCGGCGAGGGGGACGCGTTGCAGCTGTACTTCGGTGCGACCTCGGGAGACGTGTTCGGCACCGGTGACGCAGGCGCCACCTGGTCGACGGTGGCGACGCGGCTACCGCCGGTGTTCTCGGTTACGGCAGCCGCCTAGCCCAGGCGAGCAACTCTTCGACCTCACGGTCGGTGACGCCGACCGCAGGGTCGGTGGTGACCAGCAGAGTCGGGCCCGGCCGTGCGAGCGCCCACGACCGGCAGCCGTCGTCGTGGGCGTCGTCGAGCCAGGCGATCGGCCGCGACGGCCCGACGTGGCGGTCGATCCCGCCCAGCTTCCAGTGGGCGTGGGCGGGGCGGCCCGCCGGATCGAACACGACGTGAGGCAGCGAACCGGGCAGGCCGAGCGCCATGGGCAGGTAATCGTTGGCCTTCTCCTCCCACCCGGTGCACCACGCGAGATCGAACTCGGCGGCCAGCCGCAGGAGGTGCTCCCCGGCCGTCGCCGACAGGAAGTGGATTATCCCGTCGACCAGCTGGTAGCGCCCGGCCGGCGGCGCCGCGTGGTTATAGCCAAATAGCGAGATCACGCCGTCGACGTCGACGAGCAGCAATGGTCGGAGTTTTGGACCATCGCGCGAATCCGCGCCGTATAAGAGCGTTCTTTGGCTTGCGTGTTCCCTCGGCACGTGGCGTTTTCCCTCAATAGGACTGGCCCGATGCTCTCACGGGTACCCATTTGCTGTAGTCCGGCCGCTACGCTCAAGCCTTCTGCGCGCTTTGCCGAAGACGGGTGTGAGGCGAGCACGGATCGCACGCCTGCCACCCAGCAATGAGCTCCTTTCTCGGCATCTTCCTCGCGCTCCTCTGCGCTCTGACGACTAACGTCGGCTTCCTGTACAAGCACCGGGGAGCCTGCGCGGCACCCGCGGTTGACATGCGCCACCCGCTGCGGTCGGGCAAGGCCCTGTTCGCCTCGCCGCTGTTCACGATCGGCTGGGTGATCGGCGCCGGCGCGTGGGTATTCCACGTCGCCGCCATGTCGGTCGCCCCGCTCTCGATCGTCCAGGCCGTGCTGGCCGGCGGCATGGTGCTGCTGGCAGTCATGGCCGAGCAGATGCTGGGCTGCCGGCTCGGCCGCCGCCAGTGGGTCGGCCTGGCGCTGACCGCCGCCGGGCTGATGCTGCTCGGCTTCACGCTCCCGGCCACCCATGGCGCCCAGTCCAAGTTTTCAACGCCGGGCCTGATCGGCTTTGAGGCCGTCCTGATCGGCGCCGGCACCCTCTTGATCCTCGGGCCGAGGATGGGCGCGCCCAAGGAGCACCACGGCTACATGCTGGGTGCCGCCGCGGGAATCCTGTTCGGCGTGTCCGACGTTGCCATCAAGGCGATCTCCGGCATGGTCGGCGCGCACGGCATCGCCGGGCTGCTCTCACCGTGGCTGTTCATCTGCGTCGCCGCCTCGGTCGTGGCGTTCTACGCCTCGGCCAAGGCCTTCCAGGACGGCGAGGCGGTCCCGGTGATCGCGGTCACCGGTACGGCGGCCAACGTGGCCGGCATCGTCGGCGGATTCATCGTGTTCGGCGATCCGCTCCCGACCAGCCCGGTGCCGGTGGTCCTCCAGTGCCTCGCCTTCTTGCTGGTGCTCGGCGCCGCATGGCTCATGCCGGCGCCGGTTCGCGCTGCCGTGGCAGCGCCCGCAGCCGCTTAGTCTGCGCCGCAGGCGGCCCATTATCGCTGTGGCTTACCGCGGCGACGCGCCTGCCCATTCGCACAATTGCCTTGGCCGTAACGGCGCGGTACGGTTGTACAAAACGGCGAACGAGGATTTGGAGGGACGGGATGGCGAGTACGGAGCAAGCGGTTCGGATCGGGCAGAGCACGCTCCAGGAGCTGGCCAAGCGCCACCTGTGGATGCACTTCACGCGGATGTCGGCCTACGACGACGCCGAGGTTCCCATCATCGTCCGCGGTGACGGATGCTACGTCTGGGACGAGCACGGCAACCGCTACCTGGACGCGCTCTCGGCGCTGTTCTGCGTGAACATCGGGCACGGCCGCGCTGACGTCGTCCAGGCCGGGGCCGACCAGGCCAAGGAGCTCGGCTTCTACACCAACTGGTCCTACGCGCATCCGCCGGCGATCGAGCTGGCGGCGCGGATCGCGTCACTCGCTCCAGGCGACCTGAACCGCGTGTTCTTCACCAGTGGCGGAAGCGAGGCGGTTGAGTCCGCCTACAAGCTCGCGCGCCAGTACCACAAGGTCACCGGCAGCCCGAACAAGACGAAGCTGATCGCGCGCGAGATCGCCTACCACGGGACCAGCCTCGGCGCGCTGTCGGCCACGGGCATCACCAGCCTGCGCCAGCCGTTTGAGCCGCTGACGCCCGGCGACCACCACGTGCCCAACACCAACACGTACCGCATGGCGCCCGGCATCAGCGAGACCTGGTTCGCCGAGTCGATCGCCGAGAAGATCGAGTTCGAGGGGCCCGACACGGTCGCGGCCGTGATCCTCGAGCCCGTCCAGAACGCGGGCGGCTGCTTCACGCCCCCGGACGGCTACTTCCAGCGCGTTCGCGAGATCTGCGACGAGTACAACGTCCTGCTGATCTCCGACGAGGTGATCTGCGCCTGGGGCCGTTTGGGTGAATGGTTCGGGGCGATCAAGTACGACTATCTCCCCGACATGATCACGACCGCCAAGGGAATCACCAGCGCATACGCGCCAATGGGCGCGGTGATCGCCTCCGATCGGGTATTCGAGCCGTTCGCGAGGGGGATGAACAACTTCACGCACGGGTTCACGTTCGCGGGGCACCCGGTGTGCTCGGCGATCGCGATGGCCAACCTCGACGTGTTCGAGCAGGAGAACATCCTCGAGCACGTGCGCGCGAACGCGGGCGGGTTCCGCGAGATGCTCGACGGCCTGCGCGACCTCCCGATCGTCGGCGATGTCCGCGGCACGGGTTACTTCCACGCGATCGAACTGGTCAAGGACCAGGAGACCAAGGAGACGTTCAATGACGAGGAGTCGGAGACACTCCTGCGCGGCTTCCTGTCGGGCGAGCTGTATCGCCGCGGCCTGATCTGCCGGGCGGACGATCGCGGCGATCCGGTGATCCAGCTCTCGCCGCCGCTGATCGCCGGCCCCGAGCAGTTCGGCGAGATCGAGGAGATCCTGCGCGGCGTGCTGACCGAGGCAGGCGAGCGGATGCAGCTGCACAGCGCGGGCGGCGACTCCTACCGGCGCCGGTCGCCCGGCGGCGAGTAGCGAAACTGGCGGGGGGGCGCTCGGATGCTGACGGTCAGGGAATTGCTGCGGGACTTGGACGTCCGGCTCGTCGCCGGCGAGAGCAGCCTGAACCTGCCCGTGCGGTGGGTGCACATCTCCGAGATCCTGGACCCGACGCCGTGGCTGTCCGGGGGCGAGCTGCTGCTGACCACCGGCATGCAGCTCGACACCCCGGAGCAGGCCCGGGAGTACGCGGCCCGGCTCGCCGACCACCATCTGGCCGGACTCGGGTTCGGAACCGGCTTCAAGCACGCCGCGGTGCCCGAGACGCTGCTCGAGGTGGCCGCGGAGCGCGAGTTCCCGGTGTTCGAGGTGCCCTACGAGCTGCCGTTCATCGCGATCACCGAGGCCGCGTTCACCCAGTTGGTCAACGAGCAGTACGCGGTGCTGCGCCGGGCCCTGGCCGCGCAGGAGCGGCTTGAGCGGATCGTTCTCTCTGAGCGCGGTCTGGAGGCGCTGGTCAGCGCGCTGGCGACTCTGATCGGGGCGGCCGTGGTGGTATTCGACTCGCGCGGGGAGCCGCTCCAGCAGCACGCCTTCCGCCGGGAGCTCGAGCCCGGCGCGCTCGAGACCCTGCGCGGTGAGGTGCGCGAGCGAGCTCGCCGGCGCGAGGCGCGAGCATTCGTGCCCTCGCTGTTCGAGGGCAATCAGGGTCTCGCGCTGCCGGTCGCCGCCGACGGTGCTCCCCGGCCGGAGCGAAACGGTAGAAATGATCCCGCCCGCCCCGGGCGAGACCATGTCCGGCCACCCGAGGCGTGGCTGGTGGCGATCAAGGACGCCGGGCCGCTGTCGGACTTCGACCGCCTGACCCTGCACCAGGCGGTGACGATCGTGGCGCTCGAGCTGCTGCGCTCCCGCGTCGCGGGCGACACCGAGCGCCGGCTGGCCGGTGACGTGCTCGACGCCATCGTCAGCGGCGAGCTGTCGGGATCCGAGCTGGCACGGCGGCTTGGGCCGTTCGGGCTGTCTGACCGGGTGGCGGCGATCGTGCTCGGGCGCGACGGCGACGCCCGGATCTCGCCTGGGTCGCTCGAGGCCGCCCTGTGGAGCGGCCTGCGCGAGGAGGCAACGCCGGCGCTGGTCGCCTCGGTGGGGCAGCTGGCGTGCGCCCTGGTGGCCGGCGGGGCCGACGAGGACATGTTCGCGCTGGGCGACCGCGTCGCGGCGGTGGCCGAGCGCGAGTTGGACGGTTCGGTGCGCCTGGGCATCGGGCGCGCGATGTCGACGGCCGACGCCCGGCGGAGCTTTCACGAGGCGCGCTGTGCGATGGAGGCGCTTGGCATGGGGGTAGCCGGGTCCTCGAACGGAAACGGCTCGGGGCCGTCGTCGGCGTCGCGGCCGAGGATCGCCACCTACAAGGACCTTGGCTCTTTTCAGCTGCTCCTCTCGTTGCAGGATGAGGAGGCGCTGCGGCTGTTCTGCGACTCGATCCTCGGGCCGATCGAGGCGAGCGAGGGGCCGTACGGGGGCGAGTTGATGCGCTCGCTCGAGGCGTTCATCGAGGAGAACGGGCAGTGGGAACGGGCGGCGAAGCGGCTCTACTGTCACCGCCACACGCTGCGGTACCGGATTCGCCGGGTCGAGGAGCTGACGGGTCGCAACCTGTCCACGGCCCGGGACCGGATCGAGTTCTGGCTGGCGCTGCGGGGGCGCCAGCTGGTGGCATGAGATTCGTCCAGCACAACACGGGAAGGCGGTCCTAGCGTGAAGGTCGGGGTTCCAACCGAGGTCAAGACGGACGAGTACCGGGTGGCGCTGACGCCGGCCGGGGTGCGGGAGCTGGCCGATGCCGGCCACGAGGTGTTCGTGCAGAGCGGCGCCGGGGTCGGATCCGCAATCTCGGACGATGCGTATACGGCGCAGGGGGCGACGATCGTCCCGGACGCGGACGCTGTGTTCGAAGAGGCCACGATGATCGTCAAGGTCAAGGAGCCGCAGCCGCCCGAAGTGGCGCGGCTCGAGCCCCGCCATGTCCTGTTCACCTATCTGCATCTGGCGGCGGACGCTTCCCTGACCCGTGGGTTGATGGAGTCGGGAGCGACCTGCATCGCCTACGAGACGGTCGAGGACTCGCGCGGACGGCTGCCGCTGCTGGCGCCGATGTCCGAGGTCGCGGGGAAGATCGCCACCCAGGCCGGGGCGTTCATGCTCGAGAAGCCTCTGGGTGGACGCGGGATATTGCTTGGGGGCGTTCCCGGCGTCGCTGCCGCCAACGTGATGGTCATCGGCGGCGGGGTGGTCGGGATGCACGCGGCGTTCATCGCCCTGGGCATGGAGGCGACCGTGTACGTGTATGACCGCAACATCGATCGCCTGCGGGAGCTCGACATCGCCTTTGGCGGACGGGCCGATACGTGCTTCGCGACGACCTTGGAGATCGAGCAGCGCCTGCCCTACATGGATCTCGTGATCGGAGCGGTGCTCGTCCACGGGGCGAAGGCGCCGCACGTGATCACCCGCGCGCAGCTATCGCTGATGAAGCGCCAGGCGGTGCTGGTCGACGTGTCGATCGACCAGGGCGGATGCTTTGAGACCTCCCACCCGACCACCCACTCGAACCCGACCTACGAGGTCGACGGCATCACCCACTACTGCGTGGCCAACATGCCGGGCGCGGTGCCGATCACCTCGACGGCGGCGCTGACCAACGCGACCATCCCGTACGTGCTGCACCTGGCGAGCGCCGGCGTGCTCACCGCCATCAACGAGAACCCCGGGCTGAAGCTGGGCGTCAACGTGGCCGGCGGGCAGGTCACCTACGCGCCGGTGGCCGAAGCGGTGGGAGTGCCGAGCGTCTCGGTCGACGACGCGCTGGGAGTCGCCGCCTGACGCCGGGTCCCGCCCTCGAGCGTCGGTCCGACGCTCCTGGGGCTCGGTCCGCGCGCTGGGGGTGGTTTTTGTGCGTTTTACATAGCGAGGAGGCGGGCTCGGGGTGCAGAAGTCCCGAAACCTCCCTCGCGCCGTCGGCGTAGGGGGACATAAGCACCTGGGAGACGCTTATGTCCCGGATGCGTGGCGCCGGGAGGAGCTTTCGGGACTTTTGCGCCAGGATGTCGCGGCTGGTGCGCCGGTCGGCGTCGCCACACGATCGAAACAGTCCGCCCAGGCACCCCTGCTAAAGTCGCGACCCGCATGCCGACTACGAGCCAATTGATCCGCAAGGGCCGCACCCCACCGAAGAAGAAACTGGCCACCCCCGGTCTCAAATCCGGCAAGGGCCGCAAGAAGAAAGTCGCGGCGCCGCAGCGCCGGGGCGTGTGCACGCGCGTGTACACGACCACCCCGAAGAAGCCGAACTCGGCGCTTCGCAAGGTGGCCCGTGTGCGGCTGACCAACGGCATGGAGGTCGGTGCCTACATCCCGGGCGAGGGCCACAACCTCCAGGAGCACTCGGTCGTCCTGGTCCGTGGCGGCCGCGTCAAGGACCTACCTGGGTTCCGTTACAAGGTCATTCGCGGAACGCTCGACGCCGCCGGCGTGAGCGATCGCAAGAAGGCTCGCTCCCAGTACGGCGTGAAGGCCAAGTAGTGCCGCGCCGCGCAGCAGCCCAGGTCCGGCCGGTCGAGCCCGACGCCGTCCACCGCAATCGCCTCGTCCAGCAGGTCATCAACAAGGTGATGCTCGACGGCAAGAAGTCGGTGGCGGAGCAGATCGTCTACGACGCGCTGGCCATCCTCGGCGAGCGGAGCGGTAAGAACCCGGTCGAGCAACTGGAGGCTGGGATCAAGGCGCTCACGCCCGTGCTCGAGGTCCGATCGCGCCGCGTCGGTGGTGCCACTTACCAGGTGCCGGTCGAGGTACCAGCCCGCCGCGCCCGCACGTTGGCCGTGCGCTGGCTCATCCAGTTCTCCCGCCAGCGCCGTGAGAAGTCGATGGCCCAGCGCCTCGCGCACGAGTTGCTCGACGCCCAGCAGCAGCAGGGCGGCGCCTACAAGCGCAAGGACGACATTTACCGCATGGCGCAGGCCAACAAGGCCTTCGCCCACTACCGCTGGTAGACAGCCGAACTACCGCCGGTTGACGGCGGAACTACGGCTTCCGCGGCGCCGGGTGTTCTGTTTGCGGCAGCCGCGCTGAGGCGGCCGGGACGGTACCCGAGGACGAGCTGCTCCGACCGTCGTCAGTGCCGATCGTCGACATCGTCACTCGCTTCTCGCGTAAGAAACGGTGAATGTGACGACCGAGGTGCAACTACCGCCGCGGGCCACAGCTGTAGAGGTAGATGTCCCTTTGGGGCTCCTCGCGTGAAGCGCGAACGCGCGCGGCAGCGAAGCCTCAAGCGCCGGGGCCCCGAACGGGACGCCACCGGAACTAAACGCGAGGGCTGCCCACCACACGGGACCGGGGGCTGCAGTGAGACAACCCTCGCATTTTCCAAGGGTAACGGCGTATTCCTCTCGGGTCGCAACTCGATCACATCCGGTGTCAGGATGCCGACCACTTCCGCCGTCCGCTGTCACGAAGGCTAAGAGGACCCTTAGGCCGGCGGGGAGCTTTTGGCTCTTCGGAGGGCGGCTCGATGTCGGGTGAGGGGGGCTCGTCATCGCCCGGTGCCGATGGCTCGCTCCGGCTCGGAGCCGAGCCCAGCATCAGGAATCCCACGCCGCCGCTGACCAACAGCAGCACCGCCCCGAGCGTCTCCAAATACAAGCCGGCGCTGGGTGAGGAGGCCCCCTGTAAATATTGGAACCCGCCCACGCCGCTCGAGCCGATCAACCCTGTGGCGTGGGCGTCGGGAAGGTCGCCGAGCAGCGCGATCAGCAGAGTCGCGACGCCGAGCACGGTCAGACCCAGCAGGGCAGTCCGGTTGCCGTGGCGGTACACGGCCGCCGCCAGCGCGAAGCAGGCCAGCGCGATTGGGACCGGCGCCCAGCCGTGGCTGGCGCCCGTGCCGACCGTCTTGATCGGAGCCGAGCTGGTCGGGACGTGCACGTGATAGAGGGGAATAAACTGAGCGACGAGCACGAGCAGCGCCCCGATTGCGGCCACGAAGACGACCGCTCCGGTGCCCGGCAACCGGCGCGTGGAAGGGGTGGATTCGGGCCCCCGGCGCCGCCGCGAAACGCGGCGGAAGGCCTCAGAACCTCTGCTATATTCGGTCTGTGCCTCGGGCCGTGCGGTCATGCGCGCGCGGTCTCCGGGTCGCAGGATCTTTGTAATGGAGTCGTCCACCAGATAGACACCCGCCCCTTCCCGACATCTGCGTCGTGAATGGGCCCGATGGGCCCTTTTTCATGTCCGCAGATTTGGCCGGGAAACTGGTGCATTTTGGCCGCGGACGACCGATAAATCGCAGCCCCCGAATACCTGAGAAACATGCCTCGTAAGTTCCCCCTGAACAAGATTCGCAACATCGGGATCATGGCCCACATCGACGCCGGTAAAACGACGACGACTGAGCGCATCCTGTATTACACCGGTCGGACCTACAAGATGGGGGAGGTTCACGAAGGGGCGGCCGTCATGGACTGGATGGCCCAGGAGCAGGAGCGGGGCATCACGATCACCTCCGCCGCCACCACCTGCGAGTGGCGGGACCACCGGATCAACATCATCGACACGCCTGGCCACGTCGACTTCACGGTCGAGGTCGAGCGGTCGCTGCGCGTGCTCGACGGCGCAATCGCGCTGTTCGATTCCGTCGCGGGCGTGGAACCCCAGTCTGAAACCGTATGGCGTCAGGCGGACAAGTACCGCGTCCCGCGGATCGCGTACATCAACAAGATGGACCGGATCGGCGCCGACTTCAGCCGCGGCGTACAGACCATGATCGACCGATTGGGCGCCAACCCGGTACCGGTTCAGCTGCCGATCGGCGCCGAGGCGGACTTCCGCGGCATCGTCGACCTGATCGGCATGAAGGCGGTCATCTACAAGGACGAACTCGGCAAAGAGCAGGACATCATCGACATCCCGGCCGAGATGGCCGATGAGGCAGCCGCCGCGCGCGAGCACCTGCTCGATGAGGTCTCCCACCACGACGACGAGCTGACCGAGATGATCCTCGAGGAGCAGGAGATCTCGCCGGAACGCCTCAAGCAGGCGATCCGACACGCGACGCTGGCGATCGCGATGACTCCGGTCCTGTGCGGCTCAAGCTTCAAGAACAAGGGTGTGCAGCCGCTGCTGGATGCCGTCCTCGACTACCTGCCGAGCCCGCTCGACGTGCCCCCGGTGGAGGGCATCGAGGCGGCCAAGGGATCTAGCAACGGCGACGAGCAGCCGGCCGTCCGCCATGCCTCCGACGACGAGCCCTTCGCGGCCCTGGCCTTCAAGATCATGGCCGACCCGTACGTCGGCAAGCTCACGTACTTCCGCGTCTACTCGGGTGAGCTCGAGGCGGGCGCGCGGATCCTCAACGTGAACACCGGCCGGACCGAGCGCATCGGCCGCATCCTGATGATGCACGCCAACGAGCGCGAGGAGCTCAAGGACGTGCACGCCGGCGACATCGCCGCCGCGGTCGGGATCAAGCAGGTTGTGACCGGCGACACCCTCGCCGCGCCCGACAAGCCGATCAAGCTCGAGACGATCGAGTTCCCCGAGCCCGTCATCAAGGTCGCAATCGAGCCTAAGACCAAGGCCGATCAGGAGAAGATGGCTACGGCGCTGGCGCGCCTGGCCGAGGAGGACCCGACCTTCCAGGTCCGGACCAACGAGGAGACCGGGCAGACCGAGATCTCAGGGATGGGCGAACTTCACCTCGAGGTGCTGGTCGACCGCATGCTGCGCGAGTACAAGGTCGACGCCAACGTCGGCCGGCCGCAGGTCTCCTACCGGGAGACGATCAAGGGCACGGCCGAGAAGGTCGAGGGCCGGTTCGTCCGCCAGACCGGTGGCGCGGGCCAGTACGGCATCGTTTACGTGAACGTCGAGCCGGCGCCGGGCGAGGGATTCGACTTCGTCAACAAGATCAGGGGCGGGTCGATCCCGACCGAGTTCATCCCGGCCGTCGAGAAGGGCATGGAAGAGGCGATGGAGAACGGACCGCGGGCGGGATACCCGATGGTGGACGTTCGCGCCACGCTGACCGACGGCAAGTACCACGACACCGACTCCTCAGAGCTGGCGTTCAAAGTTGCGGGCTCGCTCGCTCTCAAGGCGGCGGTGGCACGGGCCAAGCCGATCCTGCTCGAGCCGATCTTCGCGGTCGAGGTGGTGACGCCCGAGGAGTTCATGGGCGACGTGATCGGCGACCTCAACCGCCGGCGCGGCCACGTCAACGGGATGGAGCAGCGCGGCAACGCGCAGGTCATCACCGCGTACGTGCCGCTCGCCGAGATGTTTGGGTACGCGACCGACGTGCGGTCCAACACGCAGGGCCGTGCGACGTACACCATGCAATTCGAGCGCTACGAGGAAGTGCCCCCTAACATCGCAGAGCGAGTGATCGGCGATCAAGGGCAGGCGGCCGCTTGACCCCTTGCAGCAGCAACTGCCACAAATTTATATCCTGCATAAGTTCGTCGGCAGACGGACTTAGGCGACTGAAATAGAAGGAGCGAAAACAAAGTGGCGAAAGCCAAGTTCGAGCGAGACAAGCCCCATGTCAACGTCGGAACCATCGGTCACATCGACCATGGCAAGACGACGCTGACCGCGGCCATCACCAAGGTGCTGAACGAGAGGTACGGCGGCACGGAGGTACGGTCGTTCGAATCGATCGACAACGCTCCGGAAGAGAAGGCTCGCGGCATCACGATCGCGACTTCGCACGTCGAGTACCAGACGCCTAACCGGCACTATGCGCACGTCGACTGTCCGGGGCACGCCGACTACGTCAAGAACATGATCACCGGAGCCGCCCAGATGGACGGCGCGATCCTGGTCGTCTCAGCGGCCGACGGCGCGATGCCCCAGACCCGCGAGCACATCCTGCTCGCCCGTCAGGTCGGCGTCCCCTACATCGTGGTGTTCCTCAACAAGGTCGACATGGTCGACGACGAAGAGCTCCTCGAGCTCGTCGAAGTCGAGATCCGCGACCTGCTCTCCGAGTACGACTTCCCCGGAGACGACATCCCGTTCGTCGCCGGCTCGGCGCTGAAGGCGCTCGAGGGTGACGAGGAGTACGAGGCCAAGATCATCGAGCTCGCGGAGGCCCTGGATACCTATATCCCGGAGCCCGTACGCGACCTCGACAGGCCGTTCCTGATGCCGGTCGAGGACGTGTTCTCGATCACAGGCCGCGGCACCGTCGCGACCGGTCGCGTCGAGCAGGGCATCATCAAGACCGGCGAGACGGTCGAAATCGTGGGCATCAAGGCCACCACTTCGACTGTCGTGACCGGGGTCGAGATGTTCAAGAAGATCCTCGACCAGGGTCAGGCCGGCGACAACGTTGGGTGCCTGTTGCGTGGCACCAAGCGGGACGAGATCGAGCGCGGGCAGGTGTTGTGCAAGCCCGGGTCGATCACCCCGCATACCAAGTTCATGGCCGAGGTCTACGTCCTCAAGAAGGAAGAGGGCGGGCGTCACACGCCGTTCTTCACGGGCTACCGGCCGCAGTTCTATTTCCGCACCACCGACGTCACCGGCGTGGCGAACCTGCCCGAGGGCACCGAAATGGTCATGCCCGGCGACAACGTCCAGATGCAGATCGAGCTGATCCAGCCGATCGCCATGGACCCGGGGTTGCGGTTCGCGATCCGCGAGGGCGGCCGTACGGTCGGCTCGGGGGTCGTCACCGAAGTAATCCAATAAGTTGATGAGGCGGCGTGGGCCTGACGGTCCCGCCGCCTTTTTTGTCAGATACGACCGTAAGGGGGTGAGCCCCGTCTGTGGGCTCGCCGTCGTGCGTAGAGAGATAGACGAGCGTTGGCAACGATTGCCCAAAACAAAATCCGAATACGCCTGAAGTCGTACGACCACACGGCGATTGAGACGGCGGCCAAGGAGATCGTCGAGACGGCCACGCGCACTGGCGCGACCGTTTCCGGTCCCGTGCCCCTCCCGACCGAGAAGAACGTCTACTGCGTGATCCGTTCGCCGTTCAAGGACAAGGACTCGCGCGAGCACTTCGAGATCCGCACGCACAAGCGGCTCATCGACATCCACCAGCCGACCCCGAAGACGGTCGACTCGCTCCAGCGACTCGACCACCTCCCGGCCGGCGTGGATATCGAGATCCGCCTTGCGTCCTGAGGTTTGAGATGACGGCGATCCTGGCTCGGAAACTCGGCATGACCCAGAGGTTCCTGGAGGATGGACGGGTCGAGCGCGTCACCGTGCTCGAGGCCGGACCGTGTCCGGTCACCGCGATCCGCACCGTCGAGCGCGACGGCTACGAGGCCGTGCAGCTCGCCTTCGGTCGCTGCAAGGAGAAGGTGTTGACCAAGCCGGAGCTCGGACATTTGAAGAAGGCCGACGCATCGGCACACCGTCACCTCGCGGAGTTCCGCGACGAGGCCGGCGAGCTGCTCGTCGGTCAGACCGTGACCGTCGAGGCGTTCAACGTCGGAGACAAGATCAAGATCTCGGGCAAGACCAAGGGCAAGGGCTTCCAGGGCACGATCAAGCGCCACAACTTCTCAAGCGGACCGAAGTCGCACGGCTCGCACAACGTCCGCGCGCCGGGCTCCATCGGCGCCTCGGCCACCCCGTCGCGAGTATTCAAGGGCCTGCGCGGCCCCGGCCGGATGGGCGGCAGCCGCGTCACGCAGCGCGGGCTGACCGTCGTCGAGCTGATCCCGGGTGACAACCTGATGCTGGTGCGCGGCGCCGTTCCGGGTCCGCGCGGC
The DNA here is from genome assembly GCA_963757235.1 of uncultured Solirubrobacterales bacterium. Taxonomy (GTDB): domain Bacteria; phylum Actinomycetota; class Thermoleophilia; order Solirubrobacterales; family Solirubrobacteraceae; genus Palsa-465. The sequence goes on along the minus strand of CAVWRC010000009.1, from coordinate 597,985 downwards.
GGGACCGTGGAGGTGCGCAGCGATGGCTAGCGCGCAGGTGCTCGGTGGCGGGACCGTCAACCTCGACCCGGCGGCGTTCGCCGCCGCGTTCAACATGCCGCTCGTGCACGAGACCGTGCGGGCTGAGCTGAACGCGCGCCGGCACGGCACCGCGTCCACGAAGACACGCGGCCAGGTCTCCGGCGGCGGCGCCAAGCCGTGGCGCCAGAAGGGGACCGGGCGCGCCCGCGCGGGATCCTCGCGCTCGCCGATTTGGACCGGTGGTGGCACCGCGTTCGGCCCGACTCCGCGTCACTACACGGTCAAGGTCAACCGCAAGGCCCGGCGCGCGGCGCTGCGCAGCGTGCTTTCGCTGCACGCCCAGCGCGAGTCGCTGGCCGTATTCGACGCTGGGTCCTTCGGCGAGCCGTCGACCCAGCAGGCGGCCGCACTCTTGAGCGATTGGGGCGCGAGCTCTCCGATCCTGGTCGTGCTCGGCGCTGACGAGGCCGCTGCCGGGAAGTCGTTCCGGAACCTGGTGCGGGTCGTGGCCATGCCGGTCGAGGAGACCGGGGTGGCCGACCTGGTCGGAGCGGCGTCGCTGCTCGTCTCCCAGACCGCGCTCGAGTCGTTGGTGGCGCTCGCCGCGAAATCCGCTCGCGCGGATGCGGAATCGGCTAGCGCCGATTCCGTTGGAGATTCGGCTGGCGCCGCGGAATCCGCTGGCGCGGATTCCGTTGGAGATTCGGCTGGGGCCGAATCTCCGGCTCCCGAAGCCGGGGGGGAGGTGGCCTGATGGAGCCGACCCAGGTGATCATTCGGCCCGTCCTGTCCGAAAAGACGTTCGCGCTGGCCGAGGCGGGCAAGTACACGTTCCGCGTGCACGACAAGGCGCACAAGACCCAGATCCGCCAGGCGGTCGAGGAGCTGTTCGAGGTCAACGTGCTGGAGGTGCGGACCGCTCACGTGCGGCCGAAGCCCAAGCGCCGAGGCCAGACGTCGGGCCGGACCCGGCAGTGGAAGAAGGCGATCGTGCAGGTGCGCGAGGGCCAGACGATTCCGATCTTTGGCGGCCTGGAGGCCGGGGAGTAGCCGATGCCGATTCGTAAGCCAAAGCCGACCTCCGCGGGGCGCCGGTTCGTCACGTATCCCGACTTCGCGGAGATCACCCGCGCCAAGCCCGAGAAGTCGTTGGTCGAAGGGCTCAAGAAGTCCGGCGGGCGGAACTCGTACGGCCGCAAGACGGCCCGCCACCGCGGCGGTGGTGCCAAGCGCCTGTACCGCATCATCGACTTCAAGCGGCGAAAGGACGGCGTGCCCGCCAAGGTCGCGCAGATCGAGTACGACCCGAACCGCTCGGCTTACATCGCGCTGCTGCACTATGCCGACGGCGAGAAGCGCTACATCCTCGCCCCGCAGCGGCTGCGGGTGGGCATGACCGTGCAGTCGGGCGACCGGGCCGAGATCCGGGTTGGCAACAGCCTGCCGCTCGGCAACATGCCGGCCGGCACCGTGGTGCACAACGTCGAGCTGACCCCGGGCCGGGGCGGGCAGATGGCGCGTGCCGCCGGCGCCGGCGTGCAGCTGCTGGCCAAGGACGGTGAGTACGTGACGCTGCGCCTGCCCTCGGGCGAGATGCGCATGGTCCGGGCCGAGTGCCGCGCCACCGTCGGCACGATCGGCAACACCGACCACCAGAACGTGACGATTGGCAAGGCCGGTCGCAAGCGCCACCTGGGCGTGCGCCCGCAGACGCGCGGCACCGCGATGAACCCGGTCGACCACCCCCACGGTGGCGGCGAGGGCTCGACCACGCCGGGGCGCCACCCGGTTACCCCGTGGGGCGTGCCGACGCTCGGCTACCGCACCCGGCCCAAGGGCAAGGCATCTGACAAGTACATCGTGCGCGGACGGAGGAGAGGCAAGAAGCGATGAGTCGCTCGAGTAAGAAGGGGCCGTGGGTCGAGGAGCGGCTGATGACGCGGATCGAAGCCATGAACGCCTCGGGCGAGAAGCGCATGCTGCGCACGTGGTCGCGCGCGTCGACGATCTTCCCCGAGATGGTCGGACACACGATCGCCGTCCACGACGGCCGCAAGCACGTGCCGGTGTTCGTCACCGAGTCGATGGTCGGCCACAAGCTTGGCGAGTTCGCGCCCACGCGGCTGTATCGAGGACACGCAGGTACCGGTAAGAGGCGATGAGCACTTCGGATTCTGAAGACACTCCGGAAACCCCCGAGACGACCGAGGCTGAGGAGGCGCCCAAGCGCCGCCGTCGGCGGTCGCGGGGTGCTGCCTCCGTGGATGCACCCGCGCCATCAGCCGCCGATGCGTCCCCCGAGACCGAGGCGGACGACGAGGTCGTGGATGAGACGCCAGAGGACATTGAGGCCGAGGAGGCCGCTGCGGACGTGATGCTCGAAGCCGATGCCGAGGCGGAGGGCGAGGACGACGACGAAGCGGAGGCCGAAGCCGAGGCCGATGAGGAAGCGCTGGCCGACCTGGAGCCTGTCGAGGACGACGCCGACACCGATGCAGAGGCCGAGGCACCGGCTCCTGCGCGCCGTCGTCGCCGGCGCGGTGCCGCCGCATCTGAGCCCGCAGCCGAGGAACAGCGTCCCGCGCCCGCTCCCGCACCCAGCCGACGGAGGAGGGGAGCTGAGAGGCAGGACGTGGTCGTGCGCGCGCACGCGAAGTACGTGCGCTCGTCGGCCCGGAAGGCGCGCCTGGTGTGCGATCACATCAGGGGGAAGAGCGTTGAGGAAGCGCGAGCTATCCTCGCTCACACCCCGCGTTCGGTCGCGCGTGATTGGAGCAAGCTGCTCGAGTCCGCGGTGGCCAACGCTGAGAACAACCACGAGCTCGTGGGCGAGGACCTCTACGTGATGGCGGTCCACGCCGACGAGGGTCCAACGATCAGGCGCTTCCGGCCGCGCGCGATGGGCCGCGCGACGAAGATCCGCAAGCGCACCAGCCACCTTACGATCTTGCTTACGCCGAAGGATTAGTCACTACACATGGGTCAGAAAGTTCATCCCGAGTCGCTCCGCGTGGGCTACATCCACGACTGGAAGTCGAACTGGTTCAACGAGCGCCAGTTCGCTGACTTCCTCGACGAGGACATCAAGATCCGCGAGCACATCGTCGGCCGGCTCTCGCACGCCGGGCTTTCGGACATCACGATCCGCAAGAACCAGAACGAGGTCGAGGTCAACATCAACACGGCCCGGCCCGGCATCGTGATCGGCAAGTCTGGCTCGGAGGTCGACCAGCTCCGTCGCGACCTGCACCGCATCACCGGCAAGCAGGTCAAGGTAAACATCCTCGAGATCAAGCGACCGGAGCTCGACGCGCGCCTGGTCGCGCAGTCGATCGCCGAGCAACTCCAGAACCGGGTTGCCTTCCGCCGTGCGATGAAGCGCGCGCTCACCAGCGCGATGCGCTCGGGCGCCAAGGGCGTGAAGGTGCAGGTTTCCGGGCGCCTCGGCGGCGCCGAGATGGCGCGCACGGAGGGCTACTCCGACGGCCGCGTCCCGCTGCACACGCTCCGGGCCGACATCGACTACGGCTTCCACGAGGCGCGCACGACCTTCGGCCGGATCGGTGTGAAGTGCTGGATCAACAAGGGCGAGATCATGCCCGAGGGCTATACCGGCGCCGACCTGACGATCATGGACGAGCCGGCGCCCCAGGCGCCCGAGCGGGACGGTCGCGGTGGTCGTGGCGGCCGTGACGGTCGCGGCGGCGGTGGCGGCGGTCGCGGCGGTCGCGGCGGCGGTCCCGGTGGCCGTGGCGGCGGGGCGGGCGGGCCTGGTTCATCCGGCGGTCCCGGTGGCCGTGGCGGCGGTCCTGGTGGTGGCGGTGGCCGCGGCGGCGGTCCTGGTGGTGGCGGTGGCCGTGGTGGCGGTCCCGGTGGCGGCGGCGGTCGTGGTGGCGGTCCTGGTGGCGGCGGTGGCCGTGGTCCCGGCGGTCCGGGTGGTGGCGGTGGCCGTGGTGGCGGTCCTGGTGGCGGCGGTGGCCGTGGTCCCGGCGGCCCGGGCGGCGGCGGTGGTCGCGGTCCCGGCGGCCCGGGCGGCGGCGGTGGTCGCGGTCCCGGCGGTCCCGGTGGCGGCGGTGGTCGCGGTCCCGGCGGCCCCGGTGGCGGTGGTCGCGGTCCCGGTGGTGGCGGCGGTGGTCGTGGCCCCGGTGGCGGCGGCGGGCGTGGGCCCGGCGGTCCCGGTGGCGGCGGCGGTCGTGACCGGCCCAGCGGTGGCGGCGGAGGCGGTGGTAGCTGATGCTCGCCCCCAAGCGCGTGAAGCACCGCAAGGTGCACCGCGGTCGCCGGCGCGGGTTGTCGCGCGGGCAGACCAAGGTTCAATTTGGCGATTACGGGCTGAAGGCTCTCGACGCCGGCTGGCTCACCAACCGCCAGATCGAGGCCGCCCGAATCGCCATGACCCGCAAGATCAAGCGTGGCGGCAAGGTCTGGATCAACGTCTACCCAGACAAGTCGTTCACCAAGAAGCCGGCCGAGACGCGCATGGGTTCCGGCAAAGGTTCACCCGAGGGCTGGGTCGCCGTGGTCAAGCCCGGCCGGGTCATGTTCGAGCTGGCCGGCGTGCCCGAGCCGCTGGCTCGCGAGGCGATGCGGCTGGCCGGACACAAGCTTTCGGTGCGGACGAAGTTCGTGTTGCGAGAGGACGGCTGAGATGAGGGCTTCCGACGTCCGCGACCTCACCGACGGCGAGCTGCGCGAGCACATCAAGACCGCCCGGCGCGAGCTGTTCGGCCTGCGCTTCCAGAGCGCCACGGCCGAGCTCGAGAACACCGCGAGCCTGAAACGAGCCAAGCGCGAGATCGCGCGAGCCCTCACCATCCAGCGCGAGCGCGAACTCCAGGAATCTGACAATGGCTGAGACTGAGAACAACGAGAACGAGACCCCAGAAGAGCCCGCCGCGCCTGCGGTCGAGGACGCCCCCGAGACGGCAGCGCCCGCGGCGGCTGCCGCTCCGCGCGAGCCGGTCGAGGTCGTCCCACCCAAGGAGCGCCGGCGCCGCTCCCGCGCGGCCAAGGCGGCGCAGACCAAGGCGCGCAAGCCGCTGACGCCAGAAGAGCGCCACGCCGAGCGGGTGGCCGAGCGCGGGCGCAAGGCTGCGGCACGCCGCGTCGAGCGAAGCCGCTCGCGCGAGAAGGTCCGGGCGGCGCGCGCCGCCCGCGGGGAGGCGCAGACCACCCCGCCACGTGAGCACGGACCGGGCCGGCAGAAGACCCGGCAGGGCGTCGTTGTGTCCGAGAAGGCGGACAAGACGATCACGGTCCGGATCGACGTGGCCCACCGCCACCGGCGCTACGAGAAGGTCGTGCGCACCTCGAGCAAGCTGCACGCCCATGACGAGTCCAACGACGCCCACATCGGCGACACCGTGATCGTGCGCGAGTGCCGCCCGATGTCGCGTATGAAGCGCTGGCGGCTGGTCCAGGTAGTCGAGCGGGCGGAGTGAGGCCGGCGCGATGATCCAGAACGAGACTCGACTGCGCGTCGCCGACAACACCGGTGCACGCGAGATCCTGGTGATCCGGGTGCGCGGCGGCCACCGGCGCCGCTACGCCGGCGTTGGGGACATCGTCACCGCCACCGTCAAGCAGGCCAGCCCGCAGGGCTCGGTCAAAAAGGGCGAGGTCGTGACAGCCGTGGTGGTCCGGACCCGCAAGTCCTACGGGCGCGAGGACGGCACCTACATCGCCTTTGACGAAAACGCCGCCGTCCTGATCGACGCCCAGAACAACCCCCGCGGGACGCGCATCTTCGGCCCGGTCGCGCGCGAGCTGCGCGAGCGCAACTTCATGAAGATCGTCTCGCTCGCCCCGGAGGTGCTGTAGCGATGCCGGCGCGGCTCAAGCAAGGCGACGAGGTCATCGTCGTCGGCGGCAAGGACCGCGGCAAGCGCGGGCGGATCCTCCGCGTCGAGCCCAAGAAGGACCGCGTGTACGTGGAGGGGCTCAACATCGTCAAGCGCCATCAGCGCCCCCGCCAGGTGGGTGGCGCCCAGCGCGCGGAGACGGTCGGCGGCGTCATCGAGAAGGAAGGCCCGATCCACGTCTCCAACGTGATGCTGGCCGATCCCAAGGACAACAAGCCGACGCGCACCGGGATCGAGATCCACGACGGCAAGCGCTTCCGGATCGCCCGGCGCAGTGGAACTAGGCTGGATTGACCATGCCCGAAGCACGACTACAGACCCGCTATCGCGAAGAGATCCTCCCGGCGCTGACCGAGCGCTTCGGCTACTCGACGCCCATGCGCGCCCCTCGGATCGAGAAGGTGACCGTGAACATGGGGGTCGGCGACGCCAAGCAGGACTCGAAGATGCTCGACGCGGCGTCCGAGCAGCTGGCCACGATCACCGGCCAGCGGCCCAATATTCGCCGGGCCCGCAAGTCGATCGCCCAGTTCAAGGTCCGCGAGGGGATGCCCGTCGGCGTCGCCGTCACCCTGCGTGGCGCGCGCAGCTATGAGTTCCTGGACCGGCTGATGTCGGTCGCGATTCCCCGGATCCGGGACTTCCGCGGATTGAATCCGCGCTCGTTCGACGGCCGCGGGAACTACTCGATGGGCGTGCGCGAACAGATCATCTTTCCCGAGGTGGACTACGACGAGGTGGACCAGGTCCGTGGCCTGGACATCACGATCACCACCAGCGCCCAGAGCGACGACGAAGCGTTCGCGCTGCTCGAGGCGCTCGGGATGCCGTTTGCCAGAGAAGGCCGCCCGGAGGCGGCTACGACGTAGAGGAGCCCATGGCTAAGACTTCACAGGTTGTCCGTCAACAGCGCCCGGCCAAGTACAAGACGCGCGCGTACACCCGCTGCCGTCGCTGCGGCAGGGCGCGCGCGGTGTACCGCAAGTTCGGCATATGCCGGATCTGCCTGCGCGAGCTCGCGCACAACGGTTACATCCCGGGAATGACCAAGTCGAGCTGGTGACGCCATGACGATGACCGATCCGATCGCCGACCTGCTGACCCGAATCCGCAACGCCGCGGCCGCCCAGCACCAGGACGTGACCATTCCGGCCTCGAAGCTTGGACGCGAGATCGCCCGCATCCTCCACGAGCAGGGCTACATCGAGGCCTACGAGGTGCACGACCCGCCTTCAGGCCGGCCCGGGCAGGAGCTGACGATCACGCTCAAGTACACCCAGGCGCGCAAGCCGGTCATCACCGGCCTTCAGCGCGTGTCACGTCCGGGCCAGCGCACCTATGTCGACCACTCCCACATCCCCCGAATTCAAGGCGGGATGGGCACCGCGATCATGTCGACCTCCCGGGGCGTCATGACCGGCCACGAGGCCCGCATCGAGGGCGTCGGCGGCGAGGTAGTGGCCAGGGTCTGGTAGACCGTTCTCTTAGTCCATGTCCCGCATCGGCAGACAACCCATCCCCGTACCGGCCGGAGTCACGGTCGCGATCGAGCCTGAGCGCGTGACCGTCAACGGGCCCAAGGGCGAGCTGTCCGAGCGCGTCAATCGCGACATGTCGGTCGAGCAGGAGGACGGGCGGATCGTCGTGACGCGCCCAACCGACCGCGGCGAGCACCGCGCCCTGCACGGCCTGACCCGCACGCTGATCGCCAACATGGTCGAGGGCGTCACCGCCGGGTTCGAGAAGCGCCTGGAGATTCAGGGTGTCGGCTACCGCGCGCAGTTGCGCGGGCGCGACCTGGAGCTGGCGCTCGGCTACTCGCACCCGGTCTCGATCAAGGCGCCCGACGGCATTGAGTTCGAGGTCCCGCAGCCGACCCGCATCGTGGTACGGGGCGCCTCCAAGCAGCAGGTGGGCGAGATCGCGGCGCTGATCCGCAAGCAGCGCAAGCCCGAGCCGTACAAGGGCAAGGGGATCCGCTATGAGGGTGAGTACGTCGCCAGGAAGGTCGGTAAGCGCGCATGACGTCGAAGACTTCGTCTTCGATTGCGAGTTCGCCTGGCGGCGAACATCGCGGGGAGACGCAATCATGACCGTTCTCACGAAGCCCGCGCAGCGCCTCAGGCGCCGCCGCCGGGTGCGGGCCAAGGTCCACGGCACCGCCGAGCGGCCCCGCATCTCGGTGTTCCGCTCCAACCGTGGCATCTTCGCCCAGCTGATCGACGACGACGCCGGCCGCACGATTGCCTCGGTCAACTGGACCGAGCCCGAACTGCGCGGCCTCGGATCGATGGAGCAGGCCCAGCGTGCCGGCGCGGTGCTGGCCCAGCGGGCAACCGCCGCCGGGATCGAGTCAGCCGTGTTCGACCGCGGCGGCTATCAGTACCACGGGCGCGTTAAGGCGCTCGCCGACGGTGCCCGCGAGGGCGGGCTCACCTTCTAGGCCCGCTACTCTGGATCTGCCCATGCCCGCCGTACGTGATCGCTCAGTCTCTTCAGCCGGACTCGACCTCCAGGAGCGGGTGGTCGAGATCAACCGCGTGGCCAAGGTGGTCAAGGGCGGCCGGCGCTTCTCGTTCACCGCGCTGGTCGTGGTCGGCGACGAGCGCGAGGTCGTCGGGATCGGCTACGGCAAGGCCAACGAGGTGCCGGTGGCGATCCAGAAGGGCGTCGAGCAGGCCAAGAAGAACCTCTACCGCGTGCCCAAGCACGGCGCGACGATCACCCACCAGACGACCGGGATCTTCGGGGCCGGGCGCGTGTTCCTGAAGCCGGCTGCTCCCGGTACCGGCGTGATCGCCGGCGGTGGCGTCCGCGCGGTGCTCGAGCTGGCCGGGATCAACGACATCCTTTCGAAGTCGCTCGGTTCCCAGAACCCGATCAACCTAGTCAAGGCGACGATGGCGGGTCTGCAGTCTCTGCGCACGCCCGACGAGGTCGCCGAGATCCGCGGTTTGTCGGTCAATCAGGTATTGGGGCTCACGACGCCCGAGGCTGCGGAGGTCGCGTCCGAGACCCTCTCGGCGGATCCGAGGGCCAACGGCAATGGCGGCGGATCGGCCGAAGCGGCGGTGGCGGCTGACACGGCCCCCGAGCAAGCCGCCGAGGAGTCCGAGGCGTGAGCAAGCTCCTCGTCACGCAGCGCCGGTCGCGCAACGGCGCCGATCAGCGCCAGCGGGACACGCTGCGTTCACTCGGTCTGCGCCGGATCGGGCAAAGTGTCGAGCATGCCGACACGCCGCAGATCCGGGGCATGATCGCCAAGGTCGCCCATTTGGTCGAGGTGTCGGAGGGCTCTGATGGCTGAGCCTCGCGAAGACGACACGGCGCCCGAGCGCGAAGAGCGGATCGGGCTGCACAATCTGAGGCCGGCCCCCGGGTCGCGCCGCCCGCGCAAGCGGGTCGGCCGCGGCGAGGGGTCGGGCACCGGCAAGACGTCCGGCCGCGGGCAGAAGGGCTGGGGCTCGCGCTCGGGCGCCAAGCGCCGGGCCCGGTTCGAGGGTGGCCAGAACCCGATTCACATGCGGATGCGCAAGCTCCGCGGCCCGCACATGAAGAAGTCGATGCCGTTCGAGCCGTTCCGGACCCATTCGCAGCCGGTCAACCTGGTTGACCTGGAGGCGCGGTTTGAGTCCGGTGAGGCGGTCACGCTGGAGGCGCTGAACGCCAAGGGCCTGGCCACGCGCAAGGGGATTCCGGTCAAGATCCTCGCCAAGGGCGAGCTGTCGAAGCCGCTGACCGTGCACGCGCACGGGTTCAGCGCCGCGGCCCGCGAGCGAATCGAGGCGGCCGGCGGCACCTGCCAGCTGATCGTCGAGGCCGAAGGCGGAGGCCCGCAGAAGTGATCTCCACGATCCTCGGCGCGTTCCGGGTGTCGGAGATCCGAAAGAAGGTGCTGTTCACGGCGTTGATCCTCGGCCTGTACCGGCTGGGGGCCTACATCCCGGCGCCGGGCATCAACGAGAGCGCCGTCAAGCAGATCCAGAACAACTTCGGCGGCTCGAGCATCCTGGGCTTCCTGAACCTGTTCTCGGGCGGCGGGCTCGGCCGGATCGCGATCTTCGCCCTCGGGATCATGCCCTACATCACGGCGTCGATCATCCTGCAGCTCCTGCAGGTAGTGGTCCCCTCGCTCGAGAAGCTCTCCAAGGAGGGCGAGGTCGGCCAAGCGCGGATCACCCAGTACACGCGCTACCTCACAGTTGGTCTGGCCTTCGCCCAGTCGATCGGCTACGTGTTCCTGTTCCGCAGCTTCGAGCAGCAGGCCGGCGTGAGCGTGATCTCCAACTTCAACTTGGCCAAGGTGCTGCTGATCGTGATCTCGCTCACCGCCGGAACGGTCCTGCTGATGTGGATGGGCGAGCTCATCACCCAGCGCGGCATCGGCAACGGGATCTCGCTGCTGATCTTCGCGAGCATCGTGTCGCGGATCCCCAACGGCATTCACTCCTGGTGGACCAACCCCGACCAGGTGTTCCGCGTGATCATGCCGTTCATCGCGATCGGTGTGGTGGCGGCGATCGTCTTCGTCCAGGAGGGCCAGCGCCGGATCCCGATCCAGTACGCCAAGCGCGTGATCGGCCGCCGTATGACCCAAGGCAGCCAGACCTACCTGCCTCTGCGCGTGAACATGGCCGGCGTGATTCCGGTCATTTTCGCCGCCAGCATGATGGCCATCCCGGCCACGCTCGGCCAGTTGCTCGGCCAGAACCGCAACAACTTCTGGACCGACCTGCAGAGCTTCCTCAGCCCCCAGAGCTGGCACTACGTGCTCGGCGAGAGCATCCTGATCATCGTGTTCACCTACTTCTACACGGCGGTCACGTTCAACCCGGTCGACCAGGCCGAAAACCTCAAGAAGTACGGCGGCTTTATCCCGGGGGTGAGGCCAGGTAGACCCACGGCCGAATTCCTGGATCGCATCCTGGCGAGGTTGACCTTCCCGGGAGCGCTGTTCCTGGCCGCGATCGCGGCCCTGCCGACGATCCTCATCAGCCAGACCTCGGCCAACTTCTTCTTCGGCGGTACCTCGATCCTGATCGTGATCGGGGTCGCGCTCGACACGATGAAGCAGCTCGAGGCGCAGCTGATGATGCGCAACTACGAGGGCTTCCTGAAATAGGTCCCGCTCTATTTTTGGGGCCCGCCCACCCGTACTGCGCCGTATGTGCCTCTATCCCGCCGGGAGGGATAGAAGCTCGGCGTAGAGACGGTCTCCCGTAAGGCACTCTATACCTCTCTATTCCTGGTCGGGGTATATTTGGGTATAGAGACGGATGGGGCGCGGGGCGCACACATACAACCCGTACACGCCAGACGCGGGAGCGCGCCCACCGGCACTCGTCGGCCGCGACCGTGAGCTCGAGCACCTGCAGAGCATCATCACGCAGCTGAGTGCCGGCGGTACCGAGCGTCACATGCTCATAACGGGTCTGCGTGGCGTGGGAAAGACCGTCGTGCTCAACGAGTTCGAGAACGTTTGCGCCGAGGCGGGGTGGCCAGCCGACAGCAAGGAAGTCGCACGAGACTCATCGGTCGCCGTGCTCGTCGGTCGCGTCGCGAGCCGGGCACTGCGGCAGCTGTCCCTGCGGGCGAAGGTCACCGACCGGCTCCGGCGGGCGATGCGTGTCCTTACCTCTTTCGAGGTAACGATCCCCGGCGACGTCCGCTTCAAGCTTGGCGTTGACGCACTGGCCGGCCACGCCGACTCAGGTGACCTGGCCGACGACCTGCGCGACGTGATCGTTTCCGTCGGCGAGGCGGCCGCCGAGGCCGGAGTCGGGTTCGCGCTCGTGCTCGACGAGCTGCACAACCTTCGAGCCACGGACTACGAGGCGCTCATCATCGCCCTGCATCGCGCCAAACAGAAGATACTTCCGGTCAGCTTCGTCGCGGCTGGCTTGCCCCTTATCCCGGCCTTGACGGGGGCGGCGAAGACGTACGCCGAGCGGATGTTCGTTCGCGCACCCCTCGGTGCGCTGCCAGATGACGCCGCGCGTGTCGCGCTTGCCGATCCGGCACGCATGCAGAAGGTGCAATGGCGTGACGACGCCCTTGAGCTCGCCGTCTCCTACACCGACGGCTACCCCTACTTCCTGCAGGAGGTCGGGCTGTGGGCATGGCGCCAGGGCGACGGAGACCGCATCACCCGGGCCGATGTGGAGACAGCGCTCCGGCTCGCCGAGGATGAGCTTGACGAAAGCTTCTTTGAGGTGCGACTCGGGCGGCTCAACGCGAGTGAGGGGGCGTACATACGAGCGATGGCGGAACTCGGCGACGGACCGGTCGCCACCGTCAACGTCGCCCGTCACCTCGGGCGCAAACCGACGGACCTCACCAAAGTCCGCGAAGCTCTTATCCGCGAGGCCATCATCTACGCGCCGGCGCGAGGCGAGGTCGCATTCACCGTCCCACACTGCGCTCGTTTCGTTCGGCGACGATACGACTGACCACCGGCGAGCGGCGACTAGACGCTGAGGGCTTCGGCCAGCTGCTGCCGGGTCTGGATGTCGAGCTTGCGGTACGTGTTGCGCAGGTGGTACTCGACCGTCTTGGGCGTGACGAACAGGGCCTGGGCGATCTCGCGGTTGCTCTGACCGGTAGCGGCAAGCTCGGCGATCCGCCGCTCGGAGGGCGTAAGCGACTCGGGGCCGCTCAGCAGCACGTCGCGACGGGGACGAGCGCCGGTGGCCGCGAGCTCCCCGCGGGCACGTTCGTGCAAAGCGACCGCGCCGCCGCGGCTGGCCATGTCCGCCGCCTGGGCCAGTGGACCGCGTGCCTCGGTACGGCGATTCTCGCGTCGCAGGGCGGCGCCCAGGTCGAGCAGCGCGCGCACCGTCTCCAGACGCGGTGGGGCGTCGGCGCCCAGCCGCGCGGCCGCGCGCAGGCTGCGAATGCTGCGGGTTCCCTGCTCGCACAGGCCGACAACACGGCGCGCGCGGATCCTCAGATGCAGGACGTCGCTGCGCTCGGCTCGGGCGAGCTCCTCCTCGGCCAGCTCGAGCGCGCGGTCGCGCTCGCCGAGGAGCAGAGCGGCCTGCGCGGCGGTCGTCCGCCACGGGCAGTAGCCGAGGAAGCGCACGGTGCGCTCTCCGATCTGTCCCACGAGCAGCGCGGCCTCGAGCGCCTCGCGCGGACGGGCCTGAGCCAGCCGGAGCTCGGCCAGCGAGTAGACGCGCAGCACGTCCTCGACGTCCTGCGGGTCATCGAGCGGCCCATCCTCGGCCAGCACCTCCTCGGCCTGGTCGAGCTCCCCGCGCTCGGTCAGGCACAGCGCGAAATGCGCGGCGGCCGAGCGCGCGAACTCCTGCCAGCCGTAGCGCCGGGCGTCGCGGGCCAGCTCGAGGTCCACGACCGCGTCGTTCACCCGGCCCTGCCACAGGCGCGGCAGCCCGCGGACGTAGCTCGCGGTGGCGAACCCGAGCGGCCAGGCGCGCCGGCGCGCGTCCTCGAGCGCCTCGTCGGCGACCTCGATCGCATGCTCGAGCTCGCCGTTCAGCAGGAAGGCGGCGGCGACCATCCGCCAGCCGATCCACGGGGCGTCGGCGTGGACGAGGATCCGGCCGCCGTCCCAGGCCCGCTCGGCGAGCTCGAGGGCGTTGTGGGCGGACTCGCCGGTGCTCGTCGTCGCGTGCAGGGCGGCCTGGGCCAGGAGCAACCGCTGGCCCTGGGTGCGCGGGCCCTTGACCGCATGCTCGATCACCTGGGCGGAGCGCGCGAGCGCCTGCGCCTGGAGACCGGGGACGATCGAGGCGGCCGAGAAGAAGCTCGCCTGCAGCTGGTCGCGCAGCTCGAGGCCGCGCGGGTCGTCCGGCTTGTCGGGCAGCTCGGCCACGCCCGAGTCGTATGCCCGTGCCGCCTGCTCGTGCAGTCCCTGGGCGTCGAGGGCCCGGCCCAGCTGCAGCGCCAGCTCGGCCCGCCGGCGCGGATCCGACGACGCCTCGGCGGCGTGCGCGAGGTGCTCGGCGGCTTCGGGCCGGCCGAGCGCGGCCTCGGCGGTTCCGAGTTCGGCGAGCACGTCGGGGCGCAGTTCGGAAGCCGGCGGCTCTTCGACCGCACGCGCCAGGTAGCGGACCGCGGGCTGGGCGGCGCGCGCCTCGCGCGCGGCCGCGCGCAGCTGCTCGACCACCCACGGGTCGCCGCCGGCGTGCGCCAGCAGCAGGTGCGCGGCGACGCGCTCGACCTCGACTCCGTCGGCGTAGAGCAGCCGCGCCGCGTCGAGATGGCGGGTCGAGCGCTCGAACAGCGGGATGTCCTGCTCGATCGCGTGCTGGACAAGGGGGTGCACGAACCGAAGCGGCGCGCGCGCGAGCAGCACCTCGGCCCCGGCCAGCGCATCCGCGGCGCCGCTTGCCGCCTCCAGCGAGAGGCCGGAGAGCGCCGCGGCGCGCCGCAGGGGAGCGTCGGGGCCGAGGATCGCGACGGCGCGGGCGAGCGCGGACGCATCGGAGCCGAGTCGGCCAACGCGGACTCGCAGCGATCTGATCACGGCGTCGGGGGCCAGGGCGCGAGCGCGGCGCGTCAGCTCGGGACCGGCCACGCCGGGCTCCTCGGCGAGCGCGGCCAGCAGTTCGTGCAGGTAGAACGGGTTGCCGCTGGTCACCTCGACGGACACCTGCGCCAGATCGGCGTCGGCGCGATCGCCGAGGGCCGCGCGGGCGAGTTCCCGCGCCGCGTCGGCGCCCAGGGGCGTCAGCCTCTCCAGTCGGACCCGGGGATGGCTGCCGATCCGGTCGAGCGCCGCCGCGGCCTCACCGCCCGAGTCGGGTCGGCGAGTCATGACCACCGCGGCCGGCAGCTCGTCGAGCCGGTGCAGGACGTAGAGCACGAACTCGAGCGATGCCGCGTCGCAGCAGTGCAGATCGTCGATCGCCAGCAGCGTGGCCCGCGTCTCGGCCGCCCCGGCCATGACCGTAAACAGGCCGTGGGACAGGGTGAGGTCACCCGTGTCGCCTGGCTCGGGCAGGTCCTCGCCGGTGCCGGCCAGCGAGCGCACCCGCTCGGGCGCCTCGCCCAAGAAGGCCCGGCGGGCCGCGCGCGGGAGGTCGGCCACGAGGGCTCGGACGAGCTGGCCGGCGACGCCGAAGGCCAGATTCTGCTCGAGCTCGGTGCCCGCGGCGCGCAGCACCCGCATGCCGCGGCGTCGGCCCTCGTCGAGCGCCGCCTCATGTAGACGGGTCTTGCCCATTCCGCCGTGCCCCTCGAACAGAAGCGCGGCGCCGTTGCCGGCGGCGATCGAATCGAGCGCATCGGTGATCGCCTGGAGCGACGACTCTCGCTCCAGGAGGCCCATGCGTCCGCGCAGGGGCCGGCCACGTCTGTCGGGCGCCTCCCGCACCGGCATGTAGAGCAATGTACCCAGACTGATTTTGGCGCTAACAATGCTGAGAAATTGAGCGGGCGTCAGATCGGGAACGCTCGAAACCCTGGGGTGGTGCCCTGGTGCGGAACTGAGCCCGACACGCCACATTTGTGGACGATGAGGAGCGGGACCGCTCACCTGAGCCTGGCGATCGACGTCGACTCAGAGCCGATCAGCGGCTCCATTTCGAACGGATGCCGCGTCGAGCAGCCGTTCACGGGCTGGATCGAGCTCGCGGCCGCGATCGAGGCGGTCCGCAGTGCGCGCCACGGCTCAGAGGGCTTTGAGCCCGAGGGCGGGGCGGGCTGAAAACACTGGGGTCGCTCCCTGGTGCGAACCCCGCCGAGGCGTAGTTAGCTACCCGCCATCGCATGACTTCGATGAGCCAGCAACGCACGAATCCGGGACCGATTGGCGTGGGGACGCCGATCCGTCATGGGGTAAGGCGTGCCGTGCCGGCTGTCGGGGCGTGCGTGGGGGCGCAAGTTCGTGGGGGCGAGCAGGTGGTTGGGGGACAGGTAGTGCGGACGGGGTTGGGGGGCGCCGCCCCGTCCGAGCAGCGCAGCGGCGGTTGGGGGCAGAAGTGCAGTTGGGGGCTCAGGTGCGTTTGGGGGCAAGCGCACCGTTGGGGGCGGTCCGTGGGGCCGGGGGCGCACCCACGGCGTCACACATAGGGGGCATCCAGGCGAGGACAGGAAGGCAGGGGCAGTCCCTTGAGAACGGGCCGGCAGCGATGCCGGCCCGTTTGTCGTTCGAGGGCTGACCGCGGTTGACCGAGACCCGGGTGTGATCGATACAGTCTTGCCTTCGTGTCAGAGCTGAACCTGATCCTGTTCGGTCCTCCGGGCGCAGGCAAGGGAACGCAGTCCGAGCGGCTGCGTTCGGATTTCCAGCTGCCCTACGTCGCCACCGGCGACATGCTGCGCTCGAACGTCAAGGAGGGCACCGACCTCGGCAAGCGGGCCAAGGAGTACATGGATCGCGGAGACCTCGTCCCCGACGATCTGATCGTGGCCATGGCGGCCGAGCGGCTCCAGCTCGAGGACGCCCGTGACGGGTTTATCCTCGACGGCTTCCCGCGCACGGTTCCTCAGGCCGAGGCACTCGACCGGCAGCTGGCCCAGCTCAGCCGGCGCGTCACCGCGGTGCTGCTGATCGACGTGCCCGACGAAGAGGTGGTCCGGCGCCTCAGCGGCCGGCGCGTGTGCGTAAAGGCCGGGCACAATTACCACGTCGAGTTCGACCCGCCCAAGCACGACGAGGTGTGCGATCAGGATGGCTCGCGCCTGGTGCAGCGCGACGACGACAAGCCCGAGGTGGTGAAGAACCGGCTGAAGGTCTACCACGACCAGACCGAGCCCGTGATCGATTACTACGATGGGAAGGGAATTCTGCGTCGCGTCGACGGCACGCGCCCGCCGGCTGAGGTCCACGACCACATCCGCGCTCTGATCGCGACGCTTCGACTCGAGGAAGACGTTTGATCATCAAGAAGACACCAGAGCAGATCGACCAGATGGCGGCCGCCGGCGCGATCCTGGTCAAGACGATGAACCTGCTCGCCGGCAAGATCCGGCCCGGCGTCACCACGGCCGACCTCGACGAGGCGGCCGAGAAGTTCATCCGCTCCCAGGGCGCCACCCCGGCCTTCAAGGGCTACCGGGGGTTCCCGGGGTCGATCTGCGCCTCGCCGAACGAGATGATCGTGCACGGCATCCCCGGCCCCTACGCGCTGGCCAAGGGCGACCTCCTCTCGGTCGACATCGGGGTGGTCTACAACGGCTGGGTCGCCGATGCCGCGCGGACCTTCCCGGTAGAGCCGATCAGCCCGGTCGCGGCCAAGCTCCTGCGGGTGACCGAGGAGTCGCTGTTCATCGCGGTCGACCAGTGCGTCGTGGGCAATCGCCTCGGCGACGTCTCGCACGCCATCCAGGAGCACGTCGAGGCCGCCGGCCTCTCGATCGTCCGCTCGCTGGTCGGTCACGGGATCGGGCGCGAGATGCACGAGGACCCTCAGATCCCCAACTACGGCAGCCCCGGAACCGGCATCCTGCTCGAGGAGGGGATGGTCCTGGCCGTCGAGCCGATGGTCACCGCCGGCCGCCACGCGGTACGCGTGGGGGACGACCACTGGGCGATCTACTCGCAGGACGGGTCGCTCGCGGCGCACTTCGAGTTCACGATCGCGGTCACGGCGGCGGGCCCGCGGATCCTCACGCCCTGGCACGAGGCAGCTGGGGCGCGGATAGCGCCTGCCAAGCACTCGCGCGTCGCGTAGGGATTTTGGGCCGCCTGCGGCGGCGTCCATGGGGCCATCCGACCCCGTCCGGACGGGGTTGGAAGGCCCCACGGACGCCGAGCGTAGCGAGGCCCATCCCCACCGACGGCCCGTCGGCGCACCCCTGCTAACATCGCTCGTTGCGCCCGCGCGCGATCTTGACCGCGCTGCGGCGCTGCTGCGGCACGGTAGCGGCGACTGAAACGGTCTCCAGAGCCGGGCTGCGGGCACTACCAGTTTCAATAGACGACGAGAGCGAAGCGAGCGACCGTGAAAGTACGACCGTCGGTAAAGCCGATGTGCGAGAAGTGCAAGATCATCCGCCGACACGGGCGGGTTCTCGTCATCTGCTCAAATCCCCGCCACAAGCAAAGGCAAGGTTGAGATGGCACGCATCTCCGGTGTCAACATCCCCCTCAACAAGCGCGTCGAGATCGGGCTGACCTACATCTATGGGGTCGGCCGCTCGACCTCCAATAAGCTGCTCGCCGAGCTCGGCATCGAGCCCGACCGCAAGGTCCGGGACCTGACCGAGGAAGAGGTGATCCGCCTGCGCGAGGCGATCGACTCCGGTCTCACGGTCGAGGGCGACCTGCGCCGCGAGCGCTCCACGAACATCAAGCGGCTGCAGGAAATCGGCTCCTATCGCGGGCTGCGCCACCGGCGCGGCCTGCCCGTCCACGGGCAGAACACCAAGACCAACGCGCGCACGCGTAAGGGCCCGAAGCGGATGCAGGTCGCCGGCAAGAAGAAGGCAGCCAAGAAGTAAATGCCAGCACCTAGGAGGCCACAGCGCGGCCGGCGGCGTGTTCGCAAGAACATCCCGATCGGCCAGGCGCATATCAAGACGTCGTTCAACAACACGATCGTGTCGTTGACCGACCGCGAGGGGAACGTGATCGCGTGGGAGTCGGCGGGCGGCGCGGGCTTTAAGGGCTCGCGCAAGTCGACTCCGTTCGCGGCGCAGGTGACCGCCGACGCCGCGGCTCGGAAGGGCATCGAGCACGGCCTGCAGCGGGTCGAGGTATTCGTCAAAGGCCCGGGCTCGGGGCGCGAGACCGCGATCCGGTCCCTGCAGGCCGCGGGACTCGAGGTCACCGGTGTCAAGGACGTGACCCCGCAGGCCCACAACGGTTGCCGGCCCCGCAAGCGGAGGCGTGTCTGATGGCCCGCGATACATCACCACAGTGCAAGCAGTGCCGCCGTGAGGGGCAGAAGCTGTTCCTGAAGGGCGAGCGGTGCCTGACCGACAAGTGCGGCGTCGAGCGGCGCTCATACCCGCCGGGTGAGCACGGGCGGGGGCGGATGCGCCAGAGCGAGTACCGCGTCCAGTTGCGCGAGAAGCAGAAGGCCAAGCGCTACTACGGCGTGCTCGAGAAGCAGTTCCGCATCTATTACGACAAGGCGACCCGCCAGCCCGGCATCACGGGCGAGAACCTGCTGCGCATGCTCGAGTGCCGCTTCGACAACGTGCTGGTGCGGCTCGGCTTCGCCGCCTCGCGGCGGCAGGCGCGCCAACTCATCCTGCACGGACACTGGACGGTCAACGGCCGGCGCGTGAACGTCCCTAGCTACCAGCTTCGGGATAACGATGTGATCGCGATCCATCCGCGATCGACTGCGACGCAGGTGATCCGGGACGCGACGGAGCTCACCGGCCAGGTGCCGGCGTGGCTACAGGCGGACCACGACTCGCTCACGGCGAAGGTGCTGCGCAAGCCCGAGCGCCGCGAGATCGCGGCGCCTGTGCAGGAACAGCTCATCGTCGAGCTGTACTCGAAGTAGGAACAAGGCTTGAGTCGCGCGGCCGTATGGCATCGGCGCGGCACTGACACCGCCCAGACGGCGGCAAGAACCCCACGACGTTAGGACCCTGATGCTCGACTTCCAAGTCCCCCGAATCTCCTCCGAGAGTGTTGACGACAACCGCGGGTCGTTCACGATCGAGCCGCTCGATCGGGGCTTCGGCTACACATTCGGCAACTCTCTGCGCCGCGTGCTGCTCTCGTCCCTGGCCGGCGCGGCCGTTACCTCGGTGCGCATCGAAGGCGTGGCGCACGAGTTCTCGACGATCCGGGGCGTCAAGGAGGACGTGACCGACATCGTCCTGAACCTGAAGGGCGTGGTCTGCCGGATGCACTCGGACGCGACGGAAATCGAGGCGCCCCTGGTCGTCACCGGTCCCGGTGAGATCACGGCCAAAGACATCGACCTGCCTTCGGGGGTCGAGATCCTGAACCCGGACGCGCACATCGCGACGCTGGAGAAGAAGACCAAGCTCGAGGTCTATCTGACCATCGGGCGCGGCCGTGGCTACCGGCCCGCCGAGGAGAACAAGTCTCCCGACCAGCCGATCGGGGTGATCCCGATCGACTCGATCTTCTCGCCCGTGCGGCGCGTCGCCTACAACGTGGAGCAGGCGCGCGTCGGCCAGCGGACCGACTACGACAAGCTGACTTTGGATATCGAGACCGACGGGTCGATCGACCCGCATGCTGCTCTGCGCGAGGCCGCCGAGATCCTGATCTCGCAGCTGGCGATCTTCACCGACGCCGACCGGGTTGTGGAGCTGCGCGAGGCCGGATCGCCAGGCGTTCTCGAGCCCGGAATGGGCGGATCGGTCGGTGCCCCCTCGCGGCCGCCGAACGCGATGGACGACATCCTGATCGAGGAGCTCGAGCTCGGTGTGCGCTCGTACAACTGCCTTAAGCGGGCGGGGATCCAGA
This sequence comes from uncultured Solirubrobacterales bacterium, assembly GCA_963757235.1. Lineage (GTDB taxonomy): Bacteria > Actinomycetota > Thermoleophilia > Solirubrobacterales > Solirubrobacteraceae > Palsa-465. Next base: position 577,738 of record CAVWRC010000009.1, on the reverse strand, counting down.
CGGTGGGCGATCTGGTGTCCAAGTCTGAGAGCGAGCTCGCCGCGATCCCGAACTTCGGCAAGAAGTCGATCGATGAGGTGATCGAGACTCTGCATGCTCGCGGTCTCGGGCTGCGGAACGAGTGATTGCCGGGTAACCTCGCTTTTCGTCATGCGGCATCAGCGAAACCGATATCAGCTGTCTCGTGACGCAGCGCACCGCAAGGCGCTGCTGATGAACCTGTCCAAGGAAGTCATCTCGCACGAGCGGATCCGGACGACCGAGGCCAAGGCCAAGGCGGTCAAGCCGGAGCTCGAGAAGCTGATCACCCTGGCCAAGCGGGGGGATCTTCACGCGCGGCGCCAGGCGTTGTCAGCTTTGGGTCAGGACAAGTTCGTGGTCTACAAGCTGTTCGAGGAGATCGCACCGCGGTATACGGAGCGGCCGGGTGGGTACTCGCGGATCTTGAAGCTCGGGCCGCGGCGGTCGGATTCGACCGAGATGGTGCTGCTGGAGCTGGTCTAGAGCCTGGTCTCGCGGCTCGATCTCGAATACGACGGGTCTGGATTTGCCGGGTGGGCTCGGCAGCCTGGGGTGCGGACGGTTTGTGCGGAGGTTGAGCGCGCCCTCGGCGTGATTTTGCGGCTGGAGGGGGTGCGGTTGACCGTCGCGGGTCGAACCGACGCGGGGGTTCATGCCTGGGGGCAGGTGGCTTCGTATGACGGGCCGCCGGTTTCTGTGAGGTCGTTGAACGCGGTGCTGCCTCCTGATGTGGCGGCGTTGTCGTGCGTTGCGGCTGATCCCGGGTTCGACGCGCGGCGGGACGCGACCAGCCGGGCCTACTGCTACCGGGTGCTCGCGCGTCCGGCGCGGTCGGTGTTCGAGGCGGGGCGGGCGTTGTGGTGGTCGCGTCCTTTCGATTTTGCGGCTCTGTCCGAGTGTGCGGCGGCGCTGGTGGGAACGCACGACTTCACTGCATTCACGCCCAGTGAGACCTACCACCAGCGGTTCTCGCGGGACGTTTTCTCCGCGTTCTGGCGGCAGGCCCCCGGCTCGTACGTTCTGGAGTTCTGGATCGAGGCCGACGCGTTCATGCGCCAGATGAACCGGGTGCTGGTGGGGACGATGCTCGAGGTCGGTATGGGGCGGCGGTCGGTCGCGGACTTTGTGGCGCTGCTGTGGGGGCGGCCGCGGTCGGAGGCCGGCCCGACCGCGCCGGCGCATGGTCTGTATCTGGCCGGCGTGGGCTACGGCGGCGAGCGCGTGTTGCCGGACTCCGGCGACGCGTGACGGGTGCGTCGCGGGTTCGTCACGGTTCTGCGACAACCGGCGCGGTGGCGGGGTGATTCACGGCCCGTGGCGGCTCTGTGCCGTCAATGGCCGCCACGCCCCCTGTAAAACGCGACAAACCTGCGCCCTCCGCCGCCGCTTGGCGACATAAGCATGGACCCAATGCTTATGTCGCCAAGATCGTCTCGCGGTCGGGACACTGACGTTCGTCAGCCATCGATCCGCAGTGGCGCTCTGGGGTTTGCCCGCGGCTCCATCTGGGGAAGTCGAACTGACGGTCGTCGGTCGGAACTGCCGTTCGCGCGACAACCCGGGCCCCGAACCGCGCCGGCGTGGCCACCGTCCGAGCGATCCTCGGCCAGCCCGGCGGTCCGAAACGCACTCCGGCCACAACTTCCACTCTGACCGGAGGACGATCGAGCGAGACCACCGGCGGGACGTCGTCCACAAGGACGCCGGGTATGAGGTGATCCGTTTCACCGGGCGACAGCGCGACGACGAACCGCTGTACGTGGTCGCGGTCATCGCGCGCGCACACGACCGCCTCAGCCGGACCCGCGGATAGCATCAGGAGGACCGCATGAGAGTGCTCCTGACCAACGACGACGGAATCGAGGCCGAGGGCCTGCAGGCGCTGCGTCGCGCCCTTCGAGACGTCGACGGGATCGAGCTGGCGGTGATCGCGCCGGACGGCAATCGTTCCGCGATGGCGCGCTCGATCACGACGCGGCGTCCCCTGTGGGTCGCCGAGGTCGACTTCGACGACGGGACGGTCGGTTACGCGACCGACGGCACGCCGGTCGACTGCGTGCGCCTGGCCAACCTCGGGCTCGTCGAGGGATTCGAGGCCGAGCTGGTGGTGGCGGGTATCAACCACGGCTCGAACCTCGGCGATGACATCACATACTCGGGCACGGTGGCCGCGGCACTCGAGGCGATCGTGCTCGGGTTGCCCGGGATCGCGGTCTCGCAGCAGTCGCGCGCGCGCGAGCTTGACTTCCGAGTCGGATCGGCCTTCGACTTCGCGGTGGCGGCGACGTTCACGGCGCGCTTGGTGGCGCAGCTCGAGGACGCGCCTTTGCCGGCGGGGACGCTGCTGAACGTGAACGTGCCCGGCGCGGCGCCGACGGGGGTCGAGGTAGCGCGACTCGGAAAGCGCACGTACCAAGACGAGCTGTCGCTGGTCGACGAGGACGGTGCAGAGCGGCGGCTCTACAAGATCTACGGCGCGGCAGCGACTGGGCACGACGAGGCCGGGACCGACCTGGCCGCGATCGCGGAGGGCAGAATCGCGGTCACCCCCGTCCACTTCGATCTGACCGACCGCGAGGGGATGTCGGTGCTCGAGCGCTATGAACTCGACCGGCTGGTCGAGCCGGCGGCGAGCGAGGTGACCGAGTCTTGACCGCGACGCGGAAGGATGCCCAGGCGCGCGCCGCCGAGCTGCGCAAACAGATCGATTACCACGCCTACCGCTACCACGTCCTCGACGACCCTCAAATAGGTGACGACCAGTACGACGCGCTGTACAACGAGCTGAAGGCACTCGAGGAGGAGCACCCCGAGCTGATCACCCCGGATTCGCCGACCCAACGGGTCGCGCCCGAGCCGGTCTCGGAGCTCGAGAAGGTCACCCATCCCCAGCCGATGCTGTCGCTGGCCAACGCCCACTCGGCGGAGGACCTCAAGGCCTGGATCCAGCGGATGCGGAACTTCCTGGCCCGCGAGGGCATCACCGACCCTGAGTTCGAGTTCGTGGCCGAGCCCAAGATTGACGGCCTGGCGATCTCGCTGATCTATCGGGACGGCGTGTTCGAGCGCGGCGCCACGCGCGGGAACGGCGAGATCGGCGAAGACGTCACCCACAACCTGCGGACGATGCCGGCCGTCCCGCTCCGGATCGAGGATCCCAACCCGCCCGCGTTCCTCGAGGTCCGGGGGGAGGTGTACATGTCACTTCCCGACTTCGCCGCGCTCAACGAAAGGCGTGCGCAAGCGGGCCTGTCCACGTTCATGAACCCGCGCAACTCGGCCGCCGGCACGATCCGTCAGCTCGACCCGAAGCTAGCCGCCGACCGGCCCCTGTCGCTTTGGACCTATGGCGTCGGCGCGACCGAGGGGATCTCGTTCGACGCCCACTGGGATGCGCTCGAGTGGCTGCGCGAGCACCGCTTCCCGGTCCACCCCGACGTCAAGAAGCTCCGGACCGAAGACGAGGTCGTCGCGCAGTGCCGAGGCTGGGAGGAGCGGCGCGGCTCGCTCGAGTTCGAGATCGACGGCGTCGTGGTCAAGGTCAACCAGGTCGAGCTGCAGCGGCGGCTCGGATCGGTCGGCCGCGAGCCGCGCTGGGCGATCGCCTGGAAGTTCCCACCCACCACGGCGGTCACCAGGCTCAACCAGATCATCTGGGCTCCGGGCAAGTTCGGAGACCTCCACCCGGCCGCGATGCTCGAGCCGGTCCGCGTGGGCGGCGTGACCGTGAAGATGGCCACCCTTCACAACGAGGAGGACCTGGCGCGCAAGGACATCCGCGAGGGCGAGGACGTCATCATCCTCCGCGCCGGCGACGTGATTCCCCAGGTTCTCAGCCCCGCGCCGCACGTGGCCGAGCGAGACGACCGCCCGCCGCCGCCGCGACCCCCGGCCGAGTGTCCGATCTGTCACACCCCGACGGTCAAGCCCGAGGGCTCGGTGTTCACTCGCTGCCCCAACCGGGAGTGCCCCGGGCGGCGCTGGCAGCTGCTCAAGCACTTCGCGGGCGCGATGGACATCGACGGGCTGGGGGAGAAGCAGGTCGAGCTGTTCATGAACCTCGGCTGGGTCCGCACCGCGGCCGACTTCTATCGCCTGACCCCCGGGCAGATCGCCGAGCAGCCCGGCTTCGGCCAGGTCTCGGCCGACAAGCTCGTCACGGCGATCGAGGACTCCAAGCGCCAGCCGTTCGGCCGGGTGCTGTTCGGCCTCGGGATCGAGGAGGTCGGCTACGTGATCGGCCGCAACCTCGCCCAGCACTTCCGGACGATCGACGCGCTGCTGAGCGCCAGCGTCGAGGAGATCGAGCAGGCCCAGGGGGTCGGCCCGAAGATGGCGGCCAAGATCCACGAGCAGCTCCACGACGAGCAGATGGTCGCCCTGATCGAGGACCTCAAGGGTCTCGGACTCACGTTCCACGAGGAGGGGCCGCCGCCCGGCGAGGGGCCCCTCGCGGGCAAGGCTTTCGTGCTCACCGGCACGCTGCCCGAGCTGACCCGTGAGCAGGCCAGCGAGATGATCGTGGCCGCCGGTGGCCGGGTGACCGGCTCGGTGTCGCGCAAAACCGATTACGTCGTAGCCGGCGAGAGCGCCGGGTCCAAGCTGGCGCAGGCCGAGAAGCTCGGCGTCCCGGTACTCGACGAGGCCGGTCTGCGAGACCTGCTGGCCTGACGCCCGGGTGGGCGCCGCGAGCCAAGGGCGGGCGAACCTCAGCCGTCGTAGCCCGCGAGCTTGACGGTCATGTCTGCCTCGATCTCGTGTACGTAATTGGGGTCGCCCAGACCGTTGGCCAGGAACGCATACACGAGCGTGTGCCCGTCGCGCGCTTTGCAGTAGCCGACCTGATTCGCGACGTCGTGCAGGGTGCCGGTCTTGCCGACGCAGTTGCCCTGCGCCACCGTGTTGTCGGCGAGGTCCTGGAGCGTCCCGGTCTCGCCCATCACCGCCAGTGAGCTCACGAACGGCTGGTTGGTCGCCAGCTTCTCCAGCGCGGTGACCACCTGGACTGGCGAGGTTGAGTCGTAGCGAGAGAGCCCGGACCCGTCGTTGAGCCTCGGCGTGATCCCGAACTCGCTCTGCATCTCGGCCCGGACCACCGCGGCGCCGGCCGCGGTCGTCCCGGCGCCACCGAGCCGGGCGCCGATGTCCTTGAGCAGCGTCTCGGCGAGGTAGTTGTCCGACGGCGCGTTGGTGAGCGCGATCAGGGTCGAGAGCGGCGGCGACTGCACGGACGCGAGGAGCGTCGCCCCGGCCGGCGTGCGGCCGGCCGCCACCGGCGTACGGCCCAGCTTCACTCCGAACGCGCGCATGGTGCTGGCCAGTTGCTGGCCGGCGTACAGGGCCGGGTGCGACTGAAACGCGGTGCCCTGGACGCTCGTGAACCCACGGTCGAACGTCAGCCCGCCGAGCTGGCCCTCGACCTCCAGGTTGGGCCCGAAGCCGGTCGCCGGCGTCCCGCGTCGATTGTCGAAGTAGGACTGGTCGGCGACGATGCCCCCCTGGACCCCCTTTATGCCGGTGGCTCGGATCAGAGCGCCGACCAGGGTACGCATGGTGGTGCCGGTGCCGTACCAGGCGTGATCGAACCCGACGGCGCCCAACGTCGGATCCCCGCCGCCGCGCAGATACAACGTGCCGTGCCAGATCCCGTCGGGGTCCTGCGAGCCGACGCCGAGGATCGAGGTCGCAAACGTCGCTGTGGGGCCGAGCCGCAGGAGCGCCGTCGAGGTGGTGTAGATCTTCTCGACCGAGGCGGGGAGCCGGCCGGTGTCGGCCGCCACCGAGTACAAGACCTGGCCGGTGTTCAGGTCGACCACGTAGGCGCCGCTGCTCGAGCCCGTGTCTGCCATCAGCGGGTTCAGTGCCTGCTGCAGCGCGGCCTGGGGCGACGGCTGGCCCGCTGCCCCCGCGGCGGTGCCGGCAAGCAAGACGAGCACCGCGGCCAGGGTTCCGAGGAACACCCGCATCGGCGGGTTATAACCGGGCGCGCGGTCGAAAGTAGCGGCCGCGGCCGGTCGCCGGCACGGGCGAACCGCCTCAGCGTCCCCTCCCGGTCCGGGCGCACCGCCTCCACCGCGCCCTACAATGCCACGCGGGATGGGCAAGGTGGTCAAGCTCGACACCGCCGCTTCCGAGCGTCAGGGGGCGGGCTCGCGCACGGCGGCGTCAAGACGGCGGGTCAGGTCAAAGACCGCCCTGGTGCTGGGGGGTGGGGGATTCACCGGCGGCGTGTACGAGATCGGCGCGCTGCGGGCGCTGGACCTGCTGTCGGTGAACCGCACGGTGAACGAGTTCGACGTCTACGTGGGGACGAGCGCCGGCTCGTTCGTCGCCGCCGCGGTCGCGAATGGAGTGACGCCCGAGGAGATGATGCGGGTGATCGTCCAGCAGGTTCCGACCTCGTTCCCGGACGCGAGCGCGAGCGCCCTGCTGCGCCCCAACTACCGCGAGTTCCTGTCCAAGGGCCTGCTGGTCCCGGTCCGCGTGGCGCAGCTGGTCCGCTCGCTGGTCCGCGACCTCGGGCAGATCTCGGCCGTGGACATCGCGGTGGGCCTGGCCGAGATACTGCCCTCCGGCCTGTACTCCGGGAAGGGGATCGAGGACTACGTGCGGCGGATCCTGGCCGACCCCGACCGTACCGACGACTTCCGACTGCTTCAGAACGAGCTGTACCTGGCCGCCACCGACCTGGATACGTGCGAGCGGATCGTGTTCGGCGCCCAGGACTGGGACGACGTCCCGATCTCCAGGGCCGTGGCCGCATCGAGCGCGCTGCCGATGATGTACAAACCGGTCCGGATCAAGGACCGGGAGATGGTCGACGGCGGGATCGTGTCCACCACCAACCTCGACATCGCGGTCGAGGCCGGGGCCAAGTTCATCGTGGTCGTCAACCCGCTGGTCCCCTATGTGAACGACTTCCAGAAGCGGATCCCGACGATCACCGGCTCACGCGCGCGCCGGGTGTCGGACATGGGCTTCCCGCAGATCGGCTACCAGGCGTTTAAGCTACTCGCCTACCAGCGACTGCATGACCTGGCTCGCCGCTGGGAGGAGCGCTATCCGGGCGTCGACGTGATCCTGGTCGAGCCCGAGCCCAACGACGAGCTGATGTTCCAGACGAGCGTCATGAACTACACCTCGCGGGTCGACATCGCGCGCCACGGATTCCAGTCGGTGACGCTGAAGCTCGCGAACGACTATCCGCGCTTCAAGCGCATCTGTGCCCGCCACGGGATCGAGATCTCGGCCACCCGGGTTCGCAAGGTGGTCAAGCACTTCGAGGCCGAGCGCGAGAAGACGCGGGCGTGGCGGAAGATCCTTGAGCAGACGACCTCGACGCTGCTGCGTCAGTCGGCTGAAGAGTAGGACTCATAGCCGCACACTGGGCGCGCGGCAGAAAACTGCTGGTGCTGGCGAGACCCGCTAGGCGGGCTGGGGCTGCGGCATCTGCGGGACGGAGCCCGTGATCTCGCGCAGGCTACAGAGGAACAGGGTCTTGTCGATCCGGCCGTTGAAGATCGGGATCCCCCACTCGACGCACTTCACGATGACGTCCCGGCGCTCCAGGCCGGACTCCCGTGCAAGCTCGGTGGGGGTGAGGTGAATGGCCATCGGTAATGGTCCTCCTTTGCCGCCTGCCTGTGACCGGGAAGTTACCGTCTGCCCCGGACGCTCTCAACCGGTCTTTCGGCAAGATCCCTGGTGAAACCTTAGCGTGTTTCACAAAAGCTCTGGACATATGGCCGATTCCCGATAGAGTCCCCGCAGCAAAGGGGGAACTCGGCGCGAGGGGGAAAACCTGGTCATGGCACGGCTGCTTGGAGAGACCGCGTGGGGCACCGATCACGAGCTTGTAAGAGCCGTTCGGCTAGGCGAGGACAGCGCCTTCGAGGAGCTCTTTTCGCGTTATCGAAGCCGCATCCGCGCCTACATCAGCGGGATGCTGGCCGACTTTGATCGCGCCGAGGACATCACCCAGGAAGTGTTCATCTCCGCGCTGCGTCGCCTGCGCGACACCGAGCGCCCGATCGCCTTCAAGCCCTGGATCTACCGGATCGCCAAGAACGCCTGCATCGACGAGCTGCGGCGGGCGAAGCGCGCCCTCGAGGTTCCGCTCGTTGAGGAATCTCCGGACGCCGGCGTCCCCGTGGATCTGTTCTCGCGCGAGCCCGGTCCTGAGCTGGCCGCCGAGAGCAAGCAGCAACTCGACGATCTGCGCCGGGCGTTCGGCGGCGTGTCCGAGCTGCATCACCGCATCCTCGTCCTGCGCGAGCTGGAAGGCCTCTCCTACGGCCAGATCGGCGCGCGCCTGGGGATGACGCGCCCGGTCGTCGAGAGCACCCTGTTCCGTGCCCGGCGCCGCCTGGCCGAGGAGTACGAGGAGCTGATCAGCGGACGCCGCTGCGAGCACTCGCGCGCCCTGATCGACGTGCTCCAGAGCCGTTCTCCGCGGCGGCTCGGGGTCCGCGACCGCCGTCAGCTGACGCGGCACCTCGCGCAATGTCAGTCGTGCCGGCGCCACGCATCGCTGGCGCGGATCGCCGCGCCGGCGCCGGCGAAGATCGCCGCGGGCTCGCTGGCCGCGGCCTAAGCGCGGCGCGCGCCCATCAGCGCCGCAGCGAGCGGTCGCCCCGGACCCGGGCGGCGGGGACCCGGACATCGCTTGCCCTGTGGGATACTGGATCCATTCGGGGCGTGGCGCAGCCTGGTAGCGCGCACCGTTCGGGTCGGTGAGGTCCCCGGTTCAAATCCGGGCGCCCCGATTTTTACCTGCAAATCGGCCCTTTTTTCTCGTACTTATTTGTGGTGTACTCGTCACCGCAGAAGCTGGATGCGGTCCCCGGGTCGAATCCAGTGCGCCGAAGAAATCCCTGCACAAGTGATAGATCCTGGAGAACACCGGGCCCCACCGCCCGGTTCGGTGAGGTGTCCGGTTCACGGAGGGGGCAGGCCGGCGGATAATCCCTGCTAATCCGCGAGTTCTCTCGGCTACGTCATGCGGCAGCTCACGGCCTTGTGCCCAATCTGTGCCCAACGCGCCGACGAGGGCGAGCTTCGGGAGGCAAGCGGCCGTCGAGGACCAGCGCGGACTGCGCTTGGCGAGGAGACCCGAGATTGGCGACCGAAGAGGTGCGCGCCTCGCGAGCGAGGCACCTGCTCGGCTGTCGCTGCGGTAATCGGAGGGCGGACGGCGGCGTGGCTTCCCAGATCGTTCCAATTCGCTATGGCGCCGCCGGCGCCTCGCGCTCCTGCTTCGGCCGAATCGCTTGCCGCGAAAGTGACGCGTCGCTCCCGCTCTCCCAGTCTGAGCAGGACGCCACCTACGAGGCATCGAGCAAACAACCGAGCGACGGGTCGGAACCCAGGCTCCAGCTGGACAATGGACTGGCCGACGGCATCGCGGAGCGACTCTGTGTCTGTGCGATCTCACCGGGATCGACTCGATCCGGGAGTTCGACGATCGGTTCTCGATGTACCAGTCGCTGTTCAACTGGAGCCAGGACCTGGAGGACGCGCTGTGGAACGCCGGGCGCGAGGATCGAGAGTTCCTGCGCGCGAGGATCGCGGTGTGCGAGGAGGCGCTGCGGCGGTTCCCAGACGGGGACGAGCTGATGGTCGAAAACCGCCGTCGCGCGGTGGCCGAGTCGTACTTCGAGCTCGGCGAGGCCGACGGGGCCGAGGCGCTGTTCGAGCGGTGGCTCGCGGCCGATCCTCGCTGGGGTTGGGGGTGGATCGGCTGGGTCGACCTCCACTTCTTCACGAGCCACCGTCCGAAGGATTACGGCCGGGCCGGTGAGCTGCTCCGCAGCGGCTACTCGACGCCCGGCGTCAGGAACCCGGAGGACATTGCCGACCGGCTCGTGCTGCTGTATCGAGAGACCGGGCGTGACGAGGAGGCCGAGGAGCTCGCAGCCGAGGCCAAGCGAATCACCCGTGCGAACGCCGGCGTGAGCGTCCGACGGACGATCGACGTGGAGGACGCCGCCGACCGCGCCGTCGTCCGCGATAAGGCAACTGCCACCTTTGAAGGTGAGCGGTTCCCGCTCGACCGGATGACGGAGATCGTCGAGGCGCTCGACGCGGCGAGGCCTTCGATACGTCCGAGGCGAGCAACCAAGGTCGGACGCAACTCTCCGTGCCCGTGCGGGAGCGGCCGGAAGTACAAGAAGTGCTGCGGCTCTGACTCTGACTGAAAGACCTTGGCGCCAAAGCGGAGACGAGGTCGGGAGATCGGTCGCCTGCGGGGCGGCTCAGGCCGCGCGGGCGCCGTTGCGTAGCGCCGCGGCGGCCACGACGCTCACGTCGCTGCCTTCCGCGATAGCACGCTCCTCCAGGTGGTGGAGCGTGTCGGCGTCGACGGCGACGAAAAGACGCACCTCCGTGCCCTCCGTGGGCCGCTTAGCGCTCAGTGTCGTGGCTTCGTCGAGTAGCTCATCGAGCTCGTCCGAGGTGATCTCATCGTCGTGTCGCACGACTAGATTGTGACCTACTGCCGGTCGCGGCGGTAGCGCGTGATCTGCGCCGGGCTCGCATCCCACGCCGTTCGCACGTGCCAGGCGCCTGGATCGAACGGCTCGCGATTCAGCACCACGGTCAGGACGCGTCCGCCGTGCGTCGGGCCGATCATCAGAACGGAGCCGTCGACGCGCGGGCGAGGGTTGCGGATCACGATCCGATCGCCATCATTGACCTGGCGGACCTCCTCCGGACTGATCCGGCGAGCACCGAGCTTGACGACGGTCGACTGGGTCCGGGACGACGCGGACGTCGCTGTCGCTGCGGCCGTGAGCTGGTCTCAGCCGGCCTGGAGCTGTCTGTTGTACTGCTCGACGAACTCGTGCACGGCGGCCGGGTCGCTTAGATTGACGCCGGCGCCGCGCGCCGCGACTGCGAAGGCCTTCGCAGCCCCCCATCCATCGGGGTCGCTGACGGCGTCGAGCATTGCGTCCCGATAGGCGGCGACTGCTTCGATTGCCTCGTTGAGCGCCGCCGGTGGCACCTCCCGCAGACCGCCAGCGTACGTGACCCAGTCGATGAGCACGTCGGGCACTCGCTCGAAGAACGCGGGCTCGCGAATGACCTTTCGCGCGATCCAGCTGGTCATGAAGATCTCGACGACGACGGGGCTCCAGCGCAGCGGGCCGCCGTAGTTGTAGTCGGCGCCGAAGTCGATCGCGGTCGCCACCACATCCTTGGCGTCCTCATCCCCCGTCCAACGTTTCCCGTGCGTTGAGGCGAGAAACGCCTCCAGCATCCGCTCGCGATCGGCTTGCGGGATGTCCTCGTACTCGTCGCCCAGCTCGAGCCCGGCGGGCAACAGATCCACCCGTGCCTCGATCAGCGCGCGCAACCGTGACACGTCCTCGTCGACAGGAGGGTCGTAGCTGTGGTCGAGGACGTCGAGCGCGGCCACGATCCGGGCGCGCGCCTCGGCGAGCTCGAGATCACGGACCGCGAGCTGCACGCCGTTGGGTGCCCGAACGCTGAGCTTGGCACGCACGTCGCTCAGCGGTCCCGCCAAGAAAACGTCCTTGACAAGCCCGCCCACGTTGTGGTCGATGTAGATCCCAAGCGTGTGCGGCTCCTCGCCATACCCGTCGAACTCGACGATCACGCTGACGCCGTCATCGAACGCCTCCTCGTACTGCAACGCCGCCGCGACCGGCCGACCGGCTCCGACTCCGCTCGCCCACACCTGCTCGCGAACCCCGCATGCCGCGAGGCGGTCCGCGGCCGCCCGTGCGCGCTCGCGCTCGGTGCTGACGCCGACGCCGCTCAACGCCCGCAGCGTTGCTAGCGCCTCCGCGGACCCGAGCGCCTCGACTGCCGGCACGAGATCCGCTCGGAAGCGCTCCCGGATCTCGGCGTCGATGACCCGCCCGACGTTCAGCGCCCCGAGCAGACACGACGCCCAGTGCTCCGCCTCCAGCGCATCGCTCGGCGCATGTGCATCCCCGACAACGATCTCGGCAAGCCCGGCAAGCATCCCCGCAAGCTCCAACTCGACCGCGTCGGGACTCCCGAGCCGCACTCGGCCCGATCCGTTCGACCCACGTCTGCGCCCGACGGCCTGTCGCCGGGCACGCCGCTGCTGTTGACGCTGGCGCTTCTCGCTCATGCGACGGGGAGCGTACGGCCGCGACCGGCGGGAAACCTGCCGCAAGCGATCATGACGCCGCACATAGCGGTGAGGCGCTCGGCAAAGTCCCTGCGCAGCGGCCCGTCGGTGCGGGGAGCTGCTCCGGCCGGCTGACCGAAGAAGAAGGCGAAGCCTTCCTCGCTGCCATCGACTCGGGAGCGCCCCAAGCTCGCGTGGCCCGATCGTCATCGACAGGCCTTTCTGACGAGGAGCTGTTTCTATACGCGCAGGCGGCCGAGCGCTCGGTTGTGAGGTAGAGCCGCGACGATCCTTGAGCTCGATCGGCGGTTCCGGAGCTAGGGTCGCAGCCACAACGGGATCGTGATTCTCAATCCGCGCCGCGTCCATCAGCGGCCTGCGTCGAGTGGTTCCCTCGTGAAGTCGCTGGATGAGCTGATCGCCGGCGGGCCGCCGAACGAGAGCTTCATCCACTGGCTGCAAGGACCAGCCGGGAGGCCGATTGGGCACAAACGCGATTTTGTGCGCAATCTCCGGGAATCCACCGCAAAATGCGCGAGTCTGAGGTCCGTTCCGCCGTGACCGAAATGCACGATTTACAGGGAATTCTTGCTGGCGGGGGTCAGGTGCGTCCGTTATTCGGGTCGGTGAGGTCCCCGGTTCAAATCCGGGCGCCCCGACTCAAAAAACCCGCAAGTGCTCGGTTTTTTGTGACCGTTCAGTCCCTGGTCCCTAGTCTCTGGCTCAGGTGAGCGCTGGGAAGGGGTCGCCGCGGCTATGGGCGGTGATGAGTTCGCGCAGGTATGCGAACAGTGAGCGGTTTTGCAGGCGGCAGGTGGCGGCGGCGGTCTGGGCGCGTTCGGCGAAGCGTTCGCCGTTTTTGCTGCTTGTGCCGTGGGAGAGTTTTCGGTGGATGAGCACGATTGTCCACGCGCTGTTGCTCCGGCGGTGAAGCGGTCGCCACGGCAGCATGAAGTCAGTCAGTATCGAGTTGGTCCGATGCGGCGGCGAGATCGGCGACGATGCTGGCTACGGCTCGGCGAAGGGAAGCAGGCGTCGCCATCTCCTGCTGGCGCCTGGCGGAGAGTCTTCGCGGTTATCGCTCGGGCGTCCCCCTTCGCGCCGATTGCAGGCTGCCGGCGATTGCGCGTGTGCTGGTCTCAGGATAATTTGACGCCTTCGCCCTTGGCTGCCTTCAGGATCTTCTGATCGAACGACGAGAGCGTAGAGCCCGTGTGTTTTGCTGTTGCGAGGCAGTAGGCGTCGGGGAGGCTGATCGGGTGCCGTTGTCGGAGGCGCGCCGCTTCGACCCCGATCGCCTCGTTTGGCTGGTGCACGGTGACGCCGAGGGCGGCGATCGCCTGGCGGGCGGCGGCGAGCTTGGGGGCATCGGCTGATGGGGCGATCAGTACCTCGGTCAGGTTCACGACGCTGACGGTGCGAGCGTCTTGTTCGTCATGCCACCTGGTGAACAGCGCGCGGGCGCGATGGTGATGTGGGTCGTTGCGGTCAAGCGCTCCGATCAGGACGTCCGCATCGAGGACCAGTCTCACCGCAGGTCGTCTTCGGCGTCGAGCTGATCGAGGTAGCCGGCGGGGTACGTGCCGGTGAGCGCTCCAAACGCATCCTCGAAGGTCGCGGTCGAGCGGCGGATCCGCAGTTCACCGTCGCCGGCCGGCTCGATCGTGACACGCTCGCCGGCGTGTAGCCCGGCTTCGGCTAGCGCCGCGACGGGGATCGTGATCTGGTTCTTGGTCGAGATTCTCGCCATGCCTTTACTTTACCAGTAAAGGTGGCCGGCTTTCTTCCTCCGATCGCCGTCGAGGAGACCAGCTCCGGCCACTGCGCGAGTACTCGGGACCAGCCGACCGACGCCGCGCGATGCGCGCATCATGTCCGCGAGCCGGCGGGAAGCCACGGTGGGTGTCCGTCAGCGAGCAGGGGATGGCTCTGGTCGTGCGTGGCGCCCGTCGCGGTAGCCGCGTACGCTTGTCCGTTATCGGCGAGGACGAGGACAGGCGTGGCGAAGTCCAAGCGCAAGCGACAGCAGCGTAAGCGCCGAGCCGGGGGCATCCGGCCCGGCGGACACCCGCGCCGTTGCGCTCGCCTGCTGAGATCGAGATGGAGCGGGAGGCGGAGCTCGCGTTCGCCGAGGCCCAGCGGCGCTACGAGGAGGCGCTCTCGCCGGACACGCCGACGGAGCGGGTCGCAGCACTGGTGGTCGAGGAGTTCGAGGATCTGCCCTCGCCGCCCGGCCTCGCGATCCGGTTGAGACGCGATGGATCCGAGGAGCGGGCACGGGCCGTGGCCGCGGAGGTGCAGCGGCTCGCGCCCGGGAGCGTCACCGCGCTGACGCTGGCAGCCGAGATCGCCGGCGCCTTCGACGAGGACCACGACCGGGCCGCCGACCTGCTCGACGAGGCGCTCGACGCACCCTCCGACCCGGCCGGGACCGTGGAGCTCGCTCAGCACATGCTCGCGGCCGGCCGGCAGCTCGACGCTATCGAGCTGGTGCGGGAGGTCCTGGACGACGAGCCCGAGGAGGAGGACGCGCAGGAAGTCTACGGCTGGGCGCTCGAGGAGCTGCACCGCCGCCGGCGGGCGGGCGAGAAGCTGGGTCCTGCCGAGCGCGCGGAGCTCGATCGGTTCGCGGACCGCACGGGCCTGTACGCGCTGCGGGATGCGATGCGGGTCCTCGTCGAGGAGCGCAGGCAGGAGCTGCAATGGCTGGTCGCTGGCAGCGTCGGGGGCTGGATGGAGCAGCTGCATGCAGCCGAGGGCCGCGACGCCGACGACGACTTCGGGCCCGAAACCGATGACGACGAGCGCTCTGAAGCGCTCCTGCGGTTCGCGATCGAGCATGCCTGGCTGATGGATGGTGACCCTGATGAGGACGAGGGCGACGATTTCGGGTTCGAGCTCGAGCCGGAGCTCGAGCAGTCGGCCGCGCCGATGGCGTTGCTCGCGACCGACCCGGACGTCCCTCCGGAGATCTCGAGCGCGGCGGAGGAGTGGCTGAGCACCGTCACGTACGGCCTCTGGCAGATCTCCGACCCCGAGCCGGGTCCGGGCATGTGGCTGACAGACATCGTCACCGGCGCTCGTCGGTACGTCGCGATCCCGCCGGAGCAGCTTTCGGGGATGAGCCGGTGGAGCATCCTGCTCGGAGCGCTCGTGTTGCTCGATGGTGTCTGGCGGACAACTGGCGCGGTCGTGCTCCTGCGCCCGTCCGAGGGCGACGGCGCCGCCGACTTGGTGCACGAGGCGAGCGTCGCGCTCGCCAAGGAGCTGACCGGCAAGCGCGGACGGGGTCCCCGTCGGCGCCGCGAGCCCGACCCCCACGGCGTCATCGTCGAGATCGCCGAACCAATCCGCCCAGAGATCGCCGCGCTGATGAGCAAGGTGCTCGGCAGCCTGCTGCCTGGGATCGTCGGGGACGTGTGGCGCCGGCGCGCGACCGGCCCGAAGCTGAAGAACACCGACGGCCACCGCCTCCGGATGATCACTGCCCACGTGGCCGTGAACGACCCGGCGGCCGTCGCCGGGACGCTAGCTGCGCACGCGGACTTCAGGGTCGAGGATGCGGGAGAGTTGAGCTGGTGGGGACGCGAGCTGAGCGAGATCGAGCGCGAGGGCGCGCTCGCGCAGATCCGCTCGCTGGCCGGCGAGGGCGAGCCGATCGAGGAGCCCGACGAGCCGCAGCGTTGGCTGCGCGGGAGACTTGAGCCCAAGCCGGATGGGTTCGAGATATCGGTCAACTCAGACGAGCGGCTGGAGGCGCTGGTCGAGCTCCTGCGGGGGCTCGGGGCGGAGCCCGAGCTCGGTCGACGATCGGTGATCGACCCGGCGCAGGACATGCCGCCAATCCGGCTCGGGATGCCGATGCCGTTCGGAGTTTCGCAAGAGGCAGTCGACGCCTGGCAGGCCCTGTGGCCTGAGGAGCGGGTGCCGGCGCTGGGCGGCGTGACCCCGCGGACGGCGTCGCGGCGCGTGCAGAGCCGGTCGCGGCTCGAGGCGGTGCTGCGGGAGTTCGAGCACGATGCTTACCCGCTCGCGCGAGCGGGCCGGCCCGCTCCGGATATCGAGCGACTCCGGGCCGATCTCGGGATGCAACGATGGAGAGAGCTACCGGCACGCGCGCAGCGTCGGACCTGAAATCGGGAGATGCTCGGCGCACCTCCGGGCGGCGTCACCCGCGGGTGTAACTCCTTGGAGCTACACTTGGCTTGCGATGCCCAGCAAACATCCACGAATCGCGGTCACCGCCGATCAAGAGCTGGCAGACGCTTTGGAGCGCGTCCGGGTCGCGACCGGCACGCAGGAGGCGGATGCCACGCTCGTTCGGCGGTTGGCTGTTGAAGGCGCCCAGGCGGAGTTGGAGGCGTGCCACGGACGCCGCGCTGCGGCCGAGGCGCTGATGGCGCTCATGGATCGTGGCGGCTTCGACCTCGACCTCGACGCGATCGACCGACTCAACGAGCCCACCAGGGCGCCGCCGTGAGCGGCGAGCTGTGGGACGGCCGGAGTGCGGTGCTGGCCGACACCTCCGCCTGGATCGTCGCTCGCCGAAGCGCTCGAGCGCGCAAGCTGTTGCTCGCTGCCGTCGAGCGCGGCGATATCGCGTGGTGCTGGCCGGTGCGCTACGAGCTGATGATCGACGCCCGTGACAGCGACGCGATCGCCGCCGTCGACCAGACCTTGGAAGGTCTTCGGCAGATCGCGGTCGATGGCTCGGTCCAGCGTGGCGTCCTCTCGACGATGCGCGAACTCGCGAGCAGCGGCTCTCACGGCGCTCACAGGCTGCCACTCACCGATCTCACGGTCGCGGTCGCGGCGCAGAGGTCGGGGCTCGACATCCTGCACCATGACCGGCACTTCGAGCGTCTTTCCGACGCATTGGGCGTCCGCGCGCTGTGGATTGCAAGGCCCGCCGACTGACGTCGCCTTACCTCATACGACAAGGACCAAGAACCACGGGCAAATCAGAGTGCCCCTCAGCCGGAAACCAGAAGGGCGGCCACCGTGGGGTCGGTCGATTTCTTCATCAGAAGACGTGGGGCGACGGAGGGGTGTCATGACCGCGGCTTCTCTCTGCAATCGCGCGCGTGTTTGGCTATGGGGTGGCGAAGCGGCGACTGAAGCCACAGAGATCGGAACGCGTCCTGGCGATGCGTGAACATGTCCGCCCGTGATCGTCCTCCACGCCATCTGGTCGCGCGACGGCGCGGCTGTGCGTGTGGGGCGAGGACGGGAGCCTGCCGTCAGCAGCGCCCCGGCGGCGCGGCAGGCCGCCTGTGAAGCCTCGCCCGCGCCCGCATCCGTTCGCGGCGGCGATCGAGGATCTCGCTCAGGCACTGGGCCGGGCGTGCCCGCAGCTCGATCCCGCGGCGTCGGTCGCGGAGGAGCTGTGCCTGCTGCTGCCCTCGCACGAGCACGGGCCGCAGGCCTCGCCGCACCTGCTGCGCGCCGATGACGGCGGCGCCGGCTCGGGACGACCGGATCGCTTGCAATCGTGGGTCATCCCCACCGCCATGTTCGACGCCGCGGACGCCGTCGAATTCCTGCTCGGCCTCCCGGGTGGTGATGAACCCGGCCTGGCGATCGGCGATTCGCCGCGGTTCCTGGCCGAGGTTTCGAAGCTCGCGCTCGAACTGCTCGCGCGCGCACGCGTCATGCCGACGCTCGCCTGGAGCGAGGATCGGTGGGCCGCGCGATGGGAGCCGGTCGCAACCGATCCCGGCGACGCCGAGCGGCTGCGGCTGCTGGCGGGGTCAATCCCGCCGCTGCTGCGCGCGGAAGTCGGCTCATCCGAGCACGGGACGCCGCCCGAGAGGATCGTCGACGGCGCGCTCGGCGCCTTCCTCGACGCGTGCGCGCGGCGCTTCCTAGCCGAGGCGCTGCTCCCGCGGGCCGCTCGGGGGCGGGCGCCGGCGTGCGTAGAGGAGTGGATCACCGCGCTGACCGAAGCCGATCCTGTCGTCGCGGCGGAGGAAGTGGAGCTCGCGGCCCTCAGCGAGCAACTCGACGCGTGGCGAGGTGCTATGGAGCACTATGCGGCGCACCGGACGTTCCGGACGTGCTTTCGCCTGTCCGCGCCCGAGCAGCCCGCGTCACCGGTCGTCGGGGAGCCCGCCTCACCGGTCGCCGAGGAGCCGTGGCGCGTCGAGATCCTGCTGCAGGCGAAGGACGACCCGAGCGTGCTCGTCCCGGCGCAGGACGTGTGGAGCTCGAACGGGGATGGCCTTCGCGTTCTCGGCCGTCTGATTGAGGACCCGCAGGAGCGCCTGCTGGGCGGGCTCGGCCACGCGCTACGCCTGTGGCCCGACCTCGAGCCGGCTTTGCACGAGGTCGCGCCGACCGAACGTCGCACTCGATACAGACGCCGCCTTCCGGTTCCTACGCGACGCGGTCCCCGCGCTCGAGCAGGCCGGCTTCGGCGTGCTGTCGCCGGCGTGGTGGGACCAGCGGCTGCGGCTCAAGCTGACAGCCGAGCCGTTCAAGGAGTGGGAGGACGGCAGCGGGCTGTTCGGCCTCGACGGCCTGTGCGCCTACGAGTGGCGGATCGCGGTCGGCGACGCGACGCTGTCGCTGTCGGACCTGCGGGAGCTGGCGGCGATGAAGCTGCCGCTGGTGATGTCACGCGGCCAGTGGATCGTGCTGCGCTCCGAGGACGTCGAGGCCGCGCTGAAGTTCTTCGTGGGGCGCGCAGAGCGTGGCGAGGCGCCGGCCGCAGAGCTCTTGCGCGAGAGCCTCGCGCTCGATGCCGGCCGCGGCGAGCTGCCGGCGACTGAGATCGAGTGCACCGGCTGGCTGAGCGAGCTGCTCAGCCATGACGGCGAGCGCAAGCTCCGACAGATCGAGACGCCGGCGACGTTCGGCGGCGAGCTGCGCCCGTACCAGCAGCGCGGGCTGGCATGGCTGTCGTTCCTGTCGAGCCTCGGCCTCGGGGCGTGTCTCGCGGACGACATGGGTCTCGGCAAGACACCGCAGACGTTGGCGCTGCTGCTCGCCGAGCGCGAGGGTCGCAAGTCGCGAAAGCGTCTAGGCCCGACCCTGCTGGTCTGCCCGGTGTCGGTCGTCGGCAACTGGCAGCGGGAGGCCGAGCGGTTCGCGCCGAGCCTGCGCGTGCTCGTGCACCACGGTTCGGAGCGATCGAAGGGCCGCGCGTTCACGGCCACGACGCGACAGGCGGATCTCGTGATCACGACCTACGCGCTGGCGGTGCGCGACCGCGAGACGCTGGCCGCCGCCAAGTGGGAGCGGGTCGTGCTCGACGAGGCGCAGAACATCAAGACGAACGACGCGAAGCAGACGCGGGCGATCCGCTCGATCGCTGCCCGCCATCGAATCGCACTGACCGGCACGCCGGTCGAGAACCGCTTGACCGAGCTCCACTCGATCATGGACTTCCTCAATCCGGGGCTGCTCGGCCCGGCCGCGACATTCAAACGCTCCTACGCCACGCCGATCGAGCGCTACCGCGACGGCGACGCGACCGAGCGCCTGCGGCAGGCGACCGGCCCGTTCATTCTGCGCCGGCTGAAGACCGACAGGAGCATCATCAGCGACCTGCCCGAGAAGATCGAGATGCGCGTCGACTGCCACCTCACCAAGGAGCAGGCGACGCTCTACCAGGCGGTTGTCGACGAGATGATCGAGAAGGCCGAGCAGACCACCGGGATCGAGCGCTCGGGGATCATCCTCGCAGCGCTGATGAAGCTCAAGCAGGCGTGCAACCACCCGGCGCACCTGCTCAAGGATCGCTCCGCGCTCGACGGACGCTCCGGCAAGCTCGCCCGGCTCGAGGAGATCCTGGTCGAGGCGCTCGCCGAGGGGGACAAGGCGCTGTGCTTCACCCAATTCGCCGAGTTCGGGCATCTGCTACGCCGTCACCTGCAGGAGCGACTCGGACGCGAGGTGCTGTTCCTGCACGGCGGGACCGCGCAGGCCGCGCGCGACGAGATGGTCACGCGGTTCCAGGCCGACGGCGGGCCGCCGCTGATGATCCTGTCGTTGAAGGCGGGCGGCACAGGTCTCAACCTCACGGCGGCCAACCACGTCGTCCACTTCGACCGCTGGTGGAACCCGGCCGTCGAGGACCAGGCGACCGACCGCGCGTTCCGGATCGGTCAGCGCAGGAACGTGCAGGTGCGCAAGCTCACGTGCGTCGGCACGATCGAGGAGCGGATCGACATGCTGATCGTGCAGAAGAAGGATCTCGCCGAGCGGATCGTCGGGACCGGCGAGCGGTGGATCACCGAGCTCGACACCGCCCAGTTGCGCGAGCTCGTGACCCTCTCCCAAGAGGCGGTGGCGGCGTGAGCGAGGCGGCGGCATGAGCAGAGCAGCCATATGAGCCAGTGGTCTGATTGGCGCGACTGGGAGCCATCGCGGCCGCTGCCGGTCGGAGGGTGGGATCGCCGCGCGCAGCAAGCGCGGCGCGATCGGTGAGACGTGGTGGTCGCAGCGGTTCATCGCGCTGCTGGAGTCATTCGGAGTCGGGTCACGGCTGCAGCGTGGGCGCAACTACGCTCGCCGGGGCCAGGTGGTCGAGCTCGACGTCGAACCGGGCATCGTGATCGCGAAGGTGCAGGGCTCGCGCTACACGCCCTACCGCGTCCGGATCCGGTGCAAAGCGCTGAGCGAACAGCAGTGGCGGCGCCTGGAGAAGGCGATGGCGTCGCGGGCTCTGCCGCTGGCGCAGCTGCTCGCCAGCGAGATGCCCCGTGACATCGAGGACGTGTTCGCCTCATGCAAGCTGACGCTGTTCCCGCGCTCGCACGCCGAGTTGAAGGCGAGCTGCACGTGCCCGGATTGGGAGAACCCGTGCAAGCACATCGCGGCCGCCTACTACATCCTCGCCGAGCGCTTCGACCACGACCCGTTTCAGATCTTCGCGTGGCGGGGACGCGAGCAGGACGAGCTGCTCGAGCACCTCCGCGCCCGGCGAGCCGGCGGGAGCGCCGCACGCGGTGCCGGCGGCGCCGGGCGCCGCTCGGGCACCGCCGGCGCTGCTGCCACTCCCGCGGCGCAGCCGGCGGCATCGGAGTCGCGCGGTCCGGCGCTCGTCGACGAACTCGACTCGTTCTGGCACAGCCGCCCCGGGCTGGCCGACGTGCACATCAATCCACTCGCCGCCGAGGCGACGGATGCGCTGTTGCGCCTACTCGGTCCGGCGCCGGTCGACGTCGCCGGCCACAATCTCGTCGAGCTCCTCGCGCCCGCATACCGTGCGCTGGCCGAGCAGGCCGAGCGTCGCGCGCTCGAATGACCGACTCGCTTGGGGATCGGGATGCCCCAGATCCGTTTGGTGTTGGTGCTGCCAGATCGCGAGCGATCCGGGTCCCCCAGCTGCAGTCCGCAGGAGTTCTCCACGCGGCGGCAGGGCGCCGCGCAACCAAGCGACCGAAAATCGGGCTTGGGGTCGTGGCGCGCTGCGTGGCGAGCGCGATCGCAACCGCTGGGAGCGGTTCTCGCCAGGCTCCTTCGCCACTCCTCGCGCCTTACGGGATCCGGCCAGCTCCTTGGGTCTGCGGCTACGTGATCGCGGGGCCCGCGCAGATCGGAGAGAACGCCAATCCGCGGCGGTGCCGTCGCGACCCATGGCGCTGAACCGCGCGACGGGGGTTGTCGACCGAGTCGCTGAGCGCCGTCGAACCGTCGTGCTCGCCCGCAGCTGTCGCGATGCCGAGGATCTGTCGATCGCGCAGGTCGTTCAGCGCCTCGGGCGGTCGCCGGCGACGATCACGGCCTATTCCTATGGCCCGACGCGCGCGAAGCGCGGGCGGTCAAGGCCCGCTACGTGGCGTGTGTCGCGGCTGCGGCACCTACACGCAGTCGCGCAACGGCAAGGGGGACGCCTACGCGTACTGCGAGGCGCGCCAACCCCGGGGCGATCGAGCGTCGCTGGACGCCGGAGCGCGTGCTCGAGGCGATGCTCGTGTAGGGGCTCCGCTACGGCCGTCTGCGGTCCTCCTACGACTGGTCGTGGACGCACGCCCGCCGACGCGGGGGAGAGGCGCTGCGGCGCTTGAACCACCGTTGTTGGCTGTCGGCGAGCGTCGTCATCGCTGTATGGGGGAGCTCGTCGGCGGCGCGCGGTGCGATTGGTGCAGCGTCGAGCAGGGCGGGGCTGCTGTGTGATGCCAGCGGAGTCACGCGACTTCGGTGATTGGGCACAAAGCGCATCTCTGTGCCCAATCCCCGGTAATCCGCAGCAATATCCGAGGGTCTAACGTGGCTCGGAGTGATCGACAAAACGTGCGCTTTGCAGGTATTTCCTGGTGGCGGGAGCTGGGTGCGCGCGTTATTCGGGTCGGTGAGGTCCCCGGTTCAAATCCGGGCGCCCCGATGTATGTACGCAACCCCTTGCACCACAAGGGGTTGCGCCCGTTTCAGGGGGCGACCGGGTAACAATCGGGTAGCAATCGGACCGAGAGCCCTGGCCGGATGCGGTCACACGCGACCGGCCAGCCCTACGCGATCACGCCACCCGCCCGCGTTCCGGCCCGACGCCGACCCAAGACGCTCGCTGCTCCGATGCAGCCGTCTCGATGACCGGCCGTCGGGAGCTGGTTAACCGGCCTGGCGATCTCTCGCCAGGCCGGTTCACGATCTAGAAGCTGACGCTGCCGCTGCCGTACACAAAGCCCATCTGAGCAACCGCAGGAGCATTGTTGCTTTGGTTGCACTTACCCTTTTTCGGACCGCTCTTGTAGCGTGAGCCGATGAAACCGAACGTTTCCGTGAGCCGGATCGTTCCCTGAATACCAGCGTAGGCCCCGGTGCCGCTCATGATCGGCGCTGGGGCTGTCTCGCTGAGAGAGTAGGTGCACGTCGCTGCATCGAAGATCGCCCCAGGGCCCTTGTTGACCTTGGCTGAGATGGCCGTGAGGTCGATCGTGATCGTGCCCTTCTTGAGGGTCGCCACACCGAATTTCTTCCCTCCACTGCTCTCAGTGGGCGAGCTTGACCCGTAGTCGCCGACCGCGCCGGTGAATAGGATCTTGCCCTTACCCTGACCGTTCCCCGGCTGAACGAACAACTGAATCCGGCCACCTGCCGGTGTTGCCGACGAGCCCGCCCCCAGCGCGACCGACGCACCGACGATCAGGCAGGCAAGCAGACCCGCGACTCCAACCGCTGTCTTTGCTAGCCGCATCACAACTCCTCCTGTATGAGTGCCGCGCGCACGCACGTGCTTGCGGCACACGGGTTAAGGCGCTCGAGACGCGCCCTCTACCGTGTAAACCCCGCAGAGGACCGTCGTTTTGCGAGCCCCCAGGGAAATACTGCGATTGCGTGAGGGCGAACAGGCTGTCGGCGACGCGCAGGCACTCGACGTGTCGCTGGCGCGATCTCATCTGAGCCGCCCGCGCGGCGTTGCGGAGGTGATCGGCGAGAGTGTCGGAATGATCGAAACGCAGCAGCTCGCCGATCTCGCCCGGCCTCATGCACGCCTCCGCCTCGGCAAGGATCCGCGCCTTGTACTCCGCGGTGAACGTGCGGCGCTTGGCCTGCTCGACCAGCTCCGGGTCAGGCACCCCCGCCGGCGCGGCGCGCCCGCCGGCCCCGAATCCCAGCTCGCCTACGTCTCGCTGGTCTTCGCGGCCGGCGGCAGCAGCCTCAACCGCTGCTCCAGCCCCAGCTCCATTCGTGCTCGTCTCCAACATCTCGGCGTGGCTCCGTTCTCGCCCTCAAGGTCATTGATTCCTCGATGGTGAGCGTCTCGCCGGACGTTGACAGAGAGGGGCCTCTCGGTTTCGAGACACTCCTCGTCCTCGGTACTGGCACGGCTACACGCCTCTAGGCGCGATCCTCCTCTCTCCAAGGGGCCACCGCGCCAGTGTATGCATAAGCCCAACCTGTATGCAAGATGTCGGTAGCGATGCAGGCGTGAAGGAGCCACACTCGGACCGGCTCGCGACCGCCGACGCAGAGCTGCCTTCGTTGTCGTATGGGCACCTCTCGTCGGCGACTCCACGGGCGCTGCTCGGCGCGGAATCCAGGGCTGGGGCGGTCGGCGATTAGGCGACTTGGAGCGCCGGAGCGAGCTCGTCGGCGCTCGCCTCGACGGTCTCGGGTACGGTCACGACGAGTCTTCCGTCGCGGTCAAGGACGTGACGCGCGTTGATGACCGAAAGTCCGACGATCCGGTGGCTGCCGGGGAGCGAAGCGAAGGACGTGCCCCTCGGGTGTTTCTTCGCCCTCGCCGGGCTGCGGTGGACCGACATGCAGGTACAGGACGTCGCCGTCCTGGTCGTAGTCAGCCTGATCGAACACCAGCGGTCCGAGCCGGATGTTCACGGCTTCCATTGCTTAGGGTCCTTCCGGTTGGCCAACGTCGTGATGATCCGCGCTGGCTCCTGCTCATAGCTTACGACCGCCATCAGCCACCGGCTCGGGCCGACATCGCGCCGATAGAAGCGCGTGCGGTCCGGCAGCGCGTCGGGCACGACATGATCGGGTTTCGCGACTGCATCGACGACCGCGTCGACGTGACCGACGAGCTCGGGGTGACCGCGCGTGATCTTGTTCTCCCAGATGCGGCCGAGGAGCACGACCTCACGGCCCTTCGTATCGGTCACGGTCGCGGCGCGCGGTTCGTCAGGCGGCACGCCACGCAGATTGTCGCACCATCCGGACGAAGGAACGCCGCCGGGCCGCTCCGGTAGGCGGGTCAGAGTCCGGCTGGTGCGCCGGCGCATGCGTGACAACCTTGACCGAGCCGCCAACCGAGCGATGTAGCGTGCCCGCCGCGACGAACCACCAACGGCCGTAGCGTCGCGAGCATCGCCCGGCGGCCGACATCGCGCAGCTGTACGTCGACTGCGAGATCGTGACGATGGGGCGGCTCGCCGACCGTCTCGGCTGTCCTACGGCGACGGGCGTGACGTACGTCAATGACCGGACGGGCCAGGTGGCCGCTCCGGCGAGTGATCTGCCAGGGAGTCGATCTCCCTGCCTAAACCCCGGGAATCCGCCGCAACATCAGAGGATATGAGAGGAAGTGAGCTCACACCGGAACCCAGCGATTTGCAGGTACTTCTTGTAACACCTGCGGATTTCGCCCGTGATTCGGGTCGGTGAGGTCCCCGGTTCAAATCCGGGCGCCCCGATGACGACAGGAAACCCCCGACTAATCCCGGGGGTTTCTGCGTTTCAGACCAGGGAGCCGCGATGCTCACCGGGGCACCGTGATCGTTTGCGGCCTGGCCAGCGCGATCAGGTTTCCTTGGTGGTCGAACATCCGCAGCGTGATCACGTAGTGTCCAGGGAGCAGCCCGCGCCAGTTGACCCGCAGGTTCCACTCGATCCTTACCGGTTCAGCGCATCGTCGGCGAGCGCCGCGTGCCGGTCGGACGGGTGCCATTCGGGCTCAAGCCCACTGGAAAACTACGGATACGCTGGAATCTCCTCGTCAACGGCCGGCGGCTGCGGCGAGGCCGCTACTCGATCACACTGCGCATGTTCGACCGTCATCACTACCTGATCGCGCCGGCGCGCCCGATGACGATCACGATCCGATGACGACACAAGCGAACTGACAAGCGTCACTGCCGGCCGCGACGGCGCCGCCCGCGAGCTGATCGTCGAGGTCCCATTGCCGGATCGTGCGGGTGAGCCCGACGCCGGCGATGCCGCCGAACACCGCCGGCACCCCCAGGGCGATCGCGCGGTAGGCGAGCGCACCGGCGGTGGCGACCGTGACGGGCAGACCGTAGAGCACGAGCGCGCCGATCAGCCCGCCGTCGACCGCGCCCAGGCCACCTGGTATCGGGATCTCGCCGGCGAGTTGCCCGACGAGGTACGCCATTGCCAGCGGCTGCAGCTCGGGCTGCCCGCCGAAGGCGCGCACCGCCGCCCACAGCGCCGCTATGTCGAAGAACAGGTAGGCGGCGCCGGCGGCGAGCGCGCGGGGGTCGTGTTCGCGAAACAACTTGATCGCCCCCCGCGCCCCGGTGCCGAGGGCGACGGCGAGCTCGAGTAGCCACCACCGCCAGCTGTGCTCGCGGTGGTTGGCCTGCCTGGAGCGCAGCCCCGCCAGCCGGGGCACGAGCGCCACCGCGAGCGCGATCAGGATGCTGGCCCCCCAGGGCCGGCACGGCCGACAGGGCGACCGAGCCGTGGCTGGGCACGAGTCCGATGGCGCCAAGCCAACCGAGCACGGCGACGGCGCCGACGTTGAACGCGCTCGTGAACACGAAGAACTGCGCGCTGCGATCGACGACCTCGTCCGTGGGCATCCCTCGCCGGTGCAGGACCCAGCCCCCGGTCGCCAGGCCGCCCGCGCCGCCGGCCGGCACCAGCGCGTTGAGGCCGATCTCCGACATCCCGATCTGGTAGCTCAACCGAAACGACATGTTCGAAGTGAAGATCGCCCGGAACAGGAACACGTAAGCCAGGGCGGATGAAAAGCGAAAGCAGGCGGCCAACCCAATCCAGGCGGGGTTGCCGTGCGACAGACGGCCGCGGATCGAGCCAAGACCCGGCAGGGCGACGATCAGCGCGACCACGACCGCGGCAAACAGCAACACGCGAATCAGTCCCTTGCGAAGCTTAGGCCCGTGCAGGGCGGCGGGGAGATCACCGGCGTCGCTGTCGGCGACGGGGTGGCGACGGTGTCCCACCAACGCTTGCGGCGTTCGTGGCAGCCGGATCTAAGCCGGCAGGTAGCTCGCCGCGGCGCGCGTGTCCGGATCGAGTATCTCGATGATTAACGAGGACCAGGCGAAGTCGGTCGTCCCCATCCCGGCTCCGTCGTACGGGTCGTAGTACTCGCGCAGCCCGGCGGCCGCGACGGCCCCGGCCAGCCGGGCGGCGAAGACCTCCGCCTGCTCGTCGTAGCCGAGCCGCACCAGCCCGATCCACAGCAGCCAGGCGGCGTTGATCCACGTGGGCCCCCGCCAATACCTCCTGATACCGACCCGCGATGTGCGACGCGAGAACGATGGGTCGGTTGCCGGCACCGACGGCGGCGGAACCGGTAGCCAGAACCGTTCGGGGTCGAACAGCTGCTCCTCGGCGAGCCGGCGGCCGATCGCCTCCGGGAGATCGGGGAGGGCCAACGGCGACAGCGCCGCCCACGTCAGCGTCGGTTCGGTCTTCGGCCCCGGCACGGCAATCGGCCGGAACAAACCCGCCCGCTCGTCGTAGCAGCGTTCGATGAGCTCGCTCGTCACCGACGGCCGTCCCAGCGCTATCAGCGACAGCGCGTAGAGGACGTTGGTCATGACCTCGCAGCACACGGGTCCGTCCTCGGCAGCGATGCGACGCAGGTCGTAGCCCCGCTTGCGGTTGCGCCGCACCAACTCCACGAAGCCCGGAAGATCGTCGGCGTGGCCCTTCCAGATCGCGTCGAACTGAGGGGAAGCGTCGAGCCCGGACTCATCGGGCTGAACGATCCAGATCAGTCCGTCGCCATCGAGATCACGGTGCTCTGAGAGCCAGTCGTAGTGGCGGCCGATCGCCTCCACTTCGTTCGGGTCGCCGATGGCGATCCGCCACGCCCACGCCAGCAGCGGGGGCTGAATGCTCGCCGTCATCGCCGCGTCGTCCGACACGACGTTGTACGTCAAGCGCTGGCGTTCGTTCAGCGGCGTGTCCCAGAAGATCGTGTGGCCGATGAAGCCGTCTTCACGCTGCGCGGCGAGCAGCGATTCGAGCTCGGCCCGAGCGCGAGCGGGATCGAAGCGACGCCACACGGTCGCCGCGAAACACGAGTCCCAATACCACTGAAACGGATAGTGGCCGGGGCTGGGGCGCGTGTAGGCGAACCGAGCGCCGTCGTCGTGGCGGATGCCCTCGCGCCAGTTCTTCGGCAGCGTGTCCTCGCATAACGAGCGGATGTTGCTCAGTTCAGGCTCGGTAATCGCCACGACCGGGGATCATGACCGGTAGCCGCGCTTGCCGGCCGAACGTCACGCTCGGTCGGGCCTGGTCTTCTCGGCTTCCAGCTGGGTGCGCGCCCGCTGGAGCTCCCGGCGGGTCCCGGAGTCAACCTCGGGATAGTGGGGATCGATGTCCATCAGCGTCCGGACCAGCGCCGCGCCCACGGCGATGTGAGCGAACCACTTGTGGTCGGCTGGGATGACGTACCAGGGCGCCCACTTGGTGCTGGTCTGGCTGAGCATGTCGGAGAAGGCGGTCTGGTACTCGTCCCAATACTCGCGCTCGCGCACGTCGGCGGCCGAGAACTTCCAGTTCTTCTGCGGGTTGTCGATCCGCTCAAGGAACCGCCTCCGCTGCTCCTCGCGGCTCAGGTTGAGGAACAACTTGACGATCCGGATCCCGTTGTCGACGAGGTAGCGTTCCCAGTCGTTGATCTCGCGGTAGCGGCGCTTCCACACGCCGCGCTGCCCGGACGCGGATGGCAGATGTTCGTGCTCGAGCAGCTCGGGGTGGACCCGCACCACGAGCACCTCCTCGTAGTGAGAGCGGTTGAAGATCCCGATCTGGCCCCGTGCCGGGAGGCGCGCGGCGTAGCGCCAGAGGAAGTCGTGACTCAGTTCCTCCGCGGAGGGCACCTTGAAGCTGTGGACGGTGACCCCCTGGGGATTGACGCCGCTCATGACGTGCCGGATGGTCCCGTCCTTGCCCGCCGCGTCGATGCCCTGGAGGACGACTAGGACGCCGAACGTGTCCTGCGCGGCGAGGCGGTCCTGGTACTCGGCGAGCAGCTCGATGCCGACGCTCAGCTGCTCCTCGCCGTCCTGCTTGGTGAGCCACCCGGCTCGGTAGCCCGGATCGCAGTCGCGGGCGAGCACGATCTTGCTCCCTGGCGCGACCCGTAAGGGATCGATCAGCCGCTTGAGCTGCTGAGCGCGTCGGTCGCTCATGTCGATGCGTTCCGGTGGACGCTCACTGTCACTCGGGCTCCTTGATGGCGGCCAGCTTGAGGGGAACCGTGCCGTATGGGTCCAGGCGATAGACGAGCGACACGCGGTGGAAGCCGTCGGCGATGTCCGACTGGCCGACGCCGCCGAGCACCAGAACCGGGCTCAGGGGCTTTCCCGCGATTACCTTCATCAGATCCTTGACGACACCCGGGTCATCGAGCGGCGCCGGCTCGAGCCCGGAGGCGCGCAGGATGTCGTTGGCCCGGCGGGTGGTCAGCTCGGCCTTGCGCAGGCGGTCGACGGCCTTGTCCGTCTCCGCGGGCGACAGCTTCAGCGACGCGTATGCGTGGGCGGCGCCGTAGTCGTGCTCGGCGACGTCATCGGCCCATTTGATCGGCAACTCAGTCTGCTGTGCCTTGGGTGTCTTGTCCTTAGGCATTCGGCTGCTCCTTCTTAGGACGATGTCTGGGGACGAGCTCCTCGAGGCGTCCCGATGCGGCGGCCCGCGCGGCGGCATCGCCGCCCGGGCCGCGGAGGATCCACGCGCAGCCCACGGCGAACACGGCTCCGATGAGAGGCCCGGCGACGTACGCCCAGTAAGCGGTCCAGTCGCCGGAGACGAGGGCCGGACCGAAGGACCGGGCCGGATTCATCGAGACGCCGCTGACTGGAGCCGCCCACAGTCCGGCGAGCGCGATGTACCCGCCGACACCGAGCGCGCCGATCGTGCCCACGTTCTGTGCGGCCGAAGCCGTTCCGAGGACCACGCTGACGAGCCCGCCCGTCAACACGATCTCCATCAGCAAGGCCTGCCAGGCGTGATATCCCGGGCCCGGCAACGTCGCACCGAGGTGCTCGACGTTGCCAAAGACGCCCAGCAGAAACAGGCACGCCAGCGTCGCCCCAAGCAACTGCGCAAGCACATACGCGGGCACTCGATACCAATGGAAGTCACCCCTCAGCGCGAACGCCACCGACACGACCGGGTTGAGGTGGGCGCCCGAAACCGCGCCCATGAACAGGATGACCGCGAGGACCGTCAGCGCCGGTGCGACGACCGCCGCCGCCAGGCTGATCTCGTCCTTTCCGTGCAGAAGCCCACCGCCGGCGGCCGCCAGCACGAGCAGGAACGTCCCGAGTATCTCGGAGAACAGTCTTCGATACCCGAGCGCCGGGTCCTGGAACTCATCCACGGTGCCAAAGGCCAGCCACCGCCGGTAGCGCGCCCGCGCTCGCGAAACCTCCATGGCCGATTCGGCCTCGGGCATAAGAGGAAGGTTCGGCACGGCGGGCCTCGTTCCCTTTCGGCCAGAGTTGGGACACGGATCGGAGTTTGGTACGGTGTAACGGTCGTTCGGCTAATAGACCGTTGTAGGCAGGAGGTCAATCGTGAGCATCTACTCGATCTGGGAGTCCCGCTTTCCGCCGGAGTCGGCCGAGGAAGGGGTGCAAGCCACCCAGGCCATCTGGGGGGACATGCCGGGCTTCGACGGCTATCTGGAGCACGCGATTGTTCAGGATCTCGACCAACCCGGCCATCTGTTCGTGCTCAGCCAGTGGGTCAGCCGAGAGGCGGCCGAGGCGGCGATCGTCTACCTGTCGCACCCGAATGCCAGGCGTGTGGAGCAGATGGTGTCCGAGCCGCGACGGCGGACGGTGGCGGCGGTGGTGTGACGAGCCCGGCGCTGGTAGTCGCGCTCGCCAACGCGCGGGCCGATCGTCGCCCGCCTGGTGCCCCAAGCGCGACGTTCCACGACGCGCTCAGAGACGCCGGCTCGGCCAGTGAGCTGTTAGGCCCGTTCGTCGGAGGGCCGGTGGATCCGGCCGACCTGGGCCCGATCCGCGCGCTTCACCGCGCACTCGTTCCGGTCGTGGAGGCGCTGATTGACGGTTCGCCGCCGCCGCTCGCTGTACTCAACGATTTGACTTCCCGGGTGCCGACCGCGTACGTGCTCGAGCCCGGGTCGCCCGGGGGTGGGCTGCGCGCCGTGATCTCTCCGAAGCGGGAGTCGACGGTCGCGCGGCTCGTGCTCGATGTCGTGCGCGAGCTCGGAGAGTTGGCGCCGTCGCGCCTTCGGCGCTGCGAGCGACCCGAGTGCCGGCTCGTGTTTTACGACGCGACCCGCTCGGCGACGCAGCGCTGGCACGCCGAGAGTCCCTGCGGTTTGCGCGAGCGGCAGCGACGCCACCGCGCGAAGGATCGCGCCTGACGCCTACCCCGAGCGGCAGTTCGTTCATTGAACTCAGGTGTGATAGGGTTCGGTTCGGTGACCGAACCCACGCGACAGAGCGCTTGACATCTGTGTAACACCGTGAGGACGATTGTCGCTCGTTGCTTTCTCGCTAACGCGCCGACGACTACTTGGTTCGCCGGTTCTCAGCTCCGAATCCTGTGGGTCGGCGAGCTCTCCGCCGGGGACAACGACCTCGGCGCTACGGCGTTCGCGCGATAGGCAAGCGCGCCCGCTGTGAGGTGGCGTATCCGGCGTGGTCTCTACTGTTTCAGGCTCATGCCTACGGTCTTCATCGCGACGCTCATCGACGGAGACGCGGTGCTCCGGTTTCCCTACGACGACCGCCTCCGCATGCTCCTGCGCGCGATTCCCGGCCGCCGGTGGGATCCCGAGAGCCGCGTGTGGCGTCTGCCGCTGGATCCGGATCGAGCCCACGCGCTGACGGCTCTGCTCGACGCGGTCACGTATCGGGTCGAGGTCTCCGAGGCGCTTGACCGTGCGCTCAGGAGGCACAGCGCCAGACGTCCCCCGGAGGAGGTGCTGGTCGACCTTGCGCGGCCGGATAACAACTGGTGGTTCACGTTCGCCACCGACGGACCCGTGGATCTGGTCGAGGACCTGCTCGAGCATCCGAGCGGTTACCGACTGGGCGAACTCGAGCGTGGCTTCGTGCCCGTGGATCAGCGTGGTGCCCTCCTCCTCGCCTCGTGCCTCGAGCGTGATTCGAGGTTGTGCCTGACCGACGACGCCCAGCACGCACTGACCGAGCTCATGAGAGCGCCGGCGCCGCGCGCACAGCCGCCGGCGCAGTCGCTGCGCAGTGAGGTCGAGCTGTGGCGCGATCGCCGGGGCCGCAACTGGATCGTGGTCGCGCGCGAGCACGCGCCGCTGGCTCGGGCACTGGCCACCGCCGACCGGCTCGAAATGCTCGATGGGCCGGCCGGCTCGGTGGCGATCGCGGCCGTGCAGCACGATGCCGTCCCGATCGCGGAGCTGCTGGCCGAGCTCGACCCCGCCTCGGTCGACCCGCGCGTCGAGCGCTGGCTCGCGCGCACCACCATCTGGCGAGGCACGATCGAGGTCGACGGGCCTCGCGAGGCGCCGGTGTTCCTTCTGCTCGGCGACAACGAGCGCCTGCCGACGGCACTGCGCGATCGCGCGAGCGCGTGCCACGGAGGCGCCAGCCTGCCGCTCACGCTCGAGTCGTGGCGGGCGATCGACGCGCAGTCGCTCCACGGCTGGATCAGCCCGGCCGCCCGGCGGTGCATCGCGGCACTGGAGGCGGGACAGCCGGCGCCCCCCGCCGTGCTCGAGCTCTCCGATGCCCGCGAGCAGCCTTCGTTCGTGCTTGCCCCGGGGCACGACTCGGGGATGGTGGAGGAGTTCGCACGGTTGGCGGGTGCTCCCGCGGTCACGGCCGATCCATTCTGGGTGCCGGAGCTCGACCGGTTCGTGTCCGAGCGGGGCCCATGGGTGGCGCCCGACGCGCTCGCCCGGCTGCAGGAGATCCGTGAAGAGCACGCCCGCGCCGCCGGCCTGGTCGCGCTGTCGGCTGCCACCGACGCCGAGCTCGAGATACCGACGCTCGGCGGCGAGCTCAAGCCCTTCCAGCGGGCCGGGGTGCGTTATCTGCTCGAGCAGCGGCGCACGTTCCTCGCCGACGAGCAGGGACTTGGCAAGACGATCGAGGCGCTGGCCGCACTCGAGGCCGACACCGCTTACCCGGCCGTGGTGGTGTGCCCGGCGAGCCTGAAGCTCAACTGGATGCGCGAGATCCGGCGCTGGGTGCCGGGGCGCTCGGTACAGATGCTCGATGGCAAACGCGGTGATCTGGCGAGGACCGACATCACCATCATCAATTACGACATCGTGGCCGGCCGACTCGAGGGGCTCACCGACCTGCGCCCGCGCGCGGTCGTCCTCGACGAGTCGCACTACTGCAAGAACCCCCGGGCTCAGCGCACCCAGGCCGCCCAACAACTGTCCGCCGCCGTCCCGCGCGAGGGCCTCGTCCTCGCGCTGACCGGGACGCCGGTCATGAACCGCCCGCCGGAGCTGATCTCCCAGCTTCGGATCCTCGGCCGGCTCGGCGACTTCGGCTCGGGCGCGCAGTTCGGCGAGCGTTTCCGCGGCCCGGATGCCCACAAGCGGCTCCACTGGCACCTTCGGGCGCGCTGCTTTGTCCGCCGTTTGAAATCCGAGGTCCTGCCGCAGCTGCCGGCGAAGACGCGTGCCGTGGTCCCGGTCGCGCTCGATAACGAGCCGGAGTACCGGCTGGCGGAGGAGGACGTGATCGCGTGGCTGCAGAGCCAACCGCTCGACCTGCACGAGCTCGACGCGCGAGTCGCCGCAGCGCTGCGGGCTGAGCGGCTCGTCCGGCTGAACGCGCTGAAGCTGCTGGCCGCGCGCGGCAAGCTCCACGGCGCACTGCACTGGATCCACGACTTTCTGTCCTCCGGCGAGCCGCTCGTCGTGTTCGCCCGCCATCGCGAGATCCAGCGCGCGGTGCTCGAGCGGTTTCCGGCCGCGTTCCACGTGCTCGGTGAGGACACCCGCCGCGCCCGCGACCAGGCGGTGCAGTCCTTCCAGGCCGGAGCGCCGGACGGTGGCCGGCTGATCGTGTGCTCGATCGAGGTCGCCGGGCAGGGCATCACGCTTACGCGCGCGTCGAACGTAGCCTTCCTCGAGCTCGACTGGACGCCGGCCAAGCACGACCAGGCCGAGGATCGCTGCCACCGGATCGGTCAGCAGGACGCGGTCAACGCCACGTACCTGCTCGCGGCGGACACGATTGACGAGACGATCGCGACGCTGCTCGAGCGCAAGCGGGCGGTGATCGGTGCGGTCACCGACGGCCGCGACGGAGACGAACGCGGAGTGGTTGACGCCCTCGTGGCCGAGCTTCGCGGCGAGCCATATCGCCACCTGCGCGCTGTCGCCTGAACTCAGGTCTAGTCGACGGCTCCGATCGGGGCTAAGATCGGCAGCGTGGGAGTCGACAAGTGACCACGGTAGATCGGCGTCAGCTACCGAGGGACAGGTCGCTGGCAGTGCGAATGGTCCTCGTCACCGTCCTGAACCCGCTGATCACGCTGGGCCTGCTGGCCGCTGTGATCGTGCTGTCGCCCAGCCGGTGGCTCATTGGGCTGTTCCTCGCGTTGAGCATCGGCATGGTGATCAGAGTGGTCCGGTTCTTCCGGCGCGCCATGCCGCCAGGCCAGACCCTTTCCGAGCGCGACGACCCCGAGCTGTTCGGCATGCTCGATCGCCTCTGCGCTCTGGTCGACCTGTCCGTGCCCGAGGTGGTTCTGAGCGATCAGGCACACCCCAACACGTGGGTGGTGCATTTTCCGGGTCGGCGGCCGCGCTTGTACGTGACGCGCGGCCTGCGCCAAGCCCTGACGGCGGAGGAGTTCCAGGCGGTGATTGGGCATGAGCTCGCCCACATCGCAAACCGTGATGCGCTCGTTATGACGATCGTCGGGTGGCCCGCGGCCGTGATGCTCCGCGCCAACGGCGGAGCAGGACCCGATGCCTTTTTCGTGATCGCGATCGGAGCGCTCTCTCACCTCGGCCTCACCGTCCTATCGCGCTATCGCGAGCTGGCCGCCGATGCCGGCTCGTGCGCGATCACCGGTCGTCCGTCGGCGCTGGCGTCGGCCCTGATCAAGGTGTCGGGCGCGCTCGAGCGGACTGAAATCCCGCGCACGGACCTCCGTGCGGCGGCGGCGCTCAACGCCTTCAATCTCGTCGAGGTTCCGCCCCGGGGCTGGCTGGCCGAGGTCCCGCTTCTGCACCGAATGATGTCCACGCATCCCCCGCTGCGGCGACGGCTGGACGCCCTCGAGGCACTCGAGAGCGCCCAGCAGCGGCCCGGCATCTATCAATAAGCTGGGGGGCGGATCGTGTCCGCCCCGACGTCACTCGACACCGCCGTTGACGCTCAGCTCGAGCGACGCCGTCGCGCCGTGGCTGAGCGCTGGAATTTGGACCCCGCCCACCCCTCAGGGGCGGTGGTCATCGGGGCCGGCGAACCGGTCCACATCCCGGGCCGTGCCGACCGCACGTACCCGTTCCGCGCGCACAGCGAGTACTTCTACCTGACCGATCGGGAGCGCCCCGGCGGCGTGCTGGCGTTCGACGCCGACGGCGGGTGGGTCGACTTCGTGATGCCGGTCTCGCGGGAGGAACTCGTGTGGGAAGGCGCGCCCGCGGATGCGGAGGAGGGCGTCCCCGTGGACGAGCTCGAGCACTGGCTCGCGGCTCGCCGGGGCCGTCCGATCGTGAACCTGGGTGCACCGATCGCGGGCATCACGCCCGATGAAGAGCTCGGCGCCGAGTTTCGCCGTCAGCTGAATTACGTCCGCCGTCCGAAGGACGCGCTCGAGCTCGACCGGATGCGTGTCGCCGAGCGGGCGACCAGCGCGGGCTTTGCCGCGATTGTCCCGCTGCTCAGCGCCGGCCGGACCGAGCGCGAGGTGCAGATCGAGCTCGAGGCGGAGTTCTTTCGCCGGGGCGCCGACTTTCTCGCGTTCGAGACGATCGTGGCCAGCGGCGCCAACTCCGGCGTCCTGCACTTTCCACCGACGGCGAGGGCTCTGGGCGACGGCGAGCTCGTGCTGATCGACGCCGGTGCCGAGTTCCGCGGCTACGCGAGCGATGTGACCCGCACGTATCCGGTTTCAGGCTCGTTTACGGCAGAGCAGGCCGCCATTCACGAGCTGGTCGCACGCGCCGGCCAGGCGGCCACCGCCTGCGCCCTGCCCGGAACCGAGTTCCGGGACATCCACCGGACCGCGGCCCTAATCATCGCGGACGGGCTACGCGAGTTCGGCCTACTGCGCGGCTCGAGCTCGGACGAGGCGCTACTGGAGAGCGGGGCGGTGTCGCTGTTCTTCCCGCACGGCATCGGCCACATGGTCGGGTTGGGCGTCCGCGACGCCGGCGAGGTCCTCCCCGGACGCGAGCCGGAGCCCGGTATGCCCCGCCTGCGGTCCGACCTGCCCCTCGAGGCCGGTCATGTGGTGACGATCGAGCCGGGGATCTATTTCATCCCCGCCCTGTTGGGCGACCCGGGTAATCGCGAGGATCTGCGCGAGTTCGTGGTTTGGGACCGGGCCGACGCGATGCTCGGGTTCGGTGGCGTCCGGATCGAGCACAACGTGCACGTGACCGACGAGGGGCCGGAGGTCCTGACCGCCGACATCCCGCTGCTCGCCTGATCCGCGGCCGACCATGACGATCTTGGAGGTGCCCGGACACGACATCGTCGGCGTCCGCGCCGCGAATCCCGGCCCGTTCACGCGTACCGGAACGAACTCCTGGGTCGTGGGCCGCGGGCCGGCGTGGCTGGTCGACCCGGGCCCGGCGCTCGATGAGCATCTCGCGGCCCTGTGGGATCAGATCGCCCGTCGTGGGGGCCTCGGCGGTATCGCGCTCACTCACGACCACGCCGATCACAGCGAGGCCGTGCCGGCGATGCGGGGTCGGTATGCGGGGGTCCCGGTTGCCGGCGCTCGTGGAGACGTCGACGTGCTCCTGGGGGATGGAGCCAGGTTCGGGCCGCTCG
The DNA here is from genome assembly GCA_963757235.1 of uncultured Solirubrobacterales bacterium. Taxonomy (GTDB): domain Bacteria; phylum Actinomycetota; class Thermoleophilia; order Solirubrobacterales; family Solirubrobacteraceae; genus Palsa-465. Next base: position 540,976 of record CAVWRC010000009.1, on the reverse strand, counting down.
CGGCGCTCTCGCTTCCGGGTCACGCCCCGGACCATCTCGTATTCACCGTGGGCACGGCCGCGCTGACCGGGGACGCCGTGCTCGGTGAGGGGAGCGTGTTCATCGCGCCCGATCCGGGGGCGCTCGTCGCCTACCTTGACGGCCTGACCCGACTGGGAAGGCTTCGGCTCGACGTGCTCTGTCCCGGCCACGGTCCGGTGGTTTGGGACGTGTCGGCAAAGCTCGACGAGTACATCGCGCACCGGCTCGAGCGCGAGCGGCGCCTGGTGGCCGCTCTCGATCAGGGCAAGCGGAGCGTGGACGAATTGCTCGACGAGGTTTGGAGCGACGTGCCGGTTGGGCTTCGCCCGGCCGCGGCGGTGACGCTTGCGGCGCACCTGGACAAGCTGGCCGGCGAGGGTCGACTGCCCAGCGGGGTCGAGTCACCGCAGATACGGCTCTCGTGAGCCCAGGCCATCGTGCAAAACACGACACTTGGCCCGGCGCCGGCGAGCCGTGACGTGCTATGCACGTGTGAGATGCATACTGCGTCACGGCCGGCGAACTTCAGGTGCCGTGACGTGTTATGCACGCTGGCGCATCACGACCACAGCATACATATACATATACATATACATGTATATATACATGTATATGTATATGTATATGTATAAGGGCGGGGGTGGGGACGGCGATGCGCGGCGGCGGGAGCGACGCGCGGCGCCGGGTGTAAAGGCGTCCGACGGCGTCAGGCGGCCGGCGCTACGGCTAGCCGCTGGCGGGCGATCTCGACCGCGGCGGTGAGCGGCGTTGTCCCGGACGCCTCGGCCTCGTCGAAGATCTGCTGCAGCGTGTCGCTGATCCGGCGCACGCGCTGACGGGCGGCGGCGGGATCGTAGCCCTGGAGCTCCTCGGCGATGTTGATGATCCCGCCGGCGTTGGCGACGAAGTCGGGCGCCCACAGGATCTGGCGGTCGGACAGCAGGTCCGCCACCGACTCGTCGGCCAGCTGGTTGTTAGCCGCGCCGGCGACGATTCGGCAGCGCAGCCTCGGCACCGTCTCACGGTCCAGCACGCCGCCGAGCGCGCATGGCGCGAGCACGTCGACGTCGGACAGGAGCGCCCGATCGGGTTCGCACCAGTCCGCCCCGAGGTCTTCGGCCAGACGGCGCTTGCTGGGGTCGATGTCGCTCAGTACGAGGCTTGCTCCCGCACGGGCACACAGCTTGGCGATCCGTGACCCGACGTGCCCCAGTCCGACCAGCGCGACGCTCCGCCCGCGCAGCGAGCCGGATGAGAAGACCCGCTCGCAACAGGCTCGGATCGCTGTCTCGACACCGAGGGCCGTGAACGGGCTGGGATCGCCCGAGCCGCCCCGGCCACGGGGAAGGCCGGCGACGTGCCGGGTCCGCTGGGCGATCACACGCATGTCCCGGCTCGACGTGCCGACATCCTCGGCGGTGATGTAGCGCCCGCCCAGCGCCTCGACGGTGTCGCCAAAGTCGAGCAACGCCGCGGTTCGCTGCGCCGGGGATAGGGGGACGCCTGGGGTCGTCATGATCACGCCCTTGCCGCCGCCCAGCGGCAGTTCGGCGACGGCGGACTTGAAGGTCATCGCCCGCGAGAGCCGCAGGGCGTCGCGCAGGGCATCCCGGGCGTCGGCGTACCCCCACATGCGGCAGCCGCCGGCCGACGGGCCCCGTACCGTTGAGTGGACCGCTACGAACGTATATAGACCCGAGCGCTGTCCGCGCCGGACGAGGACCGCCTCGTGATCGAGGGGCTCCAGGTAGCCGTCGGTGTTAGCGGATTCCGCCGCGGGCGGTGTGCTCACTGCGCGGGGGACGGCGTCCCACCGGTCACGGCGCCGGTCGATGAACCCGTGCCGATCGAGGAGGTGCTCTCGGAGGCGCCGGTGGACGAGCCGGAGGAGCTCGATCCGGTCGAGCTGGTCGATCCCGACTGCGTGCTCGAGGTCGAGTCGCTCGACGTCGAACCGGACTGGGTTGAGCTGGTGCCGGTCGAGGACTGGGTGCCCGTGGTCGACGTCGTCGATGTTCCCGTGGATGTCGCGAGAGTCCCGTCGGCCGTGCTTGTGGTGCTATTCGCCGGATCACTCGGGGCGGCGCCGCCCCGGCTGAGCGTCATCGAGGTCCCGCCGGTGGCTGGCGGTATCACGCTGACGGTCACGGTCGTGGTGGTGGTCGACTTGGTTCGTTTGGTCGACGAGGCCGACGCGCTCGAGGGGGTCTTCGTTGAGTCGGCCGGATCCGCCGCCAGTTGCGAGTGCGCGGCTGGCGTGACTGCGGGTGCCGACAGCGCGGGCGCTTCGCTGCTCTCACTCGCCGTCGTCGTTGGCGCGGACGATGTGAACACCGGGGCGCGTGAACGAGGCCGCATGGCCACGCGCGCGTGATGCACGCGGTGGGCCGGGGCGGGAAGCGTGTGCTGGAGCTCGACCGCACCGCCCGCCGTTACCACCGCCGCCGCGAGCAGCGTCGCGACGTGCGCCGCGCCGGCGCTCATCGTGCCCACCGAGACGATCGCGGTTCCGCCACCCGCCGCTCCACCGGCGGCGAGGGCTCCCCCGGCGGCACCGCTGCCGGCTCCGCCGATGCCCAGCACGTTGGCAAGGACGCCGAGCGGGCCGAGCGTCGGCACGATCGCCGCGAACTTGCGGCTGACCCCGCGCAGGTCTTGGCGGAACTCGCGGCAACCGGCGCAATCACGCATGTGCCGCCGTGCGGTGGCGTTCGGCCGCAGGCCGCGGTCGTGGGAGACGATGAGTTCCTCCCGGATCTCCGAGCACGCGGTGTCGCGCGCCTCGAGTGCCTGTGCCAGGCCAAGCCTGGCTCGGACCAGGAGCGACTTGACGGCTGGGATGGTCACGCCCAGGGCGTCCGACAAATCGGTGTAGGACATACCGCCCAGCTCGCGCATGAGCAGGGCTGAGCGCTGCTGGTCGGGCAATCGCCGCACGTCCGCGATCAGGCGCCGGAGTGACTCGCGCCGGTCGGCTTCGGCGATCGGGTCGTGCACCGGCGAGCGCAGCAGCTCCAGCACCTCGGGCGGGGGTGGCGCGGGACGCCGGAGCTGGTCGATGCAGCGGTTGTGCGCGACGCGATAGAGCCAGGCGCGGAGGGCGAGCTCGCGATTGGAGGCGCGCAACCCGGCGTAAGCCCGGACGAAGATGTCCTGGAGCGCGTCCTCGGCGTCCTGGCGGTGGATGAGCATCTGGCGCGTGTAGGCGAACAGCCGCTGTCGGTAGCGATCGTGGATGACCCGGAACGCGTCGTCGTGACCGGCGCGGAACAGGGCGACCAGCTGTTCATCGGAACGCAGGCGCAGAAGTGGCCCAGCGGTGGAAGCCGGAGGGCGGGCGGGCGGGGACCCGATTAGATCCCGAGTCCTGGCTACTGCTGCCGGTGCTGGGAATGCGGAGGCTTCCACCTTGACCCCTGCTCACTCTAACGGAGAGGGCGGCCGAAGGTTTCGGAATCCAGCGAGTGTGTGTGGTGGGTTAGTTCGATCGGGCGGCGATACTCTCAGGCCGACACCACGATGGACCCTGTTTCGGGCATTGCAATTCCAGTCGCGTTCGGCGCCGGGTTGATCTCGTTCTTGTCGCCGTGCGTGCTCCCGCTGGTGCCGGGCTACATCTCGGCCGTTGCCGGCGTGTCACCGTCGGAGATCCGGGCGCGGCGGGTTATCGGGCCGAGCTTGTCGTTCGTGGCGAGCTTCTCGGCGATCTTCATCGCGCTTGGGCTGATCGGACAGCAGGCGCTCCACGGCACCCTCACCGGGCCCACCGCCCTGAAGGTCTGCGGGGCGCTGATCATCGTGATGGGCGTCGTCTTTGTCCTCGCGCCCTTCGTGCCGGCGCTGTCCCGTGAATGGCACGTCGACCGGTTGATGCAACGCGCCGGGCGGGGCGGCCCGGTAGTCATCGGCGCTGCCTTCGCGCTGGCCTGGACGCCGTGCACAGGACCGACGCTGGGGGCGATCATCACCGCCACCGGTGCGTCGGGTTCCGCCGCCCACGGCGCGCTTCTGCTCGCCGTCTACTGCGCTGGCCTCGGCGTCCCGTTCCTGATCACCGGGCTGGCTTTCGGGACGGCGACGTCGGCGTTCAGCGTGGTGCGCCGGCATTATCCGGTGGTAATCGGCGCGGGCGGGGTGGTGCTGATCGGCATGGGCATCCTGATCTGGACTGGCGAGTTCACGCAGCTGAACATCACGGTCGACCACTGGCTGCAGTCGCTGGGGCTGCCGGACTTCAACTCGGATACCTAGCTCCATCTCCGGCCCCGCCCGAGCTCCGAGCTAGTCCTGTCTTCCGACTCGTGTCGTATCTCCGACCGTTCCGGTTGGTCTTAGATCTCGTTTCTGGTAGCGTGCGACGGGTATTAGGGCACCCTAATCGCCGTACCTACCATGTCCTTCGCACAGACCGTCGTTCTCGGCGCCCTCGCGGGGTTCACGATCTTCCTCGGCTTGCCAGTCGGGCGCCTGCAGCTGCTGAGCGGCCGCATGCGCGTGGCGCTGGCCATGTTCGCCGTCGGCGTGCTCTCGTTCATCTTCGTCGACGTCCTCTCGAACGGCATCTCGATCGTTGACGACGCCCTGCACGCGGTCAAGGACGGTCACGGCTCGCTCGGCTACCTGATCTGGCTCGTGTTCCTGCTCGCGGCCGGGTTCGTCACCGGCAGCGCCGGCCTGGCGATGCTGGAGCGGTGGATGCGTCCGGCCGGGCGGCGCAAGCCGCCGATCGCCGGTGGCGCCGAGACGGCCACGCTCGACCCCGAGCCACTCGCGGCCGAGCTCGACGCTGCCCGCCGCCAGGCGCTCCGGGTCGGGTTGACGATCGCGGCCGCGATCGGCGTCCACAACTTTGCCGAGGGGCTCGCGATCGGCGTGTCGGCGCGCGCGGGCGCGATCGGCCTGGCGACGGTGCTGATCATCGGGTTCGCGCTGCATAACGCCACTGAGGGCTTCGGGATCGTCGGTCCGCTCGGCGACGTGCGGCCGTCCTGGCGCTGGATCGCGCTCGCCGGCGTGATCGGCGGCGGCCCGACCTTCCTCGGCTCGCTCGTGGGCTACGAGGTCACCAGTCACCCACTCGAGCTCGCGTTCTACGCCATGGCCGGGGGCGCGATCCTGTACGTGATCGGCGAGGTGTGGAACGGGATGCGCCGCTTCGGCTACCGCGAGCTCGGCCTGCTGATGGTCTCAGCCGGATTCCTCGTCGGTGTCCTGACTGACCTGGTCGTCACCTACGGCGGCGGGTGAGGCCCACAGGCCGGAGTTGCGCTCCCGCTCCCGAAGCCACGCAGCCTCGGCGCTCGCCGAGTGGCGATTCGGCACAGCCCCATCGCCCTCCGGGATGTGCGACGGGGCGTCCACATCAATGTCCTCGTCGGGATGGTTCTGACGCCACCGCGTCGCCGCGGCCTCCGCGCTGGCGGAGTGCCGTTCGGGTCGGTTCGTCTCCTCGGTCACCACTCACCTCCGTTGGTCGACACGCACCAGGGTAGTGATGTTCGCGCCTTGCGCCTACCTCGACCGCGCACGGGTTAGGCTGCGCGACCGAATGAGCCCGACCATCCCCCTCCCGCCCCACGATGCCCCACTGACCGGCGGCTCGCCGTTCCCGCCGATCGCCGACTACGCGTTCCTGTCCGACTGCCACACCGGGGCGCTGGTCGCGCCGGACGGGAGCATCGAATGGATGTGCCTGCCGCGGTTCGACTCGCCGAGCGTGTTCGGCTCGCTCCTGGACCGCCGCGCCGGCTCGTTCCGTGTCGGGCCCTACGGAATCGTTGTGCCGCTGTCGGTGCGGTACGTGCCCGGGACGATGATCCTCGAGACGACGTGGATGTGCCCCTCGGGCTGGGTCGTGGTCAGGGACGGCCTGACCATCGGCCCGTGGCACGACCAGCACGCAGACGAGAGCTCTCACACGCGGCCGCCGACCGATCACGACGCCGACCACATGCTCGTGCGGGTGATCGAATGCATCGAGGGCCAGGTCCAGGTGGAGGCGGTGTGCGAGCCGATGTTCGACTACGGGCGCACGCCGGCGCAATGGACGATGGTCGCCGAGGACTGGTCGGCGGCTGAGGCGACGGACGGCGAGACGGTTCTGCGGCTGATCACCGATCTGCGGATCGGGATCGAAGGCAACCGGGCTCGAGCCCGCCACACCCTGACCGCGGGCGAGGAGCGGTTCGTCGCGATGGGGTGGAGGCACGGCCTGAACGGCCCCGAGCACTGCGCCAACGCCAACCACCGGCTCCAGACGACCTTCCACTACTGGCGCAATTGGCTGGCCGGCGGGCGATTCCCCGACCATCGCTGGCGCTCTCATCTGCAGCGCTCGGCTTTGACTCTAAAGGGACTCACCTACGCCCCCACCGGGTCCACGGTGGCGGCCGCGACCACGTCGCTACCCGAGACGCCCGGCGGCGAGCGCAACTGGGACTACCGCTACTGCTGGATGCGCGACGCCACCTTCACCTTGTGGGGGCTTCACGCGCTCGGCCTGGATTGGGAGGCCGACGACTTCATGCAGTTCGTGGCCGATCTGGAGCGGTTGGACAGCGGCGCCCTCCAGATCATGTACGGGCTGGGCGGCGAGTTAGACCTGCACGAGCTCGAGCTCACGCATCTGAAGGGCTACGAGGGCTCGGTGCCGGTCAGGATCGGGAACGACGCCTACCGACAGCACCAGAACGACGTGTTCGGCGCCGTGCTCGACTCGATCTACCTGCACACCAAGATGGGCGGCCACATCCCGCAGCGACTGTGGCCGGTCGTCCAGGACCAGGTCCGCTGCGCGATGGCGGTCTGGCAGCAGCCCGACCAGGGCATCTGGGAAGCCCGCGGCGAGCCCAAGCACTACGTCTCGTCGAAGCTGATGTGCTGGGTGGCGCTCGATCGGGGGGCGCGGCTGGCCGAGCTCGAGGGGGAGGCGGAGCTGGCCGCCCATTGGCAGAGCGTCGCCGACGAGATTCGGGACGACATCCTCGAGCACGGGGTTTCCGAGCGAGGCGTGTTCCGCCAGCACTACGAAACCGACGCGCTCGACGCGTCGACCCTTCTCATCCCCCTGACCCGCTTTCTCCCGCCCGAAGACGAGCGCGTCAAGGCCACCGTGCTGGCGATCGCCACGGAGCTTTCGCAGGACGGATTCGTCCTGCGTTACCGGGTGTCGGAGACCGACGACGGCCTCACCGGTGAGGAGGGGACGTTCCTGATCTGCTCGTTTTGGTTGGTCTCGGCGCTATCCGAGATCGGCGAAGCCGAGCGGGCCACGGATCTGTGCGAGCGGTTGCTGGCGCACGCCTCTCCGCTCGGCCTGTATGCCGAAGAGCTCGATGCGCGCACCGGACGCCACCTCGGCAACTATCCCCAGGCGTTCACGCACCTGGCACTGATCAACGCGGTGATACATGTGATCTCGCAGGAGGAAACGGCGGCTTAATGGCCGGGCCGGGGCGGGAGCATCGGCTCACTCGAGGTTGGCGAGCGTGGCCGCCGATAGCCGAGCGCGGACTGGACGCTCGAGGGGCGCCAGTGCGCGCCACCCCGCGGCGTGGGCACTCCCTCGGCGTTGAGCGCGTCGGCGACTGCCTGCAGGCTCAGGCCACGCTCGCGCAGCTCGGCGATCCGCTCGGCGATGTGCGGCGCTCGGGTCGCCAGTCCGGGGCGGCCGCGCCGTCGCTGCGGCCGCTCGGGCTCCCGACTCCAGCGGTCGATCTCGCGCAGGAGCGCCACGGTCCGTCGGCCCTGGGTCGTGGCGGTGTCGAGTCCCACGTCGGCCGCCACCAGGTCGGCGCCGGCCGCCTCGAGCCAGCTGAGGAGTCGGGTTAGCTCCTCGAGCGAGCCCGCCACCGATCGCAGCCGCCGGACGAACAGGGCGTCGGCCCGGCCGGCCGAAATCAGGCCGAGCGCGCCTGCGAGGCCGGCCTGCTCGTCGACGACGGCGGTCAGCTGGAGCTGGTCGGGGAGGACCAAGAGGGAGCCGGTCCCGCCGCTCAGGTACGCCACGGTACGTCTGGCCACGTCTATTCGATTGTACGCAAATAGTTTGCGTACGAACACTTTCTTGCCGCGGGGAAAGCGGAACGCCGCGGGGGAAACCTCGGCGGGAGCGCGCATGGAAAATGAGCGCGGGGGCGGGTCGGGTGCCGTCGGGCGGGTCAGTCGTCGTAGCCCGGCTCGCCGGGGAGCACTATCCGGGCGGTCTCGCCCTGGAGCAGCACGCGCGGCTGGACCGGGTGGACCTCGCGGCCGGCGGCGTGCGAGAGCAGCTCGTCGGCCGAGGTGAAGGCCGACAGCTGCTGGAGGTGCTTGATCGTCGGGAAGACGAGAAACAACTCGCCGCGCTCGCGGGCGGCGAGCGCCGCGGCCGGCCCGTACCAGCGCGCGTCGACGACCTCGCTGCCATCGACCCGGGCCTGAGCGCCGGCGGGCGCGGGCGCGAGGTAGAACCAGGTGTCGAAGCGGATCTTCACCTCGGCCGGAGTGATCCAGCGCGAGTAGGGGACGAGCTCCCGTGGGTCGGTGAGTGCGATGCCGGCTTCCTCCTCGAGTTCACGGATCGCGGCGGCGCGATGGCCGGCGTCGCCGAGGCCTTCGCTGGGGTCGACGGCCCCGCCCGGGAACACCCAGGCGCCGCCCATGAAGCGCGCGGCGGGGTTACGGCGCACGAGCAGCACCTCGAGCGCGACGGCCCCGCCACGAAGCAGGATCACGGTGCCGGCGGGCCGTGGCTCGGTCCGCGGTCCCGGGTTGATCTCCTCGCCAGGCCCGGGCCGATCGGTGTTCACGACCCTCTCCTCATCCGGGCCGCATTCTCCCCGACTCGACGTTAGCCTTGTCCCAGTGAAGTGGATCTGCGGATCGTGCGGGTTCATCTATGACCCCGCGGAGGGCGATCCCGACGGTGGCATCCCGTCGGGCACCCCTTTCGAGGAAATTCCTGAGACGTGGTTCTGTCCCGTGTGCGGAGCGCGCAAGCGGGACTTCGAGCCGTACGACGACTAGCGCTCATGCGCCGCGGCGCGGCTAGGCGGCGCGGGCGACTTGCTCAAAATCGTAGGGAACGGTCGGGTCGACGCTCTCGTAGGGCGCGCCCGAGCCGACCTCCTCGACCTCGCTCTCGTAGTCCTCGTCAGTAGCGCCGTCGTGATACGCCTCATCGAAGGCGGGCACGGACCGTGGGTCGAACCCGACCGCCCGGGCGGCCTGGCCGAGAACGCCGGCCGCCGCGCGCAACTCCTCCTCACGATGCGAGGCCATGACCGCCAGCCGCGCTCCCGCGGCGTCCGGCGCGACGGCGGGCGGCCCGACCGCGTCGGCAAACACGCCGCGACTCAACGCCGCGTCACACATCCGCAGCGCGAGCTCGGGGTCGCCTACCACCAGCGGGACGATGTGGGTCGGCGCGCCGCGCAGGTTGAAGCCCTCGGCGCTCAGACCGGCGCGTAGGGCGGCCGCCCCGGCCCGGAGCTTGGCGACCAGACGGGGCCGTTCCTCCAGCAGCCCGAGCGCGGCCAGCGCGCCGGCCACCGCCGGCGGCGCCGGCGCGGTCGAGAAGAGGAGCGTGCGCGCCGCGTTGAACAGGTACTGGGTCATCACCCGGTCGCAGGCGACGAACGCCCCGTAGGAGCCGAGTGCCTTATCGAGCGACCCGACGATCACGTCGACCTCGTCCTCGAGCCCGGCATCGGCGAGCGCTCCGCTGCCCCCCGGTCCGAGCGCCCCGAGGCTATGGGCCTCGTCGACCAGCACGCGCACCCGGTGCTGCTGGGCCAGCTCGACGATCTCCTCGAGCGGCGCCACCTCGCCGTCGGTCGCAAACAGCGCGTCGGTCACGATCAGCGCGCCACGACCCTGAGCCTGCGCGAGGCCCCAGGCCAAGTGCTCGGTGTCGCAGTGGTCGTAGACGAACACCCCCGCTCCGGAGAGGCGGCAGCCGTCGATCAGCGAGGCGCCCGCGCGCTCATCGGAGAACACGACGTCGCCGGGCCTGGCGAGCGCGGCGATTACGCCGGTGCCGGCGAGGTAGCCCGAGCCGAACAGCAAAGCGCTCTCCCGGCCCACGAACGCGGCCAGGCGCTCCTCGAGCCGGCGATGGATGGTCATGGTGCCTGACCCCAGCCGTGACGCGCCGGCACCCACTCCCCAGCGCGTCGCTGCATCGGCGGCGGCCTCGCGCACGCATGGGTGATCGGCGAGCCCGAGATAGTTATCAGAGGCCAAGAGCAGCACGGGCTTTCCGTCGAGGACCACGTGGGGTCCCTGCGGACCGCTGACCAGCCGCATCCGACGCTGCAGTCCCATCGCTCTCAGCTCGCTCAGGCGAGCCTCGATCTCGACCATATGTGACCTCCGGACGGAAGTAGTTGCCGGGAGCGGGCAGGGCCGTCTGTCTCGCGAGAGTAAGTGTCCCGCCGGACGGATCAGCGGCCGAGCCAGCGCGGCGAGCGCTTCTCGGAAAATGCGCGAACACCTTCGCGAAAGTCCTCGGACGCGAAGCAGGCGCGGCGCAGCTCGATCAGCTCGCGCTCGGTGTCGGGATCCATGGCGCCCTGTGCACTCAGCACAGCGCGGATCACTCGCTTATTCCCTTGCTGGGCGAGCGGAGCGTTCGCGGCGATCTCCTTGGCCAGCTCGAGCGCGTCCTCGGCAAGGCGGCCCTGCTCGGCGATCGCATTGACCAGCCCCCACTCGCGCGCGGTACGAGCATCGATCCGCCGGCCGACGAGGAACAACTCACGGGTGCGGGGCGCCCCGATCGTGTCGATGAACTTGCGGATCCCGGTGTGCGAGTACACGAGCCCGAGCTTGGCGGGCGGCATGCCCATGGCGATCGTCGAGGCGGCGATCCGCAAGTCGCAGGCCAGCGCGAGCTCGAGCCCACCGCCGATCGTGTGTCCGTTCAGCGCGGCGAGGGTCGGATACGGATATGCCTCGAGCGCGTCAAGCGCGGCGGTGAACGGATTGGCGACCAGCCGGTCGGCTTCATCGGCGAACTGCCCGCCGCCGCGCAGATGGCCGATGTCGTAGCCGGCCGAGAACGTTGTTCGCTCCCCGGTGACGATCAGGCACCGGGCGTCGACTGCGGCCAGAGTCGAGGCAAACGCGTCGAGGATCGGGTGGTCGAGCGCGCCGCGCTTGTCCGGATTGGAGATCGTCAGCCGAGTGACGCCGGGCGCCGGCTCGTCGACGAGCAGCCGCCCTCCCGGCGACGGGTCGCTGTCGCCAGGACGACTACTCGAGGACAACGAGGGCGTCCCCCTCGGAGACCGACTGACCCTCCTCGACCAGGATCTCCTTGACCACGCCGGGATCCTCGGCCTCGACCGGCATCTCCATCTTCATCGACTCGAGGATCACCACCGTGTCGCCCTCCGCCACGCTATCGCCGACCTCGACCTCAATCTTCCACACGGTTCCCGTGATGTGGGCCTCGACCTCGGGCAACGCTGAAACTCCCTTCTGTGCGGGGTTGGGGGACGCGCGGGAGGATAGGCGACGCGGCGCCGAACCCGGGCTCAGTACTCCCCGGGCAGCACGGGACAGCGGAACGTCAGCTTGCCCACGCCGCGACCAGGCGGGGGCGTGCCCGTGAACGTCAGCGCGGCCCGCTTGAACGCCAGCTGCGTCTGCCCCGGGCAACTCTTGGGCTTAGACAAAGTCACGTCGACCGGGTAGGTCATGATCTTGCCGCTGGCACAGTCCGGTGTGCAGTCGTTCTGGTTGTAGGTGCCCGCGCCCTTGGCGTTCGAGCTGCTCCAGCTCGACCACTTGAGCTTGCTCAGCCAGATCCCGGCGTCGCCGCAGGCGATCGTGATCCGCTTGGGCTTGAACTGCTCCTTGTAGCAGTTGATCGCGAACGGCTTGCCCGAGCCGCTGGCGGTGGCCGCGACGGCCACCGACGGCACGGCCGCCAGGCAGGCAATCGCGACGATGATCTTCGGTGCGTTTCGCATGGTGGGCAAGACTACGAGAACGTGTCCGGATCAGGACCGGTGCGTTCGCCCCGGTCGAGCTCCGACATCCGCTTCATCTCAGCCTCGGTGAGCTCGAAGTCGAACAAATGGAAGTTCTCCTCGATCCGCGACGGCGTGACCGACTTGGGGATCACGACGTTGCCGAGCTGAATGTGCCAGCGCAGGACGACCTGAGCCGGCGTGCGCTCGTGCTCGGAGGCGATCTCCACGATCACCGGTTCGTCGAGCACCTGGCCCTGTCCTAGCGGGCTCCACGCCTCGGTGATGATGCCCCGCTCGGCGTGGAAACGCCGCAGTTCGGGCTGCTGGAGGCGCGGGTGAAGCTCGATCTGGTTGACCGCCGGCACCACGCCGGTGGCGTCGATGATCCGCTCCAGGTGCTCGATCTGGAAGTTGGACACCCCGATCGAGCGGAGGTATGGGACCTGCCGCACGGCACACAGCGCCTGCCACGTCTCCACGTACTGATCGCGCTGGGGGACGGGCCAGTGGATCAGGTACAGGTCGACATAGTCGCCGCCGAGCATCGAGAGGCTCTGCGCGAAGCCCCTCTGTGCGCCCTCGCGTCCGTGGTTGTCGTTGGACAGCTTGGTGGTGATGAACACGTCGCCGCGCTCCAGGCCGCTGTCCTGGATGGCGTCACGGACGCCATCCTCGTTGCCGTAGGCGGCTGCCGTGTCGATCGACCGGTAGCCGGTGCGCAGGGCGCGGCTGACCGCCTCGGCGGTCTCCACGGCCGGTACCTGGAAGACGCCGAACCCGAGCTGGGGCATACGATTTCCGTCGTTCAGGTCCACGTACGGGACCGATGTGGTCTGAGTCGTCATAGGGAGAGGCTTTCCAGCGGTGACGGCGCGAAACACGTCGAGTAGCCTCAGCGCTGTGTCATCCGACGAGAGCGCAGTCGATCTTGAGTTGCTGGCTGCCTCACTGCGGGCCGACACGAGTGACCTGACGGCGTTCGTTGAGAGTCTGGCCGCCAAGCTCGAGGAGGCCGTGCCGGCCCGAACCAGGGTGGAACGGCGCCGCAGCGGGATGTTCGGCCCCAAGGCGGTACGCCGGATCACCGTCGATCTCGGCGATCGCCGGCTCGAGCTGCGGTACGACGGAGGGAGCGTGCAGACGCAGGGCTCGAAGCTGTCCGGCGGGATCGTCCTGAAGAACGAACCCCTGGACGCCGACGCGTGGCTGGCCGCGCTCAGCGAGGCCCTAGCGACAGAGGCAAGGCGCAGCGAAACCACCCGGAAGGCGCTGGAGCGGCTCCTGACCGGCTAAGCGAGGAGGCTTGATGGGATTCCTGAGACGTGACGACGACAATGCGCAGGCTCAGGCCGCGCCACCGGCCACGGTCGGCCCCGACGAGGCGCCGCACCAAGCCACCTATGAAGCCGGATCGCTAGCCGGCATCCCCGACTCGGGCCGAGAGCGGATCGAGCGGATGAAGCAGGAGGTCGCCCGGGGCTTCTTCACCAGCGACCTGTCGATCAACGAGTTCCTGCTGGTCAAGCAGTCGGGCTTCGAGCCGCTCGGGCTGGTGCTCGGCAGCTCGATCTACCACATTGGCTTCCAGCAGGCGATGTGGAACCAGAGCCAGGAGCTGGGCGTGCTCACCCAGGCGATGTATCACGCGCGCGAGCTCGCGATGACGCGCATGGAGGAGGAGGCCGACCAGCTTGGGGCGGACGGGATCGTGGGCGTCCGGCTGGACATCGGCCGCTATGACTGGGGAGCCGATCTGGCCGAGTTCATCGCGGTAGGCACCGCCGTCAAGCACCGCGGCGGTGTGCTGCATCGCGCGCCCAATGGACGCCCGTTCACCTCGGACCTGAGCGGGCAGGACTTCGCCACGCTGCTGCGTGCCGGCTACCGTCCGGTCGGGCTGGTGATGGGCAACTGCGTGTATCACGTCGGTCGCCAAGGCATGCTGGCCTCGCTGAAGCAGGTGGGGCGGAACGTGGAGATGGTCAACTACACCCAGGCGCTGTACCAGGCTCGAGAGCTCGCGATGGAGCGCATGCAGCGGGAGACCGACGAGCTTCAGGCCGGCGGGATCGTCGGGGCGCGGATCGTCGAGCGCAGCCACGGCTGGGGCTCTCACGTGATCGAGTTCTTCGCGATCGGGACCGCGGTCATTTCGACCACTGACGATCACGAGATCGAGAGGCCAACGATGGTGCTTCCGCTCACGGGCTAGCCGGCTCGAGTTCCATGCCCGACGTCGAGATCAAGCCGCAGATCTACAAGGACCCCAGGCCGAAGGAGCACTTCGACCGCTACCACCAGATGGTCCGGGATCACCCACCCGAGGCCAAGGTGTACGAGCCGACCCGGGTGCTGACCGTGATATTGGCCCTGATCGCCTACCGGGCGCGCGGATTCGGGAGCGAGAGGGTGCCCAACGGCCCGATCATCCTCGCGCCCAACCACGCCTCATTCATGGACCACTTCTTCACCGGCGCGTTCATCCGCCGACGGGTTCAATTCATGGGCAAGTCGCAGCTGTTCAAGGGGGTCGGTGCCTGGATCTTCAGTCACGGAGGGGTGTTCCCGGTCCGGCGCGGCCAGCAGGACGAGGAGTCGTTCATCACTGCTTTCAGCATCTTGGACCGGGGCGGTGCCGTCGTGATGTACTGCGAAGGGGGCCGGTCACGCACCGGGAAGATCGCCGACGAGGCCCGGCCGGGGATCGGGCGGCTTGCGCTCGAGTCCGGGGCGCCGGTGGTTCCAGTGGCCGTCCTCGGCTCCTACCAGGTGCGCAACTGGAAGCGACTGCAGTTCCCCAAGGTGACCGTCCAGTACGGCGAGCCGTTCCGGTTCGAGGTGATTGAGAACTCCAGCCGCGAGCAGCAGCAGGCGGTGGCGGATTACGTCCTCGAGCAGATCCGAGAACTGCACGGTGAGCTGGCGAGCCACGGGCGGCAGGGTGCCCGCCGGGCGGCGCGAGCGCGCCGCCGGGCAAGGGCGCCCGGTTGATTGGGGTTCCCGCCTCCCACCCCGCCGACCCAGGGATGCCGCGCTGCGGGCGGGCGGGATCCAAGTCTTAGGCCGTGACGACCGCGGCGGCCTGGCCCAGCCCGAGCTCCTCGATCGCCACCTCGCGCATCTTGAACTTCTGCACCTTGCCGGTAACGGTCATCGGGAACGAGTCGACGAGCTTCACGTAACGCGGGATCTTGAAACGGGCGATCTGGCCCTTGCAGAACTCGCGGATGTCCTCCTCGCTGACGGTTGACCCGGCGCGGGGGATCACCCAGGCCATGAGCTCTTCGCCGTAGCGCTCGTCGGGCACCCCGATCACCTGGACGTCGGCGACCTCCGGGTGGGCGTAGAGGAACTCTTCGATCTCGCGCGGGTAGACGTTCTCGCCGCCGCGGATGACCATGTCCTTGATCCGGCCGACGATTCGCACGTACCCCTGCTCGTCCATCGTCGCCAGGTCACCGGTGTGCATCCAGCGCTGCACGTCGATTGACTCGGCGGTGCGCTCGGGGTCGTTCCAGTAGCCCTGCATGACCACGTACCCGCGCGCGCAGAACTCGCCGGGCTCTCCGCGGGTGACCGTCCGACCGGTCTCCGGATCGATGATCTTGATCTCGACGTGGGGCAAAGCCTGGCCCACGGTGCCGCAGCGGTTCTCGAGCGTGTCGTCGCAGCGGACCTGGGTGGTGACCGGCGAGGTCTCGGTCATCCCGAACGCGATGCTCATCTCATCGATGCCCATCTGCGCGCTGACGCGCTTCATGACCTCGATCGGGCACGGCGAGCCCGCCATGATCCCAGTGCGCAACGACCCGAGGTCGAACTCGGAGAAGCGCTCATGGGCGAGCTCGGCGATGAACATCGTCGGTACGCCGTACAGACTGGTGCAGCGCTCCTGGGCGCACGCCTCGAGCGTCGCTCCGGGCTCGAACGTCTCGGCGGGATACACCATGCAGGCGCCGTGCGAGGTGGCGGCCAGGTTCCCCAGCACCATGCCGAAACAGTGATACAGCGGCACCGGGATGCACACCCGGTCGCGCTCTGAGTAGTCGAGCGTCTCACCGACGAAGTACCCGTTGTTGAGGATGTTGTGGTGGGTGAGGGTCGCGCCCTTGGGGAAGCCCGTGGTGCCGCTCGTGTACTGGATGTTGATGGGATCGTCGAAATCGAGCTCGCGGGCGTGGCGGTGGAGGTCGCCGGTGAAGCCGGCGCCGGAGGCGACCTCCTCCCAGTCGGCCGTGTCGAAGAAGATCGCTCGCTCGAGCAGCGGCAGTCGCGGCCGGACGTGCTCGACCATGGCCACGAAGTCGGCGTCCTTGAGCTGCTGGGTGGCGAAGATCCAGCGGCAGCCGGACTGCCCGACGGCGTACTCGAGCTCGTTGACGCGATAGGCCGGGTTGATGTTGACGAGGATCACGCCGGCCCTGGCGGTCGCGTACTGGATCACGGCCCACTCGGCGCGGTTCGGACTCCACACCCCGACCCGGTCGCCCGTTTCCAATCCGGCCGCCAGCAGGCCGCCGGCGAGCTGGTCCACGGCCTCGCCGAACTCGGCGTAGGTGAAGCGCGCGCCCTGGCGGTGGGACACGAGGGCTTCGGCATCCGGCACGCGCGCGATCGTGCGAACCAGGTTGTCGCCGATCGTCTCGCCGAGCAGCGGCTGCGGAGAGACGCCGTGAGCGTAGGACAGCATCGTGGTTGGCTCCTTCCTCGCTGGTCGAGCCGATGCTACTGCGCGACCGCGGCCGCGTCACCGGCTACGGTCCGCTCGAAATGACCGTACTGCGCCAGGGTCTGCTGTCCACGCGCGCCGTTGCGCTCGCCGGCGGTCCGCCCCCTGGCGTGATCGATGCGCTGAGCGCCGCGGGCGCGCGGCTGCTCGACCTCGACGCGACGCTCGACGAGGACCGGGCGAGGGAGTCGGCGGCCGCCAACGCTCCGATCCACGCCCTCGTCTTCGACGCCGGGCCCTCGTTCGCGGCCGGTGGCGAGTCAGCGTTGCGCAAGGCGAACGAGCGGGCGTGGGTGGCGACGCGCGCGGTGGCGACCGGGGCACTCATCCCGGCGGGCGCCGGCAAGGTGGTGTTGATCGCCCCCCGGCCGGATCGCGGGCCGTTCGCCGGCGCGGCCCGCGCGGCGCTAGAGAACCTGGCCCGCACCCTGTCGGTCGAGTGGGCGCGGCACGGCGTGACGGCGGTCGCGATCGCCCCCGGGAGCGCCGCCCGCGAGGCGGAGCTGGCCGAGCTCGTGTGCTTCCTCGTCTCGCCGGCGGGGGATTACTTCAGCGGTTGTTTAGTTCGAGCTCGGGAAGTGGGTTCGCGAGTAGGGCGCGTCGCCGGTCCCCGCACGACCTGCAAAAGCGCTCACGGCAGCGGCTCCGCTGAGCCCGCGCGCGTTTATGCATCCCCCACATGAATTAACGCGCGCGCCGTGGAGAGGAGCCACGGGATGCGCGGATATGCAGGTGGTTTCGCTGGCTAGCTGGGATCTCGGGCCGCTTCGCGGCGTCCGTGGGGCCATCCACCCCGTCCGGCCACTCCGGCGTTCCTGATGCTCATACGCAGCTCTTAGCGATCGCTCACGCCCTTGCTATGCGGTGGGTCGAAGCTGTCCAGGCACGTTCGACTTCCGCTCCGACCAAGACCACGAGGTAGCAGACCTATGACCGACATGGACCCCGCCGCCGCGCGCGCTCGCGGCCAGGCAATCCGGGAGACCCGGCTGGCCCGCGCGCGGGCACTTCGCCGGCGCATCATCGCCGGCGCCGTCGCTCTGTTCGTCGCCAGCTGGTTGCTGATCACGGTCGTGCTCGTCTCGGGCCACGACCCCGCGCTGGCGAAGAAGTCGGCGGCGGCCTCCACCGCCTCGACCTCGACCTCGGGCACATCGACGACGTCGGGCGACACATCGTCGTCCTCGGGCTCCAGCGATAGCTCGTCGAGCTCCCAGAACGGCGGCTCGAGCAGCGGTGTGAGCAGCGTCACGACGAGCCAGTCATGAGCGCCACCCTCGCCCCACCCACCGAACAGCGCGAGACGTTCGAGTGCTTCGGGTCCCAGTGCACGGTGATCGTCGCCGACGCCCTGGCCCATGAGGCGGCCGCCGCGGTGATCGTCGCGCGCCGGCGGCTGCTCGAGTGGCACGAGCAGTTCTCGCGCTTCAATGCGGACAGCGAGCTGTCTCGGCTGAACCGCGACCCAGCCGAGACCGTGGCGGTGAGCCCGCTGATGCGGCGCGTCGTCGAGGCGGCGATACGTGCGGCGGAGGCGACCCGCGGCCTGGTCGATCCGACCCTGCTCGATCAGATCGAGCGCGCCGGGTACGACGCGCACTTCGATCAGCCGGGCCTCCCGCTACTCGGCGCGCTCGCGCAAGCGCCGGCGCGGCGTCCAGGTCGACCCTCGCCGGCGGAGAACTGGCGGCGCGTGCGGACAGATCGCCGGACCAGCTCGGTGACCCGGCCGCCCGGAGTCCGGATCGACCCGGGCGGAATCGCCAAGGGCGTGTTCGCCGACGAGCTCGGGGCCGCTCTGTCACACCACGAGGCGTTCGTCGTGGAATGCGCCGGCGATCTACGGCTGGGCGGAAGGCTCGCGCCCGTTCGCGAGGTGCACGTGGCCAGCCCGTTCGAGGACGCGATCCTCTACACGTTCCGGCTGCGCACCGGCGGCGTCGCCACCAGCGGCATCGGCAAGCGCAGCTGGATCGGCCCCGAGGGAGCGGTCGCCCACCATCTGCTCGACCCGGGCACGGGACGGCCGGCGTTCACCGGCATCGTCCAGGTCACGGCGCTCGCGCCGACCGCGATGGCTGCCGAGGCGCTCAGCAAGGCCGCGTTGCTTGCGGGTCCCGGTCAGGCCGAGCGCGTGCTCGTGCACGGTGGGGCGATCGTGCTCGACGACGGGGACTACGTGGTGTTCGACCCCGGCCCCTAGCTGGGAAGGCTCGTCTCGGGCGCCTCGGCCCACGGGACGATCACGGCGTCCTCGAGCGGTGAGTCGCGCGCGACGACGTACTCAGCCGGCTCGGTGTCCGACACGTTCTCGAGCACGTGGGTCTCTCGCGGCGGGACGTATAGGAGGTCCTTGGGCTCCAGCACGATCTCGTGCTCGAGGCGGTCCCCCCACTTCACGCGCATCGAGCCCGACAGCATGTAGCACGTGCTCTCGCAGTTCTCGTGGTAGTGGGGCCGAGACTGCGCGCCCGGTGGCACGCGGAAGACGGCCATGTAGATGTTGTGCGCCCCTGTGGTGGCTTGCGAGATCTCCGACCCGCCGACCACGCCGCGCGGCACCTCACGGTCCGGGCCTGGCTTGACGACCTTCATGTGACCAGGCCGGATTCGAGCAACTCCATCGCGGGGCGAGTCTACCGCCGCTCGCGATCGGCTCCGGGCCGAGCCGTGACCTCGATCTGCAGCGGCGCCGCCTCGTGGTCGACCTGGAGCGTGGTGTGGTGGACGTCGAAGCGCTCGTCGAGCAGGCTCTCGAGCGACCGCCGCAGCTCATGGCAGTCGTCGCCGGCCCGAACGACCACGTGCGCCGAGAGCGCCGCGAAACCCGACGTGACCTCCCACACGTGGAGATCGTGGACCTCGACGACGCCAGGGTGAGCGGCCAGTGCGTGCCCGATCTCAGCCGGATCGAGCCCGGCCGGCGCGGCCTCCATGAACACTCGGCCAGAGGCCTTGAGCAGGTCGTAGGCGGCGCTCAGCATCAGCGCGGCGATCAGCAGCGAGGCGATTGCGTCCGCCCGGTCGAACCCGGTGGCAAGGATCACAGCGCCGGCAATCGCCGTCGCGATGAAGCCGTACAGGTCCGTGAGGATGTGCCGGTAGGAGCCCTCGACGTTCAGAGTGCGCCCGTGGTCGTGCCCGTGGTCGCCTCCCAGGATCCGCGCCGCCACCAGGTTGACCACGATGCCGACCAGCGCCACCGCCAGCACGACGCCGCCGTGAACCGCCGGAGGCGAGACCAGGCGCACGATCGCTCCGTACACGATCAGGCCGGCGAGCACGAGCAGCGTGAGTCCGTTGGCCTGGGCGCTCAGGATCTCGGCCCGCCCCAGGCCGTAGGTCATCGACCCGTAGGCGGGGCGGGTCGCCAGGCGGGCCGCCGCGAGTGAGATCGCCAGCGCGGCGGCGTCGGTCAGCATGTGGCCGGCATCTGAGAGCAGCGCCAGCGACGAGGACAGGATCCCGGCGACGATCTCGACCGCCATGAAGGCGAGGATCAGGACCAGCGCGATCGCGAGCGAGCGCCGGTCGGCGTCGCGGCCATGGATGTGCTCGTGCCCGTGCGAATGGTCGTGCACGATGGCGTTGATCGTAGATGCCCGGTCGGTGAGGCGCCGAGATGAGTGATGCCGCGGGCCGCACCGACGAGGCCCTCGGCCTCGCGGCCCGCGTCAGTTCGTCGACGGATCGGCCGGCATGCGCGCCACGAGCGCATAACTCCCGCCCTTGCGCGTCAACACCTCCGACCAAAGCTCCTTGGCTTCCTCGGCGAACGCGTCCCCGAGGCGCGCCGGCTCGAGGATCCAGTCACCTCGCTCGAGCTCACCGTCCAGCTGTCCTGGGCCCCAGCCGGCGTGGCCCAAGAAGGCGCGGCCCACCCGGACCCCGACCGACAGATCCTCGGACGAGGGCCCGGTGCCGAGCACGCCGACGTCGTCGAACGCCAGCAGCGCGGCGTCGGTCGGGTCCTCGAACTGGGCGAGGACGATCACCGCCGACGGTTGGACAGGCCCGCCGATGAACAGCCGCTCACTCGCCTCGAGCATCTCGCCGAGCTGGGGCACCGCTTCCCCGACGCTGGTCTCGGAGGGTCGGTTGAGCACGAGGCCCAGCGCGCCCTCCTCGGTGTGCTCGACGACCAGCACGACCGTGCGCCAGAAGTTCGGATCCAGCAACGACGGCCCGGCCACCAGTAACTGACCTCGTACGGATTCCATCACCGACGTGGACTACCCGGATTTGGTCCAGTACTGGCGCCTGCGGCTGCCACCGCTTGACCGGTCGCGGCCGCTAGCGGCCCCCTTCCTTTGGCTACAGGCGCTGCTGGCTCGGCATGGACGACAGGCGCTGGCGAGCGTCCTCGGCCAGCCGGGTGGCCTCGTCCGATTCCTCGGAGTCGTCGAGGTCGAGACCGGCGAGCTCGGCTACCACCTCGAACAGGTCGATTCCCAGGCACACCTGGGCCTCGTCGGAAGCGCCGGCGCGCAATGCGGCGAACATGTCCTTCTCGCGCCACACGAGGATCTTCGCACCGGTGCTGGCTGTCAGGGTCACGGTCATGTTCTGATCGACCCGAGACGGTTCTCGGATATTTGCCGTGAGGGCACCGCTCGCGCAAGCGGCCGCTCCTCGGCGGAGCGGAGGTGGACCCTCCGGAACGGGGCAGACCTCCGGAGCAGGACGCAGATCAACAGATATTACACCGTAAAACGGTACTTCAGCAATGGCCAGTGATTATTAAAGATAGAGAGGTCTGTCCCGGGCCGCGCTGCCGGGCTCTAGCCGTCGGCAGCCGAGGGAATCAGGCCGGCCGGCGTCCGGGTCGGTGAAGTCGTCGCGGCGTGGATCTGGGCATGGCTCTGGGCTCCCTGAGGCCGCTCGCTGGGCGCCGTCAACGCCAGGAACCTCTCGACCACCATCGGGTCGAACTGCTTGCCCGCGTTCGAGGCGAGCTCGGCGACGGCGACGTCGTAGGCAAGTGCCTGGCGGTACGGGCGGTCGGTCCGCATCGCGTTCCAGGTATCGCAGCAGGAGATGATGCGGGCCTCGAGCGGGATCGCTTCGCCGGCGAGGCCGTCGGGGTAGCCGCCACCGTCCCAGCGTTCGTGGTGGGAGCGAACGATCAGCCCCACCTCGCGCATGAAGCCTCCGACCCGCTCGAGCATCTTCTGGCCCTCGAGCGTGTGGGTCTTAATGATCGTCCACTCGTGGGGGTCGAGCTTGCCGGGCTTATTGATGATCTCCTTGGGGATGGCGATCTTGCCGACGTCGTGCAGGAGCGCGGCGAACTCGAGGTTGCGCTGGCGCTCGGGGCTCAGGCCGAGGTGAGCGGCCATTTCGAGGGCCAGGGTGACCACGCTCTTGCAGTGTTCGCCGGTGTAGCCGTCGTCGGCCTCGATCACGTCTCCCAGGACGAGCGCGGTGCCGCGGTAGGCGCTCGAGAGCTCGAGCATGCTCTCGAGGCGGCGGTGGCGCTCGTGGGCGAACATCGCGAGCAGGCCGAGGAGTGGAACCAGGGACAAGGCGGCGAGCGGGGCGGTGTGGATGTCCTCGGCGACGACGAGCGCGACGCACGAGAGCGCCGCGTCGACGACGTAAACCCAGCTCGCACGGAGCACGGACGCGAACGTCGTCCCGCGGACGATCGAGTAGCGCAGCGCCGAGACACCCAGATCGACGGCGAATTGGGCGGCCAGCGCCGCGAGCAGGAGCGCCGCGCCGGCGTCGCGCGGCTCGACGTGGGCGATCGCGAGGACGGCGACGGGGCCGACCGCCAGGAACGAGTTGCCCGGGATCTGGAGCAGACGAATGGGTCGCAGCTCGCCGGCTCTCAGAGACGGCACGGCGGCGATCGCCAGTCCGAGGACGACGGCGATCGGCACGACCGCGAGCGGCATGGCGAACAGGAGCGGCACGAACGCCAGCTGGGTTGCGTCCGTGAAACCGACCGGGGTGTCGAAGCGAACGAGTGTCGCCAGCACCAGGATGAGCAGGCACACCACCGCCGGCCAGATCGCGAAGGCGTGCGGGGGCGCAAGCGCCCAGACGCCGGCCACCGCGGCCACGAACGCCGCCGCGATTAGCAGACTCGCCAGGAGTTCGCGGTCGGTCATGCGCGATCCCTCGCGCTCGAATGTGTCTGCGAGGAGCTCCTGCTCCTCGAAGCTCGGCTCAAAAGACATGTCGGTCGGGGTATCGATCCAAGCGGCCTGGAGCCTTAGCGCGCGAGCACAAAACCTCCCCATTCCTCGTACAAGCGTCCAGATTCAACGGGGTCGCTGTCGGGCGAGGTTCGTCCGCCCGATGTCCGTGGCGTAACCCAACTGAAAAGGGCAAACCTGGCGCGAGCCGGGGACGCAAAGCAAGAGGTCTCACGCGGTGTGAGATAGCTCGGCTGCCAGTACAGCCATGGAGGGCTATACGTGTCAGTTTTGCTTGCGTCTCTGCTTCCGTCTCGCCGGCGCCTGTTTCTCGTGGGTTTGCTCGGCGCTCTGGCGATGGCCTGTGTCTCCGCGACGTCTGCGCGGGCCGCGGGTCTGATCAACACCGATCCGTGCGACAAGGCCACGCTCAGCCAGCCGTTCGCTCCCTGGGGCGACTCGAACTACTACAAGCTCGTCCCCGGTGGCTCCTTCGAGGGCAGCCTGGCGGGTTGGACGTTCAGCGGCGGCGCCGCGAGAGTGAGCGGCAGTGAGCCGTTCGGGGTCACGGGATCGGTTGGGAAATACTCCGTCGAGTTGCCCGCGGGCGGCAGCGTCCAGTCGCCGTATACGTGCGTCGACTGGGCCGACCCGACGTTCCGCCTGTTCGCCCGCAACAACGGCCTGCTCTCGACCGTGCTCGTCTCCGTCGTCTACAAGGAGCCGCTGCTAGGCCCGGTGGCGATCCCGATCAGCGCCGTGGCGCTGAGCTCGACCTGGCAGCCGACGCTGCTGCCGATGCTCACCGCGTCTCAGGTTCAGAGTGTGGTCAACGGCCTGCTCGGGTTGGGCACGCCGCAGGTCGCCCTGCGCTTCACCGCCCTCACCGGGAACTCGCAGATCGACGACGTGTACGTCGACCCCATGCGCAGCTGGTAGCGATAAGGCCCGCCTCGCGCCACCTGTGCGGGGCGGGCCTTCCTCGTCCTACAGGCCGTAGGAGCGGCCGATCACCTCGAGCATGATCTCGTCGCTGCCGGCGCCGATCCGGTTCAGGCGCAGATCCCGCCACGACCGCTCGATGCCGTATTCCTTCATGTAGCCGTTGCCGCCGTGGATCTGGATGCACTCGTCGGCGACCTCGACGGCGATCCGCGCGGCGTACAGCTTGGCCATGGTGATCTCGCGGACCGGGTACTCGCCGTTCTGGAACCGCCACGCCGTCGTGTAGACCATCTGGCGGGCGGTCTCGATCTTGGTCGCCATCTCGGCGAACTTGTGGCGGATCGCCTGGAAGCGGCCGATCGGCCGGCCGAACGCGGTCCGCTCCTTGGCGTAGGCCAGCGTGCGGTCGAACACGTGCTGCGCGCCGGCCACCGAGCCGGCAGCGCCGATCAGGCGCTCGCCCTGGAGCTCCCACATGATGTGGTAGAAGCCCTTGCCGACCTGACCGAGGACCGCCGAGGACGGCACGCGCACGTCCTGGAAGGCAAGCAGCGCGGTGTCCGAGGCGTGCATGCCGAGCTTCTGCAGGCGCTTCTCCCGGATCACGCCCGGCGCGTCCATCGGGACGAGGAGGAGTGTGAAGCCGTCATAGCCGGCGTCGGCATCGGTCTTGGTTACGAGCACGATGCAGTGGGCGCGGTGGCCGTTGGTGATGAACGTCTTGGAGCCGTTGATGACGTACTCGTCGCCGTCGCGCACGGCGCGCGTCTTGATGCCGGCGACGTCCGAGCCGGCGTCGGGCTCGGTGATGCCGAGACAGAGGATCTTCTTGCCGGCGATGGCCGGTACGGCCCACGCCTGCTTCTGCTCCTCGGTGCCGAACTTGAGGATCGGCGGGATCGTCATGTCCGTCTGGACGGCGACGCCCATGCCGAGCCCGCCGCAGTGAGCGTGCACGAGCTCCTCGGCCAGCACGAGCGAGGTGTAGTAGTCACCGCCCTGCCCGCCGTATTCCACGGGCTTGTCCAGCCCGAGGAAGCCGAGCTCGCCCATCCGCTCGAACACCCAGTCCGGGAACGTCGTCTCCTCCCACTCCTCGGCGTGGGGCTGGAGCTCCTTGATCGCGAACCGGCGGATCGACTCGCGCAACTGGTCGTGGTCGTCGGTGAAGATGAAGTGACTGCGCCGGGTGGCGAAGTCGGGCTTGAGGACGTCTGCAGTGGCCATGCCCTGGACGCTACCGGAGCCTCGCCACGCACGTGACCGGTGGCCAAAGCTGTGTAAGAAGCTGGCCATGCTTCCGGCGACCCCGCGTGTCGTTGCCGGCGGAGCTTCAGGACTTCGAAGATCCGCCCGCCCCGCGCGCGCCTGCAAAAGCGCTCATCGCGCGCGGCTCGCCGGCGTCGTGTGCGCTTCTGCATGTGGTGGATGGGTAACCGCGCGTGCGCCGCGGACAGGGCGGGGAATGCGCGGATTTGCAGGTGGGGGAAAGGCGACAGTCGCGCCGACGATCACGCTGGCGAGCGTCATCTCGAGTCCGGCCGACCACCAGCTCCCCAGCATGACCAGCGATTTGGCCGCGCCGACGAGGGCTGGTGGCGTACGTCGTAGCCTTCCCGGGCATGCCCTACGCCACGCTCCGCTACGAGACCTCCGACGCCGGCGTCGCGACGATCGCGCTCGATCAGCCCGAGACGCGCAACGCGCTGTCGGATGAGTTGCTCGACGAGCTGATCGCGGGGTTCTCGGAGGCGCGGGACGATCCGGGCGTGCGGTGCGTAGTCCTCACCTCGACGCACGAGCGAATCTTCTCGGCCGGGGCCAACCTGGCTGGGTTCGCGGCCGAGGTGCCGCTCGCGCACAAGCACTTCGGGACCGAGCGCTTTCCGCGCCTGTTCCGGCTGATCGGCGAGCTCGGCAAGCCGACCATCTGCGCCGCCAACGGGCACGTGCTGGCTGGCGCGCTCGGGATCGCGCTGGCCTGCGACCTGATTCTGGCCCGTGAGGGCGCGCGGTTCGGCACCCCGGAGATCAACGTCGGCGTGTTCCCGTTCATGATCATGGCCCTGATCTACCGCAACGTGCCACGCAAGAAGACCAACGAGTTGCTGCTGCTCGGCGAGCAGATCTCCGCCGCCGAGGCCGAGCGGATCGGAATCGTCAACAAGGTGTTCGCGCCCGAGGAATTCGAGGCCGGCGTGCGCGGGTGGGCCGAGAAACTCGCCGGCAAATCGCCCGTGTTGATGAAGCTCGGCAAGGACGCGATGTTCCGCCAGCAGGATATGGCGTTCCTCGACGCGCTGGACTTCCTTCGTGCCCAGCTGACCGTCGCCTTCTCGACCGAGGACATCCAGGAGGGCGTGCGCGCGTTCTTTGAGAAACGCGACCCGGAGTGGAAGGGACGCTGAGGCGTGATGCCCGAGGCGAGGCTCGAGCAGACGGAGTACGGCCGGACCGCCGCCGACGAGGGTTGGTTCGTGGTCAACGTCCGCGACGCGGCGTGGATGACCAACGAGTACTTCGGCGAGGCGTGCGTGTTCGAAGGCCATGCGGTCCGCTTCCCGCAGGTCGGCTACACGATCCACGTGCTCCGCCCCGGACAGCCCAACGGGCTCTACCACCACGAGCGCGACCAGGAGGACTTCCTCGTGCTCGCCGGCGAATGCATCGCGATCCTCGAAGGTGTCGAGCGGCGGATGCGGGCCTGGGACTTCCTCCACTGCCCGCCCGGCACCGAGCACATCTTCGTCGGCGCCGGCGAGGGCCCCTGCGTGATCTTCATGGCGGGTGCGCGCGCGCGGCGCGGCACGATTGTCTACACCCGCTCAGAGGCGGCGCTGGCGCGCGGCGCCGGCGTCGAGAGCGACACGACCGCATCCGGCAAGCCCTACGGGCCGTTCCCCGAATGGCGGCCCGGGCGGCCGGCCAGCTTCGACGGCCTCCCGTTCGGTTAGGGACACTTGGACCGATGGCCACCGACGCGGCTTCTGAAACCAGCCTCCTGCGCCCTCTGGCCGAGGATCTGCGAGAGCGGCGCGAGCAGATCAAGCTGGGCGGCGGCCCCGAGAAGATCGCCGCGCAGCACGCCGCCGAGAAGCTGACCGCGCGCGAGCGGATCGCGCTGCTGATCGACGCGGGCACCTTCGTCGAGTTGGGCATCCACGGACGGCCGCACTCCTCGCAGCGCGCGATGGATGGTCGCGAAGCGCCCGCCGACGGGGTCGTCACCGGCTACGGCAAGATCGACGGGCGGCTAGCCGCCGTGGCCGCTTATGACTTCACCGTGATGGCCGGCTCGATGGGGATGACTGGCGAGCTCAAGGTCGCGCGCCTGCGCGAGCTGGCGCTGACTAAGCGGATCCCGATGATCTGGCTGCTCGACTCGGCCGGGGCGCGCATCCAGGAGGCGGTTGGGTCGTTGTTCGCCGGGACCGGGCAGCTGTTCCGCGAGGAGGTGGTCAGCTCGGGCGTGATCCCGCAGGTCGCCGCCCTGATGGGACCGTGCGCCGCCGGCACCGCCTACATCCCTGGACTCGCCGACTTCGTGCCGATGGTGCGTGGCCGGGGGTCGATGGCGCTCGCCGGTCCGCATCTCGTGCGCGCCGCGGTCGGCGAGGACGTCACCCAGGAGGAACTCGGCGGCTCGCGGGTGCATTGCCGCAAGTCGGGGGTGGGGGACCTCGAGGTCGAGTCCGACGAGGCTTGCATCGAGGCGATCAAGGTCTATTTGAGCTACTTCCCGCAGCACTGCGAGGAGCCCCCGCCTCTGGTTCAGACCGACGACCCCGTCGACCGGGGTGACGATGAGCTGCTCGACGTGCTGCCCGAGTCGAACCGCAAGCCGTACGACATGTATGAGGTGATCCGACGGATCGTCGACGACGGCGTCTACTTCGATCTGAAGCCCCAGTGGGCCAAGACGCTCATCACCTGCCTGGCCCGGTTCGGCGGCCGACCGGCCGGGATCGTCGCCAACCAGCCCCGCCAGCTGGGCGGGATCCTCGACAACGACTCGGCGGACAAGGCGGCGCGGTTCATCAACCTGTGCAACGCCTACGGCCTTCCGCTCGTGTATCTGATGGATGTGCCCGGCTTCATGGTCGGGACCAAGGTCGAAGAGGCCGGCATCATCCGCCACGGCGCGAAGATGCTCTATGCGACCGCGAACGCCACCGTGCCGAAGATCACGGTCGTGCTGCGCAAGGCGTACGGCGCCGGCTACTACGTGATGTGCGGCCGGGCGTACGAGCCGGATCTGATCGTGGCCTGGCCCTCGGCCGAGATCAGCGTGATGGGCGCCGAGGGCGCGGTCGAGATCATCTTCCGCAAGCAGGTGCTCCAGGCCGAGGACCCGGCCGCCAAGAAACGCGAGCTGATCGAGAGCTTCCGCCAGATCATCGACGTGTACATCGCCGCCGGCAACGACGTGATCGACGACGTGATCGACCCGCGGGAGACGCGCCAGACGATCTGCCGGGCGCTCGAGATGGCCGCCGGCAAGCGGGTGCAGCGTCCTTGGAAGCGAAACGGAGTGGTCCCGGTTTGAGCCTTTCCGACCCCGTCGTGATCACCTGCGCGATCAGCGGCGCGATCGCCAACCGCGAGCAGTGTCCGGCCATCCCCTACACGCCCGAGGAGTACGGCGCCGAGGCCCGGCGGATCGTCGAAGAGGGCGGCGTGCACATCCACATTCACGCCCGGCGGCCGGACGGGACCCCTTCGTATGAAGTGGAGGACTTCGTGGCGATCCGCGACGCGATCCGGGCCGAGGTGGGCGACGGCGCGATCGTGAATTTTTCAACCGGCACCGTGGGCGTGCCGGTGGCGAAACGCATCGCGTATCTGGAGGCGGGGCGGCCGGAGGTGGCGGCCCTGAACATGGGCTCGATGAACTACGCGAAGTACTCGCGCAGCCGCAAGGACTTCGTGTTCAAGTTCGTGTTCGCGAACCCGTTTGACGAGATCATCGAATTGCTCGAGGCGATGCGGCGACTCGATATCAAGCCGGAGCACGAGTGCTTCGATCTCGGCCACGTGGGGTCGCTGGCGCCCCTCCTCGACATGGGTCTGCTCGAGGCGCCGCTCCACGCCGACTTCGTGATGGGTGTGGTCGGTGGTGTCCCGGCGAGCGCCCGGAACGTCGCGGCCATGGCGGAGAACTTGGGCTCGGTCGGGCCGGGTCGTCATCACTGGGGCGTCATCGGAATCGGCCGAGACCAGTGGATGTTGGTGGCGGCGGCGCTGACCCTCGGCGGCTCGGTGCGGGTCGGGTTGGAGGACAACTTCTACCTGCCGAACGGCGAGATGGCGCGCTCCAACGGGGATCTGATCGCGGCGGCGCGGCGGTTGACCGAGGAGCTCGGGCGCCGCCCGGCGACGGTGCATGAGGCGCGCCAGCTGCTCGGGATCAGAATTTCGACCCCACCCACCCCGGCGTGAGCTCGCTACCGCTGGAGGGACTGAAGGTCCTCGACCTGACCCGCCTGCTTCCGGGCGGGTTCTGCTCGCTCCTGCTGGCCGACTTCGGCGCCGGCGTGATCAAGGTCGAGGACCCGGGGCTGGGGGACTACGTCCGGTGGGCGCCGCCGTTCTACGAGGGGGTCGAGCCGAGCGCGCGGAGCGCCCTGTTCCTATCGCTCAACCGGGGCAAGCGCTCGATCCGGGTGGATCTGAAAACTGAGGCGGGCAAGGACGTGCTGCTGCGCCTGGCTCGCGATGCCGACGTCCTGCTCGAGTCGTTCCGGCCCGGCGTGCTCGACCGCCTCGGCGTCGGCTACGACCGCCTGCGCGAGGAGAATCCGCGGCTGGTCTACTGCGCGATCACCGGCTACGGCCAGGACGGTCCCGGCCGCGACCGCTCCGGCCACGACCTCAACTACCTGGGCCTGAACGGTATCCTCGGGCTGAGCGGTGAGGCCGACGGTCCACCGGTGTCCTCGGCCGCGCAAATCGCCGACCTCGGCGGCGGCGCGCTGATGGCCGCGGTTGGGATCCTGACCGCGCTGCGCGAACGCGATCGCTCCGGGCAGGGACAGCTCGTCGACTGTTCGATGTTCGACGGCTCGCTCTCGTTCCTGGCCATGCTCGCCGGCGAGTTCCTGGCCGGCGGCCCGACGCCGCGCCGGGGCGAGCTGCGGCTGGCGGGCGGGATCGTGTGCTACCGGCCGTACCGGTGCGCCGACGGCTACGTCACCCTCGCGGCGCTCGAGCCGAAGTTCTGGAGCACGTTCTGCCGGGGCGTGGGGCGCGAGGATCTGGCCGAGCGCGCGTTCGACCCGCCCGGGTCCGAGGCGCACCGTGCGCTCGAAGCGATCTTCGCCGCGCGTACGCGCGAGGAGTGGCTGGCGTTCGCGGCCGAGCACGACTGTTGCCTGGAGCCGGTGATGGACCTGGACGAGGCGCTGGACTCCGAGCTCGTGGCCGCGCGGGAGATGGTGGTGGACCTCGAGCAGCCGGGAGCCGAGCGGGCGGTCCGTCTGCTCGGGGTGCCGATCAAGCTCAGCCGCACGCCCGGAGACCCGGGGCGCGCGCCAGGCCCGGGGCTCGGGGAGCACACGGCCGCGGTGCTCGCCGAGGCCGGTTTCAGCGAGGCGGAGATCGAGGCGCTGCTCGCGTCCGGGGCCGTGGCCGGGCTGGCCGACGCCGGCGAGGCCTCGTTCATGGCATGACGCTGCGGAGGGCTGTGGCACGAGGTGTGGAGACTCGTGGCATGAGGCGTGGACGGGCGGGGTAAACTCGGCTGACTGACTGGTCAATCGACCGGAAACCCGCCGCCCATGCCGACCCATCCACCCGTGCGCGCCGGCGCCGTTCAGCTTAACTCCACCGAGGACACCGACCGCAATCTCGAGACCGCCAATCGGCTCGTCCGGGAAGCGGCCGCGATGGGCGCCGATCTCGTGGTCCTGCCCGAGAAATGGACCGTGCTCGGCACCCCCGAGCAGATGAATGCCGGGGCGGAGTCTCTCGACGGGCGATTCATGAGCTGGGCGCGCTCGACCGCGCGCGAGCTCGGAATCGATCTGGTGGCGGGATCGATGGTCGAGCTCGTTGAGGGACAGGAGAAGACCGCCAACACGAGCGTGCATGTCGGGCCCGACGGCCAGTTGCGCGCCGTCTATCGCAAGATGCACATGTTCGACGTCGAGGTCGACGGCGACGTCTACGCCGAATCGGCCACCGAACAGGCCGGTGACGAGGTCGTCACCAGCGAGCTGTCCGGAGGTGCGCGGCTCGGCATGACGATTTGCTACGACGTCCGCTTCCCCGAGCTGTACCGGATCCTCGCCGCCCGCGGGGCGGAGGTGGTCGTGGTCCCGGCTGCCTTCACGCTCGCCACCACGCGGGACCACTGGGAGGTGCTGCTGCGGGCGCGGGCGATCGAGAACCAGTGCTTCGTGATCGCACCCAACCAGATCGGGGCGCATCCACCTGGTCCACGCTGCGGCGGCCGCTCGATGATCATCGATCCCTGGGGGTTGGTGCTCGCGCAGGCGCCCGACGCGGAGACGGCGATCGTGGCCGACCTCAGCTTCGAGACCCTCGAGCACGTGCGGCGCCGAATCCCGGCGCTCACCCATCGCCGGCCCGAAGCCTACGGCTGGAGGATCTGATGGCCGCCTCGGGCACCGCCGCGGCCGACAAGCGCCGGGTGATCCTCGACGCCGCCATGCGGGTGTTCGCCCGCCAGGGCTTCCACACCTGCCGGGTATCGGACATCGCCGACGAGGCCGGGGTCGCCTACGGGCTCGTCTACCACTACTTCTCCTCCAAGGACGAGATCCTCGACACCCTGTTCCTCGAGCGCTGGAACGTGATGCTTGCAGCGATCGCCGAGGCCGACCGCACCCAGCCCTCACCGCGGGAAAAGCTGGAGGCGATCGCCGGGTTCATCGTCGAGTCCTATCGCCACGAGCCCGAGCTGATGAAGGTGATCGTGGTCGAGGTGACCCGCGCGGCGAACACGTTCGGCCGCACCCACCTGGCCAAGATCCGCGAGGCCTACGAGCAGATCGCCGGCATCGTGGCGCGGGCCCAGGCCGACGGGGTCTTCCGGCCCGAGATCACGCCCGAGTTCGGGGCGCTCGCCTTCTACGGGTCGATCGAACAGGTTCTGACCCGATGGATCTTCGATCGCGACGCCGTCGACGAGGAGGAGCTCGAGGGGGCCAAGACGATGATCGTCGAGACGATCTGCCGCGGGCTCGAGCGGGACTAGGTCCCGCCCGTCGTGCCGCCGGCGATTCGCTGTTCGGCGGTTGCTCCCTCGGCGGCCCCGAGGGCGACGCCCCGTTGTCTGATTGAATCCCCTCGATGACTGAGAGTCCCCTACTCAAGCGGCTGCTCTGGTCGGGCTTGCTCGCCGGAACTGGCGCGTTGGCAACGCTCGTGTCGACGCGTCTCGCAGCCATGATCTGGGTGCGCGTGTTCGGCGAAGAGCCGCCCGAGTGACCCCAGAGCCCGATTCCCCCGAGTCCACCGAGACCTCGACCTTGCAGTCGGCAGGTTCGAGTTCTGATTCGTCCACCCCCGCCGCCAGTCCCGCTTCGCCCCAGGAGCGGCTGGCCGCGATCGCCAACGAACGTCCCGAGGCGGCGGCTGGGGCTGCCTTCGCCGGCGGCCTGCTGCTCGCCCTGACCCTCAAGCGCCTTGCCCGCTGATAACAGAAGACCCGAGAACCTGGTCCAGACCGTGACCGACATCTCGGACCGGATGACCGATCTGGTCCGGGACGAGATCGAGCTGGCCAAGACTGAGGTCACCCTGAAGGCGATGAGCCTGCTCAGGGGCACGGCGGCGGTCGCCGCCGGCGCCGTGTTCGGCGTGTTTGCGGTGCTGTTCTTCCTGGTCACGATCGCCTGGGCGCTCGATGCGATCTTCATCGAGGGAGCCGGCGACATCTGGCTGGGGTTCCTGATCGTGTTTGGCGTGCTCGCCATCCTCACCGTGTTGGCGTTCACGTTCGCCTGGCGCAAGTTCAAGGTCGGCCCGCCGGCTCCGACGATGGCGATCGACGAAGCCAAGCGGATCCGCGAGACTGTGACTACGAAAAGCGACGTGCTTCCCTGATGGCGACCCGCAGCCCGGACCAGATCCGCACCTCGATCGAGCAGAACCGCGAGCAGCTAGGCACCTCGCTGGAGAAGCTGCGCGTCGAGGTGGCCCAGCTCACCGACTGGCGCTCCCAGATGCGCGCCCATCAGCGAGAGGTGCTCATCGGCGCCGGAGTCGCCGGGTTCGTGCTCGGCGGCGGGATCGCCGCCCTCGGGGCGCTTGCCTTCGGCGGGCGGCGCCGGCGGGGCGCCCGCTGAGCCCGGCGGGTTCTCGCTCCACCAAAATGCCCTGCACGCTCGTGACCGGCGCCACCGGTTTCATCGGGTCGCACCTGACGGGGTTACTCGTTCGCCGCGGCGACGAGGTCCGCGCGCTGGTCCGCCCGGCGTCGGATCTGACGTCGCTTGGCGGCCTGGACGTCGCCACCGCCCGGGGCAACGTTCTTGACCGGCAGGCGGTCAGACGCGCGCTGCGCGGCGTCGACCGGGTGTTTCACGCCGCCGGCACCACCAGCCTGAGGTTGTCGCGCGAGCAGGTGTTCGCGTTGAACGCAGAGGGGACGCGGATCGTGCTGGAGGAGGCGCTCCGGGCCGGGGTCGAGCGTGTCGTCTACACCTCATCGGTGGCGGCCGTGGGGCCGGCGCGCAAGGGTGCCGTGGCGACCGAGTCGAACGTCTGGAATGCCGCGCGGTATGGCATCTCGTACGTCGATTCCAAGCACGCGGCGGAGGCGGTGGCGCTGATGATGCTGGAGCGCGGGCTGCCGGTGGTGATCGTCAACCCGGCGACGGTGCTCGGGCCGGGCGACTGCGGTCGCTCCTCGACCGTGCTCGTGCGCCGCTTTATGCGCCGCCAGATCCCCGCCTACGTGGACGGCACGCTGAACATCGTCGGTGTGCAGGACGTGGCCCGAGGCCATCTGCTGGCCGACGAGCGCGGAGTGCCCGGACAGCGCTACATCCTCGGCAACCGCAACTTCACGATGGACCGCCTGTTCGCCGACCTGGCCCGGCTGTCCGGGATCGATCCGCCGGCGGTGAAGCTCCCGGGCCGCGTGGCGCTGGCGCTTGCCGAGGGCGGCCAATGGGTCGCCGGCGGTGCCATCCCGTCGCCGCAGGAGGTCCGCATCGTCGCGCTGAACTGGGCCTGCTCGAGCGCGAAGGCCAAGCGCGAGCTGGGCTGGCGGACCTCGCCCCACGAGGACTGCCTGGAGGAGACGATCGCCTGGTACCGGCGACGCGACGGTGCCCGCCTGTCCCCGCCCGGCGCCCGTCAGCCGGTCGCCCTCCGCGTCGCCGGCACCTTCGTCCGCCGCTCCCCGCTCGGCTGGCTATAGGCATACATATATATACGTATCTGTATAGGTATGCCTACGCTCTACCGCTGCTCGACGCCGACCAACTGGCTGTGCCCGTGTGGGAAGGTCGCCCGGGCGCTGGCTCGAGACGGGATCGGGGTCGACGAGGTCAGGGTGCCTCAGCGCCGCTCGCGCCGGCCCGAGGTCGAGGCGCTGACCGGCCAGCAGCGGGTTCCGGTGCTGGTGATCGACGGTGAGGCGATCTGCGACTCGCGCCGGATCGTTGAGCACCTGAAATACCGGCGCGGCTAGCTACTTGACCGGGCCGGCGCCTTGGCGAGATAGCTCTGGCCGGCGTGCAGGAGAATCGTCTTGTGCCGGGCGAAGTCGTCGACCAGGACGGTGTCACGGATGGCGTGCGTGAGGGTGCCGTCGCAGCGGTCGGAGATCGTCCAGACGGTGCCGCGGACGGTGGCCGAGGCGTAGCGGCCGGTCGTCTTGAACTTGCCGTGGCCGCCGACCTTGAGTAGCTGCAGGGTCTTGCGGGAAAGGCTCGCGATCGTGGCGTCGCTCGCCTTGTGCTTGGCGGTGCAGGTGGCGTAGCTGGGGGCGCCTTGGAAGGCGCTTTCGACTAGGTTGAAGTTGGTCAGGCCTTTGCTGATGCCTGAGCGGGTCTGGGTCACCTTGAAGATGCCGCCGGCGAGGGTGGCGGTCTGCGTCTTGCCGACCTGGCCGGTCGCGGTGACCATTTTCAGCGAGCCGTGCAGGGCGTCGATTTCTGAGCCGGTGGGGATCTGACGGGCCTCGGTGAGGGGCACGAACCCTTGGCCTTTGCTGACCGCCGCGGCGTCGCCCGCCGCGCCGAGCGACTTACCGGGCGGCGGCTTGACGAGCACCACGCCGGCGATCGGCGAGGCGTCCACGCTCTGGCCCAAAACGGGCGCCGGGACAGTCGCCGGAGGCGGAGGGGCGGACGCGGTGCCGTAGATGAACGCGTTGCCGCCGCCGTCTACCGCGGCACAGAACGACGACGAGGCGCATGCGACTCCCGGATGAAGGGAAGCGCCGGTCTCGAGCTGCTGCGGAGCGGTCCAGGTCGTTCCGTTGAACATGAAGACGTTCTCGAAGCCGTCCATCGCGGCGCAGAACGACGAAGACGGACACGAGACCGAGTACAGTGACCCGCCGCCGAACTGCCCGTTCGTGGTGTCGATCGGGTCGGCCGTGCTCCACGTGGCGCCGTTGTAGGTGTAGGCGTTGCCGGCGGTGTCGACGGCGACGCAGAACGTCGTCGAGGGACACGACACCGACGTCAGGTTGTTCGAGCCGATGATCTGCGGCGGGTTGGTCCAGGTCGCGCCGCCGTTCGTGGAGGTCTCCACCGACCCGCTCTCGCCCACGGCGACGCAGAACGAGGTCGACGGGCAGGCGATGTCTCCGATGTCCTGGTGGTTGGAGGTGTTGTTCACCGTGATCGCCCCCGACCAGGAGGTGCCGTTGTAGACGAACCCGTTGCCGCCGACGTCGCCGGCGACGCAGAACGACGCCGACGCGCATCCCACGGCGCTGACGCCGTTTCCGGTCGTGTCGATCTGGCTGCGCGGGGTCCACGTGCTGCCGTTGAACGTGAGCGCGTAGCCGGCCAAGTCGACCGCGGCGCAGAACGAGGTCGAAGGGCACGAGATCGAGATGAGCGGGCTACCGCTCAGGTTCAGACTCGGATCGATGAACTGTGGCGTTCCCCAGGAACTGCCGTTATACGTCTGTGCATAGCCGTTCGTCCCGACCGCTACGCAGAACGTCGACGACGGACAGGAGATGTACTGCGGCGGGTTGGGATTGTCGATCGTCGTGGGTCCCGACCATCCGTTGGTCGCCCATGCTGGCGAGGAGAGACCCAGCGCGCACCCTATGCCCGCGACCGTCGCCCCGAGCGTCCACCGCCGCCAAACCGCGCCACGCTGCCTCATGTCGACCCCGGTTCCACGCTACTAGAGTCGCTGAACCGAAGTCAACGATCCCTCCGCGTACCTACACTTTCAGGTGGGCAGACGGCGTCAGCATGTCCCTGACAGAGCTGCGGACGAGCTCGACCAGCACCGCGCCGTCGACGTCGCCGAACCGGTTATCGGCGTCGATCAGCCCGGCGATCGCCGCGCCGATCGAGCAGGTCATCCGGACACGATCGGCCAGCGGGATCTCCGGGTTGGCGAACAGCCGTCCGAACCGCTCGAGCATGTCCTGGTTTTCGGCCTGGTGGCGCTCGTCGGAGCCGATCTGTTCCAGCGCGCGCGCGTTGCGTAGGTGGAGCAGGACCAGCTCGCGGTTCTGGGCCACCCGGTCGATCAGCTCGTCCATCAGTTGTGGCCACGCCTCGACATAGGCTTGGCCTCCCTCCAGCTCATCGAGCTTGACCAGCACGCCGCGGCCGATCTCGTGCAGGCGCAGGTGCAGGGCCAGCAGGATGTCCTCCTTGCGCTCGAAGTGGTAGTAGAGCGCGGCCTTGGTCGTGCCCAGCCGCTCCGCGATGTCGCGGAGCGATGTCTTGTCGTAGCCCTGCTCGCTGAACAGCTCGAGCGCGATGTCAAGGATCCGCTCGCGGGTCGAGGGCTTCTGCGGGGTCGGCATCGGGCGTCTAGTCTAGTCGAGATTGCTTACTTGACGACCGGTAAGTTGACGGGTATGGTTCCGCATCGCAAATGATCTTACTTGTCGACCGGTAAGGGAATCGAGATGACATCAGACCCAATGATCGGAGCGAGTGGGCTGACCAAGCGATTCGGGGACACCGTGGCGCTCGCGGGGCTCGACCTCGCCGTTCGGCGCGGAACCGTCCTCGGCGTCCTCGGCCCGAACGGGGCCGGCAAGACCACCGCGGTGCGGATCCTGACCACGCTGGCCGTGCCGGACGGCGGCTCCGCCCACGTGGCCGGGTTCGACGTCGTGCGCGAGCCGGCACAGGTGCGGCGCCGGATTGGCGTCACCGGCCAGGACGCGACGCTCGACGAGCTCCTCACTGGGCGCCAGAACCTCGTCATGATCGGCCGCCTGGGTGGTCTCGGACGGCGTCAGGCGCGTGCCCGGGCCGCCGAGCTGCTCGACCAGTTCGAGCTGAGCGACGCCGCCGACCGGACGATGAAGACCTACTCGGGCGGGATGCGCCGGCGCCTCGATCTGGCCGCCGGCGTCCTCACCCGCCCGCCGGTTCTGTTTCTCGACGAACCGACCACCGGCCTGGATCCGACGAGCCGGGCCCGCATGTGGGAGGTGATCCGCCGGCTCGTGACCGACGGCACGACGCTCCTGCTCACGACGCAATACCTCGACGAGGCCGACGAGCTGGCCGACCAGATCGTGGTGATCGACCACGGTCGGGCCATCGCCGAGGGAACGCCGCGGGAGCTCAAGGCGCAGGTGGGCGGCGCCCGTCTCGAGGTCACACTGTCAGAGGCGCACCCAGAGGCCGAAGTCGCCCTGCAACCGCTGGTCGACGGCTCGATCGCCATCGCCCACGACGGCCGCCATCTCCGGGCGCCCGTCGACAGCACCCCGGGCCTGGCCACCAGGGTGGTCCGGGCGCTCGATCAGGCGCGGGTAGCGGTCGACGACGTCCAGGTGCGCCCGCCTTCGCTCGACGACGTGTTCTTCGCCCTCACGGGTCAGGGGGTACGGCCATGAGTACGGAAACGTTCACCGCTCCGGAGGCCCTCTCGATCTCGACTGCGGCCGCGGACGCCGGCGGCCGCTTTCGAGGAGCCGTCCGTGACGTTGCCGTGCTGACCGCGCGGAACTTGGTCCACCTGGCGCGCGAGCCGCTCCGGCTGTCGGACGTAACGATCCAGCCGGTCTTGTTCACGCTGCTGTTCGTATACGTGTTCGGCGCCGGAGTCGTGGTGTCCCGCGGCAACTACACGGACTTCGCGATCGCGGGGTTGCTCGCCATCAACCTGACGACGTCAGCGATCGGAACCGCAGTCGGTCTGAGCACCGATCTCGGGACGGGCGTAATCGACCGATTCCGGACGCTCCCGATCTGGAAGCCGTCGGTGCTCGTCGGGCGGTCGCTGACCGACCTGCTGAGCGCGGCCCTGTGCGCTGCGATCGTGATGGCGACCGGATTCGTGGTCGGCTGGCGTCCCGACGCCTCGCTCGGCTCGACTGTCGCCGGCGTCGGGATCTTCCTGCTTTTCAGCTACGCCGTGTCTTGGGGCTGCGCCTGCCTCGGGCTGGTCAGCCAGGATGCCGAGTCGGCACAGGGCCTCGGGCTGATCATCCTGTTCCCGCTGGCCTTCGTCTCCAACGCCCTGGTCCCGACCGCGCACATGCCCGCGGTCCTGCGGACGATCGCCAACTGGAACCCGGTCAGCGCGGTGACCACGGCGGCGCGTCAGCTGTTCGGCAATCCGAACCCTTCGGCCGCGATCCACGCCTGGCCGATGCAGCATCCGGTGCTCGCATCGCTGCTGTGGTCGGTGGCCCTGCTCGCGGTGTTCGCGCCGCTGGCCAGCGCTCTCTACCGCCGGCGGACGACCGACTAGACGCCGCCGCCATTCCGCGGGACAGTGCGATCGACCGCTAGCGGCGCGGGTCGACGACCCACTTCCTGGCCGGGCCGCCGCTTGGCGCTTGGAGCGCGGCCGGCAGCTCGTCCAGCGAAATCGTCTCGCCGAGCAAGGTCCGCCACAGCATCTCGTCTCTCGCCAGGACGTCAAGCGCCCGGTCGACGTCTGCCGGCGAGTGGTGGAACGTGCCGCGCAGCTCGAGCTCGTCGTAGTGGAGGGGGCCGGGGTCGAGCGTCACCTCGCTCCCGCCCGGGCAGCCGCCGACCAGCACGACCACGCCGCCGGGCGCGGCAGCGCCGGCGGCGACCCGCCAGGTGTCCGGCCGGCCGACCGCTTCGAATACGAGCTCGTGCTCGTCGGCCAGGCGATCGACGCCGCGCGCGCCCAGTCCCGCCGCCTGGGCGCGGCGCGTGGCGTGAGGATCGGCGACGGTCACCGAGCGGCCCTCGGCGATCAGCAGCGCGGCGAGCATCAGCCCCATCGGCCCTCCGCCCACGATCCCGACGTCGGTGGCGTCGCTCCCGCGCGCGAGCGCGTGAACGGCCGCGGCGAGAGGCTCAGCCATCGCCGCCGCCGCGGCGGGCAGTCCGTCCGGAACGCGATGGAGCGCCGCCTCCGGGGCGGCGATCCGCTCGGCGAAGCCGCCGAGCACCCAGGTCGGGCTTCGGCAGATCTGGGCCCGTCCCCGGCGGCACGGCTGGCACGAGCCGCAGGCGACCGAATCGGACACGAGCACCCGCTCGCCCGTGTCGGCGCGCACGCCGGCCGTCTCGTGGCCGAACGGGCACGGGTAGGGCGGCAGGACCCGGTGGCCGTACCGCCACATCTTGACGTCGGTGCCGCACGTCGTGGCGGCCTCGACCTCGACGATCACCTCGCCGTTTGGCTCGCCCACCTCCTCCACGCGGAGGTCCTGCGGGCCGTGGAGGATCGCGGCCCTCACGGCTCGACGACGACCTTCAACGCGGTGGCGCTGCGTTGGAGCTCGAGCGCGCGGCCCGTCTCCTCGAGGGGCAAGCGGTGGGAGACGAGCGGCGCCGGATCGATCCTTCCCGCTGCGATCAGCCTCAGGGCCTCCCGCATGTCATTCGGCCCCGCGGAGTAGCTGGCGGTCACCGTCAGCTCGCGCAGGAACAGCTCACTGCCCTCGACCGCCACCAGCCCGCCCGGCGCCGGCGGCGCGTAAAGGCAGAGCGTTCCACCGGGCGCCAGCGCCGAGGCGGCGGCGGCGATCGCCTCGGGCTTGGGCGTACAGACGATTGCCACGTCGACCTGCTCGTTGCCGTGGAGCTCGGCTCCGAGCCCGACGGCTCGCTCGAGTCGCTCCGGGCGAGGCTCGCGCACCCACACCGCGTCGACTCCGCGGGCGTGGGCGGCTCCGATCTGGAGCAGGCCGTTGACGCCGGCGCCCACCACGAGCAGCGCGTCGCCCGGATGCAGCGCGGCTCGGTCCTGGGCCCGCAGAACGCAGGCGAGCGGCTCGATGAACGTACTCGCCACCGGATCGACTCCGTCCGGCAGTTCGAGCAGCTCACCGGTCAGCTCCACCGGCACCCGCACCCGCTCGGCGAACCCGCCGGGGTCAAGACGAGTGGCGCGGAAGCGCTCGCAGAGCGTCTCGTGACCTCGCCGGCAGCGCCGGCACTCACCGCACGGGGCGTGGTGGTGGATCGCCACGGTGGTTCCGGGCGCCGGGGCGATCGCGCCCGGCCCGAGCGCCCGAACGATCCCGGTCAGCTCGTGCCCGAGCACGGCCGGCAACCGCGGCGCGATGTACCAGTCGGTCACGTCTGAGGCGCACACGCCACAGGCG
This sequence comes from uncultured Solirubrobacterales bacterium, assembly GCA_963757235.1. Lineage (GTDB taxonomy): Bacteria > Actinomycetota > Thermoleophilia > Solirubrobacterales > Solirubrobacteraceae > Palsa-465. The sequence goes on along the minus strand of CAVWRC010000009.1, from coordinate 500,452 downwards.
AGGACCTCGCACACGACCTCGCCGGGTCCCGGCTCGGGGTCGGGATCGTCCTCGAGCCGCACGTCGCCCGGGGCGAACGCCCGTGCGACTCTCATCGGGGTCCGAACGGCGCGAGCGAGTCGGCGTCCGGGGAGCGGACCACGCCACGTTCGGTGACCAGCGCGGTGATGAGCGCCGCCGGCGTGACGTCGAAGGCCGGGTTGCGGCAGGGCGTGCCGTCGAGCGTGAGGCGGCGGCCGGCGGCCGAGCGAACCTCCTCCGGATCGCGTTCCTCGATGACGATGTCCGCGCCGCTCCGAGTGCCCGGATCGATCGTCGACGTAGGGCCGGCGACCACGAACGGGATTCCCGCCGCCGCGGGCGGCCAGCGCGTGGCCGTAGGTGCCGACCTTGTTGGCGACGTCGCCGTTGGCCGCCACGCGATCGCACCCGACGATCACGGCGTCGACAGCGCCTGCGGCGATCAGCCCGGCCGCGGCGCTGTCGACGATCAGCTCGTGCGGGATCCCGAGCTTGGCGAGCTCGTAGGCGGTCAGCCGTGCGCCCTGCAGCAGCGGCCGCGACTCGGTGGCGAGCACGCGCTCGAGCGCTGCCGCGGTCGGCGAGCTCGGCGATCACCGCGAGCGCGGTCCCGCGTCCGGGCGCGGCCAGCGCACCCGTGTTGCAGTGGGTGAGGATCCGCCGCGCGCCGGCGAGCAGCTCAGCCCCGTGGGCAGCGATCGCGTCGCTCGACGCCCGCTCTTCGGCCTCGATCGCCCGCGCCTCGGCCAGCGCCGCGGCGTACGGATCTGTCGCTCCTCGGGCGGCGCGAGCTGACGCGATCCACCGCGTAGGACAGGTTGACCGCGGTCGGTCGCGCACTGCGCAGGAGCTCCGCGGCCCGGTCGAGAGTGTCCGGCGTCGGCTCGCTGGCCAGTTCGATCGCGACCCCGTAGGCCGCGGCAACCCCGATCAGCGGCGCTCCTCGGATGGCCAGGCGACGGATCGCCCCGGCGACGTCCTCGGCGGTGTGGAGCTCGAGCTCGACTTCCCGCCACGGAAGCTGGGTCTGGTCGATCGCCCGTAGCGCGCCGTCCTCGTAGCGGAGAGCGACGACAGCCCGAGTCGCGGCCATGGCGCCGATCCTATCCGGGCACGCGCATCCCCTGTCCGGACGGGGTCGACGGCGTCGCGGCTGCGGCCCGCTCGGCGTCCGTGCCTCGCCAATGGGCCGGCCGCGACATCATCCGGAGGACGCCGAGCGAAGCGAGGCCCCTACAAACGATTCTCGATACTGAGCGGCGCCGCTTCGCGCGTCTCCGGCTCGGGTGCCGGCTCGGTCGGGGCGTCGTTCTCGAGCCCCAGCGTCTGCTGGAGCTCGCCCGACTCGTACATCTCGGTGACGATGTCGCAACCCCCGACGAGCTCGCCGTCGACGAACAGTTGCGGGATCGTCGGCCAGTTCGAAAGGGCCGACAGCTCCTGCCGGATGCGTGGATCGGGCAGGACGTTGACGGCCGCAAACGGCTGGCCAACCGACTGGAGGATCGCCACCGTACGAGCCGAGAAGCCGCACATCGGGCTGCTCGGGAGTCCCCTTCATGAACAGGAGCACGGGGTTCTCCTCGATCGCGGTCTGGATCTGCTCGCGCAGCGGGTTGGTCGTCTCGTCGCTCATGCGATGCTCTCCGTGGTCGAAGCCTTGGTCTGGATGGACAGTGCGTGGATGCGGTCCCCGACCTCGGCGCCGAACACGTCGTAGACGAGCCGGTGCTGGGCGATCCGGGACAGGCCGGCGAACGCGGACGCCGACACCACCGCGTTGAAATGGTGGCCGTCGCCGGTCACCTCGGCGGTCGCGCCCGGAATGCCCGCCTCGATGCGCTGCTTGAGCTCGTCGGGGGTGGCCGGTGCTCCACTGACTGCCATGCCCGTAGCGTAGCGAGCCCGCGGCCAGCGCTATACTTCGTGAAGCAAGGAGCCGATAATGGAATCGATGATCACACTGACCGATAAGGGCGCCGAGAAGGTTCGCGAGTTCCTCTCCTCACAGAGCGCTGTCGCCGCACCGCCGGCCTGCGGGTTGGCGTGCGGGGCGGTGGGTGCTCGGGCTTCCAGTATGCGCTTGCGTTCGACGAGCAGCGCGACAACGACGAGGTCTTCGAGGACAAGGGCATCCGCCTCCTGGTCGACCTGCCCAGCCTTCCGTACGTGAAGGGCTCGGTGATCGACTTCGTCGAGGGACTCCAGGGCGCCGGCTTCAAGGTCGAGAACCCGAACGTGATCGCGGCCTGTGGCTGCGGCTCGTCGTTCCGGGTCGCCGACGAGGAAGAAGTCTCCGCCGTATAGCGCTTCGCGGACGGTCCTCCCGGGGTTGTCGCGCGGGAGTGGTGTTCGGGGGCGCGTCCGAGGTTGCCGGTGGACGGTCCGTCGCAAGCGCCGGGCGCATGAGCTCCAGCGGCGCGGGGTAGTACCGTCGCGGACATGAGGTCGCGGATGCGGGCAGGGGGCGTCCTGATCGGGCTGGCAGTTGCTGCGGCGCTCGTCGCCGGCTGCGGCGGGTCGTCGGGCTCCGGCAACACACCGACCGTCTCCCTGAGCCGTGCCGCCGACGTGTCCAGCACCGCGAGTGGCTACCGGATCGCGATGAGCATGCAGGAGACGGTCCCGAACGCGGGCCAGATCCACGATGACCGGTACGGGATCGTTCTCGCCGGCCGCGCACCTGGGTGCCGCGACGATGCAGATGGACCTGCCGTCCAGCGCCGGCACGGGGACGCTCCAGCTGGGCGATGGTGCTCGACAAGACGACGGTTTTTATGAAGCTCCCCGCGTCATTGACGAGCAAGATTCCCGGCGGCAAGCCGTGGCTCTACATCAACCTGAGCCAGGTCGGTCAGGTTGCCGGGATCCCGGGACTGGGCTCGCTGATCAGCAGTAGCTCCTCGCTGAACGACCCCGGCCAGTACCTGGACTACCTGCGCGCCACATCGGCGAGCTCGGTCAAGAACCTCGGCCAGGCGACCGTGAACGGGGTCCACACGACCGAATACCACGCGGTCGTCGATCTGACCAAGCTGCCCAACGCCGTTCCCGCCGCTCAGCGGCAAACGATCGAGCAGCTGGTGAACACGCTGAAGAGCAAGGGCCTCACGACGCAGATGCCGATCGACGTCTGGATCGACTCCTCGAACCTGGTCCGGCGCGTCCAGCTGGCCTTTTCCGAGCCGCTGCCCAATACGGGCCAGACGGTCTCGATCGCGATGACTGAGAACTTCCTCCAGTACGGACCGCAGCGGGTCCCGGCCATCCCCAGCGCAAGCGAGAGCGCCAACCTCCTCTCGCTCCTCCACGGCTCGTCCTGAGTCGTGAGTCCTAAGCGCGCCGCCGGCTCACACGGGCGTCGTGTGCAGCGACCGCCACAGGTACATCGACGCGAGCGTCCGATACGGCCGCCACCGCTCGCCGATCTCGTCGACCTCGGCCGGCTTGGGCATCGCCGGCAACCCGTAGCGGATCATGACCGCGCGGCGGATCCCCAGATCTCCTGAGGGCAGGACGTCCGGACGCCGCAGGTGGATCAGCAGGAACAGCTGGGCGCTCCACAGACCGATCCCTTTCACCGACACCAGCTCGGCGATCACCTGATCGTCCGAAAGGTCGTGGAGCCGGTCGAGCTGCAGGGACCCGTCGAGGACGTGCTCCGCCAGCGAGCGGAGGTACTTGACCTTGGCGTGGCTGAGGCCGGCCGCGGTGCGCAGCTCTTCGGGGTCGTCGGCCAGCACTTCCTCGGGAGTGGGGACGTGGCCTCCGAACCGATCGATCAGGCGCTGCCAGATGGCGCCGGCGGCGCGCGTCGAAAGCTGCTGCCCGACGATCGAGCGCACGAGCGTGCTGTAGTGCTCGGTCGGGCGTCCCTCAAAGAAGTCTCCGAGCGGGCCGACCTCGTCGATCACCTGGCGCATGACCGGGTCCGCCTTTCTGAGCGCCTCGACGGCGGATTCCTGTCGGGCGATCGTGGCCGGATCCGACGTCACGTCTGTGCCCCCACCGCCTCCTCCAACGTGGGATGCGGGCGCTCGGCGATCAGCGGGTCGCCGTCGAGAGCGGACAGCGCCCGCTCGACCGAGCACGAGATGCAGGTGAAGGTGGGGGTGTCACGCAGCGTGTACGAGCTCGACTCGGTGGTGCGCAGTCGCTGCACCAGATCGAGGAAGTCGGCGGGATTGTCGGTCTCGAAGGCCACCACGAACTCCTGATCATCGAGGCCGAACGAGTAGCTCGTGTTGAGGTCGACCGACGGAAACTCGCGCCCCACCTTGATGTGGTCCTGCATGATCCGCCAGCGCTCGTCGGCCGGCAGCGCGTACCAGGCTCGCGTCTTCACGAACGGGTAGACGAAGAGGTACTTGCCGTGGGCGGGCCGAACCTCCAGGCGCGACTCCTCGGAATACTCAGAGGGCTTGGTCATGGCCAGGAACGAGTAGGGGATCTCGCACCACTTCATCAGCCCGCTCTGGGCCAGGACGACGTGGAACTCGTGGATCCGCTCGAGGTTCTGGGCCTGGCTGAGGAGCATCAGGTCCGCGTCCCCACGCGTCCCGACCAGCGAGAACGCTCGCAGGAGGTGGCCGTCGGCGAAGTCCTCGCAGGCGGCGGCGAACTGGCGCTTGTCCCCAGCGCGCTCGTCGCCTTCAAGCCGGCGCCACGCCGGATCCACCTTCAGGAAGGTGTACTTGACGAAATGCCGAACGGGCATGTTTCGATGATACGCAGGCCCCCGCGCGGCGACCGGAACCGTCCGTTCTCCGTTAACCCCAACGTCTACCATATGTACACATGCGAGTAGCGATCCTGTCGCCGTACTCGTGGACGTATCCCGGGGGTGTCACGAGGCACATCGAGGCGCTCGCGGAGACGTTCATCGCCGACGGCCACCACGTCCGCGTCCTGGCGCCATTCGACACGCCGGACCGGTTCGGGTCGGTCCTGCACCGGGGCGCCCGGCCCCAGCCGATGGAAGCACCTGAATACCTGGTGTCGCTGGGGCGGAGCTTCTCGCTGAAGGCCAACCAGGCCGTCTCGAACGTCTCGCTCACCCCCTACGCGCTGGCCACCGCCAACCGTGAGCTTCGCACCGGCGGCTACGACGTGATTCACGTGCACGAGCCGCTCGCCCCGGTCGCTCCCTGGTGCGTAACCGACCAGGTGCGGCTGCCGCTGGTGGGCACGTTTCACACCTACAACGAGAACCGTGTCTCGAACGGGATCGCCAACGTCCTCGGAGCGCGGCGGATGCTCAACCACCTGCACGTCCGGATCGCGGTCTCCGAGGCCGCCGCCTGGACGGCGCGGCGCTTTTTCGGCGGCCACTACCGGGTGATCCCCAACGGCGTGCACGTCGACTCCCAGCAGGCGGCGCTGGCGGCGCTGCGCCCTCAAGCCGATCGGTTGCGGATCGTGTTCGTCGGCCAGGCCGTCGAACGCAAGGGCCTCCCGCTCCTGCTGCGCGCCTTCGAGGCGCTGCGCGAGCACATCCCGACCGAGCTGACCGTGATCGGACCGTCGATGAACGAGCTCTCGCCGCTGATGCTCGATATGCGCGATGTTCGCGTACTCGGCAAGGTCGACGACGAGACCAAGCAGCGCGAGCTCGAGCGCTCAGACGTCCTCTGCGCCCCGTCGCTGGGGGGAGAGAGCTTTGGCATGGTGCTGACCGAGGCGTTCGCGGCGGGAACGCCGGTCGTGGCGTCCGACATCGCCGGCTACCGCGACGTCGTGCGCGACGGGGTCGACGGCGTGCTCGTGCCCCGGGGCGACGCCCAGGCCCTCGCCGAGGCCCTGCGCGACCTGTGGGAGGAGCCAGTGCGACGGGCCGCGATGGCCCGTGCCGCGGCGCTCGGCGCCGAGCGGTTCGCCTGGCCCAGCGTTGCTGCCCAGGTGATGGAGGCTTACGAGGATGCGGTCGCGACGCCCGAGCCGGTCGGAGCGATCCAGCGTGCCGCGGTCCGGGCGGGCGTTCGCGCCGCCGATTTGAAGCCGCACGTTCCGGCACAGCGCCTCCCCAGCCTGGAGCCGAAGCTGACTGGTCCGCAGCGCCACAGCAAGGCATTCGGGGTCGCGCGGCGGATCGGCGTCGCGGGCGTCTCAATAGGTGGTGCCGCGCTCGCCGTGCTGGCGCTCCAGAAGATCGGGCTGGCCAACATCGCCTCGGCCCTGATCACCGCGAGTCCGACGCTCGTACTGCTCGGCCTGGCCGTCATGTGCAGCGCGATGGCGGTCCGCGCCGTCTCGTGGTACGCGATCTTGAAGGCGGCGCTGCCCCGGGCCTGTGTGCGGTTCGCGGACGCCGCCCAGGGCACCTTCATCGGCGTGCTGATGTCCTCGACGCTGCCGGCCCGCCTGGGTGAGCCGTCTCGTGCGCTGGTCGTGGCGCGAAGAACCGGACGCCCGCGGGAGAACCTGCCGATTGTGCTGGGCACGGTCGTGTCCCAGACGCTGCTCAACATCGTCGCCCTGATCGTCCTCGGAGCGATCATGTTCTCCTCGATCGATCTGTTCAACGGCCATCAGGACGCGTTGCTGGTGGCGGCGATCGCTCCACTCGTGCTGCTGATCGTCGTCCTGCTCGCCCCGGTGGCACTACGCGCCGCACCCGACAGTTCGCGCTACTCGCGCCTGCATCTCGTCGCGGCGCAGATCCGCGGCGCGCTGGCCCGCGTGCGCGCCGGTCTGATCGTGTTCCGCCGGCCCCGCCTCGGCACCGCCGCGGCGGTGGCGCAGCTGTCGGCTTGGGCGCTGCAGTGCCTGTCCTGCTGGATCCTCCTGGTGGCGCTGGGGCTCGATAAGCACGCCGGCATCGGGGCCGCGGCGGCCGTGCTGTTCGCGGTCAATATCACCGCCGTCCTGCCGGCCACCCCGGCCAACCTCGGCGTCTTCCAGGCCGCCTGCGCCGCGGTCCTCCATACCGGCTGGCACATCAGCTACGGCGACGGCGTCGCCTACGGCGTGATCCTCCAGGCGGTTGAGGTCACCACGGCGATCATCATGGGCATGCCGGCGCTCTTCAAGGAGGGGATGTCCTGGCGCGAGGTCCGACTGCGCGCGATGCACACAACCCCGGTCAAGCTCCCGGCGCGCCCGAGCTCGCGGCAACCCACGGCGCCGGTCCAGGCGCGCTCGTAGCCGTCAGGCCTCGGCCATCGCCGGCTGGTCCTCGCCTTCGGCCACCGGTTCCGGGTCGGCGTCGGTCAGCTCGGACAGCCGAGTGGGGTCCTTGTCGGTGCCCGCGATCAGTTCGTCGGCCGCCTGCCGGCCGGTCTTGGGCAGGAACCCCGACTTCATCCCGAAGTAGACCGCCTGCGGGTGATGGGCGACGATCGCCAGCGTGGACTGCTCGGGCTCGACCGCGTAGCCGCCCGACAGGCGCAGGCCGATCGACGGCGCGTCGAGCAGCGCGAACACCTTCTCGTGCTCTGACTGCTCGGGGCACGCCGGATAGCCCCACGAGTAGCGACGGCCCTGGGTCGGCTCGAGGCCCAGGTCGGCGCGCACGCGCGAGTGCACCCACTCGGCCATGCCCTCGGCGGTCTGCACGCCCAGGCCGTGGACGAACAGTTGCTCGGCGAACTCCCCGTCGGCCTCGAGCTTCGCCATCAGTTCGGTCACCTCGTCGCCTGCCGTGACGGCCTGAAGCGCTACCACGTCGACCTCGCCCGACTCGACGGGGCGGTAGAAGTCGGCCAGGCAGATCCGGTCGTGACGCGGCTGTCTTGGGAAAACGAGACGGTGGAGCTCCTTTTTTTGGGACCCACCCACCCCTTCTGGATCCCACACGATCAGCTCGTTGCCGTCCGAGTTGCACGGGAAGTAGCCGAGCAGGGCGCGCGGGCGCAGGTAGTTCTGCTCGCGCCACATGCGCTCGAGGCGAGGCTTGAAGTCCTCGCCCACGAGCCGCTTCCACTCCTCGCCCTTGACGCCCCTGCCACCCCAGTGGAGCTTGAACAGGACGTGCGTGTCGAGATGGTGATAGATCGCATCCATGTCGACGTCGATCTCACGCACGCCCCAGAACGGGGGCTCGGGAATCGGGTTGTCGACCGGCACCGGGGCGCGGACCGAGGCGTCGGTCACCGGCGGCGCGTCGTCGTCGGTCTCCTGCGGCCGCTCGCGCAACCGCTTGGCGTCGTCCCGGACCTTCGCGATCAACCCGGCGCGCGCATCGGCGTCGACGAGCTGGTCCATCTTCGAGAGCCCCTCGAACGCGTCGCGGCAGTAGAACACGCCCGGCTCGTAGACCTCGTCGGACTCGGTGCCGTTCGGGTAGAGGATGCGCAGGCCGAAGTTGCGATTGATCGCCGCGCCGCCGATCAGCAGCGGGAACTCGAGCCCCTGCGAGTGAAGCTCCTGGACGCACGCCGGCATCTGCTTGGAAGTGGAGACGAGCAGCGCGCTCAGCCCGATCGCCGTGGCCTTGTGCTCGACGGCGGCGTCGATCACGGTCTGGATCGGTACCTGCTTGCCCAGGTCCACGACGGTGTAGCCGTTGTTGGTGAGGATGGTGTTGACGAGCGACTTGCCGATGTCGTGGACGTCACCGAACACGGTCGCGAGCACGACCGTGCCCTTGGTGTAGCCCTCGATCTTGTCCAAGTACTGCTCGAGCTGCTTGACCGCGCGCTTCATCACCTCGGCCGACTGGAGCACGAAGGGGAGAATCAGCTCGCCGGCGCCGAACTTGTCCCCGACTTCCTTCATGGCCGGGAGCAGCACCTCGTTGAGCGTCGGCACCGCGCCGATCTTCTCGACGCTGCGGTCGATCCAGTCCTCGACGCCCTCCTTCTTGCGGCGCAGGATCTGGTAATGCAGCGCCTCCTCGGGCTCCATGCCGGCCGTCGGGTCGGCCTTCTCGGCCTCGGCCTCGGATTCGCCCTTTGACTCGAAGTGGGCGATGAACCGCTCGAGCGCGTCGTCGCGGCGGTTGAACACCAGGTCGTCGGCAAGCTCCCGCTCCTCGGGCGAGATCTCGGCGTACGGCGTGATGTGGTTGGGGTTGACCATCGCCAGGTCGAGCCCCGCCTCGACGCAGTGGTGCAGGAACACGCTGTTGAGAACGGAGCGCGCTGGTAGGCCGACCCCGAAGGAGACGTTGCTGACGCCCAGCGACGTCTTCACACAGGGGATCTCCTGCTTGATCTTGCGGATCCCCTCGATCGTCGCCACCGCGCTCGGCCGCCACTCCTCGTCGCCGGTGGTGAGTGTGAACGTGAGGCAGTCGAAGATCAGCAGCTCGGGGTCGAGCCCGTGCTCGTCGCAACACAGCTCCTTGAGCCGCTGCGCGATCTCGAACTTACGCTCCGCCGTCTTGGCCATGCCGACCTCGTCGATGGTCAGCGCGATCAGCGCGGCGCCGTGCGCCTTGGCCAGCGGCACAACCCGGTCGAGCTTGGCCCGGCCGGCCTCCAGGTTGATCGAGTTGACGATCGCGCGGCCCGGGATCTGCTGGAGCGCCGTTTCGATCACCTCGGGCTCGGTCGAGTCGATCTGGATCGGCGCGGGCTGGGTGAGCGAGATTCGCTTGACCACCTGGCGCATCTGCTCGTCCTCGTCCTGGCGCTCGGTCAGCGCCACGCACACGTCGAGCACGTGCGCGCCGCCGGTGACCTGGTCCTCGGCCACGGTGAGCAGCCCGTCGTAGTCATCGGCCAGCAGCATATCCTTGGCCTTGCGCGAGCCCTGTGAGTTGACCCGCTCGCCGACCAGCGTGGGGGTGGGGTCCTGGACCAGCGGGGTGGCCTCGATCATGCTCGAGACGTGCGGCGGTCGCTTGGCGGGCCGGTCGCCGGGCGTGCGACCGTGGGCGCGCTCGGCGATCGCCGCGATGTGCGCCGGGGTGGTGCCGCAGCAGCCGCCGACGATCGAGATGCCGTACCGCTCGATGAACTCGCCGAGCACGTTGGCCAGTGGCTCGGGCTCCTCGGGGAAGATCGTCTCACCGTTGGGACCCTGGAGGGGGAGGCCGGCGTTCGGGATGCAATGAACCGGGACCGGGCAGTTCTCGCCCAGGAAGCGCACCGCGTCGCGCATGTCCTCGGGGCCGGTCGAGCAGTTGAGTCCGATCCCATCGACGTCGAGCGCCTCGAGGATGGTCAGCACCGCGCTGATGTCGGTGCCGAGCAGCATCTTGCCGCCCTGGGGGAGCAGCGAGACGCTGCACTGGATCGGGACGCTTCGGCCAGCCTGTTTGAACGCCTCCCGTGTGCCCAAGATCGCGGCCTTGACCTCGAGAATGTCCTGCGCGGTCTCGATGATGATCAGGTCGGCGCCGCCCTTGATCAGGGCGTGGGCCTGCTCTCGGAAGACCTCGTGCAGCTCGGGGAAGGTGATCTGACCTAGCGTCGGATCGTCGCTCGCGGGGAGGAAGCCGGTGGGGCCGATCGAGCCGGCCACGAACCGGTGCTCGCCGGCCGCCTTGCGCGCGATCTCGGCCGCCTTCTGGTTGATCTCGAACGTGTGGTCCTCGAGGCCCCATTCGGACAACTTCAGACGCGAGCCCTGGAACGTGTCGGTCTCGAGCACCTCGGCGCCGGCGTCGAGCATCGCGGTGTGCACGCCCTCGATCACGTCTGGGCGGTTGAGCACCAGCACCTCGTGACAGCGGCCGGGGAGTCCGTAGTCCTTCTCGAGGCTGAGGTCGAACTGCTCGAGCGTGGCGCCCATGCCGCCGTCGTAGACGATGACTCGTTCCCGCGTGGCGGCGAGGAAGTCGCGCATCGGGGCGATGCTAGCAAACCTTGACATGACTCTGTCAAGGTTAACGGTGGCGGCCGGAGCGGACTTTTGGCGTCGCTTCGCTCGGCCCCTAAAACTAAGTGCCCGCGCGCGAGACGAGGCGCGACATCACGACCTGCGACCGGGTGCGCTGAACCAGGCCGTCGCGCTGGAGCTCCATGATCAGCCGCTCGAGGCCGGCGTTGTCCTCGGTGCGCACGCGGGCGATCGCGTCCGCTTCGCCGGTAACGCTCCATGCCTCCACAACCTCGGGGTGGCGCTGGAGCGTGTCCGCGACCTGGTCGAGCAGCGTGCCCGGGGCGTAGAACAGCTCGATCAGCGCCTCGGTGTGGTCGCCGAGCGCGTCGTGGTCGACGACCGCGGTGAACCCTTGGAGCGCCCCGCGCGTGCGGAGCCGGTCCACGCGCCGCTTGACCGCGGGTGCGCTCAACGAGACGCGGCGGGCGATGTCGTCGTAGGTGCGCCGACCGTCTTCGACGAGTAGCGCAAGAATCTGACGATCTTGGTCATCCAAGCGGCGATCTGTTGCAGAGATTACATCGATTTCGGCATCGACAACCGCCGGAGGTCTCGATAGCCTGACTTTATGCCCGAGTCAGGAACGCTTGCCCGCGTCGTGTTCGACGAGGCGCACAGCGAGGCGTGGACGATCCGTCCCGAGCTCGCGCGCCAGATGCAGCCGGCCCACCCCGGCGACTCCTCTTACGCTCGCGCGGCGGCCGTGCTGGCGACCCGCGAGTTCACCGTCGCGCCCAACGTCGATCAGCCCCTCTCCACGGAGACCCTGCGCGAATGCGACGTGCTGGTCATCGCCCACCCGTCCGATCCCGCCTGGGAGCGGACCACCGGCAACGGGTCGCCGCGGCTGAGCGGCGACGAGCTCGACGCGATCGAGGCGTTCGTCGCGCACGGTGGCGGGTTGATCGTGCTCGGCGAGACCGAGCAGGAGAAGTACGGCAACAACCTCAACGAACTGCTCGGGCGCTTCGGCCTGCACCTGGAGAACGACACCGTCCAGGACTACGAGCACTACCGCGACGCGCCGAGCTGGATCCTGGCCGACCTGCAGCCGGGCGCTCGCGGGCGCGCCGGCGATCAGCTTGCGCGGGTGAGCGAGGCCTGCCTTTACCGCGCGACGACGATCTGTGCGAGCAACGGCGCGGCGGTGCTCGCGCGCACCCACACCACTGCGTCGGTCCCGAGCCGGCCGCTGATCGTGGCCACGGGACATGGCGAGGGTCGCGTGGTCGTGCTGGCCGACTCCGATCTGTTCGGCGATGACTGCATCGACGAGCTCGACCACCGCAGCCTCTGGCTGAACCTCGTTTATTGGGTCGCCCGCTCCGACGGCGGAACCTGGCCGGTGCAGGCGGCGCGCGGCGAGGCCGGACCCGAGCACGACCCGGCCTGGATCACGCTGCGCGACGAGACGAACGCGTTGGCCCAGCTTCAGGGCCCGGACGGTTCGCTCGATGGGGATCCCGACGCGGCCCGCGGCCACCGAGAAAAAATCATCAAATCAATCGAGGAGCTGAAGCCGCGGTTTCCGCATGACGGCGACTACCTGAGCGCCGTCGTCGACGACCTGCGGGCGTGGGATTTCGGCAAACCCGATTTCACCCGGGCGCTGGAAGCCTTCCGGCCCGAGCTCCAGCGGATCGACGGGATCGAGCACCTGGTCGTGTTTCCGATGTACAAACAGAACGGCTCGCGCGATACGTGCTTTGAGGCGCTGATCATTCGCGTCCCGTGGCCCGAGTGGATTGCGTCGCTCGAGCGCACGCAGTTTGACAACGCGAAGTACGTGGCGGTCGAGCTGATCGATGCCACGAAGGGCTACGACAGCGAGTGCGCGGTCCTGTTCCCGGAGACGTTCTCCGTCGCCGGGCGACCGGTGGCCAACTTCGGCGCGATCTTCTGCGACCGCGAGTCCGAGCGGCTGCGCAGGGTCGCCGGCGAGGCCGCCGATCTGCTGCGGATGAACCTTCCTCCCGACGCGGCGTGCATGCTGGCCAGCCCGGCCATGTCACAGCAGGCCTACATCATGTGGGACCTGATCCACGACCGCAATCACAGCCACGGGGACCTGCCGTTCGACCCGTTCATGATCCGCCAGCGGGCGCCCTACTGGATGTACTCGCTCGAGGAGCTGCGCTGCGATTTGACCACGTTCGGTCAGGCGGTCGAGCTCGAGTCCGAGGGCGTGTCGTTCGCGCGCTACGTCCAGTATGCGATCCTGCTCGACCGGCTGCTGCGCTTCCCGATCACCGGCGACCGGGTGCGCAACTACGACGGGCTGGGTGGGCAGCTGCTGTTCGCCTATCTGCACCGGCACGGCTACCTGCACTGGACCGACAACCAGCTGACGATCGAGTGGGACCGGGTGGCCGACGGCGTCGCGGCGCTTCGGCACGACGTCGAGGAGCTGTATCGCGACGGGATCGACCGGACCAAGCTCCAGCACTGGGCCGCGGCCCACGACCTGGTCGCCGCCAGCGTCCAGCCGGCGACCGGATCGAAGTGGTCGGCGAAGACGCGAGACTTCACCGACGTCGAGGATCCGCGTCCCTACATCGACCTCGTGCGGGACGACGAATTCCCGCTCTCGATCTTCTATTCGTCGCTGAAGGCTAAGCTCGCGGCGTGAGCTCCAACGGCGCCCGCGGTTTCGCGTCAGACAACTCGGCCACGATCCACCCCGACGTCCTCGCGGCGATCGCCCGGGTGAACGTCGGTCACACGTTCGGGTACGGGCACGACGAGTACACGCTCGGGGTCGAGGCGCGGGTCGCCCACACCTTCCACGACGACGCGAGTGCGTTCTTTGTGTTCAACGGCACCGGCGCCAACGTCGTCTCGCTGCGCACCGCGTGCCGCCGGTTCGAGGGGGTGATCTGCGCCGAGACCGCCCACCTGAACGTCGACGAGTGCGGCGCGCCCGAGGTGATCGCCGGCGTCAAGCTGCTGACCGTTGCCGGCGTCGACGGGAAGCTGACCCCGGAGGCCGTCGAGAGCCGGATCGCGCGGATCGGGGATGAGCACGCTGTGCAGCCGCGCGCGGTATCGATCTCGCAGTGCACCGAGCTCGGGACGCTGTACTCGCAGGCGGAGACGCGGGCGCTGGCGGATCTGGCGCACGAGCACCACATGGTGCTGCACGTCGACGGGGCGCGACTGTCGAATGCGGCGGCCGCCCTGGGCGTGTCGCTCGCGGAGGTGGCGGACGGCGCGGACGTGCTCTCGTTCGGCGGGACCAAGAACGGGCTGCTCGGTGCCGAGGCGGTCGTCGTGCTGAACCCAGAGCTGGTCCCGGACTTCCTGTACATCCGCAAGCAGTCGATGCAGCTCGCCTCGAAGATGCGCTTCCTCGCGGCGCAGTTCGAAGCTCTGCTCGACGACGAGTTGTGGCTCCGGTGTGCGGGCAACGCGAACGCGATGGCCGCGCGACTTGCCGGCGCGGTGTCGGGCGGGCCGGGACTCACGATCACGCGGCCGGTCGAGACCAACGCCGTGTTCGCGGCGCTCCCGCCGGCCGTCACCGAGTCGCTTCAGCGCGACTTCCCGTTCTACACGTGGGACGAGTCCGCCGGCGAGGTCAGATGGATGTGCTCGTGGGATACCACCGAGGAGGACGTCGACGGGTTCGCGGCCGCAGTCCAGGCCGCGCTCGAGCAGAGGGTCGCGTCTAGCGGACCGCTCGGCGACGCAGCGGTTCTCGATCCGCCCGACGCCGTCGACCTCGACCACCACCACGTCGCCGTCCTTCAGCAACAGTTGCGGCTCGCGCCGGTAGCCGACGCCGCCCGGCGTCCCGGTCAGGATGAGGTCCCCGGGCTGGACGGCGGCGAACTCGGACACCGTGCTGACCAGCGTCGCGACGTCGAAGATCAGCAGGTCGGTGGTGGCGTCCTGGGTCTTCTCGCCGTTGACGAACGTGCGCAGGGTGAGCGGCTCGGTTATCTCATCGAGCGTCACCAGGTCGGGGCCGACCGGAGTCGAGGCGTCCCACGCCTTCCCCTGGAGCCACTGGTGGCTCTTGTACTGGTAGTCGCGCATGGAGACGTCGTTGGCGATCGCGTAGCCGGCGACGTGCTCGAGCGCCCGCTCGGGCGGGATCCGCCGACCCGGTTCGCCGATAACCACGACCAGCTCACCCTCGTAGTCGATCGCCTCGCTCTCGGGCGGGAGCGGGATGTCGGCGTAGGGGCCGGTCAAGGTGGCGGCGAATTTCGTGAACAGCACCGGGTAATCCGAGTGCTCGCGCTGGGTCTCCTCGATGTGCGCCGCGTAGTTGAGGCCGACGCAGATGACCTTGCCGGGATGGGGGACGACGGCGCGCCGCTCCACCTGCGCGGCCGGGAACGCCGAGTCGGGCTCGAGCGGCGGGTCGAGCAGCAGCGACCGCGGGGTCTCGGTGCCGAGCTCTTGGATGCCCCGCAGCGGCACGGCCTGGTCGCCGTCAAGAAACACGGCCATCGGCATGCCGTCGTGGAGGACGGACGCGAAGCGCATGGCGCGGAACCATACGGACACCGCGCCCGACCTGACCGTAAGCGTACGGACCGCAAGCTACGCTGCGCGGCGCAACGTTTGCAGTCCAGGTGGGTTCTGATCTGAGGTTGCAGGGATTTTCAAGACAACTGAAGGCCCGGAGGTCTGGGATTAGCAGGGGGCTCGTGGTCGCACTGGCGATCGCGTCGGCGTGGCTGGCCTGCGCCGGGAGCGCGGTGGCGCAGCCGGCGGTGAGCGTGTTCCCGAGCCCCGGCACGAACTGGAACCTGCCCCAGCAGCAGATCACGTTCCGGGGGATCCCGGCGTCGCAGATCGGGTCGATCTCGGTCGTGGGGTCGAGCTCGGGCGCCCACAGCGGAAAGATCGAGGCCGACTCCGACGGTGACGGCGGGAGCTTCATCCCCAACGCGCCGTTCACCGCGGGCGAGACCGTGACCGTCACCACGGGGCTGAACATCGTCGGCGGCACGAACGGTTCGTTCTCGTTCAAGGTCGCCACCCCGTTCGGGACGTTCACCCCGTTGAAGCTGCCGATGGTCCCGGCCGGGTCGAACGGGGTCCAGTACTTCCACTCCCAGCCGAGCCTCGAGCCGGCGTCGGTCACGGTCAACCAGCGCTCGTCCGCGGCCTATAACGGCGACATCTTCCTGACCCCGCAGTACGGCCCGCTCCAGAACGGCCCGATGATCCTCGACCCGTCGGGGAATCTGATCTGGTTCGACCCGCTGCCGACGAACGAGCTCGCGGCCGACTTCCGGGTCCAGCAGTACGGGGGGCAACCGGTGCTGACCTGGTTCCAGGGCTACACCAACAACGGCTCGGGCGACGGCGAGGGCGTGATTTACAACACGAGCTACCAGCAGATAGCGACCGTGCAGGCGGCCAACGGGGTCCGGGGCGTGGACCTGCACGAGTTTCTCCTCACGCCACAGGGGGACGCGTGGATCGTTGGCATCTCGCCGGTCACCTACCCGGCGGAGAAGACCCGGCCGCTGATGGACGCCGTCGTCCAGGAGATCGACGTCAAGACCGGGCTGGTGCTGTTCGAGTGGCATGCGCTCGATCACATCCCGATCAGCGAGTCCTTCTTCAAGACCAACGCGCCCGGACTGGTGTACGACCCGTACCACCTGAATTCGATCTCGCTCGACACCGACGGCAACCTGATCCTCTCGATGCGCAACACCTGGGGCGTGTACAAGGTGAACAGCCAGACGGGCGCGGTGATGTGGACGCTCGGCACGAACCAGAACCAGTTCAAACGGGGCACGGGCACAAGCACCGTGTTCCAGCACGACGTCCTGGTGCAGCCGAACGGAACGTTCACGATGTTCGACGACGGCGGCGGTCCGCCGACGGTCCGGGCGGGGCGGGCCATCAGCGTCGCCGTCAACGAGTCCACGAAGACGGTGACCCTGCTCAAGGCCTACCAGCACAGCCCGGCTCTCGACACGAACTTCGAGGGCAACGCGCAGGCGCTGCCCAACGGCGACATGTTCGTGGGCTGGGGACAGCAGCCCTACTTCACCGAGTTCTCTGCGTCCGGCAAGCAGATCTTCGACGCGCGGTTCACCTCGAATACCTCGAGTTACCGCGCGTACCGCTTCCAGTGGACGGGGCAGCCGACGACGCCCCCGAGCGTCGCGGCCGCAGCCAACAACGACACGACGAGTGAGGTCTGGGCGAGCTGGAACGGCGCCACCACAGTGTCGTCGTGGCGAGTGCTGGCGGGGCCTAGCGCGGGCTCGCTGACGACGCTCCAGACGGTCGGAAGAAACGGATTCGAGACCGGCATATCGACCTCGACCGGCATGCCGTACTTCGCCGTTCAGGCGCTCGGGGCAAACGGTCAGGTGCTCGGCACCTCGGCCACGACCAGCGTCGGGCCGCACATCGGGGTGGCCGGGCGTAGCGCGTTCGTGTCCTCCGCCAGCGGAACCGGCGCCCTGCCGGCGCTGTGCGACAACTCGCAGACCTGCCACATCGCTGTCACGCTCAAGGTCGGACGCACGGTGGTCGGTAGCACCGGGCGCGAGGACATCCCGGCCGAGGGCGGAGGCCTCATCTACTTCTCCCTCAACGGTGCCGGCCGGTCGCTGCTCGCCCACGCCAAGGGCCACCGCCTGCTCGTGTACATGACGGGGCAGGACATCTCAAAGCTGAGCTTCGCCCGGTTCATCACGCTGGTCCCGTTCTCGACCCGCGGATCAGCGCCGGCGCGGGGCGCGAGCCAGTCGTCGACGCTGCGCATCCTGGGCCTGACCGATTTCGTGTCCTCGGGGGGCGTGGGCGGGCTGCTGGCCGAGTGCCTTGGGACCGCGCCCTGCCACGCAAGCACGAGCCTGTCGGCGGGCGGGAAGACGATCGGCTCCACCGGGACCGAGCTGATCGGCGCGCGCGGCGTGGGCTATCTGATCTTTTCGCTGAACTCGACCGGGCGCTCGCTGCTCGCCCACGCGCACGGCAATCAGCTGGGCGCCGCGGTGACGGTCACCGACGGCGGTGCCACGGCACGCGGTTCGGTCGCGCTCGTCGACTTCCGCTGACTGCGGCGCTCCCCGTCATACTCTCGCGCCATGGCGCAGCTGATGATCGTTATCGCCAGCACCCGCCCGGGCCGCGGTGGCTCGGCCGTCGCGACGTGGTTCAGCGAGCGCGCGGACGAGCACGGCGCGTTCGAGATCAGGGTGGTCGATCTGGCCGAGTTCACGCTGCCGCTGCTCGATGAGCCCAACCACCCGCGGCTGCGCCGGTATGTGAACCGGCACACCCACGAGTGGAGCGCGATGGTCGACGCGGCCGACGCATTCGTGTTCGTCACGCCCGAGTACAACCACGGCTACCCGGCCTCACTGAAGAACGCGATCGACTACCTGCATCACGAGTGGCGCTACAAGCCCGTCGGGTTCGTCTCCTACGGCGGCGTGGCGGCGGGCACGCGCTCGGTCGAGCAGCTGCAGCAGGTCGTGACGGCAGTCAAGCTGACGCCCGTGATCGAGCAGGTCAACGTCCCCTTCTACCAGCAGTTCATCGACGAGGAGGGCGTTCTCCAGGCCAACGAGGTGATGGAGACCGCGGCCGTGGCGCTGCTCGATCAGCTTGTTCGTCTCGAGGAAGTCCTGAGGCCCTTGCGCGAGGAAGCGGCGCAGGCCGCGGGATAGCGTCGCCGGGGCCTTGGTCGCCGGCGCCTTAGCGCGCGGTCCAGCCCTGATCGAGCGTCACCGGCGCGCCGGTGAACATCTTTCCGGCCGGACTGACCAGGAAGGCCACCACGCCGGCGACCTCGGAGGGCTCGATCAGTTCCTTGACCGCGTGAGGCTGGAGGATCACCTTCTCGATCACCTCCTCCTCGGGCAGGCCGTGGGCGCGCGCCTGATCGGCGATCTGCTTCTCGACGAGCGGTGTACGGACGTAGCCCGGGCAGACGGCGTTGGCGGTGATCCCGTGCTCGGCCCCCTCCAGCGCCAGGGTTTTGCACAGCCCGAGCACGCCGTGCTTGGCCGAGACGTAGGCGATCTTGTAGGGCGACGCGACCAGCCCGTGGACCGACGCGATCGCCACGAACCGGCCGGCGCCCGAGTCTTTCAGCGCGGGCCAGGCGTACCTGGCGAGCAGGAACGGGCTGGTCAGCATCAGCGCGACGATCGTGTTCCACTTATCGACCGGGAAGTCCTCGATCGGGGAGACGTGCTGGATGCCGGCGTTGGCGACGACCACATCCAGGCGGCCAAACCGGTCCAGGGCCGTCTGGACGGCGTGTTCGTTGGCTTGCGCGTTCGTCAGGTCGGCCTCTAACGGCGTGCCCGGACCCTCGGGATCGGGCCTGAGGTCCACCGCGAGCACGTCCATCCCGTCGGCCTGCAGCCGCTCGGCGACGGCGCGGCCGATGCCGCTCGCCGCGCCGGTCACCAGCGCCGCCTTTTTGCCTTGTCGCGGCGCCTGACGGCGGCGCCTTAGCCGCTGACGCTCCCGAGCTCACGCGGAGTTCCGCCGGCCCGTGGGCGAGGAGGCCACGAACGACTCGTAGATCTCGGCGAGCGCCTTGCGCTGGCGGGCGGTCAGCCGCGGATCGATCGCGATCGCGTCGAGGACGGCGTTGTCCTCGGGCTCAGTGCCAGGAGGGGCCATGCCGGCCTGTTCGTAGAGGGCGTCGGAGGAGAGGCTGAGCGCCTTGGCGATCCCCTCGAGCACCTGCTGAGACGGCGCGCGCAGCCCGCGCTCGATCTGCGACAGGTACGGGTTGGAGATTCCGGCCAGATCGGCGAACTGCCGCATCGACAGCTCGGCCAGCTCGCGCTGCTGACGGATGATCTCGCCTAGTGCTGCGGTGGCGCGTGGGGCCATCCATCCAGCATATCCGCGGCCCTCGGCCGCGCCGCGCCGCGGCCGCTCGCTAACCAGAGGCACACGACGTTTATTAACAACTGGCGTCGCGTTAGCGCTAACATCGCCCCGCACAGAAAGCGGGCGGCGGCCGCGCGCAGCCAACGACCAAGAGGGAGTACGCACCATGCTGCATCTTTCTCGCGGCGGCAGGAGGCTGCTTGCGTTCTCATCGGCCACGCTCATTGCCATAGCGCTGCTGGCAGTGGCCAGCGCTGGAAGCTCGGCGCATCAGCGCTCGACACATCACGGCGGGAAGGCCGCGCACTGGAAGTCCGGTGGCGGCAGTATCAGCAGCGTTCCGTGGGGCACCGCCAACGGGACGCCGGTCAACCTGTACACGCTGACCAACGGTCATGGGATGACCGTGAACATCACCAACTACGGTGGGGTCGTCCAGTCGATCTGGGTTCGGGACCGGTGGGGAACATTGCGCAACGTCGCGCTCGGATTCCCCAGCCTCTCCGACTACGTGAACGACTTCACGCAGGGCGCCAACAGCACGTCCTGGCCGCTACCCGGCGGATCGGGCGACACGTACTTCGGCGCGATCATCGGCCGATACGCAAACCGGATCGCCAATGCGAAGTTCACGATGTCGTGCACCGGATGCGACAACAACGGCATGACGTACACGCTCGACGCCAACAACGGCGTGAACTCGCTGCACGGCGGCTACCTCGGGTGGAACACCGTGGTGTGGTCGGCCAGCACCGCGTCGAGCTCCCAGGGCGTGTCTCTGGTCCTGACGCACAGCTTCCCGGCGGGCGAGGGCTGCACGATCCCGCCGAGCACGAGCTGCACGGGCTACCCGGCCCCGGTGACGGCGACGGTGACCTACACGCTGACCAGGGACAACGCGCTGCAGATCGGCTACCAGGCCGTCAACACGGCGCCGGCGGGCGGCGACGCCACCGTCATCAACCTCACCAACCACACGTACTTCAACCTCGGTGGTGAGGCCAGCGGCTCGGTCTTCGACCAGTTGCTCCAGATCAACGCCAATCAGTACACGCCGATCAACGAGAACCTGATCCCGGTCGGGTTCGCGCCGGTAGCCGGCACCGCGTTCGACTTCACCCGGATGAAGCCGATCGGCCAGGACATCCGCAATCCGGTGGGCGACAACGGCGGGCAGCCGTTCACGCAGCTGGTCATCGCCCACGGCTATGACCACAACTTCGTGCTCAACGGCTCCGGCTACCGGTTGGCCGCCGTGGCCCAGGATCCGAAGGATGGCATCGCGATGTGGACGTACACCGACCAGCCCGGCGTGCAGCTGTACACCGGGAACTTCCTGGTCGGCGACCTGACCGGGACGAGTGGTCACACCTACCGGCAGACCGACGCGTTCACGCTCGAGACCCAGCACTACCCGGATTCGCCCAACCACATCGGCCAGACCGGATGGCCGTCGGTGGTGCTGAATGCCGGCAGCACGTTCACGACGACGACGTCGTACAAGTTCTCGACCGTCGGCCACGGCCATTACGCGCACGACAGCAGCTTCCGGTAGCTGATCTCGCCCTGCGGGGGTAGCCGCCTGGACGGCGGCTACCCCGTTGGGTCAGCCAAGCGTGACGACACGATGGTCGTCGGCCGCGCGGTACAGCGCCTCGATCGTCCGGGCCTGGCCAAGCGCGTCGTCACGTCCGAGCAGCGGCTCGGCTTCGCCCCGGATCGCCGCCGAGAGATTCTCTGCCTCCAGGCGGTATGAGTCCGTTTTCTCGATCTCGATCCGCTCGGTTACGCCGTCGCGGCGTATGAGCTCGATCGCCGGGTTGCGGCAGTGCCACGGATCCTCGACGCGCAGCGTTGCCTGATCGCCCACGACCTCAAGTAGGTCGCGGCTGGCCAGCGCCAGGCCGGCGTCGAAGTGGCTCAGGATGTCGTCGCGGTGGCGCATGGTGGCGGCGAACGCGACGTCCACGCCTTCGCCGCCGAGCGCCTGTTCGGCGCTCACCCGCTGGGGCTCGCCCGCGATAAGGCGGGCGGCGCTCACGCAGTAGCACCCGACGTCCATCAGGGCACCGCCGTCGAGGGTCTTGCTCAGGCGGACGTTTTGCGGGTCGTCCGCCACGAACCCGAACACGGCGCGGATCATTCGGGCCCGACCTACCGCGCCCTCGGCGACCAGCTCGGTGAGGCGGCGGGTTTGGGGATTGTGGCGCCACATGAACGCCTCCATGAGAAGTCTTCCGTTGCTCTTGGCGACGTCGAAGGCGCGTTGCACCTCGCTCGGCCGCCGGCTGAGCGGCTTCTCGCACAGGACGTGCTTGCCCGCCTCCAGCGCGCGGACGCTCCAATCGATGTGCAGCGAATTCGGCAGTGAGATGTACACGGCCTCGACGTCGGGATCCTCGAGTAGAGCTTCGTAGCTGCCATGCGCGCGGGGGATCTCGTTCGCCAGTGCGTACTCGTCCGCCCGCGCTTGGCTGCGGCTGGCCACAGCGACGATTTGCACGTTGTCCGCCTGGCGGGCGCCGGCCACGAACAGGCGGTTGATGTGCGCGGTCGACAGAATGCCCCAGTTCACGGCTGTCATGGCCCGGGACACTAACTCTTGGCAACTCGTTTCACCTCATTCGGGCCCGGACGGGTCAACCTGATCGGCGAGCACACCGACTACAACCAAGGTCTTGCCCTGCCGTTCGCGATCGGGGCCGGCATTACGGTCCGGGCGAGCGCGCTGCGCGACCGCCGGATTTCGGCGGTGGCCGCCGATCTGGACGAGCGCGACGAGTTCCCGCTCGACGCGGTCGAGCCGGCCGAGGGCTGGCGCGCGTTCGTGCGGGGGGCGGCGGCGGAGCTCGCGGATTTCGGCGTGGGGCTCGTGGGGGCGGACCTCGACATCAGCGGCACGGTGCCCCGCGGGGCCGGGCTGTCGTCGTCCGCCGCGCTCGAGGTGGCGCTCGTCCTGGCGCTGCTCGCGCTCGCCGGCGCGGGTGAGCCCGACCGGATGGAGCTCGCGCGTCTCTGTTCGCGCGTGGAGAACGATTGGGTCGGCGCGCAGACGGGCCTGCTCGACCAGATCGCCTCGCTGTTCGGCGAGCGCGATCGGGCGCTGCGGATCGACTTCCGCTCGCTCGAGGTCCGGCCGGTGCCTCTCTCGCTCGGTGATTGTGTGCTCGTAACGGTCGACTCGGGTGAGGAGCACACGCACGCCGGCTCGGGCTATAACGAGCGGCGCGCCGAATGCGCAGAGGCGTGCAAGCTGCTCGGCGTCGACAGCCTGCGAGAGGCTGAACTCTCCGATGTCGGGTCGTTACCGTCGCCGCTTGACGCGCGCGTCCGCCATGTCGTCACCGAGAACGCCCGGGTCGACGAGGCGGTGGCGACGCTGGCATCCGGCGAGATGGCGGAGCTGGGCCAGCTGCTCGACGCCTCGCACGCCAGCCTACGCGATGACTACGACATCTCGACGCCGGCGGTCGAGGAGACGGTGACGCGGTGTAAACAAGCGGGTGCGCTCGGGGCACGGATCATGGGTGGCGGGTTCGGCGGTAGCGTGCTCGCTCTAATGCCGCCGGGTTCGACATCACTGTTCGGTGCGGTCGAGGTGCGGCCGGGGCCAGGCGCGGCGGTGTCGGGGTCGTGACGCCGGGGGTCGAGCTCGGGCCGATGGGCGTGGCGCCCGACGAGGTAGTGGCCGTGGCGCGGGCGGATGCTGCGGCGGTCTTGGGGCCGGCGGCGCGAGACGAGATGGAGCGGAGCGCGGCCGTGGTCGCCGCCCGGGCCGCCGCCGAGGAACCCGCCTACGGCATCTCGACCGGGTTCGGGTCGCTGGCGCTCGTGCGCATCCCTCCGGAAGCGCGAATCGCGCTCCAGCACTCGCTGGTCCGCTCGCATGCGGCCGGTATGGGACCTCCGATCGAGCGCGAGGTCGTGCGGGCGATGATGTTCTTGCGCGCCCGCTCGCTGGCCATGGGGCGTTCGGGCGCGCGTCCGGTGGTGGCGGAGCGAATCCTGGCGTTGTTGGGGGCGGGGATCACCCCGTTTGTCCCCGAGTACGGCTCGCTTGGGGCCAGCGGCGACCTGGCGCCGCTCGCCCACTGCGCGCTCGTGCTGACCGGCGAGGGGTCGGTTCTCGGAGAAGACGGGAGTCTGGTTTCTGCCGCCGGGGCGCTTGCGGCCGCCGGCATCGAGCCGCTCGAGCTCACCGCCAAAGAGGGGCTGGCCTTGATCAACGGGACCGACGGGATGCTCGGCATGCTCGTCATGGCCGTGTCGGACCTCGAGGGCCTTTTGCGCGCCGCCGATGTCGCCGCGGCCATGTCCGTCGAGGCGCTGCTCGGCACCGACCGTGCGTTCGACGAGGACCTGATCGCGCTGCGGCCCCAGCCCGGACAGGTCGACAGCGCCTGGAATCTGCGAGCGTTGCTCGCCGGGTCCGAGATCGTCGCTTCCCACCGGCACGGCGATCCCCGCGTGCAGGACGCGTACTCGCTGCGATGCGCACCGCAGGTGATCGGCGCGGCGCGCGACGTGCTGGCGTTTGCCCGCGGGGTGGCCTCGGTGGAGCTGCGGTCGGCGATCGATAACCCGATGGTGCTGCCCGACGGGCGGGTCGAGTCGTGCGGGAACTTCCACGGCGCGCCCGTCGGTCTGGCCTGCGACTACCTGGCGATCGGCGCGGCCGAGGTCGGTGCGATCGCCGAGCGACGCACCGACCGTCTGCTCGACGCTTCTCGGTCCCACGGCCTGCCGGCGTTCCTGGCCGGCGACCCCGGCGTTGACTCGGGGATGATGATCGCTCAGTACACCCAAGCCGCGATGGTCGCCGAGAACCGCCGGCTGGCCGCGCCGGCGAGCGTCGACTCGCTGCCCACTTCGGCCATGCAGGAGGACCACGTCTCGATGGGATGGGGGGCGGCGCGAAAGCTCCGTCTGGTCGTGGCCAATCTGACGCGGGTGGTCGCGGTCGAGGTGTGCTGCGCGGCGCGGGGGCTGGATCTGCGTGCGCCGCTGGCGCCGGCCCCTGGAACGGGGGCGGCGCTGTCGGTGATCCGTTCCGCTGTTCCCGGGCCCGGGCCCGACCGCTACCTGGCGCCCGAGCTCGCTGCGGTGGAGGCGCTGGTGCGTTCGGGCGCGCTGGTGGATGCGGTCGAGGCCGCGATCGGCCCGCTCAGGTAGCGTCAGACAATTAGGTGGCGGAGCTGGCGAGTGGCTGGTCGTGTCTGACTCCGTCGGCTCGCTGCGATAGTACCGGGAGTACTTGAGGGCGAGCCGACGGTGTCAGGCGCGTCCAGACGCCGCCAGAACGCCAGATAATTGTTTGACGCTGCCTCAGGTGAGCGCGCGCTTTACTGCGGGGTACAGCGCCTGGAACTTGGGTCGCTGTTCTTTGTAGATCTCGACCCATTCCGGGTCGGGCTCGATCCGCTCCCCCTTCGGCCGCACGGTCGCCGCAACCCCATCCTGAACGCTAGGCCAGACGCCGGCGGCAACGCCACCGAGAATCGCCGCTCCGAACGCGGCGCCCTCGTCGACGGCAACTCTTTGCAGTGGCAGTTCGAGCACGCTTGCTGTGATCTTCGCCCAGAGATCGCTTCGGGCGCCACCGCCTGAGATGCGACCCAATTCCGGTTTTTTCTCTCCGAGCTCGTCGATCAGGTCAAGCGAATCTCTGAGTCCGAACGCGACGCCCTCGAGGACCGCTCTGGTCAGGGCGCCCCGATCGTGGCGGAGGCTCAGGCCGGCGAACGCGCCCCGGGCGTCAGGGTCAGCATGGGGCGTGCGCTCGCCGGCGAGGTAGGGGAGGAAGATGAGATTTTCGGTTCCCGCCGGCCACGCATCCGCCATTGCCAGAAGCTCGTCGTAGCTGGTGTCCGGGGCGGCGACGTTGTGCAGCCAGGTGAGCGAGCCCGCCGCGGACAGCATCACGCCCATGGCGTGCCAGGCTTGTGGAACGGCGTGGCAGAACGCGTGAACGCGAGCTTGGGGGTCGGCCGCGAACTGTTTGAGCGCTGCGAAGACGACGCCCGAGGTGCCGAGCGCGATCGACAGCGGACCGGGCCGGTCGACCCCGACGCCGAGTGCGCCCGCGGCCTGGTCGCCGGCGCCGGCCGCGACCGGGACTCCCGTTTTGGTGTGGCCCGAGAGCGCCGGACTCTCCAGCGCTTCTGGGAGCCAGTCTCGGTCGACATTCAGCGCGGTCAGGACCTCATCGCTCCAGCGGCGCTTGGCGACGTCGAGGAGCAGCGTGCCGGAGGCGTCGGAGACGTCGGTGGCGTGCTCGCCGGTTAGCTTCAGTCGGACGTAGTCCTTGGGGAGCGCGATGTGTTTGATGCGTGCGTAAATGTCCGGCTCGTGGTGGCGCAGCCAGAGGATCTTGGGCGCGGTGAAACCGGTCAGCGCGCGGTTGCCGGTGAGCTCGATCAGCCGGTCGAGTCCGATGGTTTGCTCGATCTCGTCGCACTCGGCCTGGGTGCGCTGGTCGTTCCAGAGGATCGCCGGTCTGAGCACCCGGTTGCTTTCGTCCAGCGCGACGAGGCCGTGCATCTGTCCGGATAGCCCGATGCCTTCCGGTTCGCCGGTCTGTTCCTTGAGTGCCGCGAGTACGGTCTCGGTGGCGCGCCACCAGTCCTCGGGGTCCTGCTCGGCCCAGCCGGGCTTTGGTGTGGAGAGGGCGTACTCGGCTTCGGCGCGGGCCAGCACCGTGCCATCCGGGTCGATCGCGATGCCCTTGGTGGCCGTGGTCCCGACATCGATTCCAACCAGAACGCTCACGGCCTGGGGGGGAGGGAATCGGGTGGCGGGGGCTCTTGTTGTACGTGACGCTCCCTCCCCCCAGGCCCTCGGGAAGAAACTCGGAAATAGTCCGAGTTTCTTCCCAAGCGACTGATGCAGCGATCGCGGCGGTGGCGGCAAAGCAGCACGGGAACATCTCGCGGAGGCAACTTCTCGATCTGGGGTTGGACGATGACGCGATTCGATACCGCGTCAAGATCGGGCGGCTGTACAGGGTGTTCCGCGGCGTCTACTCGGTTGGCCGACGCCCGATCACGGGGCAGGAGTGGGCGAGCGCGGCCGTGCTGGCGTGCGGGTCCGGCGCGGCGCTGAGCCACGGCTCCGCAATGACGCTCTGGGGCTACTGGCGTCAATGGGACAAACCGTACGAGGTGACCGTGGTAGGCGATCGGCGCACGAAGGGGATTCGAGTGCATCGATCGACCACTCTCCAGTGGCGCGACGTGACCAAGCAGCTGGGGATTCGCGTCACGACGCCGGCGCAAACCGCGCTCGATATGTCGCCACGGCTCGGCGATAAGGCCCTCAAGCGGGTGGTCAACAACATGCTCCACTCGCTGTGGGCGAACGAGGATCAGTTCGCGGACGCGCTGGCGCGCCACCCGCGGGCGCCAGGTGCGAAGCGGATAGCGAAGCTGATCGGCCTCGACGGCACCCCGACCCGGTCCGGCTGGGAGGACGACTTCCCGGCGTTCTGTCACAAGTACGGGTTGCCGGCGCCGGTCATGGGCCAGCCGCTCCTCGGTTACGTCGCCGACGCGCTGTTCGTCGAAGAGAAAGTCATTGTCGAACTCGACAGCCGGGAGTTCCACATGGGCGCGATCCCGTTCGAGGACGATCGTGACCGCGACGCGGACATGCTGGCGCACAGCCACGTGACCGTCCGCGTCACAGAGGGGCGGCTGGACGAGCGGCCGCACCAAGAGGCGCACCGGCTGCACGCGATCCTTGAGCAGCGACGACGTGGCGGTCACGCACCCAAAGCCGCGTAGACGATCTCATAGGCGCGCACCGCATCCTTGGCGTGCTGCGCCTCGCGCAACGCCGGCTCGTCGATCCGCGCGGCCACCGAGTCGATGAACCGCCAGTTCAGCACCGACTGGCGCACCGCCCCGACCTGGTTCTCGGTGTACGGGTACAGATCGAACCCCAGCCGCTCGCCGCCAGACCCGTAACCACACCGCCGCAACTCCAACGCCAGCTCCAAGGTCTCCATGAAGGCCGTCGCCCCGACCATGTTGTCGTCGTCGAACGTTCCCCAGCCCGAGTTGCCGTGCTGGTGACCGAGCAGGCCCTCCGACGCCAATAAAGCCGCGTACTCGGGCAGGTGCTCGCCGTTCATGATCAGGTGCTGCCAGTCCATGTTGATTTGCACGTTGTCGAGCCCTTGCTCGCGCAGCTTGTTGACCACGAACAGGCACATCCCGATGTTGCGCATCAAGATTTTCATGGCAGGCTCGGAGTTCTTGTGCTCCAGCAACAGCTTGATCCCGTGCTCGCGGCACACCGAGGCCGCCTCGCCCATGCCCTCGATCAGCCAGCGCCACGAATCGACGTAGGGTGTCTGGAACGGGTAGTTGTAGCCCTCGCCGCCCGGCCAGATGATCAGGTGGGCCCCCAGCGTGCCGGCGAACTCGGCCGCCTCGCGGACGATCCGCCGCGCCTCGGCTCGCACCGCCGGATCCGGGTTAACCAGGCCGCCCTTGCCGAAGCGCGGATCGAGGTGCAGCCCGCCGGCGATGCAGTAGATGTCGTGGTCGGAGCCGAGCGCGGCGCGAACCTCGTGGAGATTGTCGGGCGACAGCTCTTGGGGATAGTGGAATTCGTACCCGTCGATCAACTCGCCGAGGCCCTCGACGGCGCGGTGCACCTTCTCTGCGACTGGTTCGGCGTGGTAGTCGTGCGCCGGCTGATAGCCGCCCGGCACGAACCGGGTGATCATCGGCCCGAATGCCCAGATCCCGAGGCTAGTCTTCATCACCGCTCCTTAGTAGGTCGAGGCGTGCCGCGCGATCTTAGTCCGGCGGGTGCGTGAGCGCTAACATGCCGCGACTATCGAGGAATGTGGGGGGCGCACAGGAGCGCAATGGACTCCGGTGAGGAAATAGCCTCAGATGCCGAGGCATTGGTGAGGGAGCGCCACCGAGCGCCCGTGATGTCCGACGTCGGCCGGCTGGCCGGGGTCTCGCATCAAACGGTCTCCCGGGTCATCAACGGCAGCCCTCACGTACGGCCCGAGACCCGGGCCCGAGTGACGGCGGCGATGGAGGAGCTCGGCTATCGCCCCAACCCGGTGGCCCGCGCGCTCGTCACCGGCCGATCGAAGACGCTCGGCGTGGTCAGCTTCGACACGACGCTGTATGGCCCCGCTTCGACCCTGTTCGGGATCGAGCGCGCGGCCCACGAGGCGGGCTACTTCATCATCGTGGCCAGCCTCGAGACGCTCGACCGCTCCTCGGTCATCGACGCGGTCGAGCGCCTGCGCCGACAGGGCGTAGAGGGGATCCTGGTCATCGCCCCGTATCGGGAGGCGGGCGAGGCGCTCCTGCACGCGCCCACCGACATACCGCTCGTCGCCGCCGAGGCGGGTCCCGACCAAGGCTTGCCCGTGGTCGCCGTCGACCAGGCGGCGGGTGCGATAAGCGCCACGCGGCATCTGCTCGACCTGGGGCACCGGTCCGTCTGGCACATCACCGGACCGCCGAACTTCACGGAGTCGCGCCAGCGCTCGGAGGGTTGGCGTTCGGCGCTCGAGGCAGCCGGCGCCGAGGTGCCGGAACCTCTGGTCGGCGACTGGAGCCCGCGCGCCGGATATGAACTCGGGCGAGCGCTGAGCGCGGATCCGGCCGTCACCGCGGTGTTTGTGGCCAACGACCAGATGGCGCTCGGAGTGCTACGGGCGACGCACGAAGCAGGCCGCGCGGTGCCCGGCGACCTCAGCGTCGTCGGCTTCGACGACATCCCCGAAGCGGCGTACTTCCTCCCGCCCCTGACGACGGTTCGCCAGGACTTCATCGAGATGGGGCGGCGCAGTCTGCAAACGCTTCTGCGCACGATCGAGACGGGTCAGCGGAGCGGTTCGGGGTCGCTTGTCCCGCCCGAGCTGATCGTGCGTGCGAGCACCGGCCCGGCTCGGGCGCGGTGATGAGAAGCGGTTATGAGGCGGTTAGGCGATGGGCGGCGGGCATTGACACTCCGCCGTTGTGATCGCTAACATCGCGCCGCCTGGGACATGAGAGAGGAGCGCAGCGAGGAGCCCAGCCCGAATGGGGCGCCGCATGCAAACGCTGGGACGGGTGCCATCCGTGGTAACTACGTTCTACAGGGGTGGTGTGCGCGCATGATGGCGGTCCGATTGGGATGGGAGGCTCACATCGATATGGCTAGCGGTGGACAGAGGCGACCAGCTCTGAACAGTGCGAGTGGCCACGACCGAGTTTCAACGGACGAGTGAGGAGGACGAGATGGCTGACGAGGACATCGTTAACGACGCAATCGAACGGCTCGAATGGGGTGAGCGCAAGGAAGAGGAATCACCTCTCAAGAATTTCCGGCAGCTGACGCGACGGACCGCGCTGACCGGCAGTGCGGCCGCGATCGCGGCGATCGCGCTCGAGGCTTGCGGCTCGAGCTCGAGCTCGACCTCGCAAGCGGCGTCCACGTCGAGCGGGTCAGGGCCCTACGGCAGCAGCGGGGGCCACAAGTTCGTGATGGTCAACCACGTGACGACGAACTCGTTTTTCACCGCGACGATCTATGGCTGCCAGGACGCATGCGCACTGACGGGCTCGTCGTTCCAGTGGACCGGCTCGAACAACTCGATCGTCAGCGACATGGTCTCGGCGTTCAACACCGCGATCGCGGCCAAGGCGAACGGGATCGGGTGCGCCCTGATCGATAACACCGCGTTCAACGCTCCGACCGCCCAGGCATTGAGCTCCGGCATTCCCGTGATCGCGTACAACGCGGACGTGTCGGCGGGTACGAAGAACGACCGGATGGCCTATGTCGGCCAGAACAACCTGACCGCGGGCGCCGCGGTCGGGGAGGCGATCCTCAAGGCGGGCGTGAAGTCCGGCGACAAGGTGGCCGGAATCATCGCGACCCCGGGGACGGGGAACATCCAGCCGCGGATCGACGGCGCGAAGCCGATCCTGACCGGCGCCGGCGTCAACTTCGTGGAGGTCGGGACTTCCGCGACCGAGGGCGCGCCGGAGTACAACAAGATCTCCTCGTGGTACGCCGGCAACAAGGACGTGAGATGGATGATGGCCGTCGACAGCGGTGACAGCAACGCGGTCGCGCAGTTCATCAAGGCTGAGGGTCTGTCGGGGAAGGTCGGCGCGTCGGTCTGGGACGTCGGGCTGCCCGTCGCGCAGGCCATCCAGGCTGGCTACGTAACCGCCACGATCGACCAGCAGGCCTACCTGCAGGGGTTCGACACGATCATGCAGCTGTTCCTGTGGAACGTCTCGGGTGGGCTGATGAAGCCGACGGACACCGACACGGGAATCGGCATCGTTACCAAGGCGAACGTCGCGCCGTACCTCATCCCGAACCGGTTCGAGGGAACGTCCTCGGCGAAGAAGGCGTTGTCGACGCCGTCCTCGATCTCCACGTAGTCTCCCGCGAGCGTGCCCTCAGCCGCTCCAACACCTGCTGCCGCTGCCCCGGAGGCAAGTCCACCGGGGCAGCAGCGCGAAGCCGTGTCGGTGGGGCGGCGCGTCGTGCGCGCCTTCCTCTATCAGCGGGAACTGACCCCGATCGTCATCACGGTCCTGCTGTTCGTGTACTTCACGATCAAGGCAGGGTCGACGTTCACCGGCACTCTCAGCCTGAGCTCCGCCGGCGGCTACGCCGGTCCGATCGGCGCGATCGCCATCGGCGAGGTGATGCTGCTTGTGCTCGCCGAGATCGACCTGTCAGCCGGTCAGGTCTTCCTGTTCTCCCCGTGGATGATGTACTGGATGCACAACGACGGTCTGCCGCTGATCGTTGCCATCGTGATTGCGCTTTTCGCCTGCTGCGTCGTCGGCGCGATCAACGGGCTGATCACCGTGCGTCTGAACGTGCCCTCGTTCGTCACGACGCTGGCGACGAACTTCATCCTCTACGGGATCGTGCTCGTCTACTCGAACGACGCCGAGGCGTCGCCGATCCCGCTGAGCGGACAGACGAGCTTCATCAGCCAGCTCATGGGATCGTGGAGGTGGGCCGAGATCCTCTGGGTGGTCGCGATCACGATTGTGCTCACGTTCCTTCTCAACCGTACGCGCTTCGGCGTTCGGGTCATCGCCACCGGCAGCAACCTCGTCGGCGCGGCCGAGGCCGGCGTGCCGATCCGGCGCGTCAAGGTCTGGTGCTTCGTGCTGTGTTCGTTCGTCGCCGGTCTCGTCGGAATCGTCGACTCGGTCAAGTACGGGAGCCTCGACCCGGGCAACTTCGGCGTCGACTACATCCTGTACGCCGTCGGTGCGTGCGTGATCGGCGGCACGGCACTCACGGGCGGCCGAGGCACGGTGGTGGGCGCGTTGATCGGCGCGATCCTGATCGGCGTGCTCGAGGACGGGCTGACGCTGACCGGGGTCAGCACCAACCAGTTCTTCATCTGGGTCGGCGTCGTGATCATCATCGCGATGGCGCTGAACGTCCAGTTCGATCGGATCATCGCCCGCTCGAGGTCGAGATGAGTATCTCCGCCCAGCCGACAGAGCCCACGCCGCCCACTGCGAACGGCACGCCCGCGCTCGAGGTGCGCGGCGTGACCAAGAGCTTCGGTGTGCTCGATGTCCTCCGCGGCATCGACCTGACTCTGCGCCAGGGCGAGGTGCTCGGGCTCGTCGGGGACAACGGCGCCGGCAAGAGCACGCTCGTCAAGATTCTGAGCGGCTTCCACCGGCCGGACGGGGGAGAGATCCTGATCGGCGGGAACCGCGAGAGCCTCAGCTCGGTCCAGGACGCGCGATCCAAGGGAATCGAGACCGTTTACCAGGACCTCGCGCTGATTCCGCAGCTGCCCGTGTTCCAGAACCTGTTCCTGGGACACGAGATCACGAGGTTCGGGCCGCTACGCATCCTCGATAAGCGTGAGATGCGCAAGCTCGCGCGTCAGTATCTCGACGACATCAACGTCCACGTGCCGAGCGTGGACGCCGATGCCGAGCTGCTCTCCGGTGGCCAGCGCCAGGCGATCGCGGTCGCCAGGTCGGTTCGTGCCGCGAGCAAGATCCTGTTGCTCGACGAGCCGCTGGCGGCGATGGGGGCGCGCGAGTCACGTCTGATCATCGACCTGGTCAAGGACCTCGCCGCAAGCGGCCGGGTGTCGATCATCGTGATCGACCACAACTACGCTCACCTGTTCGAGCTGTGCGACCGCCTCAATGTCATGCAGGGCGGCCGCATCACGATCGACCAGCAGGTGCACGAGACGTCGCTGGAGGAGCTCACCGAGCTGATGGTCTCGAGCTACCGCCGCCAAATCGAGGAGGTGCAGAACGCCGGCGCGTGAACACGGCACGCGCGGCGCATACGCGATCGGGGTCGACTTCGGAACGGAATCCGGCCGCGCCGCGCTGGTCGAACTCGACAGCGGCGACGTGCTTGCCACCAGCGTGGTCCGTTACCCGAGCGCGGTGATCGACGAGACGCTCCCCTCCACCGGCGAGCGGCTGCCTCATGATTACGCGCTGCAGGACCCCGACGACTGGGTGAAGGTAATCGAGGAGGGGATACCCGAGGTGATCGCCGGGGCGGAGGTGTCCGCCGATCAGGTGATCGGGCTCGGCGTCGACTTCACCTCCTGCACCGTGCTGCCGGTCACCGAAGACGGCATTCCGCTGTGCACGCTTGAACGGTGGCGGGGCCGCCGGCAAGCGTGGCCCAAGCTGTGGAAGCATCACGCCGCCCAACCCATCGCCGACCGGCTGAACGAGGTGGCGCTCGAACGCGAGGAAGCCTTCCTGTCCCGTTACGGCGGGCGCATCTCCTCGGAGTGGTATTTCCCCAAGTTGATCGAGCTGTGGCAGGACGACCGCGAGGTGTATGACGCGGCCGACGGTTTCCTCGAGGCGACCGACTGGATCGTGTGGTGGCTGACCGGCCGCGAGTGCCGTCAGACCGCGACCGCCGGGTTCAAGGCGATGTGGTCACCGGAGCACGGCCTGCCACCAACCGAGTACTTCACCGCCGCCTATCCCGGCTTCGATCATCCCGGCGAGAAGCTCGGCGAGACGTTCGTCCCGCTCGGGACCAAGGCCGGCGCCCTGCGCACAGAGGTGGCCGAGAAGGTCGGCCTTTCCGAATCCGTCGCGGTGGCGGTCGGTAACGTCGACGCCTGGGTGTCGGTACCCGGCGTCGGCGTCCAGGAGCCGGGCACGTTTGTGATCGTGATCGGGACCTCGATCTGCGACATGATCGTGCACCCCGACGAGGTCCGGCTCCCGGGCATCACCGGCGTGGTCAAGGACGGGATCCTGCCCGGGCTGTACGGCTACGAAGCGGGACAAGCGGCGGTGGGCGACATGCTCGCCTGGTTCGTCGAGCGCGTCGTGATGGACTCCGGAAGCTACGGAGCGCTCGAGGAAGCCGCGGCGCGATTTGCGCCCGGCGAGACCGGACTGGTGGCACTCGACTGGTGGAACGGCAACCGCACGATCCTGGCCGACGCCGATCTCACCGGCGCGATCTTCGGCCTCGGCCTGCACACGACGCGCGAGCAGATCTACCGCGCGCTGCTCGAGTCGATCGCGTTCGGGAGCCGCCGGATCATGGACAACTTCGAGGAGCACGGGCTCGCGCTCGAGCGCGTGGTCGTCTGCGGCGGGATCGCCGAGCGGAGTCCGCTGATGATGCAGCTGCTGGCCGACACGAGCGGGCGCGAGGTCCACGTCCCTGAGGTGGCCGAGATCCCGGCGCGCGGCGCTGCGCTGTTCGGGGCGGTAGCGGCGGGTGTGTACCCGGACATCGGCGCGGCGATCGAAGCGACCCGCCCACGGAACGTTCGCACTTACCACCCGGATGCCGGGGCGAAGCGCACCTATGACCGCGTGTATGACATATACCGGACTCTGTACGACATGCTCGGTCGATCCGAGGTCGGGCTGATGCACGAGCTAAAGCGAATCCGCACCGAAAGGACCGGCGAATGAGCACGAGGAGGCAACCTCGCATCGGCCTGCTGGGGATCATGCAGGAGCTCTACGACGACATGATCCCGGGCATCACCGAGCGTCAGGCGCGCTACGCCGAGTCGGTGGCGGAGCGACTGTCCGGGGTCGCCGACGTGCGCTTCCTGCGGCCCGCGCGCAACCGCGAGGACATCGAGACGATTTGCTACGAGTTCGTCGCGCAGGACGTGGACGGGATCGTGATCGTGATGCTCACATACGGGCCCGCGATGCGCAGCGTCCGGGCGATGCTCGAACTCTCGGTGCCGCTCGCGCTCGCGAACATCCAGCCCGAGCGCAGCGTGACGCCCGAGTGGGACATGGCCGACCTCACCTATAACCAGGGGATCCACGGCGCGCAGGACCAGGCCAACGCGCTGCTGCGTGCCGGCGTGCCGTTCTCGGTCATGACCGGCGACTGGCGGTCCGACGAGTTCGAGCGCGCGTTCGAGGACTGGGCCCGCGCGGCGCAGGCGATCACCGCGCTCAAGCGCGCGCAGATCGGGCTGATCGGCTACCCAATGAACGGGATGGGCGACATTCGCTACGACCCGCCGGCGATGCTGCGGCGGATCGGGCCCGCGGTGATCAACGAGGACCTCGGGCCTCTCGTGGCGAGGATCGAGGCGGTGACCGACGCAGAGGTCAACGTGGTGCTCGACCGCCACCGCGACCAGTTCGAGATCGCCGACGACTTGCCGCACGAAGGACACGCATACGCCGCACGGTTCGAAGTCGCGCTGCGGGGGCTGCTCGAGGACAAGGACTACGCCGGGTTCTCGTTTCACTTCGACTCGATCGGCGGCGACGGGCGCTTCAAACAACTGCCGCTGCTCGCCGCCTCAGATCTGATGGCCGACGGTTACGGCTTCGCCGCCGAAGGTGACACCAACACGACGGCGCTGATGTGCGCTGCCCAGACGATGATCGGCGACGCGCACTTCTCCGAGATGTACGCGATGGACTGGGAGCTCGACTCGGTGCTGATCAGTCACATGGGGGAGGGCAACTGGAGGATCGCCCGCCGGGATCGGCCGATCAAGCTGATCGACCGCGAGCTCGGGATCGGCCGGCTGGACAATCCGCCCACCCCGGTGTTCTCGGCCGAGCCGGGGCCGGCCACCACGGCGGCGCTGGTCCCGCTGGAGGGCGAGCTCTACCGGCTGGTGGTGGGGCGCGGAGAGGTGCTCGACACCCCCGAGCTGCCGAAGGTCGAGATGCACTATTTCCACTTCCGCCCGGAGCGCGGCGTGCGAGCATTCATGGACGACTGGCTCAGCCTTGGCGGTCCGCATCACTTCGTGACCAACCTCGGCGAGCACGCCGATCGCTGGCGCCGGCTGGCGGAGCTGCTCGAGCTCGACTACGTCGAGATCTAAGCCACGGTGACAGTCGACAGGTTGGTCGAGGAGGTCTTGGCGGCGAACTGCGCGCTGCCGGCGCACGGCCTGGCGCCCCTCACCTGGGGGAACGCGAGCGGCATCGATCGCGAGCGCGGCTTGGTCGCGATCAAGCCGAGCGGGGTGGCGTACGACACGCTGACCGCGGAAGACATCGTGCTGCTGGATCTCGAAGACGGCGCCGTCGTCGCCGGTGAGCGCAAGCCTTCGACCGACACGCCCACGCATCTGGTGCTGTACCGGGCGTTCGATGAGATCGGGGGGATCGTCCACACCCACTCCACGTGGAGCGTGGCGTGGGCCCAGGCTCAGCGCGAAATACCGCTGCTCGGCACCACGCACGCGGACCTGTGTGCGCGCCCGATCCCGCTGACCCGGGAGTTGACCGACCGGGAGGTGGCCGAGGACTACGAAGGGGCAACTGGTACGGTGCTGGTCGAGGTGATCTCCGAGCATGGACCGTCAGAGCTTCCCTGTGCTCTGGTCAGAGGACACGCGCCGTTCTGCTGGGCCACCACTCCGGCGAAGGCGGTCGAGGTTGCGGTGACGCTCGAAGAGGTGGCCCGGATGGCGACGCTCACGACGCTGCTCGCGCCGGACGCCCCACCGCTTCAAGCAGCGGTGCGGGACAAGCACTTCGAGCGAAAGCACGGCCCCGGCGCCTACTACGGGCAGTCGTAGCCGGCGATCCGGCAGACCGATGAGCGTGGACGCACTCAAGGCGGCGGAGACGAAGATGCGCGACGCGGGCCAGCCCGAGGAGGCGATCCGCAGCTTCGCCAGTGCCTACGAGCGCCTGGAAAGCGGTGAGTCGGCGCTGCTGCCGACGGCGGAGCTCGAGCCAGCGGGCGAGATCGACACGCTCGAGCAGCTGCCGGACGCCGACGCGAGCGACATCCTCGACCGCGTAGCTGTGATCAAGCTGAACGGCGGCCTGGCCACGTCGATGGGCCTGCGCACCCCAAAGTCGCTCGTCGAGGCACGCGACGGTCACTCGTTCCTGGACATCATCGTTGGTCAGACGCTGGCGCTCCGCGCGCGCTACGGCGTGCGCCTGCCACTGGTGCTGATGAACAGCCAGGCCACCCGCGAGGAGACGGCGCGCGCGCTGGAGGCGTATCCCGAACTCGGCGTCGGGTTGCCGCTCGACTTCCTTCAGAGCATGGTTCCCAAGCTCGACGCCGAGACGCTCGAGCCGATCACGTGGACAGACAACCCCACGCTCGAGTGGAACCCGCCCGGGCACGGTGACGTGTACTCGGCGCTGCGCGGCTCGGGGATGCTCGACGCGATGCTCGACCAGGGTTATCGCTACGCGATGATCTCCAACGCCGACAACCTCGGCTCCACCACCGACGCGCGCATCCCGGCGCACATGGAGCGCGGCGACGTGCCGTTCCTGATGGAGGTGGCGCTCGGCACCGAGGCCGACCGCAAGGGCGGGCATATCGCTCGTCGCACGGCGGACAAGCAACTGGTCCTGCGCGAGACCGCGCAGACGCCGCCCGAGGACGAGGAGTCCTTCCGCGACTACCGTCGCTGGCGTTACTACAACACGAACAGCCTGTGGGTGGACTTGCGCGCGCTGAAGGAGACGCTGGATGCGACGGGCGGGGTGCTCGAGCTGCCGCTGATCGTCAACCGCAAGACGGTGGACCCGCGCGACTCGAGCTCGCCCGCGGTGGTTCAGCTCGAAAGCGCGATGGGCGCCGCGATCGGCGCGGTGAAGGGCGCGCAGCTGTTGCTCGTACCGCGCACGCGATTTGCTCCGGTCAAAACCACCGACGACCTGCTGGTGCTCCGTTCCGACGTCTATACGCTCTCGCCGGAGGACATGGTGGTGGCGCCGGTTCCGGAACGCAGAGACGACCTTCCCTACGTCGCGCTCGACTCGAAGTTCTACAAGCTGCTCGACGACTTCGAGCAGCGTTTCCCGGACGGGGCTCCGTCACTCCGGGAAGCCAACCGCCTCGTGGTGCGCGGAGATGTCACCTTCGGCGCGGGCGTGGTTGTGCGCGGAGCCGTTGAGCTCGAGGCGCCGGAGCCGATGAGCATCGACGCCGGCGCCACGCTTGAAGGGTGAGGCGCTAGCTCTTCTTTGCGCGCGAGCGTGACGCGGTCGAGCGCGACGACGTCGAACGTGATGTCGTCGAACGCGATGCCGTCGAGCGCGAGCCCGATGCACGCGCACCGGCTGAGCGAGCGTTGGTAGAGCCCTTGCTCGTCGAGCGAGCGCTAGTCGTGCCGGAACCCTTACGCGTCGAGCGCGAAGCCGAAGGCTTCGACTGCGTGATCGCGCTGCGGACCTTGTCGAAGTCCTTGAGCGCCTGCTTGTTCGTCTTTGCCGCCTCACGTCGCAGCGCACGCAGCGCCGCGGTCACTTCCTTGTAGCTTGCTTGTCCACCGCGACCGAGATGCTTGCCAAGCGTCTGGAGCGCGTCACCGGCGTCGTCGAGGCGCTTCTCGAACCGGGTGATCGACTGCTCCACCTCGCGGCGGGTCGCGGCTTTGGTGGAAGCGGCGCGCGCGCGCACGCTTCTCGTGGCTCGCGCGGCGGTTCCGTTGGCGCTGCGCGTGGTGGACTTACCTGCGCTGCGCGCGGCGGGCTTGGTCGTAGATGACCGTCGGGCTGGTGGCATCGCGTCTCCTGTTGGGATGGAGGAGTGGGTGGGACTGAACTAGTGCGGCAAAGCTTTGCGTACTGAGCGCGTACGTGCCACCTAGAACCAGTTCTTGCGTCAGGTTATCTATACCTACGGCGCGAGGTCGAGCCCGTCGGGTTTTGCGTAGTAGCGACGGTAAGACGGTGACGAGAGCCCGCCAACCCGCGCCGAGCTATCGTGAGCGCGATGGAGGAGGCAACGAGTGGTGAGCAGATCACGATCGTCCTCGCCGACGATCACCAAGTCGTGCGCGCTGGGCTGCGTCTGCTCCTGCAGGCGGAAGACGGGTTCGAGGTCGTGGCTGAGGCGGGCGACGTCGCCACCACCGAGCGCCGCGTCGCCGCATACCACCCGCGCGTGCTGGTCCTCGACCTGAACATGCCCGGGGGATCGAGCCTGCCTGGAAATGTCCAGGACATGTCCGCCGTGGGGAGCTTGCCCGCGATTCCGCGATTGCGTGAGACGGCGCCCGGGACACAGATCGTGGTGCTCACCATGCAGAACGATCCCGCTTTCGCGCGCGAGGCACTGCGTGCGGGCGCGATCGGGTACGTGCTCAAAGAGGCGGCCGACTCGGAGTTGGTGCAGGCGGTACGGCTCGCGGCAGAAGGTCGCACGTACCTGAACCCGGAGCTGGGAGCGCGTCTGGCCGCCGCACCGCAGGCGGTGGGGCCGCCCGACGACCTGTCAGCGCGCGAGCTGGAAGTGCTCAGGTTGATCGCGCTCGGCTACACCAACGGTGAGATCGCCACGCGGCTGTACCTGAGCGTGCGCACGGTCGAGTCACATCGCGCGCACATCCAGCAGAAGACCGGTCGCACGACTCGAGCGGCGCTCGTCGCGTACGCCCGCGAGCACGAACTGGTCTAGGGGGCTGTTAGCCCGCGCCGCCGACGCCAGCGATCTCATCGCGCACGACGCGCGCGTGCGCGGATTTCGGAACCGCGAGCACAAGCGCTCGATGGTTCGTGCGAGCGCCGCGCACCGCGGCCGCGGAGGCGACGGTCGCGCCGGAGTGAGTGGTCCACACGACGCCCGCGGGCGCGTAGTGAAGCAGCGCGGCCCAGGTGGCCGGCCCGAGGATTCCGTCGGCGGTGAGCCCCTCGGCTGTCTGGAAGCTTTCGACCGCGGACTGCGTGCTCTGCCCGTAATCGCCGTCGATCGCGGTCGTGTAGCCGGCCGAGGCGAGATGCTCCTGCGCCCATACGACCACGTCGCCGACCGAGCCGAGCTTGAGGATCGGCGTGGCGGTGGTGGGGGTCACGCCGACGAGGTTGCCCGCGCCCACGGATATCGAGCCCCACCCCGAAGGGCTTGCCTGCTGCCAATCCCACCAGCTCACGCCGGCCGCGCCGTAGGTGCGCGATAACTGTCGAAAGCGGATGATCTGGCCGGGCGGCGGGTTCTGCCAGACCTGCCCGATCGGATCGATCTGGCGCTGGTAAACGCCGTTGTACGCGTAGGTGTGCGCGTACACGGCGTTGACGCTCGTGCCGATGTCCATCCAGTACATCTGCGGCGCGTTGTACTGGGCGCCGCCGGGACCGAGGAACACCGAGTATGGAAACCCGGGGTGGTAGTCGACGTAAGGAAAGCCGGCCAGCGCGACCGGATAGCTCGGCCCGATCAGCTTGCGCAACTGAGTTATGTAACTCTGCGCCTGGACGTACTTGCCTTCATATTCACCCTCGGCGTCGATCATCAGGCAGTCGGCGCCGTCCTGCACGGCCTCGGCTCCCACGTCCGCCTCGGCGATGGGGTGATTGCCGTACACGTATTGCCACGCGCACACGTGCAGGCCGCTGGCATGCAGCTCGCGAACCAGAGTCGGATTGAACTGCGACCACATCGTGGGGCCGTCCGAGCTCTTGATGATCAGCGTGCTGACGCCGTACCGGCGCGCGGTCGCGACGATCCCCGAGACGGTGCCGCCGCTCGAGCGAGAGACGTACCAGATCCACATCCCTCGATTGGCAAGCGCCACCGCATCGCCGGACTCGTGCACCGTGTGCGGGACGGCCTTACGCGCCGCGCCCGCGGCGGGTGCCAACAGGAGTCCGGTGCACAACACCCCTACGATCAGGGCCAACCAGCGCCCACGGTGTTCCGTCATACGGCCTGCCACCAAAGCCACCGTAGCGTAGAACCCGTTGCCGTTCTACAAGTTGCGTTGCCGCGAGGAGGAGTTAAGAACCGCATGCCGGAGACGATTGGGAGCCCGCCCACCCCGGCATGCGGCCGGTGTCGCTTTAGTACTGAATCACTACTTGATGAACAGGATCTCGGAGTACTTCGGCAGTGGCCACAAGTCGTCGGCCACCACCTTCTCGAGCTTGTCCGCCGCCTGACGGACGCGCGCCATCGCCGGGATAACCTCGTCGCGCATGTACTCGGCGTGCGCCTCGAGCTCCTCCGGCTGGTTATCGGCCAGGTTGGCGGACTCGAGGGCCCTGATCGCGTCCGTGAGCTCGGTCACCAGATCCGAGGTCTCCGAGGCGAGCTCGCCGAGCTGCGCCTCGAGCAGCAGCACCAGGTGGCGAGCCGCTGCGGGGAGCAGCATCGTGCGCGCAATCGACGCCGCGGTCTCGGCCTCGATGTTGAGCTTGGTCACGTACTGCTCGAGGAACACCTCGTGGCGGGACTCGAGCTCGCGGCGCGAGAGCACGTCGTGGCTCTCGAACAGCTCCACCGTCTCGTCGGACACGAGGTACGGCAGTGCGTCGGGCGTCGCGCGGCAGGTTGAGCAGGCCGCGACGCTCCGCCTCGGTGTGCCACTCCTCGTCGTAGTTGTCGCCGTCGAACACGATTCGCTTGTTGAGGGCGTAGCTGCGCTGGAGGATCGGCGCCAGCGCGTCCGCGAGGGCGGCGTCGCGGGCGGGACCTTCCTCGGACGGAGCGTCCTTCACCGCCGTCTCGAGTTCGGCCGCCAGCTCGTCGATGGCCTCGGCCACGATCGTGTTGAGCACGGTATTGGGCAGCGAGGGTGACTGGCTCGAGCCGAGGGCGCGGAACTCGAACTTGTTGCCGGTGAACGCGAACGGGCTCGTGCGGTTGCGGTCGCCGCCGTGCATGGGCAGCTGCGGCAACACCGGCGTGCCGAGGCCGAGGAACGACTGTTCCTGGCTCTCCGACGTCTCGCCTCGCTCGATGGCGCCGAACACACGGGTCGAGCTCGGCGCCGAGGAAGATCGAGATGATCGCCGGTGGCGCCTCGTTGGCGCCCAGGCGATGATCCTGACCGGGCGAGGCGATCGACGCCCGCAGAAGTCCCTGGTACTGGTTGACCGCCTGGATCACGGCGGCGCAGAAGAACAGGAACTCGAGGTTGCGGTGCGGTGTGTCGCCGGGCTCCAGCAGGTTCTTGCCCGTGTCGGTGCCCATCGACCAGTTGTTGTGCTTGCCCGAGCCGTTGACGCCGGCGAATGGCTTCTCGTGCAGCAGGCACACCAGCCCGTAGCGGCGCGCCACGTTCTGCATGATCTGCATGGTCAGCTGCTGGTGGTCTGAGCCGACGTTCGAGTTCTCGAAGATCGGCGCGATCTCGTACTGGTTGGGCGCGACCTCGTTGTGGCGGGTCTTGACCGGGACGCCGAGCTTGGCCAGCTCGCGCTCGGTGTCGAGCATGTAGGCGAGGATTCGTTCGGGGATCGACCCGAAGTAGTGGTCGTCGAGCTCGTGCCCCTTGGGCGGCTTTGCTCCGAACAGCGTGCGGCCGGTCGTGTACAAGTCGGGGCGCTCGAAGTAGAACTGCTCGTCGATCAGGAAGTACTCCTGCTCGGGGCCGATCGTCGTGAACACGCGCGCGGCGCTGTTATCGCCGAACAGCCGCAGGGCGCGGATCGCCGACTTCGACAGTGCGTCCATCGAGCGCAGCAGCGGGATCTTGTGGTCAAGCGCCTCGCCGGTCCACGACGCGAACGCGGTCGGGATGCACAGCAGCGTGCCGTTGGGGTTCTCGAGGATGAAGGCCGGAGACGTGGGATCCCACGCGGTGTAGCCGCGGGCCTCGAACGTCGCGCGGATTCCGCCCGTCGGGAAGGAAGACGCATCGGGCTCGCCCTGGATCAGCTCCTTGCCCGAGAACTCAGCCAGCGCGGTGCCCTCAGTGGTGGGTGCGTAGAAGCTGTCGTGCTTCTCGGCCGTCGAGCCGGTCAGCGGCTGAAACCAGTGGGTGTAATGGGTGGCGCCGCGCTCGAGCGCCCACTCCTTCATGGCCAGCGCCACCGCGTCGGCGAGCGAGGTGTCGAGCGCCTCGCCACGCGCGAGTGTGACCTGCAGGCGGTTGAACACCTCCGTCGGAAGCCGCTGGCGCTGCAGGTGCGGGCTGAACACGTTGGCCCCGAACACCTGGTTGTCGGGGACGGTCAGGTCGGGGGCGCCCAGGGCCCCTCCGTTCGGCGCCCATTGGGCGGCGAACACGTTCTGCTGGCGGATTCGAGGCATGGCTAATCGGTTCCTTTTTCGGAGTCGTCCCGAGCGTAACGCGGGCCTCCGGGGGCGTCATTATCCGGATGGCCAAACCGGGCAATCCATCTGACCAAACTGCGGCATGAAATACTCCGCGCCGTGGCGTTCAACCCAGACCTCGGCTGGCAGGCCTACGTTCCCGACGCGAACCGCTACGACAGGATGCCGTACCGGCGGTGCGGTCGCAGCGGCCTGCAAGCTGCCGGCGATCACGCTGGGACTCTGGCAGAACTTCGGCGACGACCGGCCCCTGGCGAACAGCCGGGCGATGATCCGCCGCGCGTTCGACCTGGGCATCACCCACTTCGACCTGGCCAACAACTACGGCCCTCCGTACGGCAGCGCCGAGA
Source organism: uncultured Solirubrobacterales bacterium (assembly GCA_963757235.1). Taxonomy (GTDB): domain Bacteria; phylum Actinomycetota; class Thermoleophilia; order Solirubrobacterales; family Solirubrobacteraceae; genus Palsa-465. Next base: position 456,992 of record CAVWRC010000009.1, on the reverse strand, counting down.
TCAACTTCGGGCGGATCTTCAGCGAGGACCTGCGGCCCTATCGCGACGAGATCGTGATCTCGACCAAGGCCGGCTACGACATGTGGCCGGGACCGTACGGCGAGTGGGGCTCGCGCAAGTACCTGCTGGCGAGCCTCGACCAGAGCTTGCAGCGGATGCGCCTGGACTACGTCGACATCTTCTATTCGCACCGCTTCGACCCCGACACGCCGCTCGAGGAGACGATGGGCGCGCTGGACACGGCGGTCCGGCAGGGCAAGGCACGCTACGTTGGGATCTCCTCCTACGGTCCCCGCCGGACCGAGGAGGCGGCGACAATCCTGCGCGAGTTGGGCACGCCGCTGGAGATCCACCAGCCGTCCTACTCACTGCTGAACCGGTGGATCGAGCCGGAGCTGCTCGACGTACTCGACCGCGAGGGCGTCGGCGCGATCGTCTTCTCGCCGCTCGCCCAGGGCCTCCTCACCGACCGCTACCTGAACGGCGTGCCCGCAGACTCACGCCTGCGCAGCGGTAACTACATGTCGGAGGACATGATCAGCGAGGAGAACCTCGCGCGCGTGCGCGGACTCAACGAGATCGCGCAGGCGCGCGGCCAGTCGCTGGCCCAGATGGCGATCGCGTGGGTGCTGCGCGATCCGCGCGTCACGAGCGCGCTGCTCGGCGCCTCAAGCGTCCGGCAGCTCGAGCAGAACCTCGCCGCGCTCGATCGTCTGGACTTCGATCCGGGCGAGCTCGAGGAGATCGACCGCTACGCGGTCGACAGCGGCATCAACCTCTGGGCGAGCTCGTCGTCCGAATAGAAATCAGGGGTTGTTGGCCGGCGTGGTGACGATCTGGCCGTTGTTGTTCACGTAGGTCTGCGCCGGCGCGGTGGAGATGTTGACCGTGAACGTGCCGTGGGGCAGCGACCCGCCGGATGTCACCGCCTTGGCCTTGCCGTTCAGCCCGGCGGCCACCTCCCAGGCGACGACATGGCGGCCCGGGGCGACCGCGGTCACGGCCCAGTCGAACTTGGCCGTCTGGCCGGGGGCCAGTCGGCCGAGGGCCCAGGTATTGGAGTACGCGGTGACGGCGCCGCCGGGGCCGCCCTCACCGCCGGAAGAGTTCGGCTGGCAGCCGTAGTTACACGGGCCTGGCGGCCGATCGATGACCCACACCGGTCGGGACGGGTTGGCCAGTCCCTGCATCTGGAGGTCCTGAGCGAAGGCCGCCGCGGACGTGCCCTCGCCCGGCGGCGCGGGGTAGGCGCAGGTGACGTTGCAGATCGTGACCGCGATGTTCGGAATCGCCTTCCCGCCGGCGTTGCGGATGGCCAGCACCAGGTGGGCGTGCTCGGACAGGCGCTGGTTGGCAGGGAAGGTGGCCGTCGCGACCGTGACGGGGAAGTTGCCGCTCGGCTCGCTGGCGTCCTGGCGCTGGCCGCCGCCGCATCCGGCCAGCACGATCGCCGCCAATACTCCACAGATTCCGGCACCGCTCCCTGATCTCACCGCGGCCCGAACATAGCAATTGGGTTGGCCCCCCGGCGACGGTTCCCATTTGGCATCTGCGATCGACGCAACGTAGGCTTAGCCGGGTCCAGCGGCAGGGCTAGACCTGGGAGGTCAGAGGAGTTTGATCAGAGCGGTAGCCGATCGAGGGTACGCGCCCATCAAGGGGCTACTCGAAGAGGTCGGAAACATGATGATCCTGACGGGCAAGACACTCGTGTCTGCCGTCCGCCCGCCGTACCCCTACGGCAGCGAGTTCGTCGGGCAGTTCATGTTCGCGCTGCGGCTGTGCTGGTTCCCGCTGCTGATCTCGACGATCGCCTTCGGCTACGAGGCGCCGGGGCTACAGGCCGCGAACTTCCTCGTGCTGTTTGGTGCGCTCGACCGACTGGGCGGATTCTTCGTGCTGTCCTCGATCCGCGAGTTCGCGCCGTTTGTCGACGCGATCGTGCTCGCGGGCGTGGCCGGGACGGCGATCACTGCCGACCTCGGTGCGCGCAAAATCCGCGAGGAGCTCGACGCGTTGCAGGTGCTCGGCGTCGACCCGATCAAGAACCTGGTCGTTCCGCGCTTCCTCGCGCTGATGCTCGTCACCGGCCTGTTCGACGTGTACGCGGTCATCTTCGGCATCTTCGGCGGGATCCTGGCGACGCTCGTCAACCACGCATCGCTCGGCCCGTTCTTTGCCACGTTCTTCAACAACGCCGAGACCACCGACCTGTGGGGCTCGGTGGTCAAGACCACGCTGTTCGGCGCGATCATTGCGGTGGTCTGCTGTTACAAGGGAATGACGGCCTCGGGCGGGGCGGAGGGGGTCGGGCGCGCCGTCAACCAGGCCGTCGTGATCGCCTTCCTGGGAATCTTCGCGTTCAACTACGCGTTTACCCAGACGCTGCTCGCGACCCATCCGGAAATCACCACGATCCCGAGATAAGCGGGCAGACACCGATGAACGACCTGATCGTCACGCCCAAGGGCTGGATCGAGAGCTTCGGCGAGATCGCCAAGTTCGGCGCTCAGGTCGTCGGCGAAGTGTTCCGGCTGCGCGTGTTCAAGTTCTTCGGCGAGGCCCTGCGCCAGGCGGGCATCCTGATCGTCGGCTCGGCGCTCGTGATCTGCATGCTGGTGTTCATCGTCGGCCTCACGTGCGGGATCGAGGGTGCGTACCTGCTGCGCTCGCAGGGCGCGCCGGCGTTCTCGGGCGTGTTCTCCGCCTGGTGTGACCTGCGCGAGCTCGCCCCGCTCGCGTTCGGCTACATGATGGCGGCCAAGGTTGGAACGGGAATCGTGGCCGAGCTCGGATCGATGCGGATCTCCGACGAGATCGACGCGCTCGAGGTGATGGGGATCAGCGGTATGACGTTCCTGTGCGGCACCAAGCTGCTCGCCTCGTGGATGGTGCTGCCGTTCGTGTACCTGATCTCGATCGGGGCCGGGTTCCTGGCCAGCTACATCGCGGTGGTGCAACAGATCGGCGACGTCTCCTCGGGTGGCTACTTCCTGATCTTCTGGGAGTTCCAGAACCCACCGGACCTCTTATTCAGTCTGATCAAGGCGATGGCGATGGCTACGCTGATCGTGCTGGTCGGTTGCTACTACGGCTACAACGCAAGCGGTGGGCCTGTAGGGGTGGGTACCGCCACCGCGAAGTCGATGGTGATTAACCTGGTGGGTGTGCACCTGATCGGAATGCTGGGCACGCAGTTGTTCTGGGGAGCCAACCCCCGGGCGCCAATCGGAGGCTGATTCATGCGGTTCGACACAGACGACGAAGACGAGGAATTCGAGGACGAGGATTTCCCGCCGCCCACCCCCAACACCGAGCTCGACGCCGCGCCGGCGAACGGCCGTCGCGCGGAATCAGAGCCGGGCTCGCGCGTGTCCGTGGTCGACGAGCAGCCCCCACGCCCGGATCCGCCCCCAGGCGCCGGAGAGGACGAATACAAGTGGCACACCTACCGCGTGTACCCGTCGGGTCGACCGGACGCCGTCGAGTTCATCGACTGTTACAAGTCGTTCGGGCGCTCCCACATTCTGCGCGGGCTGAACATGGGCTTGCCCGAGGGGATGGTGTCGATGATCCTCGGGCCGTCGGGCACCGGTAAGTCGGTCTGCATCAAGCACATGGTCGGCCTGCTCTATCCCGACGAGGGCGACGTCATCGTCCACGGTGAGTCGGTCCCGAACATGCCCGATGACCGGCTGTTCGACATGCGCAAGAAGTTCGGCCTGCTGTTCCAGGACGGCGCGCTGTTCGGCTCGATGAACGTGTACGACAACGTCGCCTTCCCGCTTCGCCAGCACACCGAGAAGGGCGAGGGTGAGATCGAGGACATCGTCATGCGCCGGCTCACTGAGGTCGGCCTCGCCGACGCGCGCTTCAAGGCGCCCAACGAGCTATCGGGCGGGATGCGCAAGCGCGCCGGATTCGCACGCGCCCTGGTGCTCGAGCCGGACATCGTGCTGTTCGACGAGCCCGACTCGGGCCTCGATCCCGTGCGCACCGCGCTGCTCGGCGAGCTCATCCTGGAGATCCACCGCGACATGATGGAAGAGGCCAAGCAGAAGGAGAAGGAGCACCTACCGACCTTCTGCGTGATCACCCACGACATCATGAGCGCCCGGCGCGTCGCCGACTACATCAACGTGCTGTGGAAGGGCCGGATCGTCGAGGCCGGGCCCGCCGAGGACATGCTCAACTCCGACAACCCGTTCATCCGTCAGTTCCTGTCCGGGGAGTCGCAGGGCCCGCTGTCCATGGATTGACGGCCACCGGCGCGCCACTGACGGCGCGGCGGTAGCCTCAGCACGGCCATGGTGGTGAGGATGTTGGAGCGGCTGGTGCGGGCCGCGACGCGACGGCCCGCGGTGACGCTGGGCATCGTGCTCGCGCTCGCGTTGGGAGGCGGGGCGCTGGCGCTGCGGCTGCAGCCGAACACCGCCACCGACACGTTCGTCAGCCCGTCCTCGTCGAGCTATAAGGCCAGCCTCGACGACGATCAGCACTTCGGCGGCGATCCGGTGGTGATCCTGATTCGCGAGCCGCTGACCGATCTGGTCGAGACCAAGGACCTCGGTACGGTCACCGAGCTCGAGGCGTGCCTGGCCGGACAGGTGGTCGTGCCCAACCAACAGCTCCAGGCCTTCACTCCGGCGCCGACGGGATCGCAGACCCCCTACGGCGGTCCGAACAGCCCGTGCGGGAAGCTGGCGAAGCTGCGGCCGGCACAGGTCGTCTATGGACCGGGAACGTTCCTCAACCGCGCCGTGGCGGCGGTCAACCAGGAGATCGTCTCGATCACCAACGCGTCGCAGGCGGCGGTGACGAACGCGCGCCAGAGTGCCTACAAGCTCGCGCTTGCGGAGCACATGTCGCGCAGCAAGGCGCTCGCCGAGGAGAACGCGGCGGGGCAGCTCGAGAGCGAGCAGCAGTACCAGCAGCTCATCCAGATGTACGTCGAGTCCGGCATCTCCGGCACCCCACGGATCGACGACCCGCAGTTCATCCCCGAGATCGTGTTCGACCCGACGCGGGGTGTCAACGTGCCCAAGGCGCGCTTCGCGTACCTGTTCCCGAGCTCGAACTCCGCGCTGATCCAGGTCCGTCTGGAGGCGTCGCTCAGCCCGACCCAGCAGGCCCACGCGATCTCGTGGATCCGCCAGGCGGTGCGCATGCCGATGTTCCGCTCGGCCTACGGCGGCACGTACACCGTCTCGGGCGTGCCGGTGGTGACCAACGACCTGGCCAACACGATCACCGGCTCGATCGCGGGGCTGCTCATCGCGGCACTACTGGTGATGGCCGCAACGCTGCTCCTGGTCTTCCGAAGCCGTCTGCGGCTGCTCCCGCTGGCCATCGCGCTGGCCGCGGTCGGGATCACGTTCGGCGTCACCTCGCTGCTCGGCGGGTCGCTGACGATGGCCTCGATCGCCGTGCTCCCGATCCTGATCGGCCTGGCAGTCGACTATGCGGTGCAGTTCCAGGCGCGTGCCGAGGAAGCGGCGGGGGACAGATTTGAATGGTCGGCGGCGCCTGACGGCGGCGCCTTGTCCGTGCCCGTGGCCGAAGCGACGATCGCGGCGGCACCCACGATCGCGACCGCCGCGCTGGCGACGGCGGCCGGCTTCCTGGCACTGCTGCTCTCGCCGGTGCCGATGGTGCGCGGGTTCGCGGAGCTGTTGATCGTCGGGATCGCGGTGGCCCTCGGCTGCGCGCTGACCGCCGGGTCGGCCGCGATGGTGCTGAGTCGGCGCCGCATGGTCGCGCGCGCCGCGGCGAAGCCGGCTCCGCGGCAGGTTCCATCGTTCGGCGTCGTCGGCGTCGTCGGCGTCGTCGGCGCGTCGGCGCGCGGGGCGGCGGAGATCGTGGCCGACGCCGGCGCGCGGATCGGTGCGCCGCTGCGCTCCTTCGGCCGCAGGGCGATCGCGACCGCGGCCCGGCGGCCCGGACGCGTGCTGCTGGTCGGCCTGCTGCTCGCGGCGCTCGGATGGGTTGCCGGGACGCAGACGCCGGTCCAGTCCGACATCACCAAGCTCGTGCCGAGCAACATGCCGGCGTTGCGCGATCTGCGCACGCTCGAGCGGGTGACCGGCGTGTCGGGCGAGATCGACGTCGTCGTGCACTCGCCCAACGTGGCCACGCCGAGCACGATCGGATGGATGACCAAGTACGAGACGTCGCTGCTGTCTCATTTCGGCTACGTCGAGGCGAAGGGCTGCGCGCGCGCCATGCTGTGCCCCGCACTATCGCTCCCTGATCTGTTCTGCTCGGGGACCGAGACGTCGAGCGGCTCCTGCGGTGGGCTGACCCCGAGTGCGATCTCAGGCCTGCTGAAAGCCGTCCCCAGCTACTTCTCACAGGCAGTCATCACGAACGATCATCGTGAGGCGACGCTCGCGTTCGGGATCCGGCTGATGCCCCTCGCGCGCCAGCAACGCCTCGTCGACTACATGCGCGCGCACCTGCACCCGCCGCCGGGTGTCACCGCGGCGCTGGCCGGACTGCCGGTGCTCGCGGCTCAGGCGGATGCGTCTCTGTCCTCCTCGGCGCGGCGCCTGGAGATGCTGCTGGTCGGCCTGCTCGCGGTCGCGGTGGTGTTGCTCCTCGTCCTGCGCACGGTCGAGCGCGCGCTGGTACCGCTCGTGCCGATCGCGCTGGCCACCGGCTGGTCATCGCTCATCCTGTTCGCGACCGGGATCCCGCTCAACCCGATGTCGGCCACGCTGGGGGCGCTGGTGATAGCGATCTCGACCGAGTTCAGCGTGCTGTTGTCCGAGCGCTTCCGGCAGGAGCGCCGCGCCGGACGGCCTGGAGCCGAGGCGCTGGCCCGCACGTACCGGTTCACCGGTTCGGCGGTGCTCGCGTCGGGGATCACCGCGATCGCCGGTTTCGGGGTGCTCACCTTCTCGAGCATCACAATGTTGCGCGACTTCGGCCTGGTGACACTGATCGACCTGTCGGTGTCGCTCGTCGGCGTGCTGCTCGTACTACCCGCGGTGCTCGCGCTGTCCGAGCGCGACGACGTACTGGCGAGGGTCCGCGACCGGACCCGTCGAGTCGGGGCGCTCCTGCCGCGCCGGCGCCGGGCCACGGTGGCGTGAGCGCTCCAGGCCCCACGCCCCCGAAGCCAGCGACCCCGGAGCCCATCGACACTCGCCGCTACGGGTGGATGGTGGGCGCCTTCGCCGCCGTGCTCGTGGTTGCGTTCGCGATCTACAGCTTCACCACGCACGCGCCGACAAGCGCGGGCGTGCCGGCCGGCCGCCAGCTGCACTTCTTCGCCGCGCCGCTGGCCGCGTCGACCCTAAACGGCGACGCCAACCTCAACCCGCCGTGCACGCTGGCCCGTCACGATCCGGGCGCGCTCAACGTGTGCCTGCTGGTCAAGCGCGGGCCGCTCGTGCTGGACTTCTTCGTGACTGACTCCTCAGCGTGTGAGCGCGAGGTCACGACGCTGCAGGGACTCGCGCGCATGCCCTCGCTCCGCGGCGTGCAGTTCGCGGCCGTGGCGATCAACGCCTCGCACGCAGCGACCGACAAGTTGGTGCGCCGGCACGGGTGGACGATCCCGGTCGCGTATGACGCCGACGGCAGCGTTGGGGCCGTTTATGGCGTCACCGCGTGTCCGATGCTCGAGCTCTCGCAGCGGGGAGGGACGGTGGCCGACCGGCTGATCGGGGAGCACTGGCTGAACGAGAGCGCGCTCGCGGCTCGGGTCCGGCCGCTGCTCGGGGGTGGGGTTTCGGGTTGAGCGTTTCGGTCGGCCTGGTTGAGCCCGCGGTACACATGGAGTTCCCGGGCCTCCGGCTGCACTGGATCGTGCTCGAAGGGATGGTCCGCGCCAGTCCGCGTGAGGTGGAGCGCCGGCTGAGCGAGCTGTCGAACGGCTATCGCGGCGCCGGCGTGGTGGCGATGCGGACCAAGCCGATCCCGCAGGCGTATCGGACGTTCTTTCGCCAGGTCGGCCTCGATCCGGACACGTCAAGGATCCCGAGCGAGGAGGCCGCGGTTCGGCGCCTGCTCCACGGCGGCTTTCGGTCCCGCGACCTGTTGGAGGATGCCCGGTTGATCGCACTGGTCGAAACCGGCGTGCCGGTGTGGGCGCTGGACGCCTCGCTGGTTGACCACGACAGCCTGGGCATCCAGATCACTGCCGGGCGGCTCGTCGTCGCCGATTCGGCCCGTGTGCACGCGACGCTGTTCGACGAGCCCCAGCCCGGGCACGCTCCCGGCCGTGGCACCCGACGGATCCTGCTATTCGCGGTGGGTGTCGAGGGCGTGCCGGCCATCCACCTCGAGGAGGCGCTATGGACGGCTTGCGACGTATTTGGGTCTGGGTAGGCGCCCTAAATGGGGGTATGGTTTGGAGCCATGGAGGTCCTGCAGCGCGCGGCCCCGAGCGAACCCCTCCAGGCTCTCACCCCGCCCGAGCACGACGAGCGGGCGGCACGCCGCTCGCTGCGCGTGCAGATCGCCAAGCTCGAGCGCGAGCTCGCCGAGGCCTTCGTCGCCGCCTATTCGCTTGGCGGTCTCGATCCCGAGCCCGCGCGCGGCCACGCCGCGCCCCGGCTGCTCGACCTGGGCGAGCTCGAGCGGGTGCGAGACGACCTGGCGGCGCGCGTCTCCTCGGCACGCGCCACCATCACCGAGCGGGCCGATCGTCAGGCGGCCAACCGCGTGGCGCTCGAGCGCATGCTGCTCGATCCCGGTCGCTACCGGTTTATGCGTATCTCGAACCGCGACATCGGCGAGCCCGGATGCGGCGTATGGCAGGTTTGCCCCCGGCTCGGGCTGATCGGGATGCTGATGGGCTGGTGGCAGGTCAAGCTCTCCTCCGGCTGTCCGTTAGCCACCGGCCGTGGCGCCGCCGCGGCCTCCTGACGGCAACTTCTCTCGGGAGATGCCCGTGCGCGATCTGCTGAGGACGGGCGTGGGGGCGACGCTGGTGCTGATGATCATGATCATCGGCAGCCTCGTGCTGTGGATCGGCACGCCCCTGCTGTGGCTGTGGGTCGGCTCCCAGGTCCAGGGCGCCACGTCGTCGCTCGGGACGGCGCTCGGGGTCAGCTTTATCGGCGTGATCGCGACGATCGCGCTGCTCGCCGCGCTGCTGGCCAAGCTGAGCGACGTGTACCAGGCCAACCGCCGCTCCCGAGGACTCGCGGACACCGGGCAGTACGTGCTCGAGGCGGTGCTCGTCGTCAGCGCCGGCCTGACGCTGGCCGCGTTCGTGATCTGGTTCCTGTTCTTCGCCGGGGCTAGCCCGGTGCCGGTCGGAATCCAGGTCTAGCGGCCTCAGGACACTCGCGGCCGCGCGTCGGCTGGACGGGCGGCCAGGAAGCGCCCGGCGGTTTGAAGTCTTGGCGGCGCCCCGGACGATAGATCCCGGAATAATGGTCGCACGCATACCCTGGGAAGGGGGAGGTGAGAGGGCGGTCGCCCGTTCACGGAGAGGTCCGCGGTGGAAAGCGCCCCGGTTCAGCCGGGGGTCGCTTGCGCTGGTCCTGGCCGCTGCCTTGATAGGTTCGCTGGGTGCGATTGCGAGTGGCGCTCTGGCGGGCGTCACCGCCAGGTCCAGCGGCGGCGGCCCGAGCGTGACGTTCGGCATCTACCCGGGCGGCGCCGCCGGATCCGTCGGCCCGACGGGTCCGCCCAAGCCGGAGAACCCGGCGTTGCGCCTCGCCGCGCTCGAGCAGCTACGGCCCGCGGGCCGGCCGTTCGTCCTGCATCTGTACGTCGGGTACACGGGTCCCGGCGGGTACTCGGCCCAGGACCAGATCGGGCAGGAAATCGCCGCGTATGGCCAGGCGGGGTTTCAGACCGAGGTGGCACTTTGCTATCGGCCGGCCGATGGGGGATCGGAGGCCGACGTCGCCGGGTTCGTGGCGTTCGTCCGCGCGGCGGTGCGGTCGTTCGGGCGGGAGCCGGGGTTCGTCTCCGCTCAGGTAACCAACGAGGCGAACGCGGGCGGCGCCCCCAACACTTCTGATGGCTACTACAAGGACGCCAAGGACGCGCTGATCCGCGGCGTGATCGCGGCGCACGAGCTGGTGCGCGCCGAGCGCTTGCAACGGGTGCAGGTCGGATTCAACTGGGCCTACTCGACCGACCAGCACGAGGATGCGTTCTGGAGCTATCTCCGACGGGTGGGCGGGCGGCGATTCGTCGACGCGCTCGACTGGGTCGGCCTCGATGCCTACCCGTTCACCTGGAACTCACCTCCGGCGCCCGGCTCGCCGGGTGGACTCGCGGCGGGTACCGCGAGCTTCATCGACGGCGCCCTGAACCGGCTGCGTTCGACCTACCTGCCGCTGGCCGGAATCCCACACTCGGTGCCGCTGCGGATCAGCGAAAACGGCTATCCGACCGGGCCTGGCCGCACCGAGGCGATGCAGGTGACCGTCATGCAGGCTGGAGTCGAGGCCGTCTACCGGGCACGGAGCGCGTACAACGTCACCGGGTACCGCTGGTTCGACCTGCGCGACGCCGACTCTTCGAGCTCGAGCTTCGAGAGCCAGTACGGGCTCATGTACGACGACTACTCGCCGAAGCCGGCGTTTGCCGTCTTCCGAGAGCTGGTCGCCGAGTTCGACGCACACTGACCCGTCACTTGTAGCGCGCCGCCTGCGCCCCTTCCCTGAATGCCCGCTGCGCGGCGGGGGAGCTCTGGATCGGAAAGTCCGTCTGCTTGTCGAGGTTGAACCAGATGATCGACTTCACCTCCGGGTGGTCGGCGAGGTAAGCGAACATGCCGTTGATCCACGCGGCCTTGCCGCCTCCGGCGTCGCTGCTCCCGACCTCGGAGAGGTCGATCGGCAGCCCCGGCGCCAGGCTGTGCAGCTGCTGAATCGACTCACCACAGATCGCGGAGAAGCTCCGCCATCCCTTGTTGAACGCGGCCGTACCACCGTTTAGGCAGGTAACGCCAAGCCTGTCGACGTATTTCACCCCCGGGAAATACTGCTTCGGCGCGCCCGACACCGGGCTCCACACCCATTGCACGTTCGTTGCTCCGGCGCCGGTGAAGATGTCGTGCACGTGGCGCCACGCCTGGACGAACTCGGCGGGCGTATTGCCGTTCGTGCCCGCGCCCCACGGATACCAGTTGCCGTTCATCTCCTGCGCGAAGCGCAACCGAACCGGCTTGCCGTATGCGGCAAGGGCTCGCGCCCAGGTACGGATGTAGGCGTCGAACTTGCCGCCGACGATATTGCGCAGCGCGTAACGCGGCTGTGACTTGTACAGGCCCTGGGTCGAATCCCACGGCTCCCACGTGATCTCGGGGACGCTGTCCCGCTGGTTGATCATCCGCAACTGGGCGAGGGACGGCGCGCTGTGCGCCCAGTCGGCGTACCACATCAGGACGCTGGCGTGCTTGTCGATGTCGCGCTCGAATGCGTTGACGGTCGAGAGATCGGCCGCGGTCCAGGGTTGCGTTGCGTTGCTCGCGAGCGGAAGCGTGGTGACACCGATGTCAACGCTCGCGCTGGCCGGAGTGGCAAGCTTGGCGTCGGCGACGAAGGCCGTGGGGGTCGCGGGTCCGAGCGACGGCCAGGTCAGGCCGTTGAGACCGTCGCGGCCGTGGAGAACCGCCCCGAACGTGAGTACCCCGCCCACGATCGAGATTGCCGTCGCCCGCTTACCGGCCAGACGGAGCATCGACCGGCGTGGCGCGTGCGCCCGGTTCTCGGCGACGTGCAGGGCGACGACGGCGACTGACACGAGCAGGTAGGTCGCGCCGTTCAGCAGCGCCCAGAAGTAGTAGCCGCGCGCGGCCCCGGGGTTGGCAACCAGCAGCACCGGAAGGATCGAGACCGCGGCGAGGAAGAGATAGGGGAGGATCACCCGCAGCGGCAGCGGGCGTTCCCCGGCGGCTCCCTTGGGCGTCACCTTGAAGCCGTTCTCGCGGCCGGTCACGGTGCCCCAGACCGCGCTAGCGCAGCCGATCAAGGCCCACGGCCAGCGCACGAACTGAAACAGGATCGCTTCCCAGCTGATCACCGGCGCGTTCGCCGGCCGCAGCAGTCGGTGCGCTCGCACCCACACGACCGCCAGCAGCAGGACGAGTCCGACCGGCACGAAGTGCAGATAGAAGTCGGCGACGTTGACGCGCACCAGCGGTGCGTGGGCGAGCAGTGCCCACGCGGGGAGCAACACCATCGTCAGCATCACGAGCGTGTGGAGCGGGTACCAGGCCAGACACCCACCGAGCTTGATCTTCGCCCGGCCGCTGAGGCCCTTCCAATACTTCGGGGCGACCGTCAGCAGGACCCGCATCATGCTGCGCGCCCACTGGAAGTCCTGCGTGACGCAGTCGGTGACGGAGTCGGGGCCGTCACCATGGGCCTCGGCGTCGATGGCAAACACGCCCTCCCACCCGTTCGAGCTGAGGATCAGCGTTGTCGAGAAGTCTTCGGCGAGCTCCGGCCCGAGCCCTCCTGCCCCCTGGAGCGCCGCCGTCCGCACGGCATAGTGCGAGCCGATGCAGCTCGGCGCATAGCCGGCGTTGGCGCCGGATTGAGTCGATCCGTGGAGGACTGCCTCGGTGTACAGCCTCCCGCGAGCGGACCAGGAGGAGTCGGCGTTGCGGTCGCAGATGCTCGGTGCGGCCACGTACCCGATACGCGGGTTCGAAAACGGCGCCACCATCCGCCACAGATAGTCGGCCGCGGGAACGTGATCGGCGTCGAGCTGGGCGACGACGTCGTAGTCGCGATAGCCCCAGTGGTCGTAGAAGAACGCGAGGTTGCCCTCCTTGCACTTGGTCCGCCGTGGCCACGTTGCGTTGTGGTATTCGGCCACGCCCTCCCGGCTCGACATGTGCACGCCGTGGGCCGCGCACCAATCGATCACCTCGTCGGTCAGCTTCTCGTCGGCCAGCCACACGTCGTATGCGTAAGGGAAGTCCTGCTGGAGCATCGCCTCAAGCGTCGTGCGGACGAGCGGCCATGGCTCGGACGGTGCCTTGGTGACGATGATCGCTGCGCGCAGCTCGGGGGCCTCAAGCGCCGGCGCGGGCCGGCGCATGCGCAGCAGGAAGAAGAAGAACCACACCGGCACGAGCACCAAGTCGAACCCGAGCACGACGGTGTTGACCACGAGGCCGGCGACCGTCTCCATGTGCGCGGGCGAGAGCCACCACGACCAGAAGAACACCGTGGTCGCGAGCCACAGTAGAGCGATCACGATCAGCCCGAGGCGATCACGCCGCGGCAGCGCGGCCACGAGCCCGGAGCGCAAGTTGCGGCGCCCGGATGACTTCGTATTCGAGAGATTTGGAGAAGGGTGGTTCGCCCTGAGCCGAGACATGCGCCCACGCGGGCGCACGCCTCCGCCGGCCTGCGAGCCGTCACAGCTCGCAGCGCCACTCGCGTGCGCGTTCATCGGTCCCTATCGGTCGTGGCGCCCGAGCGGGCGCGAAGATGCCGGTCCGTCCCGCCCCCGGGACTAAAGCGACGGACGTTCGCCGACTCGCCGTTTACCTCTTCACCGAAGGCGCGTACTTACAAATACGACCGGTTATGAAGAGAGGAGGAAGAGTTCTTAAGGATGGGAACGGTGCGTGACGACCCTCACACACCGGCGCCGCCCGTTGCCTCGGCGGCAGGCCCAAGTCCCGTCCGGCTGCCGGGACAGCCGCACGGGACCGGTCACGTCTCTATACGCGAGCTCTGCTTACACGAACGCCAAGGCGCGTGTGCAGGAGGACTCAAGCTCTTCCGCGAGCAGTCGGCGTTGCCTTTCGGTGAGCGCGCCCAGCATCTTGGTCTCGCTGATGTGGTGTCGGCCAAGGAACTTCCGGCACCTTGTGGTGCCCCAACGACGCTGGCTCATCAGCAGCTCCCCAATCGCCCACGTGAGCGCCGCGTCGGGCGGGTCCAGGATGACTTCCGCGGCGGCAGCTCCTCCCTCAGCGATCCTTCGCTTCAGCTCCGCGCGGGCCAACCGGACCGCATTCGCTCGTTCCAGCGCTCGCAGTCGTTGCGGCGCCGGGCTCACTGTGGCGGTCTCAGACATTTGGTGCTTCGTTTCCTCCCATTCCTCCGCCTGGGCGGATCTCGGTTTTTACGAACGGGCAGGGGTCAACTGGACCCCCTCCCGTGGGTCCTGTACTGCGCACTGCTTTTCCGCACGCCGAGGCGCTCGGTTTGTTGTTCACCCCCGTTTCCGGCCTTCCCTACCCTTCCGGCCACCTGCCCTGCTCGGCCGTCTCGGTAGGGGAAGAAGCTACGCCATCCGCGCGGATAACAGCAACGTCACAAATGCAGGCCATGCGCTCAGAGCGTGTTTTTTTTGTGAGCGAAGGTCTTGTGCGAGTGCGGACAAGGCGGCGCCGCAACAGCTGATTCACATTTGCCGGCGGCAAGTGACCGCGGCGCCTCACCCACGACCGGGGAGCGGTCCGTGCTCGGACTCGAAACTCCGTTTCGCCTCGGCGAACAGCTCAAGGGCGCGATCGAGCGTGTCGCGGCCGTGGGTGGCCATCACGCTCGTTCGCAGCAGCGCTCCAGCCGGTGGCACGGCGGGGTGAAGGGCGACGTTCACGTACACGCCGAGGTCGTATAGCGCCTTCCACAGGAACGCCGCCTTCCAATCGTCGCCGACGACGACGGGCACCACCGGCGTGATTACCTCGGTGCCGTCGGCGAGCTTGGTCGGCTCCACGACCTGGAAGCCGAGCTGGGCTAGACCGGCGTGTAGGTAGGCGGCGTTTTGGAGGACCCGGGCGAACAGCTCGCGGCCCTCGTCCGAGCGGCAGATGCGCACCGCGGCCAACGCCGCGCCGAGCGCCGCCGGGACGGCCGAAGCGGTGAACATGAACGGCCGCGAGGAGACCCGCAGGTACTCGATCACGTCGGCAGGTCCGGCGATCACACCCCCGCAAGAGGCCAGCGACTTCGAAAAGGTGGCCATGCGGAGATCGACCTGGTCCTCGACCCCGAACATCTCCGAGGCCCCGGCGCCGCGGGCGCCGAGCACGCCGACGGCGTGCGCCTCGTCGACCATCACTCGCGCGCCGTAGCGGTGGCTCAGCTCGGTGATCTCGGGCAGCGGGGCGACGTCTCCCTCCATCGAGAACACGCCGTCGACCACGACGAGTATCCCGCCGTCGTCGGCCGCCGCCTTCTCGAGCGTTTTCTCGAGGCGGTCGAGGCGGTTATGCCGGAACGGGCGCAGCTTCGCGCGGGACAGGATGCAGCCGTCGAGAATCGAGGCGTGATCACCGGAGTCGACCACCACGGTGTCCGCCGGGCCGAGAATCGTCCCAAGGGCGCCAAGGTTGGCCTGGTGGCCGGTAGTGAAGACCAGTGCGCCCTCGGTCCCAAACCAATCGGCGAGCTCTCGCTCGAGCTCGAGGTGCAGATCGGTGGTGCCGTTCAGGAACCGCGAGCCGGTGAGCCCGGTGCCGTAGCGGTTGAGGGCGTCGAGCGCGCCCTGCTTCACCCGCTCATCGCCGGTCAGCCCCAGATAGTTGTTGGAGCCGAGCATGATCCGCGCCTTGCCCTCCATCTCCACGATCGGGAGGGTGGGGCCCTCTAGCACGCGGAAATAGGGCACCAGGTCGAGTTCGCGGGCGGCCCGCAGCTGCTCGAGGCGCTCGTGCTCCCGAGCCTTGGCGAAGACGTCAATCGAGGTGGACATATAGCCTTTCCGGCCTGATGGCGCTAGAAGTGGCGGTTCCGGCTCGTGAAGCCCTTGAAGTGCGTCCGGTCGCCGACAAGCGCGAGCTGAACGTGTTCATAAAACTGCCGTGGCGGCTGTATCGTAACGAGCCCCGCTGGGTCCCGCCGCTACTGATGGACCGCAAGCGGTTCCTGGACCGGCAGCGCAATCCGTTCTTCAAGCACGCCGAGGCGGAGTTCTTCCTCGCGTGGCGGAACGGTCGGCCGGTCGGCCGCATCTCCGCGCAGATCGACCGGAACTTCAACGAGTACCAGCATCACGACTGGGGGATGTTCGGCTTCTTCGAGTGCGAACCGGATGCCGAGGCGGCCCAGGCACTGCTGACGGCGGCCGAGGAGTGGTTGCGGGTACGCGGGCGCGACCGCATGGTGGGGCCGATGAGCTTCACCACCAACGACGAGGCCGGAATCCTGATCGACGGTTATGACCTCCCACCGACGGTGCTGACCGAATGGCACCACCCCTACTACCCGGCGCTGATCGAGGGCGCCGGCCTGACCAAGGCCATGGACCTCTACATGTGGACGCTGTCCGTCGAGGACCGGGGCTCGGTGCACCCCGCGATCTGGCGGGCGGCGGCCGAGGTCGAGAAGCACGGCATCACGGTCCGGAACATGCGCAAGAAGGACATGGAGGCCGAGATCGGGCGCTTCCTCGAGGTCTACAACGCCGCGTGGGAGCGCAACTGGGGTTTTGTCCCGCTCACCGAGGAGGAGGTCCGCCACTACGCCAAGGACCTCAAGCCGGTCCTCGACGAGAACTGGGCGTTCATCGCCGAGAAGGACGGGGAGCCGATCGCTGCCGCGCTGACGCTGCCCGACTACAACCAGGTGCTGCGGCATCTGAACGGACGTCTGCTCCCGTTCGGCTGGGCCAAGGCGCTCTGGTACCGGCGCAAGATCGACCGGGTCCGGGTGTTCGCGCTCGGGGCCAAGCCCGAGTGGCAGCACACCGGGGTCGGGGCCAAGCTGTACGAGCTGCACTGGGACGCCGGGGAGCGAACCGGGCAGGGTCGCGGCGAGACAGGCTGGACGCTCGAGAGCAACAAGCGGATGAACCGCGCCATGGAGCGCATGGGCGGCAAAATCATCCGGACCTACCGGGTCTACGAGAAGATCCTTTGAAGTTGACCGGTGACGCTGTCACGATGTCGCGATGACCGACGAGGCATCTACGAACGGCGACGGCCTGCACGAAGGCACGGACGCAGACGTCGAAGTCGTCGACGGGTTCCCTGTCGTGGCCGAGGTCCGGGCGATCGAGCGCGTGTCGCCGGCCGCCCTGCCGGCGGTCCAGGCGGCCGCCGCCGCCGCCACCGGGTTCGTCGCCGGCGCCGCGACGGTCGCGCTGGTCAGGCGCCGGGCCGCCCGCAAGACGGTGCGAAACGGAAAGGGGGCGCGTCGCGCGGTCGACCTGCTTCCGATCGTGGGCTCGCGGTCGTTCCTCGTCGACGTGCACGTGATCGGCAAGCAGGGGGATTGAGCGCGCCCACCGGCCCGGCGCTCGAGGTCCGCCTCGAGGTCCGCCCGCGGTGGTGCTTCGTGTTGCCTCGCCGGAACGGACTCGATGGGCTGACCAGAGTCCGCTCGGGGGTGGTGCACCGGTTGCTCCACGCGGGCGAGCTTCCCGTGCTCGTCCGGGTGGCCCAGCTGTCGCCGGATCGGGTGCTGTTCGGGGCGCGCGCGCCCGAGCGGGACGCGGCCGAGTGGGGGATTGAGCGCATGCGCGCCGCGCTCGGCATCGATCACGACGTCGAGCCCTTCTACGAGCGCTTCCGCTTCGATCCATTGATCGGGACGTCAGTGCGCGCAAATCCCGGGTTGCGAGTGGCCGCCAAGCCCGACCCGTTCGAAGCGCTGGCCTGGGCGATCTGCGAGCAGCTGATCGAGTTCGAGCGAGCCTCCGCGATCCAGCGGCGGTTGATCTCGGCGTTCGGCCGGCGCTGTGACTGGGCGGGGCTTCGCGACTCGCCGACCGCCTCGGTGATCGCCGCTCAGGCCCCGGCGCTACTGGAATCGATGGACCTGTCGGCGTCTCGCGCGGCGACGCTCGTGCGGGCCGCGCGGGAGGTGGCGAGCGGGCGGGTCGACCTGCACGACCCCGACCATGAGCGCGGCTGGCGGCGCCTGCGGGCGATCCGGGGCATCGGCAGCTGGACGATCCAGATGCTTGCCATGACCGGTCAGGGCCGGCTCGACCAGCTTCCCGCCGGCGATCTGGCCTACCTGAAGCTCGTCGGGCGGCTGCGCTCGGGCAACCCCTACGGTCGCGCCACCGAGGATGAAGCGACCGAGTTCTTCGCCCCGTACGACCCCTGGGCGGGGCTGGCGGGGATGCACGCGCTCCGGGCGGTGGGTAGCTCGTCCGTGACTCGGGTGGCCGCGTAATCGCTCTCAGACGTGGGCGGGTGGGAACCCGTAAATTGGCGACCGTGAGGAGAGGCGAGACAGCCGGAGCGTCCCGGGCTACGCGCCGGGCCACGAAGAACCCGACGATCCTCGATGTGGCGGCGGCGGCCGGGGTCTCCAAATCGACCGTGTCGAATGTGGTGCGAGGCGTCGACGACGTGGCCGACACCACCCGCGAGCGGGTGCTCCAGGCGATGAGACGGCTGAACTACAAGCCGAACGCGATCGCCCGGCAATTCGCTCAGCAGCGCACCACGGTGCTCGGCGTGCTCGTGGGCGACCTCGACAACCCGTATTACGCCCAGATGGCGCGGGTCGTCGAGCGGCAGGCCTTCCGCCGCGGCTACACGGCGATGTTCTGCAACATCGAGGGCGAGGAGGACATCGCGGTGGCCGGCGTCGAGGCGTTGCTCGAGCACCGGATCGCCGGCGTGGTGTTCCTGGCCTGCATCGCCCGAACCCCGCAGCTCGAGGAGTCGCTGCGCCGGGCCGATGTCCCGATCGTGTTCCTTGGCCTGAGCGAGGACTGGGGCGACTCGGTCGGTCCGCAGGATGCGGAGGGCGCGAAGCTGGCGGTGCAGCATCTGCTCGGGCTGGGTCATCGCCGCATCGCGTACGTGCGCACGCCGCTAGTCGAGCGCAGCGCGGACGGCGCAAGATACGCCGGGTACCGCTCGGCCATGCGACAGGCGGGCGCGCCGGCGATCGCCGCGATCCAGTGGGATCCGGGCGCCGCGGAAGTGCGCCTGGGGCGGCGCGTGACGCCGCTGGCCGAGCTTCTGCGCTCGGACGGTGACACGCCTGCTCCCACCGCCCTGTTTGTCTCCAACGACATCGGCGCGATCGCGATGATGGAGGCGTGCGAGGCCGCCGGGGTGCGTGTCCCGGACGAGCTGTCGATCGTGGGCTTCGACGACATCGCGATCGCCAGTCTGGGCCGGATCTCGCTCACCACAGTGGCCCAGCCGCTGGAGTTCCAGGCCGAGACCGCAGTCCACCTCCTGCTCGACCGCATCGCGCAGCCGAGGCTGCGTCCCCGCCACGTGAGCGTGCCGGTGGAGCTGCGGGTTCGGTCCTCCACCGCGCCGCCGAAGTCCGCCCCGGCGGGGCGCCGGCGGGCCAGCCGTTCGCGCGACTGAATGGTGCGGACGCTCGGGCCTGCGCCGGCGAGGAGACCGAGGAGCAGCTAGGCGCCCAACGAGGCGGCCCACTCGGCCGCGCGGCCGGACACGCCGAGCGTCTCCGGCTGGACTTCGACGATCGAGTCCGCGGGGATGTCCCCCCGCCGCGCGGCGGCTCGGATCGCCTCCGGGGAGGGTGCCTCGTACAGGCAGTAGGTCCGCCGGCGGTCGGCGCTCAGGAATGAGAACAGCCAGCGCACGCCCTCGTCCGCGTTGATCTCCTCGATGAGCTTGACGTCGTCGCCGGTGAGCTCGAGCTGCTCGGCGAACGTCCGCTCGATGACATAGAGAGGCATGGAAGGTTGATCCTAACCGCGGGACTCGGTCGCGGCAAGGCCATGCCGGTGGGCGTAGGAGGCCGCCTCGGTCCGGTTGGCGCAGCTGGTCTTGCGCAGGATGCTCCGGATGTGGTTGGCCGCGGTGTGCTCGCTGATGAACAACGCCGAGCCGATCTCGCGGTTGCTGAGACCGCGGGCCACGAGGCGGAGGACCTGGGCCTCTCGCTCCGACAACTCGTCCGGCAGCGAGGCCGGGGCGATCGGCGCGCCCAACGCCGCAACCCGGCTCGAGAGCGCGCTCATGCCGATGTCGGCGGCGAGCTCGGCGGCGCGGCTCAGGTGCGCTGTCGCGCGGTCGCCCCCGGCCGGTCCCTGCGCGAGCAGCATCCGCGCGTACTCGTACTCGGTGTGCGCGAGCCACGTCCGCATCTCCATCTTCCGGTTCAGCGCAATCGCGGACTCGAAGTGCTCCTCCGCCCGCTCCCATTCTCCGAGGATCGCCGCCAGCTTCCCCAGGTACCGGTCGGCCGCGCCGTAGCAGACGACGAGATGCCCGATCATCACGTTCATGCCGGCCAGAGGTGTCAGCTCGGCATACAGCTCGGCCGCGAGCGCCTCGTCGCGCAGGACCGCACACGCGTCGGCCAGGTACGTGAGCGACGCGAGCCAGAGCTCGCGAAACGGCTCAAGGCCCGCGCCGCGGATGCGCTCCAGCTCCCGCCGGGCTTCGGCCTCCATCCCGAGCTCGACCAGCAGGCAGACGAGCCCGGGCTGCCATGCCCCCCGCCGCCGGCTCGCCCCGGCGAGGATCCTGATCACCGGCGCAAGCTCGGCCAGGCGCCCCTGCTCGCGGCGAATGCTGAACATCTGGATCCCGTAGGTCCCGGAGGCGTCGCGCCCGGTGAGCATGCGTCCGGCTTCCTGGGAACGGCGGGCCATCGCATCGGCGACGTCTAGCCGGCCCTCGCAGAGCGCCAGGGCCGCCCCGTAATGCCCGGCGACGTGCGAGTAGAACGGCTGCCCGGTGATCTGGGCCATCTCACGCAGCTCCGAGGTCGCCGCCCGGGCCGGGGGGATATCGGCCATGGCGACGTAGGCCGGCACGATCCAGGAGATCGCTTCGGCCTCGATCTCTGGATTTCCGAGCTGTTGGCCAAGGACCCTGGCCTCGGCCAGCATGTCCACGATCTGCTCGAGCGGGGTCGACCCGCGGGACCAGTAGGAGCGCACCAGCAAGCTGGCCAGGCCGGCGCGATCATCCAGGGTCCGGGCGAGCTCGATCGCGTTGGTGCGCACGATCGAGGCTCGGTCGTGCTCGCCTTGCATGTCGAGGGCTCGGCTGAGCCCGGCCAGCAGTTGGACGCGCAGCTCCGAGGGATGGTCGCCCAGCGCCGTCACGGCCTCCTCGAGCAGGTCCACCGGGCGGTGCTCGGGGCCGGGCCGCCAGCCGGCGTCCTCGTAGCCGATCGCGGCCCGCGCCAGAAGCTCGGCGTCGTTCAGCTCACGCGCGATTTCCGCCGCGGAGCGGAGGGCGTCCAGGGCGTCGAACGCCTCGCCCGCTCGATGTCGGATCGTGCCCAGCTCGAGCAGGACCTCGGCGCGCTTTGCCGCGTTCTCGATTCCCAGCTCGAGCGCGTTGACGAGCAATGCCGCCGCCTCGTCGAACGCGAGCGCGTCGGTGGCCGCGCGCGCCGCGAGCACGCTGTAGTCGATCGCCCTGCGGGCGTCGCTGAGGGGCACCGCCGCCGCGAAGTGATAGGCCAGGTCGGGAAGGGCGCGAACCGAGTCGCCGGCGGCGGCTTCCCAGGCCTCTCCGACCCGTAGGTGGAGCTCGGCCCGCCGGATCCGCGTGAGCCGGTCATAGACGGCACGGCGCACCAGCTCGTGGGTGAACCGGTAGGCGAGGGCGGGACCCTGGAGCTCCTCCACGAACCCGCTGCGCACCGCCTCATCGAGCGCCGTCAGGAGCTCGCGCTCCGACAGGCCTGACCCTTGGCGGACGATGTCGAGCTCGAACGCCGGACCGGCGGCCGCGGCCAGCTCGAGCAGCTCGGTCGTCGTGGGCGCAAGCCGCGCCAGCCGCTGGCTGACCACCTCGCGGACGCTTTCGGGCGTGTCCAGTTCCGCCAGCGGCGCCGTCGCCCGCGCCACCGAACCCTGCGCCTGCACCACCCCCGTCTCGACGAGTGCGCGCCACAGCTCGCAGACGAGGAACGCGTTGCCGGCGGTGAGATCGGTTATCGCTCGCGCCATCTGAGCGAGGTCGGGGCTTGGAGCGGCGGTCACCGAGCGCGCGACGAACTCGCCCACCTCCTCATCCGACAGCCCGCCGAGCCTCAGGCGCACCACGTCGTCGGCGCGGCGGAGATCGGCGAGCGTCTCGGCGAGCCCCTCGGGGACGTCGGCCTCGGTGTCGCGGAAGGTGGCAAACAACAAAACCCGGCCGCCCCACGCGGATCGTGCCAGATGGCGTAGGAGCAGGAGCGTCGCCGCGTCCGCCCAGTGCCCGTCCTCGATCGTCAGCAGCACCGGTCGTCGCCGGCTGACCGCCTCGAGCAGTTCGGTCACCGTGGTGTGCAGACGGTGGCGCTCGGTGTTGGGGTCCGCCCTAACGGGTGGCGGGAGCACCCCGATCCGAGTCGGGAGATCGGGTAGAAACCGGGTGAGCTCGCCGCCCCCGCTCCCCAGCGCCGCGCGCAGCTCCGCGGGGTCGAGCACCCGCACCAGGCGGCGGAGCGCCTGGGCGAACGCTCCATAGGGTGTGCGCACGACCGCGTCGCACGCGCCGTACAGAACGAGCGCGCCATCCCGTGCGGCCTCCGCGGCAAATTCCCGCACCAGGCGGCTCTTGCCCGACCCCGGCTCGCCCCCCAGCAGCACGACGCGCCGTCCCTCGCCCTCGGCGGTCGGAAGCAGGGTGCGGAGCGTCTCGAGCTCCGCCTCGCGTCCGACGAACGGGAACGGCGAGGAGATCCGAAGCGAAGCAGGTAGTTCGTGCACCGCAGGCTGCCCCCAGGAGCACCATAGTCAGATCTGATCACCGGCGCAACTTCCGAAGGTCCTGATCGACACTACGAAGTCGGTCAACCCGGGTCATGACAGCTCCCCAATCCGCACCTACGCTCCCCAAAGTTAGATTCGGGACTCGAGCGAACGCAAGGAGAAGGGGCATGAGCACGACCGCCACACCGGCAGCCACCGCGCGTCAGGAGCTGTCCGATTTCCAGGGCAGCCTGATCGGACCCGACGACGTCGACTACGACGAGGCGCGCGCCGTTTACAACGGGATGATCGACAAGCGCCCGGCGTTGATCGCGCGCTGCGCGGACCGGGAGGACGTTGCGAATGCCGTCCGGTTCGCGCGTGACCACGGGCTGTTGCTGGCGATTCGCGGCGGTAGCCACAACGGAGCCGGGCTGGGGACCTGCGACGGCGGAGTTGTGATCGATCTGTCGTCGTTCAAGGACATTCAGGTCGACCCCGATGCGCGGACGGTTCGGGTCGGGGGCGGATGCACATGGGGCGAGGTCGACGCGGCCACCGGTGAGTTCGGCCTCGCCACCCCGAGCGGGATCATCTCCTCGACTGGGGTGGGCGGGCTCACCCTGGGCGGCGGCCTCGGACACCTCACCCGCGGGTGCGGGCTGACGATCGACAACCTGCTCGGGGCTGAGATGGTGCTCGCGAACGGCGAGTCGGTCCGGGTCAACGCCGACGAGCACCCCGACCTGTACTGGGCGATCCGGGGCGGCGGCGGCAACTTCGGTGTGGTCACGTCGTTCCTGTTCCGCCTGCACGAGGTGGGGACGGTGGTGGGCGGCCCGACCTTCTGGCCGGCCGACGCCGGCGCTGAGGTCATGTCGGCGTATCGAGAGTTCCTGCCGAGCGCCCCGCGAGAGCTGGGGGCCTTCTTCGCGTACCACATCGTCCCGCCGGGGCCGCCGTTCCCGGAGGCGATCCACCTCCAGCCGGTGTGCGGCGTGGTGTGGTGCTACGTCGGCTCCGAGGACGACGCCGCCAAGGCGATGGCGCCGCTGCTTGACAACGTGCCGGAGCCGTTGATGCACGGGGTCCAGCCGATGCCCCATGCCGTCCTCCAGGGCGCGTTCGACGGCCTCTATCCCGCGGGCGACCAGTGGTACTGGCGCGCGGACTTCGTCAACGAGATCCCGGATGAGGCGGTGGCGATCCACGCCCGCTTCGGGTCCTCGCTGCCGACCTGGAAGTCGACGATGCACATGTATCCGATCGACGGCGCCGCGCACGACGTCGACCCCGGCGAGACCGCCTGGGCGTATCGAGATGCAACCTACGCCTCAGTCTTCGCCGGCGTCGACGCAGACCCCGCGAATGCCTCGACGATCCGGGACTGGAGCGTCGGCTACCACGAGGCCCTGCATCCGTTCTCCGCCGGCGGCGCCTACGTGAACATGATGATGGACGAGGGCGAGGAGCGGGTTCGCGCCAGCTATCGCGACAACTACGACCGGCTGGCGGCCGTCAAGCGGACCTACGACCCGAACAACCTGTTCCGCGTCAACCAGAACATCCAGCCGGCACGGAGCTGATCTAGACGGTCCGGCCGCCGAGGGGCGCAGGGCGGCTGGCGCTCGGGCTCGTCCCGCGCCCTAGGATTCGCGGCGCGGGATGAGCTTCGAGTTGCGCTACACGACGATTCACGGTCATCGGGTCGCCTACCGGCTCGTGGGCGACGGGCCGCCGATCATCTTGATCCATGGGATCACGGCGTCCTCGCAGATGTGGAAGCCCGTCGCCGAGCGACTGGCGGCGAACCACACCGTGCTTGTGCCAGATCTGCTCGGGCACGGGCAGAGCGCCAAACCCAGAGGCGACTACTCGATGGGGGCGTTCGCCTCGGGCATTCGCGACCTGGCCCTGTCGCTGGAGCTCGGGCCGGCGACCGTTGTCGGGCACTCGCTGGGGGGCGGGGTCGCAATGCAATTCGCCTACCAGTTCCCGGAGCGGACCGGCCGCCTGGCGCTGGTCTCGAGCGGCGGACTGGGGCGCCGCGTCCATGCCTTCCTGCGCGCGGCGACGCTGCCCGGCTCCGAGCTCGTGATCCCGGTGCTGGCCGGGCAACCGCTGCGCGCGAGCATCGACGTCACCGGCCAGCGCGTGCAGGCGACCGATCGCCTGTATCTGGCCGAAGAGCTGCCGCCGCTGATCGTGTAGGGAGGGCGCGATCGCATCATTCCGGCCGATCACGGCCGGCGCGCGCACGAGCTCGTCCCCGCCAGCCGGTTCGAGCTGTTCGAAAGCGCCGGACACTTTCCGTTTCTTGACGAGCCGGCGCGGTTCGCGGCGACGGTCGAGGACTGGATCGACTCCACCGAGCCAGCCCGCCCCGACGACGGCCGCCTGCGCGCCGCGATCCGGCGCCACGCCGCCTGAGGCGGTGGGGCCGATGAGTTTCGGAGCTGAACACAGTCATTGTCCAGATGGCCGCCTCGCCGCCCGGCACAATCGCCTTCACCGTCTGGGGCCCGATCGCGCGCGGTGACCTGCCGGGGCTATCTGACCGTATCTGCGCGTTGCTCTCTGAAAGCGGCGCTACGGTGGCCGTCTGCGATGTCGCCGGTGTCCCGGTGGACGCGGTGACGGTGGATGCTCTCGCCCGCCTTCAGCTCGTGGCGCGTCGCCTGAACTGCCGCATCCAGCTGCATCATGCGTCCGAGCAGCTTCGCGACCTGGTCGCCTTCATGGGCCTCGAGCAGGTTCTGTTGAGCTAGGCGTCCAGCCGGGGCGGCAAGCCGAACAGCGGGAACAGCCGCTCCGTGGAGAGGAAGAACGTGAACTCCACGACCTGGTCGCCGGCGAACTCGAGCACCTGGACCGCCCACGGGTCATAGCCACTGCCCGACTCGCTCGGCTTGTACTGGCCGAAGGCCACGCACCCGTTGGCCATCTCGACCGGGATCAGCCGTGAGCCGGCGCAGCCGATGCCCGCGCCGTAGAACCACGCGAGGAGGTTCTCGCGGCCGGACAGCCACATGTCGTAAGGCGGCATTGACTGGGTCGCGTCCTCGCGGATCACCTCGGTGAGAGCGTCCACGTCGTAGCGCTGGAAGGCGTCGACGTAGCGGGCCAGCATGTCGCGCTGCTCGGCGTCCATGGGAGAGACGGCGTCGGTGGCGGCGATCTGGCGCTCGTCGAGCGTCGCCCGGGCGCGCTGGAGCGCGCTGTTGACCGAGGCGACGCTCGTGTCCAGCAACTGCGCCACCTCGCCGGCCTTCCACTTCAGAACCTCGCACAGAATCAGGACGGCGCGCTGGCGGGCCGGAAGATGCTGGAGCGCGGCGACGAAGGCGAGGCGAATCGTGTCGCCGCTGGGCGACCAGCTCGGCGGGGTCCTCGTCGGTGCTGATCAGGCTCATCGGGATCGGTTCGATCCACGTGACCTCCGGGAGCATGTTCAGGTTCGCCGGATCGGGGGTGGCGGCGGGGCCGAAGTCCATCGGCCGGGCACGGCGCGAACGGCTGTTCAGCATGTCGAGGCAGACGTTGGTGGCGATCCGGTAGAGCCACGAGCGGAGTGCCGCGCGGCCCTCGAACCGGTCAAACCCCCGCCACGCGCGCAGGAACGTGTCCTGGACCGCGTCCTCGGCCTCGAACGGCGAGCCCAGCATCCGGTAGCAATAGCCGGTCAGCTCGGCGCGGTGCTCCTCGAGGCGCTGCTCGAGTGCAGGCGGCGCCACGGATTGCTCCATGAGACTCATCGTATGGGATCAGACCGACGGGTCGACCGAAATTCATCGGTCGCTCACTGAGTCTTGTCTTATTCGAACGGCGGCGGTGCCTCAGATGCCCTGGCCGGCCAGGAGCTCGTTGGTCGACGCGTCGAGGACCGCGTTCGGATCGGAAATCAGGTGGTTCTTCAGCATCCACGCCCCATAGTCGTTCCACTGCGTGGGGTTCTGCCAGCCCCACGGCAGGCTGGAGTTGCTCGGGAAGTAGTAGGGGAGGGTGGCCTCGACGCTGGCCAGCTGCAGCTTCGGGTCCAGTCCCGGGCTGGCCTTGACGAGGTTCGCCACGGCCGCCTGCGGGTTGCGCCGGACGGACTCGTAGCCGCGCGCCAGCGCCTGAACGAACTCGCGAACCACGTCCGGGTGGTTGACGATCTCGTTCTTGGTCACGACGACGACCAGCTCGTTGTACGTTGGAACGCCCGCCTGGTTCATGTGGATCACGTTCGGGTGCTTGTGCAGCATGGCCAGCTGGAGCGCCTCGTAGTTCCAGTACGACCCGAGCGTGGCGTCGACCCGTCCCGAGAGCATGGCCGGGACCAGGTTGGCGCCCACGTTGATCTCCTTGACGGAGCTCTGCGGTACGCCGGCACTGGCCAGGATCGTGGTCAGGTAGGCGTGCTGGTAGGGGATCCCCGCGTCTCCGACCCGCTTGCCCTTTAGATCCGCGGGGGTCTTGATGTGCTTGGAGCCGATCGACACGATCGAGGTCAGAGGCTCCTGCACGATCGCTGCGACCGACACCAGGGCCTGCCCCTGGTTGCGCGCGAGCAGCACCTCGGGCTCGTAGGAGATCGCGGCGTCCACCTTGCCGGCGGCGAGCAGCGCGAGCGGCGAGGCCGGGTCGGCAGGGACCTGGACGTTTACATCGAGTCCGGCGCGGGTGAAGTCTCCCTCGGCGAGCGCCTGGTATATCCCGGAATGGTCGGCGTTGGGGGTCCAGTCGAGCATCAGCGTGAACTGCTGCGTGGTGCCGGCCGCTCCGGTCACGGCCTCGGTCTTCTCGCCGCAGCCGGCGAGCACGAGTGTCAGCAGGGCGATGATTCCGATCAGGCGCTTCATGTGGCGATATCTCCTCTCGGCCGGTAGGCCCACGGCAGCACCAGCCGTTCGGCCAGCGCGAGCAGCCCGAACAGCGCGACTGCGAACAACGACAGGATCACGGTCGCTGCCATGCCGCGCGCGGCGAGCAGTTGCGGCGTCGAGATCAGGATCACATAGCCAAGGCCCGCGTTCGAGCCGGTGTATTCGGCGAACACCGCGCCGATCACGGACACCGCCACCGCGATCTTGGCTCCCGTGAAGACCGACGGCAGCGCGGAGGGCAGTTCGACGTGCCAGAACGTGCGTAGGCGCGAGGCGTCGAACGTACGCATGAGCTTGATCAGATCGGGATCGACGGCGGCGAGGCCGGCGGTCGTGGCGACCACGATCGAGAAGAACGAAACGAGCGCCACCACCACCAGCTTGGGCAGGATGCCGAAGCCGAGCCAGAAGGCGAGGGCCGGAGCGAACACGACGACCGGCACCGCTTGGGAGGCAATGATCAGCGGGTAGGTGGCTCGACGCAGCGTGGGCGAGAAGTGAATCCCCACCGACAGAACGGCCCCGAGAGCGATCGCGACCAGGATTCCGAGCAGCACCTCCTGCGCGGTGACCAGAAAGCTGCTCCACAGCAGCGAGCGGTCTGTGAAGAGCGACTTCGCGACCTGATGCGGCGGCGGCAGGATCAGCGTGAAGGTCGGTCCCTTGAGATCGACGTACAGCTCCCAGATGCCGATCAGGGCGAGCAGCAGGAGGGCCGCGGGCAGGACCTGGAGGACCCGTTTCACGTCTGTACCCCCAGCGCAGCCAAGGCCCGCTCGCGCAGCTCTACCACGGCGGGGTCGGTGCGCTTGCGCGGTCGTGGCAAGGTGACGTCGATCTCGCTGACCGCGTGGCCGGGCCGCGGCGACATCACCACCACGCGATCTCCCACCACCACCGCCTCCTCAACGTCGTGGGTGATCAGGATCACGGTTCGCGGCTCGCTGGTGAGCACGTGCGAGAGCCAGCCCTGCATCTCGTGGCGGGTGATCGCGTCGAGTGCGGCAAATGGCTCATCCAGCGCGAGTACCGGCTTGCCGGCCAGCAGCGTGCGCAGAAACGACACGCGCTGTCGCATGCCACCGGAGAGCTCCGCGGGCCGCGTGCGCTCGAACTGCGCGAGGCCGAACCGCTCGAGCCAGGGCGCCGCTGCTGTGCGCGCCTCCCTACGCGAGATCCCGCGGGATCGCAGGGCCAGTCCGGCGTTGTCGATCGCGCTCAGCCAGGGGAGCAGCAGGTCGCGCTGCGGCATGAGGGCGGCCGGCGTGGCCCGCACCGTGCCCGAGTCGGGTCGCTGGAGGCCGCAGATCAGCTCGAGCAGCGTCGTCTTGCCGCACCCGCTCGGCCCCACGACCGCGACCACCTCATTCTCCGCCGCGCGCAGCGACATACCGGCGAGGGCCTGGATCGGACCTCGCTTGGTAGGAAATGTTCGGCTCACGAGCTCCAGGCGGACCGCATCGGCCGCATTAAGCTCGCGAGGCTCCTCGGGGGGAGCCTCGACCATCGGCTTGCTGCTCCCTTCGCGGGCATTACCCCACAGGTTCTAAGGGTCAGCGCCGGTCGCATGGTGCGCAGGGCGCTATCTCAGCCGGCCTTTCCCGCCAGCCCCCCTGGTTGTCAAGTTCGTGCGTGGATGTTAACGCGAAGGCGAGCGCGTGGGCCTTTGGGGGCGGCTTCAGTGGGAGATCACGCGCCGGACGTTCCCCGATACGCGGCCGATGCTGCCGTGCTGGCCCTTCGCGAGTCCAGTCACGCCGAGCGCCGTTACGAACAGACCGGCGACCAGCGCCAGAACGGCGAGGAGGGCGGGCCAGCGGCGCTCGAGCCACGCCCGGGCGCCCTGGAGGATGGACTCGGCCCGGTCCGGTGCGATCACCAGGACCACGATCATGATGAGGAGCGGCAGGACAAACGCGACGTTGTAGACCCCGAGCGCGACCAGGTGGCTTATCGGCCCGAAACCCGAGGCGACGATCGCGGCGATCGCGGCGAAGTAGGGAAACGCAGTCGGCAGCTCGACCGCGGCGATACCCGCCCCGAGCAGCAGGGACGACTTCCCTTCGGACGGCGGCGACGGGAGGTGGTGACGCTCGGCCAAGGTGCGACGCGTGCGCCAGAGCACGACCGCCCCGATCAGCATCACGACGCCGGCGACGGTCTCGGCTATGTACCGCGCCGTATGGTGAGGCTTGGGCACGAGTGCCAGCAGCGCCTCACCTGGACCCAGCACGATCACCACTCCGCCCAGGAAGTTGACCGCCGCCACTCCCAGCGTGAACTGGATCAGGTCAGCTTTGGCTCGTTTGCCCAGCGCGAGGTACAAACCCGGCGCGATCGTGCTCGGGTTCATCGAGTCGGCGAGCCCGATCGAGAGGACCAGGCCGATCAGGCTGAGCATCGTGTAGTGCCTACCCCGTGGTCGCGTCGGCCGGGCGCGTCCGGGCGGACGATCGGCCGGTTTGCTCAGCGCAGCCTACGGCTTCTTGGCGAGGTAGCTCTGGCCCGCGTGGAGGAGGATGGTCTTGTGGCGGACGAAGTCGTCCACGAGGACGGTGTCGCGGATGACGTGGGTGAGGGTGCCGTCGCAGCGGTCAGCGACGGTGTAGATGGTGCCGCGGACGGTGGCGGAGGCGTAGCGGCCGGTGGTGCGGAACTTGCCGTGGCCGCTGACCTTCAGGAGCTGCAGGGTCTTGCTGGAGAGGCTCGCGATCGTCGCGTCGCCCGCCTTGTGCTTGGTCTTGCAGGTGCCGTAGCTGGGGGCGCCTTGGAAGGCGCTCTCGACGAGGTTGAAGTCGGCGATGCCTTTGGTGATCCCCTTGCGCGCCTGGGTTACTTTGAAGACGCCTCCGGTGAGGGTGGCGGTTTGGGTTTTGCCGATCTGGCCGGTGTTGCTGATGAGCTTGAGGCTGCCGTTGAGCGCGTCGACTTCTGAGCCGGTGGGGATCTGGCGGGCTTCGGTGAGGGGAACGAATCCGGTGCCCTTGCTGAGCGCGGCGGTATCGCCGGCGAGCGTTTTGCCGGGGGGTGGTTTGATGAACACGACCCCAGAGACCGGTGTTGCGTTCACGGCCTGGCCGAGTACGGGTGGTGGCGGCGGGGCGCTCGCGGGGGTGGTGAAGGTCTGGTCGGGTCCGACGGTGGTTCCGGCGCTGTTGGTGGCGACGATGCGGACGTGGTAGAGCGCGTTGGGGACCAGTCCGGCGACGGGGATCGAGATGGGGTGGTCGGTGGAGTCTGAGCCGACCTGCTGCGCCGGGGTGCTCTGGTCGTAGAGGACGGTTGAGGATCCCGGCCCGCGGTCGCTCAGATCGATCCCGTACTCGAAGTAGGCCGTTGTCGCTAGACCGTTGGGGTTGACCTGGCCTGACAGGCCGGCGCTCGTGCTGCTCTGCGCGCTCGGCGAGTTGGGGGTCACCGACGGGGGCGTGGCTAGGCTCGTGCTGCCTCCGCCCGTAGTGGTCACGGTCTGGGTCGTGTAGGTGTATTGGTCTGCCGAGCTGGTGGCGCTGGTGCCGCCGGGGGTGGTGACGGTGACATCGACGGTGCCGGCGCTTTGGGCCGGGCTTGTCGCCGTGATTTGGGTACCGCCGCTGTTGGCCGTGAAGCTCGTCGCGGCGATGCTTCCGAAGCTGACGGCTGTGGTGCCGGTCAGGTTGGCCCCCGTAATCGTGACCACGGTTCCGCCCGTGAGTGGCCCCGAGATCGGGCTAACCCCAGTGACCGTGGGAGCGGAGGCATATGTGTATCGATCCGATGGGCTGATCGGGCTGGTCCCGCCGAGGGAGCTGACGGTGATGTCGACTGCGCCCGCGGTCTCGGCAGGGGCGGTGGCGGTGATTTGGGTGGCCGTGTCGGCCGTGATGGTCGCGGTCGTGGTTCCGAACTTGACCGCGGTTGCGCCGGAGAGGCTGGCTCCGGCAATCGTGACCGTGGTTCCGCCGGCGAGCGGTCCGGATGCCGGGCTCACGCTCGTGATCACTGGGCCGGATGTATAGGTGTAGTGGTCAGCGGTGCCGATGGCGCTGGTACCACCGGGTGTGGTGACCGTCACGTCGACGGTGCCGGCGGTCCCTGCGGGGGCGGTCACGCTGATCTGAGTGGCGGTGTCGGCCGTGATGGTTGCGTTCGTGGCTCCGAACGCGACGGCGGTCGCGCCGGACAAGTTGGTCCCGGTGATCGTGACGTGCGTTCCGGCACCGAGCGGTCCGGCTGTGGGGCTGACGGCGGTGACCGTGGGTGGCGCGGCGTAGGTGTAGTGGTCAGCGGTGCCGGTGGCGCTGATGCCGCCGGGTGTGGTGACGGTCACGTCGACGGTGCCGGCGGTCCCAGCGGGGGCGGTCACGGTGATCTGGGTCGCGGCGTCGGCCGTGATGGCCGCGTTCGCGGTTCCGAACGTGACCGCGGTCGCGCCGGACAGGTTGGTTCCGGTGATCGTTACGTGGGTTCCGGCTCCAAGTGGCCCGGCTGTGGGGCTGACTGCGGTGACCGTTGGTGGCGCTGCGTAGGTGTAGTGGTCGGCGGTGCCGGTCGCGCTGGTGCCGCCGGCGGTGGTGACCGTGACGTCGACGGTGCCAGCGCTGCCCGCGGGGGCGGTCGACGTGATCGACCCGGAGCTGACCACGGTGACGTTGGTCGCTGGGTTGGCGCCGAACGCCACTGTGGCGCCCGAGACGAAGTGGGTACCGGTGATTGTGACCGGCGTCCCGCCCGCGGTGTGGCCGGCTGATGGACTTACCACCGTGACGGTCGGCACCGCGTCGTAGGTGTACTGGTCCGCGGTGCTGGTCGCGCTCGTCCCCGCAGCCGTGGTCACGGTGACGTCGACGGTGGCGCTGCCGTCTTGATGCGTCAAACCGGTGTACGCCGGTGCCGTCGCGGTGATCGTGGTGCTGTTGAGAACGGTGACGTTGGTCGCTGCGGTGGAGCCGAAGCTCACGCCGGTCGCGCCCGTGAAGTTCGTACCGGTGATCGTGACCTGGTTGCCGCCTGCCGCTGGGCCCGAGGTCGGCGAGACTGCGGTGACGCTCGGACCGTTCACGAACACCCATGTGCCGCCGATGCCGTCGCCGTTTGCCGGGCCTCCGAGCACCGCCGTGTTGCCGTCGCCCGACAGGCCGACGGCGTAACCCTGCTGGATGCCGTCTGGTCCCGCCTTACCCCCGGTCCCGACAAGCTTCGAGCCCAGCTGGCTCCATGTCGAGCCGGAGCGGGTGAACAACCAGGCCGCTCCGGTGCTGCTGTTGTCGAAGGGTCCGCCGACAAGCGCGGTGTTTCCGTCGGTCGAGAGCGACACGCTCGAGCCCTGCCCCGCGTTTCCCGTGTTGCCGGTCCCGAACAGCTCCGACCCCTGTTGGCTCCAGGTTGAGCTCGAACGGGTGAATATCCAGACCCCGCCTGATGAGGTGTCGTTGTTCCCGCCGATGAGGGCTGTGTTGCCGTTGCCCGACAGCGCGACCGACTGTCCCTCCGCGCTCTCCTCAAGATTGGTCGCCCCGACGAGCTCGGATCCCTGCTGATTCCACGTGGTGCCGGAGCGGGTGTAGACCCAGGCGCCGCCGCCCTCGCTGGTGGTGTCATCCGGACTTCCGACGAGCGCCGTGCTGCCGTTGGTCGAGAGCGCGACGCTGTAGCCCTGCTGGGCCGGGTTAGTTGTCGCCGTGAGCTTCGAGCCCTGCTGGGTCCAGGTGCCGTTCTGGTTGACGAATACCCAGGCCGCCCCCACGTCGTTGCCGCCGTCGTGGGGGGCGCCGAGCAGCGCGGTGGCTCCGTCGCCGGAGAGCGCCACGCTCCAACCCTGCTCGGCGCTCGGGTCGGGACCGCCGGTGACGGTGAGCGCGACCAGTTTGGACACCTGGGTCCAGGTCGTGCCCGAGCGGGTGAACACCCATGCGGCCCCGACGTAGTTGTCATCTGAAGGCCCGCCGACGATCGCGGTGTTGCCGTCGGCCGCTAGCGCGACGCTCGAACCCTGGAAGGCGTCCCCGATCGCGCCGGTTCCGACGAGCTCGGTCTGCTCGCTCCACGTGCCACCGGAGCGGACGTAAACATACGCCGCTCCGGGAGCTTGACCGGTGGTTGCGGTGTAACCGGTGTAGGGCGCGCCAATCAGCACCGTGTTGCCGTCGCCCGAGACGGCGACGCTCTGGCCGAACTGCGGGTTGCCGCTGCCAGGCGGAAGCAACTCGGTTTGCTGGACGAAGGGATCGATTCGCACCGGGTAGCGCGCCGTGCGGTCATCGACGTAGATCAACAGGCTGGCGCCGCGGTGTCCGAGCCATGCCCGCAGCGAATGGCCCCGGGCGTCGTCCGCCGATAACCCGGTATAGAGAAGAGATCGGCCGCGTGGCCCCTGGAGCACCACGGCACCGTCGCGGGCCGATTCGAGTCTCACGTCGCCGCTCGCGGGGATCGAAAGCGTCAGCGGTCCGCTGCCGTGCGGGCGGCTTCGGATGTCGAATCCCTGCTCGAGGCCGATAGGCCCGTTTGCATACCATTCATCGACGGCCCCTCGGTCATAGGTCACGCGATTGCGCGCGATGTCTGGCCGCGCAGCCGCGAGTAGCACCGCAGGCCCGCCCGTCCGGCCGAGGCTTCCGAGTCCGAGCCGGAGCGATGAGCCGGCCGAAGCAACCACGACGCCATCGTTCGTGAACCGCAACCCGAGATTCTGGGACGGATTCGCGGCGGCGACCCCGCGGATCCAGTAGGCCTCCTCGCTGCGACCGATTGCGGCCGAGAGTGGCCCTTGCGCGGGAGCAGGCAGCATCGAGGACCGTCGCGCGATCCGCGTACGCGCACTCGGTAGGTGCAGTGCGCCGATCGTTTCTTGCGAGCCGGCGGAGTTCTCGGCGATCGTCGAGCTGCCGAGATGGGTGCGGCCTGCGGCGGCGAACAGCAGGCAGGCGACCAGCGCGGCGAACGCCGCCAAGGCCACGCCGGTGCGCGCCCGGCTCACGCTCGGCCCGGCCCGGAGTTCGGGCCTCGGCTAGCGCGCCCGTGTCGATATCGGTTCAACGGTTCCCGGTCCATCCCAAACTGCCCGTCACAACAACGGAGCAGACAGGGCGTTTGCTTTCGACGAAGGCGCATCTCCTACTTTCCTGGTGCTTTGGCGAGGTAGCTCTGCCCGGAGTGGAGGAGGATCGTCTTGTGGCGGACGAAGTCGTCGACGACGACGGTGTCGCGGATGACGTGGGTGAGGGTGCCGTCGCAGCGGTCAGCGACGGTCCAGATCGTGCCGCGGACGGTGGCGGAGGCATAGCGGCCGGTCGTCTTGAACTTGCCGTGCCCGCTGGCTTTGAGGAGCTGCAGGGTCTTGGTCGGGAGGGCCGCGATCGTGGCATCGGTTGCCTTGTGCTTGGCCTGGCAGGTGGCGTAGCTGGGCGCCCCTTGGAAGGCGCCTTCTTGCAGTTTGAGGTTGGTCAGGCCCTTGGTGATACCGGTGCGGTCCTGGGTGAGCGTGAAAATCGCCCCCCCGAAGGTGCCGTTCTGGGTCTTGCCGACCTGGCCGGTGGCCGTGACGAGCTTGAGGGACCCTGCGAGCGCGTCGATCTGCGATCCCGACGGGATCTGGCGGGCTTCGGTGAGGGGAATGAATCCCGTGCCCTTGCTGAGCGCCGCGGTGTCGCCGGCGAGCGTTTTGCCGGGGGGCGGTTTGATGAATACGACGCCAGAGACCGGCGCGACGTCGACGGCCTTGCCCAGCACCGGTGGTGGGGGCGGAGCGCTCGCTGGCGTGGTGAAGGTCTGGTCGGGGCCAACGGTCGTTCCCGCGCTGTTGCTCGCGACCAGGCGCACGTGATAGAGCGCATTCGGCACCAACCCGGATACCGGGACCGAGAGCGCGTGGGCGGTCGAGTCGGAGCCGACCTCCTGCGCCGGGGTGGTCTGGTCGTAGAGGACGGTTGAGGACCCTGGCCCGCGATCGCTCAGGTCGATCCCGTACTCGAAGTAGGCGGCTGTCGATAGACCGTTGGGGTTGACCTGTCCTGACAAGCCGGCGCTCGTGCTGCTCTGAGCGCTCGGCGAGTTCGGGCGTCACCGAGGGCGGAGCGGCGCCCGCTGACGTGATCTGGATCGTGTAGGTGTACCGGTCTGCCGCGGTCGTCTGGCTCGTTCCGTTGGGGGTGGTGACGGTGACGTCGACTGTCCCGGCGGGCTCGGCCGGCGCAGTCGCGGTGATCTGGCTGTCGCTGTTGACCGTGAAGCTGGCGCGGGTGTTGCCGAAGCTGACTGCAGTGGCGCCGGTGAAATTGGCCCCGGCAATCGTGACCACGGTTCCGCCGGTGTTGGGGCCGGAGGCCGGGCTGACGCTCGTGACGATGGGTGGTGGCGGTGGTCCGCCTTGCTGATATGGACTCGACTGGGACGAGGTGGTGTCCGACGTAGTGAAGGCGTTGAGCGACGTGGACGAAGAGATGGTGGGTGGGTTGGTGACGCCGTCGAGTTCGATGCTGATGCCGTGGCTGGCGGGGATCGTGTCGCCGGTGCTGAGGAAGCAGGTGAGGGTGGTGGTGTTGCTGCCGAAGCAGGATCCGACGGTGGCGTTGGTGGTGGTGTCGGTGACGGTTGACTTGACGATCGTGTTGAGGTTGGTGCTGGTGGGGAAGTTGACGACGATTTGGCTGTTGGCGGTGTTCGACAGGGTTCCGGTGCCGGATGTCGTGAAGCCGATCGTGTAGATCGTACCGCCGCCGCTCCCGGGGGATCAAGCGCTCACGCGTGACGGCGGGGACGAGTTGTCCGGCGGGGCCGATGGTGTAGCCGGCGGAGGTGTTGGTGGTGGTGTCTGAGGTGGTGAAGAGGCTGAGGTTGACGGTGTTGGCGGGTGGGTTGGTGACGCCGTCGAGTTCGATGCTGATGCCGTGGCTGGCGGGGATCGTGTCGCCGGTGCTGAGGAAGCAGGTGAGGGTGGTGGTGTTGCTGCCGAAGCAGGATCCGACGGTGGCGTTGGTGGTGGTGTCGGTGACGGTTGACTTGACGATCGTGTTGAGGTTGGTGCTGGTCGGGAAGTTGACGACGATTTGGCTGTTGGCGGTGTTCGACAGGGTTCCGGTGCCGGAGGTGGTGAACCCGATCGTGTAGATCGTGCGGGCTCCTGCCGCTCCCGATGGGGATGCGAACGCGACCGTGGGCGGGGACGGTTGTCCGGCGGGGCCGACGGTGTAGCGGGCGGAGGTGTTGGTGGTGGTGTCTGAGGTGGTGAAGAGGCTGAGGTTGACGGTGTTGGCGGGTGGGTTGGTGACGCCGTCGAGTTCGATGCTGATGCCGTGGCTGGCGGGGATCGTGTCGCCGGTGCTGAGGAAGCAGGTGAGGGTGGTGGTGTTGCTGCCGAAGCAGGATCCGACGGTGGCGTTGGTGGTGGTGTCGGTGACGGTTGACTTGACGATCGTGTTGAGGTTGGTGCTGGTCGGGAAGTTGACGACGATTTGGCTGTTGGCGGTGTTCGACAGGGTTCCGGTGCCGGAGGTGGTGAACCCGATCGTGTAGATCGTGCGGGCTCCTGCCGCTCCCGATGGGGATGCGAACGCCACGGTGGGAGCGGACGGTTGACCAGCCGCGCCGATCGTGTAGCCGGCCGACGTCGACGCCGTCGTGTCCGCGGTTGTCGAAACGCTCAGATTGACGGTCCCGGCCGACGATGGGTTGGTGACGCCGTCGAGCTCGATGCTGACGCCGTGGCTCGCGGCGATCGTGTCGCCGGTGCTGAGGAAGCAGGTGAGGGTGGTGGTGTTGCTGCCGAAGCAGGATCCGACGGTGGCGTTGGTGGTGGTGTCGGTGACGGTCGACTTGACGATCGTGTTGAGGTTGGTGTCGGCCGGGAAGTTGACCGTGATCTGGCCACTGCCCGACAGCGCTCCGGAGGACGAGACGGTGAATGCGATCGTGTAGATCGTCCGGGCCCCCGCCGCGCCAGACGGGGAAGCAAACGCAACCGTCGGCTGGCTGACCTGGGACGCCTGGGCAACGCCGGCATACGCTGCCATCAGCAGCACCCCGACGGTGACCAACAGAGCGACGCGCCGGACGCATCGTGCCACACCCCTGAACATCTCTGACCCCCGAGTTTCTCTCTACATGTGTCTACGGTTTCTTGGCTAGGTAGCTGTGACCGGCATGCAGAAGAATGGTGGTGTGACGGACGAAGTCCTGGACGAGGACGGTGTCACGGATGGCGTGGACGAGGGTGCCGTCGCAGCGGTCCGAGATGGTCCAGATCGTGCCGCGGACGGTGGCTGAGCTGTAACGGCCGGTGGTGCGGAACTTGCCATGGCCGCTGACCTTCAGCAGTTGCAGCGTCTTGCTGGACAGGCTCGCGATGGTGGCGTCGCCCGCCTTCTTGTACTTGGGTTTGCAAGTGTTGTAGGTGGGCGCCCCTTGGAAGGCGCTCTCGACCAGGTTGAAGTTGGTCATGCCTTTGCTGATTCCCTTGCGGACCTGCGTGAGATTGAACAGGCCGCCGGCGAGCGTGGCGGTTTGGGTCTTTCCCACCTTTCCGGTGGCGGTGACGACCCTCAAGGACCCGTGGAGTGCGTCGATCTGCGACCCGGTTGGAATCTGGCGGGCTTCGGTGAGGGGAACGAACCCCTGGCCCTTGCTGAGGGCGGCGCGATCGTCGGCCGGGCCGAGCGACTTGCCCGGCGGCGGCTTGATCCAGACGTGCCCGGAGACCAGCGTGACGTTGACCTGCTTGCCGAGCACGGGCGCTGGCGGCGGCGCGTTCTGTGCGGTGGTGAAGGTCTCGATCGGTCCGTAGGTGGTGCCGGCGCTGTTGGTCGCCACCAGCTGAACGTCGTAGAGCTCGTTCGGCACCAGCCCAGCGACGGAGGCCGACACCGAGTGGTTGAAGAAATCCGAGCCGACGGCCTGGGTCGGCGTGAACCCGGTGAACGTCGGCCCCGCACCCTCGGGTCCCTGGGCGTTTGGCGGGATGCCGTACTGGAAGTATGCGGTGGTCGCGAGACCGTTCGGGTTGACCGATCCCGAGAACGCGGCGCCGTTCGGTCCGGTGACCGCTGGCGCGCCGGTTGTGACCGGGGCCGGCGCCCCGGCGACGTCAGCGGTACCGATCGCCGTGGCCGTGGCCCCGCCGACGTCGTGGATCGTGATCGTCGTCGGGTAGGTGCCGCCGGAAGCGTAGGTATGCGAGCCGGTGACGATGAAGTCGCCGGTGCCAGCGCTGACGGTTCCGACGGACGCGGCTGCGCCGTCGCCCCAGCTGATCGTGGCGGAGAATTGCGCCGCCGTTCCGTCAGGATTTGCGTCGGTGAAGGTTGCGACGGGTCCGGTGAACTGGGTACCAGCCCCGATGGTCACCGGGACGGCGGTCGCGGTGAGCGGAGCGTCGGCAACCTTGGCGTCGAAGTTGACGTCGTGGGAGCCGTTGTCATCCTGCCAGCTCACCGAGCCCGTGTAGATACCGGCCTGCGTGTAGGTATGGGTTCCGGTGATCGGGCCGCCGCTGCTGCCGACCGTGCCGGCCGATGCCGGCGTACCGTCGCCCCACGTGATCGTCGGTTCCACCGAGATCGTGCTGTTGGCAACCGCCACCTGAATCACAGCCGATCGACCTTCGGTGGGTTGGAACAGCTCGACCGCGCCCATGTCGCAGCCCGTTCCCTGCGGTCTGGAAACGCCACGCTGATCCGTGCCGCCACACCCGGCCGTGCCGAGCGGGACTGCATCCACCGCCGGGCTCTTTGCGTCGAGGCTGAGTGTCGCCGTCGCACCGCCGTTGTTCTGCGGGATGGCAGAGGTGAACATCGGGTTGGCGTTCTGGAGGTCCCCGGTCGATTTGAAGCCGCAGTCGGTGCCGGTTTCGAGGTTGTAGCCGAGCGAAGTGACGGTGCCCGGACTTGACGTGCTGCAGTTCGAGGCCAATTCCGCCCCGTTCGCATTGGTTACGAAGTTGCCGGCGATAATCGAGTTCTGAACCGACATCGAGCCCTGACTTGCGTACAAGCCACCGGCGTTCGTAGGGAGAGGCTGGCGGTCTCCTCCGTTGTTGGCGGCGATCGTCGAGTTAGTGATCATCGTGTTGTTAGTCGCGGCGCCGGACGAGGCGCACGGGTCGGCGCCGCCTCCGCCGCACCAGCTGAAGATGCCGCCGCCCAGGCCAGCGACGTTGTCCGCGATCGTCGAGTCGGTGACAATCAGCGTGCCGGGAGTGCCGGTGACCGGGTTCGGCCCGTAGTTCTGGATCCCACCCGAGTCGCCACCGGCTCCGTTACTGACGTTGCTCTCGTTGTCGTACACGAGCGAATGCGTCACCGTCACCGTCCCGCCGTCGTTGCCGATCCCGCCCCCTGAGCCGGCCGTGGTGCTCCCTCCTATGATCGTGTCCCCGCTCAGCGTGAGGTTGCCCTGGTTCTCGATGTCTCCGCCAAAAAAGCCATTGTTCGCGTTGGCATTTCCGTCCGCGATCCATAGGCCAGAGATACCGACGTTGGGCACCGTCACATTGGGCGAGGTGCCGGTGTCCTCGACATCGAACACGCGGTCGGGAGACTCGGAGCCTTGGATGACCTCGGCCGAGTCGGCGCCAGGACCGACGATCGAGACGCTGTGCGTGATCGGCAGCGAGCCGTTCTGCAGGTCGATGTCGTCGGTCGGCGGAATGACGATAGTGTCGGCCGGACTCGTGCTCGCGAGCCCGTTCTCATAGTCGATCAACTGCCGCAGCGAGCACGTGCCGCTGCCCGGGCTCTGGCAGGTCCCGGTGGTGTCGTTGGTGGTCCCGACCGTGTACGTCGCGGCGTATGCCGACGTCGCAAACAACGCGATGCACGACAGCACCACGACGACGCCGATAACCGGCCGTATCCCGAAAAAGGCCCCCAACTGACCCGGTCCTTCTACATCATCCTGGCTGCTCGCGGAACGCCAAGGCGTCCCTCATCGACATTGTGTATCGCTCGCCGGCCCCGAGCCTCATCGGACCCTACAGCAACCGGGATAGCTGCGCAAGGCGCGCCTAAGCTGCCTAAATCTCGGCTAAGGCTTCTTGGCGAGGTAGCTCTGTCCGGCGTGCAGGAGGATGGTCTTGTGGCGGACGAAGTCGTCGACGAGGACGGTGTCGCGGATTACGTGGGTG
This sequence comes from uncultured Solirubrobacterales bacterium, assembly GCA_963757235.1. Taxonomy (GTDB): domain Bacteria; phylum Actinomycetota; class Thermoleophilia; order Solirubrobacterales; family Solirubrobacteraceae; genus Palsa-465. The sequence goes on along the minus strand of CAVWRC010000009.1, from coordinate 416,501 downwards.
AGGGTGCCGTTGCACTTGTCGGCGACGGTGTAGATGGTGCCGCGGACGGTGGCGGAGGCGTAGCGGCCGGTCGTCTTGAACTTGCCATGGCCGCTGACCTTGAGGAGCTGAAGAGTCTTGGTCGAGAGGCTGGCCATCGTGGCGTCGGTCGCCTTGTGCTTGGCCTTGCAGGTGCCGTAGCTGGGGGCGCCTTGGAAGGCGCTCTCGACCAGGTTGAAGTTGGTCAGGCCCTTAGTGATTCCCTTGCGGACCTGGGTGAGCTTGAACACGCCGCCGGTGAGGGTGGCGGTCTGGGTCTTGCCGACCTGGCCGGTGTTGCTGACCATCTTTAGCGAGCCGTGTAGCGCGTCGATCTCGGAGCCGGTGGGGATCTGGCGGGCTTCGGTCAGCGGTACGAAGCCTGTGCCCTTGCTCAGCGCGGCGGTGTCGCCGGCCCCGCCGAGCGACTTGCCGGGCGGCGGCTTGATGAACACGACGCCGGAAATAGGCGTGGCGTTGACCGTCTGACCCAGCACCGGTGGCGGTGGTGGCGCGTTCTTTGTCGTGGTAAACGTCTGATCCGGCCCGGCGGCGGTCCCGGCGCTATTGCTCGCGACGAGCCGGACGTGATAGGTGACGTTCGGAACGAGTCCGGTCAGCGCCGCCGTGAGCGCGTGCAGGGTGAAGTCGGACCCCACGTCTTGGACCGGGGTGGTCTGGTCATAAAGCGTCGTCGAGGAACCAGGCCCGCGATCGCTCAGATCGATGCCGTACTCGAAGAAGGCCGTGGTTGCCAGGCCCTCGGGGTTCACCGATCCCGACAGCCCAGCTCCGTTGGGGCCGCTCACAAGCGGCGGGCCGGCGTTCACCGCTGGAGCGGCGGACGAGAGATTGAAGGTAGCGGTCACGGCCGTGTCTGCGTTCATGATCACCTGACAAACAGCGGTCCCGGAGCAGCCGCCGCCGCTCCAGCCGGCGAACTGCGATCCGAACGCGGGAGTCGCGGTCAGCGTCACGACCTGGCCGATGCCGTAGCCATGCGAGCAGGTCGGCTGGCAGGAGATCCCGCCGGTCCCGTCCGACACGCCTCCAGACCCCTGCCCGGCGAGCGAGACGGTCAACGTGGGAATCGCCCGCGCGAACTCGGCGACCGCGTCTGTGTCGTTACCGCCTGTGACGTAGACGCTCGCGTTGTCGGGAGAAATGGCTAGACCGGCGCCGCCAAGACCCGTCCCGCTCTGCGGGCACTCGTTGCCCTCGGCATTGCTCTCCTGGATGCAGCTGTTCGGGCTCGAAAGCTCGGTCAGCGCCCCCTCGTCGGAAGCGTTGCGCGCGAACTCCGCCACGTCAGCGCAGTTCCCGCTCTCGCAGAAGTCTTCGGGCGCCGCCGCGTATACGTTCAGCGCCGTCTGGACTGACGACGAGCCGGTAGCCGCTTGCAATTCCGATCCCGGTCGTGGTGCCACAGGTAAAGTCGAACTCGCTGCCCTGCTCCTGAATGCAGTTGTTCTTGTCGTTGTCGTTGGTCAGCTGCGCCAGGTCGCCGGTGGCCGGGTCACGCGAGAATTCTGCGATGGGGCCGCTTTCGAACTCTGATGCGGTGTACACGTTGTTGCCGTCCGGGCTGACCGCCAGTCCGGTAATGCCGATGATTCCGATCGCGCTGCCGCAACTCTCTTCGCCCTCCGGGGTGCCGAGGCATCCAATCGGTGTCAGCGCCCCTCCCGCTCCGACGGAGAACTCGGCGATCGAGCCGTCGGAACCTTCGTTGGGAGCGCCGGTGGTGTACACGTCATTGCCGTCCGGGCTGACGGCTACGCCAGTTACCTCGGATAGTCCGTCGGCCTGCGCGTTCCCCACGCTGGTTGGGCAGTCGCTGCTGTCCTCCCACGGGTCCTGGAGGCAGTCGTCCGCGGGGTTGCCGGCCTCGGTCAGGGAGCCGTCGCTGGTGTCGCGCGTGAGCCAGGTGACCGCGTCATCATTCCTATCCGCGACGTAAACGTTCTGCCCGTTTGGGCTGACCGCCAGCGCGTACGGCAGATTGAGGCCGTGACCGTTCGTGATGGCACACAAGTTGTCCCCGCTCTCGGCGATACAGGCGTTGCCGGCGATCGGCGTGAGCGTGCCATCGGCGTTGCGGGTGAACTCGGCGACGTCGCCCCACTCATCGGAGTCAGTGGCCGCGACGTAGACGTTCTTGCCGTCCGCGCTGATCGCGATCGCCTCGGGGTTGATCAATCCGGTCGCGGCCCGGTTAGAGCAGGTGCTGCCGCTGGCGCTGCTGTCTGCGACGCAGCCAATCTCCCTGAGCGAGCCGTCGGCGTTCCGCGCGAACTCGGTGATGGCATCGTCGTTGTAGCTCGCGACGTAGACGTCTGTCCCGTCTGGGCTGACCACAACATCCTGGGATCCGCTCAGGCCGGGTGCCTTGGTCTGACAGTCCGGCGAGCCGCCTCCCGTCACCTCGATGCAGTTGTTCGGGCTTCCGAGCTGAGTCAGCGACCCGAACACGGGCTGGGCCTGCGCTACGGCAGGCACCAGCCCAACGGTCACCGCCACCATCACCGCGACCAGCAGTCGCAATCCGCGTGCAGCCGCCATTTGATTACCGCCTTATGTGATGTGTGGCTACGGCGCTTTCGCCAGGTAGCTCTGGCCCGCGTGCAACAGAACCGTCGTGTGCCGCACGAAGTCGTCGACGAGGACGGTGTCGCGCGTGACGTGGGTGAGGGTGCCGTTGCACTTATCGGCGATCGTCCAGGCGGTGCCGCGGACGGTTGCTGAGCTGTAGCGGCCCGTCGTCTTGAACTTGCCCTTGGCGCTGACCTTGAGTAGCTGCAGGGTCTTGCTCGACAGCGCGGCGGCTGTTGCGTCGGTCGCTCCGTGCTTGGCCTTGCAGGTGCTGTAGCTGGGGGCGCCCTGGAAGGCGCTCTCAACCAGGTTGAGGCTGGTCAGGCCCTTGTTGATTCCCGAGCGAGCCTGGCTGAATTTGAAGATGCCTCCCGCGAGGGTGGCGTTCTGTGTTTTGCCGACCTTGCCAGTGGCGCTGACCATCCTCAGCGACCCGTGGAGCGCGTCGATCTGCGATCCGGTGGGGATCTGGCGCGCCTCGGTGAGCGGCACAAATCCCGTGCCCTTGCTCAGCGCGGCGCTGTCGCGGGCGCCGCCGAGCGTCTTGCCCGGGGGCGGCTTGATGAACACGACGCCGGAGATCGGCGTGACGTCAACCGACTTACCCAGCACCGGCGGTGGCGGCGGGGGATCAGTCAGCGTCGTGAAGGACTCGTTCGGTCCGTAGGTGGTGCCGGCCGGGTTGGTCGCGACCAGCTGGACGTTGTAGACCGCGTTGGGAACCAACCCGGTCACCGAGGCGGTCACGACGTGTGCGGAGAAGTCAGAGCCGACGGCCTGCACCGGAGTCGGTCTGGTAATAGGTCGTGGTCGGCTCGCCCGGTCCCCGATCGCTCAGCACGATTCCGTACTGGAAGTACGCCGTCGTCGCGGATCCGTTTGGATAGACCGTGCCCGAGAAGCTGGCCCCGGTGCTGCTCGTCACCGTCGGCGGCTGCCCGCCCGGGGAGTAGGGCGCAGTTCCTCCAACGCCGATGGTGCTTCCGGTCGGTGGCTCCTCCAGACTGAAGTAGGTCGACTGGCCGGGTTGCAGAGGCGGTGAGAAGTTGACCACTCCCGAGCTCAAGTCGGGCGAGATGCTCGAGAACCAACTGGTCGGGCCCTCGTATCCGCTCGGCACGTAGCCGGCCGGCGCCGGGTTCGTGCTGGTGGGCGGCGGGAACGCACAGCCCTCATCCTGTCCTCCGTCGCACACCTGCCCGGCCGGCGACTGGGAGGTGGGAACGCATCCGGTCAGCAGGGGCGCCCCCCCGGGGTCACAGATGCCGTCGCCGTCAAAGCCGAAGAGATCCGAGCTGGGTACCGACAATGGCAGCTCGTCGATCGGCGTGGAGGAGTTGTTCACACCCCGATCAGCGAGTCTCCGATACCCTCGTAGGGTCCCTGGTTGGGGTCCGGGACAACCGTCTCGCCGCTGTTCGTGACCGTGATGAGGAACTGACAGCCGCTGCTTTCATCGACGGGTGGGCACTGCGTGAACATCGGCGGAGCTTGGGTCACGGTCGCGGTGAAGGTGTCCTGGTGGGACTGCCCGCTGAGCCGCAGGCGCCGCCCGAGAGAGTGACCGTGCCGTCTTGGGGGTTATTCACGATGGCCGCTTCGGCGTAAGTGTGCGTGCCGCTGACGATGTACGACCCTCCGGTGTGGGTGATCGTCCCGGCCGAGGTGGCCGTCCCGTCCCCCCAATCGATCGTCGCCGTCGTGGGCGCGGATGCACGATGTGGGGTTATCGACCGCGCCCGAGAATGGGACGGTCGCCTGCGCGGTGATCGTGTCTCCGTTCGCCCACGCGGGCACTGCGATTAGCGCCAGCGCCAGGAAGGCACCGACCAGCCCCGCCGCGAAACGGCGAAAGCAACGATTCATCACGCTCATGAAATGCACCCCCATGGTGTCCCCGGTTGTCCCAATGTCCCGCTCGCCGGACCCGAGCGCGCCGCCACCCTACACGAGGAATGACAAGCGCGCAAGCAGCGGGAGGCGGCTCTGGGTTGCCCTCCGAACTTCATCCTCATCAACTCGTCGGACGTCCAGAAGTTGCGCCGGCCTTCCCGCACGGACGGTCGGCTCACGGGCGATCGGCCAAAACACGCGCCGGGGCGGCGCGGCGAAGCGGTCGGCTAGCGCTAGCCGAGCTGGGTCATGCCCAGGCTCGTGAACGAGCCTGGGGTGACGTCAAGCGCCTTGACCGCCAGGTCGGCGAACAGTGCGGCGGGCTCGAGGTCCTCCTGGCGGTAGGCTCGACCGTCGCGACGATCGAGGATCGCCAGGGCGCCGATCGGCCGCCCGGCTCGCCGCAGCGGGACGACGAGTTGGGTGTACGGCACGTAGCCGGTTCCGGCGGCGATCCGAGCTGCGAAGCGCGGATCGGTGCGGCAGTCGGGCACCGCCTCGGCGAGCCCGCTCGCGACCACCTGACCGGCGATGCCCGTTCGGGGCGGGAGGCGCACGCCGACGATTTCGCGGGCGCCGGCGCCCCATGCCGACTGGTAGACCAGCTCTCCGGTGGTCTCGTCGACCAGGGCGATCGACGCCGCGGCGGCGCCGAACACGCCGGCGGCGGTGTGCACCACCGCCTCCATCAGGCTGCGGGAGGCGTCGGGGCTGTCGATCGAGACCGCGAGCGAGATGCCGGTTTCGGTCCGCAGCGGCGCGCCGAGCGCCTTGGCGAACGCGGCCATCGACGCAACCCGCCGCTCGGGAATCATCTCCAGGCCGGCGGCAATCGTCCGCTCCAGCTCGGGGGTGACGTCCGGCGCGAGACTTGAAAGCTTGGTCGGGTCGGCATACACAGGGGTTCGACCGGCGATCAGCGTCCACAGCGTGGCGGCGACCCCGAACACGTCGGTGCGGGGCGAGATGCTGCCCCCCGCGAGCACCTCCGGGGCCATGAACCGCGGGGTGCCGATGCCGATCGTGCCGGATTCGGCGTCGTCGAGCAGACGGGCGATCCCGAAGTCGACCACCGTGATCCCCTTCTCACTGAGGATCAGGTTCTGCGGCTTGATGTCCCGGTGGACGATCTGCTGGTCGTGGACGTACTGGAGGGCCTCGCACGTCTGGCGGACGTACTCGACCGCCTGATCGACAGGAAGGCCCGGCTGCCCGCGCTGCTTGAGCAGCATCCCCAGATCGAGCCCGCGGATCAGCTCCATCACCAGGTACTGACCCGTGGGGACGGCGAAGTGGTCCATGATTCGCACCACCCGAGGGTGCTGGAGGGCGCTCAACAGTCGTGCTTCGACCTCGAACCGCTGGTCGTGATGGGGGTTGGTGGACTGCTTGAGCGCGACCTCGCCCTGGTTCTCGAGGTCGACAGCGCGATACACGGCGCCCATCGCGCCGGCAGAAATCGGCTCGACTACGCGGTAACGGCCGCGCAGAGTGCGGCCCATCACCTGAGATGCGGTACGTGGCTCAGCCAGCCGACTGAGCGTACCGACGTTTCCAACCATCTCCTGCCCCATCCATCCAACCCCTTGGCATTGGCTACCCCGCCGTCAAAGTGTAGCCCAGCCCGCGGAGGCTCTGCAAGGCTGCGCTGAGGGTGGTGGACGCGTTTTCGATGGCCTGTCCGGCCCGGTTATAGCCACTTGTCGAGCCCGATTTTGCGGCCGCCGCTGCCTGCGTGTAGGCCCCCGAAAGCTGGGTGAGGGCGCCCACGATCGCGCTGTGCGCGTCACGCAAGAGCGGGGAGACGGTTGTGCCGGCGAGACTGTGAGCTGCGGCCCCGTAGGCCCCGGCGAGCTGCCGGGCGGCCGCAGCCTGAGCCGCGGGAGTGCCCGCTGCATGGAGGGCGGCCAGCGGTCCGGTGGTGTCGGTCCGCAGGCGATCGAGGGTCGCCGATAGCTGATGGCCGTAGGCGGCGCTCGGACCGAGCGGATAGGCGGTGGCTCCCAGCAGGCGGAGCGTTGCCGCGACCTCGCCACAGTCGGTTTGGAACGTGCTGGTTGCGGTATTGGAGGCCCAGCACGCGAGCGTCACCGTGCCCGCGGAAGTGGGCGCGGCGTACAGCGTGACCGTGCCCGGGAGTCCGGCAACCTGAAGGTCGCTGTAGCGGTAGGCCTCGATGCTGCCGAGCTGGACCGGGGCCGGTGTCGGCAACGCCCCGGCGACGCGGGCGCGGAACGCGGGCGCGAGCAGCGTCGGGCCGGCGGCTGAGGCGACTACGCCGGCGGTCAGTCCCGCGCCGCCCGGACTCCGACCGAGTACCACCGGGCTGGTGAAGGTGATGCCGGGAATTGCGGGCAGCGCCGCGCCGACCTGCCAGCCGGTCGGATAGCGCAGCTGTATCGGACCGACGGTTGCGGAGTTTGTAAAGGAGGGCGAGCTCGAGCTGTTGCCCGAGCTCCCGACCAGGAATCCCACCACAATGGCGGCGACGCCGAGAACGGCGACGAGCGCGATCGGCCCCAGTCGATTCGGTCGGGCGGCTCGGCGCTCGACCGTTATTGACGAAGCCGCCGGGCCTTCGGCGGCTGCCGGCTCCGCGGGCGGAGTGGCCGCGGGCTTGGTCGCGACGGCGGCCGGCACCGTCGACGCGTCCGGTGCGGCGAGGGCGTTCTCGGCCGGCGCCCCGGCAGAAGCCACGGTGGCGACGGCGCCTTCCCCGTGGGAGGTGCCGCCAACGTCCGGCATCTCGGGCAGCGGGGTCAACCGGGTGACCTGCGCGCCGCCCGCCGTCTGCGGCCCGGGGGCCAGCGCGAGCACGGCCTGACGGATCATCGCGACCGCCGACGCGGGGCGCGCCGAGGGATCCTTGGCCATCCCGGCCGCGACCACCTCGTCGATCGCCGGCGGTAGGTCGGGACGTTGCTCGGTTACGCGGGGCGGGGGCTGGACGACGTGCGCGTGGATCACCGCGGCCTCGTTCGCCCGGAGGAACGGAACCTGGCCGGTCAGGCATTCGTACAGGACGGCGGACAGGGCGTAGGTGTCGCTGGCTGCCGTCGCCGGCTCGCCTTGGATCTGCTCGGGGGAGACGTAGTCGATGGTCCCGATGAACTGCCCGGTGTCGGTCAGGGCGGCTTCGTCCGGAGCCTTGATCAGTCCGAAGTCGGCCAGGTAGACGCGGTCGGCTTGCTCGATCAGGATGTTCTGCGGCTTGATGTCGCGGTGGATCAGCCCGGCGTCGTGCGCGGCGTCGAGCGCTTGCGCGACCTGGGCAAGGATGCGAAGGCTGCGCCGCGGATCCAGCTGGTTCTCGAGGATCAGATCCTTCAGCGTGGGGCCGTCGATGAGCCGCATCGCCATGAATAGCCCATCGTCAGTCTGGCCGGCCTCGTAGACCGGAACGATGTGCTCGTGCTCGAGCGCCGCCTGGAGCTTTGCCTCTCGCTGGAAGCGCGCTCGGAAGCCTGGGTCCTCGCTCAGCTCGACGGCCAGCAGCTTCAGCGCGACCTCCCGGCCCAGCGATAGCTGAGTCGCGCGATAGACGACGCCCATGCCCCCGCGACCGAGTACGCCGTCAATGCGGTACCCGGCCACGATCGTCCCCCGGTCTAGCAAAGCTCGACGATTCTACCGGCGGGTTCGCCCGCTACGGACAGGATTACGTCGAGCGGTTGCCCGCCTGAGCGCGGTCGTTGGACGGGCCGCGCGGGCGCCGTCGTCAGCCGCCGACAATCCCACCCGTGCCGCCGCCGGCGCCGCCTGAGCCGCCGCCACCACCGCCACCGCCACCGCCACCGCTGGACGGCGGAGAGCTAGAAGCGGGCGGAGAGCTCGTTACCGGCGGAGAGCTCGAGACCGGTGGAGCGCTCGAGGTGGATGAGCTCGGCGTGGAGGACCCGCCGCTCGTTGTCGCGGTGCTCGCCTTGTGCTTCGGCCTCGGCGGCTTGGGCTGGGGGCGAAGCGCGGGCAGGGCGGAGGTGGCCGCTACTGCGGTCACCGCGACCGACGAAGATGGCGCCGACAGCGCCACCGGACCGGCGGCGGCGCCGGTGCTCGTACCGCTTGCTTTGGCGACGAGCAGCGCGGCGGCAAACAGCACGCCGAGCAACAGAGCGAGCAGCCCAACCCGGACCGGCGAGGAAGCCGTCATTGACATTTGGACCTCGGCTTGTTCGAGCCCGGCTCGGTGCAGAAGGTCTGCTTGCTGAAGTTGCCGGGCGTGATCGAGTACTGGATCAGCGCGCCGATCGAGTGGGGGGCGGTGACGTGGATCAGAACCTTGGAGCCGGCCGGCATCCGCACGCCGTTCACGCTGGGGAATTGCAGAGTCTTCGAGCCACTGGACGCGAACCGCGGCACGGTCTTCGAGACCGACGGGCAGAGGCCTCCGCAGCTCACGGTCACCTTGGCTCCCCGCGCGGTGGTGACCGTCAACGAGGACAGGTCGAGCCCGTTCGTGAGCGTGCTCGCCTTCAGGAAAGTGCTGGCGCTGAGCCGCTTGGGCGGTGTCGGGAAGTAGTCGAGCAGGACGTTGATCTCGCCCGGATTGATGATCGCCCCGACCTGCACGGTGTAGTCGGCACCCTTCTTGACCGACGCCACGAGCTGCCCCGACCCGAGGCTCGATACCGCGCACTTAGCCGTGCCGAGCTCGGGTGCCAGAGACTGCTGGTTGTACTGATAGACGGTGATGACGTTGTCGAACAGAGCCTGTGTGCGGATGCTGACCACACCGTTCGCATTCGGATAGAAGTCGTACCAGATGGTGTTGCCGTAGCTGGTGCCGCCGCACGCGGTCTGCTCGGCGCCGCCCGAGGGACAGTTCGTCAGCCCGCAGGGGCTGAAGATGTTGGTCTGGACGGTCGCGGTGGCCAGGTTCTCGGCGTCCTCGAGCGTATGGGTGCTGTTCAACGCCTTGCCCGGGGGGTTGAAGTTCAACGAGCACAGGTAGTTGTCGTTGATTGGGTTGGCGCTGGCGCAGAAGCTGGTGGAGCCGCTCGCCCCGCCGGCAGCGCCGAGCATCACCATGCCGACCGTCGCCCCCAAGGCGATCCACCGGCCGATCTTTATTTGCAAGACCGAATCTCCTATCCTCAGTGAATCGACCAGCATCATACTTCGATCTCCGGCCTCCGCAACCGGAGAGCCGGTCTCGCCGCGAAGGTGCGCCGGTGGGACGACTCGAGGAAACCATGAGCGAGCGATGAACGACTCTCGCGTCGGAACGAAGATCGACGGCTACCAAATCGACAGCCTGCTTGGCGAGGGCGGGATGGGCAGGGTCTATATCGCCACCGGCCCCGACGGGGGACGCGTCGCCCTGAAGCTGGTCAAGGAGGACTACGCGCGGGACGAGACGTTCCGGCGCCGGTTCAACCGCGAAGCGCGCATCGCCTCGACGGTCAAGCATCCGAACGTGGTGCCGGTGATCGCGACCGGCGAGGTCGAGGGCGTGCCGTATATGGCGCAGGTCTTCATCGAGGGACAGTCGCTCGACGAGAAGCTCAAGCAGGACGGCCCGCTCGACCTGGACACTGCGCTGCGCGTCTGCGCCGACGTCGCCGCCGGGCTCGAGGCGCTGTGGGCGGCGGGCATGGTGCACCGCGACGTCAAGCCGGCGAACATCCTGCTCGACACCGAGGGCCAGGGATACATAACCGACTTCGGCCTGGCCAAGGACACCCAGGGCAGCCTCCTGACGCTGCCGGGCCAGGCGCTCGGGTCGATGGACTACATGGCTCCGGAGCAGATCCGGGGCGAGCCCGTCACCGCCGCCACCGACGTGTACGCGCTTGGCTGCGTGATGTACGAGTCGCTCTGCGGTCAGCCGCCGTTCGCCGAAGCGCAGGGCATGCGCATCCTGTGGGCCCATCTGCAGGACCAGCCGGCGGATCCGTCCACGCAGCGCCCGGACCTGTCCCCGGAGTTCGGGCAAGCGCTCCTCACGGCGATGGCGAAAGCTCCGGAGGAGCGGCCGCAGAGCGCCGGCGAGTACGCCCGGATGCTCGCCACGGCGGCCGGCAAGGCCGCCTAGCGAGCTGGTTCCGTGGCGCTCGGCTCGAGCCGGGCGCACTACCCCCCGGCGATGGGGCCGAACCCCGACCCCGACTCAGCGCCAGGGCACGGCGTACACGATGTGCTCGCCGTGCAGCCCCTTGAAGTGGTACTCGCCGTGCATCTCGAACTGGAAGCTGGGATCGGTCTCCGTGTACTGCTTGACGTTGGAGGAGACGAGGATCTCGCCGCCCCGTGCCTGCCCGGCGATGCGGCTGGCCAGGACCACGTTTCGGCCCATCATCTGCTCGGGATTCGCGATCACGAAGCCGGAGTGCAGCCCGGCCCGGACCTCGATACCCGAGCCGCCGGCGTCTCCGGAAGAACCCGTGAAGGTCCGCTGGAGCTCGACCGCCGTGTGCAGCCCGGAGTGGGCGCTGTTGAACGAGGCCAGAAACCCGTCGTGCTCAAACCGGACCACGTGTCCGTCGTGTCGGCCGACGAGCTGCTCGACGAGCAGGTGGTGATCGGCGATCAGCCGCTCCCAGCGTTCGGGGCCGAGCTGGTCGGCCACGGTGCTCGCGTCGGCGATGTCGCTCAGCATCAAGGTGAGCGCGCCGTCGGGCGAGCTGACGGCTCCGAGCGACGGGATCACCGGCTCCAGCGCCGAAGCGATCACGTCGATCGAAGTCAGCTGGATCTGGGGTGCCACGCGGCGAGCATACCTTGACAGGCGATAGCCGCCTGAGCAGAATCGCTCGCGGATCATGGGGGCTTCAGACCACGCGTTTCACGCGGCCTCCGATCATGGGATTCGGAGCAGTGCCTTCCCACCGATCGGGGACTACGCGTTCCTCTCCGACTGCGAGACCTCGGCGCTCGTCGCGCCCAGTGGCAACGTCGAGTGGATGTGCCTGCCGCGGATGGACTCGCCGAGCGTGTTCGGGGCGATCCTGGACCGGGACGCTGGCACGTTCCGGGTCGCGCCCGCCGACGTGAGCGTCCCCGCCGGCCGCCGCTACATACCCGGCACGATGGTGCTCGAGACGAGCTGGGAGACCCGCATGGGGTGGGTGATCGTGCGCGACGCGCTGAGCATCGGCCCCTGGCACCATCAGGACGAGCGCTCCCACAGCCACCGGCGCTCGCCGACCGATCACGACGCGGATCATGTGCTCTTGCGGCTGGTCGAGTGCGTGCAGGGCTCGGCCGAGGTCAAGCTCGAGTGCGAGCCGGCGTTCGACTACGGCGGCCTGGCCGCGGACTGGGCCTACACCGGACCCGGGTACCACGAGGCGGTGGCCTCCTCGGAAGGGATCGACGCGCGGCTGCGGTTGGTGACCGATCTGCGGCTCGGCTTCGAAGGGCCCCGGGCGCGCGCGCGAACGACGCTGCGCGAGGGGGAGCGGGCGTTCGTCGCCCTCGGCTGGTCTTCCCATCCGCTGCCGGCCGACTACGAGGAGGCGGCGGCCTGGCTGGCGCGGACCGGCCGCTTCTGGCAGGAGTGGCTCAAGCATGGAACGTTCCCGGACCATCCGTGGCGCTCGCACCTGCAGCGCAGCGCGCTGACGCTCAAGGGGCTCACCTACGCGCCGTCGGGAGCGATGGTCGCGGCCTCCACCACGTCGCTGCCCGAGGCCCCGGGTGGGGACCGCAACTGGGATTACCGCTACAGCTGGGTGCGCGACTCCACCTTCATGCTCTGGGCGCTCTACACGCTTGGCTTCGACGAGGAGGCCAACGATTTCTTCTACTTCATCGCCGACATGGCCGAAGCCGAGCAGGGCCAGCTGCAGATCATGTACGGGATCGGCGGCGAGAGCCGGCTCGAGGAGCAGGAGCTCGAGCATCTGTCTGGCTATGACCAGTCGCGGCCGGTCCGGATCGGCAACGGCGCCTACAACCAGGATCAGCACGACGTGTGGGGGGCGGTGCTCGACTCGATCTACCTCCACACCCGGTCGCGCGACCAGCTTCCCGACCGGCTGTGGCCGATCATCAAGCGGCAGGTGGAGAAGGCGCTCGAGCGCTGGCGCGAGCCCGATCGTGGGATCTGGGAGGTGCGGGGCGATCCCAAGCACTTCACCTCCTCGAAGATGATGTGCTGGGTTGCCTTGGACCGCGGCGCGCGCCTGGCCGAGATCCGCAACGACGAGACCGCCGCGGCGCGATGGCAGGCGGCGGCGGATGAGATCCACGCCGACATCTGCGCCCACGGCGTCGACGAGCGCGGCGCGTTCGTCCAGCACTACGACACCACCGCACTTGACGCGTCGCTGCTGCTGATGCCGCTGGTGCGGTTCCTGCCGCCGGACGATCCGAGGATCCGCGCCACCGTGCTGGCCATCGCGGACGAGCTGACGGAGAACGGGCTGGTGCTGCGCTACCGCGTCGAACAGACCGACGACGGCTTCGCGAGCGAAGAGGGGACGTTCACGATCTGTTCGTTCTGGCTCGTGTCGGCGCTGGCCGAGATCGGCGAGATCGGTCGGGCTCGGGGCCTGTGCGAGAAGCTCCTGTCCTTCGCCAGTCCACTCCTGCTCTACGCCGAGGAGATCGACGCCGCGACGGGTCGACACCTCGGCAACTTCCCGCAGGCGTTTACGCACCTGGCGTTGATCAACGCCGTCGTGCACATCATTCGCTCCGAGCAGCAGGTCGAGCTGGCAGCGCTGGCGCGCGAGCCGGAGCTCGACCGGCTGAGCGCCGACGCCTAACCCTGGGCCTGCACCGCCGTGATCGCCACGGTGTTGACGATGTCGGGCACAGTGCAGCCGCGCGAGAGGTCGTTAACCGGCTTGCGCAGCCCCTGTAGCACAGGCCCGATCGCGATCGCCCCGGTTGATCGCTGAACCGCCTTGTAGGCGACGTTGCCGGTGTCAAGGTCGGGGAAGATGAACACGGTCGCGCGTCCGGCCACCTCGCTGCCGGGCAGCTTGAGCTCGGCGACGTGCGTGTCGACCGCAGCGTCGTACTGAATCGGTCCCTCCACCTTGAGCTCTGGCTGGCGCTCGCGCACCAGTTCGGTGGCCCCCCGGACCACGTCGACCTGCTCGCCGCGGCCGGACGTGCCGGTCGAGTAGGAGAGCATCGCGATCCGGACGTCGACCCCGAAGCGCCCGGCGGTCTCGGCCGAGCTGATCGCGATGTCGGCCAGCTGCCCGGCGTCGGGCTGAGGATTGACCGCGCAATCGCCGTAGACCAGCACCCGGTCGGCCAGGCACATGAAGAACACGCTCGAGACCACCGACACGCCCGGAGACGACTTGATGATCTCGAACGCCGGGCGGATCGTCGCCGCCGTGGTGTGCGCCGCACCCGAGACCATCCCATGGGCCGCGCCGGTCTGCACCATCAGCGTGCCGAAGTAGCTCGGGTCGGCGACCGCGTCCATCGCCAGCTCGAGGGTCACGCCCTTGTGCTTGCGCAGCTCGTGGTACATCTCGGCGAACTGGGCGCGCATCGGCGAGTCGAGCGGATCGACGATCTGGGCCCGGTCGAGGACGAGGCCCTGGGCGGCGGCGCGCGTGCGCACGTCCTCGGGGACGCCGAGGATCGTCAGGTCGACCACCTGGCGGCGCAATAGGATGTCGGCCGCGCGCAGGACGCGCTCGTCCTCGCCCTCCGGCAGGACGATGTGGCGTCGCCCGGCCTTGGCACGTTCGAGCAGCTCGTACTGGAACATCAGCGGCGTCCGGGTGCTCGGGCGCGGGAGGGCGATGCGCTCGGCGAGCTCGCGCGGGTCGACCCCAGCTTCGAACACGGCCAGCGCGGTGGCGATCTTCGGCTCGTCGTCGGCGGTGATGATCGGGTTGATCGCGTGTACCGCGGTGGCGGTGGGATAGGTGCGGGCCGACACGTGCAGCACGGCGAAGGGCGCCTCGCTGAGCAGCGCGCGGATCGGCTCCGCCGGCTCGTAGGACCCGGTCAGGAGGATGCCCGCGACGGCCGGGAGAGCCGGGAACCGGCTGGCGACCAGGCTGGCGAGAAGGATGTCGGCGCGGTCGCCGGGCACGATCACGAGCGTCCCGCCGACGAGGTCGGCGAGGAAGTGCTCGACGCTCATCGCCGCGACGCGCACGTCGCTCACCTCGCGGTGGAGCTGGTCAGGACCGCCCACCAGCACCTCGGCGCCGAGCTCCTCGGCCACCTGCGCGATGGTCGGCAGCCCGAGCGCCGGATTTTCGGGCAGCACGTACAAGGGCTGGCCCGGGTCGTAGATGACCGAGTGGTTGCGCATCTCGGCCATCAGCTCGTCCGGGACGCGACTGGCGATCACCCCGAACAGCGAGGACCCCTTGCGCGTCAGCGACGCCCGGGCGATCCGAACCGCCGAGGCGATCCCGGACACCGATGAGCCCTTGATCACGACCAGCACGGGACACCCGAGCTGGTTCGCGAGACTGACGTTGAGCTCGAAGTCGAGCGCCGGGAGCACGCCGGAGAAGTCGGTGCCCTCGCACACGATGGCGTCGAAGCGCGACTCGAGCTGCTTGTAGGCCTCGAACACCCGCTGCTCGAGTTCGTCGTGCTGCCCGGCGGCGATCATCGCCTGGGCCTCCTCGGCCGACAAGGCGTGCATTTCCTCGTAGGACGCGTCGAGTCCGAAGCGGCGCCGGATCAGCTCGATCTGGGGATCGCGCTGGCCGCCGTCGGCGACGATCGGGCGGAAGAATCCGGCGCGCCGGGACCGGCCGGCCAGCGTCTGCATGAGCCCGAGCGCGACAATCGACTTGCCGCTTGCCGGCTCCATCGCGGTGATGTAAAGGTTATGGACCACGCCCCGGGGCGCATCTTGCTGGTAGCGACCGGGCGGCGTCAAGCTATCGGGTGGGATCGCACCCGGCTAAAGGGGGGTAAACGATGGACGCCACCGCCACGCTGATCGACCGCAACCAGGCCTACGCAGCCGATTTCGACCGCGCCGGGCTCGCTTCGCCCCCAGCGCTCAAGATCGCGATCGTGACCTGCATGGATGCACGCCTGCACCCGGCGAGCGCGTTCGGGCTCGACCTGGGCGATGCACACGTGATCCGTAACGCCGGCGGCGTCGTCACCGACGACGTGATTCGCTCGGTGTCCATCTCGCAGCATCACCTCGGCACGACCGAGGTGATGGTCGTCCACCACACCCAGTGCGGGATGCTCACGTTCACCGACGAGGAGTTCGCGCAGGCGCTCGAACAGGAGGCCGGCGAGCGGCCGACGTGGGCGGCACGGACCTTCCAAGACCTGGAGCAGGACGTCCGCGACGGCGTCGAGCGCATCCGCCAAAGCCCGTTTATCCCGCACCGGGACAACGTGCGCGGGTTCGTCTACGACGTGTCCACCGGGCAGATCCACGAGGTCGCCTGATCTCACCCGTCGCGCCGTGCTACTTGCGGTGCCCGCCGACACGTGACAGTTTCCGCAGGCCGATGCCCTGGCCAGAAGTCTTCATCGTGTTCCTGATCTCGCATCTGGTGGGCGACTACATGCTCCAGACCGAGTGGCAGGCGCTCAACAAGCGCGGTGGCCTGAACGGCACGACGGTGCAGCAGCGAGCGCTCTTCTCCCACATCGCCACCTACACGCTGGCGTACGTGCCCGCGCTCATCTGGCTGTGGCCCGACGAGCACGGCTGGGTGTTCGTCATCGCGGTGGCCATCGCGATCCCGCACCTGGTGCAGGACGACGGCCGCCTGCTGGCCGACTACTCGCGGATCGTCAAGAAGGCCGACATCCGCGCCAACCCGTCGCTGTCGGCGGCGCTCGACCAGTCGTTCCACATGCTGGCGCTGTTCATCACCGCGATCATCGTCGGGCACTAGCGGTCTTTTTGGTCGGGATGGGGCTTGGGGCCTCGCTTCGCTCGGCGTCCGTGGGGCCGGTGAAGCCTCATCCGGCTGGGTGGCTGCCCGGGCGGGCGACGCTGACCGGCGGGCGTGCCGCGACTCCGGGCGCCGGCACGAACCGGCCGGCCCAGGAACCCCGGGCGCGGCTAGATCAGGCCGAGGCCTCGGTGCGCTCGGCGAACTTCTCGAGCTTCTTCGGTGAGTCGGCTGAGAAGGTCTCGGCGTCGGCGTCGATCTGGCGGATCAGCCCGCTGAGCGTGCGCCCCGAGCCGAGCTCCAGGAACAGGTCGCAGCCCTCGCCGCGCAGCGTGCGCACGCAGTCGATCCACAGCACAGGACTGGCGATCTGGGCGATCAGCGCCTCGCGCACCTCGTCGGCGGTCGTCTTGACCGCGGCGGTGGCGTTGCCGACCAGCGGGGTGTCGGGATCGCGCCACCGCACGTCGGCCATCGCCTCGGCCATCTGCGCCTGGACCGGCTCCATCAGCACGCTGTGGAAGGCGGCACCGACCTTCAGGCGCAGCGCCTTATCGGCCCCGGCCTCCTCGGCCAGCTCGATCAGCCTCATCACCGCGTCCTCTTCGCCGGAGCACACGATCTGCGCCGGGGTGTTCAGGTTGGCGGGCGCGACGACGCCGACCGACGATGCCTGGGCGCACAGCTCCTCCACGCGCT
Source organism: uncultured Solirubrobacterales bacterium (assembly GCA_963757235.1). Classification (GTDB taxonomy): domain Bacteria; phylum Actinomycetota; class Thermoleophilia; order Solirubrobacterales; family Solirubrobacteraceae; genus Palsa-465. The sequence continues at coordinate 399,495 of CAVWRC010000009.1, read as the reverse complement.
CCCGGTCCAGACCGATGATCGCCGCCATCGCCCCGGGGCGCTCGGACTGAGCGTCGGCCATCAGGCGACCGCGCCGCGCCACTAGACGCATTCCGTCCTCGACGTCCAGCGATCCGGAAGCGACGGCGGCCGTGTACTCGCCGAGGCTGTGGCCGGCGACGAAGTCGGGACGCAGTCCGCGATCCCGGGCCAGATCGGCAACCGCCAGGGACGTGGCGAACAGCGCCGGCTGGGCGGCGTCGGTGGAGGTCAGGCCCTCGATCGGCCCCTCCAGGCAGAGCTGCCGGATGTGAAGGCCAGAAGCCTCGTCGGCCATGCTCAGGTAGTGCTCGAATACGTCGGGTGCGGCCTCGAGGAGGTCCGATCCCATCCCCACCTTCTGCGAGCCCTGGCCCGGGAAGACGAACGCCGTCTTGCTCATCGTGCGCTCCTTGTCGTGAATTGCCCCGGACGGACCTTAACGGCTGGCGGTGGCGCCGTGAAGCTCGCGCCCCTCAGAATGCACAACCCGTGGCCGTGTACGTCGACGATGTCCGGATCCCCTGGCGGGGGCGCCGATGGTCACACATGGTCGCCGACACCGCCGAGGAGCTGCACGCCGCCGCCGGCCGGCTGGGGATTCCGCGCGCGGCCGCCCAGGACAAAGGGCGGACGCTGCACTACGACCTGCCCGACGAGTGGCGCGAGCGCGCGATCGCCGCCGGCGTGGCCATCCCGATCTCGTGGCGGGAGCTTGCGCGCCGCCGCGCCGCGATGGCTCCCGGAGCCAAACGCGGCACACGGAGCCAGTAGTCTCTCCCCGCAAGTACGGGGGCGACCACAACCGCTCGATTGGGACCGGCGCTTGACAGCCGCCGTCTCGCTGAAGAAGATTCGGGTGGAACAACGACGCCGGGGGGTGGGCATCAAACTTCAGGATCGGGTTGCGCTGGTTACCGGTGCATCGCGGGGCATCGGCCGGGCCATCGCTGAGGGCCTGGCACGAGAAGGCGCCGTGGTGGCGGTCAACTACCGCTCGAGCGAGGCGCAGGCGCTGGAGGTGGTCGATGCGATCACCTCGGGCGGCGGGCGCGCGGCTGCGATCGGCGGCGACGTTTCGGACTACGAGCAGGCCCAGGCCGCGGTCGCCCAGACGGTGGCGGACCTCGGTGGGCTGCACATCGTGGTCAACAACGCCGGCATCGCCAAGGACGCGCTCATCTACAACATGGCGCCGACCGAGTGGTTGGACGTGATGAAGGTCAATTTCGGCGGCACCTTCAATTGCACCAAGGCGGCGCTCGAGCCGTTCATGTCCCAGCGCGAGGGCGTGATCGTGAACATCTCCTCGGTGATGGGCGAGCGGGGCTGGACCGGGGAGTCCAACTACGCGGCGTCGAAGGGCGCAATCAACGCGTTCACGCGCTGCTGCGCGGTCGAGTTAGCGCGTTTCGGCATCCGCGTCAACGCCGTCCTGCCGGGGTTCGCCCCAACCGACATGGTCGCCGGCCTGATGGAGAAGGACGGCGGCAAGGGGATCTCCAAGCAGATCCCGCTCAAGCAGTTCGCGACCGTGGACGAGGTGGCGAGCACGGCCGTCTTCCTGGCCGGTCCCGATGCCAGTCACATGACGGGCGCGCTGCTGGTCGTCGACGGAGGGGTGTCGGCGCAGGTAGGGGTCGGCAAGCCGCTCTAGAGGACTTAAACCGATACGACATGCAGATCAACCGCAGGGACCGACCACGAGAAGGGAAGTAGCACATGGCTGACGTTGAAAGCGCAGTGAAGGAAGCCGTCGTCGAGGCGCTGGCGCTCGACGATGACGAGGTGACAATCGATTCGACGCTCATGGACGACCTGGGCGCGGAGTCGATCGACCTGCTCGACATCCTGTTCCGCATCCAGAAGAGCACCGGCGTCAAGATCGAGGCCTCCGATCTGGGCGACTACATCCAGGGCGGCATCCCCGACGACGAGTTCTCCGACGACGACCAGATCATCACCGCCAAGGGCGCCGAGCAGCTGCACAAGGTGATGCCGCAGACCGACCCCTCCGAGCTCGAGGGCAAGCTCAACGCGGACGAGGTGATCACGCTGTTCACGGTGGGGAACCTCGTCGAGATGGTCAAGATCCGCTCCAGTGCCGCTGTCTGACCATCGCCTGCGGGTCGGCGTCGATGCGGTGGAAGTCGATCGGCTCGCGCGGCTGAGCGAAGATCACCCCGACAGCTTCGAGGAGATCTTCACCACGCGTGAGCTCGAGTACTGCGCCGGCAAACGGCGCCGCTCGGAGCATCTGGCGGCGCGCTTCGCCGCCAAGGAGGCGGTGCTCAAGGCATTCGGGACCGGGATCAGCCAACGCATGCGGTGGACAGACGTCGAGGTGGTCAACGATGCCCGGGGCCGCCCCGAGATCACTCTGGGCGGGGCCGTGGCGCAGTTCGCAGAGCGCCATGGCCTGACGCAGCTTGATGTATCGCTGACGCACACCCGGGGCCTCGCGATCGCGCACGCGGTCACGCTTTGGGAGCGTGGAGCGGGGGAGGCCGAGCCGTGCGCTTTCACCTGATCGACCGGATCGACGCGGTCGAGCCGCACCAGTCGGTGGTCGGTCGCAAGGTCACGTCGCTCAGCGAGGAGTACTGGGAGGAGCGCGACGGCGAGCTGGAGATGCCGCCGCCGCTGGTGCTCGAGGCCTTCTGCCAGGCGGGCACGTGGCTGATCATGATCTCGACCGAGCGGCGCAAGCGCGCCGCGTTGCTGCAGGTCGGCTCGGTCACCTGGCACAAGGCGGTGAGACCCGGCGACGTACTGATGCTCAACGGCGAGATCGACTCCTTCGGTGAAGAGACCGCAGTGCTCTCGGGCACAGTGACGATCGACGGCGAGCTTGCTCTGGAGGCGTCCGAGGTCATGTGTGCCCTGATCGACGCCGACACGCTGGCCGATCTCGAGGACACCAAGCGTTTGCAGGACATGCTGACGCGCGACGAGGCGGCTGCATGACGCGCGTGGTCATCACCGGGATCGGAGCGGTCACCCCGGTCGGCAACGACGCCACGAGCACCTGGGAGTCGCTGAAGGCGGGACGCAGCGGCGTCGGGCCGATCACGACGTTCGACACCACCACCTACCCGGTCAAGATCGCCGGAATGGTCACCGGCTTTGAGCCCGAGGAGCGCCTTCCCGATCCCCGTCGCGCCCGTCACCTGCATCGCGGTGCGATGTTCGGCGTCGCCGCCGGCGCCGAGGCACTGCGCTCGGCCGGGCTCCCCGACGCCGCCTACGAGCCTTCGGACTGCGGAGTGGCGGTCGGCGGGAGCGTCGATCGTCCCGAGCTCCAGGAGTTCTCCGACATCTTCTACACGCGCCAGGTCTCCGATGGCCACGAGCTCTACCGGGCGCCGCCGTCGCGGACACTGACGGTCAGCCAGAACGTCGCCGGCGCCGAGTTGGCGCGAGTGGCGCGGGCCACCGGGCCGATGATCGGCATCAGCACCGCGTGCACAGCCTCCAGCCACGCGCTCGGCGAGGCGTACCGCCGCATCCAGGACGGCGAGGCGCGGATGATGCTGGCCGGCGGCTACGACGCCCTGACTAGCTGGGTGGACGTGATCGGGTTCTCGCTGCTGGGAGCGCTGACCAAGGACTACAACGACGATCCCGAGCACGCGTCGCGGCCGTTCGAGCGCGATCGGACCGGGTTCGTGCTCGGCGAGGGCGCGGTGTTCATGGTCCTCGAGGAGCTGGATTCGGCGCGCGCCCGCGGCGCCGAGGTCCTCGCCGAAATCGTCGGCTACGCCTCGAGCCTCAACGCCTACCGGATGACCGACCCGCCGCCCGACGGTGGCGGCGCGGTGATCGCGATGACGAACGCGCTGCGTGAGTCGGGCTTCGCCCCCGAGGACGTCGACTACGTCGTCGCCCACGGGACCGGCACCCCGGTCGGCGACATGTCGGAGACCGTGGCGATCAAGCGAGCGTTCGGCGAGCACGCCTACCGCCTGGCCGTCACCTCGCCCAAGTCGATGATCGGCCACACCACCTGTGCCGCCGGGGCGCTCAACATGCTGGCCGCGCTCGGGGCGATGCGCGACGGCGTGATCTCGCCGACGATCAACTACGACAACCCGGATCCCGAGCTCGACCTCGACTTCATCGGGAACGAGGCCCGCGAGCGCGACGTCGCCGTGGCGATGACCAACGCGTTCGCGTTCGGCGGGACCAACGGCGCGCTGGTGGTATGCCGCCCCGACGTGCGCAACGGAGGCGGCGGATGAGCCACTCGACGAGCACGGAGACCGCCGGACGCCTCGGTCGCTGGACGACGCTCGACCGGATCGTGTCGGTCGAGCCCGGCAAGTCGGCCACGGCGCTGCGCAACGTCCCCAACACGCTGGCCATCTTCGACAGCCACTTCCCGCGCTTCCACGTGCTCCCCGGGGTGCTGATCCTTGGCAGCCTGGGCGAGCTCGCCGCCGAGCTGCTCGAACAGGAGACCGGCTTGCCGTGGCGGCTGGCCGGCGCCGACCGCGTCGGCTTTCGCCACTTCGTGCAGCCCGGCGATCAGCTGGTTCTGACCGTGACGCTCAAGCAACGGACCGACGCCGAGGCGACCCTCACCGGCGAGGCGTCGGTCGATGGGAAAGTGGTCACGCGGGCGCGCAAGCTGCGAGCGGTGCCGCGATGAGCCGGCGGGTGGTCGTCACGGGGATCGGCCTCGTCACCGCGCTCGGCGTCGGCGTCGAGGACAACTGGAGCGAGCTGGAGGCGGGACACAGCGGCGTTGCGCCGATTGCGAGCTACGACGCCTCGTCGTTGCGCTCGCAGCTCGGCGCGGAGGTGACCGCGCTCAAGCCGCGCGACTTCGTCGACCGCCGCGCGCTGCGCAACATGACGCGCTACGACATGCTGGCCACGGTCGCCGGCGTGCTGGCGATACAGGACAGCGGCCTGGAGCTCGGGGAGGACACGGAGGGGCGCCACGGGCTGTTCACGGCCAGCGGCAAGGAGATCTCCGAGCCCGAGCACTTCCAGGACGTCGCCGTGGCGGTCCGCGACGACGACGGCAAGGTCGACCTGCGCAGATTCGGCGAGCTGGCATTCGAGCAGGTGCACCCACTGTTCTACATCGAGGGCCTCCAGGGCGCCTCGCTGTTCTACCTGTCCGACGCGTTTCCGCTGCGAGGTGCCAATACGTTCTTCGCGGGCGGCCCGGAGGCGGGCCTAACGGCCGTGGGGCGGGCGTTCCGCGCCATCCGCCGCGGCGAGGCCGACGTCGTCCTGGCCGGCGCCGCCGACGCCCCGGTGTGCTGGTGGAACATGGCCAAGATCGATTCGCTAGGCATGACCACCCCGCATAACGAGCTGGAACACGAGGCCTGCCGGCCCTACGACCGCGAGCGCGACGGCACCGTGATGGGGGAGGGCGGAGCGTTTCTCGTGCTCGAGGAGCACGACGCGGCGCGGGCGCGCGGCGCGCGGGTGTACGCCGAGATCACCGGCTTTGGCTCGACCACCGACATCGAGCACCTGCTCGCGCCCGATCCGCAGGGCCGCCCGCTGGCCGAGGCGATCGGCCGCGCCCTGCGCGAGGCCGGTGCGGAACCCGCGCAGGTTGACTACGTCGCCGGCAGCGGCACCGGATCGCCCGCGTGCGACGCCAGCGAGGGCAGAGCGCTCCAGGCGGTGTTCGCATCGAACGGCTCGCCGCCACACGCCTCGAGCATCACGGCGGCCACGGGCCACCTCGGCGCGGCGGCGGGACCCGCAAACGCGGCGGTGGCCGCGTTGGCGATTGCGCGGCAGACGATGCCGCCGACATTGAACCTGCAAGTACCCGACCCGGCATGCGAGGGGATCGAGTGGGTCGCCGGAGGCGCACGGCAGGCGCCGGTCGGCGTGGCGCTCGCGCTCGCTCGTGGGCTGGAAGGACAGAACGTCGCGCTCGCCCTGCGGGCCGCAGATCAGGAGGAACATCGGTGACCGGGAACGGAAGCGAGGCCCCGCGCGTAGTGGTTACGGGGATGGGGGCGATCACCGGACAGGGTGGTTCGCTCGACGAATTCTGGGCGGGCGTGCGCGGCGGGCGGTCGGTGATCCGGCCCGTCCAGCACATGTCGATGGAGGGCTATCGCACGCAGATCGCCGGCGAGGTCCAGGTCGACAGCACGCCGTCACACCAGTATCTGACCCCCAGCGGCTTTCACGACCGCGCGATCGACTTCACGGTCAAGGCCGCGGAGGAGGCGATGTCGCGCTGCGGCGTCGGCGTCGGGCCTATCCCGGCGGAGCGCTGGGGCGTGGTCATCGGGACCTGCAACGCCGGCCTGCTCGCCGGCCGCGAGTGGTACTGGCGCCGGTCGCAGGGCGAGGAGGCCGATCCGCAGCTGGTGCTGCTGGTATCGCCGCAAGCGATGGCCGAGGCGCTCAGCGGCGTGTTTGGGCTCAAAGGGCCGGTGCTGTCGGTCGACACCGCGTGCGCGGCCAGCGCTAACGCGATCGGCTACGCAGGTGCCTTGATCCGCTCCGGACAGGCCGACGCCGTGCTCACCGGCGGCACCGACGCGCTGTCGGACATTCTCGTCGCGGGCTTCAACTCGCTCGAGTCGCTCTCCCCCGAGCCCGCGGCGCCGTACTCGATCGATCGCAAGGGGCTGTCGCTGGGCGAGGGCAGCGGGATGCTCGTGATCATGCGCGCGGACCTGGCGCGCGAGCACGGTGCGCCGGTGCTGGCCGAGATGCTCGGCTACGGCCTATCGGCGGACGGCTATCACCCCACCGCGCCGCACCCCGAGGGTCGCGGTGCGGCGCGCGCGATCAAGACCGCGCTCGCGCAGTCGGGCGTCAGACCCGACGAGGTCAACTACGTCAACAGCCACGGGACGGGCACTGCCAAGAACGACCCGGCGGAGACCGCGGCGACCAAGGTCGGGCTGGGCGAGGAGGCCGCATACAAGGTCGCGGTGTCCTCAACCAAGTCGATGATCGGCCACCTGCTGGGCGGCGCCGGCGCCGCCGAGGCGATCGTCACCGTCAAGGCGATCCAGGATCAGGTGGCGCCGCCGACGGCTAACTTCACCGAGCCCGACCCCGAGTGCGACCTCGACTACGTGCCCAACACGGCGCGCGAGATGAAGATCGATGTGGCGCTGTCAAACAACTTCGCCTTCGGCGGGGCCAACGCCTCGGTTCTGTTCGCGCGCGATGGGGCCCGCGCCGACGGGCCGCCGCCCCCAAACCGCGATCGCATCGTCGTCACCGGCCTGGCGGCGCTGACCCCGGCCGGCACCGACCTGGATGCGCTCTGGGATGCGTACGTGTCCGAGCGCGACTGCACCGTCCAGGAAGACGGCGTGCGCCTGGCGCGAGTGCCGCTGGAGGCCGGCGAGTTTCTTTCGCCCAAGGAGCGCAAGCGGGTTGACCGATTGGGCCTGTTCGCGGTGATCGGTAGCCGGCTCGCGCTTACCGATGCCGGGCTCGAGCTGACCGACGAGAACCGCAACCGGGTGGGCGCGATCATCGGTACCGGCGTCGGGCCGATGGAGAGCATGGAGAACTTCTCCAAGCCGATCATCGCCGAGGGACCGACCGGCGCCAACCCGGCGGTCTTCCCCAACACCGTCTACAACGCCGCCGGCGGGCAGGTGTCGATCAAGATCGGCGCGCTCGGATCGGCGTCGACGGTCACGGCCGGTCACGGGGCGGGCGCGTCGGCGCTCTGCTACGGAACCGACCTGGCGGCCACGGACCATGCCGACGCCATGATCTGCATCGGCGCCGACACGCTCACCGACACGATCATCGACGCCTACCGCGGCCTGGGTGTCCTCGCCGGCGGGCCGCCGGCCGAGGACGGCGCGAACGGCATGGCCCTGGCCGAGGCCGGGGTCGCGATCCTGGTCGAGCGGCTGGGTCACGCCCTCGGGCGCGGCGCGACGCCCGTTGCCGAGGTCGCCGGCTACGGCATCACCTCCGACGCGGCGGGCGTCGGGCGGATGGATCCGGACGGCGACGGGATCGAGCGGGCGATGCGTCTGGCGCTCGCCAACGCCGGGCTCGAGCCCGGGGACGTGGTGGCGGTCTGGTCGGGCCGGTCCGGGCTCGGCGTCGCCGACGCCGGTGAGGCGGCGGCGATCGACAGGCTGTTCGATTGGGGTGGGTCGGGCGGGGTGGGTGGGGTGGGTGCGCCTCAAGTCTTCACACCTAGGCTGCGGCTGGGCGAACCGATGGGGGCCGGAGCACCGCTCAGCATCGCGATCGCGCTCACCGGATGGCGCAAGGGCGACGAGGAACACAGCCCGCGCGGCCCGATCCTCGTCAACAGCACCTCGCTCGGCGGGACCAACTTCTCGGTCGCGCTCAGGCCGTATGAGGGAGCTGATTCGTGAAGCAAGTCCGCATGGTGGCGACCGGGTCCTATCTGCCCGGGGAGCCGATCTCAAACGAAGAGGTCGAGAGCTTCGCGGGCGGATTGCCCGAGGACGTGCTCGAGGGGCTACAGGTCAAGACCCGCCACTGGATCGCGGACCCGCACACCGGCGAGCAGGCGGAGACGAACGCCGAGATGGCCGGCAAGGCGGCCAAGCAGGCGCTCGAGCTGGCGGATATCGACCCCGGCGAGGTCGAGCTGCTGGTGATGTCGACCGCCAGCCCCGACTATCACCTACCCGCCACCGTCACCTTCGTCCAGGACGCGCTCGGGCTCGAGCGCTGCGCCACGGTCGAGATCCGGTCGGGGTGTGCCGGCGCGGTGGAGGCGCTCGACCTGGCCCGGATGTATCTCGAGCGCGGTCGGTACCAAAACGCGGTAGTGATCGGCAGCGAAGCGATCTCGCCGCTGCTGGTCCCCATCTGGCTCGGCCAGGATCCGAATCGCGTGCGGATGCGCGACAAGCTCGGGATCTATAGCTTCGGCGACGGCGCCGGGGCGATGGTCCTCACGGCCGAGGAGGGCGAGGACGGCGGCGTCCTCGGCTCGGCGATCGCGTGCGTCGGAGGCGGGCGCAAGCCCGGGATGCAGGTGGTCGGCGGCGGGACCCATCAGCCGATCCACAAGCAGCTCGAAGCCAAACGGCTGATCGACATGCGGGTCGACGTCGTCGAGAGCGGCCGTTTCACGCCGTACGTGCTCACCGAAGGGATGCGCGAGACGGTGGCCGCGTCGGGCATCGCCGCCGATGCGGTCGATGTCTGCATCATTCCCGAGGGCAACGCGGAGTACATGACCGATGAGCTGCGGGAGGCCGGACTCCTGACGGAGGAGTGGACCGCGCTCCAGCCCAAGATCTTCGAGAACCTGAGCCTGGTCGGCGCGACCGGGTCGGCGGCCGTGCCGCTGGCCGTCGACTACGGCTGGAAGACCGGCAAGCTCGTCCCCGGCCAGATCGTGATGCTGCTTGCGATCGAGACCAGCAAGTGGATCTACGGCGGCTGGGTGTTCCCGTGGACGGCGGCGCCGGCGCCGACGGCGACCGTCGCCCAGCCGGCCCAGGCGACTCGAGAGTGATCGTCGAGAACGACGTCGCCATCCCGATGCGTGACGGCGTCGTACTGCGGGCCGACGTGTACCGCCCCGAGGTCGACGCACCGGTCCCCGCGGTGGTCAACCGCACCTGTTACGACCGCAGCTTCTCGCTGACGCCGCCGGCCGCGATCGACCCCGACGCGGCGACCGCCGCCGGCCTGGCCCTCGTCTGTCAGGACGTGCGCGGGCAGTTCAGCTCCGACGGAGAGTTCTACCCGTTCATTGCGGAGGCGGCAGACGGGGCCGACACGATCGAGTGGGTCGCCGCTCAGGATTGGTGCAACGGGTCGGTGGTGATGGCGGGGCGCTCATACAGCGGCGCCACGCAGTGGCTGGCGGCGGGGGAGCGGCCCGCGCCGCTCGTGGCGATCTCGCCGGTGGTGACGGGCAGCAGCTACTACGAGGGCTGGGTCTATCAGGGCGGAGCGTTCCAGCTGGGCTTCAACCTATTCTGGGCGCAGATGATGAACGCCCCGCGGATGAAGAGCTCGCTGGGCGAGCAGTTCCGTCACCTGCCGATCACCGAGCCGCCGCTGCTCGAGGGCACGGACGCCGGGTTCTACCACGACTGGCTGGCCCATCCCACCGACGACGAGTTCTGGGCCCGGGCCGCGATCAACCGCCTGTATGACCGAATCGAGGTCCCTGTCCTCCACGTTGGCGGCTGGTACGACCTGCTCCTCAAGGGCACGCTCGAGAACTTCCGGCGCATCCGCGCCGAGGGCGCCACGGAACGCGCCCGTCGCCATAGCCGGCTGCTGGTCGGCCCCTGGGCGCACGGGACGACCTACGGCGCCTACCCGGATCACTCGTTCCCCGAGTTCGAGGGGGCCGACCGGATCGACCTGGCGCAGGTGCAGATCGGCTTCTTCCGCGCGGCGCTGGCCGACGGCGACGGCGACGGCGCGGATGCGCCCGAGCGGCCGGTGCGGATCTTTGTGATGGGCGAGAACCGCTGGCGCGAGGAGTCCGACTGGCCACTCCCGCACGCTGAGGAGCAGCGCTGGTTTCTGCATTCGGACGGCCAAGCGGCGGCCGGCGGCGGGAGGCTGTCGCGTGAGGCGCCCGGCGACGAGCCGCCCGACGAGTACACCTACGACCCCGCCGATCCGGCGCCGACACTGGGCGGGCCGACGCTGTTGCCGGCGTCGTTCATGCGAACCAACTCCGGTCCGACGGACCAGCGCCGGGCCGAGGAGCGCGCCGACGTGCTCGTGTACAGCTCGGCAGCGCTGCAAGAGCCGCTGCCGGTGATCGGTCCGCTGACCGTTGTCCTGTTCGCGGCCACCAGCACGCGGGACACCGATTTCGTCGCCAAGCTGTGCGACGTCGACGGCGATGGCGTGTCCCGGATCCTGGCCGAGGGGATCTTGCGCGCGCGCTACCGGGACGGATTCACGAACCCCAAGCCGGTGGAACCCGAGCGCGTGTACGAGTACCGGATCGACCTGGTGGCCACCAGCAACGTGTTCGCTCCCGGTCACCGGATCCGGGTGTCGGTGACCAGCAGCTCGTTTCCCCGTTTTGACCGCAACACGAACACCGGCAACCCGCTGGGCGCCGACCGTGACAGCGACCTCATCCGTGCCCGGCAGCTCATCTTCCACGACGCCGACCGCGGGTCGCACATCGTCCTGCCGGTCGTCGCGCAGTAGGGCGGCGGGTTGTGTCACCAGGGTGGGGGAGACCTTGCAAGGGTTGCGTCCTGGGTATACCGTGCGTCGCGGAGACCCGGATGTGCCCGAGCGATTCTCGGGCTGGGCATTGACTTTGTCATTCCGGACAGAGCCCGGGCAACAGTCGGGGGCTGAAACGGGACTGAACGAGGAGGCAAGATGGAGACCACGCGTCACGATGTGGTGATTCTCGGGGGAGGCCTCGCCGGCCTGACCTTGGCGCTCCAGCTCAAGCGCCGCCGACCGGAGACGGACATCTTGGTGATCGAGAGTCGGGCCGGCGCGGCCCCCGACGCGGCATTCAAGGTCGGCGAGTCGACGGTCGAGATCAGTGCCCACTACTTCGCCGACGTGGTCGGATTGCGCGACCATCTCGAGAACGACCAGCTGCACAAGTTCGGGCTGCGGTTCTATCTGACCGTTGGGGACAACAGCGACATCACCCGCCGGGTGGAGTTCGCTCCCACGCTGAAGCCTCCGGCGGACACGTTCCAGGTGGATCGAGGGCGCTTCGAGAACGAGATCCGTCGTCGCGCCGAGGCAGCCGGCGTCGAGGTGCTGGACGGCGCCTCGGTGTCCGACGTCGATCTCGGAGACGAGCTGCACACCGTGCACGCCCAGCGCGGCTCCGAGACGCTAACGGCGACCGGCCGTTGGGTGGTCGACGCCAGCGGGCGGGCAAGCCTGCTCAAGCGCAAGCTCGGGCTCGCGAAGGAGTCCGGACACCACATCAACGCGGCCTGGGTCCGTCTCGACGGCGGTCTCGACCACGAGAATTGGGGAGCGGACAATGAGGCCTGGATGTCGCGGATGCCAGAGCCGGGTCTCCGGATGTACAGCACAACTCATCTGATGGGTCGCGGGTACTGGATCTGGATGATCCCCCTGGTCAGCGGACCAATCAGCATCGGCATCTGTGCGGACCCGCGGGTCCATCCCTACGAGCAGATCAACACCCGCGATGCGTTCATCGAGTGGCTGCTCGAGCACGAGCATCAGCTCGGCGTCGAGATCGATGGCCGGCGCGATCAGATCGTCGACTTCCTGCGCGTGGAGGACTTCTCCTACAACTGTAAGCGCATGCTCTCGCCCGAGCGGTGGGCGCTGACCGGCGAGGCGGCTGCCTTTGCCGACCCGTTGTATTCGCCCGGCTCGGACTTCATCTCGTACGCGAATACGTGGATCGACGACGTGATCGTGCGCGACCTCAGCGGCGAGCCGTGGGACGAGGTGGAGGACCGTCTGGAGCTTTACAACTTCATCTATTCGCGGATGTTCACCGGGCAGATCGGGGCATACCGAAACATGTACCCGATGTTCGGCTCGAGCCAGGCGATGCTGGCCAAGCTCGCGTTCAATGCGTTCACGTTCTTTTCGTTGTTTGGCTTGGCGTTCACGCAGGACCGTCTGACCGATCTCGATTTCGTCGCCTTCGTGTCGGACATCTTTGAGGTCGCGGGCCCGTTGATGGGGCAGATGGAGGACCTGTTCCGACGTTGGGCCGAGCTCGACGACCGCGAGTTGGAGCAGGGCGCGCTCTTGATCAACGAGTGGCCGGTCCACCGCGAGCGCAACCTGGACCTGGTTCGTGAGTGGAGCGACGAGGGACTGCGGGAGCGATTTACCGAGAACCTCCGGCTGATGGAGGCTATGGCGATCCTCATGTGGTACCGCGCCACCCGCGTCCTTCCCGACGGCCCACCCGTGGACGAGGACACGCCGGTTAATCCGGCTGCTGTGAGCCTCACGCCCAGCCGATGGGAGAAGGACGGACTGGTCGGTCACGGCGGGATGACCGTCCGTGAGGCGGGCGAGCTGATCCCGGAGATCGAGCGAGTCTGGCTCGACGAGGCCGCCGCGCCGATCGGCACTTGACGTGGGCGCGGAGCGACTCGTTTTAGAGAGGTTTGCCTAGGGATCTTGCCCGCGTTTTCCCGGGGGGGTCCGGGTGTGGGCGGTGAGCCCTAGGTGGCCTTGACATGGTGACGCCGGTCGAGGAACATCGACCTTCAACCGGGGCCAAAGTGTGTAGGGGCCTACACCAACACGTAGAACGGCGGCGGCACAGGACGGCGGCGCCGTCCTGACCGCGACCTTCACCGAAAGCGAGAGCGCGTGGAGATCACAGAGAGCGCACAGTGGGACATCGGAACCACGCAGGATGAGTACGACGTGGTGATCATGGGCGGCGGCCTGGCCGGCCTCACGCTCGGACTGCAGCTCGCGAAGCGGCGCCCCGGCACGTCGATCCTGATTGCCGAGAAGCGTGATGGTCCGGCTCCGGAAGCGGCGTTCAAGGTCGGCGAGTCGACCGTGGAGCTCAGCGCGCACTACTTCGCCAACGTGGTCGGGCTCAAGGACCACCTCGACGCCGCTCAGAACCCGAAGGCTGGCCTGCGCTTCTTCTTCCCGGCCGGTGATAACCGCGACATCGCGCGGCGCGTGGAGTGGGGGTCACCGCGGTGGCCGGTCGTGCCCGCCTACCAGCTGGACCGCGGGAGGTTCGAGAACGAACTGGCCAAGCGCAACAAGCGGGCCCGCAACCGGCTGCTGATGGGCTGCCGGATCGAGAACGTGGAGATCGGCGACCCGCACCGGGTGACGCTCTCGCAGCTGGGGTCGACGTTCGAGGTCAGCTGCCGCTGGGTCGTTGACGCCACCGGCCGCGCCGCCACGCTCAAGAAGCAGCTCGGGCTGGCCCAGCCCGACGGTCACCACATCAACTCCTCGTGGTTCCGCCTCGACGGCGGACTGGACATCGAAGACTGGTCCGACGACGAGGGCTGGCTGGCCCGCATGTCCGAGCGCGGACTGCGCCGATTCAGCACCAACCACCTGATGGGCGAGGGCTACTGGGTTTGGCTAATCCCGCTCGCCTCGGGGCCGATCTCGATCGGGATCGTCGCCGACCCGCGGCTTCACCCGTGGGAGGAGATCAACACGTTCGACCGCGCGCTGGACTGGTTGCGCCGCCATGAGCCCCAGCTCGCCGAGGAGATCGAGGGTCGCCGGGACCAGATCGAAGACTTCCTGCGCGTAGAGGACTTCTCCTACGGATGCGAGCAGGTGTTCTCGCCCGAGCGCTGGTGCCTGACCGGCGAGGCGGGCGCTTTCCTAGACCCGCTGTACTCCCCCGGGTCTGACTACATCGGTCTGAGCAACACGTACATCACCGACGCGGTCGCCCGCGACCTCGACGGCGAGGACGTATCGCAGCGCCTGGCCGCCTACGAGGAGCAGTACTTCCGCCAGTTCGGGGTGAGCCTGAGCTACTACCTGAACCAGTATTGGCTGTTCGGCGACGCGCAGGTCACGTGCGTCAAGCTGCTGTGGGATTACGGCTTCTACTGGTCGTTCCCGGCGCTGTGGTTCTACCACGACAAGTGGACCGATCTGGAGTTCCAGGCGCAGGCGGCCGAGGAGTATCGCCGCGCCACCGAGCTCAACGCACAGATGCAGAAGCTGTTCGCCCGCTGGCACCAGCTCGACGGACGGGAGTGGCACAACAGCTTCGTGACGCTGTTCCCGTGGCTGGCCCAGATCTCCGACGAGCTGGACGACGAACTCGACGACGAGACCCTGCTGGCCAAGGCCAAGCGCGACCTCGCGGCGCTGGAGGGCTTCGCGGTCACCGTCTTCGAGAAGGCGAGCCGGTCGCTGGACGGTGTGGAGGTGGACCGCCGAACCCCCGTCAACCCGTATTCGGTCAGTCTCGAGCCGGAGCGCTGGGAGCAGGACGGGCTGCACTCCGGGGCCGGCATCGCCCCGCGCGACGCTCGCAAGCCCGTGAAAGGCCTGCAGTTCGCGTGGCTGGACGAGTTCGGCGGCGACATCGGCAGCGCGACTCCAGCCGAACAGACGATCTAACCAACACGGTAAGGAGAAGCGATGGAAGCCCGCGGGGCATCTCAGTTCGAGCTCAAATCGATTCGCGTCCCGAAGCCCAGCTACGACGTCGTCGTGCTCGGCGGGGGGCTCGCCGGGCTCACGTTCGCGCTGCACATGAAGCGGCTGCGCCCGGAGACGTCGATCTTCGTGGCCGAGAAGCGGGCCGAGCCGGCGCCGGACGCGGCATTCAAGGTCGGCGAGTCGACGGTCGAGGTCGGCGCGTACTTCTTCCGGGAGAAGGCCGGGATGGCCGACCACCTGGAGCAGGCTCAGCTGCGCAAGGCCGGGCTGCGTTACTTCTTCCCGGCCGGCGATAACAGCGACATCGCCCGCCGAGTTGAGTATGTGACGCCGGACCAGTACTGGAATCACCAGATCGACCGCGGCCGGTTCGAGAACGAGGCGTTCGACCGCGCGGTCAAGCTGGGCGTCGACGCGTTCCGCGGGTACCGGGTGACGGACGTGGCGCTGTCCGAGGACGGGCACAAGGTGACAGTCGAGTTCGGAGGGGGCGGCACGCGCGAGATCTCGGCCCGCTGGGTGGTCGACGCCAGCGGCCGCACCAACATCCTGCGCAAACAACTCGGGCTTCAGGCCGAGATCGGACACCACATCAACGCCGCGTGGTTCCGGCTCGCCGGCGGGCTGGACGTGGAGTCGTTCTCGGATAACGAGGAATGGATCAACCGCGTCGATGAGCGTGGCTTCCGCGCGCTGGCCACGGTTCACCTGGTCGACGAGGGCTACTGGGTGTGGCTGATTCCGCTCGCCACCGGTCACCACAGCATCGGTGTGTGCGCCGATCCCCGTTTCCATCCCTTTGAGGAGATCAGTGAGTTCGACCGGCTGCTGAATTGGTTCGGTAAGCACGAGCCCCAGCTCGCCGCGGCGCTGGAGGCACGGCTCGACGACGTGCTCGACTTCCTCGTGATCGAGGACTTCGGCTACGCATCCACGGAGCTGTTCTCCACCGATCGCTGGACGCTGGTCGGCGAGGCCGGCGGGTTCATCGACGCGTTCTACTCGCCCGGCTCGGACTTCATCGCTTACACCAACACGTTCAGCGCCGATTTGATCAAGCGTGATCTGGACGGTGAGGACATCGAGGAGCGGACGGAGTTCTACAACTTCTTCTTCTTCAAGCTCTTCGACCCGACGGTCTGGCTGTACAAGGACCAGTACCAGTTCTTCGGCAACGCGCAGGTGATGATGGCCAAGCTGCTGTACGACAACACGGCCTACTTCTGCACGTTGGCGTTCCTCTTCCTGCACGACAAGATGACCGATCTGGACGAGCTGGGCCTGGTCGTGGACCAGTTCGAGACGATCATCCCGCTGCTCGGGCGGGTCCAGGACTTCTGCCGCGAGTGGCACCAGATCGACCAGCGCAAGTTCGAGGGGATCTCGGTGTTCACCAAGCAGTTTGAGGCGATGGTGTCCCGCCAGCGGGATCTGACCGTGCCGTTCTCCGGCGAGGCCTTCCAGCAGCGGGCGCTCGAGAACATCGCGTTGCTCAAGGCGCTGGCGGTCTACATCTTTCACCTGGGGGCCAGCCATCTGGCCGATCCGCCGGATCCCGAACAGCCGATCAACCCGCTGGTGATCAGCCTCAACCCCGAGCAGTGGGAGCAGGACGGGCTGTTCGATCCCGATGGCATGACGTTGGCCCAAGCGCTCGAGCTGCTGCCGGGCGTGCAGGAGTTCGATCTCGAGGCGCAGGGCGCGGCCGTGGCCGCCGGTTAGCCGTGCGCGTGCTCGTGGCGGGGGCGGGGGTCGGCGGTCTAACCGCTGCGGTGGCGATGCGAGCCGCCGGGCTCGACGTCGCCGTCTACGAGCAGATGCCGGAAGCAAGTCGCTCGCTGGTCGGCGGCGGCTTTCACCTGTGGCCCAACGCGGTCCGCGCGCTGCGCGAGGTCGGCCTTGACCAGGCCGCCCGAGAGCAGGGCGCGCCGATCCGATGGACCCAGTTTCACTCCTGGCGGGGCCGACAGCTGGCCGAGTGGCCGATCGCCGACATCGCGCGCGAGGTCGATGCGTTCGACATCGGCATCAGCCGCCAGGACCTGATGAGCCTGCTCTACGGCGCCGTCGACCCCGCTGCGGTCACTCCGGGCGCGAAGCTGACCGGCTTTGAGGAACGCGGCAGCAGCGTCAGCGCCCGGTTCGCGGACGGGGCGACCGCCGACGGCGACGTCTTGGTCGGCGCCGACGGGTTGCGCTCCCAGGTCCGCACTCAGCTGCTCGGCGCGGACGAGCCCGACTACGCCGGGTATGTCCAGTGGCAGACGGTTCTCGACGGGCTCGGGGACCTGTTCCCGGAGGGCGTCGAGCGGGTTACCTTCGGCCCTGGGCTGCGCACGGTGCTGCACCACGTGTCGGGTCGACGGCTGTTCTGGGCGTGCGTGACCTACGGACCCGCCGACGGCGCCGGCAAGCCGACCGGCCGCAAGCAAATGCTGCTCGAGCGCTTCCGGGGCTGGCCGCATCCGATCGAGGCCGCCATCGAGGCCACCCCCGAGGAACAGATCGTAGGGCTGCCGATATATGACCGAAAGCCGATCAAGGCATGGGGGCGAGGCCGCGTGACCCTGCTCGGGGATGCCGCCCACGCGATGACCACCAACACGAGCCAGGGCGGCAACCTGGCGATCGAAGACGCGGTGCTGCTGGCGCGGATGCTGACCGCCGGCGGCGCGCCGGACCATACGCTGCGCTCCTACGAGGCGCTGCGGATCGAGCGCACCACGCCGATGGTCAAGAACTCCCACGTGATCTCTAAGGTCAACGCATGGCGCGATCCGGTGCGCGTGAGAATGCGCGACCGGGTGTTCCGGATCGGGCTCCCGCGCAAGGGTTTCAACGATCTTCGCCGGACAGTGAGCGCTCCGCTGTGACGCGAGTGGTCGTGATCGGAGGCGGGATCGGCGGGCTCACCGCCGGCCGCGCGCTGTCGCAGGCCGGGCACGAGGTCCGGGTGTATGAGCGGGCGCCCGCGCTCGAACAGATCCAGGTGGGCGGGGCGATCCATGTATGGCATAACGGCATGCGCGGCCTCCAGCGGCTCGGGCTGGGCGCGGCGGTGGAGGAGATCGGCGGCCGCGCCGCTGTGGTGCAGACCGCGGAGATGCGCAACTGGCGCGGCAAGCTGTTGACGCGGTGGTCACCGGCGCAGACCGAGCGCGAGGTCGGGGCGCCGACGGTCGGCGTGCGCCGGCCTGAGTTGCACCGAGTGCTGACCGACGGGCTCGAGCCAGGCATCCTGCAACTAGGACGCGAATGCACCGGCTTCACCCAGGATCCGGAGGGCGTCACCGTCCGCTTCGCCGACGGCGGCGAGGAGCGGGGAGAGCTCCTGATTGGCGCCGACGGGCTGCGGTCGACCGTCCGCCGCGGGCTGTTCGGCGAGGAGCCGCTGCGCTTTGCCCGATACGCGTCGTGGCAGGCGGTGTGCGACTACCGCGGCGACGGCGCACCCGAGGGGCTGTTCTGGATCGTATGGGGCCCGGGAGCGCGGTTCCTCTTCTACCACATCGGTCCAGGCCAGCTGTACTGGGAGGGGATCTACGCCACCGAGGCGGACCGCGGCGAGCGCCAGGACGAGCGCAAGGCGGCCGTCCAGGCCAAGTTCGCCGGCTGGCACCAGCCCGTCGAGGCGATCATCGCCGCCACCGACCAGAGCGCGATCGCCCGCGGCGACGTCTACGACCGGCCGCCGGCCAAGCGTTGGGGCGACGAGCGAGTAACGCTGCTGGGGGATGCCGCGCATCCGATGACCAACGCCGCCGGCCAGGGCGCCAACCAGACGATCGAGGACGCGGTGGTGCTGGCCGACCGGCTCGGCCAGGCCGCGGACCCAGTGGCCGGCCTGCGTGTCTACGAGGAGGCGCGAATCCGCCGCACCGCGGGCGTCACCGCGCTGGCGTGGCGGCTGACGTCGCTGAGTCGGTGGAGCAACCCCGTGGCCGTCGCCGTCCGCGACCCGCTGGTGAAGGCGATGATGGTTGTCGGCCAGCGGGTGCAGCGCAAGGACATGGCCTACGAGTTCTGACCGCGTAACACATCAACCCTGGAGGTAACCAAGTGTCTGTACAGCAATTGCCGGCCACAGCGCCGGACTTCACCCTCGACCATGTGATCGGCCAAAAGGTGTCACTCGGCGACTACAAGGGACGCCGGATGGTCGTCGTGTTCGGCGGGCGCGAAAGCGCTGGGCAGGTCATGAACGGGATCGGCACGATCCGGGCGAAGTATCTCCCGAACGAGATGCCGATCGTCGGCGTCTCCGACCTGCGCGCGGCGCCCCGGCCGGCGCGGATTCTGGTCAAGAGCCAGCTCAAGAAGGCCTACCAGGAGGCCGTCAACCACAACGCGGAGCGCTACCGGGCGGCCGGCCAGGAGCCACCCGCCGACGGCGCCAAGGACGTCGTGATGCTGATGGACTGGGACGGCAAGGTCGTCGACAGCTTTGGCCTGCGAGACGTCGATAAAGAGGCCGTCGCCGTGGTCGTCGAGGGCGACGGGCACATCACGGGCTCGGGGTCGGGCGCGGGCCTGGGCGACGAGGTCGTCGCAATCCTTTCCCAGTAAGGACAAGATGACCAGGCGAACGGTTGTGGGCTCGATCCTTCGATTGAGCCCCACAGCCGATCGGCGCCAGCCGGGTCGCTGGCGGAACGGTTTGTCGCGTCACCCCGGCGGGTGACTACTTCGTGAGTGCCGCCGCAATGAAGGCGGACAGGCCCAGCAGGCCCAGCGGGCCGCGGCTGAACATCAGGCGGTCCCACCGCTTGCGGGCCGCCCAGTACTCGTTCTCGTCGACGCGAGTCTCGGCCATGGTCGAGATCTCCTTGTCAAGCGGCCGTGAGAAGCCGACGAGGATGATGAACGTAGCCAGCCACGCCGGCACGCCGACGGCGTAGAGGCGCCGGGCACGCTTGGACACGGCGTCGCCGGGTCGGGCGAGCATGTAGATGGCGGAAGCCCCGCCGGTGATGCCGAGCCACGGCATGAACCGATTTGGGAGGTTCTTGAACAGCGCTCGGTGAATCTGCGCCGATTGCTCGGCCGGTGCGGCGTTAGTCGCCGGAACGACAACCACCATTTCGAACGTGTACGTCCCGGTGACGATCCCACAGCACGCCACGTTCAAGAATCGCAACAGGTTGTACACCGTCACCCCCGGTTGTTGCGTCTCAGTACGAGAGAGGATCCTACACGCCCCCGTGCCGGCGCGCCAGGCGTCGGTGGTCGCCATGCACCCGTCATCCACGGTGAGATCGGAGCGCTCATGCCAGCGTCCCGAGGAACTCGATTGGGTCGTGGTGGCCGGCGACGATCGCCGCCGCCGTCAGCCCAGACAGCAGGCAACGAACGCTCCCGGTGCCGGGATTGGTCCAATGGCCGGCGAGCAACAGCCCGTCGATCGGGCTCTGTTGCGGGAGTCGCTTGGGCAGCGTTTGGTCGGGCGCGTTCTCCCAGCCGTAGGCGGCGCCATGCTGCGCGAGCGTGTAGTCGCGGAACGTCTCGGGCGTGGCGGCGTCCACGAACGTGAGCGCCTCTCGGTAGCCGGGCAGTAGCTTCTCGACGCGCGCGATCATCCGCTCGGTCATCTCCGCCTTGAGCTCGGGCCATGGCCGACCGGCGTCGTAGGGCATCAGCGACGTGAAGATGACGAGGTGCTCGTCGGGCGGCGCCAGCGATCGGTCGTGCAGGGTCGGGAGGCTCAGCCACATGCCGCCCGGACGCGCGGCGAGGACCTCGTTCCAGGTCACATCGTGGTCCCAGTCGTCATAGACGAAGATCTCAGCGTCTAGTCCCATCTCGTGGAGCGGCAGCGTTGTCGCCGAGTACAGGAGAAACGCGGACACCGACGGACGCATCCGCCGCAAACGGCGCAGGAAGCGCTCCGGAATGTGCTCCTCGCCGACGAGTTTCTCGAACGTGAGCTCTGCGTCCGCGTTGGAGATGACGTGCTCAGCGCGCAGCTCACGGCCGTCGGCGAGGCGAACGCCGGCGGCGCGCCCATCACGCAGAACGATCTGCTCGGCGTCGATCCCGTAGATGCAGTCGCCGCCGTGGTCGGTGACCACGCCGGCGAGCGCGTCCGCGAGGCGCTGGAAGCTACCGGCCACGTAAACGGGGCCCGGGTCCATCAGCGCCATCCACACGCCGGTTCCCGCCATGAACGACAGCCGCGAAGGCGGCAGCCCCATATAGGGCCATTGCGCGCCGAGCACCGACCTCGCCTCGGGGTCGCTGACGAACTCCTCGATCGCGCTTTGGAGGGTGCGCGTGCGGTACTGAAACAGCGTCGGCAGCGCCGCCATCACCGCTTCCAGGTCCTTGAGCGCGACGCGGGGCGGCGGGGCCTGCGACTCCCGCGTCGCCTGCGCGCAGGTGCCCACGTATTGCGCGATGCCGTCGCGCTCGTGTGGGAACTGGTCGCCGAGATACTCGATGATCGGCTCCACGCCGCCGACCGGCAGCGCAAACCGCGTGCCGCACACGTCGACTCCGTACAGAGTGTCCATCGTCAGCAGATCGAGCTGGCCACGCACGCCGAGTTCCTCGAGGTAGCCCTCGAGAAACTCGATCTCGAACCCGTGAGCGGTGACGTGGATCGCCGGGTCGAACGTGTACGCGCCGCGACTGAATGCGCGCGCGTTTCCCCCGGGTCCGTCCTGACGCTCGACGAGCGCCACCGATCGGCCGGCCTTGGCCAGGGCGGCGGCCGCCGAGAGGCCGCCAAGGCCGGCGCCGATGACGATGACGTCGTAGCTGTCGCCCCCGGTCGCCATCGTCACCCAGCCTCGGAGAGTCCGATGCGTGCGTGCAGCCGACGCAACGGTGCGGGTGCCCACCAGTTGCGATCGCCGAGCAGCGCCATCAGCGACGGCACGAGCAAAGCGCGGATCAGCGTGGCGTCGAGGATCACGGCGACCGCGGTCCCGACCCCGACCTCCTTGATGAACACGATCGATGAGGTCGCAAATGCTCCGATCGCCACGCAGAAGAGAATCGCGGCCTGGGTGACGATTCGACCGGTGCGCTCCAGGCCGACGGCCACCGCCTCGCGGTTCGAGAGGCCGGAGTCGTAGGCCTCCTTGATGCGCGAGAGCAGCATGACGCCGTAGTCGCTGGCCAAGCCAAAAGCAATGGCGAAGATCAGCACGGGTTGTGAGAGGTCGATCGCATGGAGGCTCTGGAAGCCGAGCAGACCCTCCAGGTGGCCGTCCTGGAAGATGAGAACCATGATCCCGAACGCGGCGCTGAGCGAGAGGAAGTTCATCAGCAGCGACTTGGGCGGGATCACCACCGACCCGGTCATGAGGAATAGGACGATCGCAGTCAGCGCGCACAGGACGATCGCCACCAGGAACAGCCGGGAATTGATCGTCGACTTCTGATCCAGGAACGATGCCGTGGTGCCGGTGACGCCCACCGCTGGCGAGCGGTGGGCGCGGATCTCCTTGACCAGGCTGATCGTGGACGTGCTCAGCGCGCCGGAGCTCGGCGTGATCGAGAACGTGAAGTAGCCCCCGGGTACCGCCTGCACCGGTGTGGTGTCCTGCGCGACCGCGCCGGGCAGGCTGCTCAGCTGGGACGCGAGCGCGCTGACCTGCGTCCGACTGCTCGGCGGAGCCTGCACCAGCGCGGTGATGTCAGTCGATGGGTCTCCGGGGTAACGTGCGGCGATCGTGTCGGCGACGGTGCGGGACGTCTGGCCCTTGGGAACGCCGGTTGCGTCAACGCCGGTGAACTTGATGCCGGTCGCGGGCAGCCCCAGCACGATCAGCAGGGCCGCGGTGCACACGGCGACGAGCGCCGGACGTCGCATGACCCACTGCGACAGCCGGTACCACCGGCCGGCGTGATCACCGCGTGCCACGCGCTCGGCCGACCGCTGCCAGCGCGCGGGCGCCAGCGCGTTGATGCGTAGGCCGAGCACCGCCAGCAGCGCGGGCAGGGCGATCAGCGCGACGGTCACGGCGACGATCGCGGTGATCGCGCCGCCCAGGCCCATCGAGTACATGAACGGCATCGGGATCAGGCACAGCGAAGCCAGCGCTAGCGCGACGGTGCACGCGCTGTACGTGATGGTCCGTCCCGCCTTGTACATGGCGTGGCGCAGCGCGTCATTGAGGTCGACGCGTTCGGTACCGATCTTGGCCATCTCCTCGCGATAACGAGAGACGATGAACAGGCTGTAGTCGATCGCCAGCCCGAGTCCGAGTCCGATGACCATGCTCAGGGCGAAGTTCGACAGGGGCAGGAACGAGTTGACGATGCGCAGGATCAGGAACGTCGTCAGTACAGCGACGCCGCCCACGAACATGGGCATGAGGGCGGCGACGACGCCACGGAACACGAACAGCGCCAGGATGAACAGGATCGGAAAGGCCAGCCCCTCCGCCATTCCGATGCCCTTGCCCACGAGCGCGCCGAGCTGCTGGTTGATGATCGCCGGGCCGCCGAGTAGGACCTCGGGCGGCTTCTGCACGCGGTCGAGCAGCCGGGAGGCGGCGCTGTTCTGCGCGCCGCTATTGACGTTCTTGAAGAACGCCGCGACGTAGGTGGAGCTGCCGTCGCGTGCCACCAGGTTGGGATCGTGCGTGTTGTAGTAGGTGATAACGCGGGTGACCACCGGGTCCTGGCGCAACTGCGCGGCGACCTGGGCCACCAGCGCCGGCGTGCCGGCCGCATGTACGCCTCCGGGCGGCGTGATGAGCGCCAGCACCTGAGGGCCGGGTAGCTCGCCGGTTGCATGGGCGATCGTGTTCTGAACCCGCACCGTCTGAGAGCTCGACGCGCTGAACGGGTGGTCGGCGTTCATCTTGCCGGCGACGGATACGCCGAATACGCCCGATAAGAGGACCACGAGCACGACCGCGATGAGCACGGAACGGGGGTGACCCAGCGACAGCGAGGCCAGTCGCCCGAGCACGCGCGGGCCGCCGGGGCGCCCGCCGGCGGGCGGGGGCGGCGTCGACGGACCGGTTGGTGGCGCGGCAACGGCGCTTCCCGCCGGGCGCTGTGTCGGGCGAACCAGTGTGGTCGCGGCCGCCGCGCTGCGCATTACCGTCGCCTTGGGCACCGGCGCCTCGTTGACGGTCAGGCTGGTGGTGCCGACGAGGATCGTGTCGTTGGCCGACAGCGCCGTTGGTCCCTCGATCCGGCGGCCGTTGACCAGGGTCCCGTTGCTCGAACCCAGATCCTCGATCATCGGCTGACCATCGGCGAGCCACACACGCGCGTGGATCCGGGAAAGCATTGGATCGCCCCCGAGACTGCCGTCACGCCCATGGCCGGCCTCGGCGAGCGACCCGCGGCCGATGACGAGCGGCTCGGTCTCGAGTGGGATGTTCGCCCCGGTCCCGGGCCCCGATGTCACGTACAGCGATGCTCCCAACACAACGCCTCCGCTCGTGCGGGGTTGAAGGACGCGAGCCCGCGGACGCAGACGTCATGCCCCTCGATCCGGGTACCCAGGGCAACAATAACGCCTGGTGATCCGGGTCGTCAACGTGGCAGCGCGTCTTCGCATCGGTTCGGCGTGCCGCACGGATGAGAATTCCCACACCGGGCTCCGATGAGAATCCGCTTCGAGTCACTGTCACCACACGTGCACAAGTCACAGTCCATTCGCGGTCCCTACGCACGGTAGGGTCCGTTCTGACCGGTCGGTTCGCCCACTTCAGTGGCCGGCGCCGGCAGTGGGCTGTTGGTACAGGTCGCGGCGGCGGATCAGCGTGAGTGCTCCGATGCAGCCGATGACGGCCAGGACGATGTCCACTAGGAAGATCGTCTTCAGACCGGAGGCATAGCTAACCACCGCCAGATGGTGGATCAGCGGCCGCTGCGCCGCGGGGGTGTGCTTGAGCAGGGTAGGAGTGCCGCCCACCGCGATCGCCGCGGCGTAGCTCCCTGCCTTGCTGGCGACCGCCGTGTGCGCCAGGCCTGTGGTCATGTGGGTGCGGACCTGATGCTGCAGCAGCGCGCCGAGACCCGCCACCCCGGCGGTGACACCGACCTCGCGCCACGTCTGGCTGATGCCGCCGGCCATTCCCCCGCGATACGGGGGCACGATGGCAACGGCGGTCGCGCCGAGCGAGGGGTTGACCGCGCCCATGCCGATGCCGCACAGGACCAGTCCGGGGAGAAGCACGGTCCAGGTCGAGGTGGCCGTGATTCGGTGCTCGAAGACGAAACCGATCGCGATGATTCCGAGGCCCAGGCCGATCGGGAGCCGCGGGTGGATCTTGCCGACCATTCGCCCGGCGCCGGGCGCCACGATCAGTGCCACCACCGTCAGGGGCAGTAGGCGTATGCCGGTGCCCAGCGCCGAGAAGCCCTGGATCGTCTGCAGCCACGTGGTGAGGAAGAAGAACGTCGCGATCACCGAGGCGGACAGGGTGAAGGCCGCGAGCGATACGCCGTTGAACGTGGGCATTCGGAATAGCCGGAGGTCGAACATTGGGTGCTCGCGCCGGAGCTCGATCGGGATGAAGGCGATCAGCAGGAGCACGCCGACGATGAACACTACGAGCTCCCGAGTGCTCGTCCAGCCGTAGGTGTTGCCACCGATCACGCCGTAGATGATCAGCACGAGGCCGAGTGAGAACGTGACCAGCCCGCCCCAGTCGACCTTGGTCGGGGGACCGGGGAGGTTGACTACCTTGCGCAGCAGGATGTAGAGCGCGATGAACCCCACGGGAACGTTGATGAGGAAGATCGCCTGCCAGCCGATCTCCTGAGTGAGGATGGCTCCCAGGATCGGACCGACTGCCACCGACAGGCTGTTGACCGCGCCGTAGACCCCGAACGCGATGCCACGCTCGTGGGCGGGGAACTCCTGCACGATCAGCGCCAGCGCGCACGCGAACATCATCGCCCCGCCGACACCCTGCAATCCGCGCGTGAGGTCGAGCATCGTCGCCGAGGTCGCGAGTGCGCACAGCACCGAGCCAATCAGGAACACGACCTGGCCGATCACGATCACGCGGCGGCGGCCGAAGATGTCGGCCAGCGAACCGGCCGTCAGCAGCACGGCGGCCAGCATCAACGAGTAGGCGTCGACGATCCACTGCAGATTGGCGAAGCTGGGGTGGAGCTCGCGCGAGATCGTCGGCAGCGCCACCGACACGATCGTCAGGTCGAGCAGCAGCATGAACGTGGTCAGGCAGACTGCCGCCAGGGTCCACCACTTGCGTGACCCCGACGTAGCCCCCAGCAGTTCGGCCGGGTGGACGACGACGTCGCGCACGGCCGAGACTTGTGGCAGCGGCGCGCGGGCGGCGCTGCCCTCAAATACGGGTGACGAGAGCGCAATCGTCGCTTCCCCGATCTCGATGCGATCTCCGGGCGCGAGCTTGTACTGCGTGAGAATGCGCTCACCATCGACGTATGTGCCGTTGGCCGAGTTCAGATCGTCGATCGACGCCGAGCCGTCGCGGATCGTGATCTTGGCGTGACGCCGCGACACCTCGCTGTCGAGCACCTGGAGGTCGCACTCGGGCTCGCGCCCGATCGTCGCGCTGCCTCCCCACACCGGCACCGCTGTTCCCACACCGGGGCCGCTGAGGATGCGCAGTTCGCCCTCGGCGCCCGAAGGGCTGTAGGTCGGATCGCGGTCCGGCGGCGGAGCCTGGGGGGGAAGGATGGGGCGCGCTTTGGTGATGTCGAGGTCGGTGGGGATGGGGCGCGCTTTGGTGATGTCGGGTCGGTGGGGATGGGGCGCGCTTTGGTGATGTCCGGGTCGGTGGGGATGGGGCGCGCTTTGGTGATGTCCGGGTCGGTGGGGATGGGGCGCGCTTTGGTGATGTCCGGGTCGGTGGGGATGGGGCGCGCTTTGGTGATGTCGAGGTCGGTGGGGATGGGGCGCGCTTTGGTGGCGTCCAGGTCGGTCGGGATCGCACGGGCCCGCGTGCTGTCAAGGTCCGTGGGGATCGCGCGTGCGCGCGTGACGTCGACGTCCGGGATGGCCCGCTCGGCGGTTACATCGGAGGCGGGCGGCGGTGCGGGCGCGGCGGATGTCTCCACCGCGGGATCGGGCGTGAACTCCAATATGCACGCCCCAATCCGAATCCTGGCCCCGGCCCGGAGCGGCTGCGGGCCCCTGAGCCGCTCTCCGTTCAGGAAAGTGCCGTTGGTCGAGCCCAGATCCTCGAGCCAGGCCGTGCCCCCGCGCCAGCGGATCACCGCGTGCCGGCGCGAGACCTCGCCCGTCGAGTCGCTGAGCGTGAGATCCGCGGTCTCGTCACGTCCGATCACCGTCTCGCCCTTGATCCCGAACACCGAACCCGTGTCAGGCCCGTCCACCGCTCGCAGGTCTGCGGCCTGACCGTGCGGATCGTTGGGCGCCGGCGGCTGCGATTCGTTCGGTGGCATGGAGTCGGGTCCGTCGGTCATCCGCGGATCCAGAAAGTCGCCGGTCCCATCGTCGCCCACCCCCGCAGACTCGCGCTCGAACGGTCGCCTTGCCCGTGCCACAACAAAGCGCGCCCCAATCTGTACTTGTGCGCCTCGCACGATATCCGCAGCGGGGAGGTGGCGTCAAGGCGAGGGGTCCGACTGCGTCAGGTGCGCTTTTTGACAGCGCCAACCACCCCGGATATGGTCCGAATCACTTCTTGGACCGATCCATCCGCCGGGGGCGGATGCTGATCGGATAGGTGCTCACGCGACAGAGAGGTCCAGATGCCCAATCAGGTGCCGCAATCCGTTCTCGACTATCTGGACTCGGCGAAGACCGTGACGCTGGCGACCGCATCGCCCGACGGAACGCCCCACGCCAGCACCTTCATGTATGTCAACGACGGCGTGACGCTGTTCGTCTGGGCCCGGCCCACCTCTACGACCGCCTCGCATCTCCGCGAGAACTCCAGAGTGTCGTTCGCCATCGACGAATACGTCGAGGACTGGAACAAGGCCAAGGGCATCCAAGGCGACGGCCGCGCCGAAGCCGTCACCTCCGGCGACGATGTCGTGCGTGCGGTTGGTCTGTTCGCCGACAAGTTTCCATCGCCGTCCTCCGGCGCGTCGACCACGAACATCGCCTTCTTCAAGATCACGCCCACCGCGATGCAGTTCATCGACAACGCCGGGGAGCGGGTGTCGCTCTCGGGGGACGAGTTCGGGATGACCTTCCACCGCGAAGAGGTGCTCTCCGGCTGACCTCGCGGTACCGGGGCCTGAGTCCGAGCCCCGCGAGGCCGGTTCGGCCGTCGGGCTTCAGACGCGAGTCAGGATTCGACGAGCTTGTAGCGGCCGCCGTGGAACACGAGCGGCTGTCCCTCGGGATTGAAGCCGATCTCGAGGACCTCGCCGATGAAGACCTGATGGTCCCCGGCGGGGTGCGTGGTATGCAGCCGGCAGTCGAGGAAGCCGAGCGCGCCCTCGATGATCGGGCATCCGGTCGCCGCCGTGCGGTGTGGAACCTCGCTGAACGCATCGCGCCCGCGAGGGCGGTCGCGGTTAGCGAAGTAGCGACTGATCGGTTCCTGTTCGGCGTGCAGGATGTTGACCGCAAAGCATCCGTTGGTCTCGATGTGCTCGCTTCCCTCTGACGGATGTATCACGCACACCAGCACGAGCGGTGGGTCGAGCGAGACTGACGAGAACGCGTTTGCCGTCATCCCGTACGCGTGCTCCTCGCCACGTGTGGTCACGACGGTCACGCCGGTCGCGAACGTCCCGACCGCGCTTCGGAACTCCTTGCCGGTGAATCCTTCGACGGTGGTGACGCTCATGGTTACCGCGCCTGGTCGCTGTCCAGCCGCGCGCGCACGATCTCGTCGAAGTCAGGCGTGAGCTCCATGGAGTGGGCGATAAGGTCTCGGAAGGTGTCACGGTCGAGCGCGAGAAGGCGGACATCGGTGACCGCCCGGACCGTCGCCGATCGCGCTTGCTCGCGCATGATCGCCACCTCGCCGAACAGCTGACCGCTGCTCAGCCGCTCCGCTGCATGCCCGACGCGTACCAGTTCGACCTCGCCTTCGACAATCACGAAGAACTTGTCGGCCGGCGCGCCCTCGCGCACGATCGTCTCGCCCGCCGACACCGACAGCGGCTGCAGCGTGGCCGTGAAGGTGTCACCCAGCTGCGTGGGCAGGCCGGTGATCACGCTGTAGGAACGTTCGCGGTGAAACTCGGCGCCGAACGCGCCCTTCGCCGCCACGGAGCCACCTTGCGTGTTGTCGATGAACTGCAGCTCGGTCGGCGTAACGCGGAAAAACGAGATGCTCATCGTCGACCCGGGCGCCAGTTCCGGAAACTTCTGACCGAAGAGGTCGGCGACGCGCGCAATCTCCTCACCGTTCAGCATCACCGAGCACTCGCCGATGCCCTGGATGCCTTGGGCCTGTGAAAGGTCCTTGGACGAACCGTCAACGGCGAAGGCAACGGTCGGGTTCTGTTGCACCTGGCGTGCGGTCAGGGTGGTGGCGCGGCTCCAGAAGTAGAGCGTCGGCCCCTCACTGACGTACAGGAAGGTGCTGGCCCGCGGGACGGCTCCCGCAGAGACGGTCGCTAGCGTCATTGTCCGGTGGCGCTGGAGGAACTCCAACACGCTAGGTGGCGCCTCGACCGCGGTCTGGCCTGCGCTCATTGCTGCCCCTCTCTAATCGCTCTGGTCGGGTTTGATCTGCCAGCGGCCCTCGGTCAGGGCCAGGCGGATCGGCTCGCTCTCGTCGTCGAGCCTGATCTCGACCTCCGCGCTCTGCGGGTCGAACATGAGCTGGAGCGCGAGTCGCGGCGCGCCCGGCTCCTCAACGGGTAGCGCCGGCAGTTCGTCGGGTGCTTCGATAAGCGATGGCGGCGGCACCTCGGCGAGCGGCGGTGGCGGGACCTCGGCGAGCGGTGGTGGTGCCGACTCCTCATCCGCCTCGGCAAGCGGCTCTTCCACGATTGGTGGGGCTTCCTCCACGGGTTCCGCCTCGGCCTCCGGCTCATCGGGCGCCTCAATGAGTGATGGTGGCGCGGCTTCCTCTTCCTCTTCGTCCTCGTCAACCGGCTCAGCCTCGTCAAGCGGCTCGGCCTCAGCAAGCGGCTCGGCCTCGGCAAGCGGCTCGGCCTCGGCTGGTGGGGCCTCCTCGACGGTTTCCGCCTCCGCTTCCGCCTCTGGCTCTGCGGGCGCTGCGGCGAGCGGGGGTGGCGTCTCCTCAGTCGGCGGCGCGGTGGCCTCGGTCGGCGGTGAGTCCGTCTCGGTTGGCGGGGGCGGCGCGGCTCGCATCGCCGGGGGCACATCGACGGTCACTGTCGCCGCGCGTACGTCGACTGCGGGCGGGGGCGCAGACTTGACCGGAGCTTCGGCGACCCGAATAGTGGTGGCTCCGACCTCGATCGAGTCGCCGACGGCAAGCGGGATCGGCGACGAGATCCGAGCGCCGTTCACGATTGTCCCGTTGGTCGAGGCCAGGTCCTCGATCATGTACATGCCGCTGTCGTCGCGCGAGATCTGCGCGTGGTGACGCGACAACTCGGGATCGTCGGCGAGTCGCCCCGGTCCGTCGGAGTGCCGGCCGATGACCAGCCGGTCGGCGACGACGATGGCAAAACCGGTCGCCTTCCCGGCCACCACCTCGAGGCGTAGGTCCCCGCCGTTGGTCGCGCTGGTCCCGCCCGTGCTCATGGTCGGATTATGCAACCTGCGCAGGCTCGGGGCGGAGGAATTGCTCAACGAAATCGGTCGTGACGTCTCCGGAGCGGAAGGTCGCGTCCGCCAGCACCCGCCGGTGGAACGGGATCGTCGTCTTCACCCCGCGTCCACCGATCTGAAACTCCGACAGGGCGCGGTCCATCCGCTCGATGGCCTCCGGGCGCGTGGGCGCCCAGACGATCAACTTGGCGATCAGCGAGTCATAGAACGGAGCAATCAACCATCCGGGATAGCAGTGGGAGTCGACGCGGGTCCACGGTCCACCGGGCGGCACGTACACGTCGAGTCGTCCGGCGGCGGGCGCGAAGTCACGGTCCGGATCCTCGGCATTGACCCGGCATTCCATCGCGTGGCCCCGTAGCTTGACGTCATCCTGCGTCACTGACAGCGGCTCCCCGGCCGCCACCCGAATCTGCTCCTGGATCAGGTCGACGCTCGTGATCATCTCGCTCACCGGGTGCTCGACCTGGATCCGTGCGTTCATCTCCATGAAGCTCAGGTTGCCGTCGTGGTCGAGCAGGAACTCCATCGTGCCGGCGCCGGTGTAGCCGACCGACAGCGCGCCTTTGACCGCGCGTTCGCCGATATCGCGGCGCTGCTCGTCGGACAGGTGGATCGAGGGTGCTTCCTCGATCAGCTTCTGATGGCGCCGCTGGACCGAACAGTCGCGCTCGAAGAAATACACCCCGTTGCCGTGAGAGTCGCAGACCAGCTGGACCTCGGTGTGACGCGGCGCGTCCAAGTACCGCTCGATGTACACCGCGCTGTCCTTGAACACCGCCTGCGCCGTGGCGCGAGTGGTCTGGTAGAGCCGGGCCAGGTCCTCCTCGCGACGGACGACGTTCATCCCCCGGCCGCCGCCGCCGGCGACCGCCTTGATGATCAGCGGATAGCCGATCTCGTTGGCGATGTCGAACGCGTCGTCGACCGTCCCGACTGGCTCGATCGTCCCGGGCAGCAGGGGTAGCCCGGCCTTCTGCATCAGGTCACGGGCGATCGCCTTGTCGCCGACCTTCTCCATCACCTCCGGCTTGGGACCGATGAACGTGATCCCGTTGTTGGCGCAGATCTCGGCGAAGAACGGGTCCTCCGAGAGGAACCCGTAGCCGGGATGAAGGGCGTCGGCTCCGGTCTTCAGCGCCGCGCCGATCACGTTCGGGATGTGCAGGTAGCTCTTGCCGGGATGGTTTGGACCCACGTGCACGGCCTCGTCGGCGAACTTCACCACGGCGGACTCGGCATCGCAGGTCGAGTACAGCGCGACCGATTTGATCCCGAGTTCGCGGCAGGCGCGGGCCACGCGCAGGGCGATCTCCCCGCGGTTTGCGATCACGACCTTCTCGAACATCGCCCCCCCTACGCGTCGCCGGGCTCGAGATACATCAGGACCTGCTCGAACTCGACCCAGTCGCCGTTCTCGACGGCGATCTCGGCCACCTTGCCCGTCTCCCCGGCGACGACCTCGTTCATCATCTTCATCGCCTCCACGATGCACACTGGCTTGCCGGCTTCGACCACCTCGCCCACCTCGGCGAACGGCTTGGCGCCGGGCTGAGCCGAGCGGTAGAAGGTCCCGACAAGTGGCGCGAGCACCGGGATCCGATTGTCGGCTGCGGGCGCGTCGCCGAGCGTGAACACGCCCGAGGCCATCCGTGCCCCGGGAGCGACGCCGAATCCGGGTCCCGCACTGGTGGCGACGGGCTGGGCGCTTGAGAGCGCCGCGTCCCCGTCGGCGGCCGCCGCTGCCGGCAGCGACACGGTGACCGGCGCGCCGCGCTCGATCTCGATGCTGTACTCGCCGGCGGCGACCGCGAACCGTTGCACGGTCGTGCCCTCGAGCTTTTTGACCAGGTCGCGCGCCTCGGCCCAAACCGACTCGATCATGTCCCGGTCGGGGTGCTTCTCATGTGATTTGTTATCGCTCATGTGTTGTCACCTGTGATCGGCGGCAGCATCGGCTGTCTGCCCGGCGCACCGAACTTGCGGAAGCGGTCATAGCGCTGCGTGAGCAGCTCGTCGACGTCCAACGGCAGAAGCTCGGCGAGGCTGGCGACGAGCGCGGTGCGCAGGTTCGCCGCGGCGGCGTCCGGATCGGTCTGGGCGCCGCCGGCGGGCTCGGGCACGACCGCGTCCATCACCCCCAGGCGAAGCAGCTCGGGGCTCGTGATCCGGAGCGCCTTCGCGGCGCGGGGCGCGGCGCTCGCGTCCTTGAACAGGATCGTCGAACAGCCTTCAGGGCTGATCACCGAGTAGTAAGCGTTCTCCATCATCAGCACGCGGTCGGCGGTGGCGAGCGCCAGTGCGCCGCCGCTGCCGCCCTCGCCGGTCACGATCGTCACGGTCGGGATCGGCAGGCGCGACATCAGCAGAATCGACTCGGCGATGGCGACGGACTGGCCGCGCTCCTCGGCGCCGATCCCCGGGTATGCCCCGGGCGTGTCGACGATCGTCACCAGCGGCAGGCCGAAGCGAGCCGCGTAACGCATCAGCCGCATCCCCTTGCGATAGCCCTCGGGCTCGGGCATGCCGAAGTTGTGCTCGACGAGCTCGCTCGTCGCGTGGCCCTTCTGCTGGCCGATCACCATGATCGGCAGCTCGCCGATGCGGCCGAGGCCGCCGATGATCGCCCGATCCTCACCGAACAGGCGGTCGCCGCGTAGCTCGTGGAACTCGTCGAGCGCCGTCGCAACGATGTCGAGCATCCGCGGGCGGTCGATGTGGCGGGCCAGCTGCACCACCTCCCAGGGATCGGTGGCGGCGAGCTGGTCGGGGTCGGCGACCGGCGCAGCGCCGTCCGTGCTGGGAAGCCGGGCCAAGCGGGTCTCCGTGTCCTCGCTGCGCGCCTGCTCGGCCAGGGCGTGAATCGCCAGCAGGTTGCGCAGGGTTCGCCGCAGGTTCTCCCGCGGCTCGACCATGTCGAGCATCCCGTGGTCGACCAGGAACGACGCGGTCTGGAAGCCATCGGGAAGCTTCTGGTGGATCGTCTGCTCGATCACCGACGGGCCGGCGAAGCCGATGTGCGCACCCGGCTCGGAGATCAGAACGTCGCCGAGCGTGGCGTAGGACGCGCTGACGCCGCCGTAGGTCGGGTCGGTCAGCAGGGAGAAGAACGGCACGCCTTCCTCGTTCATACGCGCGACGGCCTGGCTCGTCTTTGCCATCTGCATCAGCGACACGCAGCCCTCCTGCATGCGAGCACCGCCGGAGGCCGAGATCACCAACAGCGGGATGCGGCGCTCCAGGGCCAGCTCGGCGGCGCGGGTGATCGCCTCGCCCACGGCGCCGCTCATGCTGCCGCCGACGAACCCGAAGTCGATCGCCGCGATCGCGATCGGCAGTTCCTCGATCGTGCCGGTTCCGTAGAGCGCGCCCGACTTCAACCCGGTCTTGCGCTGGGCGTCACGAATCCGATCGGAGTAGGGCTTGGAGTCGAAGAACGAGAGCACGTCGAGCGGCTCGAGATCGCCGCCCAGTTCCTCGAAGCTGCCCGGATCGAGCAGCTGAGCGAGTCGCTCGGAGAGGCGCACCCGGAAATGGTGATTGCACTCCGGGCACACCCCAAGGTTGCGCTTCAGACGCTTGTGGTAGACGAACGCCTCGCAGTTGGGGCAGCGGAACCACTCCGCCGACACCGCTCGAGTGGGCGTGGCAACGTCAGCCAACCAGATCACCTCCCCTTAGCAAACGGTCGTCGGCAAGCATTCGGCGGTAGTCGGCCAGCGACCCGGCCAATATGCCGTCCACCTCCTCGCGGGTGGGCGCAGCCGCCGACTCCTCCTCGTCGTCGCCGGCCGCCTCTCCGGTCTGCTCGCGCAGGAACACGACCAGAACGGTACTCAGGCCATGCGGATCGATCGCGCCGGCCTGAGCCACCAGCTCACTTGCCGGCTCCCAGCCTTCGCGCGCCAGCTCGACCTGGATCATCCCGTGGAGCGGGTACGCCTCGTGACCGGGTACGTCATCCAGCTCGCGCAGGCGATCGAAGGCGCTGCGGGCCTCGTCGAGCCGACCGGTTTGGAGACTGAGCTCCGCGACGTCGAGCCAGGCGAGCCTGTCCTCCGGCGCGGACTCGGCGATCAGGCGCGCCTGTGCGAGCGCGTCCTCGTACTGCCCGAACGAGCGGTACATGTCGACCAGGCTGATCGAGGCGCTCGAAGCGGCGTGGGCGAGGTCCGCCGCTTGCGCGAGAAAGCCCACGCCCTCGTCCCGGCGACCCGCCGCCAGCGCGGTGTGCCCGAGATGGGTGAGCGCCAGCTGATCGTCGGGGTCGAGCTCGACGGCGCGCCGAAACGCCACCTCGGCTTCGTGCATCGCCCCCTCGGCCGCGAGTGCCTCGCCCAGGTGATGCCACGCGCCGGCGTTATCGGGGGCCAGCTCGGTCGCCCGCCGCAGGTGCGCAACCGCGTCGTCGTCGTCTAACTCGACGCCGGCCCGACCGGCCAGCACCAGCAGCTCCACGTCATCGGGCGCGGAGCTCAGGCCCTCCTGGGCGACGCTCAGACTCGCGTCGAAGTCAGCACCGTCCAGCAGTGCCCGCGCCCGGTCACGTGCGTCGTCTACGGTCGATCCCATGAGCCCCCTTTGTCAACCCGTCGATTGTCTCTGCCGCCGGTCCTAAGAGTCAAGCTCCGCCGATCAAGCTGGCACCGGTTCCTCCGTGGGCCACACCCACTCCTTGATCTCGGGCGGATCGTCGCCCAGCTCGCGGATCGTGCGGCGAATCTCCTCGCGGCGGCCGGTGAGCTTGGCGATCGCCTCGCGCGCTCCGGTGACGGTTCGCACCGCAAAGTCGCCGGACATTCCACGCACGAGCTCTGAGACGGCGATGTCGGCGCGGCTAAGTGCCTGGACGGCGAGGTTGAAGCGGTCGACGCCGTTCATCGCCAGCAGCTCGAACGGAGTCGTCGTCGTGCCCTCCTCGACATACCCGCTCACGTGGAAGCGCTCCTGGTGGGGACGGCGATGGATCAGCTGGTGCACCGCCGACGGGTACCCGTGGAAGTTGAACAGCACCGGACGGTCGTCGGTGAACAGCTCGCGGAAGTCCGCCGGCGAGAGGCCGTCGGGATGTGCGTCCGGGCGGGCCAGTGCGAACAGGTTGGTGACGTTAACGAACCTCACCTTGAGCTCGGGCACCTCGGCGCGGAGCAGGCTCGTCGCGGCCAGCAGCTCGACGGTGGGAATCGTTCCGCAGCCCGCCATGATGACGTCGGGCTGGCCGTCGTCGTTGCTGGCCCATGCCCAGCGCGATGCGCCCTTGCGGACGTGCTCGATCGCGTCATCCATCGGCAACCACGTCGGCAGCGGCAGCTTCGAGGCGATCACCAGGTTGATGCAGCCGGTCGCCTCCAGGCAGTGCGCGATCGTGGCCAGGAGCGTGTTCGAGTCCGGCGGCAGGTATACGCGTGCGCTCTCTTCGCGGCGGTTCAGCATCGAGTTGATGAAGCCCGGCATCTGGTGCGAGTAACCGTTGTGGTCCTGACGCCATCCCTCCGAGGTCAGCAGGTAGTTGAGCGAGGCGACCGGCTCGCGCCACTTGGCCTCCTCGCGCGACATCTTCAGGAACTTCCCGTACTGGTTGACCATCCCGTCGACGATCGGGATGAACGCCTCGTAGCAGGGGAAGATCCCGTGACGCCCGGTGAGCACGTAACCCTGCAGCCACCCCTGGCAGTTGTGCTCCGAGAGCACCTCCATGATCCGCCCGCCCGGGACGTAGTCGGGGCTGATATCGCGGTCCACGGGCCACTCGTAGGCGTGGTTCTCGGCTTCGAACACGGCGTTTAGCCGGTTGGAGGCCACCTCGTCCGGGCACATGATCCGGAAGTTGCGCTGCTCGTCGTTGAGGCGGAACACGTCCCTGAGGTACGCGCCGAGCGTTCCCAGAGCGCTGTCGGTGGCAGCGCCGGGGGCGTTTACGGCGACCCCATGCTCCTCGAGCGAGGGCAGTGACAGCGGCACGCGCAGGCGCCCGCCGTTGACGTGAGGATTGGCGCCCATCCGCCTCTCCCCGGTCGGGCACATGGCCAGGACCTCGGGGCGCGGGCCGCCGTTCTCGTCGAACAGCTCCTCGGGGCGGTAGGACCGCAGCCACTGCTCCAGCGCCTGGAGGTGGACGGGATTCGTGCGCGCCTGCATCGCCGGAACCTGGTGCGCCTTGGATGTGCCCTCGATCTGGACCCCGTCGAGCTCGCGGATGCCGGTCCAGCCCTTGAGTGACCGCAGCACGATCATCGGCCAGGCGGGACGCTCGGGCCGCCGGCCGGCGCGTGCCTCCGACTGGATCTCGCGAATCTCGCCGTGCGATTGATCGAGAGCGGCGGCGAGCGAGGCGTCGAGGTCGTCTCCGGAGACGATCAGCGGACGCCAGCCGAAGCCCTCGAACAGCTTGGTCAGCTCCACGTCGCTCATCGTCCCGTAGATCGTCGGATTCGCGATCTTGTAGCCGTTGACGTGCAGGATTGGCAGTACGGCGCCGCTGCCCGCCGGATCGAGGAACTTGTTCGAGTGCCACGCGCCCGCCGTGGGACCGGTCTCCGCCTCGCCGTCGCCGATGACGGCGGCGACGATCAAATCGGGGTTGTCGAGCGCGGCGCCGAACGCGGTGGCCAGGGCGTAGCCGAGCTCCCCGCCCTCGTGAATCGTGCCGGGCACGATCGGCGCGATGTGGCTCGGGAACCCGCCCGGCCAGGAGAACTCACGGACCAGCCGGGCCAGCCCGTCGCGATCGCGCGAGAGCTCGGGCTTGACGTCCTCCAGGCAGCCGTCGATCCACAGGTTGGCCAGGTTGGCCGGCGCCCCGTGACCGGGGCCGGTGACCAGCAGCATGCTGGCGTCGGTGTCGAGGATCAGCCGGTTCAGGCCGGCGTAGATCAGGTTCAGGCCGGGCACGGTGCCCCAGTGACCGAGCAGCCGGTACTTGACGTGCTCGGGCTCGAGCGGCTCCTCGAGCATGTGGTTGCCCTGCAGGTAGATCATCGCCGCGGCGATGTAGTTGGTGGCGCGGCGATAGACGGCGAGCTTTTCGGCGGTGTCGGTTGGCGCTTCGGTAGACAAACTTGCCCCTCCTGGTTTCCGGTCCTGTTGTGGCGAACCTACATTGCCGGCCCGGGCGCTGGCAAGGGCTCGGGCTCTGGCTCCGCGACGTTCGCAGGCTCCATCGGCTCTGGCTGTTTCGGAGATCGACCACAGCTTGATGCGGGCCTGGCGTCCGCGGATCTCCGTCTCACCGACCTCGACGAGGTCGTCCGGCGGCGAGCGCAGCGCGTCCCTGGTCGAGTCAGACAGAAGCAGCTGGTGGGGGGTGCCCTTGGTGAGCGACTCGATCCGGGAGGCGGTGTTCGTGGTGTCGCCCACGGCGGCGTACTCCACTCGCCGCTCGGAGCCGACGTGGCCGGACATGACGTGGCCGCTGTTCAGGCCGATTCCCATCCGGACCCCGTCGCTCAGTCCCTCCCTCGCGCAGCCAGGCGTTGAAGCGCGGCAGGCGCACGTCGAGCATCTCGCGGGCCGCGGCCACCGCCCGGTCGGCGTGATCGGGCAGCTCGAGCGGCGCGCCGAACACGGCAAAGATCCCGTCGCCCATGTAGGAGACGAGCGTGCCGCCGTGGTTGAGGATCGCGTCGCTCATCTCGCTCAGGTAGTGATTGAGGACGTCGATCACCTGTGGCGGTGTGAGCGTCTCGGCCAGGGTCGTGAAGCCGCGCACGTCCGAGAACAGCACCGTGGCGTCGCGCTGCACGCCGCCCAGCCGCAGCCCATCGGCGCTCGCCAGCACCTGGTCGACCACGTTCTCCGGGACGAACCGGCCGAACAGGTCGCGCGTCCGGATTCGCTCGAACGCCTCGGTCACGAGCTGCACCGCCAGCGAGCCGACCGCGCTCAGGATCAGGGCACCGAGCGGGTAGACGAACGACACGATGCAGGCCGGCGTTGAACGCCAGCTGGTGCCACGATGGCGAAGGCCACCGCGGTAGCCACGGCGATGGCCGATCGAGATGAGCGGTCGCGACGCGCAGGGCGAGCAAGCGGCACTGCCGACGCCGAACAGCACGATCAGAAGCGACGTTGATCCAGCCCGGAGCGGAGTTGAGCGGGAAGTGCCCGAGGACCGTGGCGGTCGCGTCGGCCTCGATCTCGACCCCGGCCATCTGGCGGGTCGGTGGACGTGGCGTGGAAGTCCTCGCAGGGACAACTGCGTCTCGCCGACGAACACGACCTTTCCGCGGAAGTAGTTCGACGGGAGCGGGTGCGTCCAGCCCGTGCGGCGGCCCGTACTTCGTGGGTCATAGACGCTCGAGAAGGAGACCCACGGGATCGTGTGCTCGGCTCCGGGATAGTCGATCCAGCGATCGCCGCCGAACTGCTTCTTGGTGATGCGCTTATGGCCGGCCATCTCCGCCGCGACCACGTACAGCGTCGGGACGTTCTGGACCGAGTAGAGCATCTGGCGGTAGACGTCCCCCGGGCTGGTTCTGTCGGGAACAGCGCGGCGCCTGCGCGTGAGCCCAGTTGCTCGAGCAGCGTCGTCCCCTCGGTCGAGCCCAGGAAGCGGATCTGGCCGCTCCCGTTGGCCTCCGGCGCGGTTGTGTCGAACGCGGTGACGCCGGGATGGTTGCTGATCGCGGTCAGCAGCGCGAGGTCATCACACGGGTAAGAGGTTCCCTGGATTTTGCACGTCCCGCCGACCGTGGTCTTGTCGGCGAGCTCGATGTCGAACACGATCGCCTTCGGGTGCTCGGCGGCGATGTTGTTGATCAGCTGGGCATAGTCGGCGCGCGGGAACGGAAAGCCGTTGATGTCCTGAAAGGTCTTGTTGTCGACCGCCACGATCACGAAGTTCTTGGCGGACGCTGTGTTCCTCGAATCGAGAAGCGCTTGTCGATCGTCTGGCCCTCGAGTGATTTGAGCGCGTCGGTCGCATACAGCGCGATCCAGATGCCCGTCGAGGCGACCGCCACCAGCACCAGCAAGAGCCAGCGCAGGTGTTCGTTGCTGGCGATGCCGAACCGCCGCCTGCCCCGCAATGTCACCTCACCACTTCCGAGTCCCCCGTTGGTGCCCGATCCGCCACCCAGGCCCCGCCCGTCGGAGGTCGGCTGGCCGGGCCAGTCTACGCCGAAGCGACCCGGCCCACAAGAGGCCGTTCCGGACGGGATTGGTGCACCACCGGGTACTGCTTTTCGGCGATCTACTTGCGCCGGCGGGACTACCGGGGATAAGCTAACCGAAGCCTTTATGATCATTAGAAGGGGGCCGGGCGGATGCCGGGGGCGGCACAACGGGACTGCGGGGCACACGCCACTCGGGGGTGGCTCGGTTGGGCGCGCTGGTCGCGCTCGTTGCGCTGATCTGCGCGTTCACGGCTGCCCAGGCCCGCGCGGCCACGTACACGGTCGGCACGACGGCGGATAACGCCGGGACTTGCGTTCCCACGAGTACTTCGTGTTCGTTGCGGCAGTTGATCGATTACGAGGACGCGCTGGCCTCGACGCCGAGTCCGGCGGACGTGATCGTCGTTCCGGCCGGAAGCTACACCCTCAGCAACGGGCCGCTCGTCATCGACCAGAGCGTGGCGATCGACGGCGCCGGCGCCCGCCAGACCAACATCTACCAGCAGACGACATCCGCGACCTCGCGGGTTTTCGACATCCAGTTGAACGCCCAGCTCGGTCTCACCCCAACGGTCACGATCGCTGGTCTGGCCACCTTCTTCGGCGCGGCCGATTCGAGCAACGGGTTTTTCGGCGGTGACATTCGCAACCGAGGGAACCTGACGCTGAGCGGCGACCTGATCGCCAACGGGAACACGAACTCAGGCTCGGGGGCCGGGATCTCGAACGATGGCGGCACGATGGACGTCACGCATTCGCTGGTCGAGAACAACTTCAGCGACGAGGTGGAGGGCGGCGGTGATTCGGGGGGGATCCAGAACTACGGGGACAGCACCGTCGGCTCGGGCGTCCTCACCGTCGATGATTCGACGGTCGCCGGCAATGACGCGGGACTCGGCGGCGGGATCTTCAGCTGGTGCAACGGCGCCTGCTCGAACACCACCACGGTCATCGACTCGACGATCGCCGACAACGACGGCGGCGACCGCGGCACCACGGGTGGCGGACTCCTGGACAGCGAGGGCACGATGACGGTCCAGGACTCGATCGTGGCCGGCAACTTCGTGACCGACGCGGAAGGGACCGAGTCGGACACCAATTGCGGCAGCTCGAGTCCGGGCACCATCATCTCGCTCGGCTACAACATCGACTCCGGCAACGACTGTGGCTTCACCGCGACCGGCGACCAGCCGAACACCGATCCCGGCTTCCTCGGCGGCCTGCAGGACAACGGCGGCGAGACCGACACGTTCGCGTTGACCGCGACGAGCCCGGCCGTCGACGCCATCCCGCAGGGAACCACCGGCTGCGCCGGCAGCGACCAGCGGGGGATCCAGCGGCTTCAGAACGGGTTCTGTGACATGGGCGGATACAACCTGTTTGAGCCCGAGGAGGGTCGCCCGTTCACCCAGGTCCTGGGGTCCGTGGGAGCGACCAGCGCCACGATCAACTGGGGCGACGACTCGGCGGATTCCGCCGGCAAGGTCGACCCCAGCACCGGGCAGGTGACTGGCACCCACACCTATGCCCTGGCCGGCGACTACGACGGCACGATGTCGTGGACGAACAGCGACGGGACTCCCCAGACGACTCCGTTCCAGTTCAAGGTCGCGCCCGCGCCCCTGGCCGTCACGCCGGTTTCGTTCAGCCCCGTAGCGGGCGTCCAGTTCAGCGGGCCTGTCGCCACCTTCACGGACGGCGACCCCAATTTTGGAACCGGCAACTTCACGGCCGAGATCAACTGGGGCGATGATTCGGCGAGCGCGGGGACGATCACCCAGGGAGCGAGTGGCTTCACCGTCAGCGGGACCCACACCTACAAGAACGCGGACACCTTCAAGATGTCCGTAACGGTTAGTTGCGCCGACGGGGTCGAGAAGACCGCCACCCAAACGATCACGGTCGAGCCGCCGACGCCCACCGTGACCGGGATCACCCCGACGTCCGGGCCGGCGATCGGCGGGACCGTCGTCACGATCACGGGGACGAATTTCACCAACCAGTCCACGGTCGCCTTCGGCTCCACCGCGGCCTCTTCGGTGAAGGTCGACAGCGGTACGCAGATCATGGCGACGGCACCGGCCGGCACCGGCACGGTCGACGTGACGGTGACGACGACGGGCGGCACGAGCGCGAAGAGCGCCGCGGACGAGTACGCCTACCAGCCCCCCGACATCAGCGGCATCAGTCCGACGCATGGTCCGGCGGTGGGTGGGACGACGGTGACGATCAGCGGTGTGAACTTCTCGGGTGCGACGGCGGTCGATTTCGGCAGCACGCCGGCGACGAGCTTCGCGTTCAAGAGCGATGGTCAGATCACGGCGACCTCGCCGGCGGGGACAGGCACCGTCCAGGTCACGGTCACGACGCCGAGCGGGACGAGCAACGGGATGCAGTACTCCTACGACGCGCCGAGCATCACCGGCATCAGTCCGACGCGTGGTCCGGCGCTGGGTGGGACGACGGTGACGATCAGCGGCGTCAACTTCTCGGGGGTCACGGCGGTCGATTTCGGCAGCACGCCGGCGACGAGCTTCGCGTTCAAGAGCGATGGTCAGATCACGGCGACCTCGCCGGCGGGGACAGGCACCGTCCAGGTCACGGTCACGACGCCGAGCGGGACGAGCAACGGCATGCCGACTCCTACGACGCTCCCAGCATCACCAGCATCAGTCCGACGCATGGTCCGGCGCTGGGCGGGACGATGGTCACGATCAGCGGCGTCAACCTCTCGGGGGTCACGGGGGTCAAGTTCGGCAGCACGCCGGCCACTGGCTTCTCGTTCAAGAGCGACGGTCAGATCACGGCGACCTCGCCGGCAGGGGTCGGGGCGGCCAGCGTCACGGTCACGACGCCGAGCGGGACGAGCAACGGCGAGCAGTACACCTACGACGGACCTACGCTGTCGACCATCAGCCCGACGCATGGTCCGGCGCTCGGTGGAACGACGGTGACGATCAGCGGCCTGAACCTCACCGGGGTCACGGGGGTCAAGTTCGGAAGCGCCCCGGCTACCAAGTTCACGTTCAACAACGATCGCCAGATCACGGCGACCGCGCCCGCGGGGACCGGCACGGTGCCGGTCACGGTTACGACCCCGAGCGGGACGAGCAACGGCGCGCAGTACTCCTACGACGCTCCCAGCATCAGCAGCATCAGCCCCGCGGACGGGCCGGCCGCGGGTGGAACCACGGTCATGATCACGGGCACCAACTTCACCGGCGCGACCGCCGTCAACTTCGGCCAGACACCCGCGACCGCGTTCACGTTCGACAACGACGGCCAGATCACGGCGACCTCGCCCGCGGGATCGGCCACGGTTGACATCACGATCACGACCCCCAGTGGGACCAGCGCCACCGGCCCCGGCGACGAGTTCGCGTACACCGGCGGGTCCTCGAGCAGCGGCTCGGGGTCGACCGTGGTAGTCGGGTCGGTACCCGCTGTGGCCGCCTCCCTCCCGACCGTGGGTGGCAGTGGGGTGGCGTTCGCCGGATCCGTGAATCCAGAGGGATTGCCGACGACGGCGTACTTCGAGTACGGAATCGACTTGTCGGAGCGCGGACCGGGGTCGTCGACGGTGCTCTACGACGAGACGACGCCGGTGGAGCCAGTCGGATCTGACTCGACCAGCCACGCGTTCTCCTCGTCGGCGACGGATTTGCAACCGAACGCGCTCTATCACGTGCGGTTGGTGGCCACTAACAGCGTGGGCACGACGTCGGTCCGGATCAGACGTTCATCACAGCGGCGAGTCCGTCGGCGCCCCCGCCGCCGGTCCTGGGTAAGGCGGTGAATGTGGCGCCGGTGTCCGGGCACGTCTTTATCCTGCTGCCGCCGGGCAAGTCGCTGGAGGCCGGCGATCGGAGCGCGCTGGCCAAGGGCCAGGGTTTCGTGCCGCTGACCGAGGCGCGACAGATCCCCACTGGGTCGGAGATCGACGCGCTGCAGGGCTCCCTGACGATGACCAGCAATACCGGCAAGGTCGGCAAGACCCAGACAGCCACCCTCGCCGGCGGGGTGTTCAAGCTCACCCAAGCCCGGAAGGGAATCACGAAGGGCCTGACCACCTTCAAGTTGATCGAGAGCGCCTTCCACGGCGCCCCGAGCTACGGCTTGTGCAAACCCGCAGCGAGCGGCGACGCCGCCACCATCGCCAAGGTTTCGACCAGGACGCTGCAGCTACTCAAGGTCAGCGGCCACGGCAAATTCCAAACCAGCGGTCGGTACAGCTCCGCGACCGTCCGCGGCACCATCTACACGGTTGCCGACAAGTGCAACGGCACCCTCACCCACGTCATCCGCGACACGGTCCTCGTCGACGACTTCGTTCGTCACACGAAGATCCTTCTGCGCGCCGGCCAGAGCTACCTCGCCAAGAAGCCGTAGCTGCCCGGGAGGCGCAGAGCTAGG
The DNA here is from genome assembly GCA_963757235.1 of uncultured Solirubrobacterales bacterium. GTDB lineage: Bacteria > Actinomycetota > Thermoleophilia > Solirubrobacterales > Solirubrobacteraceae > Palsa-465. Next base: position 355,245 of record CAVWRC010000009.1, on the reverse strand, counting down.
CGGCGAGGTGTCCGATGACCTCGTCGCGGTCGGTCCCGGCCGCCTCGAGGACGAGGTCGAAGTCGGGGCTGTAGAACTGAATCACGGCGACGAGGATGTCACCGGTGCCGACCGAGGTGGCCCCGCGGCTGCGGGCGATGGACACAGCCAGGTTGGTGATCGCGGCCACGGAGTCTGCGTCGTTCCGGTCCCCGTGGGGGGTGGACGGTCCTGTTTCGCTCTCTTCCCCGTCGGCAACGGCAACCTCGCCGATGCCGAGTGCGTCGAGGACGCGGGCGGCCTCGCCGTTGAGGCGGAGGACCCGGAGCCAGCGCAGCGCCTCGGCGCGACGTGAGGTGGCGAACGGCATCGCCGTCGACGCGAGGCCGAGGGCCATCGCCGCGTCAGTGCTCAGCGGCAGGACCCTTTGGGTAGCCGCCCCCAGCGCCTCGTCGACGCTGGTGAAGGTGTCAAACGAGGCGTCGAGACCGGTCAGCTCGAACAGCTTGTTGAGCCGCGCCGGCATGCAGGCGAGGGCCAGGTGCGCGTCTGCGTGCAGGCGCTTGCGGAAGGCGACCAGGACGCCGAGTCCCATCGAGTCCATGTGAGTGACCGCCGACAGGTCGAGCACGTAATGGCCGTAGCCCTGGTGCAGGAGTTCGACCAGCGCCCACTTCAGCTCGGGCGCGGAGGCCAGATCGAGATCTCCGGCGACCGCGACTACGCAGGTCCGGTCGTCGATTGTCCGGTGGCTGATCTCGAACTCGTTCGGGGCCGGCTCCGGCTCGCGGAAGGTGGCGTAGGGATCATGCATCGTGCAATCTGTTTCGACAGAAGCAGCGGTTAGTTGCGAGCACTCCGGGTCGCTCGACAAACGTCCAAGCGGCGATTACCGTCCGTGCCCACCGCTCCAGGCCGCAAACACGTGTCCGACAGCACGCCCATCACGATCGTGATCGCCGATGACCATGCCGTGGTGCGGCAGGGCCTGAGGCTGCTGCTCGAGGCCGAGGAGGATCTGGCGGTGGTCGGCGAATCGAGCGACATTCCGCAGACCTGCGCGCTGCTGCGTGACCACGCACCGCGGGTGGTGCTGCTCGATCTGCACATGGGCCGTGAGCTGAGCCTGAGCGCGCTGTTCAAGCTTCGCTCGGCCTCGTCGTCGACCGCCGTGGTAATCCTCACGATGGAGGACGATCCGGCGTTCGTGGCGCCGGCGTGGAACGCGGGGGCGGCGGGCTACGTCCTCAAGGAAGCGTCTCGGGTCGACCTCGTGCGCGCGATCCGCACGGTCGCCAGGGGCGGCCGATACCTCGATCCCGCGATCGGTGGCTGGGCGCTGACGAGCGCCGAGGACGCGGCCCTGACCGACCGGGAGCTCGAGGTCCTGCGACTCGTGGCGCTCGGTCACACCAACAGCGAGATCGCGACTCGCCTCTACATCAGCCCGCGCACGGTCGAGACCCATCGCGCCAACCTGCAGGCGAAGCTCGGCATCGCCGGCCGGCCCGAGCTCGTGCGTTACGCGCTCGAGCACGGGGTGATCCATCGATGAGCACGACCAGCCGGGCGCATCGGATCGAGCTCGAGGCCGCCGAGCGCCGCGTCATCGAGCGACTCAAGGCGAGCGCCCCCCGGTCTACCTCGAACACGAAGCGGTTCGGCGTGGTCGCACTCGCCGTCGTCCTGTTTGTCGCGGCGTTCAGTGCCCGGCTTGCCGTCAACGACCCGAACGCGCTGCTGGCCAACTTCTACATCGTGCCGATCGCCGTCCTGGCGATCGAGTTCGGCATGCGGGCGGGACTGATCGCCGCGGCGGCGGCGTTCGCGCTGGTGCCCGCGTGGAGCGTCATCAATTCCGTGCACGTCGACGCCCTTGGGTATGTCTCGCGCGGAGCGGCGTTCCTGGTCACCGGGGTGATCGTGGGTGGCTTCTCCGACCGGCTCCGCCGGGACATGGCCGAGCGGCAGGAGGCGCAGCGCGATCTGGCCATGTACGCCGATCAGCTCGAGGGCTCAAACCGCATCCTCGCGCGCAGCGTCGAACGGCTCGAGGCGTTCGCCGAGATCGCTCGCGCCGTCGGTGGGGAGACCGACCTCGAGCGCATCCTCTCGCTCATCCTCAGCCACGGCCGGGGGATCGTCGGGGCCCGGACCTTGGTCGTCTACCTGCCCAACGGGGACGAGCTCGGCGCGGTCAGCGGCAGCGCCGCGCGCTCGGACTCGCCACCCCGTCTGCCCGTGCGCGGTTCCGTCGCCGGCGAGGTGATGCTGACCGGGATGCCGCGGCGGCTCGGGGCGGACGCAGACCCAGCCCAGCTCGCGCAGCTGGCTCCCGACGCGAAGGCGGCGATCCTCGTTCCGCTCATGTTCCGCGGCGAGATGCTCGGTGTTCTGGCTGGTATCAACGGCGTGGATGAGGGGCCGTTCGACGAGGAGGACGAGCAGCTCCTGAGCTCCGTCGCGGCGAGTGCGGCGACCGCGGTCGCCACCGCGAGGTCGGTCGCCGCGGCGCGGCTGCGTCTGACCCTCGAGGCCGCCGACCAGGCGCGGGCCCGTTGGGCCCGCGAGCTCCACGACGAGACGCTGCAGGGTCTGACCGGGCTGCGGATGGTCCTCTCGGCGGGACTGGCGCGGGCGGACCCCGTCGCGCTGCGTCGCGCCGCCGAGACAGCGGATAACCATCTCAGCGAGGAGATGCGCAAGCTCCGTGATCTGATCGCCGAGCTGCGTCCGGCCGCGCTCGACGACCTCGGACTCGGTCCCGCGATCGAGTCGCTGGCTAAGCGGCAGGCGGCCATCGGAGGGTTCGCGGTCGAGGTCGAGATCGATCTCGAGTCTGACGGGAGACTGGCCCGTGACACCGAGACCGCCGTCTACCGGATCGTCCAAGAGGCGCTCACCAACGCGGTCAAGCACGCCGGCGCGGAGAAGGTGACGCTGGCGGTCCACCAGCGCGCCGACCGGGTGGAGGTCAACGTCCAGGACGACGGGTGTGGTTTCGACCCCCACGGCGTGCGGGCCGGGTTCGGTTTGACCGGGATGCGGGAGCGGGCACTGCTCGCCGGCGGCCGCCTGTCGGTGACCGCGGGCGACGGCCGGCCGACCCGGGTGGCCGCGGTCCTCCCGCTGCCCGCGAGCCGCTAATCCACATCTGAGTCCGTGGTGACCGGTGGGGCCGCCGGCGCTGGCGCACCGCGCGAGGACCCAAGGAGTCCCGACGGTCCGCCGGCCATCGACCACCGGAACTGCGTGACGTTCTCCCTGGGCGCGAACAGCCCGGGCCGAGTGCCACGCTTGACGAACAGCACCGGGGCCGGAGCCGACTTGGCGATCGCCGATCGTGTGGTTCCGAGGCCCTCGTGCCGCCAGCGGTCCGACAGTCCAAGCACCAGCAGGCCGGCGCCCGTGGCCGCTTCGACGATGCCGTCACGTCCGCCGGCGACGACCAGCGGCTCCGTCGCGATGCCCGTCGCCTGCTGGACGAGCAGCCCGGCGTCGGCGAGCATCCGGGTGACAGATTTGCCCTCGTCGGTCTGTCCGGCGGCCCCGAGCAGCTTCAGTGGCGCGCCGGAGCTGGAAGCCAGCCACGAGCCGAGCTCGAGCGCGGCCCAGTCGTGCTCGGCGCCTCCGAACGGGACGACGACGGCCGCGTCCGGACCGAGCTTGATCGGATCGCCCTCCTTCGCCACCAGTACCGCCACGTCGGAGGACGCGTGCTCCATGAGCTCGCCGACGTCACCGAGGGGAACGCCCTCGCCGATCAGCCGCCGGCGTCCCTCGGTGAGGACCAGGTCGATCGGCTCGCGGTCGACGATGTGCGCGAGGTCCGAGCCGACATTGGTCGAGGTCAGCGCCACGCCCCGGGCGACAACCCCGTCGGAGGCGAGCCGCTCGCGCGTGTCGTTGATCGCCCGCGTCGCCCGCTCGAGCGCGAGGTTCTCGGACTGCAGGCCGGCCCGGACGCCCGCGCCCGCGCCACGTGGGGGGCGCACCAGGCGAGCGATGATGAGCTCGCGCGGCGGTACCGAAAGGGCCAGCGGCTCGGCCAGCGCCACCAGTTGCCCGATCGCCGCGTCGGTCTGCGGGGCGACCAGGATCGACCGCTCCGGCACCGGTAGCTCGGGGTGGGCCTGGACGGCCGCGAGCGCCGCGTCGGCGAACTCATCCTCGACCCCGCGGCCGTACTCGTTCTTGGGATCGAGCAGCTTGAGCAGCGGCCCGGCCATCAGCGTGGTGACGACGGCCATGATCACGAGCATCGCGAACAGCGTGTTCGAGATCGCGCCGGCGTCGAGGGCCAGGTTGAGCACGATCAGCTCGGTCAGCCCGCGCGTGTTCATCAGCGTCCCGATGACCGCCGAGGCTCTCCAGTCGTAACCGGCCACCCGGGCCGCGATGGCCGCACCGGCGAGCTTGCCCACGATCGCGATCGCGATCAGGGCCAGCGTGATCAGCCACAGCTCCGGCCGGTCGAGCAGCCCGACGTTGGTCCGCAAGCCGGTGTAGACGAAGAAGATCGGTAGCAGCAGGGTGACGACGAAGTCGTCGATGCGGCGCGTTATCTCCTCGCTCAGCCGCGCGTGTCGCGGCATGACCATGCCCATGATGAAGGCGCCGAAGATGAACGCGATGTTGATCTCCTGGGTGACGTAGGCGGATAGGAGGACGCCGATGATGATCGCGGCGAACCACCCGCTGGGGATCCGCCCGACCTCGTCGAACGCCGTCGCCATGCGGGCCAGGACGCGGCGCACGACTAACACCATGAACAGGGTGAATGCGGCCGCCTCGGCGATCGTCTTGAGGACATCACCGAACGTGCCCGACGCCGCGACCGCGGTGGCGAGCGCGATCAGGAACCAGGCGGTGACGTCGTCGATCGCCGCGCAGGCGATCGCCAGCGCCCCGACCGGACGCTTGATCATCCGCCGCTCGGCGAGGATGCGAGCGAGCACCGGGAACGCGGTGATTGACATCGAGACGCCGATGAACAGTGCGAACGCGACGAACTTCTTGTCCGGCCCGAGCACCTTGTACAGCGGCAGTGCGATCGCGAGGCCGAGCAGCATTGGGAGCGTGACGCTCGCGTTCGAGATTGCGGTGGCCGCGGCGACCTTGCCCTTGAGCTGACCGCGGTCGACCTCGAGCCCGATCAGGAACATGTAGAAGATCAGGCCGAGGTTCGCGATCGTGCCGATCGCGGCCAGCGTGTCGGTGGGGAAGAACGTGGCCTGCCAATCAGCCGAGATCGCGCCGAGCAGCGACGGGCCGAGCACGAGTCCCGCGATCACCTCGCCCATCACTCGCGGCTGGCCGACCTTGGTGGCGACGTACCCGAAGATCCGGCAGACGATCAGCACGACCGCGAGGGCTAGGAAGACCGCGGCCACGAGGTTGTTGAACTCACTGCGCTGCTTGGTCGCGGTGAACTTCTCACCGGCCGGGCCGAGGCCCGACGGGGTAGTCAGCACCGGCTTGGCCGTCGGGACCGTCGACGGCGACCGGGGTCGCCACCTCAAGCGGGATCACGGTGACGTTCTGGAGCAGAATGTCGTTGGCGGTCGCGGTCAGCCGCGCGGTCCCGCCCTTGACGCACCTGACATCCCCGAACACTCCGCCCGTCTTGTTCGAATAGGTGAGCGGACCGAGGTTCTTGCCCGCCGAGGAGTAGAGGGTGGCCACCGCGCCGGTGCCGTGAATCGAGAACGAGCTCCCGAAGCACGTGGAGGCCGGGGACAGCGCGAAACGTGCCCTGGATGTTGCTCGGCGTCCGCGGCGCGGCCGCCCCGGGAGCGGGCGGGCCCTGACTTCAGCACGGCCGCGAACGGGAGACCACCCAGCGTGCCCGTGATCGCGCCCTTGGGTCCCGGGTACGGCGAGCGCGTTGAGGCTCAGCGACTTGCCGTTGACGCATCCGACGTTTCCGGTGAGGCGGTGCGCTTTGCCTGGGAGTGTCTGTCTCGCTCAGCCGAAGCTTCCCGCCGAGCGTGCCCTGGTTGTTCGTGAAGTTGACGAACTGCCCGGACTGGAGCACGTTGAACGACGGTCCGGTCGCCGCGGCCTGCGCCGGCGCGGTCGCCGGCAGCGGGGTTCCGCCCACCGGCTTGGGCACGGGTCCGATGCAGGGGCTGGCCGTGCTCGCGGTGTACCCACCGGCGATCGCCGGCTGGGCCTTTTCCGAGCCGCCCTTGTCGACCACGAAGATCACCACGGCGACCCCGATCACCGCGAGGATCGCGTAGAACGTGATCAGGCGCTGCACGAGCCGACCGCGCGACATCTCTCCCGGCATCTAAGCCCCCTTAGTGCTCGCTGTCGATGAGTTTTGACCGGCTCGGAGCAGCCCCACCTCACCCGGTCCGCGGGCAAAACTAGCTCATCCGGGCGGACCGCACATCCGGCAGATGCGAGGAACCGCATCCGTATAGGACCGCAATCTTGTTCCGGAGGGTGGCGCAGGCCGGGTGGCGTAAGGTGACACGGGCATGAAGCCGCACATCCACGTCATCACCTTGGGCGTGAGCGACCTCGAACGCTCTTTGGCGTTCTATCGGGACGGACTCGGTCTCCCGACCTCGGGGATCACCGGCACCCAGTATCCGGAGGACGATGAGAATCCGGCCGGCGATGTCGTCATGTTCACGCTCGACGACGGTCTGGTGTTGGCGCTCTATCCCCGTTCGTCGCTCGCCAAAGATGCCGGAGTCCCGCCGGAGTCGGTTGCCGGATCGGGATTCAGTATCGGGCACCTAGTCGACAGTCGGGCGGCAGTGGACCGTTTGCTTGACCTCGCCGGTCAGGCCGGCGGGCGAGTGCTCGGACCGCCTCACGAACGGCCATGGGGGATCTACTCCGGCTACTTCAGCGACCCCGACGGCCACCTCTGGGAGACCGTGTACTTCTTCGCTGAGTCCAGTCCGGAGGGGTGAACGCGTCGCGGAGCGCGGTCGCGGAAGTCCGCGCGGAGAACTCCTCGCCTCTCAGATCAGAGGGTCAGATGGCTAACCAGAGATTGTTCAGCCGGCCCTAGCCGCTGTACCTTGCGACGATCACGAAGGAACGCACTTTGGGTCGGGGCGGTGGAAGTTGGGGCGCGGACGGCGGTCGCCGCGATCGTCATGCTGGTCGCTGTCGGTACGTGCGCATTCGCGGCGACGTCGGCCCGTGCCGACAACATCTTTCTGCTGACCGGCGCGTCAACAACCACGGTGTCGGCAGCGACAGCCGACGTCGCACAAGGGACGAGTGCACTGGAGCCCGTCGGCGGAAGCCTGGACCTCGGTCAGGAGGCCGTTGGCGCGAGCAGCCCGACAGGGCAGATCGAGCTTCAGAACACTGGAAGCGCGCCGGTCACGTTCGGCGGTTATGAGGCGGACGGCGCCGACCCAACCGAGTTCGCGATTGGGTCAACCGCGTGCACGACGATCCAGCCGTCGGCGACGTGCGAGCTCGGCGTGTCGTTGAGCCCGGCGACAACCGGCACCCGAACGGCCTCGCCTGGAGATCCTCGACTCGTCTGGCACCGGCTCGTCACCCGTCACGCTCACCGGTACCGGAACTGCGCCGGTGATCCCGCCGGTGGCGCCGGTGGCTCCGATTTCGCCCGGCCCCACCGCTAACCCCGCCCCCAAGCGGCGATCGCCAAGCTGGTGCTCGTCGCCTACCAAGCCCGCGCCAGTCGCACGAGAGTGAGCCTCGATTACGCGCTCACCGCCAGCGTCAGCGGCCAGCGCGCGGTCACCAGCACGATCAGATCACGCTCTGACCTTTTCGCCGGCCGTCAGGCCTGCACCGGCTGGGTCAGCGCCTTGACGAAGTCCTCGAGCTGATCGGTCCGCCAGCACTCGAAGGCGGTGCAGTGCTTCTCGTAGGTGGCGATCACGCTGTCGCCGTAGTTCCAGTACAGGCGGGGCTCCGGGTTGAGCCAGAAGGTGCGGCCGGCCTTCTGGGTGATCGCGGCGAACACGTCGTCGCGCGGCGGGCGGCCGTTGGTGCGGGCGTCGCCGAGCACGATCACGGTGGCCCGGGGATGCAGCTCGTCCTCGATCGTGGTTAGGAACTCGAGCCAGACGCGGCCGTAGTCGGTGTAGCCCGAGATGTCGGCCACGCCGGCGTCTCTGGAGATGGCCTCGCTGGCGGCGCGGAAGTCGCGCTCTTTTTCGAACACCTCGGTCACCTCCGAGATGCGTTCGATGAAAACGAAGCTGCGGAGCTTGCGGAAGGCGTCGTGCAGGGCATGCAGGACGGACAGGAAGAACGTGGACGCGCTGGTGACGGAGGTGGACACGTCGCACAGCACGTAGATCTCGGGGCGTCGGGGTCGTTTCGGCCGGTATTTGAGGTCGATCGGGACGCCGCCGGTCTGGAGACTGGCGCGCATGGTTCTGCGGAAATCGACGTGGGCGTGGCGGTTGTGGCCCTTGAGCTCGTGGCCCTGGGTGGCGAGGCGTCTTTTTAGTTGCGCGACTACACGGTGCACGGCCGCCAGGTCCTGGATCGGGCCGGATGGAAGCGCGCGGTCGAGCTCGTTCAGCGGGCGCTTTGGCGGCAGGCTGGCGGTGCGCTCGATCAGGTTTCGTTCGAGTTCGCGTCTGAGGTGCTGCTCGAACTTTCTGAGCTGCTCCCGCGGGAGGCCGTCGTGTCTCGGGTCGTCCGTTGGCAGGTCCGGCTGAGGCTCGGTCCGCAGGCCGAGGGCTCTACGGATTCTTTGCACGTCGACTCCGAGCACGCCCGAGCCCTCGCCGCGGCCAAAGGCGGCGATCGCCAGGCGGGCGAGGTCGCGCAGGGCGTCGTCCGATCCGTCCCGCAGCGCGGCCGCGATCTGCTGCCGGAGCGTGTCGAGGTTGATGTCGCTGTTGTTGGGTCCGTTTGCCCCTGGCGACTCGGTGACGCTCTCGCGGGCGGCCTGGGCCTCGGCGGCGCGGAAGAAGAAGCGGTCGAACACGAGGTCGAACACCCGCCGGTCGTCGCTCGACTTGGCCAGCGTGGCCGAAAGGGCCTCCTTGAAATCGCGCTGCTCGTTCCAGGCGACGTGTTTCAGTGCTTCGAACGCATCGAGAATCTCGGAGGTCCCGATCGCCACCCCCTCGCCGCGAAGGTCCTCGGCGAAGGACAGCAGCTGGCCGTCGAGGTTGCCCGGCGGCCGCTCGGGGATGCCGCCGTAGATGGCCTTGGCCGGATTTGGGCTACGCGGCGGAGGCATCGGCCGACCGGAGCGTCACGCCGACTCTTGCTGCCACCGTGTCCAGATCGGTGCGGTGCTTGACGATCACGCTCATCGTGTCCTTGAACGTGGCTTGATCGATGTCGTTGGCACCGAGCAGCAGCAGCGTACGTGCCCAGTCGATCGACTCGGCGATCGACGGCGGCTTCTTGAGGTCGAGCTGGCGGACCTGCTGGACGATTTCCACGAGCTTGTGGGCGATGGTCTGGTCGAGCTCGGGGGCGTGGAGGTGGACGATCTCGAGCTCGTGCTCGAGGTCGGGGTAGTCGAGCCACAGGTACAGGCAGCGGCGCTTGAGCGCCTCGGTCAGCTCTCTGGTGTTGTTCGAGGTCAGGAGGACGACGGGCTGCGTTCTTGCCTCGATGCGACCGAGTTCGGGGATGGAGATCTGGAAGTCGCTGAGCAGCTCGAGCAGCATCGCCTCGAACTCCTGGTCGGTCTTGTCGATCTCATCGATCAGCAGGACCACGGGTTGCTCTGAGGCGATGGCGGTCATCAGCGGCCTCGGGAGCAGGAACTCCTCGCCGAAGATGTCGTCCTGCACGGCCTCCCATCCGGCCTGCTGGGATTCGGTCTGGATGCGGAGCAGCTGCTTGCGGTAGTTCCACTCGTATAGGGCCTTGGCCTCGTCCAGTCCCTCGTAGCACTGCAGCCTGACGAGGGTTCGGTTGAGGTGGGTGGCGAGCGCCTTGGCGAGCTCGGTCTTGCCGACCCCGGCCGGGCCCTCAACGAGGACGGGCTTGTCGAGCTTGATGGCCAGGAACGAGACCAGCGCGGTCGAGTCGCCGGGCAGGTAGCCCGCCCGCTTCAGGCCGGCGGCCAGTTCCTGCGGGCTCTGTGGTGTGGACGTCTCGGTCTGCATCGGCGCCGTTCAAATATAGGCGCAGGGCTGTTTCAAGTCGGGGCCGGCGGGCGGTTGGGGGTGCATCCTGGGTCGTACGGCACGCCATCCCATGGGTCATATCCCCGGTCTCGCGCCCCTCCTGGCGGTGAATCCCGATTCAGACACATATATGGGTCATGCACGCGGACCCGGCAAACGCGGATCGTCGAGTCCGCGGTTATGACCCACGGTCGGGATGCTGAGATCGCGGCGCTTGCCGGCCGGCAGCGCACGATCGTGTCGCACGAACAGTTGATCGCGCTCGGATCCACCCGGCGCGTGATCGCCCACGAGATCCGGGCGATCGACCGGCGAGAGGTCAAGCGCCACGAACGGCTCTGGGTGAGCTCGCCGGCGCGAGCCGTACTCGAGCTCGCGGCGACCGGGACGGTGGACGAGGTGACCCGCGCGATCGACGAGGGTCTCGCCCATCGACTCTTCACCCCGAATGAGCTCCGGGCGGTGCTCGCCCACCGACCCGACGAACGTCAAATCTTGGGCGCTTCGAGGCCGACTTCCTGTGGCGCCGCGAACGGCTCGTGGTCGAGGTCGACGGCTACCCGTTCCACCGCGGTCCGGCCGCGTTCAACCGCGACCACGAGAAGGATCTGGTGTTCAGGGACGCCGGCCTTGACGGCTTGCGCTTCACCGGCGACCACGTGGAGAAGCAGTTGACGATGGTGCTGGCTCGGATCGCCGGCGAGCTGGCGCGGCGCGCCGTCGCCGACTAGTGCTCGGGCCGGCGGCGGAGTGGGAGGGTGTCGTCCGCGCCGAGGGGCAGGGTGTCGTCTGCACCCAGGACGAGCGTGTCGTCTGCCCCGGCGAGCGTGTCGTCTGCGCCGAGGGGAAGGGTCTTGTCGTCGCCCAAACGTGCCGTCGCGTCGTCGCGGAACGCGATCGTCGCCTGGTCGTCGTCCGAGGTCGGCTCGGATGACGGCCGGAGCGAGGGACGGCGCGACGGCGGAATGCGCCCGAAGCGCATGGTCGGGGGATCCTCGGGGACGACCCGCTCGAACAGCTCGTCGGCGCTGACGCGGTGGCGAGACCGGACCGTGGGCGTGCCGGTCGTCGCGTCAGGGGTAGCGGCGGGCCTACGATCCGCCGGCTCGGCCGACCTGCGATTCGGCGGCGACACCGGGCGATCAGCCGGCACGGGCCGCGGCGTCCGCGCCCGCCGGCGCGGCTCACTCCGGCGCTCACGGGGGCGCCGAGGCTCGGTCGTGGTGTCCGCCGCGGCGTTCGAACCCGCCGGCGCGTGGTCCTCGCCGGGGAGGGGCGGCTCCGGCCGGTGGGCGGCCCGGATCCGCGAGCCGCTGTAGGTCAGGAACGCCCCGGCGGTCAGCGCGACGAAGATGCCCCATTCGACGCCGGAGCTGGTGGCGGACGGCCCGTTCGTGGTCGCGCCCTGCTTATCGAAGATCCGCCAGATGATCAGCACGCAGGTCCACACCCCGGCCGCGGTGATCACCCCGCCATCCCCGCCCGGGAGATGGAACGCCCGCCCCTCGGCCCTTTGGAACAGCAGGGTGAGAACGGAAGCGGCCACGAGCAGGACCGCGGCCTCGACGAACGAGAAGGCGCCCCAGCCGGTGATCGTCGCGCTGGCCGACTGGAGCTTCGCGCTTTGCCCCCGCGCGATCAGGGTCACCTGGTACCAGGGCAGAAACAGGGTCAGAAACAGCCCGACCGACGCGAACGCTGCCAGCTGCGACTCGTGCGGCAGGGCCCGCCAGGCACGGGCGAGACGGGTCGCACCCGACCCGACGCGCCGCGCTGCGGCGGTCGGAGCTTCGCTCATTGGCCCGATTGTAAGCGTCGAGGCAGCGTCCTGGAGAGGGGTGGGCGCGACGGGCCGCGCCGGCTAGAAGATCGGGATGTCCTGGACCTCCACCGCCTGCCCGCGCCGGCGCTCGAGGCGTTCCAGGTACCAGTCGATCAGGGCGCGGAGGGCGAGCAGCAGCTCGCGCAGCGCCGCGACCAGCCGGCGCTGGAGCTCCGCCGGGATCAGGTCGCGCAGGGCCTGGACGAGGGTTACGAAGGGGTCAAGGTCCGATGGAGCCGAGTCCTCCGGGATCTGCCAGCCGGATACCGGGGGCGCGGGCGGCTCTTCCGCAGTTGGTTCCCCGCCGGCTGGACCCGGGTTTTCCTGGGAGCCGCCGCCCGCACCGCCCCCGCCACCGGCGGCCGCGGCCGCCGCCTCCGCGATCAGGCGCTCGGCCGCCCGGGAGGCTCGATCGAGGCGCTCCTCCAACCGCTGCAGCGCCTCTTCGGTCGAGCCTGGCGGCGCCGGGCTGCGCCGGCGGGCGGGCTCCCCGGACGACGGCAATTCGGGCGGGTCCGGCATGGCTCAGTGGGGGCCCGGCATCGGTCAGGTGGCCTCAGGATCTAACGCTCCGCGGAACGTGACCTCGAGTGCGCCGTCCTCGAACGTGGCGCCGGTGGGTTGGAACGCCGCCAACGCGGAGGGCAGGATGATCGTGCGGCGGTGGCCGTCCACGCCTACGACGAGCTCGAGCCCGATCTTCTTCAGCGAGATGTTGCCCTTCTGGGCGAACGGGAGCATCAGGCGAAGCGAGGCGCCCTCCTCAGACAGGCTCAGCTCCTGGGTCAGGCGATCGTGCAGAACGGCTGCCGGGTCGAGCCCGTCGGACCCGAACAGCGCGCCAGAGAGCCGATCGAGCATTTCATCCCCGAGCACTTCCGACTCGAAGTACGGCGCGCACAGGACCGGCACGGGAGAAAAGGCCGAGCGCACCAGCGAGAGATGCTCCTCCTGCACCTGGCGCCACCCGGCGAAGTAGTCACCCACCTCGGCCGGGAAGATCCGGTTCACGACCACCGCGTCGGTCAGGTAGCCGTACAGGTTCAAATAGGTGAACGTCCGCATCGCTTCCCCGATGACCATCTTGTCCGGGTTCATCACCAGCCGGACGGTGCAGCGCTCGCGGTCGCGGAGGATCTCGTTCATCGCGATCAGGTTCCCCGACAGGCGCTGGATGTCGGCAAACACCGCGGAGCTCGGCAGCTGGATGTCGAGCAGTGAGCGCGCCAGCGGACGCGCCGCCGCCAGGATCTGGCGCTCGAGTGGGAACACCTTCTCGATCCACCAGCGGGCGACGTCCGGGAACGACAGCAGGCGCAGGGTCTCACCGGTGGGCGCGCAGTCGACGATGATCGCGTCCCAATCGGGAGACTCGTGGGCTGCCTGTAGGCGCAGCAGCGAGAACAGCTCGTCCATGCCCGGCGGCACGGTCAGCTCCTGGGCGGAGATTCGGTCAACCCCGCGCTCGATGAAGACCTCGCCAAGCCATTCCTGCACTCCCGACCAGTGGCGCTCCATCTCCTCCTGGGCGTTGACCTCCTGCCCCCACAGGCGGTCCGCTACCGGGGACGGCTCACCCCCGAGCGAGGCGCCCAGCGACTCGGACAGGCTGTGGGCCGGGTCGGTCGAGAGGATCAGCGTACGAAGTCCCGCCGCCGCGCAGGCGCGTGCGGTGCAGGCCGCGACCGAGGTCTTGCCGACGCCGCCCTTGCCGGTGTAGAGGATCGTCCGCGGGGCCATGGTCGCGCGAGTCTAGGCGCTACCGGCGCGCCGCGAACCGGCGCCCCGGCCAGGACCCGGTGCTAGATTCGGCCGCGCCATTCCAGTGCCAGAGAAGCCAGGGGCGACCGCAATGCATTACCGACGAACTGCTCTGATCACGTTGCTCGTGTTGGTGGCGGCGGTGGGAGTGGCCGCCTGCGGCAGCGCGTCCAGCGGAAGCTTGGGGAATCCCAACACGCTCCTCAACGAGACCTTCAGCGGCACCCACAAGGTCTCGAGCGGAAACCTCAATCTCAGTCTGACGATCGATCCGGCCGGATCGTCCACACTGAGCGGTCCGATCACGCTCAGTTTCGGCGGTCCGTTCCAGACCCGCGGAAGCGGCAAGCTGCCCGAATCCAACTTCACCATCAGCGGGAGCGCGGTCGGCGAGAGCGTGTCGCTCGCCATCATCTCGACCGGCACCGCCGGCTACGTGACGCTCGAGGGCACCAGCTACCAGCTGCCGCAGGCGACCTTCCAGAAGCTTGAGCAGAGCTTCGCCCAGCTGGGCTCCCCGGGCGCCTCGAGCTCGGGGTCGGGGACCTTGTCGAAGCTCGGGATCCAACCGCTGCACTGGCTGACGGACCCGACCATCGTCGGCACCGAGAGCGTGGCCGGCGCGCAGACCACCCATATCCACGCCGGCGTCAACGTGCCGGCGTTGCTCGGCGACCTGAACACGGTGCTCGAGCGCAGCTCCTCGCTCGGCGTCTCCGCGACCAACAGCCTCAAGTCGGGGCTGTCCGCGGCCACCCGGCAGAAGCTCGCCGCCGCGGTGAAGAACCCGAGCGTCGACGTGTGGACCGGGAACAGCGACCACACCCTCCGCCGGCTCACGATCGCGCTCACGCTCCCGGTCTCGGGCAAGGCCTCCTCCGAGCTCGGGGGGATGACCTCCGCCGATATCAACCTGACCATGCAGTACGCCGACCTCAACCAGCCCCAGACGATCACCGCTCCCACCAGCTTGCAGCCGTTCAGTCAGTTCCAAACCAAGGTGGACGCGTTCCTCCAGGGGCTGCAGGGCGCGGCGGGCGGACTGATCGGCGGCGGATCGAGCGCCGGCGCGACTGCCGGCGGGGGGACCAGCACCACCGGCTCGTCCGGCAACGTTCAGAAGTACAGCCAGTGCATCCAGCAGGCCGCGGGCGACGTGAGCAAGATGCAGAAGTGCTCGTCGTTCCTGGGCAGCGGCGGCTAGCGGGCCGCGAGGCCGAAGGCCTCTCGGTACGGCCCGCGAATACTTAGTCTTCCCGGCCGAGCTCCTCGACTTCTTCTTCGTACTCTTCGGGGTCTTCGTCCGGGTCCGCGTCGAGGGAGGCCCCGGCGTGACGGGTTTGGAATGCCTCGAGCAGCTCGTCGCGGCGCTCCTCGTCGACGGGAACCTCGTCGGCCACGAGGACCCAGTCCGCGCCCTCAAACTCCTCGAGGTTGAAGATCTCGGTGTCGAGCTCGGGTGAGTCGTCGACGACGACGACTACCTCGGTCTGGGGATTGAAGTAGGTCCCCGGACGGATCACGAGGTCCTCGAGCTGGAATCGGCGCGGATCGGGCACGGGGCCGGAGACTACCGGTTATGGAATGGTCGGCGGCGCCTCGCGGCGGCGCCTGGGTGGATGGTTGACGGTCTGACGGCGGCGCCTTAGAAGTCGTTCAGCGCCGAGATCTCGCGTTCGATTTCGGACTCGACGTCGAGCGGCGGCTTACCCGCGCGGATCCGTCGGGCGTTGCGGGCCACCACGAGCTGACGGATCTCCTCGCGTAGCTCGGGATCGACTGCCGGCGCGGTCAGCCGGGCGAGCTCCTGGTCGACGTCGATCGGCGCCTCGCCCCGACGCTCCCGCCGCGCGTTGCGCGCCTCGAGCAGCTGCCGGATCTCGGTGTCGCGTTCGACCGCGCCGGTTGAGGCGCGAGCGTCGTCGCGGTCGATCACGAACTGCCCCTTGCCGAAGTCTTCCCACGTCTTGCGGCTGGCGATCAGCGCCGCGAACGCGACCACCAGCGCGAGGATGCAGACGACCCAGATGACGATGTTGAACGTCGAGTGGATGTAGGGAAGTCTGGCGCAAGACTTACCGGTTTGCCCCGTCTCGGTGGACCGGTGGGCGAGGCCGGGTGGCCAGGCGGCGCGCGGACCGTGGGTGGCGGGGACGGGAGTGCGATCTGGGTCAGGACGGGCTCCCCGGCCCCATGGACGCCGCCGAAGGCGGCCCAACAGCCCGAAAACGGTCCTCCGGCCGGCGCCGAACATGCGAAAGCGGGTTGGAGACGTCCGTTGTTCGGGTAGCATTAGACCATTGACTGACTAGTCAATCTACGCTTCCCAAGGAGAACCCAACGTGGTTGATTTCACGCTCACCGACGAGCAACGGAGCATGCGCGAGATGGCGCATGACTTCGCCGAGAAGGAGATCCGGCCGGTCGCCTGGGACTACGACCGGGATGGCACGTGGCCGCAGGAGATCATCGACAAGGCCTGGGAGCTCGGGCTGATGAACACCCATCTTCCGGAGCAGTACGGTGGGCCGGGCCTCGGCTACCTCGAGGGCTGCATCGTCGAGGAAGAGCTGAGCTGGGGCTGCTCGGGCATCACGACGTCGCTGTCGTGTAACGGCCTGGCCAGCGCCCCGATCGCCCTGGCCGCCTCGGACGAGCTCAAGAAGGACTACCTGGGTCGCCTGGCCGAGGCGCCGCTGCTGGCCTCGTTCTGCCTGACCGAGCCCGACGCCGGGTCGGACGTCTCCGGGATGAAGACCACCGCCACGCGCAAGGGCGACAAGTGGGTCATCAACGGCTCCAAGTGCTTCATCACCAACGGCGAGTACGCCAACTGGTACACGGTCTACGCCAAGACCGACAAGGACGCCGGCCACCGGGGGATCTCCTGCTTCATCGTGCCGCGCGACGCCGGCGTGATCGTCGACAAGCACGAGGACAAGATGGGCCAGCGGGCCTCGAACACGGCCACGATCACGTTCCCAGAGGTCGAGATTCCACTCAACCACCTGGTGGGCGAAGAGAACAAGGGCTTCAAGATCGCGATGATGACGCTCGACCGGACGCGTCCGGGCGTCGCCGCGATGGCCACCGGGGTGTCACGGGCGGCGATGGAGTTCGCGATCGATTACTCCAAGGAGCGCGTGCAGTTCGGCGTGCCGATCGCGATGCACCAGGCGATCCAGTTCATCATCGCCGACATGGCGACGAAGGTTCACCTGTCGCGGCTGGCGACGTGGCAGTCCGCTGCGTTGCTCGACCAGGGCAAGCGCAACACGATCGAGTCATCGCACGCCAAGCGCTTCGCCGCCGACAGCGCGATGGAAGTGACAACTGACGCAGTCCAGGTGTTCGGCGGGTACGGTTTCATCAAGGAGTACAAGGTCGAGAAGCTGATGCGCGACGCCAAGATCCTTCAGCTGTACGAGGGCACGGCGCAGATTCAGCGCCTCGTCATCGCGCGGGAGACGCTGCTGCCGCGTCAGGCGGAGCAGCCGGCGCCCGCACACGCATAAGTTCTCTCAAAGCCAGTGGGGCTGGGCGGGAGGCGCTGGGACGGCCAGCAGGGGCGTCCCAGCGCCTCATTAAATCCACCGCTCGCGCTTGAAATACACGACGAAGCCCACGGTTGAGAGGACCAGCAGGCCGACTCCGAACACGATGAACGACCAGGTCGTGTTCAGCACACGTCCGGTCCGGAACGAGAAGTTCTGACCGAAAAAGCCGGTGAGGACGGTCGCGGAAGTAAAGCCGCTCGTCTGCTTACGGCGACACCATCGAGTGAGGCCGCCTGAGGACGCTACCCGGGCTCGTCCGCGTCGATCCGGTAGATCGCGAAGCCGCCCTGTTCAAGATCGTCGACGAGGGAACCGAGCGCCGCCTGCTGGTCGTTCTCGGGCATCTCGGTGATGGCGTGCCAGGCCCGATCGCCTTTCTCGCCGCGTTTTTTGCCGTCGTGGCCAGGAAAGCGCCGATGCCGCAGACGAAGATGGCCAGGATCCCCGGAGCCACGACCTTCTGGAAGATCCCGTGGACGCTCACCGCACCGCTTCCCACCGAGGCCAGCGACGCCCCAATCAGCCCGCCGATCAGGGCGTGGCTCGAGCTCGACGGGATCGTGAAGTACCAGGTGATCAGGTTCCAGGTGATTGCGCCGATCAACGCCGCCTCGACGACGAAGAGGCCGGAAAGGCCCGCGGTCGACGACGAAGACACGATCCCCTTGGCGATCGTGGTCGCGACGGCGATCGAGATGAAAGCGCCGAGGAAGTTGAGCGCCGCCGAAATCAGGACGGCGACCATGGGCTTGAGCGCTCCGGTGGCGATCGACGTCGCCATCGCGTTGGCGGTGTCGTGGAAGCCGTTCGTGAAGTCAAACGAGGCTGCCGCGGCGACCACGATCACAAGGATCAAGGTGGTGGATCCCATACCCGGCGGCAGCCTGGCAGGCAGGTAACCGAACTAGGTGAACGTCTTGTAAACGACTAAGGACGGTCTTAGTCGGACCTATTCAGTACGCGAGTCGGGCCTACTCGGTGCGCGAGAACTGCCAGATCGCCACGCCGAGGCAAAGGAGGCCGATGGCGGCGACGACGGCTACCTCGACGAGCGTGGGTACGTGCCAGCCGAACCAGGTGACGCCCGGGTCGAGCACGCGGCGCGCCTCCGCGGACATGTGGATCTGGCTGAACACGAGCCGCTTCATCGGGTCGACCGCGTAGGTGAGCGGGTCGATGCGGTTCAGGAAGGTCAGCCACCCCGGCAGGTTCGCCACGGGGAACAGCGCCCCCGAGATGAAGAACATCGGCATCACGATCATCTGCATGACGCCGAAGAACGCCTGCATCTGTTTGATCCGCACCGCGATCATCACGCCGAAGGCGGTGATCGTGAAGGCCAGAAGCAGCTGCAACGCGAAGATCCCCACGATCAGCTGGAGGCTGTAGGGAACGCCGACGAGCGGCGCCAGGATGATCATGATCACGCCCTGCGTGCAGGCCACGGTGGCGCCGCCGAAGCATTTGCCGATGACGATCGAGCTCCGCCGGATGGGTGCGACCAGCATCTCCCGGAGGAATCCGAACTCCCGGTCCCAGACGATCGAGGCGGCCGAGAACATCGCGGTGAACATCACCGAGATGCACAGGATCCCGGGATAGATGAACGTCTTGAGGTTGACGCCGTGCGTGCTCGCGCTGGAGAGCTGCTCAAGCCCGGACCCGAGCACAAACAGAAACAGCAGCGGCTGCACGAGCGTGGCCATCATGCGGATGCGGTCGTTGACGAACCGGATCAGGTCGCGTCGCCAGACGATCCTCATCGCCCGCAGCTCGGAAAAGATGCTGTGCGGGGGAACGTGGACCTGGATGGTCGGAGCGAGCGCGGGCGCCTGGTCCGCGATCTGAGCCGGATCTGTGGTGGTGCTCACCGCCGCCCTCCGTGCATCATCTGCATCATCATCCGGTTGCGGTTCTTACCCGCGTCCTCCTCCGCGTCGCGGATACTCGTGCCGGTGTAGGACATGAACACGTCATCCAGCGTCGGACGCGAGACGCTCACGGCCTTGATCGGCGGAAGCGCCGGGTCCCATTCGGCGAACAGGCGGGGCACGAACTCCTCGCCACCGGGCACGCCGAACAGGACGGCGCCCTCGGACATTCGCGCCTCAACGCCGAATCGTTCCTGGAGCGCGGCGATCGCGGCCTCGTTGTCATCGGTGTGGATCACTACCCGGTCGGTGCCGACCTGCGCCTTCAGCGTGTCGGGCGCGTCGAGCGCGACGATCTCCCCGTTGTCCATGATCGCGATCCGGTCACACCACTCGGCCTCATCCATGTAGTGGGTGGTCATGAAGATCGTGATGTCCTCGCGCTCCTTGAGCTCGGCGATGTAGCTCCAGATCGACCGGCGGGTCTGGGGATCGAGGCCGATCGTCGGCTCGTCCAGGAACAGCACGCGGGGCGAATGCATCATGCCGCGGGCGATCTCGAGCCGGCGCCGCATTCCGCCCGAGTAAGTTCCGACTGGAGAGTCCTTGCGCTCCCACAGCCCGACCATCTCGAGCACCTGCCGCATCCGCGGCGCGACCAGATCGCGCTGCAGGCCATACAGCTCGGCGTGCAGGCGTAGGTTCTGGACCGCGGTGAGGTAGTTGTCCAGAGTCGGATCCTGGAACACCAGCCCGATGTTGCGCCGGACGTCGTCGCGTTCATGCACGACGTCGTGGCCGGCGACCTTGGCCGAGCCGGCGGTGGGCGTCACCAGCGTGCACAGCATGCTGATCGTGGTCGTCTTGCCGGCCCCGTTTGGACCGAGGAAGCCGAACACCTCGCCGGTGGCGACCTCGAATTCGACGCCCTTGACCGCCTCGACTTCCCCGTAGTTCTTGACCAGGCCGCAGACCTCGATGGCCGCGGCTGGCCGGCTTCCGTTCCCGCCCGTCATATCACCCACAAGCTTAGGGGTTCAGACATTGGTGTCCGGCTCGTCGGCGGGCGGCCCCTCGACGTGCGGCTCGTCGGCGTCCTCGGCCTCATGGTCGTCGGTGTCTTGGGCCAGAATCCCGTACAGCGCGCGGCGAGCCTCGGCGAGTGTCTGGCTGGCCTTCTCCACCTGGCGCTCGTCGCCCTCCTGGGCCACCTGCCAGGCCGCCTTGGCGATCTGGAACATCTGGGTGCCGATCTCGGAGAAGCCGTGAGGACCGGGATCGTCTTTCTCCTCCCACGGGGCGGGGTCGACGTTCGACTGAGCGAGCCGCTCGTGGCCCGCGTCGGTGATCTCGAACAGCTTAGTGCCCTCCTGGTCGACGGCCCGGATCAGGCCCTCGTCCTCGAGCTGGGCCAGGGTCGGGTACACCGATCCCGGGCTCGGGCGCCAGCGACCGCCGCTGCGCTCCTCGATCGTCTGCATCAGCTGGTAACCGTTGCGCGGCTCCTCGGCCAGCAGCATGAGAAGCGCCAGCCGGACGTCGCCGCGGCGCCGGCGGCCGCGACCCCCGCCGAACGGGCCTCCGCCTCCGAATGGTCCGCCTCGGCCTCCGCCGAACGGTCCGCCTCGGCCTCCGCCGAACATCGGGCCTTCACCGAACGGACCGCCACGGAAGCCGCTGAGGGCAGCGAGCCGCTCGAGGTGATCGATGTGCGAGTGGCGCCCGCCGGGTCCGCGGCCTTCGCCCTTCATCATCGCCAGACGGGCCAGCAGGGGCGGCCAGTCGGCGGCAAATTCATCACGACTCATGGTTCCTCCAGGGTGCGGTCGTGTTCTACCGATGTATTAACGATATATCGCTGACAGTCGCCTGTCAAGGCGGTGCGGACGCAAGTGCGGCCGCGCGGGCAGCGCGTCGCTGCCTCGCTGCGGGGCGGGTGTCGGTTGGGGCGGATGGACCGTCGGACCGGCTAGCCGTCGCCGGGGCCGCCGCTGCGGGTGCGGATCCAGTCGGCGACCTGCTCGGCCACGCCGCCCATCTGGTTGCCGAGTGTGGTGATGTTCTCGCCCATCTCGCGGAAGATCGCCCGGAAGCGCTCGGCGTAGAAGTCGACTGCGTCGCCGGCCTCCTCGCGGACGTTGGCCTGCTGGTCGCGTCGGCGGTACTCGCCGCGCTGGATGCGGTCGTACTCGCCGCTCTGGACCCACTTCAGGACCTCGGAGACGCGGCGGACGGAGTAGGGGTGGGTGCGGCCGATCTCGGCGAAGAAGCGGCGGACCCGGTCGCTCGGGTCATCCCAGGCTTCGTACTCCATCGCCTGGGTCATGAAGGCGTCGAGGTTGAGCTTGTCCGCCGACAGGCCACCGCCGAGCACCATCAGCGTGCGGCAGACGATCTTCGGGTCGCGCACCGCGAGCGTGGCGGCGCGGTCGGCGCTTAGCTCGGCGGCCCGGAACCACTCGAGCAGCACGGCGCGCACGGCGCGCAACGGCAGCCCGACCGGAAACGGAACGCTCATGGGCACGGCGAGGAGGATGAGTAGCCCGGTGCGGTAGAGCATGTGGTCAGACAGGATGTGGCCGATCTCGTGGGCGAGGACGACGCGCTGCTCGCCGGGACCGAGCTTCTCGAGCAGGCCCGAGTCCATGACCACCATCGGCTTGCCCGAGCCAACCGCCTGCGCGCCACCCAACACACCCCAGGTCACGTACAGGTCGTAGACCTCGGGCATGTCGAGGATCTTGCAAACGCCGACCTGGGAGGCCCACAGGTCGGGCAGCTGGTTCTCGCCCACCCGCACGGCGTTGCCGAGGAAAGACTGACGGAGCGCGCGCTCGTAGCCCCACTCGATCAGCTTGCGGACGACCGAGTCGAGCATCGGGACCGCCTTGAGCGCGGCGGTGGCGGCGCGATCGGCCGGATGTTCGTAGGCCTTGGAGGAGATCCCGGGGTACGGCTGGATGTTCTCGGGGAGCGTCTCGGCCATGCCAGAGGAGCGTACTCCCGCGCACGTGCATAGACTCGCGCGGATGGTGAGGGGAGTGAGCGGCTCGGGCCGAGTGAGCGCGCCCGGATGAGCGCCACCGAGACGACTGCCGGGCGCTTGGCTCAGCTGATCGCCCAGGCCCACTCGGTGGTCGCGTTGACCGGTGCCGGGGTCTCGGTCCCCTCTGGGATACCCGACTTCCGCTCACCGGGCACTGGGCTGTGGGCCAACGTCAACCCGATGGAGGTCGCCCACATCGACGTGTTCCGGCGCGACCCGGCTCGCTTCTGGGGCTTTTACGGCCAGCGGTTCCAGACGCTCGGGGACAAGCAGCCCAACCGCGCCCACGCCGCGCTGGTCGAGCTCGAGCGAGCCGGCCTGCTGGACGCTGTGATCACCCAGAACATCGATCGGCTTCACGCGCGCGCGGGCACGCAGAACCTGGTCGAGGTGCACGGCTCGATTGCCTCCTCGTCCTGTCTTGACTGCGGTCTTCGCTACGAACTGGGAGACGTGCGCGCCCGGCACGAGGGGGCCGCCGACGGAGTGCCCCGGTGCGAGTGCGGGGAGCCGCTCAAGCCCGACGTGATTCTGTTCGGCGAGCTGCTGCCGTTCGAGGCAATGGCGCGTGCGGAACAGCTGGCGGCAGGCGCCGATCTGATGCTGTGCATCGGATCCTCGCTCGAGGTCTATCCGGTGGCGGCGCTGCCGGATAGCACTCTGGACGCGGGCGGACAGATCGCGATTCTGACCCAGGGGCCGACCCCGCTGGACCGGCGGGCGGCGGTGCAGATGCGCGGCGACGTGGTTGACGAGCTCGAGGCGGTCCTCGCGGCGCTGGGTCTGGCCGGCGCGTAGGCAGCCGGGGTATCGGCCGGTGCTGAGGCGTCTCACCTCCGACTGAGCTCCGGTGGGGCAATTTCCATCATTAGCGAGCGGTGTCCGCCGGAATGTCGGATTCCGCCTCGTGACAGAGGCAAGATCCTGCACTCCGGTCGACGGGCGGTTGAAAGCTGGAAATTGCCCGTGACGTCGGGTGGCAGTGGTCCTTGAGCGGCCGCCACGTGCTCTCGCACCGCATGAACCCGACGACTTGTGAGCAGAACACAAGCTGGCGCCGCGCGACGACGCCGCCGACCACGATTCAGCGAAGGCTGGTCGAGAGACGTCACCCAGGGAGACGAGAAATCCGTCGCTAACGCAGATCGTCACCCGGAATGACGGAAATTTCCGCCGGTTAGGGGTGGCGGTGGCGGACCAGCAGGAGGGCGGCCCAGTCGCCGGATTCGTGGCCGCGGCGCTGGTGATGGCGGTGGTGGTGGTGGTGGTGGTGGTGGTGGTGGTGGCGGTGGTGGTGGTGGACGTGGCCGGGACGGTGGACCGATGGTTGGCAGCGGCCGTCTGTGGTCACTGGGGGGTCGCAGCGGTCCGGGCTCTGAGCGCGGCCTCGACCCGGGACAGCGCGTGTGCGACCGCCTCGCGCTGGGACCCGTCCAGCGGCCCGGCGAGCGCGGCCTGTGCCGCCGCCGCGACCCCGTCGTGGAGGCCGCGAAGCTGCTCGACCCGTTCGACCAGCGCCGGCGCGGCTGGATCAGCCGGTAGCTCGGCCAGCGCGGCATCGAGCGCGATCAGCACCTGGAGGGCGGCTGCGCGGTCGCGGCCCGCGTCGAGGTCCAGCCGGGCGCGGAGGGTGAGCTCCTCGCACGCGAGAGCGGCCTGGCGACCGGTGAGGAGTGCCGCGAAGCGCGCCTGGGCGGCCGGGATCCGGCGTCTCCGTCGACTCCCGCGCGATCCCGAATCGGCGAGCTCGCGAGCGTCCGTCCACAGGCCGTCGGCGACCTGCTCGCCGGCGCCGTAGCCCAGGCGGGCCACCAGCGGGTCGTCGCGGCCGACGCCGTGGGCATGCGGATCGGCGGCGGCGAGGCGGTGCGCGTGGAGCGCCCGGTTGAGCACGGCGAGTCCGGTCATCAGTTCATCCTCGCCGGCGGCGGCGAGCCAGGCTCGAGCCTGGTCGGCGTCCGGCAGGGGGTCGCCCACGTCGATCACGGTCGCGCGGGCGGTCATGACGGGGCTAGGCTCAGGCTCAGGTTGAGCCTTACGTTGCTTGCGCGCGGACATGAGACGACGCCGTTCCTGCGCTCCGAGGGTCGCGAGCACGAGCACATGGGATGGCGCGCCGTCGGGACCTCCGCCGTCGCGCCGGATCAGGTAGCGGCCGTCCGGCGGCCCCAGCGACCAGGGCAGCTCGACCTGGGCAAAACGAAAGAACGGAGCGATGGAGCGGAGGCTATTGCGGCTAGACGGGCGGCGCCCGACCGGGGCGAGTGGCGCCCGGTTACGAGCCGGTCTTGATCGCGTATTGGCTCGGCGCCACCGGGACGATCGGCTCGCTGATCTGACTGAGGTGGTTGATCAGCTGCGTCCACTGGTTGGGCTGGAGGATGTTCGCGATCTGCGCCGAGAGCTGCTTGTTGGCGCCGTAGGCCGTTGCGAAGGAAATCTGGATGCGGTTGGCGTGGTTCGCCATGTCGACCGCCGCCGACTGGCCCTTGTAGCTCATCAGCGAGATGATCTGGTCGGGCTGATTGGCGCCCTGGAGCGTGAGCAGGCGACGGACGGTTATGTCGGTCACCGAGCCGCGACCCTGGTGGCTCTGGATCGGGATCCCGTTGATCGCCGAGATGTCGACGCTCTCGCCGGTGGCGCCGGCGGCATCGATGCCGTTGGACCCGTTCGGGGTGGCACCGCACTTCAGCCCGGAGACGGTGGGCTTCAGGCCCGAGGCCGAGAGGAACTCGATCACGGCCAGGACGCGGCGATCGATCGCGCCGTCCTGGATGTCGCGCCGTCCGCACGGGTAGATCTGGACGTTCGGATCCTCGAGCACCCGGGTCTGGAGCTGGAGCTTGGACATAAGCAGGATCTGGCCGACCGAGGGGTTCTTGGCGTGCTTGCCGACAAACGGATTGACGCCGGCGGCGCGGTAGACGGCGGTCGCCTCGAGCAGCTTCCACCCGTCGAGGATCGGCTTGGGATCGATGTAGGGCGAGTCCTTACCGGCCGGCTGGATCATGAACTGCAGATGGGAGGCGTCGGTCGGCGTCCCCTGACCCAGGCGTCCGAGGATGGTGCCCGCAACCACGACCGATCCGACCTTGAGCGCCTTGAGCGTGTACTGGTTCTTGGCCAGGTGCAGGACGTCGGAGAAGTACTCCTGGAAGTTGGAGATCTGCGCCCCGCCGGTCACGCTCGAGGTGATCTGGAGCTTCCCTCCGGCCGCGTAGGAATTGGGGCGACTCGGGTTGGCGAACAGCCGCTCCTTGACCAGCGGGGTGCTGATCGTCGGGGTGGCCGCCGGCGCGGAGCTTGCCGCGGCCGGCTGCGTGGTCGTGGCCGGCGTGACCGGGAGCGGCGACGCCGAGCTCTTCTTGGCCACCTTGCTCGCCTTGGCGATGCTCGGGACGCTCGGCGCCTGCTGGGAGCCGGCGGTGGCCGGACCGCTCAGCGCGGGCGTCGACGGGGCGAGAAGCGCCTTCGCGACCTGAGAGGCGCTTTCGTGCACCGGCTTGGGGACCGGGTAGAACTTGGGGATCGAGCCCAGGTTCGCGTACGTGTATGTATTGCCGGTGGCGTCCTGGAGCTCGATGTAGCGCCCGAGCTGCTTGCTCTGCCCAATCTTGACGATCTTGCCGTCGTTGACCGCGATCACCGGCGAGCCGGCGTTGGCGTAGATATTCGTCCCGTTGCTGTTGGGGTTCGACTGGACGGTCACGGCGGCGTTAGAGCCCTTGACTCGGGTCTTGGCCAGCTTGAGGACGGAGTCGTCGGCGTACTTGGCCGGCGCCGCGACGGGGAAGTCGCCGTCGACCAGGCCGGTGAGCGCGTTGATGAACGACTTGGGCATGCCGCCGATCAGTTCGGCTCGCAGCATCACCGACTGGACGTACCACCCGGCGTGGTTGTAAGCGAAGATCGCGCCCTGGATGCTCTTGGAGGCGCCGGCCGCGTGCAGATAGCGCGCGGCGGTGAAGATCGCGTCGGCCGGGTTGTACGGATCGGCGATGCCGTCCCCGTTCGCGTCGACGCCCCACTCCTTCCACGTCGAGGGGAGGAACTGCATCCAGCCCACGGCGCCGGCGGACGACACCGACAGGTTGCGGCCGTAGTCGGTCTCGATCTCGTTGATCGCGGCCAGGATCTGCCACGGCACGTCGTACTCGCTGCCGGCCGCCTGATAGATCGGAAGCAGGAAGGGCGGGATCTGGAAGCTGTCGATGAAGAAGTTCGGGACGCCGATTGGCGCCGGGCCGGGCACGGCGTAGGAGTAGGTCGGGTTGGACGGCGTCGGTACACCGCTCGGGGTGACCGGCGGGGGCGGCTTCGGAGCCGACTTGTGCGGCTTGGTCTTCGACTTGGGCGCGCTCGGCTGCTTGAGGTTGCTTCCGGCGGTCCCTAGACCGGCCAGCCCGGACGCCTGTCCCTTCCCCTTCCCCTTCCCCTTCCCCTTCCCCTTGCCCGAGCCGCCGTTGGTGGACGAGGTCTGGGTTGTGGTCGTCGGCGTCGTCGAGCTCGTAGACGAAGTAGACGAGCCGTGCGACGGCTTCGGCCTGGACGTCGTCGAGGTCGACGTAGAAGTTGAGGTCGAGGGTGTGGTCGGCGTCGTCGTCGTCGTGACGGTGACCGCCGGCGTCGTCGCGGTGAGCGGCGGGCACGACTGGACGACGTTGGTGATCGGGAGAGTCACCGGGAGCGGCAGCGAGGTTGGCGCCGTGCCAGGCGCCACGTTCTGGAAGACGAACTGCTGGCCGCCGGCGACGGTGATCGTCACCGTGCATCCGTCCGCGGAGGCGCTGGGGATCGAAGCCAGGCCGAGCACCACGACGGCGGCGCCGACGGCCAGGGCAGCGAACCTAAGTTTGCGCCTTTTCAACACGATGGCTTACTCCTCCCGCAAGGTGCCACCACGTGCAAAATCGTTACAGCAGTGATCACAGATAGGCTTGGCTGGAAGCTACTAAGTGACGCCGAGCTTTGCAATTTGGAACCGTCGGGTGTTCTGGGTGTCTGTTGGGATATGAGCGCGTGGCGCTGCCACGAAGAGCTCAGGCAACCCTTGAATCGGCACGAACCCGCGGCCACTGTAGCGACGGGCAACTATCGTCCGCGTCAACTAAGCCTCGAGTTGAGGGTTAGAGTTGTAGGGAAGGGGAGACTTTGCGCAGATGGGGATGGCGGCCGACGCCGAACTGATCGATCAACCAAATGAGAGGCGCGAGATGTCCAACGAGAAAGGCCTGAAGGGCCGGGTTACGCGAGGAGGCGAGGAGGCGATCGGAAAGGTGGCGCATGGGTTGCTCGACAACCCGGTGGTCACCCGGACGCTCTCGGCCACGTTCGAGGCTCGGGACCGGGCCACCCGCGCCCAGGAGCTTGCGATGAGTGCCCTGAACCTCCCGTCGGCCGGCGACCTGGAACGGCTGACGCGCCGGCTGCGCAGCGTGTCACAGCGGCTCGAGACGATCGAGGACGGCCTGGACCGGGTCGAACAGAGGATCGATCAGTTGGGGGCAGAGAGCCCGATCGAGCACCGTCTGACCGCGATCGAGGAGGTCCTGGCCCGGATCGAGGCGGCGATCGACGAGCGGGCGGCACAGAGCTGAGCGCCGCCAGTCCGGCACCTAAGAATTAGCGCCGCGAGTCCGCCACTCAAGAATTGGCGCTGCGAGTCCGGCACTCGAGGCTGAGCGCCCGCAGGGCCGCCTGCCCCATCCGCCGCTCGGCGCTCTGGAGCTCCTCGGGGCCGATCCGCACGCGCTCCGGCAGGACGAGGTCTGACACGGTGAAGAGCGCGGCCGCCTCGACCTCGTAAGAGGTGGCCAGGGTGAACAGGGTGGCGGCCTCCATCTCGACGGCCAGCACGCCGGCGGCGTGCCAACCGAGCTCGAGGCCGCGCCGGTCGTAGAACAGGTCGGTTGACACGACTGGCCCTCGGTGCACCGTGAAGGCGTCGTCGCCCGAGGCGGCGGCGTCGTCCACCGCCGCGAGCAGCTCCGGGGTGGCCGGCACCCGTTCGCCCGCGCCGAGGGCGCGGCTGGTGCCGTCGGCGGCGACCGCCTCGGTGGCGATCACCAGGTCGCCGAGGTGCAGGGTCGACTGGAGGGCGCCGCAGGTTCCGATGCGCAGCAGACGCCGCGCACCCAACTCGATCAGCTCGTGGATCACGATCGCCGCGCTCGGGCCGCCCATCCCCGTGCTCTGGATCGTGAGCGGCTCGCCGTCGAGCGCGAGTCCGCTGTATCCCCACAGGCCGCGGTGGTGGTTGTACATCCTGGCCCCGTCGATCAGCGACTCGGCCAGCAGCAAGGCGCGCGCCGGATCGCCCGGGAGCAGGACACGCTCGGCGAGCTCGGCGGTCGGCTGCAGTCCGATCGGCGCGGCCATGCGCCACCTATTGTGATTTATCGGTGGTTGGGCGGTGAGCGGGGTCCAATTTCGAGCGTCGCCATTGACAGATCGGGCGGGGACGAGTAGACCTAGCGCAACCCCCGAAACAGGCAATAGGCCGGAGCGTGACGAGTTGCCCAGGCCAGCTGGGGAGCACGTTCGCGAGGCGCCGCCGGAAACGTGACGAGCGCCAACGGCCGACGCAGCGGGCCGTCAGTCCCGCGGGCGGCGGGGCTTCGTGCTCGTCGAGGCCCCGCCGCCAACTATGACTCCTCAGGGGCCGGATCAGGAACACAACCCGTGCGCGATCGTCGCGGCCGCGGCGGGTAGCAGACTCCTGTCCAGAGATGTCCAGCGCAACCGTGAACAGACGCAACGGTGCGGATCCGGCGAGCCAGCGACGAGGGGCGGCTGGCGTTCGGCTACGTCGAGGAGCTGTTCGCCACGGGCGAGGAGTCCTACACGCTCGCGGAGGCCGCGCGTGAGACGGGGCTCGAGCCGGCGCTGATCGTGCGAGTGGTCGCGGCGCTCGGCACCACCCAGGCGCAGGTCGACCACCTGTCGGCATCGGACGTGCAACTGTTGCAGGTGGTGGCGAGGGTGCTCGAGGCGGGGCTCCCGCTGGTGGCCCTGCTCCAGCTCATGCGCGTCTACGGTCAGGCGATGGCTCGGGTGGCCGACGCCGAGGTCAGGCTGTTTCACCTGTACGTGCACGAGCCGTTGATGCGGTCCGGCGCAACGGGCGTCGAGACCGCCGATGAGATGTTCGAGCTGACCCGCCAGCTCCTGCCGCTATCGGCGCCGGTGATGGACCAGATCCACCACCGCTACCTCCAGCACTTCGTCGAGCAGGACGTGGTCGGCCACATGGAGTCAGACCTCGAGGGCGAGAGCGTTGACCTGGGTCGCATGCGGGTGGCGATCGCCTTCGCCGACCTCGCGGGCTACACCCGGCTGACCGAGGAGGCGGGCGAGGTCGAGGCGGTATGGGCGGTCGCCTTCCAGCGCCTCGAGCCCGGACGTACCCTGCCCAGGATCGCTATCCACTACGGCAACGCGCTGTACCGCGACGGGGACTACTACGGCCGGGACGTGAACATCGCCTCGCGGGTGGCGGCGCGCGCGGCGGGTGGCGAGGTGCTGGTGACCCGTCCCGTGGTCGCGCGGGCGCGGGGGCGGGGCGACCTTAAGTTCGACCGGATCGCGGAGGTGCGCCTGAAGGGCTTCACCGAGTCGACCGAGGTGTTCATCGCCCGCGAGCGAAACCGGCGATGACCGAGACCGAGATGGCCGCGCAGGTCCGCGCCGGGGGGTTGCTGTGTAACGCACGGGAGGTGGTGGTCCTGCTCTCCGGAGGACGCGACTCGACCTGCCTGCTCGACCTCGCGGTGCGGATCGCCGGCGCTGACGCGGTGACCGCGCTCCACGTCAACTACGGCCTTCGCGCGGCGGCGTCGGACGAGGACGAGCGCCACTGCATCGAGTTGTGCGGGCGGCTCGGGGTCGCCCTCGAGGTGCGCGGGCCGGGCGAGGCTGTGGCCGGCAACCGGCAGGCGTGGGCGCGCGAGGTGCGCTACCGCGAGGCTCACGCGCTGGCCGGCGGGGCCGACGTGGCCGCCGGTCACACCGCGACCGACCAGGTCGAGACGATCCTCTACCGGCTGGCCTCCTCGCCCAGCCGGCGGGCCCTGCTCGGGATGCGACCCCGCGAGGGAGCGCTCGTCCGGCCGCTGCTCTCTTTCACGCGCGAGGACACCGCCGCCTACTGCCGGGCGCGCGGGCTGGCCTGGCGCGAGGACGAGAGCAACGCATCACGCGCATACGCGCGCAACCGGATCCGCAACGATCTGTTACCGGCGCTGCGGGCGATCCACCCCGCGGCCGAACAGAACGTGCTCGCGGTGGCCGCGATCCTGCGTGACGAGGCCGACGTGCTCGACGCGCTGGTCGAGCAGCTACTAGGCGCGGGCGTGTCGGTAAGCACGTTGGGGGATCTGCCGGACGCGCTGCGCCGGCTCGTCGTCCAGCGCATGGCCGACGAGGCGGCCGGCGGGTTCGCGCCGGGGGCGGCGGGGCGGGCGGACGAGCTGGCGGCCCTGAGTGAGCACGGGACGGCGATGCTCGACATCGGATGCGGGCTGCGGGCGGTGGTCGAGTACGGCCAACTCCGGATCGAGCGGCTGGACAGCGGGCCATCCGTCTCGACTGAGGCCGTTCGCCTTGCGATTCCCGGGGCCGTCTTGTTCGGCGACTGCGAGATCCGATGCGAGCTCGCCGAGCCCGTCCTCGAGCCCGGTGTGCTCGACCGGGCAGCGCTTGGGTCCTCTGAGCTGCTCGTTCGCTCGTGGCGGCCCGGAGACCGGATCGCCGCGCTCGGGCTCGGTGGCACGAAGTCGCTTCAAGATCTGTTCGTCGAGGGGCGCGTCCCGCGGCGCGAGCGCGCTCGGGTGGCCGTGGTCGAGGCCGGAGGAGAAATCGCGTGGGTGGCGGGGCTCGCGATGTCCGAGCGGTTCAAGGTCACGCCGGAGACCCGGGAGGCGGTTCGTTTCGTCCTCGCTCCGGGCAATGGCGGTCCGCAGGGCTCGCGAGGCCCGGAACACTCATAATTAAAAGCAGTGGAAGGCGACGACGCGATCGGGGAGATCCTCGTGCCCGCCGAGGATCTGCGGCGGCGTGTGTGCGAGCTGGCGGCCGACGTCTCGCGCGACTACGCGGGGAAGGATCTGGTGCTCGTCGGCGTTCTGAAGGGTGCGGTGTTTTTCCTGTCGGACCTGATGCGCGACCTCGACGTACCCTGCGAGGTCGACTTCATGGCCGTCGCCTCCTACGGCTCGGCCACCAAGTCCTCGGGCGTGGTCCGGATCCTCAAGGACCTCGACACGGTGATCGAGGGTCGGGACGTCCTGATCGTCGAGGACATCGTCGATTCGGGCCTCACGCTGCAATACCTATTGCGCAACTTGGACGGGCGAAACCCCCGATCGCTGGAGGTCTGCGCTTTGCTAGTCAAGCCGGACCGGCAAAAGGTCGATTTACGGACGAAGTATGTGGGCTTCGAGATTCCCAACCGGTTCGCGATCGGCTACGGGCTGGACTACGACGAGCGCTACCGAAACTTGCCCTACGTGGCCGCGTTGAAGGAGTGAATGCACGATGAATGCTGGGGTGCATACCTGTTCGGCGGGCTCTGACCAGATGCTACGCTTGACAGCTCCAGACTCCGAGTCCAGTGGCGGCATGGTCCGCATCTTTTTCTCATCATGAGCAGGTTTTTCAAGAGCGCCGCCTTCCCGATCCTGATTGTGGTCGTGCTGGCGTTCTTCGCCCAGAAGCTGATCGGCAGCTCGAGTAAGACCGAGAAGCAGACCTTCGGCGACCTCATCTATCAGCTCGACCACGGCCAGGTGCAGAGCATGTCGCTGCACGAGAAGGACAACACGGCCAACGTCACCACGACCAGCGGCGTCAAGTACACGGTCGGCTACCCGGACGCCTACGCGCCGCAGCTGATCGAGAAGGCCACGGCGGACCTGAACCCCGGGGACTTCGACATCCAGGGCAAGGCGTCGAGCGGCTGGCTGTCGCTGCTGACCTACATCCTGCCGTTCGTGATCTTCATCGGGTTCTGGATCTTCCTGATGAACCAGGTCCAGGGCGGAGGGTCCAAGGTGATGTCGTTCGGCAAGTCGCGCGCCAAGCGAATGTCGGTGGACTCCCCCAAGATCACGTTCCGTGACGTCGCGGGGGTCGACGAAGCCGTTGAGGAGCTGCACGAAATCAAGGAGTTCTTAGAGAACCCCAAGAAATTCCAGGCCCTCGGGGCGCGAATCCCCAAGGGCGTGCTCCTGTACGGGCCGCCCGGGACCGGTAAGACGCTCCTGGCCCGCGCCGTCGCGGGAGAGGCCGGCGTACCGTTCTTCAGCATCAGCGGCTCGGACTTCGTCGAGATGTTCGTCGGCGTCGGCGCCTCGCGCGTGCGTGACTTGTTCGAGCAGGCCAAGCAGAACTCGCCGTGCATCATCTTCATGGACGAGATCGACGCCGTCGGGCGCCACCGCGGCGCCGGCCTGGGCGGTGGCCACGACGAGCGCGAGCAGACG
Source organism: uncultured Solirubrobacterales bacterium (assembly GCA_963757235.1). Taxonomy (GTDB): domain Bacteria; phylum Actinomycetota; class Thermoleophilia; order Solirubrobacterales; family Solirubrobacteraceae; genus Palsa-465. The sequence goes on along the minus strand of CAVWRC010000009.1, from coordinate 322,616 downwards.
CTGAACCAGCTGCTGGTCGAGATGGACGGCTTCGAGATGAAGGACAACATCATCTTGATCGCCGCCACCAACCGCCCCGACATCCTTGACCCGGCGCTTCTGCGCCCCGGCCGGTTCGACCGCCAGATCGTGGTCGACCGTCCCGACCGCAACGGCCGCAAGAAGATCCTCGACGTCCATACCCGCGGCAAGCCGCTCGCGCGCGAGATCGACGTCGACGCGCTGGCCGGTCAGACGCCCGGGTTCACCGGCGCCGACCTGTCGAACCTCGTCAACGAGGCCGCGCTGCTCGCCGCCCGCAACGGCAAGCGCGAGATCACGCAGATCGAGCTCGAGGAAGGGATCATGCGTGTGATCGCCGGTCCCGAGAAGAAGACCCGCGTCATGTCCGACAAGGAGCGGCGGATCACGGCATACCACGAGATGGGGCACGCGCTCGTGGGCCATTACCTGCCCAACAGCGATCCCATCCACAAGATTTCGGTCATGTCCCGGGGCCAGGCCCTGGGGTACACGATCTCGCTGCCGGGCGAGGACAGGTTCCTGACGACCCGCGCGGAGCTCAACGACACCATGGCGATGACGCTGGGCGGCCGTGCCGCCGAGGAGATCGTCTTCGGCGAGGTCACGACCGGGGCGTCCAACGACCTGGAGAAGGTGACCGCCACCGCCAAGCAGATGGTCATGCGCTTCGGAATGTCCGAGAAGCTCGGCCCGCGCGTGTTCGGACACGACCACGGCCAGCCGTTCCTCGGCCGCGAGTTCAGCGCCGAGCCGGACTACAGCGACGAGATCGCGCGTGAGATCGACGACGAGATCCGGCGGATGGTCGAGGCGGCGCACGTGCAGGCCAAGGACATCCTGAGCTCGCACCGCGACTCGCTCGAGAAGCTGTCCGAGATCTTGATCAAACGCGAGACGATCGAGAAGGAGCAGTTCATGGCGCTTCTCGACGGGCGCGGTGAGGCCGATGTGTTCGGCGCCGAGGCTCCGCCGCCGCCCGAGGTGCCGATTCCCGGCACGCCGGCCGGTGAGCGCCGCGAGAGCCCGCGGCCGCTGCCGCGGCCTGGCCTCGCCGGCGGCACCGCCGAATAGCTCCTGAGCCGGCTCCAGCCGGTCGGAAATCAGCCTTCAGCTGCGCCTGAGCAGCCGGCCGATCGCGGCCATCATCTCCTCGGTCCGCTCGTCCTGCTGCTCGGGTTTGGCGCCGATCACGCACGTGTGCGCGTGCCCGTCCAGCAGCCCGAGCGCGACTTTGTCCAGCGCCGCCTGAGCGGCTGAGATCTGGGTGAGGATGTCGATGCAATAGCGATCGTCCTGGACCATGCCCTCGATCCCGCGGATCTGCCCTTCGATCCGTTTCAGCCGGGCGAGCAGCTGGTCCTTGCTGGCGGTATACCCGCGGGTGGGGGCGTCTGTGTTTGCCATGCCGGCATCCTAGCACGACACCCCTACCCCCTAGGGGTATCTGATAGGTTGTGTTCATGAGCGTGATCTGGCACGCCCTCAAGGACTCGTTCCTGATGGCCTGGGAAGTCTGGTGGGCGCTGGTGCTCGGCTTCTTCATCTCGGCGGTCGTGCAGGCGTGGGTGCCGCGCGAGCGGATCCAGGGCCTGATGAGCGGCTCGGGTGCGCGGTCGGTCGGGTGGGCGACCGGGCTTGGCGCGGCCTCGTCGTCGTGCTCGTATGCGGCGATCGCGATCGGCAAGTCGCTGTTTCAGAAGGGCGCCTCGGCGGCGTCGGCGCTGGCATTCCAGTTCGCCTCTACCAACCTGGTGTGGGAGCTCGGCCTCGTGCTCTGGGTGCTGATCGGCTGGCAGTTCACGCTTGCCGAGTACGTCGGCGGGATCGTGATGATCGTGCTGATGACGGTGATGCTGAGGCTGTTCGTCAGCCGCCGGCTCGAGCAGGAGGCGCGCGAGCACGCGATCGAAGCCGACACCGGCCATCAGCACCACGGATCCGCGACGCAGCTGAGCTGGCGGCACCGGCTCACGTCGGTTGAGGCGTGGTCGGATGTCGCGCACAACTTCCGCGGCGACTGGCAGATGCTCTACAAGGAGATCGCGCTCGGGTTCCTGCTGGCCGGGTTCATCGCCCAGCTCAGCAACGGATTCTTCGAGCACCTGTTCATCCGGCACGCCCCGGCGCCGCTGCCGACGATCGAGAACGTGCTGATCGGTCCGATCATCGCCGTGCTGAGCTTTGTCTGCTCTGTGGGCAACGTGCCCCTGGCGGCGGTGCTGTGGTCGGGCGGGATCAGCTTCGCCGGCGTGCTCGGGTTCCTGTTCGCGGACCTGATCGTGATCCCCATCCTGCTGATCTACCGCAAGTACTACGGCACCAGGTTCACGGTTCGGATCACTGCGCTGATGTTCGTCACGATGGTGATCGCCGCGCTGATCGTCGACGGAATCTTCTCGGCGCTCGGGCTGATCCCGACGGGGGCGCGACCGACCCACGCGGACATCTTCAGCTCGATCGCCATCAACTACAAGCTCGTGCTCAACGCCCTCGGGCTGGTGATCTTCGGGGCGATGTTCTGGCTCACCGCCAGGCGTGGAGCGACCGATCCCGTCTGCGGGATGAGTGTCGACCGGCACAAGGCCGTGAGCAAGGTTCTTGGCGGCGAGACCTACTACTTCTGCTCCGAGCGCTGCCTGCACGCCTTCGAGGCGGACCCCGGCAAGTACACGCACGGCGGCGGCAGGGCGACCGAGCACGATCACGCTCACCGCCATGCCCACGCCCACCACTGACCGCGACCCGGGACGACCTAGCTCGGGCCGCCCGAGCCGCTCATGGGCGGGCTGAGCCCCGCGGCGAGGCACTCGGCCAGCCCCGGCCCGAGCTTGGGCGCCGCGGCCAGCTCGGGCGGCGTCTCGAAGGCGGCGCGGCGGAAGTCGAAGTAGTCCGTCATCGGGCGGGCGTTCGCGTCGCGGAAGGTCATCGCCGGCAGGTTCCACTTGCGCTCGATGAAGGCGGTGATCGAGGTGTGGTCCTGGGTCAGGCGCGAGACGTAGCCGGGTCTCGCCCAGGGCGAGACCACGATCAGCGGCACCCGGAAGCCGTAGCGGTCGAACGCCCCCGGCACGTCGCCGGCGGTCAGCATGGGCGCGATTGAGTCGGGGGCGATTGCGGGTGGCGGCGGGACGTGGTCGTAGTAGCCGCCGTGCTCGTCATAGGTGAGAAACAGCGCGGTCCGCTTCCAGGTGGGCGCCGCCATCAGGGCGTGCGCGACTTCGGCGATGAACCGCTCGCCGACCTGGATGTCCTGCGGGTCCTCCTCCGATGTGGTGGCGTAGTTGGGATCGATGAACGTGAACTGGGGCATCCAGCCGTCGACTGAGCCCCGGCCCGGGACCTGGCCGGGGACCATCCCGAGCAGGTTGTCGAACGAGTGGTTCTCCATGATCAGCACGACGATGTGCTCGATCTCCGGCATGCTCGGGGTGCCGGCGGGGTTGGACGGGAAAGGGAGACTGCCTGGAGGTCGCAAGCGACCTCCAGGGAGAGGAAGGCTGTCGGGTTGCCGCAGGGCCGCCGCACGCGCCACCGGTCTCGCCCAAGCCGGGAGGCCGCGTGTGGCCAGCAGCGCGGCACCGCCGGCGCCCGCCTTGAGCAGCGTTCGGCGCGTGAGCGTGCCGGGCACGCTCCTCTCGCGCGATGAGACCGGCACGCTGCGGGACACTACTCTCGCGGAATGAACCGCCGTGATCAGCCGAGCTTGGTCGTGCGCATCATCCTCGGCGCCACGCGCGTCTGGGTGCCCGTGGCGATCGCGGTCGCCGGGGTGGTCGGAATCGTGATCGGCCACGGCGAGACGGCCGCCGCGGGGGCCGGGGTAGGCCTCGTGATCGTCGCGATCATCGTGTGGATGATCAACTGGCTCTACCGGATCGGTGTGGCCAGCAATCGCGATCGCGAGCGCGAGGAGGAGGCCCGCGAGTACTTCGACCGGCACGGGCGGTGGCCGGATGAGTAGGCGGCGGGGGGCAGGGCGGGCGGGATCCGATTTCCGAATCATGGGTGTGGTCAACGTCACGCCCGATTCGTTCTCTGATGGCGGGCGGTATCTGGACGCCGCGGCCGCGATCGCGCACGGGCGCTCGCTGATGGCCGAGGGAGCCGACATCCTCGACGTCGGCGGCGAGTCGACCCGTCCGGGGGCTCCCTCGGTACCCGAGGACGAGGAGCTCCGGCGTGTGATGCCCGTGATCGAGGGGCTGATGGCGTCCGGATGCGGGGCCCGGATCTCGATCGACACCTCCAAGCGGGGCGTGGCCGCGCGCGCTCTGGATGCCGGCGCCACCCTGGTCAACGACGTAACCGCGTTGCGCGGCGATCCGGGGATGGCCGGCGTGATCGCGGCCGCCGACGCCGAGTGCTGCCTGATGCACATGCTCGGAGACCCGCGCACGATGCAGGACGACCCTCGCTACGACGACGTAGTGGGCGACATCAAGGCGTTCCTCGGGGAGCGGATGGCGTTCGCCGTCGATGCCGGGATCGCCCCCGCGCGGATCCTGATCGACCCCGGGATCGGCTTCGGCAAGACCGTCGCGCACAACCTGGAGCTGCTCGCGCGACTCGGTGAATTCCTCGACCTGGGGCGGCCGCTGGTGATCGGGACCTCTCGCAAGAGTTTTCTCGGTCGCCTGACCGGTCGCGAGGTCGACGAGCGGGTCGCTGCGACGATCGCCACGTGCGTGCTCGCCTACGAGCGCGGCGCGCGGGTCTTTCGTGTGCATGACGTGGCACCCGTTCGAGACGCTTTGACGGTCGCGGCTGCTACGGTCAGCGCGCCATGGACGACCCAGACGAATACGACGAGGTAGAAGAGGACGGCGAGGAGGAGGGTCACCCCGAGCCCGAGGTGACAATCGAGGTCAGCGGCCTCTCGCTTTTCACCCACGTGGGGGTGACCGCCGCCGAGCGCGAGGTGGGCCAGCGACTGCTCCTCGACCTTCGGCTCGACGTGGGGGAGTGCGATGCCACGGTCACCGACCGGATCGAGGACACGATCGACTACGCGGAGGTCTGCGAGACCGCGAACCTGGTCGCCCAGCAGCGCTCCTACAAGACGCTCGAGCGCCTGTGCGCGGCGATCGCCGACCGCCTGCTCGAGCGCTACGACATCGGGGCGGTGTGGATCAAGGCCGCCAAGCCCGAGCCGCCGATGGCTCTGCCGGTGAGCGAGGTTTCGGTCGAGGTGTGGCGCGAGGCGGAATGACTTCCGAGTGACCGTCGGTTACTTGGGCCTTGGTTCGAATGTCGGCGACCGGCGCCGGCACTTGGTCGATGCCGTGACAGCGCTCCCGTCGCACGGTGTCACCGTGGTGGCTTCCTCATCCGTCTACGAGACCGAGCCAGTCGGGTTGGTCCTCGATCAGCGCGACTTCTACAACGCCTGCCTGCGCGTGGAGACGGCTTTCGGCCCGGAGGAACTGCTGGATGCCTGCAAGGAGGTGGAGCGGGCGCTCGGGCGGGAGCCCGGCGGCGTGCGCCACGGGCCGCGGCCGATCGACGTCGACGTGCTGCTGCTGGACTCGTTGGAGTTTTCGTCTGACCGCCTGACCCTGCCGCACCCCGAGGTCACCTCGCGGCGGTTCGTGCTCGTGCCGCTGCTCGAGCTGGACCCGTCGTTGACCCTTCCCGACGGGAGGCGGGTCGCCGACGCGCTGGAAGATCTGGAGCCCGCGCATCCCGGCCAGGAGGTGCGGCGAGTGGGTGACCCGCTCCTCTAGGGTTCGCGCATGCTGCTGGTCGTCGACGTCGGCAACACCCAGACCCACTTCGGCCTGTTCCGCGACGGCGAGAGCACGGTGACGGAGCACTGGCGGTTCGCCACCGTGCGCGAATCGACCGGCGACGAGCTCGGGGCGGCGCTACAGAACCTGCTCGGCCTGCGCGGGTTGTCGTTCGCCGACGTGGACGGCTCGATCGTCTCGACGACAGTGCCACAGCTCTCGGTGCAGTGGACCCTGATGGCCCGGCACTACCTGCGGGCGCCGATGCTCGTGGTTGGTCCGACGCTCAAGACGGGCATGCCGATCCGCTACGACAACCCGCACGAGGTCGGCGCGGACCGGCTGGCTAACGCCGTGGCGGCGTATGAGCGTGTCCATGACACCTGCGTCATCGTCGACTTCGGCACCGCGATTACCTACGACGTGGTCTCGACGGCCGGCGAGTACCTGGGCGGGATCATCACCCCCGGCGCCGAGATCTCGATCGACGCGCTGTACGACCGCGCGGCCAGGCTGCCCAAGGTCGAGCTCGCGCCGCCGCGCTCGCTGATCGGCAAGAACACGGTTGACGCGATCCGCAGCGGGATCGTGTACGGCTTCGCGAGTCAGGTCGAGGGAATCGTGCGCCGGCTGCGCGTCGAGCTAGGCCCGAGCACCCACGTGATCGCCACCGGAGGACTCGCCGGCGTGCTCGTGCCGTTCATCCGCGAAACCATCGACGAGGTCGACGACCTGCTCACGCTGACCGGGCTTCGGCTGATCTGGCAGCGGAATCAAGAGTCCGCTCCAGCGCGCCCGGCGGAATCGGCACGTCTGGCGTCCGCGCCACCGTTGCCGCCAGGATCAGGAACGTGATCCGCCGGCGCTCCTCGGGATGCTCGGCCGCGTACGCGCCGTAGTCGTCGAGCAGGCCGCGGATCGCGGCGAACACGGGGGCGTCGTCGATCTCGTCGGGCACGTCACACGCGAGCCGCGCCAGCGCGAGCATCTCGGTCGGGTCGATCCCGCGCATCGTGCCCATCGCGCTGAAGAGCAGGAAGAACGCGACCCGGTCGAGCAGCAGGTGCGGGGCATGGTCTCGTTCTCCGATCGCCGGCCCGGCCGGCTGGAGCGCCTCGCCCGCGGCGATGCGCAGCGACTGCCCGGACGCGATCGAGCGGGTCTGCTCGGCGCTCAGCCCGACCTGGAGCGCCCAGCGCAGCTGGAAGGCGGCCGAGATGAAGGTATTGCCGTACGGGGCGTCTGAGGCGAACACGATCTGCCCGGGCGGAACGAGCGAGAACAGCGCCTCGAGGTCGGCCGGGATCCACCAGGCGGTGTCGAACAGCAGGTTGGGGAGGTCGGCGGCGGCGCGCCAGATCCACGATAGATCGCTGGTTCCGGCGTGGGCCAGGATCAAACGGGCGTTCGGATACTCCTCGGCCAGCTGGACCGCGTCCAGGCCGAGCGCGGGGATGCCGCGGCCGGCGTGGATCAGAACCGGGAGCGAGCGCTCGTCGGCCAGTGCGACCAGCGGCTCAACGGCCGGGTTATCGAGCGTGAACTGCTCGGCGCGCGGGTGGAGCTTGATCCCGCGTGCGCCGTTGTCGAGGCTCCGCTCGGCCTCCGGCAAGGGATTGTCGTGCGGGTCGACGCGGCAGAACGGGACGAGCAGTCCGTCCGATTGTTTTGCTGCCTCGATCACGGCGTCGTTGGCCTCGCGGTAGCCGTCGGGCTCGTGGAACGGGAACGTGAACGCTCCGCGTGCCCCCGCGATCTGGAGCGCCGCTACGAGCTCCTCGGGGGTCTGCTTCATCCCGTCGGGATCGTTCTGGCCCAGGTGCGTATGGGCGTCGAACAGCTCGAGGTCCGGAACCTGCTCGAACACCACCTCGGTCCACGGGCGCAGCGCTTCGAACAGGTTCATGCCTGGATTCGTACCATGAAACGGTGATGTCCCGGTCGCTCACGCCGATCTCCCGGTCGCTTGCCGAGCCCTGGTGCCTGGGTGGCGTCGAGATCGCCAACCGCGTCGTGCTGGCACCGCTGGCCGGTATCGGCAACTGGTTCGTGCGCCTGCAGGCCAAGCGGTATGGCGCCGGGCTCGTGGTGTCCGAGATGGTTTCGAGCTTCGCGGTGCACTACCGCAACGAGCGTACCTGCCGCGAGCTCTTGCGCATTCACCCAGACGAGCACCCGGTCTCGGTGCAGCTTTTCGGCCACGATCCGGACGTGATGGCCTCGGCGGCCGAACGGGTGGCGGCGGCCGGGGCCGACCTGATCGACATCAACATGGGCTGCCCGGTGCCCAAGGTATGCAAGACCGGGGCCGGCGCTGCGCTGCTCGAGGAGCCTTCTCGGGCCGTCGCCGTGGCACGGGCGGCTGCTTCTGGGAGTGGGCTGCCGGTCACCGTGAAGCTTCGCTCGGGGCAGCGTCCCGGCGATCTGAGCGGGTTGGAGGTCGCGCGCCGGCTCGTGTTCGACGCCGGCGTTGCCGGGATCTCGATCCACCCAAGGCACGCCTCGCAGCGCCACAGCGGCGCGCCGCGGTATGAGTTGGTCCGCGACCTGGTCTCGGAGCTCCCGGTGCCGGTGCTCGTCTCCGGCGGGCTGCAGAGCGCTGAGGCGGTGCGTTTTGCGTTCGAGCAGACCGGCGCGGCGGGTGTGCTGCTGGCGCGCGGGTCGCTCGGCAATCCGTGGCTGTTCGAGCAGGTCCTGGGTCGCCGGGTGGACGACCCGGGTCCTCACGAGATCCTGGATGAGCTCGACTGGGTGATCGAGTGCGCGGTCGAGCATCTCGGCGCCGAGCGCGCCACTCGCTACCTGCGCAAGTTCTATCCCTGGTACGTCGAGCGGCTGGGCGGGGGCAAGCCCCTGCAGGCGGCGTTGCAGACCGCGCCCTCGCTCGCGGCAGCGCGGGAGCTGCTGCACGCCGGCGCGCTGCCGACCGCGGCGTAGATCAGGCGGCGCAGGGGACGTCTCACCGGATCCAGGGCCACGGCCCCGGCCTGATTCCGCGGGTGTCTATACTCATCCGCCCACGCACACCAGTCGTGTGCAAATTCCCCGCTTAGCAGGCGGGTTTTTTCTCGTCCGGGCCGCTGGCGCTCCGCCGGCGGTGCCCTCGAATATAGGTCTATGTCATGCCTAAGGACGTCATCATCACACCCGAAGGGCTCGCCAATCTGAAGGCGGAGCTCGACCACCTGACCACCACCCGCCGCCGCGAGGTCGCCTCCCGGATCAAGGAAGCGCGCGAGTTCGGCGACATCTCCGAGAACGCCGAGTACGACGACGCCAAGAACGAGCAGGCCATGCTCGAGGCGCGGATCGCCAGCCTGGAGGAAAAGCTGCGCTCGGCGACGGTCATCGACCAGTCGGATCTCGGCACAGACGAGGTGCGGGTCGGCTCAGTGGTCCACGTCAAGGACGATGGCGGCAAGTCCACGAAGTACACGATCGTCGGGTCGGCCGAGGCCAGCCCGGCGGAGGCCAAGCTGTCCAACGAGTCACCGGTGGGCAAGGCGCTGCTCGGTCGCAAGCGCGGCGACGACGTCGTGATTGCCACGCCAAGGGGCGAGCGGCACCTCAAGATCACCAAGATCGACGTCGTTTCGTAGCGTCGGAGCCCTTCCGCCCGCCCGGTGACGTGAGCACCGATCGAACTGAGGGCGCCGATGAGCTGCTGGCGGCGCGTCGGCGCAAGCTCGAGTCGCTCCGCGCGGCCGGGGTGGACCCGTTCCCGCACGAGTTCGACGGGGTCGAGTCGATCGCGGCCGTGCGGGCGGCCCATGCGGGTTTGGCGACCGGCGAGGAGACCTCGGTCCGCCACCGTGTCGCTGGGCGCCTGGCGGCCCGGCGCGGCCAGGGCAAGATGGCCTTCCTGGATCTGGTCGACCGCTCGGGGCGGATCCAGCTCCAGGCGCGGGTCGACGAGCTCGGTGCGGATGGGATGGACCGGCTGTTGGGGTTGGATCTCGGAGACCTGCTTGGGGTCGATGGGGTGGCGTTCATGTCCCGGCGGGGCGAGCTGACGCTGCGGGTGCAGGCGTTCACGATCCTGGCCAAGTCGCTGCGGCCGCCGCCGGAGAAGCACCATGGTCTGACCGACGTAGAGACGCGGTTCCGGCGTCGGGAGCTCGATCTGATCGCCAACGAGGAGGCGCGCGAGCTGTTCATCGTGCGCGCGAGGGTGGTTTCCGCCGTGCGGCGGTTCCTCGACGCCGACGGCTTCATCGAGGTCGAGACACCGGTTTTGCAGCCGCTCTATGGCGGCGCCCTGGCGCGGCCGTTCACGACCCACCACAACGCTCTAGATAGAACGTTCTATTTGCGGATCGCGACCGAACTGTATTTGAAGCGACTGATCGTGGGCGGGCTCGAGCGCGTCTACGAGCTCGGCAAGGACTTCCGCAACGAGGGCGTCGACTCGACCCATAACCCCGAGTTCACCATGCTCGAGTGGTACGAGGCGTACGCCGACTATCTCGATGTTGCGTCGCGCTGCGAGCGGCTTGTGGCCTACGTCGCGTCCGAGGCGGGTTATTCGGGGGAGATCGATCTCTCACCGCCGTGGCGGCGGGAGCGGCTGGTCGACGCGATCCGCGACCGGACCGGGATCGACATCCTTGAGGTGCACGATCGGGACGCGTTGGCGGCCGCCATGTCCGCCCGCGGCCTCACCGTCCCGGAGGGGGACACGTGGGCGCAGCTGGTCGACGAGCTGCTGTCCAAGCACGTCGAGCCGACGCTGATCGAGCCTACTTTCCTGATGGACTATCCGGTCGAGCTCTCGCCGTTCGCCAAGCGCCACCGCTCGCAGCCTGAGCTGGTCGAGCGATTCGAGGCATACATCGGCGGGCTGGAGGTCGCGAACGCGTTTACCGAGCTCAACGACCCCGACGAGCAGCGCCGGCGGTTCGAGGAGCAGCGGGCGGCCGCCGGCGCCGGCGACGAGGAGGCCCAGCCGTACGACGAGGCGTTCCTGGAGGCGTTAGAGCAGGGGATGCCGCCGACCGGCGGGATCGGGATCGGCATCGACCGGCTGGTGATGGTTATCACGGGGCAGCGGTCGATTCGGGAGGTCGTGCTGTTCCCTGCCATGAGGGATTAGGTTTTTAGGCTCCGATAGTCGTCTGGACGGTCCAGCCCGACGCTCCGGCTCGCCGGGCTCCGTTCCGCCTCCGGGTGGTCGGGGCGGCTCTCCCCTCGTCCCAACGGCTTGGAAAAGCGAGAGTCGCGCCCATAAGAGACCTGCAAAACACGACATTCCGCGCCCGATTTGTGGGGCGTGACGAGTTAAGCTTCGATATCGATACGTAACTCGTCACGCCCTCGATTTGGCGGCTGGCGTGACGAGTTACGCATGCATGAACGCCTCGTGAACTTCGCGGACGAAGCGAAAGCTGCGTCAGACGCGTGTATGGCCGTTGGTAAACTGGCCTATGGCCCGAGAAAACGCGAACCGTTTCGCTCATCAAAGTGCGGCTAGCAGCCGACAAGGTGGGTAAACGGAACCGTCGTTGTCCCCTCAGAGCCGAACTACCATGTGTCGCAGCAGGTAGCGGAGGAGAGACCGGAACACACCTCAACCGAGTTGCTAGAGGCCCACCGCACGCAGAGAGAAGAACCATGTTCGAGCGATTCACAGAGCGAGCCCGTCAGGTCGTAGTCCTGGCTCAAGAAGAAGCCCGGACGCTAAAGCACAACTACATCGGGACTGAGCACATCCTGCTCGGCCTGTTGCGCGAGGAGGAGGGTTTGGCGGCGCGTGTGCTGGAGTCGCTGGACATCACGGTTGAGCGCGTCCGTGCCCAGGTCGTCCGGATCGTCGGATCCGGAGAAGAGGTCACCTCCGGCCAGATCCCGTTCACACCACGCGCCAAGAAGGTGCTCGAGCTTGCGCTGCGCGAAGCGCTCAGCTTGGGCCACAACTACATCGGCACCGAGCACATCCTGCTCGGCCTGGTGCGTGAGAACGAGGGCGTAGCGGCCCGCATCCTGCTCGACTTCGACGCTGACTCCGAGAAGATCCGCAACGAGGTGATCCGGATGCTCTCCGGCCCCGGCAGCCGTCAGCGCGGCGCCGCCGGTTCTGGCGCGGCCGCGGCCGCCCAGGGCGAGAGCAAGAAGTCTTCCAAGCTGCTCGACCAGTTCGGGCGCAACCTGACCAAGCTCGCCGCCGAGTCAAAGCTCGACCCGGTGGTCGGGCGCGAGACCGAGATCGAGCGGATCATGCAGATCCTCTCGCGCCGGACCAAGAACAACCCGGTCCTGGTCGGCGAGCCCGGCGTCGGCAAGACCGCGGTGGTCGAGGGCCTGGCCCAGCGCATCACCCACGGCGACGTCCCCGAGCTGCTCAAGGGCAAGCAGATCTACACGCTTGACCTGGCCGCCCTGGTCGCGGGCTCCAAGTACCGCGGCGAGTTCGAGGAGCGCCTGAAGAAGGTGATGAAGGAGATCACCCAGCGCGGCGACATCATCCTGTTCATCGACGAGCTGCACAACCTCGTCGGTGCGGGCGCGGCCGAGGGCGCGATCGACGCGGCCTCGATCCTCAAGCCGGCACTGGCTCGCGGCGAGCTGCAGACGATCGGCGCGACCACGCTCGAGGAGTACCGCAAGTACCTCGAGCGCGATTCCGCACTGGAGCGCCGCTTCCAGAAGATCACCGTGGATCAGCCCTCCACCGAGGAGACGGTCCAGATCCTCAAGGGCCTGCGTGACCGCTACGAGCAGCACCACAAGGTGAACATCACCGACGAGGCGCTCGAGGCTGCCGCCGAGCTGGCCGACCGCTACATCTCCGACCGGTTCCTGCCCGACAAGGCGATCGACCTGATCGACGAGGCCGCGTCCCGGATGCGGATCAAGTCGATGACCTCGCCGCCCGTGTACCGGGAGCTCGAGGACGAGATCGAGGAGACCCGCCGGGCCAAGGAAGAGGCGATCGAGAACCAGGAGTTCGAGAAGGCCGCCAACCTGCGCGACAAGGAGCGCCGGCTGACCCAGCGTAAGCGCGAGCTGGCCGAGCAGTGGGAGGCCGGCGAGTCGACGGAGCGTCCCTCGATCGGCGAGGAAGAGATCGCCGACATCGTCTCGATGTGGACGGGCATCCCGGTGTTCAAGCTGACCGAGGCCGAGACGGCCAAGCTGATGCGGATGGAGGAAGAGCTCCACAAGCGCGTCATCGGCCAGCACCCGGCGATCGAGGTCGTCTCCAAGGCGATCCGGCGCTCGCGCGCCGGGCTCAAGGATCCGAAGCGCCCGACCGGTTCGTTCATCTTCCTCGGTCCGAGCGGCGTCGGTAAGACTGAGCTCGCCCGGACGCTCGCCGAGTTCCTGTTCGGCGACGAGGACACGATGATCCGGATCGACATGTCCGAGTACATGGAGAAGCACGCGGTCTCCCGTCTGGTCGGTTCGCCCCCGGGCTACATCGGCTACGACGAGGGCGGCCAGCTCACCGAGGCCGTGCGGCGCAAGCCCTACAGCGTGCTGCTGCTGGACGAGATCGAGAAGGCCCACCCCGACGTGTTCAACATCCTGCTCCAGATCCTGGAGGACGGCAGGCTCACGGACGCGCAGGGGCGGACGGTCGATTTCCGCCACTGCATCGTGATCATGACCTCGAACATCGGCGCCTCCGAGATCGCCCGCAACACCCCATTGGGGTTCGCGGTGTCCGACGACGAGACGGGCATCACCTACGACGACATGAAGACCCGCATCACGGGCGAGCTCAAGAAGGTGTTCCGGCCCGAGTTCCTGAACCGGATCGACGAGGTCATCGTCTTCCACAAGCTGACCAAGGACGAGATCAAGGAGATCGTCGACCTGCTGCTGCGGAGGATCCGCGAGTCGATGGCCGAGCGGGAGCTCCAGCTGGAGCTGTCCGAGCCGGCCAAGGACTTGCTCGTCGACAAGGGTTGGGACCCGGCGATGGGCGCCCGGCCGTTGCGCCGCGCGATCCAGCGCTATGTCGAGGATCCGCTGGCGGACTTCGTGTTGCGCTCCCAGGTCCCGTCGGGCTCGACCGTGATGGTCGACAGGTTCGAAGGGGACGGCGCGGGCGGGGGCGATGCTGAGGTGCGGCTGACCGTGATCGAGCCCGCGCCGAAACCGACCCCGGTGGCGGTCGGTGCCGACGGCGGCGCCGAGGGCGACGGCGGCGTGGGGAGCGAGGACGGGCCCGCCGCCGAGGAGCCCACGGGCACCGACGGTCCCTCCGAGAGCGAGTAACTCACTTCCACTACGTTGCCGGCGGCGGCCAACACCGTCGCCGGCGCGAAGTGCTTGACCAGCGCTCGCGCGGCGCGGTTGCCGCGCAGCATCGATACGTGGAAACGGCGAATGCCTGCGGCCCGTGCCCGCTCGCTGAGCGCGGCCATGAGCGCGGTGCCGACGCCGCAGTGCTGCCAGTCGTCGACCACCTCGATGGCCACCTCGGCCGCCTCGAAGTCGTCCAGGCGCACGTACCGAGCGATCCCGATCGGCGCCCGCGGTGAAGGCGAGAATGCGATCAACGCCTCGTGGTGCCAATGGTCGACGCTCATCAGCCGGACCAGCTCGCGTGGGGCCAACTCGTTCTTCGGGCTGAAGTACCGCTGATACCGGGACTGCGCGCTGAGATGCGCGAACGCGAACGCTACGGCTCGGCGGTCGGAGGGGAGGAGCTCGCGGATCGTGATCGGCCCCATCTCACGACCTACAACGCGTCTCAGGCTCCGTACGTGAGAACCAGCGCCCGCGCCCGGGTCCGCTCCGTCTCGTACACATACGGCACGTCGATTTGGAAGGACGCATAGTCGCCCCGGGCCAGCTCGGTGAGCCGCTCGACTGGTCCCGCGATCAGCTTCCCCTCGAGCACGTAAACGCCGGCGCGGGTCCCCGCCGGCGCCGGATCGGGTTCCTCGAGCTCGTGTGGGTCCCACGCGCGCTCTGACAGCACGACGCCGGCCTCCTCGACCCGACCAAGACCTCCGGCCCGGACGACGCGGATCTCGCCCAGGGGCGGCTCCTCCAGCAGCTCGCCAAGTGATACCCGCAACGCTCCGGCGAGCGCCGCGAGCGTCTCGACGGTCGGGTTCGAGCGGCCGCTCTCGACGCTCGAGAGCGTCGCCTTGCTCATCCCGGTGGCGCGAGCCAGCTCCGACAGGGACAGGCGGCGGGCGATGCGCATCCGGCGGAGGTTCGCGGCGAGCACGTCCTGGGGTCGGGACTGGGATTGAGGTTCGGGCGCTAACATAGAGAACGTATCGTTCAGTTTATCGAACGCCTCACGCGCCGCCGGTGACATTCGTTTCAGCCCCAGTGCCGCCCACCACGTTCTATTTCGACGTTGGGTCCCCGTACGCGTACCTCGCCGCGGAGCGGCTGGAACGGGTCCTGCCCGGGCCGATCACCTGGCAGCCCGTGCTGCTCGGCGGCCTGTTCAAGTTGACCGGTCGGAGTTCGTGGGCGCTCGGCGACTACCGGCGCCGGCAGTCCGGGATGGCCGGGATCGAGCGTCGCGCCCGCGGCTACCGCCTCCCGCCGATCATCTGGCCGGACCCGTGGCCGACCGACTATCTCGGCGCGATGCGCGCCGTGACGTGGGCGTTTTCGATCGGACGCGGCCACGAGCTGGCGCGGCAGCTGTTCCACGACCAGTTCCAGCGCGGGCGCGAGCTGAGCATCGAGGCGCACGTACTGGCCGCGGCGTCCGAGGTCGGCCTGGATCGACGCGAGGCGCATTGCGCTGTCCGCGATCCGTCCGTCAAGCGCACGCTGCGGGCGGCGACCGAGGGCGCCCACGCGCTCGGGGTGTTCGGAGTGCCCACGATCGACGTGGCGGGTGAGCTGTTCTGGGGCGACGACCGCCTCGAGGACGCCGCCGCCTACGCGCTTTCCGTCGGGAGCGCGGCGTAGCCTCGGGCGAGGTATGCCGCGTCCCACATCGATCCACATCTGCTCGGCCTGCGGCCACGAGAGCACCCGCTGGGCCGGGCAGTGCCCCGGGTGCGGGGAGTGGAATTCGCTGGTTGAGCAGGTGCGCAGGGCCACAGCGTCCGGGCGCGGCTCCGGCGCCGCGGGCCTGAGGTCAAGCGGCGCCGCGGCGGTGAAGCCGGTTGCGCTGCGCGACGTGGCCGCGGTCGAGCAGGCGCGCCTCGCGACCGGGATCGGCGAGCTCGACAACGTCCTGGGCGGCGGGATCGTGCCCGGCTCGCTGGTCCTGATCGGCGGCTCCCCCGGGATCGGGAAGTCGACGCTCACGACGATGGTGCTCGCCAATCTGAACGAGGCCGGACGGCGGACGCTGTACGTCTCGGCGGAGGAGTCCGCGGCGCAGATCCGGCTGCGCGCGGAGCGGCTGCGCTCGGGCGCGCTGGGAATCCCCGTGATCGCCGAGACGGATCTGGAGCGGGTGCTCGCGACGCTCGAGCAGGAGCGGCCCGAGGTCTGCGTGATCGACTCGGTGCAGACCCTCCACGCCGCGGAGCTGTCGAGCGCTGCCGGTTCGGTCGCACAGGTCCGCGAGGTGGCGGGCGAGCTGATGCGCGTGGCCAAGGCGCTCCGGATCGCCGTCCTGCTCGTCGGCCACGTGACCAAGGACGGCGCGCTGGCGGGACCGCGCGTGCTCGAGCACCTGGTCGACTGCGTGCTCCAGTTCGAGGGGGAGCGCGAGCGGACCTACCGCACCGTCCGTGCGATCAAGAACCGCTTCGGGTCGACCAACGAGGCCGGGGTGTTCGAGATGCGCGACGACGGCCTGGTCGAGGTGCTGGACGCCTCGGCGCGGTTCGTGGGCGAGGCCACACGTGCGCCCGGAAGCGTCGTCCTGTGCGCGATCGAGGGATCCCGTCCGCTGCTCGTCGAGGTCCAGGCGCTCGTGTCGAGCTCGGAGCTGGTCCCGCCGCGGCGGGTCGTTTCCGGGCTTGACCGCAACCGCCTCGCGCTCGTACTGGCGGTCCTGGGGCGCCACGCGGGAATCGGCGCCGGGAGCTCCGACGTGTTCGTGAACGTGGTTGGAGGCGTGCGTGTCGACGAGCCCGGCGCGGACCTGGCGGTGGCCCTGGCCGTGGCCAGCGCAGTCAAGGGCGTGGCTCTGGGGGGCTCCGACGGACAGCCGCTGGCCTGCTTCGGCGAGCTCGGGCTGACCGGCGAGCTGCGCTCGGTCGCCCACGCCGACCGGCGTCTGGCCGAGGCGGGCAAGTTCGGGCTCGAGCCGGTGCTCGAGCCCAACGCGCACTGCACCCTGCGGGCCGCGCTGGGTGCCGCGTTCGAGGGCGTGCGGTCCGGGGCCCTCGCGGCCTGAGCGCCGCCCGGCCCGGGTCGTAGGCCGTGAAGAAGCGGTAAAATCGGCCTTCATGCCGCCGCGTTCCGGGGAAGAGCTCAAGGGAGAGCTCGAATCTCGACAGGATTCCCGGCTGGTAAGGGCACTGGAGATGGTCGCCCCCGGAACGTCGCTTCGAGAGGGGGTCGACAACATCCTCCATGCTCGGACCGGTGGGCTGATCGTGGTCGGGGATCCCGACGAGCTGGCCTTCCTGTTCTCGGGCGGGATCAAGCTCGATCTCGACTACTCGCCGGCCCAGCTTTATGAGCTGGCCAAGATGGACGGCGCGATCGTTCTGACCTCGAACGCGACCAAGATCGTGCACGTCAACGTCCAGCTGACGCCCGATCCGACCATCCTGACGTTCGAAACCGGTACCCGGCACCGCACGGCGGAGCGTGTCTCCAAGCAGACCGACGCGCTCGTGGTGGCGATCTCCGAGCGCCGTGAGGTCGTGTCCCTGTACGTCGATGGGATCAAGTACATCCTCGAGGACATCCCCGTGGTGCTGGCCAAGGCCAATCAGGCGCTGGCGACCCTCGACAAGTACCGCAGCCGGCTCGACCAGGTGTCCACGCGCCTGACCGCACTCGAGTTCGAGGGCGGCGCGACGCTGCACGACGTGCTGACCGTGCTCCAGCGGGCCGAGCTGGTCACGCGAATGGCGGTCGAGATCGAGCGTTACATAGTCGAATTGGGAACCGAGGGGCGCTTGATCGAGATGCAACTCGACGAGACGATGGTGGGCGTGTCGGCCGACAAGGCCGCGCTCGTCCACGACTACCTGATGGAGGACACCGACGATACGTTCGCGACGGCGTTCGACCACCTCGTGCGCCTCCCCAATCAGGATCTCTTGGACTTCGGTCGCCTGGCGGAGCTGCTCGGCTATGACCGCAAACTGAACACCCTCGACTACCCGACCTCGCCCCGCGGCTTCCGGATCCTGGGGCGGATCCCCCGCCTGCCAAAGATGGTCGTGCAGCGGATCGTCGGGGAGTTCGGAGGACTTGAGGAGCTGCTCGCCGCTACCGATGGCGAGCTCGAGACCGTCGATGGAGTCGGCGAGATCAGGGCGAAGGACATCCGCGAAGGTCTTCGCCGACAGCAGGAGATCAACCTGGTCGACAGGTACCTGCAAACGTAGTTGCTAAGGGAGAAGGTCGGACGCGGGTGCTTGCGCCCCGTCCGTCCCGGAAAGAGGAGGACACCATCACAGAGCTAATGGAAGAGCCACTGGAGGACCTCGAGATCGTCGAGGAAGTCGTGCACATCGAGTTCGAGATCGGCGACAACGTCGTCTATCCCCACCACGGCGCGGGCAAGGTCATCCGCAAGGAGCAAAAGGAGATCCTCGGCGAGCGGCGCGAGTACTTGACGATCAAGATCCTGCACAACGACATGACGGTGATGGTCCCGACCGAGAACGCAGCGCTGGCCGGACTGCGCCGCGTAATCGACGAGGAGACCGTCCAGAAGGTGCTCGGCGTACTCCAGGACGAGTGCTCCGAGATGCCCAAGAACTGGAACCGTCGCTTCAAGTACAACCGCGACAAGATCAAGACCGGAGACATATACGAGCTCGCAGAGGTGGTCCGCAACCTGGCCCTCCGCGAGGCCGAGAAAGGCCTGTCAACCGGTGAGAAACAGATGTTCACGCGGGCGAAGAAGATCCTCGCCTCCGAGCTCATGTACGCGCTCGAGATGGACGAGGACGGGGTCGAGGAGTATCTCCAGGGCCTCCTATTGGAGTCCTACCACGGCAAGAGCGGCAAGAACGGGAAGGTCACCGTCGCCGCCAAGTAGTTACGCGCCACGACGCGCATGGCGGTCGCGCTGATTGTGGCCGCCGGACGTGGCGAGCGCCTTGGGTCCAGAAGGCCCAAGGCGCTCGTCACGCTGGGAGGAAGGCCGATGCTGGAGTGGAGCGTCGAGGCGCTTCGCTCGGTGGCGGGGATCGAGCGAATCGTTGTCGCCCTTCCGGTTGACTCGCTGGACGCGGCTCCGGAGGGAACGATCGCGGTGGCCGGCGGTTCCGTCCGCTCGGAGTCGGTGCGCGAGGCTCTGCGGGCGTGTCCGGCTGGCGATCCCGTCGTTGTCCACGACGCGGCGCGCCCACTGGCACCGGCGCGCCTGTTCGAGCGTGCCCTGGACCAGCTGGAGCGTTCCGGGGCCGACGCCGTCGTCGCCGCCGCTCCGGTGTCGGACACGATCAAGGAGGTCGATGTGGGTGACGGGCGCACCGTGACCCGCACGCTGGAGCGGGCGCGACTGTGGGCCGTTCAGACCCCCCAGGTGTTCCGGCGAGCCGCCCTCGAACGGGCATTGCTGGACGCCGGTGAGGAGACCCTGGCCGCAGCCACCGACGACGCGTGGCTGATCGAGCGAGCCGGCGGCAGAGTCGAGGTCGTCGAGTCCTCGCCCGCCAACCTCAAGATCACCACGCCGACCGATCTGACGCTGGCCGAGCTGCTGCTGGCGGAAGCGCGCGCGTGAGTCGGGGCGCCATCACCGTGAGTCGGGCGCCATCACCGGTTGGCTGGCGGAGGTGCGCGCGTGACCCTGGCCCTTCCCGATGACGGGCGCGGCACGATCACCACCGGCCTCGGCTACGACTGCCACCCGTTCGCGCCGGGCCGGCGGCTCGTGCTCGGTGGCGTCGAGCTCGCGCATGATCGAGGACTGGCCGGGCACTCGGATGCCGACGTGCTCACCCACGCGATCATCGACGCGCTGCTCGGCGCGGCGGCGCTCGGCGACATCGGCCAGCACTTCCCCGACAGCGACGAGCGCTACCGCGACGCCGACTCGCTCGAGCTGCTGCAGACCACGGTCGCCATGCTGACGCACCGCGGCATGACCATTCTGCACGTCGACGCCACCGTGGTGATCGAGCGTCCGAAGCTCGCGCCGGTGCGAGAGCAGATCCGCGCGTCACTCGCCCAGGCACTCGGCATCTCGACCGAGCACGTCAGCGTGAAGGCGACGCGTGGAGAGGGGATGGGATTCGTGGGGCGCGAGGAGGGTGCGGTCGCGATGGCGATCGCCACGGTCGAGCGTTGACACCTCGCGCCACCGCCGGCGCGTGAAATCGCATCCACAACCTGCTCTGCTCGGCGACGTGGGCCTTCCCGAAGCTTGACGTGCACAACTTGCCATTGGGCGCGGCGGACGCCAGCCTTGGCATCGCGTGCACGCAAGGCGTGAACTACATACCAGGGCCCGTCGAAACTCCCGGGAATGTCATGTTGTGCAGGTCGACGGCTTTACCGCGCCGCGCGCCGACCGCGGCGGTTCCCCGACCCGAGTCAGCCTCGCGCGGGGCTCCCCCGGCGCCGCGCGGCTCGTGCGCGCAGCTGCTCGTGCTCTACCAGGCGCTCGAGCTGCCGGAGGGTGCGGCGTACGTGATCGGCGACGGTGGGCGCGGCGATCCGCTCGGCCAGCCATCCGCTGAGTGCCGCCCCAGCCACCACGTAGGCCAGGCGAAACTCCACCCGAGTGCGGCCACCGGGCGCCTCGCGCAGGCGCCAACGCCCCCGGTGGTCGAGGCCGGTCACGGACGTCCACGCGAGGTCGTACGGCTCGTCGAACTCGACCACCTCGACCAGGCCGCCGACCTCGGCCGCGCCGACTCGGAACAGGATGCGATACCGGGCGCCGAGGCCGGTGCGCAGATCGCCGGCGATCTCCCACCGGGTGACGCCGGACATGTAGCCAAGGACCCGCTCGGGATCGGTGACGATCGCCCACACGTCCTCGATCGGGGCGGCAACGAGCCGGCTTGCGTTGACCCTCATCCGATGACCGGGAAGCGACGTTCGGCGGCGAGCGCGTCGAGCGCGTCCTGCATCAGACGGATCAGGTGGTCGTACACCTCATCGACGTCGGGATCGGGGCCGAACTCGGCCCGCAGGTCGATCGCGGGCAGCGTCTCGACCGTGATCTTCGCCGGCAGCGGAATGTGCCCGAAGTCGCCCACGTTCACGATCCATGGCAGCGAGATCGAGATCGGCAGAACCTTGAGCCGGAGCACCCGGTCGAGCGCGAGCAGCCGAGCCAGCCGCTCACCGCGGGTGAGGAACAGCGCGGTTTCCTGGCCCCCGATCGCGACCACCGGCACAATCGGAACGTCCTGCTCGAGGGCGAGGCGCAGGAACCCCTTGCGCCCGCCGAAATCGACCCGGCTGCTCTCCCAGCTCGGACGATGCACCTCGTAGTCGCCGCCCGGGTAGACGAGCAGGGCTGCACCCGAGGAGAGTGCCTTGCGGGCGTTCTCCTGGGAGGCGGCGACCGTGCCGAACCTGCGCAGCCAGCTCAGACCCGGCAGCGACAGCACCAGGTTGTGGGCCAGCTGGTAGAAGGGCCGCTCGACGCCGAAGTACGTGCTGAACGCGACCGTGAACACCATCGTGTCCGGGATCATGTTCCCGCCCGAGTGGTTTCCGACGAGCAGGACCGGGCCTTCGTCGGGGATGTTGCCCAGGCCGCGCACCTCGCCCCGGAACCACAGGCTGGAGAACAGCCAGAACAGCGGGAGCTGCTCGCGGATGTAGTCGGGATCCCGCTCATCGAGGTCGGCTCGGGGGATGCGCTGCTGGACCGCGCCGGCGAGCCCGCGCCAGGCTCGTGTCACCAGCGAGTCGGCCCCTTGTGGGGCGGGGGACTCGATCGGGGCGTCGGTCTCGTGACCGTTACGGCTGGCGGACGTGGTCGTTCGGGACTCGGCCATCAGCCGTTCAGGCTAGTGGTCAGGCCGCCTGGGCGCGCCGCGTCCAGGCCGACGGTGCGCGCCGCGGCGCGGCTTGCTCGACCCGGGTGAAGAAATCGGCGAGCAGCGTGTTGGTCTCCTCGGGCCGCTCGACCTGCGGCACGTGGCCGCACCGATCGATGATCACCTGCTCGGCGCTCGGCAGCCACTTGCGCACGTGGTGCTCGAACGCGGCGGGCACGAGCCAATCGTGGCTGCCCCACACGAACAGCGCGGGTGGCTCCAGATCCGCCAGCCGTCGGTAGAAGCCGTGCCGGCCGAGCGGCGCCTCGAGGTAGATGTTGCGCGCGCTGGCCAGCAGCGCGTAGCGCGCTCCCGCGGTGTGGTAGATGCGCTGGAACTCATCCACGACCAGGTCGGCTAGAGCCGGGTCGATCATGTCGCGGTCGTGGAAGAGGCGCCAGAGCTGCGTCGCCACCATCGAGCGGCGGATCGCATGCGGCAGTAGACCGAATTCGGGCCGCATGAGGCGGACGATCGGATGTAGCCCGCGCTTGAGCCACGCTACCGCGGGACACAGCAGCCCGAGCGAGCGGATCCGCTCGGGCTGGACCAGTCCGAGCTCGATCGCGACCCGCCCGCCCATCGAGTTGCCGACGACGTGCGCGTGCTCGATCTCGAGCTGGTCCATCAGCCCGAGCATGATGTCGGCGAACCAGCGGGCGTTATAGCCGCCCAGCGCCGGCTTGCACGAGGAGCCGAACCCGGGGAGGTCGGGCACGTGCACGCGATACGTCCGGCTCAGCGCCGCCGCCGTCTCGAACAGCGAGGCGCGGGTGCTGCCGAGGCCGTGGAGGAGCAAGACGTCGGGACCGTGTCCCATCGTGAGGGTCGAGATCCGGTGGCGCCCAACCGGTATGTCGTGGATCTGGAGCAGCGGCGGACGACCGCCGACCAATCTGAACATGCCCTCGAAGGCGATCGCTTGGTCCAGGTTGCCCCGCACGGACAGCAGCCGCCGCTGGAACGCGTCGACTCCGGAGAACTCGCCGCTGCGGAGCCGCATCCACGTATCGGAGTCGGTGGTGAGGTTCACGTCAGGAGGCCGGCGCGTCCCTCCCCGGCGGACCCGGGCGGACCGGCTCGTGCAGCGCACCTGCCAGGTATGGCCGAGATCGCACAGCGTGATCAGGTACGTGGCGTCGAACCCGGGATCGGCGCCCAGGAAGCGATCTGGCAGAGATCGGAATGCCTGATCGACGACGCTGAGTCGTTGCGTGTGCTCGGGCCTCCCCGCCACGGCGGCCACCCTACCGACGACTCCGGCCAGAAATGGCGGCTGGCGCTACTGTGCCCGCAACGTGGGAAGAGTCATCCGCCTGCACGACACGCGCACCGGCCAGGTCCTGCCGGTCCAGCCCCGCGACGGAAACCGGGTCGGGATCTACACGTGCGGGCCAACTGTCTACGGCCGGATTCACGTCGGTAATGCCCGCCCCTTCGTCGTCTTTTCGCTGCTGAAGCGCCTGTTCGTCCATGAGGCCTACGACGTCACATTCGTTACGAACATAACGGACGTCAACGACAAGATTTACGCGGCGGCCCAGATGGCGAGCCCGCCCACCCCGAGCGACCTGTTGGCGCTCGAGATGGCCGACGCATACATCGCCGACACCGACCGTCTCGGGCTCGGCCGGCCCGACCATGAGCCGCGGGCCAGCGCCACGATCGAGGAGATCATCGAACTGATTGAAACGCTGATCGAGCGGGGTCATGCCTACGCGGTGGACGGCGACGTCTACTTTTCGGTGCGCAGTTACCCGGAATACGGCGAGTTATCCCACCGCCACCTCGACGAGATGGACCAGGGCGAGGGGGTGGAGGGAGCCGAGCGCAAGCGCGATCCGGCCGACTTCGCGCTGTGGAAGGCGCAGAAGGAGGGCGAGGACACCGCCTGGGACGCGCCCTGGGGGCGGGGCCGTCCGGGCTGGCACATCGAGTGCTCGGCGATGGCCGAGGCCTTGCTCGGCGTCGGGTTCGAGATCCACGGCGGCGGATCTGACTTGATCTTCCCCCACCACGAGAACGAGGCCGCCCAGACGCGCGCCGCCCATGGGGTTCCGCTCACGAAGCTGTGGGTCCACAACGGCATGATTCGGCTCGACCAGACGAAGATGTCCAAGTCGGTCGGCAACATCTTCCTTCTGCATCAGGCGCTGGACGCCTTCGGGCGAGACGCACTGATCATGTACTTCGTCTCGAGCGATTACCGCAAGCCGGTCGAGTTCGACGATGAGCGCCTGACCGAGGCCCAGGCGCGGGTCAGGCGGATCAGAGAGGCCGGGCGCCGGCTGGTGCCGGGTCCCTCGCCCGAGTGGTCGGGGCCGCTGCACGAGCGGTTCTTCGACGCTCTGGCTAACGATTTCAACACGCCCGAGGCGCTTGCCGCGGTGTTCGACTGGGTGGCCGAGGCGAACCGGGTCGAGCCCGGCACCGGCGACGCCGATCTGCGCGACATGCTCTCCGTCGTTGGGCTCGAGGACCTGCTCGACGTGGACGACGCCCGGGCGCCGGCCGAGGTGGCAGAGCTGGCCGACGCGCGCGAACGGGCCCGGGCGGCGCGGGATTACGCCGAGGCCGACCGCCTGCGCGAGGCGATCCGCGCCCACGGCTGGGAAGTCCGGGACGGGCCGGGGGGCCCCGAGCTGCTCCCCGCCGCCTAGCCGCTCGCTGCCCGTACCTGCAAATCCGCTCACCCGACCCGCCGGGTCGCGAGCGTGCGCGGAAATGCATGCCCCAGCTGCATAAACGCGCACGGTCCCGAGGAGCGAGGCCGAGTGCGCGCTTTTGCAGGTCCGGCGGCGGCCGAGTCGGCGAGTCGCGCGGCGCGGGCCGGGGCAGGTCCGGCGGCGGCGGGCGAGTCCCCCTCTGAGGGCGGCCGCGGTTCGTGGCCAGGTGCAGCAACTTCCCGCTTGACAACGGTGCGGTGCTATGTAACTCTGCCGCCCGGGAGAATAACGGTAGAGTAAAGCTTGAAGGTTGCGCTTTCAGAGGGTGTTCGTCGGCTGCCGAGAGCACCCCAACATCATGAAAATAGGCGCCAGGGGAGGTAAGTGCGCCACGATCGGACCGATTCTGGCCGCTTCAGCCGGGGTCGAGAAGGGATCACTCGTGGCTCGGCTTTCGCCGTACTCCAACCCTCAACTTAAGGTTGAGGATGGTTATCTGATCGCTCTCGCGAAGCAGGGGAACGCGGTGGCGTACGACGCGATCGTGCGTCGCTACTACGGATTCGTCCGTCTGAAGGCCTCTTCGTACTTCCTGGCCGGCGGCGACGCCGACGACCTGATCCAGGAAGGACTGGTCGGGCTCTACAAGGCGGTGCGCGACTACCGGACCGACCGGGAGTCGAGTTTCCGCAACTTTGCAGAGCTGTGCATCACGCGCCAGATCATCACGGCGGTCAAGACCGCCACGCGCAACAAGCACACTCCGCTCAATCAGTACGTCTCGTTCTCGAGTTCGGCCAGCGCATCAGCCGAGGGGGAACCGACGCTCGACGAGGTCATCCCCGGCTCGCCGGTCCACGATCCGGTCAACCAGGTGATCAGCTCCGAGGAGCTGCGGGCCCTGGTGGCGTGCATCTCCACGGCGCTGTCCGAGCTCGAGTCGCGCGTGCTCGCCCTGTACCTGGACGGCTATTCCTACGAGGAAGTGGGGCGGCGGATCGGCTGCGACTGCAAGACGGTCGACAACGCCCTCCAGCGCGTCAAACGGAAGGTCGGACAGCATCTCGCCGAGCGGAGCGCGCCGTTGCAGGCGATAGCCGGATAGTGAACTGCGCCCCTCCGCCGGGCGGGATCGAGGCCTCGACGCTCCCGCCCATCGCGGTCACGAGCTCGCGCACGATGGCCAGGCCAAGACCGGATCCGACCGGTCGCTCGCTCTGGTAGCGGCCGTGCAGGTAGAAGCGCTCGAAGGCCCGGGGGATGTCCTGGGCCTGAAGGCCCGGGCCGGTGTCGCGAACGGTGATCTTGCCCGGCTCGGCGCGGACCTCGACCGTGCCTCCCGCCGGGGTCAGGCGCAGCGCGTTCTCGATCAGGTTCGACACCGCCTGGAGGATCCGGTCCTCGTCCCCCTGGACCCAGCTGTCCGCCGTCGCGCCGCCCGATAGATCGACCGACAGCTCCCGAGCCCGGGGAACGTGGCGTTCGACCGCGTGGCGCACCACGTCGGCCAGGTCGACCGGCTCGTGCCGAACCGCAAAGTCGGCGCGACCGACGCGGGCGAGCTCGAGCAGGTCGGCCACGAGCCGCTCGAGTCGGCCGGCCTCGGTCTCGATCACACGAGCGGCTTCGGCGGGGGCGATCGCCTCCTCCTCGAGCGCCTCCGCATACCCGCGGATCGAGGTCAGCGGGGTTCGGAGCTCGTGGCTGACCGATTCCAGGAACCGCGCCTGGGCCTGACGGGCGCGCGCCAGCTCGCCCGACATCTCGTTGAAGGCCAATCCCAGCTCGGAGAGCTCGTCTTCGCCCCGGATCGGCACGGCGACCTCGCTGTCGCCGGCCGCCAGTCGGCGGGTCGCGGCCGACAGCTCGCCGATCGGGCGGGTGAGCCGTCGCGCCAGCACGAACGAGAGCGCGACCGCGAGCAGCGTCCCGCCCAGGCCGGCCAGCAACAGGCTCCCGATGAACGGGCGCCACTCCGAAAACGCGACCGACGCGGACCTGACTAGCACGATCCGCCCGGTCCGGCTAGGCCGCGATGCGTACTGCAGCGAGCGGCCGTCGACGTCGATCGTGCCCTGACTGGACGCCGAGGGCGGAATCGCCGCGAGGACGGCGGCGGCAGCGAGGCGCCTGAGCCGCCGCGCTGCGCCGGTCCCGACCGCGTAGAGGTGATCGCCGGGCTGGAGCGCGCCCGCCGGCCCTCCGACCGCGGCAACGAGGTTTGCCTGCGCCTCGAGTGCGGTGAGTCGCTGTGAGGCGATCTGCCGCCTGACGAGGACCACGCCGACCACGACGGTCAGCGCACAGGAGGCGATCGCGACGAGCGCGAGATAACCGAGGACCCGGCGCTGCAGCCTCATCCGATCTCCGGCACCTTGTAGCCGAGACCGCGGACCGTCTCGATCAGGTCGGGATGGCCGAGCTTCTTGCGCAGCTGGGCGATGTGCACCTCGACCGTTCGCGTCTCGCCCGGCGACACGAACCCCCACACCGACTCGAGCAATTCGTCGCGGGTGACCACACGCCCGGCGCGCCGGGCGAGGTACTCGAGCAGGTCGAACTCTCGCTGGGTGAGCGCCACCTCGCGGCCGTCGACGTGGACCTCGCGGGCACCCCGCGCCACCGTCACCGGGCCGAGCCGCGAGACATCGTCCACGAGCGGCTGCGCCGTGGCCCGTCTCAGCACCGCCTTCACGCGCGCCATCACCTCGCGCGGCGAGAACGGCTTGGTCACATAGTCATCGGCGCCCAGCTCGAGGCCGGCGACGCGGTCGGCCTCCTCGTCGCGCGCCGTGAGCATGATCACGGGCACGGCGCCTCCAATCCGCCGGCACACCTCGAAGCCGTCGATCCCGGGCAGCCGTACGTCGAGCAGGACGAGCTTGATCGGATGGCGGCGCAGCTCAACGAGCGCATCCTCGCCGCGGCGCACCCACACCACCTGGTGCCCCTCGCGGCGCAGGTAGGTGCGCAGGAGCTCGCCGATATTCGGCTCATCTTCAACGACCAAGACAGTCGCTGCCATGCCGGAATCGTAGGCGTGGCGTGGCCCGGCCGAGCCACACTTTTTACACGCAGCTGACCTTCACCTGACCCTCACCTTGCACGCGATTGCCAAGCTCGTGCCGGTAACCAAGAGCGAAACCAAGGGAGGCTCTGATGACGTTCATGCGCAAACACATGAAGTTGCTGACCGTCGGCGCGGTGTGCGCCGCCGCCGGCGGGGGCGCCGGTGCGATCGCGACCGCCGGCGCCGCCGGTACGAGCACCGCCGGTACGAGCACCGCCGCCACATCGACCGCGCACGTCGCCGCCGCCCAGCGAGCCCGGCGCGCGCTCGCGCGCCACGCCATCCAGGGGGATCTGATCGTCGCCGCTCACAACGGCTTCGCCACCGTCACCTTGAACCGCGGCTTCGTGCAGTCGGTGAACGGCCAGCAGCTGACGATCCGGGAGGGGACCAAGAAGGCGACCTACAAGACGGTGACGCTCACGATCCCGACTAGCGCGAAGGTCCGCGACAACGGCCAGTCGGCCTCGCTGTCCCAATTGAGTGCCGGGCAACGGGTTGGCGTCGTCCAGGGGCCGAAGCGATCCTGGGTAATCGCGCGCGACGCAGCGTCCTAAGCGGGTCCGGCTCCCCGTCCGTCGCCCGCCCGCGGTGCGCGCGCCGCGGGCGGGCCGACTGGAGTGGTGGGAGGCGGCGACGCGGCGCCCGTCTCTCCGGGCAACTGGGTCATTGCTATAGGGTTTGTGGTGATTCGCAGAGTCTTAAGCTGCCCTCGTCAACCAGGCATCGAACAGAAGGAGCCCGCCGAATGAGCGCTCACGGCCACGATGATCACGAGCACAACGGGCCCGGCTACGCGTCCCCCGCGGTGGCCCGTCAGCAGCCGGCGGAGAAGTTCGTGTATGTCGCCTCGCTATACGAAGGCACCGGGATCGAGCGGCCCGACTTCATCGCGGTCGTGGACGTAGATCCGGATTCCGGCACCTACGGTCAGATCGTGCATCGCACCGAGATGCCCAACGTGGGGGACGAGCTTCACCACTTCGGCTGGAACGCCTGCTCCTCGGCCTGCCATTCACAGCTAAACCGGGACACGATGGTCGTTCCGGGCATGCGCTCTTCGCGGCTCCACATCGTCGACATCTCCGAGCCGCGGGCGCCGCGGATCAAGAATGTGATCGAGGGCGAGGAGATCAAGGAGAAGCTCGGGCTGAGCGCGCCGCACACCGTGCACTGCATGCCAGGCGACATCGTCACGATCTCGATGTTGGGCGATGCGGACGGCAATACGCCCGGTGGGTTCGCGGTGCTCGACGCGCGCGATTTCTCGATCGCCGAGCGCTGGGAGCGCGATGCGGGCGGGATCGAGTTCATGTACGACTTCTGGTATCAGCCGCGGCAGAACACGCTGATCTCGAGCGAGTGGGCGGCCCCGAACACGTTCCTGGACGGGTTCAACCCGGCCGACGTGGCCGCGGGCAAGTACGGGCGCAAGCTTCACTTCTGGGATCTGGAGCAGCGCAAGAAGGTGCAGACGATCGACCTTGGCAACGATGGTCTGATCCCGCTGGAGATCCGCTGGCAGCACGATCCCGACTCGGCCCAGGGCTTCGTTGGCGCGACGCTGTCGTCCAACATCATCCACTTCCATCGCAACGGAAGCTGGGGCGTTTCCAAGGCGATCGACGTGGCCAACGAGGAACTCGAGGGCTGGCCGCTTGAGGGCGGCGTCCCCGGACTGATCACCGACCTGGTCCTCTCACTCGATGACAAGGACCTGTTCTTCTCCAACTGGCTGCACGGCGATCTGCGTCACTACGACGTGTCAGACCCGGCGAATCCACAGCTCAAGTCACAGGTGTGGCTGGGCGGGCTGCTCGGCCGCGACGGCGGTCACCCCAAGGCACGCGGGGCGCTCAACGGCGGCCCGCAGATGATCCAGAACTCACTGGACGGCGATCGCGTTTACGTGACCAATTCGCTGTTCTCGACCTGGGATAACCAGTTCTATCCCGGGATCGAAGGGTGGCTGGTCAAGCTCGACCGACAGTCCGACGGGACTTACGCGCCAGACCCCAGCTTCTTCGTCGACTTCCACGAGCAGGCGGACGGCGCCCGGCCGCACGAGATCCACCTCCCGGGCGGGGATTGCACGACTGAGATCTTCCAGTAGCACCCTTCGCAGCGAGGAGGTCACCCATTGTGTCGGTCAGGACCGCGACTCAGTCGATCCGGAGCAACTGATCGCCGAGCGCGAGCTGATCGCCCGGATGCAGGCGGCAGCGACCGACGTGCTTTCCGTTCAGTCGCGTGCCGTTGGTCGACTCGAGGTCCTGGATGACCCAGCCTCCGTCGCGGAAGATCAGTCGCGCGTGCCGGCGCGACACGGTCGTGTCCGCCATGACCACGTCGCAATCGGGGTGGCGTCCGATCAGGAGCGCCTCCTGTCCGCCGTTCCAGTCGAGTGCGAGCAGGATGGCCCGGTCATCGCGGCGACGTCGCGGCCGCCGCGGGACGCACCGAGTCAGGTCGCCGACGAGTCGAGCCGGGTCGACCACCGCGCTGGCAAACAGCACGTCGAGGCGGTGAGCCAGCGTGTGCTCGCTCAGCAGCCCCTCGGCGTAGGCCGCGTTCAGCGTTCGCGCCAGTCGATGCCTGCGGGCACCAGGTCCGAGCACGCAGTGCAGTGTCCCGCAACCGCGGCTTCGTGTCCACGATCGCCGGGCCGGGAAGGCCGCTATTGGCGTTGAGGAGGATCAGCGGCCTGATGTGGTTATCGCGCAAGGCCGCGATCAGGGCACGCCAGGCGTCAGGATCGGCCGGCTGTGAGGGGTCCTGGTAGCTCATGCCCGTCCACGAGAGCTCTACACGGGCGCGGCGGAATCCGCTGGCGTAGAGCAGCCGGGCCGTCGCCTCGGCCTCCGACGGACTCACGTCGAAGTTGATCCCGATCGCATTCTCCAGCGACGTGGCGGGTCGGGTCGTGAGTGCCGAGCGCCATGGCTGAAGCCAGGGAGAGTCGGTACCGAACGGCATCTCGGTGAGTTGTCCGGGATCGATCGGGTCCGGCAGAACGTGCCATGTCGCTCCGGGCCGGGCCGCGGGTCCGCTGCGCTCCTGGGCCCGCGCCGGGCGGGCGACGCCCAAGGCGGTCGCCGTCAACCCGATCAGGAGAACGGTGAGAGCGAGCCAGTGGCGCGCCGCAGGCCGAACCGGCGAGCCGGGTGAGGGCACGCACGAGTGGCGAGGGATCTCCATCGCCCCGCGTAATCGACCCCGGGTGGTCGGTCCTGAACCGCGCGGGCGCGGAAATGCTCACTCTGGTTGGAGCGTATCCCTGAGCGCCTGGAGCGCGGTGTGCCGCGGAGTCCAGCCGAGCTCGCGCTTGGCCTTGCTGGTGTCCATGATCGCCGGGTGAGTGGCGGCCTCGATCCACTCGCTGGCCGGCGGGGCGAAGGACGGGAGCGGGATCAGCGCAGCGGCACGCGCGGCGCTCTGCGCGAGGTCGGCCGGAACCGTGATCGGCGTGAAGCCCAGCTCGCGCACGACATCGGCCGCGGTCACGATCCCGTCGCCGGCGATGTTGTAGGCGCCGGGAGGGCCGTCTGCCAGCACGCAGGCGAGCAGTGCCCGGCCCACGTCCTCCTCGTGGATGAGTTGTAGAGGCAGGTCGGGCACGGGGACGGGGACCGGGAACGGAAGGCGTCGCGCCATGTCGAACGCGCGCCGAGCGAACCCCGCGAGCGGTTCGGGGAGCGCTCCCTTGGCTCCGACCGCGTGCGGTCCGAGCACGATCGGCGGGCGGAGCAGATACAGGGCAACGTCGGAATGGGCCTGCGCCTCGTCGCGCAGCAGTTGTTCGACCTCGGCCTTCTCCCGCGCGTAGAACAGGTGAGCGGCGGGACGGATCGGCCAGTCCTCGGACATGCCGATCGGGTTGTCCGAGTGGAAGCCGTACGCCGCCACGGACGAGGCGTACACGAAGCGTTTGGCGCCGCACGCCGCGGCGGCGCGGAATGCGTTCACGGTGCCCTCGACGTTGATCGCGCGGATCGCCTCCCGCCCCGTCGTCCCGGTGATCATGAAGGCGAGATGGACGACAACGTCGGCGCCGTCAAACGCATCCTGGAGCGTTCCAGGATCGCGGACATCGCCCTGTCGGTAGCTCATCTTGCTCCAGCCGTGCTCGGACGGGTCGAACGGGCGCCGCGCCAGGCCGACGACTCGATCAATCCGGTTGTCGGCCTCGAGCAGCGGGATCAATCCGAAGCCGAACGTCCCGGTCGGCCCGGTGACCGCGACCGTCAGCCCCGGCTCAGCCACCGATACCGTCCAGGCCGAACCGGCCGGCGATCAACTCCTCCACCTCGCCCGCCTCCACCGGGCGAACCGAGGCGCGCGCCGGCGTCTCCTCGGTCAGCGAAAGCCCGTCCCAGTCGCTCAGGATGAGCCGGGTGCCGTCCGGGCGCTGGGCGGCGACGATCAGGCCGGTGACGAACGGGGACCGCGGATGGGTGCAGGTGAACCAGTTGCTGGTCTCGACGTCGATGAACGGGACCGGCTCGGGAACGAATCCGTAGATGTCGACCCACTCGGCGTCCTGCCCGGTCTGCAGCACGAGCTCCGGGCCGTCCTGAACGACCCGGTAGCGCCAGCCGGACTGCTCGTACGGGCCGCCCGTGCCGAACGGAATCGGCTCGATCAGAGTGCCGCGGCCGAAGCCGACGTCGGCGTGCCAGTCGCGCTCGTTGGCTCGCACTCGCAGGACCAGGTGGGTCCGCGGCCGCGGAGCCCCGGCCGGTCGGCCGATGCGAACCCGGGCCAGGAACAAGTCGACCTGTGCGCCGAGTGCATCGAGCGCCGCCTTCAGCAGCAGGTTCTGCTCGAAGCAGTAGCCGCCGCGCCGGCGCCGCACAAGCTTGTCCTCGAGGTCGGCAGGCTCGAGCGAGACGGGGACCCCGCGCCGCGGGTCGAGGTTCTCGAACGGGATCGCGGCGACGTGCGCGCGGTGCAGCTCGTCCAAGCCCGGCGGCTCCACGCGGGAAACCAGCCCGATCCGCGCGAGGTACGCGTCGAGGTCGACCATGGGTCGACTTTAGTGCAGCACCGACGTCGCGTTGACGCACGCCCAGCCGTGGTGCCCCGGCGGCGGAGCGTCTCAGCCCAAGCCGCCGGGCCAAGCACCACAGCTGAGCGTCTGGCTTTTTGAGAAGCCGACCTATCAGGGGTGATCGGCTCAAGTGCTGCCGCGCTTGAGCCGGATTGTTCGCGATACGAACAATGTGTTCCGTATACGAACGCTCGCAAAAGCTAATGCTCGGGGCGGCGGAATGTCAAGAGCAGGTAAACGGCATCGTGGGAGCAATGATCTGCACCGAGCGGCTCCCGATCGCGGCGACCGGCTACAGTCGCCGCCTCCGATCATGACCGCGGCCGACCCCGACACGATGCTCGCCGAGACCCGCAAGTTCAATGCCGACCTCGAACAGCTGCTGGCCAGGATGCCGCCGGTCTACGCCGTCCCGGTCGAGGAGACCCGACGGGCACGGCGTGAGGGGCGGGGCATCTTTCCGCCTCCGGTGTTCGTCCCCGAGGCGCGCGACGTGGAGATCGAGGGGCCCGGGGGGCCGATC
The DNA here is from genome assembly GCA_963757235.1 of uncultured Solirubrobacterales bacterium. Lineage (GTDB taxonomy): Bacteria > Actinomycetota > Thermoleophilia > Solirubrobacterales > Solirubrobacteraceae > Palsa-465. The sequence continues at coordinate 289,490 of CAVWRC010000009.1, read as the reverse complement.
ACACTGCGCGTGATCGCGCCCGAAGGCGAGCCGACCGGCACGTTTTTGCACCTCCACGGTGGAGGTTGGACGCTCGGGGAGAGCGACGGACAGGACGTTCGCCTCCAGGGCCTGGCGCGCGACACGGGGCTGACCGTGGTGAGCGTGAACTATCGCCTCGCGCCCGAGAACCCGTACCCGGCCGGCCCCGACGATTGCGAAGCCGCCGCGCTGTGGCTGCTCGGCGAGGAGGGCCAGGCAGCGATCGGAGCCTCGGGCCCGCGCGCGATCGGCGGCGATTCGGCGGGGGGTCAGCTGACCGCGGCCACGCTCCTGCGGCTGCGCGACCGTCACGGCATCACGGGCGCGTTCGGCGCCGCGGTGCTCCAGTACGGCGCCTTCGACCTGTCGATGACCCCGAGCCAGCGGCTGTGGGGCGACCGCATCCTCGTGCTGTCCGGACCGATCATCGCCTGGTTCGCCGATCAGTTCGTGCCCGATCGCGACCGCGAGGGGCGCCGCGACCCGGACATCTCGCCGCTGTTCGCGGACCTGTCGGGCATGCCGCCGGCGATCTTCACCTGCGGCACCCAGGATCCGCTACTCGACGACAGCCTGTTCATGGAGGCACGCTGGCGCCAGGCGGGGCACCCGACCGAGCTTCGGATCTGGCCCGAGGCCCCGCACGGGTTCGTGTCGCTCGGGATGAGCGTGTCGGACGCGGCGCTCGCCGCGGAGCATGACTTCCTGCGCCGTACCCTCGGCGTCAGCCCGTCGGCGTCCTGAACGCTCCGAGCAGCGTGACGCCGGCGGTCAGTCCTCGATCGCCAGCCAGTCCGCGAGCCCGACCAGCGCGAACACGCGCTCGAGCTGCTCGGTAGGACGGCGGAGCACCAGTGTGCGCTCGTGCGTCGCGGCCGCCTGCTTGGCCTTGATCAGCACGCTCACCCCGGTGCTGTCCACGAAGCTCAGGCCGTTGAGGTCGAGCATCACGCGCGCATGGGGCTGGGCGAGCACGTCATCGAGCGTGGCCGCCAGGTCGGGGGCCGAGATCAGGTCAAGCTCGCCCGAGAGCACGAGCACCACACCCCGGGCGTCATCCCTGCGTTCGATCGTGAGCTCCGTCGCGACGGCTGCAGTCTAGTCGGCTCCCGGCGATGAGTGCGGGGTGCACGCGTTCACGGGATCGTCACATCCCGTAGCATCACGCCCGAATCGGGCGCGCGCGGCCGGCGCGCGCGAACACGTAGCGTGGGGAGAAGGAACCCGAATGAAGTCAGTTGTACGCATGCCCGCGAACGCGAAGCGGGTCACAAGGGCGGCGCTGGTGCTGGTCTGTGCCGCCGCGATGCTCGTGGCCTTGACCGGCCAGGCCCTCGCCAAGAAGCCGACGGCGAGCAAGTCCAAGATCACGCCGACCACGCCGATCACCAAGGGGTCGACGTATCTCGCGCTTGGCGACTCGGTCACGTTTGGCTACGAGGAGCCGACGGTCACGCCGGCTCCGAACTATCCGGATGCCGCGAGCTTCCTGGGCTATCCAGAGCTGTACGGATCCGTGCTGCATACGAACGTCGTGAACGCGGCCTGCCCCGGCGAGACCTCGACGAGCCTGATCGACAACACGGCTCAAAGCAACGGATGCGAGAACACGCCGGGCAAAGGGAACGTCGGCTACCGGACGCTGTACCCGCTGCACGCCAGCTACAGCGGATCGCAGCTGGCGTTCGCGGTCAGCTACCTGAAGAAGCACAAGAACGTCCGGCTCGTGTCGCTGATGATCGGCGCGAATGATTACTTCGTGTGTCAGGAGACCACCGCAGACCAGTGCGCCAGTCTCCCCGAGCAGTCGGCTGTCCTCGAGACGCTCGGCAAGAACGTCCACACGATCCTGTCGGAGATCCGCAACAAGGCCCACTACAACGGCCAGGTCGCGATCGTGAACTACTACTCGGTCGACGCGGCATCAGCCACCGCCAACGGGCAGTCCGCGCTGCTCAATTCGACGGTGGACGGCGCGGCCAAGCCGTTCCACGTCGAAGTCGCGGACGGGTTCGGCGCGTTCGCGGCGGGCTCGGCGCACTCGACCGGCGATAGCACCTGCACCGCCGGCCTGCTCACGCAGCTCAGCGGGGGCGGGTGTGGCATCCATCCGAGCTACGCCGGGGCCTCGCTCCTGGCGCTGGCGCTGGAGAAGGTGACCCGCTTCCAGTAACGGTTCTCCGGAGGCGAGCCGGCTCACCAACAAAGTGAGCCGGCTCGCTGAGGAGCCGGCTCGGGAGAGGAGAGAGGGGATCGGGAGGCGGACGGTGAGGCGCCGAAGCTCACCCCGCGAGGGCCCTTCCAGCCTGGGCGCCCGCCAGCGATCACTCACCTTCTCGGCAGCGGCGCGCCGGGCCTTGAGTGCCCTGGTCAGAACGCGAACACCGGAGTAGCCTTCGCCGGGCCATGAAATTGTGGATGCTCCCGTGGCTGTTCCCGGTAGGGCTGCTCGCCACGGTGGTGTTGGTGAGCGCGTTCCCCGGGAGTAAAGGCCTGCTTCTGCTCGCCGGGGGGTTGCTGCTGGCGGTGCTGATCGGGTCGATCGTGTTCCCGCCACGCCGCGACGATGGCCGGGATCCAGACACGGACTACTGGCGCTTGCGCGACTGGAGCCGCGGCCGCTGAACGTTTCTGGGGCGGACGAGCGACGCAACCTTTTCGCGCCGGCGGCCCCTTAACGCTGTAGATGGATCGCCGCCGAGCCGACTTCGACCGCTTCGTCGCGGACAGCACCGAGACGCTGTTGCGAACCGCGTTCCTGATCGTGTGGGACCTCCAAGAGGCCGAGGACATCTTGCAGGAGACGCTGCTCGAGGTGGCGCGCCGGTGGCCCCGAGTCCGGCGCATGTCGCATCCGGTCGCGTATGCGCGCCGGATCGTCGTCAACCGCGCGCTGAGCGCCGCGGGCAAGCGCGCCCGCACGCGGAGCGAACTGAGTGGCGAGACGCCGCCCGAGCGCGCGGACGACACCGCCGCGGCGGAAACGATCGGTACCCACGACGAGCTGATGCGAGCGCTCGCGGAACTGCCGCCGCGCCAGCGCGCCGTGCTCGTGCTGCGCTACTTCCTGGACCTTCCCGAAGCCGAGGTCGCGGCCGCGATGAAGTGCTCACTCGGCACCGTCAAGAGCACTGCCTCTCGAGCACTCGCGCGACTCGAGCAGCTGATGCGATCGGCCAACGACACAAGGAGCATCACGACATGAACGATCAACTCGAATCCGAGCTGCGCACCGCGCTGCGGGATCGCGCGAGCCTCGTGCCCGCCGCGAGCGTCGAGCGCCTGAGCCGCGCGGACTACCACCCACGCGGGAGTCGGTTCAGACCCCCTGTCGCGATCGGCGCGACTGCTATCGCCGCGGCTGCGTCGGGCGCGGCGGTGTTGGTCATCTCGCTCGGTGCCGGCGCCAGCAATGCGTTCGCCGGCTGGACTCCCAAGCCGACTCCGCCGGCACCGGGGCAAGTCGAAGCCGCGCAGGCCAGCTGTGAGTCGGGTCAATCGCCGATCGCCGGCCTGCCGCTGATGCTCGCCGACACCCGTGGGCCGTTCACGTTCTCGGTCTACGGCGACAACGAGACGAGCTCGACATGCATCAAGGGCCCCTCCTTCACCGCGGTAGCCACGAGCGAGTCCAGCATGCCGGTGAGCGTGCCGGCCGGACAGATCCTGTTGTCGAGCGCTCATCCGCCGAGCCACGCCAGCCAGCCGTACTCGTTCGCCGACGGGCGAACCGGCGACGGCGTAAGCGCGGTCACGCTGGTGCTCAGCGACGGCAGGGCGGTGCAGGCGACAGTGGGCAACGGCTGGTTCGTCGCCTGGTGGCCCGGCGATCAGGGCATCAAGTTCGCCCAGCTCACCACGCCGGCCGGTGTGAAGACCCAGACGTTCAACATGCCGCCCGGTCTGCCGGGGCCCGCCGGCAGTGCAGCCGGCAGCGAGAGTAGTGGCGGAAGCGCGAGCAGCATCGGACCCGCCGTTCGCGGGGGCGGCGAGTCGATGCAGAGCTTCGGCGGCAGCAGCGTCTCGCCGTAAAGCAGGATTGCGTGCGACCCGATCGGGGCCGACGCCTCGATCGGGTTGTGCTTTGCTTGCAGCCGTGCGCAAGGCGCTCCCAATCCTCGTCCTCGTCCTCGTGCTCGCGATCGCGGGGTGCGGAAGCAGCTCGAGCTCTTCGACCAAGGGCCCGGCCACGAGCACGGCGGCCGCCCCCTCCTCGTCGAGCACTACCACGTCGAGCGCGTCACCGGTGTGCCGGACTGCCGCGGTCCCGGCGCCCAAGGGCCTCCAGAACATCCCGCCGCCCCACCTGACGCTCGACCCCAGTCGTACCTACACGGTTACGGTGGTTACCAACTGCGGCACCTTCGCCTTCACGCTCGACGTCAAGCAGCAGCCGAAGACCTCGGCGTCGGTCTACTACCTGGTCAAGCGCGGTTTCTACAACGGGCTGACCTTCCACCGGGTGGCGGCGGGCTTCGTGATCCAGGGTGGCGACCCGGCCGGCAACGGCAGCGGCGGTCCCGGCTACACAGTCGTGGAAGCTCCGCCGCCAAATACCCAGTACGTCCTAGGCGACGTTGCCATGGCCAAGACTGAGGCCCAACCGGCCGGCGCATCGGGCAGCCAGTTCTTCGTTGTCACCGCGCCCAACGTGACTCAGTCGGCCGGCCTGGCGCCCGACTACGCGCTCGCGGGGAAGGTCGTGTCGGGGATCAACGTCGTCGAGAAGATCGGCAAGCTCCCGACCAACCCGCCGCAGGACGGCGCGCCGACCACGCCGGTGGTGATGACGAGCGTGACCGTGTCGACCCACTAACACGGGCCGTGCGGGTACTTTCCGGCCCGTGTTGGCGAGCTTGCGCGTCGAGGACCCCGAGCAGCGATTCGCCGCGGTCCGGCTGTGCTCCGAGTTGCCGCTTGCCGACCCGGAGTTCGTCCGCGTCGACGGCGGATGGGTGCTCGAGCTGCCGCCGACCGGTCTGGCGCGTCTCGAGTACCAGCTCGAGCTCTTAGACCACGACGGCGACATCATGGTCGTGTGCGATCCCGGCAATCCGCAGCGCGCCCCGGGCGCGTTCGGCGAGAAGTCGGTGCTCATGGCCCCCGGCTACCGCGCTCCGGGCTGGCTCGCCGTGACCGGGCCGCCGGCAACCTTCGACGAGCTCGGGATCCGCGTGCTGGGCCGCGACCTCGCGATCCGGGTGTGGTCGCCCGCCGGCGGCCCGCTCCCGCTGCTGGTCGCCCACGACGGCCCCGAGTACGACGAACTGGCTGCACTGACCCGCTACGCAGGTGCGATGATCGCGAGCGATGCCTTGCCCCCGTTTCGCGTCGCGCTGCTGCCGCCCGGGGATCGCAACGAGTGGTACTCGGCCTCGGCGCTCTACGGTCGGGCGCTGTGCCGCCGGATCCTGCCGGCGATCGCCGACCGCGTCGAGGTCGCCGGTCGCCCCGTCGGCATGGGCGCGAGCCTGGGAGCACTGGCGATGCTCCAGGCCCAGCGGACCTGGCCCGGCACGTTCGCGGGGCTGTTCCTCCAGTCCGGCAGCTTCTTCGTCCCGCGCTTCGACCGCCAGGAATCGGGCTTTCCGCGCTACCGCCGGATCGTCACCTTCGTCCGCGGCGTGATCCGGACGAGCTCCCACCCCGAGCCGGTGCCTGCGAGCATGACCTGCGGGACTGGCGAGGAGAACATCCACAACAACCGCCTGATGGCCGCCGCGCTCGGAGCGCAGGGGTACGGCGCGACGCTCGCCGAGGTACCCGACCTGCACAACTACACCGGCTGGCGCGACGCGCTGCATCCTCACCTGACCCGCCTGCTCGCCGGCGTGTGGGCGCCGCGGTGAACGGGGTGGCGGTCTACGGAAATGGGGGCCCGCCCGCCCGCCCGGTTCTGGCGTTCCCCGCCGAGGGCGGGGACGCGGGAGAGTTCGAGCGCCACGGGATGGTCGCCGCCGTGGGGGACCTGCTCGCCGACGGGCGGGTGAAGCTCTACTGCGTGGACTCCTTCGATCGCGAGAGCTGGTCGAACCGGGGCGTCCCGCTCGAGGAGCGGGCTCGCCGCCACGGCGTGTACGAGTCCTGGATTCTCGGTGAGGTGGTTCCGTTCATCCGCCACGACTGCGGCGGCGCGGGCGAGGTGATCACGTGCGGTGTCAGCCTGGGCGCGTTCCACGCCGCCAATTTCGCGCTCAAGCGCGCCGACCTGTTTCCGCTGGCGATCTGCATGTCCGGCAACTACGACCCCGCCGCGTGGGACGGGTGGGGCGAGCGCGGTGAGGCCACGTACTTCAACAACCCGATGGACTACGTCGGCCACCTCGGCGGCGACCACCTCGACTGGCTGCGGGGGCAACTCAGCATGCTGGTGGTGTGCGGGCAGGGTCAGTGGGAGGACACCACCGGGGCGCTCGAGTCGAGCCGGCGGTTCGCCTCGCTGCTCCAGTCCAAGGGGATCCGGTGTGAGCTCGACCTGTGGGGGTATGACGTGGCGCACGACTGGCCATCGTGGCGCGCCCAATTCGCGCATCATTTGCCGCGGTTCTGCTGATGAGCTCGGACGAGACCACCCATCTGATCGGCCTCCTGCTCGGCACCGAGGAGGACTGGCCCCGGGCGTTCGAGACACTGGTCGGGCGGCTCGGCGCGATCACCGACGGCTCCGGTCAGCGCCACCGAATCGCCACCGAGCGGATCACCATCGAGCCGTTCGACCTCCGCGACCGGCCAACGTACGAGCTGGTCATCGACCGGCTGGCCTACTGGTATTACGTCCCGCGCGAGTGGCTCAAGAAGATCGCGCTGATGGACGACGTGTATTTGCTCAACAGCCCGTTCACCTTCCAGTCGATGGAGAAGCACGCCGCCTACTGCGCGATGATTCGCCTCGGTCTGAAGGTGCCGCCGACGGTGCTCGTGCCGCACAAGGACCCGCCTGACAACTCGCGCTTTCAGTACACCGCGGACAAGTACAACCAGCCGTTCGACCTGGCCGCGATCGCCGAGCAGATCGGCTACCCGCTGTTCATGAAGCCCTACGACGGCGGGCAGTGGATCGGGGTCAGTCGCATCGTCGATCGCTCCGAGCTCGAGCGCGCGTACGACGCGTCGGGGCAGCGGATCATGCACCTGCAGGCGTCGGTCGAGGGGTTCGACGTGTTCGCGCGCTCGCTGTCGATCGGGCCGGAGACGATGATCATGAAGTTCCAACCCGAGCGGCCGATGCACGACCGCTACGCGGTGGCGCACGACTTTCTCTCACCTGAGGTGGGGGAGGAGGTACTCACCATCAGCCGCCTGATCAACGCGTTCTTCCGCTGGGAGTTCAACTCGTGCGAGTGTCTCGTGCGCGGCGATCAGGTGCACCCGATCGACTACGCCAACGCGTCGCCCGACGTCGCCCTCACCAGCTTGCACTACTACTTCCCGCGCGCGATCAAGACGCTGCTGGCCTGGTGCACGTTCTGCCTGGTCACCCACCGGCGCCCGCGCCTTGACCTCGACACTCGGCGCTACTTCGAGATCGCCGACCGCGACGACCTCGACTACGCCGAGAAGCTCACGGCCTACCGCCGGCTGGCCGACGAGCACTTCGAGGTCGACCGCTACCGGGACTTCTGCGCCAGCCGCCTGGCCAATCTCGACGAGCTGGTGCTCGACTGGGTCGCCTCGGCCGACTTCGACCGCCTGCTGGTCGACACCGTGCGCGCGACCTATCCGCGTCACGAGCACGACCGGTTCGTGGCCCACCTGCGCGGGCTGGTCGGGCAGTGGGTGCGCGAGCAGGGCGCGTCGCCGGCCTGGGCGGCTTAGTTTGGGCCGCCTTCGGCGGCGTCCGTGGGGCCAGGTGCCCCGTCCGGACGGGATCGACGACCGTCCGGACGGGGTCCGTGGCCCCTAAGCCTGAGCCGGCGCGGCCGCGACCAGCTCGGGGAGGTCGCGTTCGATCTCGCTCTCGCGCACCAGCCATGCCGCTGCCACCGCCCCAGCGAGCGCGAGCAGGCCGCCGGCCAGCAGGATCGTGTGCAGCCCGCTCAGGAAGCCCTGGCGGGCCGCGTCGGCGAGGACGCCGTGGGCGTTGTGGGACAGCAGGCCGGACGAGGCGGCCTCGATCAGCCGGTGGGCGGGCGCGCCCGGGACCAGGGAGCTGATCTTGTCGGCCCCGCGGGCGAGGAAGATCGCGCCCCAGGCGGCGACGCCGACCGCGATCGCGACCTGGCGGAAGGTGTCGTTGATCCCGGCCGCCATACCGCTGCGGTCCTTGGAGACGACGCTCACGGCGACGTCGGCGATCACCGGGTTGAGCAGACCGACGCCGACGCCGGCGACGATGAAGCCGGGCAGCAGCGCGGTCCAGCTCGAGTGGGCTCCAATGCCCGACATCAACAGCAGCCCGCCGCCAACGCCGGCCAGCCCGATCGCCATGATCACGCGGGCGGGCAGGCGTCCCATCAGCGCGACCGCCAGCGGCGCTACCAGGAACGGCGCCAGCGTGATCGGCAGGTAGCGCAGCCCGGCCTGGAGCGGCGAGTAGCCGAGGTAGTTCTGCAGGTACAGAGTCAGGTACAGAAACAGCGCGAACAGCGAGGCGGACACCGCCGCGGCCGCGAACTGGACGCCGGTGAAGGCGCCGCGGCGGAACAGGTGGAGCGGGAGCATCGGCTCGGGCACACGCTGCTCGATCGCGGCGAACGCGGCCAGCATCAGGCCGGCGCCGGCGAGCAGGCCGACGATCAGCGGGCTGCCCCAGCCGTTGTCGTTGCCGCGCAGGAGCGCGAGCACGAGCATCAGAAGCGCGCTTGAGAAGCTGACCAGCCCCAGCCAGTCGACGCGCGTGGCGTTCGGATTGCGGGACTCGCGGACCTGCGCGAAGGTCAGGGCGAGCGCGGCGACTCCGACCGGGACGTTCAGGAAGAACACCCAGCGCCAGCCGAGTCCGGTCGTGATCGCGCCGCCGACGAGCGGCCCGATCGCGACCGAGATGCCGATCGTCGCGCCGTAGACGCCCATCGCGGTGGCGCGCTCGCGCCCGGCAGCGAACTCCTGGGCGACCAGCGCCAGCGACACCGCGAACATCGCGGCGCCGCCGATCCCCTGGATGGCGCGGGCGATGTTGAGGAATGTCGCGTCGGGGGCGAGCCCGGCCGCGAGCGAGGCGGCCGAGAAGATACCCAGCCCGACCGCGAACACTGCGCGTCGGCCGAGCCGATCGGCCAGTGAGCCGGCGGTCAGCACGATCGCCGCGAGCGACAGCGTGTACGCGTCGATCACCCACTGCACGTCGGTGAAGGACGCCGACAGGTCCTTCTGGATCGAGGGGAGGGCCGTGTTCACGACCGTGATGTCGAGCAGCAGCATGAACGTTCCGACGCTCACCGTGAGTAAGGTCCACCACTTCCTAGTCATTCAAATCCTCCGGCATTGGGTGCTAAACTGGTCAGGCAACCTTGTAAGGCTTCCGAACTGTCTGGGAAACTTATCAGGAGTCCTGACCAAATGTCAACAGATCTCGATCAGATGACGCACGGGCAGCCGATGATTCGACTGCTCGAGCATGGCTTCGACGCGTTCGCCGAGGAGATGACCCGCCGCGTGGCGGAGACGCCTTACAGCGACATCCGCATCACCCACGGCTGTGTGTTCGGGAATATCGAGCCCGACGGCTCGCGGCTGACCGATCTGGCGGAGCGCGCCCACATGACCAAGCAGTCGGTGGGCGAGGTGGCCACCGAACTAGAGCGTCGGGGGTACCTCGAGCGAGTTCCCGACCCCGGCGACGGGCGGGCCAAGATCATCCGCCTGACCGAGCGCGGCCGCGAGGCCCAGGCCCTGGGGTTCCGGATCATCGACGAGATCGAGGCGGAGTGGGGCGAGCGGTTCGGGGTCGAACGCGTCGCCGCGCTGCGCGACGCGCTCGAGGTGATCACGGCCGAGCGGCTGGGCGCACTGCCGGTCTTTTAGGACCCGCTGTCACAGCAGCGCGGGCTGCCTCGTCTTGGGGGGTGCAATCGACGACAGGAGCCCCCAAATGAAAATCTTCGTGGCCGGCGCCACCGGCGCCATCGGCCGGCAACTCGTCCCGCAGCTGATCGCGGCGGGGCACCAGGTGGTCGGCATGACCCGCAGCGACTCGAAGCAAGCGGAGTTGTCGGAGATCGGCGCCGAGCCGGTCGTGGCCGACGCGCTCAATCCCGACCAGGTCGCGGACGCGGTGGCCATGGCCAAGCCGGACGTGATCGTGCACGAGCTGACCGCGATCTCGGCGCTGAATCTGCGCCACTTCGACCGAGACTTCGCGCCCACCAATCGGCTGCGGACCGCGGGAACCGATCACCTGCTCTCGGCCGGGCGCGCGGTCGGGATCAAGCGGTTCGTGGCCCAGAGCTACGCCGGGTGGCCACAGGGTCGCACCGGGCCGGCGGTCAAGACCGAGGAAGTGCCGTTGGACCCGGCGCAGCCGCGCGAGATGCGCGAGTCATGGGAAGCCATCCGTCACCTCGAAGCTGCGGTCACCGGCGCCGACTGGACCGAGGGGATCGTGCTCCGGTACGGCGGCCTCTATGGTCCCGGGACGTCGATGGCTCCGGGCGGCGAGCAGCTCGAGATGGTCCGCCGGCGCAAGATTCCCGTGGTGGGAAACGGCGCCGGCGTGTGGTCGTTCGTGCACGTGGCCGACGCCGCCGAGGCGACGGTCGCGGCGATCGATCGCGGTCGACGGGGGATCTACAACGTGGTCGATGACGAGCCGGCGCCGGTGTCGGAATGGCTGCCCGGTTTGGCCGCGGCGATCGGCGCGTCCAAGCCCTTCCGGGTGCCGCGCTGGCTCGGCCAGCTGGCGGTCGGCGAGGCCGGCATCGCGATGATGACCGAGATCCGCGGCGCCTCGAACGCGAAGGCCAAGCGCGAGCTGGGCTGGCAGCCCCGCCACGCGAGCTGGCGTCAGGGGTTCGCGCAATGAGCCCGCCGGCCGACCAGGACGAGGAACTGCTCGACGAGCTGCGGCCGGTGGCGTTCGCGATCGCGTACCGCATGCTCGGCAGCGTCGCCGAGGCCGAGGACGTGGTGCAGGAGGCGCTGCTGCGCCTGCACCGCGCGCTCGACGCGGGCCAGCGGATCGAGTCGCCGCGCGCCTTCCTGGCCACCGTGACCACCCGGCTCGCGATCGACGAGCTGCGCTCGGCCCGCTCGCGGCGGGAGCGCTACGTCGGCGATTGGCTTCCGGAGCCGATCGTGACCGACGGCGCGGAGGATCCAGCACGCCGGGCCGAGATGGCCGACTCGCTGTCGCTGGCGCTGCTCGTGTTGCTCGAAAGCCTGTCGCCCGAGCAGCGCGCGGTGCTCCTGCTGCACGACGTGTTCGACTACGGCTACGACGAGATCGCGGCGATCGTGGACAAGAGCGAGCCGGCCGTGCGCCAGCTGGCGGTGCGGGCGCGCTCGCACGTCGAGCAGAACCGGCCGCGCTTTCAGACCTCGCGCGAGCAGCGCGACGAGCTCGCGCGGCGGTTCTTCGCCGCGGTTCAGGACGGAGACGTCGCCGGCCTGGAGGCGCTGCTCGCCCACGACGTGACCCTGACCGGCGACGGCGGCGGCAAGGTGCCGGCGCTGGGCCGGCGGCTGCAGGGACGCTCGCGCGTTGCCCGCACGCTCGTCAACTGGATCCGGTGGGGCTTCCGAGTTCCGGGAGCGTCGCTGCGGCCGGTCGAGGTTAACGGGGCGCCGGGCGCACTGCTGCTCGACGGCGAGGACCGCCTGGTGGCGGTTTGGGCGCTCGAGGTCTCGGGGCGTGAGATCACCGGCGTGAGCTCGATCATCAATCCGGAAAAGCTCGGGCACCTGGGGCCGGTGGCGGACGTGCGGGCGCTGCTCGAGGTGGCGACGGGGGCCCGGGGTCGGTCCTCCTCGGACGCTTAACCGGCGGCCGGTCTTGCGTGTAGTAGGGTCGGCGCGGGGATTCGTGGCCGAGCGAAGGAGAGGTAGATGCGTAAGACGGTGGCCATGCGAGTTGCGATGTTGTTTGCCTTGATGGGTGTGGCCGGAGCCGTGGTGCCGGCGGTTGCGTCGGCGTCGGGCGGTCCATCGTTCGGCCCGAACGTGATCGTCTTCAACCCATCGATGCCGCAGTCGGAGATCCAGTCCATGCTCGACGCGATATCGGCCCAACAGGTGCCCAACCAGTTCGGCACGCAGCGCTACGCGATCATGTTCGAGCCCGGGACCTACGGGTCCAAGACAGACCCGCTTGTCTTCCAGGTCGGCTACTACACCCAGGTGGCCGGCGTCGGGCGGCAGCCGGGCGACGTCGTGATCAACGGCGCCATAGACGTGTTCAATGGAAGCGATGGCACCGGCCTCGAGAACTTTTGGCGGTCGGTCTCGAACCTGACGCTCAACGTCACACTCCCAAGCTCACCGCCGAACTACGCCCCCGCGCCGCCCGAATCGCCCGGGTGCGCAAACCAGCAGGAGTTCTGGGCGGTCTCCCAGGCGGCGCCAATGCGCCGCGTGGTCGTGAACGGGAACGTCTTTCTTTTCGATTACTGCAATACGGGGTTCGTCAGCGGTGGATTCCTCGCCGATGACGAGTTCCAGAACGGCGCGGTGATCAACGGGTCCCAGCAGCAGTTCTTCACCCGAAACAGCGACATCGATTCCTGGAGCAACGGCGTGTGGAACCAGGTGTTCATGGGCGACAACGGTGCGCCGGCGACCGACTTCGCCGCGCCGAACTACTACACGACGCTGCCGTCCACACCGGTATCCGAGGAGGAGCCATTCCTCTACACCGACTCGCGCGGTGACTACAACGTGTTCGTGCCGGCGGTCCGGCACGACTCGGTCGGGCCGTCCTACGCCAGCGGCAGCCGAGGCGGGGACGTCGATCCCGCTCCGGCGCTTCTTCGTGGCGAACCCGGACACGCCGGTGTGGGCGATCAACGCCGCGCTCGCGTTCGGGCAGAACCTGATCCTGACGCCGGGCGTGTACCACCTGTCCCAGCCGATCGAGGTCACGCACCCGGGACGGTGGTGATGGGGCTCGGCTTCGCGACCCTGATCCCCGAGGACGGGAACGTTTCGATGGAGACGGCGAACGTCCCCGGGATCAAGCTGCTCCGGAATGATCTTCGACGCTGGACCGCGGAACTCGCCGGCCCTGCTCGTGGTCGGCGAGCCACGGAGGCTTTGGCGCACGGCCGGTTGGACGGGGAGCGCGAGCGAGCCGACGCTGGTACAGGACGTCTTCTTCCGGATCGGCGGGGCCGAGGCCGGACGGGTGACGACCAGCCTGATCGTCAACACCGACCACACGATCCTCGACGACGTGTGGTCGTGGCGCGCGGATCACGGCGCCGGCACCGTGGGTTGGACCATCAACACGGCGGACAGCGGCGTGATCGTCAACGGCGACGACGTCGACGCGTACGGCCTGTTCGTTGAGCACTACCAGAAGTTCGAGGTGATCTGGAACGGCCGTAACGGCGAGGACGTGTTTTTCCAGAACGAGATGCCCTACGACCCGCCGAGCCAGTCGGCGTGGATGTCCGGCCCGACCACCGACGGTTACGCCGCCTTCCTGGTGACGCCGCGGGCGAAGAACTTCCAGGGCTACGGAATGGGGAGCTACTCGTTCTTCGACCAGGGCGTCCCGATCTTCGCTACCCAGGCGTTCCAGTCGCCGCCTTCGGGCGTCCGCTTCACCGACCTCTTGACGATCTTCCTCAATAAGTCGGCCAGCGGCGGGATCCTGCACGTGATCAACGGGATGGGCGGCTCGTCGACGGTGGCGAATCCCGACACCCCGGTCGTCGTGTCCAGCTATCCGTGACGGTCGGATGCTGGTCGCGGTGACCGACCACGCGGCCGAGCGCTATCGGCAGCGGGTGCGCGGCTCGCTCGATCCGAAGCTCGAGATCGCCTCGGCGGTGGCGGAGGCGTATGCGGCCGGCCGGACTGAGCCAGGCGAGAACGGGACGGTGCTGGTGCATGACCTTGGCCGGCGCGACATCGTCTACGTGTGCCGGCGGGACCGGGACGAGCTCGTGGTTATCACGCTGTGGGAACAGGGCGAGGACGCGGCCGTGGCGAAACGGTTCACCGACGCTCTGCGCCGCGACGACCACCGGGTTGGGTGACCGCGACGTAGCGGGCGCCGAGGGCGTTCGCGAGCGTGCGATGCGCCGGCGAGACTCCGATGACGGTCGACCGCGCTGGGTCGACGTCGTGCGTACTCGCGAAGGCCAGGGGTAGTCCCGGCAGCGGCGGGCGGCACCAGCAGCGCGGCGGGCCGGCGTCGTGCGGGCAGACGGCCGCCTCGACGGTCGTGTCCGGCACCACCGCTGTGCGCAGCAGCTCCACCAGAGGCGCAAGCTCGTCGGGTGTGCCGCCAGGGCGCCAGTCGAGCACCAGGTGCGGGGCGTTCGGGTCGGCCTGTTCGACTGCTCGCTGCCAGCTCGGCTCTTGCAAGGCCGACGCTGCGATGAACACGCCAGTCCGGGTTCGCCCCGTTTCACGCGCGCGTGTGAACGGTTGGATCTCGACGGTCGCAAACCCCTCGTCGAGCGACGGTGGCTCGAGCTCTCGCACCGCGCGCATCTGCTGCGTGGGCGCGAGCACGCCAGGCTCGCGCCGCGCCAGCGTCCGCAGCTCCTCGGGCGTGGGTAGCGCACCGAAGCGGTCGAGCAGCCGCTGCACGAGATTGATCTGAGCCTGGGCCAGCGGTGTGTCGAGCCACAGGCACCGCGCCGGGATTCCGTGGCGGCCCCCTACCTCGAGGACGTAGCTCCGGGCGGCCCGGGTGAGATAGGTGTTGTCGAGCACCACCCGGCGGGTGCCGGCGGCGAGGGCTTGCTCGAGCGCGCCCGCGAGCTCGAGCAGCCCGCCGCCCCGCTCGTCGCGGTTGAGCCGCAGGTAGTCGCGGGAGATGAAGGACTCGGCCAGGCGAGTCTTGCCCGCGCCGGGGATGCCCATGATGACCACGACCTCGGCGCCGGTCTGATGCCGCGGCGGCGTCTTGGTCCGGGTCGGCCTGGAGACCGCGAATGACTGCTCGAGCAGCGCGACGTCGTCTGGGGTGAGGTTCAGGGTGGCGGCATGCGCGGCCGAGCGGACCGTCTCCGGGCGGCGCGCCCCGGGGATCGCGACGACGTTCGGCGAGAGCTCGAGCAGCCAGGCGAGCGCGACCTCGGCCAGCCGCTGCCTGCGGGCGAGCGATCTGGCCCGGCGCGGGCCGCCCAGCGGCGAGTGCGCGATCACCGTAATCCCGCGCTCGGCGCACCGTTCCAGCACGCCGCCACGCACGGCTCGGTCGTCGTACACGCTGAGTGCGACCTGCACTGCCGTAACCGGGACGAGCGTGAGCGCCTCATCGAGCTGGGGTAGGTTGACGTTCGAGATCCCGACGCGCTCGACGAGTCCATCGTCGAGGAGCTTTTGCAGCGCGCGGAGCGAGGTCCGCCACGGTGTGCGGAGATCGGGGGCGTGGATCAGGTAGAGGTCGATCGGCAGGCCGTCGAGCGCGGTCAGGCTCGCCTCGCAGTCGGCTCGAATCGCCTTGGCGCGCCCGTCGGGCACCCACGCACCGCCGGCGCGGGCCATGCCTCCCTTGGTGACGATCCGGGGCCTGGTCGGCTCGGCGGCGCGGGAAAGTGCGTGGGCCAGGAGGCGCTCGTTGTGTCCGAGGTCGTGCTCATCGAGACCGTACGCGTGGGCGGTGTCGAACACGGTGACACCGGCTTGCAAAGCGGCCGCGACCGTTTGCTCGGCGCGGGTCGGGTCGCGTTCGGGCTCGGTCGAGAGCCGCATGCAGCCGAGGCCGATGCGCAGCTCCGACGGATCAAGCCAGGCGACGGGGTTCAGAAACGACAGGCTAGGGCCCGACTGCCAGTTCGCGGTGCCGTTCCTCGACTGAGGGCGCTCGCCGTCAGGCGTGCGCGTCGCCGACCGGACGGCGGAACACGGACAGCACCCGCGCCCAGACCCGTGCGAACAGGCCGGGGCGCGCACGTGGCACCTGGAGAACCGGCGCCGCCTCCTGGTCGAACAGCGGCGGGGGCGTGCTCGCCGAAGTGGCCGTAGCGCGGGTCGACCGCCGGGCGGGAGCGTCGGCGCGGGTCCGGGACTCCCCGGCGCGCGCCGGCGCGCCCGCGGGCGCCCCGAACAGCGACTCGGCGACGCCGTTGGCCCACATGAGCGCGTCGAGGTAAACCTCGCCCGCCTTGCGAAGGGTGCCGTCGTCCTCGCCGTTCTCGAGCGAGGCAACCGAGTCGAGCAGCCGGCCCATCGGCCCGGCACGCTGGACGAGTGCCTCGCGGATGTCCTCGGCCAGCGGCAGCGAGGAGACCACGTCGAGCATGGGCGCGTCCATCATGCCGTCGATGACCGAGAACAGGCCGAGCGTGAACAGCTCCGAGGCGCTGCCGATCCCCAGCTTGGCGCCGGCCAGCTCGCAGAACCGGGCGCGAATCAACGCGGTCAGCGTCAGCTCGGTGGGCTTGTTGTCGATGCTGGCGAGTGTGCTCAGGGTCGCCCACCGTCGCACGTTCTCCAGGCCCAGCAGAGCGAGCGCCTGGCCGATCGAGCGGACCTCGCCGCGCAGCCCGTAGTACGCGGAGTTGACGTAGCGAAGCAGGCGGAAGCTGAGCGCGACGTCGCGTTTGACCAGCTGCTCGATATCGGAGAACTGGATGGCGGGATCGTTGAGCGCCGCGACCACCTGTAGGAGCGCCAGCCGGTTGGCCGCGATCCCGCGCGCGCCAACCAGCGCGGGCCGGCAGAAGAAGTAGCCCTGGAACAGGTCGCAGCCGACGGCGATGCAGACCTCGTGGTCGGGCTGGGTGCCCACCTTGTCGGCCAGCACCTTGCCCGGGAACGAGCGCAGACGCTCGGTCAGGTCGCGCAGCCCCTGGCGGCCGAGGTCGGGCATGCTCAGCTTGACCACATCGAACAGCTCGAGCACCGCCTCGGAGCCCTCCCGGCCGCGGAAGTCGTCAAGCGCCAACTGGTAGCCCTCGTCCTTGAGCTCACGCAGCGCCTCGACCATTTCCTTGTCGAAGGTCTCGGTCTCGGGAATCTCCAGGCCGACCACGTTCGGGGGAACCGCCTGGATCAGGCCGTCGAGCACGAACTCCCGGGAGACGTTGACCCACGCCATCTTGTTGGCCACCACCCGGTGCAGATCGAGCTCGGTGAGCGCGTTGAGCACGACCGTTGCGGTGGCTCGCTGGGCGTCCTCGATCAGCGCGCCGGCGGCATAACCCTGGCCGCGAAACAGCAGCTCATAGCCCACAACCTCGAGCTTGGGGTTGAAGATCGGCTGGCGGGCGATGAATGCGGGTGATGGCATGTTCGGACGTGCGACGGTCCTCTTCGCCCGGTAATCGGCACGTCACCCGTCCACATGTAGCCGCGAAGCGCCAGTTCGACGGTCGATTGGCCTCGAACGCGGCCTATCCGAGCCCGGGATTGCCCCTGAACGGGACGACCACGGCCTCGGCGCCGCCGAAGCGCACCTGGGTCACGAACTTCTCCCCGCCGGCGCGACGGGGGGCGCGCCGGCGGGTGATCTGGAGCCTCAGCGGCTTGCGGTGATCGGCTCGATCGAGCGATCGCCGGATCTGGGCGGTTCCCGCGGTACGCATCACGCCGCCTCCAGCTGGAGCTCGGCGGTGTCGCGTTCGTCAACCTGAGTGACGACCTCGGCGGGACGCGTCCGGGGTCGGAGCCAGATGACCGTGATCAGCGCACCGACCGCGACCGCGCCGGCCCCGATCGCCCATGCGAGATGGAAGCCGCCGGTCAGCGCCTGAAGCTGGTGCTGTCCGAGACCGGTCAGCACCTTGGTGCGCTGCGCCGCAACCGTTCCGAGCGCGGCGATCCCGATCGCTGCCGAGATCTGCAGCGAGGCGTTGACGATTCCCGAGGCCAGACCGGCGTCCGCCGCCGGCACGTCGGCCATCGCGATCGTCGTCAGCGGCAGGAAGGCCAGGCCGGCGCCGAGTCCGAGCAACACGAACGGCACGAAGATGTCCGGGAAGTAGCTCGTGTGGGTGGGCAGCTGAGACAGCAGCACGAGGGAGCCGGTGATCGCGGCCAGGCCGGCGAGCAGCACGGACGTCGGCCCGAAGCGTCCCATCAGCCGGGCGGTGACGCCGAGCGACAGCAGGCCCAGGACCAGCGTCATCGGCAGGAAGGCCAGACCGGTTGTCAGCGGGCCGTACCCGTGCACGTGCTGGAGATACAGCACTCCGAGAAGGAACGTGGAGAACATCCCCGTCACCAGGAAGCCGCGTACGACGCTCGAGGCCGCCAGGCCCGGGACGCGCAGGATCCGCAGTGGGAACATCGGGTTGGCCAGCCGCGACTCGACCGCCACGAACACGCCGAGCAGCGCCAAAGCGGCGGTGCCGAATCCGATCGTGTGCGCTGAGACCCACCCGTACTCGGTCGCCTTGACGATCGCGTAGACGCCGAGCATCAGCGCCACCGTGACCAGCACGCCGCCGACCACGTCGACGCCCTGCCCGAGCCCCAGGCGCTTGGTCTCATTGATGAGGGCCCGGCCGAGGGTGAAGGTCACGATCCCGATCGGGACGTTGATGAAGAAGATCCAGTGCCAGTTCACCGACTGTGTGAGCACGCCGCCTGCGAGCAGGCCGATCGAGCCGCCGCTGGAGATGATGAACGTGTAGACGCTCAGCGCGATCGCGCGCTCCGATGGCTTGGGGAACTCGGTGACCAGCAGCGCCAGCACGGCGGCCGACGCGACCGCGCCGCCGAGACCCTGGACGAACCGGGCGACGATCAGCTCGACCTGACTGGTCGAGAGTCCGCACACGATCGAGGCCAGCGTGAACACGACCAGCCCGATCAGGAACAACCGCTTTCGTCCCAGCAGGTCGCCGAGGCGGCCGGCCACGAGCAGGAAGCTGCCGAACGCGATCATGTAGGCGTCGAGCACCCACGCGAGGTTGGCCTGGGAGAAGTGCAGGTCGCGCTGGAGGGAGGGGAGCGCGACATTGACGATGGTTGAGTCGAGCACCATCATCAGCTGGCCCATGCATACGACTGCGAGGGCCACCCAGCGCCGGCGCTCTCCACTTATTAAGCCTTTGATAGTGATCATCCCTTCTAAGTAGCTCTTCTTCTAGCAGTTGATGATCACTGTATCATGGACTATCATTGCAGTCAAGATGGTAATCCTGATACCCTGCAAATCGCAATGGCCATAGACACATCGCCCGGGACCGTCCTGATGCTCCTGCGGCTGTCCAAGGTCATCCAGAAGCGGAGCACCGAGGAGCTACTCGGGATCACGCTGCGCCAGCTGATGCTGCTCAGCTATCTGCGCTGGGGGGGCGCTTCCCTCCAGCAGCAGCTATGTGAGTACCTGTGGATGGACTCGAACAACTGCGTCCTGTTGCTCAACGAGCTCGAGGAGCGAGGCTACGTCGAGCGCCGGCGCGACTCCACCGACCGGCGGCGCCACGTCGTCGACCTCACCGACGAAGGTCTACGCGCGCTCGAGCATGCCGAGCAGGCCCAGGAGAGCATCGGCGAACAGCTGCTCGCCGGCCTGAGCGACGAGGAGCGGGCGACGCTCCGGTCGCTGCTGGCCCGCGCGCTGGAGCCGGCCCAGTCGTAAATCTGATCACGCGCGCGCTCGCGCGCACGGGTTGATCGAACCCTCGAGCAGGGCCGGGCCGAGCGCAACCCAGGCGTCGCCGTAGTAGGTCGGATCCTCGCGGGCGAGCGTGGTGGCGCGGGTGCGTAGCTCGCTGGCCGCGCTGCTGTCGCCGGCGGCCGCCGCGGCGGCGGACCCAGCCATGAGCGGAAGCGGAGAGGGGGCCGCGTTGATCGTGGCACCGTCGAGGCTCAGCGCCTGCGGTCCGCTCTGACCGTCGGCTCCCAGCAGGTTGCGCCACCAGCCTGCGGCCAGGCCACGTGCGTCGGCGGTACAGCCCGCCGCGAACCAGATCGGAAGCCGCGCCGCATCGAAGCCGTACTGCACGCCGGCGCCGCCACCCGGGTTGGCGATCGGGACGAGGCGGCTCCCAGACAGGCGCGCCCAGTCGGGCGGTAGTAGCCGTCCGCCGTTCGTGAGCGTGGCGATCTGGGCGACCGAGGCGGCCGCGGCCCGGTTCCAGCGATCATCGCCGGTAAGCCCGGCCACGCCCGCGAACACGCTCGGCATCAAGTACGAAGGGTCGACGGTCCCGGTCGCCTTCGCCCACGGACCGGCGACGGGCAGCGGAGCGCCATCAGGCAGCGTCACCGACTCCTGGGAGAGAACGGCATCGGCGACGCGCCGGCCGTCTCGGTGCAGCGCCGCTTGGCCGGCGCCGGCGTAGCGGAGCAGCGCGTAGGCGATCAGGACGTCCGCGTCGGTGGCGGAATGGGGATCTTCGATCCGTCCCGACCCGGTCGCGTGAGATGCGATCAGCCCGTCCGAGTTGGTGAGGTGGGCTGCGGTCCAGGACCAGATCGTGTGCGCCAGCGCCGGCCGCTGCGCCACTTCGGCGATCAACATCCCGTAGGCCTGGCCCTCGCTGACGATGTCCCCGCCCTGGTCATGCCGGATGACGCGTCCGTCGCTCGTGACGTAGCGATCCAGGAAGCGCTCGGCCGCGGCGTGAGTTGCCGTCGACGGCAGGGCGGCCGGCGCGGGGGAGTGGGTGGCTGCCGTGGTCCCGCACGCGGCCATCATCGGCGTCAGCGCGATCAAGACGAGCAGCGCTCGACGGGTCCCCACCGCACTACGGCGTCGTGGACGTGGTAGACGTCGACGTCGCCGCCGGCGTCGTACTGGCGGCCGGCGCCGGGCTCGTGCTCGTGCTCGTGCTCGTCGTCGGGGTCGTGCTCGGGGTCGTCGACGTCGTGGATGTGGTGGGCGGCGAGGTGGTGGTGGTCGAAGTCGTGGTGGGCGTCGTCGACGTCGTGCTCGTCGTGGTGGTGCTGGTGGTCGTCGTGGTGCCCGACTTGGAGTTGTGGGACCCGCCCGGCTGGTTCGAGGGCTTGTCCGTCGACTTGCTCGACGGCGGCGCCTTGGCCTTGGCCGAGCTCGAGTGCACCTGTCCGTACTGCACCGGGCGACCCCGGGCCGGGCCAATGATCTGCGGCGCCACGATGTTGGCCGGGCCTGGCACGAACAGCCCGAGGGCCACCGCCGCCGCTCCGCCGGCCAACCCGAGGCCGCCGACCGCGTAGGTCAGCCGGCGCTTGCCATAGCGCAGATACTCGGTCCGCCGGCGCTCACGCAGGTCGGGCGGCAGGGCCGCGCGCTGTGCGCTCAGGCTGTTGTAGGGCGCCGCAAGGAAGCTCACGGTCGGCCACAGGAGCAGTGCGGCCAGCAGGAACCCGCCGGCCGTAACTTGCAACACGGAGCCGACGATTCCAACCAGCCCGAGCAGGGCGAACACACATTCCACCCAGTTCGCCTTGATCGCATCGGTCCACCGCGCGTCGCCGTGCGTCTTGGGCGTGCGCAGGAATGCGGCCTCCTTGGCGAACAGGCCTTGGATCGATGCGCTGGTGACCGTGAGCATCGTCGACTGCCAGATCAGGAAGGCACCCAGGGCGTCACGCCAGGAGGCGCCCGTGCCGCGGCGCAGGAGCGCGATCGCGCGCAACAGTCCGAGGACGACGAGCAGCGGGATCGCCGCGAGCAAGAAGCCGGTCAGCTTGCGGAACACGAGCCCGCCGCTGAGCATGATGTTGGCGGCGCCGACGAGCAGGCAGAAGAAGAAGAGCAGCCCCAGGAGGTCTCCGTACCACTGGATCCCCCCGCACAGATATGCCCAGCGCTGGCCGAGCGTCATCTGGTTCTCCTGATGATCGAGTCCCTGCCCACCCCCCCGACCCCCCGGGAGCAGCGAGCGCCAGTGCCGGCGCAGGATCTGGATCCCGCCGAAGCACCAGCGGAACCGCTGGCCCTTCAGCCCCTCGAAGGTGAGCGGCATGATCCCCTTGCCGAACGACTGGTCCACGTGCAGGCCCGACCATCCGTTGCGCAGAATGCGCAGCGAGAGCTCGGCGTCCTCGGTGATGCACCACTCGTCCCACCCGCCGGCCTGCTCCAGGGCGTGGCGGCGAATGAGCCCCATCGTGCCGGCGAAGATCGCCCCATCTCGCTCGTTGCGCGACGGCTGGGAGACCGCAAAGAAGTAGTTGTAGGAGTAGTAGAGGCGCCGGTAGAACGGCGCACCCTGCCAATCCCGGTAGTCCTGCGGCGCCTGGATGAACCCCACCTTCGGGTCGCCGAACAGCGGGGCACAGCGCCTGAGGAACTGCGGATCGATCTGGTAGTCGGAGTCGACCACCCCGATGAGCTCGCACGAGCTCTCGACCATGTTCTGAAGCGCGTAGTTGAGCGCTCCCGACTTGTAGCCCGGCCAGTCGCTCAGGTGGACGAACTTGACGTCGTGCTCCTTGCACCACGCCTCGACCGGGTGCCACAGCGCCTCGTCGTCGGTGTTGTCGTCGAGCACCTGGATCTCATAGTTCGGATAGTCGAGCAAGCGCAGCGACTCGAGCGTCTGAATGACCATGTCGGGCGGCTCGTTGTAACAGGGGACCTGCAGACACACCGACGGGTAGGGGCCGTCGGGCATCTCCGCGAGCTCCTGCGTGCCAACCCGTCGCACCCAGCTCGCTCGGCCGAGCGTGTCGCACAGCTCCCACAGATAGGCGCAGCCGAGCACGGCGGCCACCAGTTCGAGCAGCCACAACAGCATCCCGCCGACGTCGCCGGTGATGCCGAGGTGGCTCGCGAACGTCCACCAGGCCATGAACGCCAGGTAGACGACGAACACATAGGTCGTGGTCGCCCACGACACGTGTGCGCGCGCGTTCCAGCGCCGCGTGACCGGAAGCCACACCAGGCAGGCAAGGGCGAGGCCGACGACGGCCGCCTCGAGGTGCCCGCGGGTGACGCCGATCAGCGCCAGGATCACGGCGACGATCGCGGTCACGACCGCCGAGCAGGCGAGTGCGGCCGTCAGTCGCGCCGCCCGCTGCGTGGGCTTCTCGGCCCGCCGTGCGCGCCGGCTGGCGGGCAGGAACAGGGCGGCCGTGGCGATCGGCGCCGCGAACAGTCCGGCGAGTAGGAGTGTGGAGAGCATGATGCTGAAGATCTCGGGGCGGCGTCCGGTGCGCGCTGCCTCGGTGCGTTGGACGTACCCGCAGTCCGCGGCCACCACACGTCGCCCCGGCAGCCTGGGTTGACGTCCTCGTCTTACGGCGAGTCGAGGCGCTCGGCGATCATCACCACGGCGCGCTCGTGCGCGGCATAGGTGGCGCGCAGCGCCGACACGGCTTCGGACCAGTCATCGCCGGCGTTGGCCCCGGCCGGCGGCGGATCGGCCACCAGCACCTCTCGGACCTCACGCCCGAGGGTCTCGCCGCCGACCACATCGGCCAGGGCGAGCAGCGCATCCGCGCGGACCCGGGCTCCCTCCACGAACGACGCGATCACGGTCTCCCGCGTCAGCGACGTCGGTCCGAACACGCGGGCGTGCAGCACCGCGGGGTTGATCGCGTGGGGGCGAATCAGCGCCCGCCGCTCGCTCTCGCTCAGACCGGCCGCGGTCGCCACGTGGTCGATCGCATGAGTGACGCCCTGAGCGTCCACGGGGAGCGACTCGCGCAGTTCCGGGGGGAGCCGCTCGAGCAGGTTGGCGTGCTCGGCGGCGGCCTCCGACAGAAGCGCCTCGACGTGTCCGCGATGGGTGGCTTCCACGCCCTTCAAGGTAGCTGCCAGGTGTGCGAACATCGGCCAAGCAGATGCGGCAGACCGGAATCCGAGAACTGCTGCCCGACCGTAATAGCTACGCCGGGTACAGCATCGGCTGCGGCATCGTGTGGGCGCTCATCCTCGCCGTGGCACAGCGCCGGCTGGACGCTCCGACGCGGAAGACGCTGCAGCAGGCGTGCGCGGCGTGGTGGAGCGGATGGGCGTCGGCCACGATCGCTCGGGCCGGCTACCCGGCACCGAAGGAACTCGGCCCCCGGGGCAAGAAGAGGCTCGAACGGGTGTCGCTGGTGCTCGTCGCAGGCGGTCTGATCAACGTCATCCGCCTGCTGGTGACGGGCAAGCTTCCGGGGCGCGCCACGGAGAGCTCCTAACCCGTCGGACGCTGGTTGCGCGTGTCGCCTATCCGGAGTGTGGTGGTGAGCGGCGCGATCCTGGTGCTCGGCGTCGGCGGCGGTGTGGCCGCGGCGTCCTCCGCCCCGACCGGTCGCGCGAGTGCTCGCGCTGGGCGCCCCAACCGTCCGCTGCTGGCGGTCTCGTGCTCGTCGGCGCGGGACTGCACGGCCGTTGGGGGTCTGTTTGCGGCGCGGTTGAACGGCCGGCGATGGTCGATCCAGCGGATCGCCGTTCCTTCGTTTTCGACCGGCGTGTTGGACTTCCTGGCCGGCGTCTCGTGTGCCACCCGGAGCGCCTGCATCGCGGTGGGCCTCGAATACCCGCCGATCGCGGCAGACGTCGATTACGACTACCTGGCGCTGGTCGAGGGCCGGCACGACGCCTTGTGGTCTGATCAGAGTCCGGCGCTCAGCCTGACCCGCGACGGCTTCCTGCTGGCAGTGGCATGCCCGAAGGTGACTCGCTGCATCGCGGTCGGGCAGAACGTGACCTCGGCGCTCGCGATGGGCTGGGACGGCAGCGGCTGGACGGTCCAACTGGCCCCGGTCGCGCCGCCAGTGATGTCGGTCCTCAACGGCGTGTCGTGCACCTCGCCCGTGCGCTGCACCGCGGTCGGCTCCCTCACCCCGAATCAGTTCTCGTTTCCCCGCGCCCTGGTCGAGCGCTGGAACGGCCTCGCCTGGTCGATCGTGCCTACGGCGAGGACGACTCCGTTGCAGCCCGCGAGCCTCAACGCCGTCTCGTGTACGGCCCGCTCCTGCACGGCGGTTGGGTCAATCGGCTACCGACAGCTCCTCGAGCGCTGGAACGGTCGGAAGTGGTCGATTTCGCCGGCCCCGAGCGGCGCTCCCGACGCAACGCTGAACGGGGTGTCGTGCGTATCGAAGACCGATTGCGTTGCCGTCGGCGCGCTCACCGACGGGTCGGGCAAATCGCTCGCCGAGGCCTGGAACGGAAGTCGCTGGTCGATCGAGCCGACGCCCACCCTCGCCGGCGGGTCGCTGCTGAACGGCGTGTCGTGCGTCTCACGGGCCGACTGCGTCGCGGTGGGCGCGCACCAGCGCTTGCCGCTCGTCGAGCGATGGGACGGCACCACCTGGTCGGTCCAGTCGACGGGCTAGCCGCGGGTTCGCGCATCCTGCATCATTTTCGGCGTCGGAAGTCCACTACTGGAGGAGTGCGCACATGCTTCGAAGCATCACCCACCGGCGCCGGTCGACCGGGTCCAAGGTCACCGGGGCGTCCGTGACCGGCGCCGTCGCGACAGGAGCTCGACTCTTCGGGCCGTCGGCGATGGCGCCAATCGCGATCGCCGCCTCCGCGGTCGGCGCTGTGGCAATCGGACGGATCGTCATCGCTGACGCCGTGATTCGGCGGTTGCGAGCCGGAGAGGTCGAGATCGCGTCGCTGAAGGTGCGCGAGCTCGAGGTCGCGGGCCGCCGCTGGCCGGCGCCCGAGGGACCGAGCTAGTGGCCGCTCACTAGCCGGACGACTCTGAAGGCCATCACCGAGACACGTGTCATCGGGAGAACCTGACGCAGCTTTTCAGCCTTGCGTGGTCAGGACCTCACCCGCGGAGGGATGAAGGCGGAACACGACGGCGGTGGCAAGCGCCGCGACGAGCGCAACCGCGACAAAGGCAAACGAATACTGAGCTCGCAGGTTGTCCGTCGCCCCGAGGGCGTGGCCGAGCAGATGGCCGACCCGAAGCATGACCGTGGCGAACGCCACGGCGAGCCCGGTGAACAACTGTTGCGCGGTGCTGTTGAGGGCATTCGCGGCGCGCATCTGAGACGAGGGCACGTCGCTCAGTGCCAGGGTGGAATATCCGGTCATCGAGACCGAACGGGCGGCTCCGCTGATCACCGTCAGGAACGCGATCGCGACCAAGGGGGTGCTCGCCGTTAGCAGCGCGCAGCCGATCGCGGACAGGCCAAGGCAGGTCGCGCCGGCGAGCAGGACGCGGCGGAACCCATACGTTCGGTAGAGGAACGAGGTCGCGGGCTTGATCGCGATGTTCCCCACGAACACGAACAAGACGAGCGCGCCGGATTTGATCGGGCTCCAGCCGAACACGAGCTGAAACAGCAGTGGGAGCAGGAACGGGATCGCTCCCATCACGAGCCAGACCAGGCTTGAGCCGAGCAGCGCATTGCCGAACGTCGGGATCTTCAGCGTCCTCAGGTCGACGAGCGGGGCCGAGACCCGGAGCATGTGCCATGCGCCAGCGGTGAGGAGCAACAGCGAAGCCAGGCCGAGCGCGGCCACGAGCGGCCAATCGGGGCGCGACTCGGCGATCAGGTGCGCGCCCCAGGTCAGCGCGGTCAAGCCTCCGCAGCTGAGGACGACTCCCCAGCGGTCGAGGCGGGGCGGAGTATCGACGGGCCGGCCGTGGATCAGGCGCCAGGCAGCGGCGAGGCCGATCGCGCCGAGCGGCACGTTGATCAAGAACAGCCACCGCCAGTTGGCGTAGGTGGTGATGACGCCACCGGCGAGCGGTGCGATCACGGGTGCGACGAGGGCGGGCCAGACGATGTAGGACATCAGCCGCATGACCTGCGATTTGTCGGCTCGTTCGAACACGATCATCCGGCCCACCGGGACCATCATCGCGCCGCCGACGGCCTGGAGCACGCGCATGGCCAGGAGCTCACCAAAGCTTTGGCTCGCCGCGCAGCCGAGCGAGGCGAGAGTGAAGATCGTGATGGCCGACAGCAGCACTCGCCGGTAGCCGTAGCGCAGCGTGAGCCAGGCACTGAGCGGGATCAGCACGGCTACGGCCACCAGATACGCGGTGACGACCAAGCCGGCCGCGCCGACCGTGATGTCAAGCGATGCGCTGATTCGCGGGATTGCGGTCACCACGATCGTCCCGTCGAGGAGCTCCATGAAGAAGCATCCGGCGACCAGCAGCGCGACGTTGCGCATACGCGCGTCACCCGTGGAGGGCGGCTGCGCATGGTTCCGATCGTTGGGCATCCGCCCCTAATGTGCCGCAACCTCGCCCGGGGAGGATTCGGCGAGGCCGAGGCGGCTTGAGCTGGGCGAGGCCGCGAGTGTGCGGCCGCCGGCTCAAAGCCGGCGGCCGCTCTCGCCCAGCGACCCAGATCGGGCCGTACGAGTTAGTTAGCGAACGGTCAGTTTTTGCGTGACGCGCTGCTGACCGCAGCTGAGCTTGGCGATCACGGAGAGCGTGTAATTCCCGCGCCGCCCGGGCGCCTTGATCGTCAGCGTGTGCCGGCCGGGGGGCAGCGTGCTGTAGCTGTAGGTGACGACGGGGCCGCCGAACTTCCTCGCGATCTGGATCTTCACCTTGGCCGCATAGCGGAGCGCGAACTTGACCTTGAACTTTTTCCGAGCCTTGACCTTGGTCGGCGCAGAGAAGGATGAGATAGGCGGCGCGAATCCCGTCGTGAATTTCTGGTCGCCGCCGTTCGCCGAACCGTCGGGGTTGGTCGCGAGGAGCTGGAAGTGGTAGGCGGTGCACGGCGTCAAGTCCGCGATGTTCGCCGACACCGGCTCCGTCTTGGGGACGTTGCAGTACGGGCTCGGCGGGCTGATTCCGACGGGGCAGGACCCGATCGTGCCGGGCGGCGTCTGGGAGCCGTAGCTCGGTGGTACGGCCCGTACTCGAAGTAGTACTGCGTGATGTCACCACCGGTGACGTTCGGCCCGGCGACCCCGTTGAGCGTCGCACCCGTGCCCGTCACCTTCGTCGCGTTGCCGGTAGTGGCGACCGGCGGGACGTTGGTGCAGTACTTGCTCGGGGGCTTTATTCCTACTGGACAGACGATCGTGGCCTCGGTCGGCGCAGCCGACACAATCATGACGCCCGCGGCCACGAGACCCCCGAGCGCGGCCAGCCACCTGAGGTGCGAGTACCTCGTCATGCACGTCCTCCCTGATAGAAAATCGCCCCGCGACGGGGTCTCCGCTATTACTACGCGGCGGCCGCCAGATGACTGACATCGCCCGCGGTGACAATCTCTCTGACCAGCACGTCCGCGAGGAGCTTGCCGCGCTCACGCAGCTCCTCGGGTGTCCGCGGCCGGGTAAGGCGCGGCCTCAAGCCGTCGAGCTGCTCGGCTTGCGTGAGGCGCCGCAACATGCCCTGGCGCTCGAGCCACTGGTCGACAGCCGGAGTCTTCCCGGCAAACAGCGTCCACGTCGGAATCCCCATCAACGTTGCCTCCCGGGTCATCGTTCCCCCGGCTCCGATCATCACGTCGGCCGCGTACATGAGCGATCTGGAGTCGATCGCGGTCCGGGGCACGATGCAGTTATACAGGCCGAGCCCGTCGATCGCGGCGATCTGCTCCGGGTGGCGCGTGAGCACGACGCACACCACCCCGGACTGTGCACACAGCGAGCGCAGGGTCGCCTCGAACAGGGGGTTCGATGACGAGTGATACACGGCACGGGTAGGCGGCGTGCGCAGGACGGCGAGGATCCGCGGACGAGGGTCGATCCCGAGCTTGGCCAGGATCTCGGCGTCGGGTTCGAAATCGCCGACGTAGAGCTCTTCCTTGAGACCGGGATAGCGCACGACCTTCGCCGGGACGGCACCCTGCCGGCGGATCGCGCGCACGGGCAGCATCTCCGGTACCAGCACGGTCGTGGCCAGGCGGAAGGCGACGTGGTTAGCCGGCTGGTGCTCAAAGTCCATCGCGGTGACGGCCGGAATCTGCAGGCTTCGGGCGGCGGCGATCTGCGCGTAGGAGTTGTGCGAGAGCGCGACGTCCGGGCGGATCCGGGCCGCCCACCGGCGCAGCTCGACGACGCGCTCGTAGATGGTGGCCACCTTGGACGAGCGTGATCGGGGGCTGGCGCCGCCGATCACCTCGACCGCTGGCCAACGCTCGCGCGCGAGCTCGACCGTCTGCGCGTTGTCGCGGGCGGTGAGGACCAGCTCATGCCCTGCCTCCTGCAGGCGGCGCGCGACGGGCGCGAACAGCAACGGATGCGGCGAGTTCGAGAAGTCGAGCCAGACGTTCATGCGGCCGGCGTCAACTCCGCGCCGGCGAGTCCCGGCGTCGCCGCGCCAAGTTCGCCGGAGATCACCTCGGCGAGCCGTTCGGCGGCATGGCCATCCCAGCCCGGCGGCGGCGGGCTGCTCACCCGGGCGGTTCGGGAGAGCGCCGCGGGAATCTCCGCGATGCGACCGGGGTCGAGCCCCAACAAAGTGTTGGTGCCGGCCCTCAGGGTGACCGGGCGTTCGGTGTTGTCGCGCAGCGTGAAGCACGGGACGCCCAGGAAGGTGGTCTCCTCCTGCACGCCGCCCGAGTCGGTGAGCACGCCCGCGGCGTCGGCCTCCAGCGACAGGAACTCCGGATAGCCCAGAGGTTCGAGCAGGCGCAGGGCTGGGTCGAGTCCGAGGCCTTCGACCATCTTGCGAGTCCGCGGGTGCATGGGGAACACGACCGGGAGCTCGCGGGCGACGCTGGCCAGCCGGGTCAGCGCCTGGTGCAGCATCGGTCCGTCGACGAGCGCGGGGCGATGCAGGGTGACGAGCAGGTAGTCGCCGGCGCTGAGGCCGAGCCGCGCGGCCGCCCGCAGTCCACGGAAGCGCTCCTCCATCGCCACGAGCGTGTCGATCATCGTGTTGCCCACGAAGTGGATCCGCTCGAGCGCGATTCCCTCGGCCTGAAGGTTCGCACGCGCCTCATCGGAGTGGATGAACAGATAGTCGCTGAACTCGTCGGCGACGATCCGGTTGATCTCCTCCGGCATGGTGCGGTCGAAGCTCCGTAGCCCGGCTTCGACGTGGCCCAGCGGTACGCCGAGCTTCGCCGCCACGAGCGTGGCGGCCAGCGTCGAGTTGACATCTCCAGGGACGAGCACGAGGTCTGGACGCTCGGTCTCTATCACGGCCTCGATCCGCTCCATCACGCGGGCGGTCTGCACGGCATGTGTCGCTGAACCGACTCGGAGGACGTAGTCCGGCGGAGGGACTCGGAGGTCCTCCATGAACGCCCCGGACATCATCCGGTCATAGTGCTGGCCGGTATGCACGACCACGTGCTGACCATTGGGAAGGGCGCGCCGCAACTCCGCGATGACAGGCGCCATCTTGACGAAGTTGGGCCTAGCCCCCACGACGTACATGACCTTCAAGGCGGCGGCACTGTACCGACGGGGGTTAGTCAGCGCGAGTGATCGCACAATATCTGTTCATGTATGGGTGTCAGCTCGGCGGCGACACTGCGGAGGTGAGTCACGCGGTGCCTCGTGGGGCCGCCTGTCCCGGTCAGTGCGGCCCCACAGAGGCGGTGGGGTCGGGAGTGCACAGCTGTTGCGCCGGTGTTTACGCCCGACGGTCATCGACACTGACATGCCAATGCCGGAGTTTGCGCACGAAGATCGATATAGGCGTGCGCCAAATTTGTCTGGAGCTGACTTTTTCTCACCGTCGTCCGAGGAGCTTGTGCATCCGCCGCCGAACCCGGAGGGCCGGCGCGGCGGGCAGCTCGGCGCCGGTGAGGATGGCCGCCGGCGCGGTCTGGGTCATCCAGCGAGTCCGGTCGGGGCCGATGAGCGTCGCCGCCTCCGCGGCGGCGTCGGCGAGGCGGGTGACAGCACGCCAAGCGCTCGCACGGTGCCCGTCGGACGCCAGCGCGTGGGCGAGACCCTCGACGCACAGGTAGCGGCCCAGCCGATGCGTGTCGGATCGTCGCGGTCCCGTGATCAGCGCGTCGGCGTTCACCTGAAGCAACACTCCCTGCCGGACCAACTCGGCGAGGCGCGAGGGGTCGCGCTGGAAGGGGACGCTGCGCTCGGGATGGGCGAGCGTCACCCGAAGTCCCTTCGCTCGGAGTCGATAGAGCAGGCTCTCGAGGCCGACCACGTTGAAGGTCGGCGTCTCGATTAGCAGGTCGGTGCCGCCCTGGTCGTAGGTGGCGAGCGCCAGCTGCTCCTCGCTGGCCTCGAGCGCCCATACCAGCGAGACCTCGGCTCCCGAGACGACCTGGATCTCGATTCCGGCCATCTCGCCCGCCTCGCGGAGCTCCTCGGCGCGGCGTGCGAGTTCGGTCACGTGGACATCGGGAAAGTCCGAGCGCAGATGCGGCGTGACCGCGATGGTCTTGATACCCGAAGTGGCCGCGGCGCGGAGCATGGCCAGCGCCCCGTCGGCATCGGACGGTCCGTCGTCGATTCCCGGCAGCACGTGCGCGTGCAGGTCGACGTAGCCCGCCACAGTGGCTTGATACGTCGCAACCGCGCTCGAACTGACGCGGCTCGGCATCCGCCCGCCTGTGAGCGGAGCGGGGTTCCCGGGCTTCGCGGGCTGGCTCATTTGTCTATTTCGACTGAAGTCGATCCAGAGCTCCCTACCGATGGCCGCTACCTCCAGGTGTGTCCAGGTTTGGCCGAATTGCGGCTGGGTTGTGCTGCGCTCTTGCGCAGC
The DNA here is from genome assembly GCA_963757235.1 of uncultured Solirubrobacterales bacterium. Lineage (GTDB taxonomy): Bacteria > Actinomycetota > Thermoleophilia > Solirubrobacterales > Solirubrobacteraceae > Palsa-465. Next base: position 257,922 of record CAVWRC010000009.1, on the reverse strand, counting down.
TGCTCTCTGCTGCCGTAGTGATGCCGAGCGCGGCCGCGGGCGGCTACGCCGATCTCGCCCGACAGCCTTGGCGTCAACTTCACGGGCGCGCCTTCTGATCTCGCGACCGCTTCGGCGGCCGGAGTCGGCCTGGCCCGCGACGAGGTGATCGAGGGCACGAACACCGATGCGGTCCTCGAGCTGACGGCTGCCGCGCATCTGCGGCTCTATCCGATGCTCGGTCTGCCCACGAGCCATGGTGCGGCCGCCGATGCCGTCGCGATGGCCGCTTTCGTCACCTCATTCGCACAGCGATACGGGCCGGGCGGCTCCTTCTGGGCCCAGCATCCACAGCTTCCGTATCTGCCCGTGGAGAGCTACGAGATCGGCAACGAACCCGACATCACGCCGACGGAGCCGGCCGATGAGACCTCGCTTCATTACGCCAACCCGGCCGATTACGCGGAGGTGTACGAGGCCGCGCGCACTGCCCTTCATCAGGTCGACCCGACCGCGCAAGCGGTCGTCGGCGGAATGCTCGACTCGGGCGTCATCGGGCTCCCTGCAGCCGAGCAGTACCTCGCCGCGATCGGCCCGATGGACGCGGTTGGCTTCCACCCGTACCTGTATGACGTCACGACCATGGAGCAGGACACGACGGCGCTGCGCCAATGGCTCAACGCAAACGGCCACAGCAACGTTCCGCATCGACATCAACGAGTTCGGCGCGGGCGACGGGGTCACGCCGGGAATCGCCGCCTGGGGCGCCGAGGTCGCGCAGTACACCCAGTGGGCGCTGTGCACGCCGGCGCTCGACGTGGAGAACGTCCAGCCGTTCTGGTGGGGGGCTACCCCGATGGCGGATACCGATCCCTGGTTCTCGATGGTCGACAGCGAGCTTTCCGAGACCCCCTTCGGCACCGCCTACCTCGGCGAGGTCCAGGCGTTGACCACCCAGGGTTGCCCGATCCCGCCGGCTGCGACCCCGCCGGTCGGCGACGCATTCGGTGGCGACGCATCCGGGCGCGCCCAACCGACGCAGAAGAGAACGGTCCCACCGTCGCCGGAAGGCGGTAAAGCCGTCTCACGCACAGAAGCGGCTCGCCAGCGTCCGCGCAAGGCCGCAGCTCGGCGCAACGTTCGCGCGTCGCTCCGGCAAGCGGCGCTGATCAGAAGCAGTCGCCAGCTGTCAGCCCGCGCGGCGGTCGAACGTATTCCTGTTCGTGAGGCGCGTTGCGATTGCGCTGGCCCTGTTTGCTTGCCGTTCCGGCCTCGGCTGAGGCCTCGAGTCGCACCCTTGCTCCGCCGGGGAACTCCGGCGTAGGCCAGTACGTCGAGACGGTCCCGACCGCCGGCGGAGGCCGGCCGACCAACACCGTGCACCCCGGGAGCGGAACTCGTCGGCCACCCGGGAGGACCGGGCGGGACCTCCAGCGGTGGCGGCGGGTGGTGGGGGCGGGGAGGCAGCGGGCGGAGACGGCGCGATCCCGGCTTCGACCCAGCACGCGCTCGCGGCACAGGGGCCGGCCGGAGTCGCCGCGGCGGCCCTCGCCGAGGCGACCGCGCCGTCGAGGCCGCGGTCCGCAGCCCGCACGAGCTCCACCGGGCCGGCTTCGTCAGTCTCGGCTGCGTCGGCGAGCGGGGGATCGTCGCCGACAGCGAGCGTGTTCAAGGCCCTGAGTGGTTCGACAAGCGGGGGCGGACTCGGGCCTCTGTTGCCCATCGTCCTGATCGGCAGCGCCCTCGCCGCCGCGGTGCTCGCGCTCGTGCGTCGGCGCCGCACGAGCTGAATCTAAGCCCCGGCGTGCGTCTTCGTCTGCTTGTCGTTGCGGTCGTGCTGCTCGGTCTGGGCGCCACGGCTGGCGAAGCTCGCGCGCTCGGTCTCACGCTCGGGTTCAGCGCCGACCCCGCCCTCACCGGGGACGCTCCGCCGCGACCACGATCTGGATTCCCAGGGCGGTGCAGGAAGGGGCGCAGATCGTTCGGGTCAACCTCACCTGGTCTCAGGTGGCTCCCGTCGATCGCCCGTCCGTCGTTCAACCCTGCCGATCCGGCCAGTCCCGGATACGACTGGAGCGCGGTCGACGCCAGCGTCCGCGACCTGACCAGTCAGGGCCTGCAGGTGCTGCTCGAACATCACCGGCGCCCCGACGTGGGCCGAGGGTCCCGGCGCGCCGCCGGATACAGCCCGGGACCTGGCGGCCGGATCCCGCGCAGTTCGCCAGCTTCGCGACGGCGGCCGCGCATCCGCTACGACGGTCGCTTCCCGGATCCGCTGCACCCGGGGGCGTTCCTGCCCCGCGTCCGCTACTGGCAGGCCTGGAACGAGCCAAATCTCGACTATTACCTCTCGCCCCAGTGGACGCACGGTCGCGCACGGCTGGGTTCCGGTAAGTCCGACGATCTACCGGCAGCTGCTAAACGCGTTCTACGCGGCGGTAAAGCGCGTCTCCGCGTCGAACTTCGTCGTCACGGCCGGAACCGCCCCGTACGGAGACCCGCCCGGTGGCCAGCGGATGCCCCCGGTCGCGTTCGATCGCAACCTGTTCTGCCTGCGCGACGACGCGCAGCTCGAACCGGTCAGCTGTCCGGACCCCCCGCATCTGGACGCGCTGTCGCACCACCCCTACGGGATCGGCGGTCCGCTCTGGCACGCGCTGAACCCCGACGATGCTGCCGTGCCCGACATGTACAAGATCGCGCGCGTCCTGCACGCAGCCGAGCGCGCGGGCCACGTGCTCCCCGCCGGACCCAAGCAGCTGTGGGTCACGGAGATCTCGTGGGACAGCTCGCCGCCGGACCCGAACGGAGTCCCCATCCTCGAGCAGGCGCACTGGCTCGAGCAATCCCTGTACGTGCTGTGGCGGCCAGGGCGTGGATACCGTCCTGTGGCTGCAGATCGTCGATTCGCCGCCGATCCCCAACTACGGCAGCACGTATCAGGCTGGCCTGTACTACCTCGGCGGTGGCGCCAAGCCGGCGGCCCAGGCTTCCGCTTCCCGTTCGTCACCCGGCGCTTGAACGCGCGGGAGATTGAGGCGTGGGGGCGGTCGCCGGCGGACGGAAAGGTGGCCATCGAGCAGCTTCGCGGAGCACGGTGGGTGCTGCTCCGCCGGCTGTCGGTACGGGTCGATCAGGTGTTCACGACCACCGTGCCGGTCCGGGGGGCCGCGGTCCTGCGCGCTCAGGTGGTTGGGCAAACGAGCCTCCCCTGGACGCAGGGTGGTTGAGCGGCGGCTCGGGACCGAGGCGCCCAGCGTCAGCCATCGGCCGCCAGGCACGTATTCAGGAGCAATGGAAGCCGTAGCGAGCCGGTCCGCCACGTGGTGGCCGGACGCTCCTGCGCCGGGTCGAGCCCGACGCGGTCAGGACGTGGGCGCTCACCGGCACGATCGTGCTCTACCTGGCGATCGACGGGGGCGGCTATGACCAGGTCGTCTGGAGCCAGGTGGCCATCGTGGTCTGGTGGATCGTGCTCATTGGAGCGGCGTGGGGGCTGCTCCCGGCGAGTCGATGGACCCGCACAGCCTGGACCGCGACGGCGCTGTTCACGGGCTTCGTCGCGTGGACCGCACTGGCCACCACGTGGTCGCTGAGTTCGGAAAGCAGTCTGCAGGACCTCTCGCGCGTCGCGTGCTATCTCGGCGTGCTCGTGCTCGGCATCTCGATCCATCGGGATCGCGCGCGCGCCGTGAAGCACACGATCCACGCGGTCGCGGCCGCCGTGGTCATCGTCGCCTGCCTGGCCCTCGCCTCGCGGCTGCACCCAGACCTGTTTCCGGCCGCGTATCAGACCGCGTCGTTCCTTCCGGGGGCCGCGGGCCGGCTCGGCTGGCCGCTGAACTACTGGAATGCGCTCGCGGCGCTGATGGCGCTCGGCGTGCCGCTGCTTCTCTCAATCGCTACCTCGGCTCGGACCCTGCGGGCTCAGGCTGCGGCGGCGGCGGCCATCCCGATCGTGACGCTGTGTGGCTACCTGACCTTTTCGCGTGGGGGCGCGGTGTCGGCCGCCGCCGGGCTGCTCATATTCCTTCTCCTCAGCCCGGAGCGGGTCGGAAAGGTCGCCACCGTGGTGGTGACGGCTGCCGGCGGTGGCGCTTTGATCTTGGCCGCCGCCCATCGGGCGGCGATCGAGCAAGGGCTGACGAACCCCGCCGCACACCACCAGGGTGACACGCTGCTGGTTGCCGTCCTGCTCGTGTGTGCCGGCGTCACGCTCGCCCAGACCGGCGTCGGGCTCGCCGTCCGTCATGGAACGCTGCCGCGGTGGCTCACGCCGACGCTCGGCCGCGCCCGGGCGATCTTGATCGGCGGGCGTCGCTCTCTGTGTGGTCGGTGGCGCTCCTCGCCGGAGCCCCGGCGCGAATCGATCATGCCTGGCGGGACTTCAAGCAGTCAGGGGCACCAGCCCTCCACCAGGACTCGATTGCGCGTTTCGGGAGCGCGAGCGGGAACGGGCGCTACGAGTATTGGAAGGTAGCGATCGACGCGACTGGCGGGCACCTCCTCGGCGGGTCCGGCCCTGGCACGTTCCAGCTGCTGTGGGATCCGCGCGCGCCGTACTTCAGCTCCGTCGAGAACGCCCACTCGCTATACGTCGAGACGCTCGCGGAGACCGGCGTCGTCGGGCTGGCTCTGCTCGGTTCGTTCTTCCTCTTGGTGCTCGGGGCTGCCGTCAGGCTGACGCGGCGGTCTCGCTACGAGGCCAGCGTACGGGCGGCCGGGTTGACCGGGGCGCTCATCGCATTCGCGGTCGGGGCAGCCGGGGACTGGATCTGGCAGGTGCCTGCGTTGCCGGCGGCGTTCCTGCTCCTGAGCGCCGCGGTGCTTGCGCCCGCGCGGGCCGTGGTACCGAGGCGGCCGCCGGCGGCGCTGCGTCTCGGCGCAATCGCGGTCGCGATCGCGTCCCTCGTTGCCATTGCCGTTCCACTCGCAACGGTCAACACGGTCCGCGCCAGCCAGGCGGCGGTGTTGAGCGGCGACCCGACCCAGGCGCTCGCCGACGCGCGCGCGGCCGCGCGCCTCGAACCGGGGGCAGTCTCGCCGCAGATCCAGCTCGCTCTCGTGCTCGAGCTTAAGGGCGATGTGCCCGCTGCGCTCGCTGCCGCCCAGACGGCCGCGTCCAACGAGCCGAGTGACTGGACCGCGTGGCTGATCGTCTCGCGTCTTGAGGCCGAGGATGGTCGTCCGGCGGCATCGGTGGCGGCGTACCTACGAAGCCGCGCGCTCAATCCCCAGTCACCACTATTTCGACAGTGACTGACGAGATTCCCACTCCCACGGCCTTGGAGACTGCCGATCACGAGCTGGCCGAGCAGCTCAGCATCGCGCGCCCGGTTCCGGGCGTCGGTTTTCGGGGAAGGCTTCATCGCCACCTGGCCGACCATGACCCCGGCTACGGTCCCCGCCCCGAGCGCCTGCGACTGCTCGTAGCCTGCTACATCGGGGCCGGCGGGGTGCTCATTGCCCTAGCAGCACTCGGCCTCTCGTAGCCGGAATCCTCAAGCAGCCCGCGGAGCTTCCGGAGCGACCGCGAGAGGATCTGCTGGACGTTCGCCAGCGTGAGGCCGAGCAGCTGCGCGATCTCGGGCCCGCTCATATCGCCACCGAAGCGCAACGCGATCACCTCCAGATCGCGCTCGCTCAACCGAGCCAGCGCCGTGGCCAGCTCGGGGGAGCGCGTGAATTGCTCCTCCGGTCCCGGCACGACCGGCGCCAGGTGTTCCTCGATCGGCTCGGTGAGGTGTGAGCGGTCGCGGCGGTGGTGGTCGATGAGCAAGTTGCGAGCGATCGCGAGCAGCCATGTGCTCTCCGAAGCTCGCCGGGGGTCGAACCTGCTCCAGGCGCGCAGCGCGCGCTCAAACGTCGCCTGGGTCAGATCCTCCGCCGTGTTGCGATCACCGAGGCGGTAGGCCAGGAAGCCGTACACTCGCCACACGTGCTCGTCGTACACGCGGGAGAACTCCGTTTCTAGATTTTTGTTGCGCGCGGTTTTCCCCCACACCTGGGCGACCACCATCTCAGGGGGTCGCGGTGGTCGCGCATTCCACTCCTGTGAGACCGATGGGTGGTCTCACCGAGAGGTTTTGTGACACCTTCGCCGGGGAATCGGCTCGATGGTTCGCGAACCCCACTGGCCGGGACGACTGGGTGTCGGCAGGTTCCGCCCCTCCGTAGTTACACATCTGTCACGCACGCGCACGAAAACTGACCGCTGGCCAGCTGGGCGGTGCGGGCGGCTCTGACTGGACCCTCACGGTAAGGAGCTGCGCACAACTGATGCACTTTCTTGCACTGAGCTTCCCAACCGACCGGTCAGGCCGTAGGTTTCCGCGGCGCCTTGGCAAGGGCGGCGTCAGGTGGGGATCAAATTTAAGGCAGGTGTGGACCATGCCCGGTGGGGTGCCATTCGTTGATCTGGCACGGCAAAATGCGGCCATCGCCGACGGCCTGAAGGCGGCGCTTGACCGTGTGATGAGCTCGAGTGCGTTCGTACTCGGGGAGGAGGTCGAACGTTTTGAGGCCGAGTTCGCCGCGTACTGCGGCGTCCGGCATTGCGTGGGGGTGGCGTCGGGCACGGCGGCTCTGACCATCATGCTGCAGGCGGCGGGCATCGGGCCCGGCGACGAGGTGATCGTTCCTGCCCACACGTTCATCGCGACCGCGCTCGCTGTGCACCATGCCGGCGCCGAGCCGTCATTTGTCGATGTGGATCCGGGTAACGGCCTGGTCTCTCCGGAGCTCATCGAGGCGGCGATCGGGCCGAGGACGGCAGCCATCCTGGCTGTCCACCTTTACGGCCAGGCCTGCGCGATCGAACCGCTCCGCGCCGTGGCCAACCGCCATGGTGTACTGCTGCTCGAGGATGCCGCACAGGCCCACGGCGCCACGTACCGTGGTGAGCGAACCGGCGGTCTGGGTCATGCGGCGGCCTTCAGTTTCTACCCAAGCAAGAACCTCGGTGCGCTGGGGGATGGCGGCGCGATCTGTACCGATGATGACCGGCTCGCGACAGAGGCGCGCAGGCTGCGCGACCTGGGTCGTGGCGCGGACGGCGTTCACCGCGAGCGAGGCTACAACGAGCGACTCGACGGGCTCCAGGCAGCGTTCTTGCGCGTCAAGCTCCCGTATCTCGACCGTTGGATCACCCAGCGTCGTCTTGTCGCCGCCGAGTACTCACGCCGACTGGACCGGGATGTAGAACTACTCGAGGAGACGTCCCATTCGCCGTGCACGTACCACGTGTTCCCAATCCGATTGAGGACGCGGGATCGTCTGATGCGCGAGCTAGCGGAGGCAGGAATCTCCACTCGAATTCACTATCCGCTCGCGCTGCCGGATCAGCCGGCGCTGTGCAATCTCTACCCAATGCGGTCGATGGATGCCGCGAGAGATTGGGCGAAGCGCGAGCTGTCATTACCGATCTTTCCTCGCATGACACGGAATGAAGTAGACAGAGTCGTCTCGGCGGTGAACGAGCATGCGCGCAACCGGCGTGCAGACCGCCCTGAAGTATGCGACAGGCCTCTCGCGGTCGGGCACGCGGGTGGCGGGATCTGACGGGACCGAGAGGTCTAGAAGCGGAGAACGCGTGATGGAGAGCCGGGGGGTAGGGCATCGGGCGCGACGTCTGCGTCTCGAACCGGCCGTGGCCGTCGTCGGGCTTGGATATTGGGGACCGAACCTCGTCAGAGTGCTGATCGAGCGCTCCGACGTCGAAGTGCGCTGGATCTGTGATAGCGACCTATCGCGGCTCGAGCGCTTTGGCCGGCGTTATCCGAGTGTGCAGTTGACACAGGAGATCGATGAGATCCTCGACGATCCGAGTGTCGACGGCGTGTTGCTGGCAACGCCGGTGTTCACCCACTACGACCTGGCCCGCCGGTGTCTGGAGGCGGACAAGCACACGTTTGTCGAAAAGCCACTCGCACCGTCGACGGCGCAGGCCGAGGAATTGATTGCCCTTTCGGAAGAGCGCGGAGTGTCGCTAATGTGCGGCCACACCTTCCTCTATAGCCCGCCGGTGCGGGCGGTCCGGGAGCTCATCGACACGGGAGAGCTCGGGCAGCTGTACTTCGTTTCGGCCAGTCGCGTCAACCTGGGCCTTCATCAGCGCGATGTGAGCGTGATTTGGGATCTCGGGCCGCACGACTTCTCGATTCTGCTCTACTGGCTGGGTCGTCCGCCCGACACGATCAGGGCAACCGGACGGGATTCGATCGTTCCCGGCATCGCCGACGTGGCCTTCGTCACGATGGAGTACGGATCGGGCTTGATCGTGAGCGTCGAGCTCAGCTGGCTGGCGCCAAGCAAGCTCAGACGAACGGTGGTTGTGGGCTCGAAGCGGATGGTGGTGTATGAGGACGGTGGTGCTGAGGCGATCAAGATCTACGACCGGGGCGTGGACTACAAGGACCCCGAGACGTTTGGCGAGTACCACCTCTCCTACCGAAGTGGGGACATCCTCTCGCCGAGGCTGTCCACCGACGAGCCACTCGCGCTGCAGCTCGGGGATTTCCTGCGGGCGATTCGCAGCCGTGACCGGCCGGAGCACGACCTGAGCCTGGCTCGCGACGTGGTTCGCCTTGCTGAGGCTGCGCACGCCTCTCTGGCCAGCGGTGGCGAGCGAGTCTCGGTGGGTGAAGACACCGTCATGTCACATCTCGTGTAATGGCGAGCATGGGGACATCGGTGCCGGTCGCCGCGCCCGATGGGCTTCGGGGAGAGCACGCGGGGGTACGGGCCCGACCCCGGAGCTTGGGCAGGGACTCGGCGCTCAGGCGGCTCCTCGCCGCCGGAGACGCGCTCGCCGCGATGCTTGCCCTGCTCGTCGCGCTCGTCATTCCGGGCCTGCCGGCCGGCGGACACCGGGTCCTGTGGGGTGTCGTCGCGGTTCCCTTGATGATGGTGCTGTTCAAGCTGTACGGCCTGTACGACCGCGACGTGAAGCGCATCACCTACTCGACCGTCGACGACCTTCCTCGGCTTTTCCACGCGACCGTGATCGGCGCCCTGGTCCTGTGGGTCTATTCCCGGTACTCGCCGATGCGACGACTCGACTTCGCCGAGATCTTGCTGTTCGGCGTCGACGTCATCGTGCTGGTAACGGTGACGAGGTTCGCGATCCGATCCATCGCGGGGCGAGTGATCGGCGCAGAGAACGCGCTCCTGGTCGGAACTGGGCAGATGGGCCAGACGCTCATCGGCAAGCTTGCAGCGCATCCGGAGTACCGACTGAACGTGATCGGTTCGCTCTCGCCGACCGAGGCGGCGCCGGCGAGTGGGAAGCGACCAGTTCCCGCGCTCGGGACGCTCGAGCAGCTCGAACAGGTGGCCGATCTCTATGACGTGACGCGGGTGGTGTTCTCCGCGCGCGACATCGAGGAGGGCGAGCTCGAAAGGATGCTGCGCGACTGCCGTTCCCTGGCGCTCAAGGCCTCCGTGCTTCCGCGTCTGGCCGACGTCCTCGGACCAGCGGTGGAGGTCGACGACGTCGAGGGTGTCACCGTGCTCGGGATCAATCCGCCGTGGCTGCCGCGCTCCTCACGGATGATCAAGCGGGGCATGGATCTCCTGTTCGCCACCCCTTTGCTGATGCTCGTCGCTCCGCTCCTAGCACTCCTGGCCGTCGCCATCAAGCTCGATTCGCGCGGGCCGGTGTTCTTCGCTCAGGAGCGGGTGGGGCGGGGAAGCCGTCACTTTCGCCTCTTCAAGCTGCGCACGATGGTCGCCGATGCCGAGAGGCTGCGCGGGGAGCTGATTGCGCAGAGCACGGACGCCGGCTGGCTGAAACTCGACCATGATCCACGAATCACCCGCCTCGGCCACTGGCTACGGCGCCTCAGCCTGGACGAGCTCCCTCAGCTGTGGAATGTCGTCCGCGGCGAGATGAGCCTGGTCGGCCCGCGGCCGCTTATCCCCGCCGAGGACGAGCACGTGGAGGCCTGGGCGCGGGGACGTCTGGATCTCACGCCGGGGATCACCGGCTACTGGCAAGTGCTGGGCCGAACGCGGATCCCCTTCGAGGAGATGGTGAAGCTCGACTACCTGTACGTAATGAACTGGAGCCTGTGGGAGGACGTGAGGCTGATGTTGCGGACGTTGCCCGTTGTGATCGGCGGGCGTGGTGCGAACTAATCGTCGTCGACGAGCGTGGAGAGCTAACTGATGCACGACTCACCTGATGTGCCCAGTGCAGGGAATCTCGACTTGATCGGGGCTCTGCGTGTCCTCCGGCAACGGGCTCTGCTGATTGTCCTGTGTTCAGTCCTGACCGCGGGCGTGGCCTTTGCGGCCTCAACGGCGCAGCACAAGCAATACACCGCGACCGCCCAGATCCTTTTCCGCGATGCACAGCTCGATCAACAGGCAGCCGGCCTGCAGGTCGCCAGCCAAACCAACCCGCAGGCGCAGACAGATACGAATCTGAAGCTGGCCACCTTGCCACGGGTCGCAGCCGAGACGGCGTCCGCACTCGACCACGGTCTTACGCAGACGCAGGTCTCGAACGCGGTTTCAGTTACGCAGGAGACCGACACGGATCTGGCCAAGGTATCAGCGACGTGGACGTCTCCACCGTTTGCCGCTCGAATGGCGAATACGTACGCGCGAAACGTCATTGCTGACCGGCAGCGAGCGGATGCGAACTATTACTCGACCGCGCTAGAGGCAGTCAACCTCGAGTTCAAGGCGCTTACGCCGGCGCAGCAGACTGGGGTAGAGGGTGCCGACCTAAAGGATCGAGCGAGCTCGCTTCAGATCCTGAGCCAGCTGCAGTCGGGCGAGGTGCAGTTCGAGCAGGCGGCCATTTTGCCAGCGGGGCCGTCTTCCCCAAAGATCGTCCGGAACACCGTGCTCGGAGCCGTCGTCGGGCTGCTACTTGGCCTCGCTCTGGCGTTCCTGCTGCACCGCTTGGATCGTCGTCTGCGGGAGCCGAGCGATCTCGAGCATGTGTACCGAGTGCCACTCCTCGCCGTCGTCCCAGAGAGCTCGGCGCTGAGGCAAACGCAAACAGGCAATGGGCCGATGCGTCAGCTGCCGCCCGGCGAGGCCGAAATCTTCGGTCTGCTCCGCGCTCACATCCGATATTTCAATGTCGACCGGCAGATGAAGCTGGTGGTGATTGTGTCCGCAGCGCCGGGAGATGGGAAGACGACCGTCGCGCGAAACCTGGCGATGGCCGCCGCAACTGTGGGATCGCGAGTCTTGTTTGTCGAGGCCGACCTTCGGCGTCCCGTAGCTGCGAAATACTTCGGGATCTCCCGTGAGCCAGGGCTATCTGAGGTTCTGCTGGGGGAGGACACGCTCGGCAACACGGTCCAGAGCGTCGAGGTCGCAGCTCGCAAGGGAGCGAACATCGGGCTTGATGTGCTCGTTGCCGGTGGAGTGCTTCCTCCGAACCCTCCGCAGGTGATGGAAAGCCACGCCATGGAGACGTTGCTGGATTCAACACGGGGTGACTACGACCTGGTAGTTGTCGACACACCGCCGCTTGTGCTCCTGCCGGACGCTTTTCCATTGATTAGGCGCGCCGACGGAGTAGTGATAGTGAGCCGGCTTGGGCACAACCGCAGCGACGTGGCTTCCCGCTTGCGCGAGACGCTTGCCAGCGTTGACGCGCCGGTGGTCGGAGTGGTCGCGAACGGCTACAAACGTGGACATGGCGGCTCCTCCTATGGCTACGCCTACACCTACGACTACACGCACTACAGCATTGCGGATCAAGCCGCTGCCCACGTCTCGCCGAACGGATCGAGCGCTGATCCCAGTGCCGCTGTCGGTCCACGCTAGGCACTCACTGTGGCCGGCTACCGGAGGAAATCGGCGCTCAGCTGGGAAGGCCGACCTATGACTTGTGAGCGATGGGCGCCACCGAGGATGGGAGGGTCTGCCGCAGGCTGTTCACCGATGCGCGACGAAGTTCCAATGGGTCTTGTTGGCGACCCTGGTGCGGAGCGCCACCTCGCTCAACGGGCCATTTCCGTCCATGTCGAAGATCCGCAAGCCGACGGTGTGGACGAGAATATCGAAGACAGCGCTGGTCTCTCCGCGCTCGTCATGTTCAAAGGCAACGATCGGCTTGTGTTGGGTGAGGGTCTCGATCCCTCCCTGCAGGACTTCGAGCTCTGCCCCTTCCACGTCGAGCTTGATGAGAGACGGCCCATAGCCTGCAGGCAGGGCCTCGTCGAGAACGTGGACCTCCACCTCGATCTCTTCGAGTCGTTGAACGTCGTATCCACGGACGTCAAAGCCGCTCCGCGTATCGGCCCCTACGACTCGAGTGAAGCGCCGCGGACCAGGCGTGCTCGCCACAGCGGCTTGTCGGACGTCTACTTCAGGGAACGCTTCGCGGAGATCAGCGGCGCGGTTTGGAAGAGGCTCGAAGGCGATGTGGTGCCCAAGCGGGGCATACCGAACCATGTGCCGCAGGAGACTGCCAGCGTTGGCGCCGACGTCGACGCAGTTGGCATCGGCCGGGAGGGTCAGCGCAACGAGGAGACGCAATGCCTCGTCGTCTCGCATTGTGCGCCTGGTCTCACGCGGCCCGATCATACGTTGCACCATGCGCAGCCGTGTCTCCATTCCTACACCCCGGGCGATCTGCAGGATCTGGCGGCGAACGGCGATCACGACTTCGGCAGGATATTCGATGCTCGCCTGCCGTGACGTCATCGAAGAGCGAGAAAACACTCGCTCACTCGGAACGGGCAGTGGCTTACCGCCACAGCCGGACACTCTGTTCGTGTCGTGGATGGACCACGCACGCGCTCGCGAGCTTGCGGACGCACTGGGAGCAGAACTATACGTCCCAGGACCCAAGCTGTCACGGCGATGGTGGCCGGTGCGCTACGCCGTGCAGGGAGTCCTGACATTTCTCGTCATCCTCCGCCGAAGGCCGGACCGGATCCTCTTCACCAATCCTCCTTTTGTGGCCGGTTTGCCGATTCTGGCGGCGGCCCGTCTCCGAGGAGCGACTGTGTGGTGTGATGCACATTCGGGTGCGTTCAACGACCAACGCTGGCGAAGATTCGCGAGGGCGAATCGATCCGTACTCCGTCGCTGCACCGGCATGGTGCTGGCGAGCGCTCGGCTGGGGCGCGAGCTGGAGTCGGACGCGATGCCGCGTACCCTAGTTGTCGCTTCCCCACCTTTGCAGCTACGCGATCGAGCGCGGGAGCCACGGCCGGTAATTGTCGCGACACTCGGGTGGGCATGGGACGAGCCCGTTGCCGAGCTGCTCGCGGCGGCGGCGCGTGTCCCTGATATCGAGGTCATGCTCACCGGACACGCCCCGAGGGAAGTTCGGCGTGGCGCGCCTGCGAACTGCACTTTTTCAGGCTGGCTGCCACGGGACGAATATCGGGCTGTGCTCGCTAAAGCGACTGCCGTGATCTGCCTGACGACGCGAGAGAGCACCATGCAGACGGGAGCGTACGAGGCAGCGGAGCACGGGACTCCGATGATTCTGAGCGGTACGGGTGCCTTGCGTGAGTATTTCGATGCCGGAGGGGTCGTGTTCGTCGAGAATCACGAACCGGAAACGCTGGCCGCGGCAATCCGCACGATCATTTCGGAAGGCGCGAAGTACGAGAGAGAAGCTCGCGCCGCCCGGGCAACCCTTGTGGACCGAAGCAGACGCGCGTGCGATGCGCTGAAACGCGCGATGGCGGGGGCCGGAGTTGGCTGATCTGGCAACGCAAGCCCCGCCACCGCGCGGATTGCAACCCCCGCAGAGTTTAGCGACCAGTGTCTCGTCTTCGTTCTGGGGCAAGCTCGGAGGAATGGTTACCGGGACGATGTTCGCGAGGGCGATTGGATTTCTGTTCCCGGTGTTGCTGACGCATTGGGAGTCGCGACCGGCGTTTGGCCTGATCTATTTTTTCATTGGCGCGGGGTTTCTCGTCGCCGAGTTCAGTACAGCCACGTTTCCGGTCGCGATGATTACGCTCGCTGCCCGCGAACGGGACGACATGGCGGTGGGCGGCTGGTTCGTGGCAGCCGCCCTCGGATCAATTCCCGCCGTACTCGTGGCCGTGGGGTGCGGTGAGTGCCTCTCGTACCTAGCGGGAGCGCCGGCCGGTTTGATGAGCCTCGTCGTGGTTGGCCTGAGCATCGATGGCTTTTACTTCAGCGCGCTGACGGCGCTGGAGGAGTATCGGATGACGATCGTCTACCGGTGTCTCGCGAACGCCGCGCAACTGATTCTCCTCGCGGTTGCGGTAGTTGCTGGGATCGCGAGCGTCGGTGTGGTGCTCGCGATCTACGCGCTCATTTACCTGGTTCCGATTGCCGCCATTGAGCTTTCCCGGGGGCCAGTACGCGCCCTTTGTGGGCGATGGAAGTATGCAAGCGCCGATCGAATCAGAAAGCTTACGGCGTTTGCTGTTCCGTCCCTCGCGGCTGGCTTATCTTATGGCGTCATCTTCGGCGGAGACGTCTTCCTGGTGCGGCTTCTTGCGCCTCAGGATTCCGCGACCTACGGCGCAGCACGGGCGCTGGCTGTGCCGCTGATCATTGCCCCGACGGCGATCGGCACGGTGGTCCAGCCCGAGACGGCCGGCGCGCCGCCTGAGGAACAGTGGGCAATGTTGCGACGTGTTGTCGGGGCCGGAATTGGGATCGCTGTGATCGGCAGCCTGGTATACGCAGTGCTGGCGGGGCCGCTTGTCTCGCTGTTCTATGGGCACGGGTATGAACAAGCGGCGTCGCAGCTCCGGCTTGTTGCCGCGGCGCTGGCTGTGCTTGGAGTGCACACATTGCTGCAGTATTGGTGTCTCGGCGCTGGACTCCCGCGTTTGCCGGCAATCAGCCTCGGCTTCGGAGCCTCGATCGCGGCGGCTCTAGGGTTTTTCATAGTCCCTACGCTCGGGGGGGCCGGCGCGGCCATAGCGATTGCGGTCGGGATGACAGCGGCTGCAAGTGTGCTGTTGGCGCTTATCCGGCGTCAGTTGGCGAGCCGCGCTGAAGCTGGCGGACTGCAATGAGCGCGATCGTCGGGAAGCGCCGATGGGAGCTACTCGCCACAGTGGGGCTCGCGCTCCCGGCTGGCTATGCGGTCGCGGGCGGCGCGGCGCCTGTCGCGATCGCGGCCGTGATCGGCGCAGTCGTCGTCCTCGTCGCCGTCGACCGCCCGATCGTCGCCGCGATAGCACTGGCGGTCGCCGCACCGGAGTTCGCCGGTTTGAGGCGGGGATTTCCGGTTCCGGGCTTGCGGATCAGCGAGATACTGATCCTTGGGGCGGGAGCGCTCGTCTTGATGCAGCTGCCTGGGACTCGGCGGCGAGCGCAGACACAGTTCGGTGCGTGGGCAGCGCTCTACGTGGCCGCCACCGCAACACTTGGCACGCTGGATCTCCTCCGTCTCGGCCAGCCATTCTCCGAGGACGCCGTCGGCAAGCTGGTCGGCCCGCTTGAGTTCGTAATCCTCTTTGCGACAGTGAGGGCTTGCACGGGAGATGAAGTGAGCCGTGCGCGGACGGTTCGATGGATCCTTCTTGCCGCCATCCCCGTCTCAGGGGTAGCGGTGCTGCAGCAACTTGGAGTGTCGAGCCTGCGACATTTTGCGCAACTCTATGCTCTCGATACGGACAGCACTATGACGTTTCACACGTTTTACCGCGCCACTGGATTGTTCGATCAGGGTCATCTCTTGAGCGCGTATCTGATGGTAATAGTCTTGCTTGGTGTGGCGGTTCTCCTGGATGACAGAACGAATATCCTGCCGAGGCGAACAGTCCTCCTTGTGTTGGTAGCCGCAGCCGCGGGAATGGCGGCAGCCGCGACCGCAACGCCCGTCCTTGGCGCGCTGGCGGGATCGATGCTATTAGCCTGGCGCTACGGCCGGGTCGGTCGTGTCGGGCTCAGCCTAGTGGTGGCGGTGAGCATTGCCGGCATCGCGATTGGGTCGGTGATATCGGCGCGGTACGAGCAGGAAACAACCTCACCCGCATATGTGCAGCCGGGTTTGACCCTCCCGACGAACGGGGCGCTGCCCGCTAGCGTGGCGTACCGAGTTGCCGTGTGGACCCAAGAGTTCCTACCCACCATCAGCCACAACATCGTGACCGGCTACGGCCCTGAGCTTCCGCCTGGCGCCGTCTGGCAGTATACCGAGTCACAATATGTGACGCTGCTCCTGAGGGGTGGCCTGCCGCTGCTGGTGATCTATGGATTTCTCAACTGGTCACTGTTTGCGCAAGCTCGCCGCCGGAGCGGGCGACCGGGCGTCGACCGTGTGATCGGACGCACGACCGAGGCCTTGGTGGTGATCCTCGTTCCGATGCTGGTGGTCGAGAACTACTTCATCGATCCCGGCTTGGCTGAGCTCTGGTGGATTCTGGCGGGTCTGCTGTTCGCCGGGACGACCCGCCTGACACCCGACCTGGCGTTATCGTCGAGTACGTCGCCGCGCACGGGGCGACCAAGGATGGAGCAGGTTGGTCTGCCTGGTCAATGACCTAAGGTCGCGCTTGGGCTATTCAGCCGCTCCGCGGAGGTCGTTGTCAGGCCGGCCGGAACGATCGGCACAATGGACTCCAGCGCGGACCCAATCGGAACCAGCAGGCACGGCAGCGCGGCGCGCTCCGGCCTTGCGCTCTTTGCGCAGCGCGTAGAGGTAATTCTCGAAGTCGACTTCCATTGTGTGCCGCTTGGACGCGCCGTGGCGCCGGCGCATCCGCTGGCGCTCGCGGGTCGCGCTAGGGGACGGGCCCTTCGCTTCTGATCTAAGGGCTCGGCCCGCCCCCCGCACAGATCCCAGCATGCGGGAGTCGAGATAGAAATCAGGTGAGCGCGCAGCGTGGAGAATGCTCCAACTGGCGACGTTTCCTGAAGCCCATCTACGATAAATGACGTGGAGAACTGAGGCCAGAACCGGACTCGGGAAATCCGACCGTCCGGGTTCTCAGGGCGGGCCTTTCCCGAGCGCGCGAAACTGCGGTGCTGGCGCACCCCGAGGCGGTGGAGTTTGCCTTGCCCCTTCGCCACTGGCCCGACCCCCTGAGATTGGTCCGCCCGTGTGAGAGCTTCGTCGACCCTGTTGAATGGGTCAGAGGAGCAATCAGATGAAGCGACGTCGTCACGCGCCGGAGCAGGTCGTCCGCAAGTTGCGGGGGGCCGATCGGCTGTTGGGCGAGGGGATGGAGCTGCCAGGGGTCACGAAGCAGTTGGAGGTCTCGGAGGCGACGTATCACCGGTGGCGGGCGCAGTACGGCGGGATGAAGGCCGACGATGTGAAGCGTCTGAAGGAGCTCGAGTGCGAGAACACACGGTTGAAGCGGATCGTGGCGGACCAGACGATCCATATCGAGGCGTTGAACGAGGTGTCGAGGGCCATCTGATCCTCGACAACTACGCCACCCATAACCACCCCAACGTCAAGGCATGGCTCGCCCGGCATCCGCGGTTCGAACTGCACTTTCACGCCGACCTCCAGCAGCTGGCAGAACATGGTCGAGCTGTTCTTCGGCCGGCTCACCGACAAAGCGATCCGCCGCGGGCTCTTTCACAGCGTCCCCGACCTGATCGACGCGATCGAGACCTACCTCGCCGCGCACAACCAAGACCCACAACCATTCACCTGGACCGCAACAACCGAGCAGATACTCACAAAGGTCCGCTGCGAACGAGTCACCCTCGATGCAATCAACAACTAAAACCGAGACAGTCCACGAGTTCGCCTCATCGCAAGACGGGAGCTACCCGGCGCGGCAGGGGTCAAGGCGAGGTGACGCAGCCGAGCGAGCGAACGACCAGGTTCGAGTGGCGGGCGAGCAACCCACGCAGCGACCACGTCGGCCCGTCGAGGAGCGATCTGAGCGCCCATGAGTGAAACGACCCCGCACATGGGTTGCTCGGCGGGACGCGAGGCGAGCGGTCCGGCGCCCGCGAGGCTGGATCCGGAGTAAGCCTCCACGGTCACACCGTGGGCCTCGTCCGGGCTTCGTCGATCGCAGGGTCCGTTAGCAACCCCCACGGGGCACCGACAGTTATCAGCCCCGTGTTCTGAGCATCGCGCCCGGCGCGATACGCCGCGCGGGATCGGGTAAACCTGTCGCGATGGCGACGATTGCAGCGACCGGAGGCAGCAGCAAGGCCGGGAGGGTCGTCGTGCGCGATCTGTACGCGCACGGCCACCGCGTGCTCAACATCGATCTGGTTCCCTCGCCGGAGTCGCCGAATCCAGAGGCCGAGATTCCGCTCGTGAGGGCTGACGTGACCGATTTCGGGAAGACCCTCGAGGCGCTCAGCGGTGGTCCACGCTGCCGGGGGTGGAGGCGGTCGTCCACCTGGCGGCGATTCCCTCGCCCGCCCACGCCACCCCGGACCACGTGTTCCGGACACGAGCACGTACACGGTGTTCTTGGCCGCGGCGAGGCTGGGTCTGCCCCGGGTGGTGTGGGCGTCGAGCGAGACGACCCTCGGGCTGCCGTTCTAACGGCAGCCCGACTACGCGCCGGTCGACGAAGCGCACGTTTACCCGAAGACGAGCTACGCGCTGTCCAAGGTCCTTGGTGAAGAGATGGCGCGGCAGTCGCACCGATGGGACGGAACCACGCTGATCGGACTGCGGTTCTCGAACATCATGGTTCGCTCCGACTACGAGCGCTTCCCGACCTTCTGGGATGACCCTATCGCAGGAAATGGATCCCGAGGATCGGTCGAAGGTTCAACGGTGAGCGCTTCACCGCCTGGTTACGACCCGGAGGGCGAGCGGCGATCGTCTGGTGATCGTGGGGCAGCCGTCGCGCATTCAGAGCGTCGTATGGGTCGGGTCCAACCCAACCACGGCGCGCTTCCCCATCGCTCGAGCGCCCGCGTGGTTTCGCGTGCGGCCGTCGAGTCTTGCACCCCGCTCAGCCGCCGGCGCGGCTCGAACCGCGACCCCAGTCACGACCACGACGAAGGCGCGACGACGAACGTGGGCGCATCCACGAATACCCCTTCCTGCCGGTCTGTCCCTACGGCCGGGACGATATGCGCCGCGTCCCGTGCTGTCCTCCCGAGCACAGTTTTAGTGGGGTCTTGCAGCGGCAATCTCCCGTGGAGTGCGCGGGCATCGCCGTGCGTCTGCGAGGAAAAATCAACCTTTGCGCGGATTACAACCGCACTTTTCCCGTCTTGCTGCGTCTACTTCAGCAGAGGCCGGGCCCGACCGGCATGATTACCACTGCTCAGGAGGTGCAGACATGAGACGAGCCGTCATTGCGTTGGTCCTCGCGTTGCCGTTGACGCTTGGCACCGCGGCCGCAAGCGCCCACAACGGAGGTGGCGGAGGATGGGGGAACGGACCCTCAGGCCCGCGCGCTGCGGTCGCCGGCACGATCGTGTCGGTGGATCCCACGGCCGGCACGTTCGTGGCCAACGCCTACGTGCTCACCCCGCCCAACTTCGGCAACCCGGGACGGGGCTGGGGCGCACCCGGATTCGGACATGCCTACCAGGGCGGTCAGGGCGGCCGGGACGGTCACGGCGACCAGGGATTGGGACAGCAGGCGAGGCTCAGGTCGCACTGGAGCGGCTCCCCGACTACCACGCCGACCATGCCCGCGACGACCCAGGTCACGATCACCACGAACTCGGGCACCAGGATCGCGGTCAACGGCAAACCGACAACGATCAACGGTTTGGCGGCCGGCGATAGGTTCGTCGCGCTGTTCAGCGGGTCCTCGTCGGACACGATCCAGACCCTGACGGCCAACCCGGCCCTCACGGTGTTCGCGCACCCGGCGCCGACGCCGAAGCAACTGTATGCGTTCGTCGGCACGGTCACCGCGACCAGCGGCGCCGCCGCCCCAGGCACGGTGACGGTCACGGTCGCCGATTCCTACCCGAGCGGATTTTTCAGCTCGCCGGCCACGTTTACGGTCGGCCCGGACACGGCGATCCTAGGAGGTAACTCGACGACCGGGAACGGCCTGTTCGGCGGGTCGCTCGGCAATGTCTCCGTCGGGGACACCGTGGCCGGCGCGCTCGTTGCCCCGGCGGGGGAGACGGCCGCCCAGGTCGAGGCGCTTCCGCTCGCCGCGCTGCTCGACTTCCCGATGGTCGGGGGGTCGGCGAGCCCGGCGGCGAAGCAGAGCGCGCTGAACTCGACGCTGGCAATGTTCGGCATCAAGCACGCGGGCAAGGCCAAGGGGAACGGAAAGCATCACCACCGGCACCACACGAAGAAGTGAGTTGAGAGGCATCACCCCAGAGGACAGCGGTCGTGGTCCAGCACCGGTCGGGGGATGGACGCACTAGCGCCCATCCCCCGGACCGGGGGCATCCCGCGGCGGCTGCTGCGGCTGCGGTCCGACCTCGCGCTCGCTGAGCGCTTCGCCGGGGGCGACGATCACGCCTTCGCGGTGCTGTACGAGCGTCACCGCAAGAGCGTGCTCGCCGTGTGTATGGGGGTGCTCGGCTCCCGCCACGACGCCGAGGACGCGGCCCAGGACGCGTTCGCCGCGCTCGCCGTATCGCTGCGAAAGGGGCCGCCCGAGAACCTTCCGGCCTGGCTCATGAAGGTGGCGCGCAACGCCGCGATCGACGTCGCGCGGCGGCGGCGGGTCGATGCGCGCACCGAGGAAGGAGTTCCCAACCGAGCGCAAGGCAGCGAGGGGGGCAAGGCCGAACTCGAGTCGGTGATGGCGGGGATCCGCGAGCTTCCCGAGGCGCAGCGGACCGCGCTTCTCATGCGCGAGCTCGCCGGGCACTCGTATCGAGAGATCGCGGCGCTCCTTGAGGTGGATGAGGCCGCGGTTCACGGGCTGATCGCTCGGGCCCGGACGAGCCTGCGCTCGTATCGCGAGGCCTACGAGATGTCATGCGCCGCCGCCCGTGCCGCCCTCGCCGCCGAGCCCGACGGGCGCCGCGGCGATCGGACTGTGCGCCGCCACGTGCGGATGTGCGCGTCCTGCCGCGCCTACAAGCGGGGGTTGCGCGGCGACGCTCGCGCCCTGCGCGGCCTTGTGCCGGATCCCACGATTCCCGTCGCGAGCGGAGGCGCCTTCTTCAGCGGTCTCGCGGCCAAGGGCGCCCTGATCGGTGGCAGCGTCGCCCAAGTGACGGCTGCCTGCGCGGTCTCCGTGTGCGCCGTCGGCGGCATCGTCCTGGTCGCGCCGCATTCCGGCCGGCCACTGATGATTCGGCCCGGCGGCTCGAGCGCCGCGGCGGTCCATGCCGTTGCGCCGCACCATCGCCGGCACTTCGTGTCAGCCCATCGGCATGCGGCCGTCGCGCTCCCGATCGTCTCGGAGTACGCGGTGCATGAGCTCCCCGCCTCTCAGCCGCGGGTTCGCGCGGGGACGTTCGGTGGGGCCGCGGGGCGTAGCCACCACTCGCCGCGGAAGCGGTCGGTCTGGCCCGACCAAGCCTCGCCCGAGCACTCGGACCCCGTCGACGGCTCCTCCGGCGCGCGGCAAGATGGGAGCCGGGCGGGCGCGCAGGCGCAAACCGACCCGACGCGGCACGGTGACGGACAGTCGGGGTCCTGGGGCCACGAGAACGATCCTCGCGGCGGCCACGGCGCGTCGTCGACCGCCGATTCGTCCGTCAGCGCCTGGAACGGCCGAGCGTCGAGCGTCCCCTCGGCCGGTGGGCAGGACGACCACCGCGATGGCGTCGCTCTCGGGGCGCGAACCGGGTGGTCCGGCGGCGGATCCAGCCGGTGGTCGGACGGGACGCACGGGTCTGGCGGCGCGCGCCACGACGTTCTCGGGACCGGCAACTAGCCCGGAATACTCGCCGCTCGGCGCCTTCCGGCGGTGAATGCCGCGATCGGGTAAACCTTGCCGCCAATGGCGACGATTGCGGTGACCGGAGGCAGCGGCAAGGCCGGCAGGGTGGTCGTGCGCGATCTGCACGAGCACGGGCATCGCGTGCTCAACATCGATCTCGTCCCCTCCCCCGAATCGCCCCATCCGGAGGCCGAGATTCCCTTCCTGACGGCCGACCTCACCGACTTCGGGCAGACGTTTGAGGCGCTGAGCGGCGGTCACACCCTGCCGGGCGTCGAGGCCGTAGTCCATCTGGCGGCGATCCCGTCACCGGCCCACGCCACTCCGGATCGGGTGTTCCGCACGAACATCACCAGCACCTACACGGTGTTCTCGGCCGCGGCGCGACTCGGGCTGCCGCGGGTGGTGTGGGCGTCGAGCGAGACCACCCTCGGGCTGCCGTTCGACCGTCCGCCCGACTACGCCCCGGTCGACGAGGCGCACGTCTACCCGGAGACGAGCTATGCCCTGTCCAAGATCCTCGGCGAGGAGATGGCGCGGCAATCGAACCGGTGGCACGGGACGACGCTGATCGGGCTGCGGTTCTCGAACATCATGGTCCGCTCCGACTACGAGCTCTTCCCGACCTACTGGGACGATCCCCATCTCCGGAAATGGAACCTGTGGGGCTACGTCGATGAGAGCCACGTCGCCCAAAGCGTGCGGCTCGCTCTCGACGCCGACGTTGACGGTGCGGATAGCTTCATCATCGCCGCCGCGGACACGGTCATGACGCGGCCCAGCCGCGAGCTGATGAGCGAGGTGTTCCCGGACGTCCCGGTCGCCGATCACGTAACCGGACACGACACGCTGCTGGACATCCGCAAGGCACGTGAGGTTCTCGGCTACTCGCCGAGCTTCACCTGGCGCGAGCTCTTCTGAGTCGCTCGCGCGGGAAACGATCCGGAAAATAAGCGGACTTGCCGGTCCGCTACGATGCCCGTGTGGCCGAGACGTCTGTGCCAGCACCACAGCCTGAAGGACTTGACCGCGAGACCCTGATCGTCGCCGGCGTCGTGATGCTGGGGGCGGTTATGTCGATCCTCGACACGACCGTGGTCAATGTCGCCATCGACCACCTCGCGGTCGTGTTCCACTCCTCGCTGACCGAGATCCAGTGGGTCATCACGGGGTACACGCTCGCGCTCGCCACCGTGATCCCTCTCAGCGGCTGGGCCGCTGACCGGTTCGGCACCAAGCGGATCTACATGACGTCGCTGGTGTTGTTCACGCTCGGGTCGGTGCTGTCGGGCCTGGCCTGGAGCGCGGGATCGCTGATCTTCTTCCGCATCCTGCAGGGCTTCGGCGGCGGGATGATCATGCCGGCGGTCATGACGATCCTGACCAGGAAGGCCGGTCCGCACCGGATGGGCCGCGTGATGGGCGTGCTCGGGGTACCGATGCTGATCGCGCCGATCCTCGGCCCGATCCTCGGCGGCTGGCTCGTCGACAATGCGTCCTGGCGCTGGATCTTCTTCATCAACGTGCCGATCGGGATCGTCGCGTTCATCCTCGCGTTGATCGTGCTGGAGCCCGATAAGCCGCAGCCCGCCCACCGCCTCGACTGGCTCGGAATGTTGCTGCTCTCACCCGGGCTGGCCGTGTTCATCTTCGGCTTGGCCCAGTCGTCGACGTACGGCTTCGGCTCGGTTCGCTCGTGGGGCCCGACGCTCGCCGGAGTGGTGCTGATCGCCGCATGGTTCGTCCACAGCTGGCGCAGCCCGAACCCGCTCATCGACCTGCGCACCTTCGCTCACACGCGCGCCGGCGCGGCCGCAGGCACGTTCTTCCTGTTCGCAATCTCGGTGTTCGGCACGATGCTGCTGGTGCCCCTGTACTTCCAGTCGGTGCGGGGTGCCTCCGCGCTCCAGGCGGGCGCGCTGATGGCGCCGAGCGGCGTCGGGGCGATGCTGCTGATGCCGGTCTCGGGCCGCCTGACCGACCGCTACGGACCCACCTGGTTGCCCGCCGCCGGGCTGCCGTTCGTGATGATCGGGTTGATCCCGTTCGCGCTCGTCACCGCCCACACCTCCTACGTCGTACTGTGCGCTGGCAACTTCGTCCAGGGCATCGGTATGGGACTGGCGATGATGCCGAACATGACCGCCGCCATGCAGGCCGTGCCGCTGGCGGCCATCGCCCGGACGAGCACGGCGATGAACATCATCCGCCAGACCGGTGCTTCGATCGGCACCGCGGTGCTCTCGGTAATCCTCGCCTCGGCGATCACGGCCAATCTCAGTGGGATCCTCGGGAGCCACGCCACCGGTTCGGGCTCCGGCGGGATCGCCACCCTCCAGCACCTACCGGCGCGCGCGCACGCCGCCATCGCCGGGCCACTGGCGAGCGCCTTCGGTTCGACCTTCGTCTGGGCGCTGGTGCTGATCGGGGTCGCGCTCATCCCGGCGGTCGGCATGGCCTACTCGGGCTGGCGCCGCCCGGTCAGGGCGCCCGTCGACGCCCGCGCCGTAGTGCTCGAGTAGCGCGACGTTGATCGCCGCTTTCGAGGGAGATCTTTCACCTCGACTGATAGCGATTTAGCGCACGGCTGTCACAAGCGACACCCCCATCTCGTCTCACAAGTGCAAGCGTGAGACAGAAGGGAGCAGTCATGAAGATCTTCGTAGCAGGCGCCACCGGCGTTCTCGGCAGGGCGCTCGTTCCGCAGCTCGTGGCACAGGGCCATGAGGTGGTTGGGATGACCAGGAGCACGTCCAAGCAGGAGCTGGTGCGCAACCTCGGCGCGCGCCCGGTCGTGGCCGACGCGCTCGACCCCGACTCGGTCGCGCAGGCGGTGGCGTCGGCCGAGCCCGAGGTGATCGTGCATGAGCTCACCGCCCTGTCCGGCAAGCTATCGGCGAGGGACATGCGTCACCCCGAGCGCGCGCCGATGGCGGTCATGACCAACCGCCTGCGGTCCGAGGGGACCGACCATCTCCTGGCCGCCGGCCGCGCCGTTGGGGCAAGGCGCTTTGTGGCGCAAAGCTTTGGGGCCTTTCGATGGGCTAGCACGGGCGGGCCGGTGCTGACCGAGACCGATCCGATCGATCCCAATCCGCCCGGGGCGATGCGTCCTGCGCTCGTGGGGATCCTGCACGTCGAGCGGGCGGTGACGGACATCGACTGGGGCGAGGGTCTCGTGTTGCGCTACGGCGGTTTCTACGGTCCGGGGACCTCGGTCAGTCGGGCTCCGGACGCGGCGTTTGCCGCGCCGGTCCGGAAGCGCCGATTCCCGATTGTCGGCGACGGCGGTGGCGTCTGGTCGCACGTTTACATCGAGGACGCCGCGACGGCGACGGCGCTTGCCGTCGTGCGCGGCGAGCCGGGGATCTACAACATCGTTGACGACGAGCCCGCGCCCGTGCGGGAGTGGCTTCCGGCGCTGGCGAGCGCGCTCGGCGCCAAGCCACCGAGGCGTATCCCACGGTGGGTCGCGCGCCTCGCCGCGGGTGAGATGGCCACCGTCATGATGACCGAGTCGCATGGGTCTTCGAACGCCAAGGCCAAGCGCGAGCTCGACTGGCAGCTCCGGTATCCGAGCTGGCGGCAGGGCTTCGCGCAGGGACTCGGGTGAGCGATGAAGCAGTCCGGGGTGAGCGATGACCAATGAGGAGTTCGACGGGCTCCGTCGACCGGCGTTTGCCATCGCCTACCGGATGCTCGGCAGCGTGAGCGAGGCCGAGGATGTGGTCCAGGAGGGGTTTCTCCGGCTCTACCGAGCGCGCGAGAGCGGCGAGCGGATCGAGTCGCCGCGCGCTTACCTGTCGACGGTCGTCTCGCGACTCTCGCTCGACCAGCTGCGCTCGGCGCGGGTTCGGCGCGAGACCTACGTGGGCGAGTGGCTGCCGGAGCCGCTCGTGGCGAGCGCCGACGACGATCCCGCCCGCGGACTGGAGATGGCCGACTCTCTGTCGCTCGCCTTCCTCGTTCTGCTCGAGAGTCTGACGCCCGAGCAGCGCGCCGCGTTCCTGCTCCACGAGGTGTTCGACGAGCCCTACGATCGGATCGCCAGCATCCTCGAGACGAGCGAGCCTAACGCCCGCCAACTGGTCACCCGCGCCCGGCGCCACGTGCAGGCGCGACGTCCACGCTTTGACGCCTCGCGCGAGCAGCAGGAGCAGCTCGCGACCCGCTTCTTCGCGGCTGCCCAGGACGGGGATCTCGAAGGCCTCGAGCACCTGCTGGCCCACGATGTGGTGCTTCGCGCCGACGGTGGCGGCAAGGCGCCGGCCGTCAAACGCGCGCTCCACGGCCGCGCCACCGTGGCGCGCGCGCTGATCGCGGGGCTGGGCCGCGCAGCTCGCGTCGGCGGTTTCACCCTGCGCCGCGAGGAGGTCAACGGCCAACCGGGCGCCTTGTTCCGCGACCGCGCGGGCAGGCTGGCCGCGGTGATGATCCTCGACGTCGCCGACGGCCAGATCCAGGCCGTGAGCTCGATCGTGAACCCGGACAAGCTGCGCCACCTGGGGCCGGTGGCCGACCTGAACGCGCTGCTGCGCAAGCGTGGCTAGATCCTTCAAGTGAGCAGTAATCTTCGCCCATGGTCGTAGCGGTCCTGTCGCTCGCGTTCATTCCCCTCGGCATTGTCATCAGTGCCATGCGGGATTCGACGCTGCGCCGGCGCTCCCGGTTCTGGCTGCGCTTGGCCGGGTTGGTCATCTGCATGGCCCTGCCGTGGATGGTCGGTCTCGTTGTGGCGGTTGGCGAGCAAGCCGCCGGTGCGTTGCTGTGGATTGGGACCGTCTGGATGCTTCTGCTCGTCGCGTTCGTGCCGCTACTGCTCTTCCGTCGCGGCGGTTCAGAACCCGGACCGCAGGACGAAGGAGGCGGCGGTCCCGGCCCCGAACATGACGGGCCACCACCACATCGCCCGATTGGCGGGATTCCGCTACCCACCGAGCGGCGCTCGTCGCGCGTACGCGGACCTCACGCACCTCGGCGTGGCGTCCGTCCGGGGCGTGCCACTCGTGAGCGCGAACGTCGGCCATCTCGCCTCTGGCCGATACGGCCTTGGCCGTCGCAATAGCGCTCGAATCTCACTAACTCACTCCGCGCACACAGCTTGACCGGGCTGGTGTCGCTCCCAATACTCACGCGGAGTGAGGCTTTGGGATAAGCATCCACCGTGGGCGCACTGGACGTTCTATTTGATCTGGGTGATCACCGGCAGCGTCGGGCCAATCACACTATTCGTTGGGCTGCTCAACGCGTCGACTTGGGAGTTGTTGGTCGGGAGCGTTTTGTGCCTGATCTGCGCCGGCTCCCTGGTCGTCGATTGGCTCCTCGTTCGCTGGCTTCGACGGCATGTGGATGACTGGACGCCCTGGCGGCCGCCAACCTGGCGATGGTTGCGCGGTTAGTTCACGCGAGATCTAGCGGAGCGAGCGGAACGCGGCGCGGATCTCGGTCGAAAACAGCTGCGGCTCTTCCCACGCGGCGAAGTGACCGCCTCTGTCGACCCTGTTGAAGTAGATGAGTGTGGGGTAGGCCTGCTCGACCCAGCTGCGAGGAGCCGCGACGATCTCGCCGGGGAACGTGGTGAAGCCGACCGGGACCGAGACCGGCGGCGGAGCCTGCCCAGCCGCCCGCGCTACCGCCTGTCCGCTCTCCCAGTAGGACCGTGCTGCCGAGGCCCCCGTGCCGGTCAGCCAGTAGGTCGTGATGTTGTCGAGGATGTGATCTCGGGTGAGATTCCCAGACGGCTTGTCGTCGACGAACGCGCTCGAGATCTTGTAGTAGCTGTCCGTGTCGTGATCGAGCATCCACGCTGCCAGGGCGATTGGTGAATCAAGCAGGGCGTAGCCGATCGTCTGCGGCCGCGTCGTCTGCTCGAGGAAGTAGCCGAAACCGGTGGCCCTGAACGCGGCCCCCGCCTCGGCGGCCGCGCGCTCCTCCTCGGTCTCCTTGGGGAAGGATCCTCCCGCCAGCCCCGGGACGAACAAGTTAGTGTGAATGCCCACCAGCCCCGCGGGTGCCTGGCGGCCCATCGCGTCAGTGACAGCAGCGCCTACGTCGCCACCCTGGGCGACGTACCGGGTATAGCCGAGGCGGGGCATGAGCTTCCCCCATGCTTCTGCGACGCGGCCGGCGTACCAGCCAAGCTGGGTCGGCTCGGCCGAAAAGCCGTATCCCGGAACCGACGGCAGCACGAGGTGAAACGCGTCCTCGGCGCGACCGCCGTGCGCGGACGGATCTGTGAGCGGGCCGACAGTCTCAAGCAGCTCGATCACCGAGCCGGGCCAGCCGTGGGTCATGATCAGGGGTAACGCGTCCTCGTGTTGCGACCTCACGTGAATGAAGTGGACGTCCACCCCGTCGACCTCGGTCTTGAACTGCGACAGCGCGTTCAGCCTCGACTCGCACCTGCTCCAGTCGTAATCGTTCAGCCAGTAGTGGGCTAGCGCTTGGACCGTCGCCAGCTGCACACCCTGCGACCGATCCGTCACAAGTTCCTTGCTCGGCCACCGCACGGCGGCGATGCGGCGGCGCAGGTCCTCCAACCCGTCGTCGGGAAATTCAACGTGGAACGGGCGAATCGCTGTGGCGCCCGACTGCTCGGTTCCGACGGACATGTACGCCTCCTCTGCTTGGCGGCGCCCACGCCCAATCTTCTCACCGCCTATCGCGCCCGTAAAGGCCCTGGCCGCCAGCCGACACTTATAGTGCCGCCCGGGAAGCTTCCCGCGCCTCGATCTCACATGATCGCGCGACGGAGCGTTTTGGTCGCATGCACCGAATCACCGATCCCGCAATTCTCTATTTCGGAACCCCTGTCGTTCTCATCTCGACGGACGAGTGGCGCCCGCTGATCATGAGCTTTCAGCGGTTCTACGGGCTGACCGGCGAGCAGGCGGGCGGCTCGCGACTGGCCGAGATCCCCGAGGAGAGTTACCGGCGCAACGGCCGTCCACCGGTCGGCGCGACGCGATCGCACTAGCCGGGGGGTAGGTCCGTAGTCTCCCACCTCGTGAGCGGCATCGTGACGGCGCCGGTTTGACGAGGAGTTCGGTTGGAGAAGTGGAGCAGCTTCGCGGAGGTGGCCGGCGCCGCTGCGGCCGGTCTCACCGGCCTGCTGTTCGTCGCGGTCTCGATCCGGATCGATGTCATCGCGAAGTCTCAGGAGCTCCGAAACCGCGCGGCGCAGACGCTCGCGTTGTTCGTCACGGTGCTGTTCATCGCGATCCTGCTCACGATTCCGGGTCAGTCGTTCCGACTCCTGGGGGCGGAGCTCCTGGCGCTCGCCGCCATCAGCGGAGGCGCAATGATCGTCCTGGATCGACGCGCCAGGGTCGGCCCCGACGCGCACGATGCCACCGAGCACGCGCTGGCGTCGCTCCTCGATGCGGTGGCGCCCAATGCGATCACGTGCATGCTGCTCGTGATCGCCGGATTTCTCCTCGTCTTCGGACTCCGTACCGCCGGCTTGGATGTCTTGGTCTTGCCCGTCCTCGTTGGTCTGAGCGGGGGCGTTACCAGCGCCTGGCTGCTGCTGACCAAGATCCCCCAGTAACGCCGCCAGAGCTGGGCTAGACGCCGGACCGGCTAGCTGCGGCCCGGGCCATCCGGTACGCGGCGCCGTGCCGGCTCGACCGTCGGTCGCCTGCGGCCGACGCCACGCAGACTCGGCCGGTTGTGATCGCGCCTACGCGCCCGCGCCTGGTCGGCGTCCGGGAGCGGAGCGCCGCCGCGGGGTGGGGTCGGCGGAGGCGGTGGCGGACCGCGACCCGGCCCGCCGTCACCGTCGCCATCGGACGAGCCCGGGAAGGGAGCGACGATGTGGTAACAGAACACGGGGCCCACGGCCAGCGCGGCGAGCAACAGCGATCCCCAGGCGATTCCGAAGGCCCGCTGGGGCAGCGCGCTGAACTCGATTGCGAATCCGAGTCCGACCGCGAGGCCCAACATCACACCGCTCGCGCAACCGAATCGGACGTAGAACCGCGAACGCTTCTTACTTCCCAGCGCCGAGCACGCCAGCACGCCGAACTCGAGGAACATGAGCACAGTGCCAACGGACCAGGAGAGCGCCGTCGCCATCGCATTCACAAGTTAAACCAGCATGAGTCAGATCACAAGCGCGTCCCGGTGCCCGACCAGCTCGAGTGCGCGTCCGGCCGCGTCGCTCGCGCTCGCGAACGAGACTTCGGACAGGCACCCATCTGCCGCCACCTGGTCGCCACAGAGGAAGATCCCGCCACCGCGATCGATCGCGGGCCGCTCGCGCCATGTCGTGCCGGGAAGGTCGAGCGCGCCGCTGCGGCCGTCCATCAGTTGGCGCCGGCGCCAGGTAGTCCGCTCGCGCCAGCCCTCGAAGGATGCGTCGAGGAGGTCTTCGAGGCGGGCGCCGGCGGCGTCCGGAGCCTCGCCGGGTCGGAGCGGCATCTGTCCCTGCACGAGCGCCTCGCCGGCGGGGGCGAGCGACGGATCCTGAGCCGTGTAGCGCTCGAGCCAGCCGGCACCATCCAGGTCAGACACGATCCAGGGGTCCCCCCGTTTGTCGCGGAGTCCGACATCGAGGCAGACCGTGTGCCCGCTCGGCCACTGGAGCGTGTCGTCATTCAGGAGGATTCGCGCATCGCGAAGCTCGAGCGCGACGATCACGGGGGAATCGGGCAACGCCTCCACGCGCTCCCCGGTGATGATCCGGACGCCCAGCTCGCGAGCGCGGCGCTCGAGGGCGTCGACCAGGCTTGTCCATCCGCCGACGATGAACCGTGCGGCCGGGCGCGGGTTCAGCAATAGCCGCTGTGTCCGTGACCACACGAAGGCGGCCGACAGCCCGCCGGGATCGTGGTGGAAGGTGTACACGCCGGCGAGCGCCGAGAGAAAGTCGGCGGTGCGCACGTCCGCGTGGTCGCTGACCCAGGACCGGAAGTCCTGGTCCACGGGTGCCATTCGCCCGCGGAGCCGCAGCCCGGGCGGGATCAGGCTCAGGGGCGGGGTGCGGTGGACGGCTCCGTCATAGCGGAAGCGGACGCCCGTCAACGGCGGCCGGGCTACGGGCGGCATCAGCCCCCGCTGGGTGAGCCAGCTCCACAGGGCGCCGCCCGTGTAGATCGCGTGCGGACCAAGGTTCGCCTTGTAGGGCCCGTCGGTGCTGCGGGCGCGCCCGCCGAGGTCCCGGTGGGCCTCAAACAGCTTCACTTCCGCGCCGGACTCCGCGCATGTGATTGCAGCAGCGAGGCCGGCGACTCCGCCTCCGATGACTGTGATCTCGTTCATGGCGAGGACGGTACCTCGGAGCTGGCTCTGCGTACAGTTCCAGTTGTGAGCGATCCGAAAGGGCCAGTTGGTCTGCTGGTGGAGCTCGACCGCGGCGGCCGGCAGCAGCTCCACGAGCAGCTCGAGCACCGCATACGTGACTCGATCCGCGACGGACGCTTCGCCGCCGGCACGAGACTGCCATCGAGCCGCGGGCTGGCCGCCGAGCTCGGAATTTCCCGCGGGGTCGTCACCTCGGTCTACGACCAGCTTGCCGCCGAGGGCTACCTCGAGACCAGGCAAGGCGCGCCGGTCCGCGTCGCGCCGGGGGTGCGTGCGCAATTGCCCAGACCGCCCGCACCGCCGCTCGAGCCCAGGTTGGCCTACGACTTCACCCCGGGCCTACCGGACCTCGCCGGATTTCCACGCGATCGCTGGCTGCGCTCGCTGCGCACGGCGTGGCGTGAGACGCCGCTGGGTGCCGTCGGCTACGGCGATCCGCGCGGAGCACCCGAACTGCGCCACTCGCTCGCCGACTACCTCGGGCGGGTCCGCGGGACGGCGGCCGACCCCGAGCACGTGATCGTCTGCACCGGCTTTCGCCAGGGGCTTTCCCTCACTTGCCGCTGGCTGCAGGCCAACGGCATCACGCGCGTGGCACTCGAAGAACCGGGCTGGCACGCTCAACGGCTGATCGTTGAACAGGCGGGATTGGAAGTGACGCCCGTCGCGGTGGACGCCGAGGGCATCGATGTCGCGGCGCTGGCACAGTCCGGCACGGACGCGGTGGTAGTCACCCCGGCACACCAGTTCCCGACCGGGGTGGTGCTGGGCCCTCGGCGCCGCGCCGCGCTCATTGAGTGGGCCGAGGAGGGCGACCGGCTGATCATCGAGGACGACTACGACGCCGAGCTGTGTCGCGAACGAGTCGGCTCGCTCCAAGGCCTCGCTCCCGACCGCGTGCTCTACATCGGGTCCGCGAGCAAGCGCCTGACGCCAGGCATGCGCCTCGGCTGGATGCTCCCGCCGTCCTGGCTGTCGTGGCCGCTGATCACCGCCAAGGCCATCGAGGACGCAGGCTCGGAGATTGCCGGCCAGCTCGCGTTGGCGGACTTCATCGCCCGTGGCGAGTTCGAACGCCACCTGCGCCGGATGCGCCAGCGCTACGAACAACGCCAGGCGACGCTGCTCATCGCGTTGTCAAACGAGCTCCCGAACTGGCGGCCCGCAGGCGCGGGCGGCGGTCTGCACGTGTCCGTCGCCCTCCCCGTGCACCTCGACGAGCCCGCCCTCCTGGCCGCGGCCGCCCGCCACGGCGTCGGCATCGAGGGCCTGTCGCTCCACAGCTACACCGGCGACTCCCCGCCCGGCGTGGTCCTGGGCGCTGGCTCGATGGTCGAACCGGCGATCAAGCGGGGCGTCGAACTACTCGCGAGGGCAGTCAACACGACGCTGTAGGCGGGCGAGATGTCCTGGGAGACTTTCCCTAGGGCGCTGTCCCCTCCGGAGCCGCCCGTTCGTCTCCACGATGATCAACCATCCCCCAAAGGAGGCGGGTATGAAGTTCGCGATGCTGATCTACCCCAAGTCGGGCAGCCACGAGGCGCTCGGCGAAGAGGAGTACGAGTCGGTGAACGCCGAGTACTGGGCGCTCCGCGCGGACTCGCGGTGCCTCGGTGGCGGGCACCTGCAGCCAGGCGAGACGGCCACCACGATCAGCTACGGCGGCGGTGAGACCCTGATCACCGACGGCCCCTACGCCGACACCAAAGAGGTGCTCGGCGGCTACTACGTGTTCGACGCGTCCAACCTGGACGAGGCGCTGGAGCTGGCGCAGCGGATCCCGGCGGTGCGGCTGGGCGGCGCGGTCGAGGTGCGCCCGCTCGTCGAGGTCCCGGTGGAGACGACGCACTGACCGAGCAGGTCTTCCAGCGCGAGTGGGGCCGCGTTCTGGCGTCCCTGGTCGGCTTCCTCGGCGACATGGATCTGGCCGAGGAGGCCGCCCAGGAGGCGTTTGCGATCGCCGCCGAGCGGTGGCCCCGCGACGGGCCGCCCGCAGCACCCCGTGGCATGGGTGGTCGCGACCGCGCGCAACCGCGCCGTTCGCGGTCCCCGCCGACCGCCTGCTGCCGGACCGGTTGGCGGCCGTGCTGGCGGTCGTCTATCTCATCTTCAATCAGGGTTACACGGATCGCGCCGACCTCGCCGCCGAGGCAATCCGGCTGGGCCGGCTGCTGGCCGAGTTGATGGCCGACGAGTCCGAGGTGTACGGCCTGCTCGCCCTGATGCTGCTCCACGACTCACGCCGCGAGGCGCGTGTGGTCGACGGTCAGCTGATCCCGCTGGCCGAGCAGGACCGCTCACGCCACGACTCCTCGAAGGTGCAGGCGGGTCGCGCTGCACTCGCGCGAGGGCTGGCCCCTGCCGGCCCCACAAGAAACGCTCGACGGCCGCGACAACGACGGTGACCGCGACCACGCACACCATCACCAACCCGAAGCCCCGCATAGGCCGAGCGCCATTCACGATCTGGACACAACTCGTTCACGGCCCGTCAACACTCGTGCCATCGTCACGGAGATACGTTGCCGCCACGGGTCCGAAGCGAGGGCTTCGGCGTTCACAATTTACCGAAAGTCGGGGGGTTGCGGATGGCGTTGGTGACGTCAACGGCGCGTGCTTTCAAGCGCGCCGGGATCAAAGGAAAGCTCGCTGTGGGTGGTCTATTCCCGGTCCTGGCTGGACTGGGGATCATTCTTGCCACTGGTGCCGGCGCGGCCAGCTCCGCCGTCGCGAGCAGCTCCGCCGCTACCAGCTGCAAGCTGGGCAACGGCGTCAAGCACGTGATCATTCTGCAGTTCGACAACGTGCACAACGAGCTGGATAACCCGAGCGTGCCGTCGGATCTCGAGCAGATCCCGGCCCTACGGAATTTCCTGGTCGACAACGGCACGCTGCTCACCAACGACCACACCGTCCTCATCTCGCACACCGCCGACGGCATCACCTCGACTGAGACCGGGCTCTATCCCGACCGCGAGGGTGTCACCGTCGGCAACGACTACCAGTACTTCGACCCCTCCTACGACGCGAGCTCCGGCTCCAACGTGGGCGGCTCCGGCTACACGTCCGCGTTCAAGTACTGGACCGACACCGTTGCGGCGCCGAACCCCAAGTACGACGACCCCGGCGACACGACGTACAACAACGACACGACCGCGCCCGGGACGACCGGGACCGCGAACGCGTCGAACGGGACGACCAACACCCCGGCCCCGTGGGTGCCCTACACCAGCGCGGGCTGTGACTTCGCCGGCATCGGCTCGGCCAACATGGAGTTCGAGAACGACACCACGGACATCTCCAACGTGTTCGGGTCCGGCTCGACGCAAGCCGCCTTCGGGAGCTGGTCCTACAACACGGCCTACAAGCAGAAGTTCACGGCCGGCTCGAACCTCGGCACGACCGACTTCGAGGGGCTGGCGATCCACTGCTCCCTGGCCCAGAGCCAGCCGGGCAAGCTGTGCTCGACCGCCAACGGCGGCGCGCCCGACGCCTTGCCGGACGAGCCGGGCGGCTACAGCGGGTACAACGCACTGTTCGGTGCGGTGGCCGTCAACCCCGCGCTGACCGGGAAGTCCGACCAGCCGCTGCCGAGCGGTTACGTGCCGAGCGGCGATACGGCCCCGCCGGCCGGCAACTGGGCGGCCCCGCCGGTCTACGACGTGTTCGCCCCGAACGCGACGAACAGCGGCGAGCACGCTGTCCCCGTCAACAACATCGACGCGTCGGTGACGCCGCCGCCGAACTCGTACACGCCCGGTAGCACTCCGACGACCGAGATCCAGGATGACACCGGGAACGCCGGCTTCCCCGGCTTCGACGGGATGGAGGCCAACAACGCACTCGGCTACACGGCTGCGGCGCAGGAGGCGGGTATCCCCGTCACCTACACCTACATCTCCGATGTCCACGACGACCAGTACGACCAGAACGGCGGCAACGCCTACGGTCCGGGTCAGGCCGGCGATGAGGCGCAGCTGAAGGAGTACAACGCGGCCTTCACCGCGTTCTTCCAGCGGCTCGCGAACGACGGCATCACCAAGTCCAACACGGTGTTCCTGGTGACCGTCGACGAGGGTGACCACTTCGCCGGCGCCGGGCCGACGAACCCGGGCTGCAACGGCACACCGGTCGGTTCCAGGGACGTGCTGGGTCAGCCGGGCACTGGGTACTGCAACTACCCCTCGAACGTCGGTGAGACCGACGTGAACCTGAACGGCATGGTCAAGACAAACACGGGCGACACGACGCCGTTCGAGGAGGACTTCGACGACGCGCCGACAGTGTTCGTCCAGGGCCAGCCCGGCGCGGACGACTCGTCCACGCGCAACCTGGAGCAGGAGATGTCCGGCATCAGCGAGTTCGATCCGACCACCGGGTCCAACGAGCCGATCGTCTACCAGCTTGCCGACCAGCAAACCGAGAAGATCCTGCACATGTGGAACGCCGACCCGTTGCGCGACCCGACCTTCACGGTCTTCGGCAACGACGACTTCTACTTCCAGGACTACTGCGTCTCGGGCGCTACCTCCGGTGGCGACTGCTACAAGCAGAATCCGGCGTACGCCTGGAACCACGGTGACGACCAGGAGGCCATTGCGTCGACCTGGCAGGGCTGGGTCGGGCCGGACGTGGCGCACCTCGGTGTAGACGGCCGCGTCTGGACCGACCACACCGACGCCGAACCGACGCTGATGACCCTGACCGGCTTGCAGTCGGACTACTTGTCCGACGGTCGGCCGATCTCCCAGATCGTCGACCGGTCGGCGACGCCGCGGGCGATCGCGGAGAACGAGTGGACCTACGACGCTCTCTCGAGCGCGTACAAGCAGCTGAACGCGCCGTTCGGCGAGTTCGGCCAGGATGCGCTAAAGGTCTCGACCAGCGCGGTGACGGAGCCCGACTCTGAGTACGAGGCCTGGGATGCACAGCTGAGCGCGTGCCAGAGCCTGCGTCAGCCGCTGGCGACCGGCATCGATGAGCTGCTGAACGGTGCCTCGTTCGGGCGCCGGTTCAACGAGTTCACCGCCCTGTCGGACCTGTTCCAGGCCGACAGGCTGCTCCGCGACATCCAGGAGCTGAAGTACTCCTCCACGCCGCCGTCCCGCACGGTCTGTTCGGCGGCCTAGCAATTCCCGCTCGAGGGGGCGCGGCCGCGTCGCGGCCGCGCCCTCTTGGCGCTTGACGGGCTCCGCCGGGCCCCGCTCTACTCTGCCCGAGGTGAGCACCGGAGCCTCGGCTTTCCCGCTCCTCGACGGCGCCGACCTCGGTCGAGTACCTGAGCTTGTGGAGTCGCATCAGTTCTTCTGGCTCGACATGCACGACCCGAAGCCGGACCAGCTCGGCCGGCTCGCTGATTTGCTCCACCTTCATCCGTTGACGATCGAAGACGTCAGCAGTTTCTCCGAGCGGCCCAAGCGCGAGCATTACGACGGGTATGTCAGCCTCGTCGCCTACGGGGTGGACGAGCAGGCAGCGGCCGGCGAGCGCCTGCTGCGCGAGGTGCACCTGCTGATCTCCAGCGATTGGGTGGTCACGCTCCACCCGACCCCGTTCGGGGTGCTCGACGATCTCCGCGAGCGCGTACGTAAGCAGCCGCCGTCCCGCGAGCGAGCGCTGATCATCGACATCCTCGACGTGGTCCTCTCAAGCTACGAGCCCGTCCTCGATCGCATCGACGACGCGATCGACGGGATCGAACAGGACGTGATCGAGCGGCCGCGGGAGGAGAGCCTCCAGCAGATCTTCTCGCTCAAGCGCGACCTGATCGCGATGCGCCGGGTGGTGACGCCGATGCGCGACTTCTTCACCCGCGACACGGACGAGATCACGCATCTGCCCGGAATGGAGCCTGACGATCTCCTCTACCTGCGGGACCTCTACGACACCCTGGTCCGCACCTCGGATCTGATCGACTCCTACCGCGACCTCCTCAGCGGCGCCACCGACATGTACCTATCGACGGTGGCCAACCGGCAGGGCGAGATCGCCAAGCAGCTCACGATCATCGCCACGATCTTCCTCCCGCTCACGTTCCTGACCGGCTTCTTCGGCCAGAACTTCGCGTTCCTGACCGGGCACATTCAGAACAGCACCTGGTCGTTCTTCGCGCTTGGTCTCGGGCTGCTGCTCGCCTCGATCGTCGGATTCTGGTTCTTCTTCCGCCGCAGCGGCTGGTTGGACTCGACCGAGTAGACGCGAGGATCGACGTGTCCGAGGCTGAGGGCCACGCGGGAGCGAGACCCTCAGCTTCGATGACTTCAGCTCAGCTTGAATATGAAGTCGTACTCCTTGCCGCCGTCGCGCGAGAGCAAGATCATCTCCCCGCGGCTGTTCCGGTAGGCGCCGGTCCCGCCGGTGATCGATAGCGTGCTGTTACGGGTGTCGTAATACGGACCTTGGACGGTGATCTGGCCGGCCTTGAGGAACGTCGTCCACAGGCACTCCCAGATGTGCTGAGCCGGCGCGACGCGGACGCAGAAGCCCTCGTCGTGCCCGACCTGCTTGGTATTGGCGACGTTGAACACGGGGTTGTTGAACGTGAGGATGTTTCCCTTCACGTCCTTGCCGCCGCCGGTCGGGATCTCGGTGTCGGTGATCGCGTGTTCGATCACGTGAACCGTCCCGCCGGCACTGTGGGCTTGAACCGGCTTCGCGGAACTGGTTGCGGCGGCGACCGCGCCGACCGTCAGTGCCGCCGTTGCTGCCAACGCGAACGTGCGCCGTCGTGGCTTGCTGTGCTGCATGGTCCCCCTCCTCATGGTGGACTCCAGGTTGGGCGGCGATCCTACTTCAGTGCCGGGCGCGCATCTCGGCGAGTCGATCGGGATCGAAATCGTCCGAGCGCACCCATCGCAGCAGCGCCTGCTCGGACTCGATCACTCGATCGGCGGCGGCCGGCAGTTCGGCCGCGATCTCCAGTGGAATCTTGAGCACTCCGTGCTGGTCGGCGTGAAGGAGATCGCCGGGCGCGACGAGCAGGCCGCCGATCTCGACGGGCTCGCCAACCGTCTCAACCCGAACGTAGGAGTGCGAGACCGCCGGTCCGGCGGCGAAGAAATGAAATCCGATCGCCCGTGCTTCGTCCAGGTCGCGGACGGCGCCGTCGGTGACGCAGCCCACGCAGCCGAGTGCGCCGAAGATCGTTGCGTGCACCTCGCCCCAGAGCGAGCCGTGCGCGGGCGGATCGTCGAGGTCCTTGACGACCACGATGCGCGGCGCCGGGATCGTGCACGCGTGCGCGTACAGAGCGTCGTTACCGGCCCCCGACCAGTCCGGGCCGGGCGCGCCGCGGGCGACCATCGTCGCGGTGGCGGCAAACCCGACCATCCGGCCGAGCTCCGGGAACATGCACCGAATCCGGCTGTCGGCGAACCCGACGTCGCGCGGCTGCAGATCGAACGTCTCAATCGCGTTGGCAAGCGTCGGAGCGTCATAGCGCGCAAGCGCCTTGAGCAGGTCTTCCATCCTGCCAGCCTATGGGATCGGGTCTTGAAGCCCGGCGGCGGTCCGACGGGCCGACCCGGGGTCGCACTCGTCCTGGGCGGTCCCACCGCGGCAACGATCAGGACGACTAGCCGACCGCTTAGGGCGTCGCGGCGACGAACGGAACGAACGGCTGTAGCTGCTTGGGCTATTTCTCCCGCATAGCGAGAGCTTTATCCCAAGCGAGCTACCCGTTCTTCTGAGACAGCCCCGCGTTTCGCGCCGTCGTCACGATTGCGCTCACACGGAGCTGCTCGAGCCCGAGGGGGCCGGGCTCATGCCCGACCCTCCCCGCTTGAACGTTTGCGGCCTGGCTAGAAACCGCGGCCGGTGATCAGCCCGGTGAAGTTCGGCGTGCCGATTCCGGTGGCCTCGTCGTACCCGGGGGTCACCGGGAAGAAGCCGTTGTTGTTACTCGCCTGGTGGAACCCGGTGATGTCGTGGAAATCGATCGCGTCCGTAAACGGATTGTCGAACGGCGAATACAGGAGATAGCCGCAAGCTCAGACCGGCTCCTCCGTCCGGAGTCGATCAGCGACCGCTCGCGCAATGATCAGATCCTCGACGGCAACGCCCACCGACTTGAACACGGTGATCTGCTCCTCACTGCTCCGACCGGCGCGGCCGGCGATCACGTCGGTCAGCTCGTGGGCGAAGCCGTTGTCGGGGAGTTGGCCGGCGGCGATTGCCTGAAGGATGTCGCCGGCCTCGGCCAGCGCGGCCTCGCGCGTCTCCACGACGACGGTCGAGCGGGCGAGCAGCGGGCCGTCGAGCTCGCGCAGGTCTGGGCGGTAGGCGCCGATGGCGTTGATGTGGGTGCCGCGGACCACCGCCGCTCCGTCGAACACCGGTGACCCGCTCGTGGTACAGGTGCACACCACATCCGCGCCGGCCACAGCGTCCGGGGTGCCGGCGCTCGCCTCGATGTCCGCAGCCCGCAGGCGGGCGACGAGCTCGTGGCCGCGAGCGCTCGCCGGTGACGAGGCCACAATCGTGACCGTCTCGATTGGCAGCACCGCGCGCATCGCCTCGACGTGGACAGCCGCCTGGACTCCAGCGCCGAACACGACCAGCCGCCGGCTTTCGTCGCGAGCGAGGTGACGAGTGGCGAGCGCGGACACGGCGGCGGTGCGAAGGTTGGTGAGCGCGCTGCCGTCGATGAGCAGCTCCGGGGACAGGCTGGTCTGGGAGAAGAGGACGTAGAGGCCCTGGATGAGCGGGAACCCGCGACGCGGATTCTCGGGGCAGATCGTCACCAGCTTGGTGCCGGCGCCCTGAGGTCCGAACGCCGGCATCAGGAGCATCTCGCTCTCCGGGCGCAGCCCGTCTCGCGGCATCGGCACGGCGATGCGGGGAGTGGACTGGAGCGGCTGCTCGCCCAGCGCCGCGAACCCCCGCTCCAGCGCCTCGATTGCGGCGGGCAGCGGAAGCGTTTCCACCAGCTTCGCCTGCGCCAGATACGGCGGGCCGCCCGCCATGCCCCCGGCGCCGTCAGACATGGCTCAAGAGCCTGGTCTGGAGGACATTCACCTCAGTAGTATAGTACGCATCACATAGCGGACATGGGCGCGACTGCTTGAGGATCAGTACTGACGGGGCTAGGTGACCCTCGGCGTTGGCTGACCTGAGCAAGCTGATCACACCAAGGTCGGTTGCGGTCGTGGGAGCCTCTCCCCGCGCGAACTCAGCCGGGGGTGCGGTCATGCGAACGTTACAGGGGCTGAGTTTCACAGGTGACCTCTACCCAGTGAACCCGCGCTATGAAGAGGTGCTCGGCCTGCGCTGTTACCCGTCGTTGAGCGAACTTCCGCAGACGCCCGATGCAGTGTTCATCGGGCTGGCCGCGGCCGGGTGCGCGGACGCGCTGCGAACAGCCGGCGAGCAGGGCATTCGCGGGGCGGTGATCCACGCGGCGGGATTTGCCGATGCGGGTCCGGGCGGCGTGAGCCGGCAGCGCGAGCTCGTGCGCATCGCCGAGCACTACGACATTGCTTTGTCCGGCCCCAACAACATGGGCGTGCTCAACCTGCTCGACCGCAGCGGGATGTGGACGTTGCCGCTGGATCGCGCCACCCCGGGACCGGTCGCGATCCTCAGCCAGAGCGGCTCGGCGGCGATCGCCCTGACGGAGGATCCGCGCCGCACGGGCATGGCCTATGTGCTCACTGCCGGCAACGAGGCCGTGCTCGAGGTCACCGACTACCTCGAGTTCGTCGTGGACGACGATCGCGTGCGGATCATCTTGATGTTCCTCGAGAGCATCCGCTCCCCGCAGCGGTTCGCCGCGTGCGCGCAACGGGCTGCGGAGCTGGGGAAGCGGATCCTCGCTATCAAGGTCGGCCGCTCGGCGAGCGCGCGGGCGCTGGTCCGCAGCCACACGAACTCGATCGCGGGCGACGACGAGACCTACGACGCCTTCCTCGAGCAATGCAGCGTGATCCGGGTGCGAGACTTCGACGATCTGCTCGAGCTGGCCGCCCTTTACGCGGCCTATCCGGATCCACCGACGGCGACCGGGGCGGTGGTGATGACGACCTCCGGGGGCGA
Organism: uncultured Solirubrobacterales bacterium; assembly: GCA_963757235.1. Taxonomy (GTDB): domain Bacteria; phylum Actinomycetota; class Thermoleophilia; order Solirubrobacterales; family Solirubrobacteraceae; genus Palsa-465. The sequence continues at coordinate 216,889 of CAVWRC010000009.1, read as the reverse complement.
AGCGGCGCTCGTCGCGGACCTGGCCGCAAGCGGAGGACTCGAGCTCCCGCCGCTGCCCGCGCGCACGCGCCGCCGTCTCCAGCAGACCCTCGGCACGTTCTCGCTCCCGCACAACCCGCTCGACGCGTGGGGCAGCGGATGGGATACCGAGCGCTTCCGCGCGGCGATGACCGAAATCGCGACGGGCACCAGCATTCCGACGATCATCGCGGGACTCGACGCTCCGGCCTCCGGGGGCGGCGACGCGCACATCGCGCGCGAGGTGGTCGGGGTCTTCGCCGATCTCCGAGCGCTAACGGGCCGGTACTTCGTCATCCTCAACATCACCGCGGCCTCGGGCACCGACCCCGGGGTCGCCGAGCTGGCGACGCAGCTCGGCATCCCGTGCGTGTCGGGGCTGACCGGGGGCCTGGCGACGATCGCGCGCTGGGCCAGGCAGCCGCCAGCGCCGGCCTCGATACCGCCCGGCGTCGGTCGGCGCGCCGAGGTCGGCGCGCTGCGCGAAGCGATCGAGGGTGGTGAGCTCGCGCCCGACGCCGGCGCCGAGCTACTGACCGCGGCCGGGGTGCCGATGGCGCCGGTACTGGCCGTGCGCTCCGCGCGCGAGGCGACGCGCTCAGCAGCCGACCTCGGATACCCGGTCGTAATGAAAGGTCACGGCGACGGCATCCTGCACAAGAACGAGCTCGGCCTCGTCGCGGTCGGCCTGCGCGACGCGGCGGCCGTGCGGGCAGAGTTCGGACGGCTGCAGGCGCTCCTGGAATCCAGCGGAGCCGAGCGGCCGGCAATCACGATGCAGCCGTTAGAGCAGGGCGCGGAGCTGTTTATGGGGGTGCGAAACGACGCCCACTTCGGCCCGGTGACGATCGTCGGCCTCGGTGGCACCGATGTCGAATCGGCGCGGCGCGTGGCGATTCGCGTGGGCGCGCTGGACCGGCGCGCCGCCCGAGCGTTCTTGCTCGGATCTCCTGCCGGCCCGGTGCTTCGCCAGCGCCGATCTGACGTCGGAGCCGTGGTCGCGGCGCTGTGCCGCCTGTGCGCGCTCACCGGTGCGCTCGAGGACGTTGTGGACAGCATCGAGGTCAACCCGCTCGTGGTCCGCGGCCAGGGACGGGGCGTGGCCGGGGTCGACCTGGTCGTGGTGCCGAGAAACACCGAACACAAGGAGCGATGAACGATGTCGGAATCAGCCACCGTCCCGGATCGGGTGAACGAGGCTCTGGAGTGTGTGGACTATGCGGTCGATGACCGCGTGGCCACGGTCACCCTCAACCGGCCAGAGCGAATGAACGCGATGAACCTCAAGCTGTGCGACGAGGTGCAGCGCGCGGTGGCAGCCGCCGACCGCGACGAGGACGTCCGCGTGATCGTGCTGACCGGCGCCGGCTCCAAGGCGTTCTCGAGCGGCTACGACCTCGGCGACGACGACATGGAAGTCAATGTCGACACGTTGAGCGCCCGGGCGAGAATGGATCTCGCCTTCACTCAGTCCGTGTGGCGGTGCACGAAGCCGACGATCGCGATGATCAACGGCCACTGCCTCGGTGGCGCGCTCGAGCTGGCGCAAATGTGCGACATGCGCTATGCCGCCGACACCGCTACCTTCGGCGTGGTCGAGACCCGCTTCTCGGTCGGAGTGGTGACCATGGTCATGCCGTGGGTGATCGGTCAGGCCAGTCGCGAGCTGATCTATACCGGCGACACGTTCGGGGCCGAGGAGGCGCTGCGGCTCGGCCTGATCAATCGCGTGTTCGCGGCGGTCGAGCTCGAACGCGAGACGATGAAGATCGCCCGGCGGATATCCCGCGTGGCGCTGGCGGCGCTCCAGTGGAACAAGCGCGCGATCAACGCCTCGTTCGAGGCAATGGGGTTCGACGCCGCACTGCGCCACGGCAGTGAACTCGCGGTGCTGCTCAACGCGACCTCGACGCCGGAATACCACGCGTTCGACGAGGTGCGCCAGCGGGAGGGGCTGACCGCGGCGATCCGCTGGCGCGAGGCGCAGTTCAGGCCGTTTGAATAACGGGCAATCCGAACCACTCGCGGGCGTTGTCCGCGAGCACCGGTGCCAGCCACGACTCGGGTAACACGCTGGAGACCTCGCCAACGCTAACGCTGTCCCACCCCGGATAGCCGCTGCCGTACACGAGGATGTCGGCTCCGCCCATGCTCTCGACCAGACTCAGCCAGCGCTCCGCGTCCGGACCCGTTTCGAGGGGTCCGACCGACACGCGCACGTGTGACGGGAGATACTCGCTTGGAAGTCGCTGTGTCCACGGGATTTCGCGCCTGAGCCCTTTGTAGTTAGCGTCGAGCCGCCACAGGAAGGGCGCGATCCAGCTCACGCCGGACTCGAGGAACACAAGCCGGAGGTTCGGGTAGCGCTCGAACACGCCGTGCGTGATGAAACTGGTCAGGTGACTCATGAACGTCTCTGGGATCAGGGTGTAAAAGTCGAGGAAGTAATTGATCGTGCCCTGGGCCGCGGACGCCGGGGTAACTCCGCCCGAGCTCGGGGCGTGGATCGCGATCGGCAGACCGCTCGCCGAGGCCGCCTCGTGGATCGGATCGAATAGGGGATGGCCAAACGGCTTGCCGACACCGTTGTCGGCCATAAGCACCTGCTTGAACCGCAGGTTGGCGGCCATCCGGCGGATCTCCTGTGCGGCCAGATCGGGGTGCTGGTTGGACACGACGATCGAGCCGAACAGGCGCTCGTCGCGCGGTAGGCATTCCTGGGCCAGCCAGTCATTCGCCGCCTGAGCCACCGCCGCCGCGTAGTACGGGTTGGGGTTGGTGTCGACCCACCGGGCCTCGCCGTGGGTGAGGATCGCGGCCGCGATACGACCCGACTCGATGTGATTGGAAAGGGTGAACCCCAGATCGGTGCCGGGCTGGCCGGTCGGTGGGTATGAGCCCTCGCGAAAGTGATCGGAGGGGTTGGCGAAGCGGCCCCGCGCCGTGTACGGGAGGATGAAACTCGGCTCGCCGGAGGTGGCGAACTCCTGCCAACCCTCATCCAGGTACGGCAGGAGGTCGGCGCGCGACGCCCAACCGTGATGGACGTCGCAGTCGACCACCGCAGGCCGCGGTGTCATCCGACCCTCGGCTGGGCGTGGCGCTTGGTGTCGACCAGCACCCGCCCGTCACGCACCTCGATCGGATACGTGCGCAACCGGTAGCGCTCGTTCCACAACGCGCGCCCGGTGTGCAGGTCGAACTCCCAGGCGTGCCAGGGGCAGGTCAACACGGGCCGGCTGGGGTCACGCTCCAGGCCAGCTGTCCCGGCCTGCGGCGCGGTGAGGAACGGCAGCAACTGCCCCGAGCAGACCGGCCCGGATTGGTGAGGGCACACGTTCCTGACCGCATACAGGGTGCCGCCCCAGCGGATCACGCCGATCTGGAGCTTGCCGACCTGGGTGACGGTCACCGTGCCCTCGGCGAATTCGGATGGGCTCCCGATATCGATCACGCGGCATGGCCCGCGACTCGCTCGCGGGACGGCGCCGCTGCGGGGCCGGTCCAGCCGTACAGCTGCGCGGCGTTATCGTGGAACACCTTCGCGTGCCAGTCCCGGGGAAGCCGCGCGGCGACGTAGTCGACGTCGTCGGCGTCCCAGTGGGGATAGTCAGAGGCAAACATCAACAGGTCCTCTCCGCCGTATGCCTCGAGTGCGGAGATCAGCTCGCGCGTGTCCGCCGGCGAGTCGAGCGGCTGGGTCGAGAGCCGCACGTGCTCGTTGAAGTACTCGCTCGGCGCGCGCTTCACCCAGGGCGTCTCGATCCGGAGCCGGCGGTAGGCGTTGTCGAATCGCCACAGGAACCCGGGAACCCAGGCCACGCCGGCCTCGAGCAGGACCAGCTTCAGGTCCGGGAACCGATCGAACACGCCGTGGGTGACGAAGCTGGTGACGGTCGTCATCATGCCCTGGAGGCCGTGCGTGTGGTACTCGATGTAGTACGAGGGCTCGCCGCTGGCACTGCAGGGCGGCATCATCCCGGCCGCCCCGAAGGCATGGACGGCGATGGGCAGGCCGTGCTCGGCGCAGGCCTGGTAGATCGGATGCAGGAGCGGATGGCCGAGCGGTTGGCCGACGCCGTTTCCGGCCAACACGACCTGCACCATGCGCGGGTCCCCGGCGTGCCGCGCGATCTCGGCCACGGCGAGCTCGGGAATCTGCGCGCTCACGACGATCGAGCCCATCAGCCTGTCGTCCTGCTCGATCCACTCCTGGGAGGTGAAGTCGTTGGCGGCGCGGGCGATGTCGGCGGCGAACATCGGGTGCGGGATCGCGGCGAGGAACAGCGCGTCGGCATGGGTCAGGACTCCCCGTACGACGTCGTGGCGGTCGAGCAGTTGCTCGCGAACCATCGGGAGGAATGAGCCCGGGCGGCCGCCGGTGGGCGGGTTGGCATCGCGCCGGAACACGCCGTGCGGGTTGTTGAAGCCGGACTCGACCCACATGTGGACGGGACCCGCGCGTCCCGGACCTCGGACGTACTCCTTCCACTCCGGGCTCAGATACGGCTCGAGATCCCCGTCGTTCGGCCACGTGTGGTGGATGTCGACGTCGATGACGGTGCCGGTGTACAGGTCCCCATCCTCCGCGGTGACGCGCTCGGCAGGAGCACGCTGGGTGATATGTAATATGGTACACCCGATGCGGACCTTGGCATCTCCCGGAGCCCTCGCCTCCTGAGATGCTGTGGATTGGGGTCGACGTCGGCGGCACTTTCACCGACCTGGTGATCCTCGACGATGAGACCGGGCAGATCCGCGTGGGGAAGCGGCCGTCCACCCCGGCTCGACCCGACGAGGCTGTGCTCTCGGTCATCGACGGCGCCACCCGGCCGGACGAGCTCGGAGTAGCTCGCGGCTTCATCCACGGCACGACGATCGGGTTGAACGCGCTGCTCGAGCGAGACGATGGGCGCCTCGCATTGCTCACCACCCGCGGGTTCCGAGACGTGCTCGAGATCCGCCGGGGCGACCGCGGGGAGCTCTACAACCTGTTCTGGGCGCCTCCGGCTCCGCTTGTGCCCCGGCGCCTGCGCCTGGAGGTCACCGAGCGGGTCGGCGCCGACGGTTCCGCGGTGGTGCCGTTGGCTCGCGAGGACGTTCGCGCGGCGGCGGCGCGGCTCGCCGAGGAGGAGATCGAGTCGCTGGCGATCGTGTTCCTGCACTCCTACGCCAATCCGGAGCACGAACTGCAGGCTCTATCGGACCTCCGGGAGGCGGGATTCGAGGGCGACGTGTCGCTCTCGCACGCCGCCTCGGGCGAGTACCGCGAGTACGAGCGCACCTGCACGACCGTGATCGACGCCTACGTCCGGCGCGAGGTGAGTACGTACCTGCGCCGGCTCGACGACGGCCTGGCCGCCGCCGGGTTCGACGGCCTGAAGCTGATCACCCGCTCGGGGGGCGGCGCGATGACATTCGCCGAGGCGCAGGCGCGCCCGTTCGAGACGATTCTGTCCGGTCCGGTGGCCGGCGCCGAGGGCGCGTCCCTGCTCGCAAGCGAACTGAAGCTGGACGCCGTCGTGACCGCCGACGTCGGCGGCACGAGCTTTGACACGGCGCTGATCGTGGGCGGCCGGCCACACAAGCTGTACGAGGGCGTGGTGGACGGGCTCCCGGTTCAGGCCCCGTGGATCGACGTCCGCTCGATCGGCGCCGGCGGCGGCTCGATCGCCTACGTCGACACCGGCGGCCTGTTGAGGGTTGGGCCGCGGAGCGCCGGGGCCGTGCCGGGCCCGTCCTGTTACGGGGCTGGCGGCAGTGAGGCCACCGTGACCGATGCTGCGCTCGTGCTCGGCATGCTCGGGGACGGCGTGCTCGCCAACGGCACCAGGCTGAACGGCGAACTGGCGCGCGGCGCTATCGAGCGCCTGGCCGCAGAGCTCGGCATGTCGGTGCAGGACGCCGCGCGGGGCATCGTCGAGATCGTCACCGCGAGCATGGCCAACACGATCACGGAGATCACGATCGACCAGGGCGAGGATCCCCGGGAGGCCGTGCTGATGGCGTTCGGCGGGGCCGGGCCGCTGTTCGCGACGCTGCTCGCCCGGCACCTCGGCATGACCCGGATGGTGATCCCTCCGCACGCCGGCAACTTCTCGGCCTACGGGCTGCTCGTCGCCGACCTGGCCCAAAGCCACGCGCGCACGCGCATCCGGCCCGTCGCCGACGGCGTCCTCGCCGACGCACGGGAGACGCTCCAGGAGCTGTTCGAGACCCTGGGTGACCGGTTGGCCGAAGGCAACGCGCGCAGCGGGGAGACCGTGCGCGAGGTGGCGCTCGATATGCGCTACGCCGGCCAGGAGCACACGATCACCGTCGACGTTCCGTGCTCGGCCGATGGTCAGATCGCGCTTTCGGCCGCGGAGCTGCTCGAGCGCTTCGCGACCCAGTACGAGAAGACATACGGAAGCACGATGGACGTCGAGGTCCAGATCCTCACCTGGCGAGCCACGCTGCACACTCGACTGCCGCAGCGACGGACCCAGGCCGCGAACGGTCGACCCGCGCTCGACGCGCCTGAAGCGCCGGGTCGCGCGGACCGGAGGACCGTCCCGGCTTACTCGTTCGTGGCGGGCTCGGTGCTGGACTTCGCGATCGTCGAACGCGACTCGCTGGCCGGCGGCGGATCGCTCCTAGGCCCGATGATCGTGATTGAGGACACGGCGACAACGTACGTGGACGCGGGCTTCCGGGTGCAACCGCACCCGTCGGGAGCGTTCCTGATCTCCCAGGACGGAGCAGCGGGATGACGATCACCGGCACCGACACGGCCGGTAGGAGCGACCTGGTCGTGATCCGCGCGGGCGCGCGCGACGCGGCCCCGGCCGGCCGAGCCGACGTCATCACCACCGAGGTGATCCGTCAGGGGCTCGCGTCGGTCGCCCGGCGCATGAAGCAGACTCTCGTGCGCACCGCGTTCTCGCCCGTCATCTACGAGGTACTCGACTTCGCGGCGGCGATGTATGACGAGCGGGTTCGGTTGCTGGCCGAGGCGCCGAGTCTCCCGATCTTCATGGGCACGATGAGCTTCTGCGTTGAGGAGGCGGTGGCCGGCGTGGGCGGCCCCGAGGTGCTCCAGGACGGGGACGTGATCCTCTACAACTCGCCGTACGGGACGGGCTCCCACGCGCAGGACTGCGCGGTCGTCATGCCGGTGTTCCTGGAGGGCGAGGAGATCGTCGGCTACGCCGCCATCAAGGGCCACCTCCTCGACATCGGCGGCAAGGACCCGTACTCGACCGACACCGTCGACGTCTTCCAGGAAGGCACGATCTTCCCCGGCGTGTGGCTATACCGCGCGGGAGAGCTGGTGCGAGACGTGTACCGGATGCTGCTCGCGAACACGCGCGTGCCCAAGATGGTGGCGGGCGACATCAGCGCGGAGGTGGCCGGCGTGCGCGCCGGGGCGTCGGCACTCGTGGCCCTGATCGAGCGCTTCGGCCTCGACGTGTTTCGCGATTGTGTGGCGCGCATGTACGACCACGGCGAGTCGGTGGTCCGCGAATGTCTTGACCGGATCCCGGACGGCCGCTACGTGGGCCGCGGGCGGATGGACAACAACGGCGTCGACGACAAGGAGATCCCGTTCGAGGTGACCGTCGAGGTCAGCGGGTCCGACGTGACCGTCGATTTCTCGGCCGCCCCGGACGCGCAGGTGGGGCCGATGAACTGCCCGATCGCGTCGACCGTGTCCGGTGCCAGGATCGCGATCGCGATGCTCGCGGGCGGCGCGGACGACTCCCCGAACGAAGGGCACTTCCGGCCGCTTCAGGTCATCGCTCGCCGCGGGTCGATGTTCTATCCCGAATCGCCTTCGCCGTGTTTTCTCTACGGCTGGCCCGCCGACCAATCGATCGAGGCCATCTACCAGGCGATCGCGCAGGCGGTGCCGACGATGGTGCCCGCGTGCAGCGGGGGCGACATCTGCGGGATGGTCTGGTGGGGCAACCGCGAGGCCACCGGCGAACCCTGGGTCGACGGGTCCGCGCACCCGATCGGGCACGGCGGGCACAGCGGGGGGGACGGTGCCAGCAGCGTGATCCATACCTCGGAGGCCGCCAGCCGGTTCACGCCCGTCGAAGTGTGGGAGCAACGCAACCCGTGGCGCCTGGAGCGCGTCGAGTTGGCGGCGGACTCGGCCGGCGCCGGGCGCCACCGCGGCGGTCTCGGCGTTGACTTCGCGTTCCGGATTCTCGAGGACTCGTATCTCACGGCTGCGGTCGAGCGCACTCTTAATGCTCCCTGGGGGCTCGAAGGCGGGGGATGCGGCCGCCCCAACACCGTCACGGTGATCTACCCGGATGGGCAGCGGGTGAGCCGCGGCAAGCTGACCCGGATGCCGCTGCCCAAGGGGACGCTCGTCGAGCTTAGGACCGGCGGCGGTGGCGGCTACGGCGATCCCCGCGAGCGCGATCCCGCCGCAGTGGCGGCCGACGTGATCGAGGGCTACATCACGAGGTCACGCGCGCGTGAGGACTACCCGCACGTCGAAGACGGGTCGGCGTGACGTTCGAGGACATTCCCGCGCTTGCGCGGGAGGTTGCGGCGCGGCGAGCCGACCTGTTCGAGCTGGCCTCCCAGCTGGTCCGAATCCCGAGCGTGGTCGGGGCCGAGGAGAAGGCCCAGCGCCTGATCCACGCTCGCCTGCAGGCCGCCGGCCTGACGGTGGAGCGGATCGTGCCCAACGCCGAGGCCGCACTGGCCGACCCCCGCGCCGGGTATCCGTCGATGTCCTACGAGGGCCGAAGCTGCGTCGTGGGGCGTCTGCCGGGCTCGGGCGCCGGGCGGTCGCTGCACCTTAACGGCCACGTCGACGTCGTCCCGGTCGAGCATCCGGAGCGCTGGCAGCACGACCCGTGGGGCGGTGAGATCGCGGACGGCCGGCTGTGGGGACGCGGCGCCGGGGACATGAAGTCCGGCCTGGCCGCCTGCGTCGTCGCCGCGGAGATCCTGGCCGCGCACTGCCCGGACCGCCGCGGCGAGCTGATCGTGTCCTCGGTGATCGAGGAGGAGTGCGGCGGCAACGGGATGTGGTCGGTGCTCCGCGCGGGTCACCACGGTGACGCGACCCTGATCGCTGAGCCGTCCGATCTGTGCCTGGACTTCGCCGGGACCGGCGTGGTGTGGGCAAAGCTGATCGCTTCGTCGACCGCCATACATTCGATGGCCGCCCGGCGTCACGGCGCTTTCGACGACCTGGCCGCCGCGGTGGCCGCGCTGCGCCGGCTCGAGGCCGAGCGCAACTCTCCGCCCCGCGACGAGGTGTTCGCCGCGGTGTCCGACTGGCCGTTCGGCACCTCGATCGGATTGATCGGCGGTGGTGTTTGGACATCCTCGACGCCGGAGGAGCTGGTCGCGCACGTCCGCATCGGCTTTGGGCGGGACTCCGAGCCCGATCAGGTCCAGAAGGAGGTCGCCGACGCGGTGGCCGAAGCGTCCGATCGGGTCACGGTCGAGTTCACCGCGTTCCGGGCTCACGCGCACTGCCACGACCACACTGGCCCATGGCCCGAGCTCGTCGGTGCGGCCCACCAATCCGTGCTCGATCGACCGATCGTCCCGGCGGCGATCACCGCCACGAGCGACGCGCGTTACATCACGAGTCCGTGCGTCAACTACGGGCCGATCGCCGGCGCCCTACACGGCGCCGACGAATGGGTCGACCTCGCCTCGCTCGAGCAGGCCGCCACGGTCATCGTGCTCGCGGCTGCGAACTGGCTGCGAGCCTAAGCGGTCAGCGTCGGGGTCTGCCCGACCGCCGGTGGCTTCCAGTCTGGCGTGGGCACGCTCGAGCGCAGTAGCTGTGTGTAGGGGTGCTTGGGCCGGTCGAGCACCTCGGGGGTGGTACCGGTCTCGACGATCTCACCCGAGCGCATCACGACCATGTCGTCGGTGACCTGGCGGACCACGGCCAGGTCGTGGCTGATGAAGATGATCGACGCGCCCGTGCGGTCCCGCACGTCAGCGATGACGTTCAGTACCTGAGCCTGGACGGACACGTCCAGCGAGGCCACCGCCTCGTCCATGACGACCACCTTGGGATCGGCGGCCAACGCGCGCGCGATCGCCACCCGCTGGCGCTGCCCGCCGGACAGCCCGCTCGGATAGGCCCGCATATCCCGCTCGTCAAGCCCGACCAGCTCCCCCAGCTCGAGGGTCTGCCGGGCGCACTCCTGCTTCGACAGTCCCTGGTGTAGCCGCATCACCTCGGCCACGCAGTCGCCGACGCGCTGGCGTGGGTCAAGGCTCGAGTACGGGTCCTGGAAGACGATCTGGAGCTCTCGCCCGCGCCTTCGTCGTTCCTTCGTGCTCTTCGCGGCGCTGGTGCGATCGCGACCGCACACTCGCACGGTGCCGGCGGTGGCGGTCTCAAGCCCGGCCAGGATCCTCGCCACCGTGGTCTTACCCGAGCCCGACTCGCCCACGATGGCCAGGGAGCGCCCGGGTTCGATCGTGAACGAGACATCGGCCACCGCGACCGTAGTGCCGAACGCCTTGCGCAGCTCGCTCACCTCGACGATCGGGTCGGCGTCGTTCTCGGCCATCGAGCTAGCTCGCCTTGAGGGCGTGGGCCGTGCGCAGCTCGGCGCTCCGCCAACAGCGCGCAGTCGCGGCACCGTCCTCAAACTCGGTCAGCGGCGGTTTCTCCTCGCAAACCTGGACGGCATGCGGGCAGCGGGGCCGGAACGGACATCCGCTCGGTGCTTCGAAAGCGGGAATCGCCCGACCCGGAATCGACGGGAGGCGGGCCAGCGAGTGGTCGATGCTGGGCCGCGAGGCGACGAGCGCGGCCGAGTACGGGTGCAGCGGCTCGGAGTGCAGTCGGTCGGACGGCTGGACTTCGACGATCTCGCCGGCGTACATCACCGCGGTGCGGTGGGTCACTGCGCGAGCGAGTTCGAGGTCGTGCGAGATGAACAGCATCGACAGCCCGCGCTCCCGCCGGAGCGCGTCGAGGATCGCGACGACCTCCGCCTGCGTGGTGACGTCCAGCGCCGTGGTCGGCTCATCGGCCAGGATCAGGCGTGGCTCCGCCATCAGGGTCGAGGCGATCATCACGCGCTGGAGCATGCCGCCGGACAGCTGGTGGGGATACTGGCGCAGGCAGCGCTCCGGGTCGGAGATCCGAACCGCATGGAGCTGCTCGACGGCTTGCCGCTCGGCCTCGGCGCGAGACACGCCCTTCGTGTCGCACAGGCCCTCGATCATGAACGCGCCGACGCGGCGCATCGGGTTGATGGCGGCCCGAGGGTCCTGGAAGATCATCCCGATTTCCTGACCGCGCAGGGAGCGCAGCGCCGACTTGGAGAGCTCCAGGATCGAGTGATCGTCGAACCGGATCCGGCCGGACACGCGCGCCGCTGGCGGCAGCAGCCGTGCGATGGCGCGCGCCGTCATCGTCTTGCCCGAACCGGACTCGCCGACGAGTCCGAGCGCCTCGCCGGTGTCGATCGAGAACGAGACGCCGCGCAGCACCGGCTTGTAGGCGCCGTCGACCGGCAGCTCCACTTCGAGGTTGTCGACCTCGACCAGGCTCACCGGGCCCGGGCCTCGTTTCGGGACAGCAGGCGGTCACCGAGGACCGAGAACGAGAGCACGGCGAGCACCAGGCAGATCCCGGCGGCGATCGCCTCCGTCGGATATCCCTCGACGACTCCCTGCTGTCCGGAGGCCACCATCAGTCCCCAGTCAGACTGGGGTTGCTGGACGCCGAGACCGAGGAACGAGATCGCCGCGAGGTCGACGGTGGCGTACGCGAACGACGAGATGGATACCGCCGCGACCAGCGGAAGGACGTTGGGCAGGAAGTGGCGGAAGCAAATCCGCCAGCTCGATAATCCCTGCACGCGCAGAGCGGCTATGTAGTCCTTCGCCGCCTCAGACACGGCACCCGATCGCACGCTTCGGGCCAGGTAAGGCGTATACGCGATTGCTAGCGCAACCACGGCGGCCGGCAAGCCGGCCCCGAACACCGCGACCGCGAGTACGGCGAGCAGGATCCCGGGGAACGCGAACATGACATTCAGAATGCTGCCGAGCGTCGCGTCATACCAGCCGCCGAACCAGGCCGAGGAGATGCCGAGCGCGACGCCGACCGTGGTCGCGATCGCGACCACCACGGCCGGCCCGAGCAGGCTCGTCCGTGCGCCCGCGAACAGGCGCGACAGCAGGTCGCGGCCGCTCTCGTCGAAGCCGAGCAGATGACCGCCCATCGGTCCCACAAAGGCGTCGTTGAGGTTGACCGAGTTCGGGTCGTACGGGGCGAGCAGCGGGCCGAACAAGGCAAGCAGCACGAACAGAATGCACATCACCAGAGCGATGTTGCCCACGACGCCGAGGCCGGTGGCTGTCGCGCGTCTCCCTGAGAGGCGGCGCAAACGCGGGATCGGGGCGACAAAGCTCACGTCGCCTTTGCGGTCCTCAGTCGCGGGTCGATCGCGGCGGCGATCAGGTCGGCCGTGGTGTTCACCAGCACGAAGGCGACGACGAGAATCAAGGTCACCGCCTGCACGACCGGGAAGTCGTTGTTGAGGACCGACTGGATCAGGAGATTCCCGAGTCCGTTCAGGCCGAACGCGGTCTCGATGATCACCGTGCCCGCCAGCAGGCTGGCCAGGGCCAAGCCGGTGATTGTCGAGACAGGCCCGAGCGAGTTGCGCAGGACGTGCCGGCGGAAGATGAGCCCGGGGGCGAGCCCGCGAGCCTCGGCCGTGGCCACGTGATCGCGGCCCAGTTCCTGCCTGACGGACGCGCGCGTCGCTCGGGCGACGAGGCCGACGAGGCTGAGGGCCAGAGCGAGCGAGGGCAGGAACATGTGGTCCAGGCGTGACCCGATACCCGAGCCCGCGCCGAAGACCGGAAACCACCCCAGGTCGACGGCGAAGACCGCGATGAACACGGCCGCCAGGACGAAACTCGGCGTGGCCATGCCGATCGTGGTGAGCACCATGATCCCGTCGTCGGTGGGTCCCCTTCGCCGTGCGGCCAGTGCTCCCAGCCAGATGCCCAACACGATCGTCCAGATCGAGGCCAGGCCCACCAACCACAACGTCGTCGGCAGCCGCGACGAGATCAGGACGGAAACGGGCTCGTCGAACACGATCGATTGTCCGAAGTTGCCCTGGAACAGGCCCTTGACCCACAGGACATATTGCTCGGGCAGCGAGTCGTTCAGGTGGTAATGGGCGCGGACCGCGGCGATCTGCTGTGGCGTGGGCTGTCGGCCCTTGAACAGGAATGACACCGGATCGCCAGGCGCGAGGTGCAGAGCCCCGAACACGACGACGCTGGTGATGAAGCAGGTCGCAACCAGGCCCGCGACCCGCCGCGCGGCGAATGCCCTCATGTCAGGCCGAACCTACCGGTTACTCGCTTGCCGGCTAGCGTCCACCCACGTCAGTCAACCACGGCCAGTACAGGTCGCTCGGGAGCGCCGCTTGGACGCCTCCGATCTTGCTGTCCATGTACGTAGTGAGGTACACGGCCACGACCGGGATCCAGGGCTGGTCCTGAGTGATGAGCTGCTGGGCCTGGGTGGTGAACGTCGCCCGCTGGTTCAGGTCGAACGTCGCGTTGGCCTTGTTCAGCAGGTTGGTGACGGTGGGGTTGGTGTAGCGGCGTAGTTCTCGCCGCCGGTCGGGAGGGCGATCTGGTCATAGAACTCGAGCGGATCGGGGATGTCCGCGTTGGCTTCCTGGTACATGAACACGTACTTCGCGCGGGCCGAGGGCGACGTGAACAGCGCGCCGAACTGGCCCACCGAGAGGACCTTGTTCACCACGGTGATCCCGGCCTGCTGGCCCGCCTGGGCCATCTGGTCGAGCAGCTCGGTGGCGCCGACCGACACCGACGTGGTCGCGATGGTCACGACCGGGTTCTTGAGGCCCGACTCCTGAACCAACTGCTTGGCTGCGGCAATGTCCTGCGCCGGCGTCGGAAGCTGGCCGTAGGCCTTCGAGTAGATGGGGACGGCCGACCCCCAGGTGTTCGGGCCGGCGAGGGCGCGGGAGACGGTGGCCGTGCCCAGGAACTGAGAAGACTGAAAGCCGGCGTAGTCGATCAGCTTGGCCACGGCCTGGCGGAGCTTGATATTCGATCCGATGCCCTTCAGGCTCGTTGTGGTGAGTGTGTACAGGGTGGTCGAGGGGCCCTCCACCAATGTCCCGCCGCTCGACTGTAGTTTGGGCAGCGCGACGGCCGGGACGAGGAACTCGCCGTCGACCTCGCCGCTCAGCAGCGCCTCGGTGGAAGTGTTCGGGTCGCCGATGAACACGAACTTGACCTCGTTGGTGAGTCGCTTCTGACTGGCGGCGTTCCACCAGTTCGGGTTCTGCTTGATCGTGATGCTCTGTCCGGGGCTCCAGTTGACGAACTCGTAGGGGCCCGTGCACATCGGCCCGACGGAGGGCGATCCGTAGTTGGATCCCTTGGCCTCGACGAATGCCTTCTCGACCACCATGCTCAGCGGTGTCACCAGCAAGGGAACGAACACACTGTTCGGTCGAGTGAGCTGGATCGTCACCGTGTAGGGGCCGGTCGCGGTCGCGGACTTGAACGCGCCCAGCGTTAGCGGCATGAAGTAAGAGCCGAGTGACGGGGTGAGCTGCCGGTTGAGGCTGAACGCCACGTCGTCCGCGGTCATCGTGTGGCCGTCCCAGAACTTCACGCCTTGGCGCACGTGCACGACGTAGGTGGTCGGGCTGGTCTGGTCGATCGATGTCGCCAGCCCCGGCTCCACCTTGCCGGAGGGAAGAAGTTCCTCGAGCGGCTCACACAGGTTGGCGAGCACAAACTCGTCGTCGTAGTCGACGACCTTCCCGGTGTCCATCGTGAGGGGCTCGCCGAAGTTCAGGTTCCATGTGATCGTCCCAACCGACTTGGTCGCCGTCGGCACGGTGGGGACCGGCGTCGGCAGAAGGGCGGCGCTCGACGTCGAGGTCGTGGTCTGGCCGGAGGTCTGCGTGCCGCTCGTGGCCGAGCTCGGGGCCTTCGCGCCACAGCCCGCTATTACGAGGGCGCCAAGGACGATCGTCGTCAACACTGATTTGTGGGTGCGAATCATGCCGGCCCCCCGGGATAGTTGGCGTCGAATTGACAGGTGCTTCGCGATGGGGGCGTGCCGGTGGCCTGGCGGGCGCCCGCGGCGGCGCGGGTTCGACCGCGGTTATCCGACCCGGGCGTCCGAGCAGGTTGCCGGCGCGGTTGGCGCTGGGTAGCGAATTCCAGCGACGGCACAACGGAGCCGCACCTTGCGGCCCTCCCTCGCAACATGGCACGTATGATATATGACTGCCGACCCACTCGTGTGTCAATCCTCGGGTCGGTCGGCCCAAATGCCGCGCACGTGCGCCAGGTGGCGGCGCATGATCTTCTCGACGCGTGAGGTCTCGTGAGCGACGAGGGCGTCGAGGAGCTCGAGGTGTTCGGCCGCCGACGCGGCCAGACGTTCCTGTTGCGCCAGCCGCTCGAGTCCGTAGAGCCGGGTGCGCGCGCGCAGGTCTCCCACCACCTTGACGATCTCCGCGTTTCCGGCGAGTCGGAGGAGCTCGAGGTGGAACCGGCGGTCCGTCTCCAGGAACGCGATCACGTCTGCCGCGGCCGCGGCGTCGACGATTGCCTTCGCCAGGGGCCGAAGCGCGCGGATGCTTTTCGCGTCAGCTGTCTCGGCGAGGCTCGCCACGGTTGGTACCTCGATCAGGCTCCGCAGATGCGTGATGTCGTCGAGCTCCTTGTCGCTGAGCTCGGTGACGCGGAACCCCTTGTTGCGGACGGGCTCGAACAGACCCTCCTTGGCCAGGTCGAGCATCGCCTCGCGCACCGGCGTCGCCGAGATCCCGAACCGCTCGGCGAGGACGGGAACCGAGTACACGACGCCGGGGCGCATCTGGCCGGAGATGAACGCGGCGCGGAGCGAGTCCGCGATCTGCTCGCGAAGACTCTGTTGCGCCGCGAACGCCGGAATGGTGAGGCGGAAATCGCGGGCCGCGTTGCCTCCGCTGGATGGGTCGGACTGCAGGGCGACGTCTCTCGCCATGCGTTACCTCCGCGTCGACACGCCCGGCGCCGCGGCCGCTCCGGGCCGGCGAGGCCGAACGTCATTTATAAGACACGCCACAGCAGTGATGTGTGACATCCTACCGGCGGACCCCGTCCAAAACCGTCTCCAACGAGCGGGTAGTATGGCACACAGCATGCATTTCACTCCGACGCTCGGCCACGTCCGCGCGGCGACCGACGTCGGCGGCACGTTCACCGACCTGGTCTACCTGTACACCGACCCGGCCACCGGGACCCAGCAGCTTGTCACGGGGAAGTCCGACACGACCCCACCGCGGTTCGAGCGCGGGGTCATGGACGTACTCGACAAGAGCGGCCGGCCTGCGTCCGAGATCGGCTTGCTGGCGCACGGCACCACCGTCGTCATCAACGCGCTGACCGAGCGCACCGGGGCCCGAACCGGGCTGATCACCACGGAAGGGTTCCGCGATTCATTGGAGATCGCGCGCGGCAACCGGCCGGACTTCTTCAACCTCAGCTACGTCAAGCCGGCTCCGTTCGTGCCGCGTGATCTCCGGCGCGAGATACCAGGGCGGATCAGGCACGACGGGACCGAGCGGATCCCGCTCGACCTGATCGTCCTGCCCGAGATCCTCGACCACTTCCGCGCTGCCGGCGTCGAGGCGCTGGCGGTCTGTCTGCTCCACGCCTACGCGAATCCGGCGCACGAGCGAGCGGTGCTCGACCGCATCCGTGAGCTGTGGCCCGAGGTGCCGGCGGTGGCCTCGCATCAGATCACCCGCCAGTGGCGCGAGTACGAACGGACCAGCACCACGGTGCTCTCCGCCTACGTCCAGCCGCTGGCGGCGAGCTATCTCCGCGACCTCTCCGATGCGCTCGAGCAGCGCGGCTTCGACGGGCAGCTCTACATCGTCCAGTCCAACGGAGGTGTGCGAGTCGTCGGGCCGCGCCACCGAGATCCCGATCACGATGGTCGAGTCCGGACCGGCGTGCGGCGTCTTCGGGGCGGCCGAGCTCGGGCCGGTTGATCGGCGAGTCGAACGTGCTCGCGCTCGACATCGGCGGCACCACTGCCAAGTGCTCGCTGATCGTCGACGGTCACGTCCCGATCACCACCGACTACTGGATCGAGCGCACGCGCAGGTCCGCGGGCTATCCGATCCTGGTGCCTGTCGTCGATCTGGTCGAGATCGGCGCCGGGGGCGGAAGCATCGCCTCCGTGGACGATCTCGGCAAGCTGCGGGTGGGTCCTGAGTCGGCGGGCGCGGTGCCCGGACCAGTGGCGTACGACCGCGGCGGGACCAGTGCCACCACCACCGACGCGAACCTCGCGCTCGGCCGGATCAATGCCGAGTATTTTTGCGGCGGGGAGATCGTCGCGGACATGGCCGCGGTCGGGCACGCGCTGGACGGGTTGGCCGAGCGGCTCGGCGCGGACCGGGACGCGGTCGCGCGCGGCGATCGTCCGGATCGCCAACGACAACATGATCAACGCGCTCAAGCTGGTCTCGGTGAATCGGGGGTACGACCCGCGCGACTTCACACTCGTGGCCTTCGGCGGGGCCGGCGGGATCCACGCCGTCGCCCTCGCGGCCGAGCTGGGGATAAACCGCATCGTCGTCCCCCGGGCCGCTGACGTATTCTCGGCCTGGGGCGTCCTGATGACCGACCTGCGCCGGGACTTCTTCCTCACCCGCATCGTGCCGAT
The DNA here is from genome assembly GCA_963757235.1 of uncultured Solirubrobacterales bacterium. Taxonomy (GTDB): domain Bacteria; phylum Actinomycetota; class Thermoleophilia; order Solirubrobacterales; family Solirubrobacteraceae; genus Palsa-465. The sequence goes on along the minus strand of CAVWRC010000009.1, from coordinate 199,143 downwards.
GCGGGGTCGACGAGGCGCCCAGCGGTCGAGGCGATGTTCGACGAGGTCACCGCGGATGCCCGGAGTCACTTCGGCGTCGAGGGCGATTCCGGCCGAGGACGTACAGATCGCCCGGTCCGGGAGCATGCGTTACGCCAACCAGGAACACACGCGTCGAGGTGCCCTTCCCGGACGGGAGCCTCGACGAGGACGCGGTCGAGGCGCTCGTGCGGGCATTTCACACCAGCTACGAGCAGTACTACACCTATCGGCTCGACGCGTCGGTCGAGCTGGTCGGAAGCGCACATCGTGGCCACGGTCGAGGTGGGCAAGCTCAAGCCGGTCGCCGTGCCGCTCGACCGGCCGGTCGGTCGACGAGGCCGCAAGGGCCGTCGGCGGGTCGACTACGCCGACCGATGGCGTCCATCCCGCCGACATCTACGACGGTGACCTGCTCGAGGCCGGCATGGAGTTCCGGGCCCGGCCGTCGTCGAGACCCGCGGCACCACGGTCGTCGTCCACCCCGGTAACCATGTGACGGTCGACGAGTTCGGCAACCTCATATCCGCGTTCGCAGGACGCGGTGCGCCCAGTGACCACCCGGGACCCGATCACGCTGCGAGATCATCCAGAACTCGCTCCAGGCGATCAGCGACGAGATGTTCGCGGCCATGCGCAAGACCGCGATGAGCGCGATCATCTACGAGGTGCTCGACATGGGCACCGGCATCACCGACGGCGCACGGCGAGCTCGCCTCCTCCGGCGCCGGGATCCCCGCTTCGTCGGCGTGCTCGACAAGGCCGTGAAGCGCGATCATCGAGCTCCACGCGGCGCCGGCGACATCGCGCCCGGCGACGTGTTCGTCACCAACGATCCGTTCTACGGCGGAGTCACTCACCTGAACGACTCGTGATCGTGGCGATGCCGGTGTTCGCCGGCGACGCGCTGGTGGCCTGGACGGCGAACATCGCCCACTGAACGACGTCGGCGGGATGGTCCCGGGCTCGATCTCCAACGACGCGCGCGAGATCTTCCAGGAGGGCTTGCGCCTTCCGGCGGTCAAGCTGATCGACCGGGGCAAGCCGATCCAGTCGGTCATGGACATCATGACCGTCAACAGCCGACTGCCCGACTACCTCCGGGGCGACCTGTGGGCCGGGCATCGCCGCGGCGCGGCTGGGGGAGAAGCGGATCCTCGAGGTCGTGGACAAGTACGGCGCAGAGACGTTCATCGAGGCGATCCGCGCGTTCATGGACTACGGAGAGCAGACGTCGCTGCGGGCGCTCGCCGGGCTGCCCGAAGGGTCGCTTCACGCTCGAGGAGGAGCAGGACAACGGCGTCGTCTACAAGGTGGCGATCGAGATCACCGACCGAGGAGTTCATCGTCGACCTGCGCGACAACCCCGATCAGGATCCGGGGCCCAACAACAACTCCCGCGACGGCTCGGTCGTGTCGGCGCAGGTGATCTTCAAGAACGCCACCGATCCCGAGGTCGTCGCCAACGCCGGTACATTCCGGCCGCTGAGAGTGCATCACCCGCCCCGGCTCGGTGTTCGCCGCCGAGCGCAACCGGCCGCGTTCGCGACCTACTCCGAGGTCGACATCCGGCTGCACGACCTGCTGTGGCGCTGCCTGGCCGAGCACGGGGTGGCGGAGCTGCCAGCCGGCGGCTTCGCCTCGATCTGCGGCACGTTCATCGGCGGCCGTCATCCCGAAACCGGCGAGCACTTCACGATCATCGAGCCGCAGGTCGGGGGCTGGGGAGGCGCGGCTGGGCGCGATGGCGACAGCGCGCAGTTCAGCGGAATCGCACGGCGACACCTTCAACTGCCCGGCCGAGATCGCCGAGGCGCGCTACGGGCTGTACGTCGACCAGCTGGCCCTCGACGAGGGTCCCGGCGGCGAGGGTGAGTACCGGGGCGGCCGGGGGATCGTCCTCGACTACCGCGCCTACACCGATGACTGTTCCTGACGGCGACTACACCCGCTACCAGCACAAGCCGTGGCCGCTGCAAGGCGGTCGCGAGGGCAGCTCCAACTATCTCGAGGTGCTCAGGGCGGACGGATCGCGGGAGGAGTTCGCGGTCGTCGACCGAGGCTCGAGATCAACAGCGGCGACGTGATCCGGATACACACGGCGAACGGCGCCGGCTACGGCGATCCGCGCCGGCGCCCGAAGGTCAAGACGCTCGAGGATCTCCGACTCGGTTTCCTAACTCCAGAGCGCGCGCGCGAGATCTACGGACTCACCGACGCCGATATCGACAACGGGAAGGCGGTCACATGACCCTTGATACGACCTCGTCGCTGCAGATGCGGCTCGACCGGCTACGCCGCGCCCTGGGCGAGGCGAGCGTCGACGCGATCGCACTCTCGCCCTCGGACAACCTGCGGCATACGATCGGGTTCTCGCCGCTAGCCGACGAGCGCTTCTGCGCGCTGTTGGTGACCGCCTCGGCCGAGGCCTTCGTCGTCCCGCAGCTGAACGCCGACCAGACCGAGGCGGCGGTTCCGGGGCTGCGGGTGTTTCGCGTGGAAGGACGAGGATGGGGCGGGTCGCGCCTTGGCCGAGGCGCTCGCTAGCGTGGATGCGGCGGGGCTGAAGCGCATGGCCGTCGATCCCGAAATGCGGGCGGAAGCACTGCTCGCGCTGCTCGACGCGGCGCCCGCGCTCAGCGCCGTGAACGGCGCGGGTGTGATGCGCACCGTGCGCGAGACCAAAGAGGCCGACGAGATCGATGCGCTGGCGCGCGCGGCGGCGAACGCGGACGAGGCCATGCGCCGCGCGATCGCGGCATGCCGGCCCGGAGTGACCGAGTTCGAGGTCGCGGCCGCGGCCAGCACGGCCTTCAACGAGGCTGGTGCCGATGAGCGTTTCGTGTGCGTCGGTTCTGGACCGAACGGCGCGTTCCCGCACCACGAGGTATCCCGCCGCGTCCTCCAGGAAGGCGATCCGGTTGTCATCGACCTGGGTGGCAAGCTCGATAGCTACTGGTCGGACCTGACCCGGATGGTGGTCGTGGGCGAGCCGTCCGCGCGCTTTCGGGAGGTTCACGACACGGTCGAGGCGGCAGTCCAGTCGGCGCTGGCCGCTGCCCGTCCGGGTGCGACGTGCGGAGATGTCGACCGAGCAGCCCGGGGCGTGATCGAAGCCGCCGGCTACGGCGAGCAGTTCCTGCACCGGACCGGGCACGGGCTCGGCCTGTCCGTGCACGAGGCCCCTTGGATCATGGCCGGCGAACCGACGCCGCTCCGAGCCGGCATGGTGTTCAGCATCGAGCCGGGTATCTACCTCGAACAGGACTTCGGGGTCAGGCTCGAGGAGATCGTCCATCTAACGGAGGACGGGCCCCGCATCTTCAGCGGATTGTCGCGAGCGGTCCGTGCGGTGCCAGACTGATCTGCCGTCCGCTCCGTGAGCCTCCCGGGGCGTCAACCTCTGCCGCGACGCGCGTCGGTTGTGGTGATCGGCGGCGGGGTGATGGGCGCCAGCACCCTGTTCCACCTAGCCGAGGCCGGGGTTGCGGATGCGGTACTCGTGGAACGGGGGCAGCTCGCCTGCGGGTCAACCAGCCGCGCCGCCGGAGGCGTCCGGGCTCAGTTCTCAGATGCTCTCAACATTGCAATCGCACAGCGGAGCCTGCAGGCGTTCAGAGACTTCGGTCGGCGGCCGGGGTGGGAGATCGACCTGCATCAGGTGGGATACCTGTTCCTTCTCGACAGCGCGCAGGACGTCGACGCGTTCACCGCGAGTATTGCCATCCAGCGGGAGTACGGCGTTCCCAGCCGTGTGCTCACGCCGTCTGAGGCGAAGTCCCTTAATCCCCTAATCGAGACCAACGGACTGCTCGCGGCGGCATTCTCCCCCGAGGACGGTTACGTAACCCCAGAGGCTGTCGTCCAGGGCTACGCCGTCGCAGCCCGGGCGCTCGGCGCCCACGTCGTCGTCGGCTGCGAGATCCAGGACATCGAGACTCGGGGCGAGGAGATCGAGGCCGTTCGGACAAACCGGGGAGTCATCGAGACCTCGGCCGTGATCTGCGCGGCTGGAGCGTGGTCCTCCGCGCTCGCTGCGATGGTTGGGGTCGATTTGCCGGTGACGCCACTGCGCAGGCAAATCCTGTTCACCGAGCCGCTCGCGGAGCTCCCTCCACGCCTGCCGATGACCATCGATTTCGGCACGACCTTCTACTTCCATCGAGAAGGACCGGGGTTGCTCATGGGAATGTCCTGGCGGGGGGAACGACCCGGGTTCAGCGTCGAGGTGACCGATGACTGGATCCCGGATCTCCTCGCGGCCATCGAGCGACGCGCACCGCGGATCGCACAGGCTGGCATCCGCACCGGGTGGGCAGGCCTTTACGAGGTCTCGCCCGACCACAACGCGATGATCGGTGAGGCGCGGTCGCCGTCGCGTTTTCTGTATGCGACCGGCTTCTCCGGGCATGGTTTTCTCCAAGGTCCCGCGGTCGGGGAGATCATGCGGGACCTCTGGCTCGGCCACCCGCCGTTCGTCGACATCACGCCTTTGACGAGCGAGCGTTTTGCCCGCGGGAGCGAGCGCCCAGAGCTCAACATCGTTTAGGGATCGTTCGCGTTTCTGGGCGATCCGGCAGACCTGACAGGCGGCTACGCCGCGAACGCCCTCGGCATGATGAACCCCGAGGACTGGTACCTCGTCAAGTAGCCAGCCACTGGCGAGGTAGCCGGCCGCGGGCTGAGGCAGCTCGGGCGCAACGGCGCCCGAGCTGCCGATCAGCAGGCGATCCGGCCGGTTGGGGCGGGGCGTGAGCTCGACGGGCAGGCCGCGACGACCGATGGAGGCACCTGGACGGCCGCGACCGCGCTGCTTGCCGCGAAGTTCGCGCCGGTTAGCGTGCCGTGCACCGCAAGCATCGTCGCGTTGACGCTTGACGAGGACACGATGCGTGCCGAGAACCGGAACGTCCGCGGCGAGGCGTTGACCAGGGCGTCCGCATCCCAGCAGAGCCGCCGCGCGGCGGCCGCCGCGCCCGGTGCGCTGGTGACGCGGAGCTGTCGCGGGAGCGTCACGCACACGGTGGGCTTCACTCCGGGGACAGGCTTGATCACCCCGATCGTGACGTCGAAGCCGACTACGTGCCCGGGGGTCGCGACCGGTTGAACGGGCACGATCCGCACCCTCGCCGAGGTTTTGCGAGGTCGTACGGTGGCGATGGTCTTGGCCGAGTCGTTGGCGTAGTTCGGATCGAACTGATCATCGCTGGCCGTGACGTCGTCGATCAGGCGCCCTGGGCGGCAGCGGTCGGACGTCGACCTCGAGCGTCTGGCTCGCGTCCGGCGCGAGGTCGGCCAGGCTGCATTGGACGGCCGCGCCCGAGCTGCACGTGAACGCTCCCGGGTCGATCGCGATCACCTGGGCCGCGGCGTCGAGTGCGTCGGTGAGGTCGACGCCGGTGGCGGTACCCGGACCGTTGTTGGTGATGGTGATCGTGTCAGTGATGGTCCCGCCAAGGATGTCCTGTGACGAGCTCTCGAGGTCTTGGATGGCGAGATCTGCCGCCGGGGCTCCGGGCGAAGGCGCTGGGGCGGTTGCCTCGTTAGTTTCGCTCGACGGAGTGGTGTCGAACTGAGACGCGCTGATGCTGGCCTCGCTCGCGGAGCCGGCGAGGGCGTCTGCGGCGGGCTCGACGAGGACGACGTCTACCGCGGCGGAACCGCCGGCGTCCAGGGACGGGACTACGCAGGTCACGTCGTTTCCGCTGACCGTGCAGGTGCCCTGATCGATCGTGGCCGAGTCGATCGTCGCGCCGGCCGGCGCGGCGTCGTGCAGGACAACATCGGTGGCATCGCCGGGCCCGTTGTTCTCGATCGTGACGTGGTCGTCGACCGTGTCGTTGCCGAACGCGGCGGGCGCCACGGTCTCGCTCTGCGCGAGGTTGAGGTCTGCCGGCTCGGAGGGCGTCGGCGCGGGCGTGGCGCTCACGATCGTCTCGGTGGACAAGGCCGTCAGCTGCTTACCGAGCGACGGCGCGATGAATGTCGCCTGCGCGGAGTTCCTGATCTCGTGCTCGGCCGTCAGGTCGTCGTCGACGCGGACCTCGAAGCTGATCTGGGCGGTGTCGCCCGGGGAGCCGGCAGCCGCGATCGTTCCTCCCTGGCCGGCAGTCGCGCCGCTCCCGAGGAAGAACCGCACGGTGCTCTGCGCCGCGTCGTACTCGCCTTGGTCGTCGCCGATCAGATCGGTTGGAGAGGAGGCGCTCGCGGGCGCGCTCGGAATACGTAGCGACCCCGCCACGTAGGTGGTGTTGGATGGGATCTTGTCGGTGGCCGCGAAGTTGGTCGCCGCCTCAAGACCCTCGTTGGCGAAACTGACCGTGTAGCGCAGCCTGTCGCCCGCTTGAGTCGGGCCGTCGGGATGGGTCAGGTTCGCCACCGTCTTCGTCGCGCGTATCACCGGGGCGTACAGGTCGGTCGCGAACGTGATCACCTGCGGCAGGTATTGGTCGCTGGTTGTCTTCAGCCCGATCGTTGCGCCCGTCGCGCCATTGGCGAGCAGTCCGTTGATCCCGAGCAGCTTCGCGTCGAACCCCAGCTGGTTGATGTAATCCGGGGTCTTGTCCGTGAAGTACTGACCGTCGACCGAGATCACGCTGTTGAAGAAGTTGTTTGCCGCGTTCAGTTTGTCGCTGAGTGCTGTGCCGTTGAGGGTCGCGCTGTCCCCGCTGATGCCGCGATCGCCCTCGTATGCAACAAATCCGAGCCTCGTCCGAACGGGTCCGCTAAGTGGCGTCTGAAAGCCGCTTACTGGAATCGTCACGGCCGGCTTGCCCTGCGTGACCGACGCCAAGCCGTCGAACACCGTCAGATTTCGGGGCGGCTCGCCGGCGGCCTCGTAGGCCACCACGAGCGCCCAGCCGGCGTAGCGGTCCTCACCCGTCGCCGACTGCACATTCGCAACCGTGTACACCCCCGCTCCGGCGCGCTGCACCCGTCCCGTGACGTCCACGAACGCCGCATACGCTCCGGCGACGTCGGTGCTTTGATCGACCGCGGCCGTCAGGTGCTCGAACCCCGAAGCACCCGGCGGCTTTAAATCGACCTTGCCCAACCCCGCGAGCGATGAATCCGGCGCGGCCTTCCCAGCGGTTCCCGCCGTCGTGCGCGAACCGTAGTACAGGCCCGCGAACAGCACGCGAGCCCCGGCGGGCAGACTCAGACGTGCGGACGACGAATCGAGCGTCGCGGAGTCGGTGTTTACCCGCACCATCGAGAAGTTGTTGTTGTTGAGCAGTGCCCCCAAGCCGGCGCGCGCGTTCGCGCAATCCGGTACCGCTGTCTGGCAGGTCTCGAGCGTGTTGCCGACGATTGCGACGTCGCCATTCGCGTTGGTACTGAACCGAGGCGTGAACGCGCGATCGGCGAGCGCCGGAGACGTGAGCCCGATCGCGATCGCCCAAGCCAAAACGACCAAACGCCGCAGAGCCAGAAATTCTCGTCTCACGGTCCCCCTCCGCTCAACAATCCCGGGAAAGTTCAGGCGAAATGCTACTCGTAGTCTACCCCCGGGCGGCTAGTGTGAGGAGCGGCTATGACGGTGAAGGTTGGAGTGATCGGCGCGGGACTGATGGGCACGACCCACGTGCGCACACTAAGCCGCGACGTACCGGCGGCGGACGTCGTGGCGCTCTCGGACGCCATCGCCGAGAGCGCGCACCGACTTGCCGGCGAGGTTGGCATCGGCGCGGTCTACACGGACGCCCTCGAGCTGATCGGCGATCCGGCGGTCGATGCGGTCGTGATCGCCTCCCCCGCCGACACGCATCAGGAATTCGCGCTCGCGTGCCTTGAGCTGGGGAAGCCGTGTCTCTGCGAAAAGCCACTCGCCGCGAGCGTCGAGGCAGCGCGGGTGGTCGTCGACGCCGAGGCTGACCTCGGCCGTCGGATCGTCCAGCTCGGCTTCATGCGTCGCTTCGATCCGGGCTACCTGGAGCTCAAGGCGCGCCTGGACCAGGGCAAGATCGGAACCCCGGTGCTCGCCCACTCCACGCATCGCAATCCGAGCGCGCCTAAGCATTTCGGCTCGGAGATGATCATCAAGGACACCGTCGTGCACGACGTCGACACCCTGCGGTGGCTGCTCGGCCAGGAACTGGTCACGGCCACCGCGTTCACGCCGCGCGCGACGAGCCGGGCGCCTGATGGCGTGTACGACCCGCAGGTGATCGTGTTCGAGACCGAGACGGGTGGGCTGATCACGGTTGAGGCGTTCGTGAATGCCCAGTACGGCTACGACATTGGTTGCGAGATCGTGGGCGAATCAGGAGTGCTGTCGCTGCCGCGGCCGCAGCCGATCCCTATGGGCTTCCGGGACCGCTTCGCCTCCGCCTACGCGGGCGAGCTCCAGAGCTGGATTGGCGCGGTGGCGAACGGTGTTCCGCCGGCGGGCGCGAGCGCCTGGGACGGCTATGCCGCGGCGGCCGTGTGTGAAGCTGCCTGGGCGTCGCTCAAGGCCGGACAACCGACGGAGGTGCAATTCGCGACCAAGCCTGAGCTGTACGTCACCGGCCCCGCCTACTCGTGCGCCAGCATTTCCGACCCCGGTCGACTGCGCCGTCAGGCGCATTAAGGCTCAACTCGGGCGCAGCTCCGCCGGGACGTGTGCGGCGAGCTTGTCGGCCACTGACGCCGCCTTCTCGCCGGCGGTGCGGACCACGTCGGGGTCGTCGGTGCACTTCTCAGCAAGGAACGCCACACGCTCGCGTAACAGGGCCCAGGCGGGCTCGCGCCACGGGACGAGGTTGCCCATCAGGTAGTGCATCTCGAACGCGAACCCGGCGTTAGGCCCATCGGCGGCCGACCCGACGGCGAGCTGCGTGAGCGCGTGGCCGAGCGGGCGGATGATGTCGCCCATCATCTCGAACGCGGCGCTGATCAGCAGCTCGAGCTGCTCGTCGGTCTCGTCGGTGTGAGTGAAGAACCGGAGCAAGAGGTGCAGGAGGACCTCGTAGGCAATCGTGGTCACCTCCGCGGTGCGGTACGCCTCGGGGTTCGTGATGACTGTGACGGGATCCTTGAGGTCGAACGGCTGTCGCGTGAAGGCCGCCACTACCGGGCGTGCCGGCTCGAAATTTGGATCGGACTCGCGGAACGCGTGGTACTCGTCCCAGATCTTCAGGAAGCGGCCGTAGTGAGCGTCCTCCCAATGTCCGCGCGCCCCCTCGCCCTGCTCGATGATCTCGCCCACCGCCCGCAGTGCGGAGTCGAGATCGGTGACCGCCACGACCTGCGGCCAGTGGAACATCTCGGGTGTGGCCTGCGCCCGCGGCGAGCCGACGAACAGCGCCCGCTCGCCAAGGTCGTGGGTCAGCCTTGTCAACCCGTCCTCGATGCCTCGATAGAGATGTCCGACGGTGAGGAACTCCTGGCCGCGCGGCATCGCCTCGGACTCGCTCAGGGGCTCGCGGCCCGGTGCCGTTGGCACGAACCCTTCGGCATCCTGGCGCTCCATCCCCTCGGGCCGCTCGAGGAACAGGAAATGCTTCAGGGCGCGCTCGCCGAACGGCATCAGGTCGAGCTGGATGCTGGCCGGGAAGTAACCCGAGCGCTGCGGGAAGTTCGGTCGCCCCAGGTACGGGGCGGCGCCGATCGACGACATCACGTTCGCGACCAGGGCCAGATGGAGCATCTCCTCGATCGCGATCCCGCGCAGCACGCCTCGCCAGCGCTCGATCGCCTCCGCCTGCTCGTCGGTCAGACCGTCGCTTTTGTCCTTGAGTGTCCACTCCGCGAACAGGTACTGGCACATGATCATGTGCTCGAGCTGGCACGCTTCCGCCAGCAGCCACCACAGATCCTCGCGGTGGGCAACGACTACCTTGGGCTCGGCGGCGGTCATATTGACAGCAGGACTGTACAGCATCGCTGTCGAACAGCTGTGAACGCGATGAAACTGCCCGAGAACCTGTCCGCGCGGACCTCGTACCTGCTAGGCCGCGCCGCCGCGCGCGTACAGGCGATGGGCGAGCGCGACCTCGAGCCGCTCGGGATCACGCCACGCGAGTACAGCGTGCTCGCCGTGCTCGCCGAGCGCTCGCCGTTGTCGCAGACGCGGGTGGCCGAGATCCTCGGGCTTGACCGCACGACGATCCTCAAGCTCGGCGCGTCGCTCGAGGCCAAGCATTTGGTGGTTCGCGAGCGCGACGCCAACGATGCCCGCGCGTATGCGGTCGCGCTCACCCCGGCCGGCGACCAGCTCCGGGCGGAGGCGTTCGAGCTGCTGCTCGCCTGCGAAGCGCAATTCTTGACGTCGCTCAACCGCAAGGAGCGCGCGCAGCTTCACGACCTCCTGGCACGCGTCACCGACCTGTGACGGTGGTCAGTCGGGAGCCGATGCAGAGGGCCGGCCTCGGCACGTGTCCTGGTCATAATCACGCGATGTCGTTCGCGATCAAGCCGCTCGACGTGACGACCTGGTCTGACTTTGCGCGACTGGCCGAGGATCACCATGGCGTCTGGGAAGGCTGCTGGTGTCTGGGCTTCCACGAGGAGGGCGCGCCTCATATCCACACGCCAGAGCAGCGACGTGATCTCAAGGAGGCGCGCGTACGCGCGGGGCGGGCGCACGCAGCACTGGTGTTCGACGATGGGCGCTGTGTCGGGTGGTGCCAGTTCGGTCCGACTGACGAGCTGCCGCGGATCAAGAGCCAGAAGGCTTATCGGGAAGGCCTGGGCGAGCTGCCGGACTGGCGCATCACCTGCTTCTTCGTGGGACGGACCCATCGCCATCGCGGGGTGGCCGACGCTGCGCTTGCCGGTGCGCTAGCAGAGCTCTCCCGGCTCGGCGGCGGCACCGTGGAGAGCTACCCCGAGGACACGGCCGGCCGCAAGGTTTCGGGATCGTTTCTCAACAACGGCACCGTCGCGATGTTCGAGCGCCACGGTTTTGCACGCGTCCGTCGGATCGGCAAGCATCGGTGGGTCGTCACCCAAGTCGTCGGCTGACGACTGCCGACTGGGCCCGGGTCCAAAGCGTTCCGCGGGCTCGCTCCTCCCGAAGCGGAAGCCGCAGCGCGGCGCATGGTGGCAGCGGGGTTTCGGGACATAGTCTCCAACTCGATGAGGCGGATCCTGGTGACCGGTATGTCCGGGAGTGGGAAATCGAGCGCGCTGGAGAGGCTGCGGCTGCTGGGCTTTCGAACGGTCGACACCGACGAGGGCGAGTGGAGCGAGTGGTCACACGCCGAGGGCGGGTACGTTTGGCGGGAGGAGCGGATAGCGGAACTTCTTGCCGGTGACGGAGGTCCTTCCCTCTATGTCTCCGGCACGGTCTCTAACCAGGGACGCTTCTATCAATACTTCGACACAGTGGTCCTGCTGAGCGCTCCGGCCGACGTTCTCCTGAGCCGGATTGCGACGCGCACGAACAACCCGTACGGCAAGAGCGCCGCGCAGCGGAAGCTTGTGCTCCGCGAGCTGGCAGAGGTCGAGCCGCGTCTGCGGCGTACGTGTACTCACGAGATCGACGCTACACAGCCGCTCGCAGCGGTCGTCACCGAGCTGGCGGAACTAGGTCGCGACCCCGCCGTTTAGATCGAGATCTGCCAGCGCCGAACACCGACGCGTGAACTAGTCGTGCGAGATCCCGAGCGCAGCGTTGACCGCCGCCTGGTCGATTCCCTCGACCCGGATCAGCTTCTCGCGCGAGCGCGCCCCGCGGACGATCGCGACGCTCGAAGGAGCAACTCCAAGCTGCTGCGCCAAAAGGCGACACAGGGCCTTGTTCGCTCGGCCCTCCCGCGCCGGGGCAGCTACTCGAGCCACAATCCACCCGTCGTCCATCGGTCGGAGCTCTTCGCGCCGTGCGCCGGCGTGTACACGAACTCGAACATCAGCGACGGCCATGCGAGACATTGTCCTCGACGCGTTGCCGCGGAAACGCGACGGTGAAACAACTTTGTGCGTCGCAGAGCCCGCCGGGGGACTTGAACCCCCAACCCCTTGATTACAAATCAAGTGCTCTACCAATTGAGCTAGGCGGGCGGGCGGGGTCAGTGTCGCACGCGGGCGAGGTCCGGGATCGGGTGCCGAGACGTTCGGTGCGGTGAAACGGCCGGCTGTATCTTCCGGGTCGGTGACTAAGGCCCTGGTTGGTTGCGGCGCTCTTCCGGTCTTCCTCGGGATCTCGGCGGCGGCGCTGTTCTCGGCCCGCCGCGCCGCGAAATCGGGCGCCAAAGGCTGGGCCGCGTATTCCGCTGCCTCGGGAGCGCTGATGGCCACGGCGCTGTCCCTGAAGACCGCGCGTCCCTGACGACCGCGCGGTCGGAGACGACCTGATCCTGCCTGCGGTTCAGCGCACGCTGGACACGGCGCGGTCGAGCGAGCCGTGGCCGTTTGAGGCGTAGTCGGGCGCCGGCCCGTGGAGCGTCCCGGTGCCGGCGCTCAGCCGGCGCTCGAGCTCGCCGAGCACGAGGCCGAACAGGAGGTGGCGCCAGGCGGCCTGGGCGAAGGCGCGGCGGCTCCGGTACAGCGCGGGCAGGGAATCGCGCGCGGGGTGGAAGCGGTCCGACAGCGCCGCGAGCGGCCAGGTCGCGACCAGTTCGGTCATGGCGACCGCCGGCCCGCGCAGGGCGGGCGGGATCGGCAACGCGGGCGCGACGTTGGCGTACATGGCTCCGAACAGGGCGCCGTTCTGGGCGTGCAAGGCCAGGCCGACCGGGTACCAGCCGGAACCGTTGCGCACCGCCCGGCCCAGCACCTCGACGTCGTCGTAGCGACTTCCGAAGAGCGGCTTGTCGAGCGGCTGTTGAACCGCCCAGACCACGGCCGCCACCGCGCCGCAGACGGCTCCTCGGAGCGTTCGGGAGCCGAAGGAGTCAGGGCTCGCGGCGGGCTGGCTGCCGGCGCTCACGGGGTGCTGACAATGTCGTTGCGCAAGGAAGGCAACTGTAACGGGCGGCGCCGGAGCGGGTACGCCAAAGTGCGATGGATCACGAAGCGCTGCACCGCCGGGCCAGGGAGAAGGGCGTCAACCCCGTGGTGCTGCTGATCGTGCGCGCGATCCTCACCCCGTTCTTCCTGATCTACCTGCAGATGAAGCGGATCGGGCGCGAGCACATCCCGTCTGAGGGCCCCGTGATCCTGGCCTCGAATCACCGCAGCTTCTTCGATCCGTTCGTGATCGGGACGATGACCCGGCGTCCCGTGTACTACGTGGCCAAGGAGGAGCTGTTCGCCTACAACCGGCTGCTCAGCTGGCTGCTCAACGCGCTCGGGGCGTTCCCGGTCACCCGGGGAGCCGGCGACCAGGAGACGATCGAGACAGCCGAGATCATCCTTGGGCGCGGCGAGATCGTGCTGATGTTTCCCGAGGGAACCCGGACGCGGCCGGGTGCGCTCGGTAAGCCCAAGCGCGGCGTCGGTCGCCTGGCGCTGGAGACCGGCGCGCCGGTCGTGCCGATCGCGATCATCGGCACCGAGGACATCCGCAGGGGCTGGCGCATCCGCCCCCGCAAGGTCCGCCTTCGCGCCGGACCGGCGCTGCGCTTCCCCAAGGTCGAGCAGGGCTCCCCGGCGCTTGCCGGCGCGGTGACCGACCGGATCTGGCCGTGCGTGATGCTCCAGTGGGAGTGGTTGGGCGGGATGCCGCCGATCCGCCGGGCCGGGGTCATCGGCGCCGGGTCGGCGGGCACGAGCCTCGCCGTGCTGCTGGCGAGGGCCGGCTTCGAGGTCGAGCTGGGGGCCCGCACCCGCGAGCAGGCGGCGGCGCTCGCCGTCTCGCGAACCAACGCGGTTTACCTGCCCGACACCAGGCTCCCGGATTCGATCACGATCCTGCCCTCAGCCGAGCTCGAGCTCCAAAGCTACGACCTGATCTGTCTGGCTGTCCCTGCTCGCGCGCTTCCGGCCGTCATGGCCGCCCACGGGGAAAACATCCCGAGGCACGCAGGCGTCCTGGTCCTGTCGAAGGGCCTCGTCCCGCCGCTCGGGACGCTGCCCTCGGCGTTCGTGGCTGAGCGGTGTGCGGCCCACGCGGTGGCGGTGGTGGGCGGTCCGGCCGACGCCACCGAGGTGCTCGAGCACGGCGCCGCGGTCGTACTCGCCTCGCTCGACCGAGGCTTTCAACGCCAGCTGGCGGATGCGCTGCGAACCGCCGGCCTCGACGTATCGACGACCAGCGACGTGACCGGGGTCGAGCTGGCCGGTGCCGCCAAGAGTGTCGCGGTGCTCGCCGCGGCCGCCGCGTCGCTCGCCGGGCCGAACGTGGCCGGCGCCGCCGCCGGGAAGGTGTTTGCCGAGGTGGATGCGCTCGCGCGCGCTCGTGGAGGACGGGCGGAGACGTTCGCCGGTCTGGCGGGCGCGGGCGAGCTCGTGGCCGCCGCGGTCTCGCCGAACGAGCGCAACCGCCGAGCCGGGGAGCTGTTGGCCCAGGGCGTGCCCGGGGCGGAGATCGACCACGCGCTCGGCCACGCAGTGGAAGGGGTCGATGCGGCGCCGCTGCTGGCCAGCGCCGCCCGGCACGCTCGCCTGGAGACCCCGGCGCTGGACAGCCTGGCCGCGCTGATCGAGGGACGGATCGAACCCGACGAATGGACGGCCAGGATCCTCGAGTCGGCACGCCCGACGCGCAAATCAACCGCTCGCGCGGCCTGACGGAGGCTACGCTCTCGTGTGGTGGACCACGTGGGAAACGGCGACCAGCCCAAGAGTAAGGCGGATGTCGACGCCCGCTTCACGGAGCTGTACAGAACGCACCTGCGGGACGTTTATTCCTACAGCTACTACCGCGTGGGCAACCACCATGACGCCGAGGACCTCACCGAGCAGACCTTCCTTCAGGCCTACCGCCATTTCGAGCGCGCGCTCCGTGAGGCCAACGGCCGGCCGCTGCGGCCGTGGCTCATCCGCATCGCCCACAACCTGGCAGCCAACTTCTATCGCGACCGCTCGCGCAAGCCGGAGTCGGGGATCGAGGACGCTGGCATGATCTCGGCTCCGCACACCACCGAGGCCCTGGTCGAGGGGCGCGAGGAGCTCAAGGCGATCCTCGACGGCGTCCAGCAGCTGCCCGACGACCGCCGCGAGGCGCTGATCATGCGCTTCGCCCTGGGCATGGACAACCGTGAGATCGCGCGGGCTCTTGGCCGCACCGACGGTGCGACCAAGGTGCTTCTGCACCGCGCGATCCGCCAGCTCGAGGGGATGGTGGCCGAGCCGGCGGCCGTAACGGGCGCCGGAACCGACTCAGGAGACGATCGATGAGCGCGACGGATTTCGAGGCCCTGCTACGCCAGGCGCTCCAGCCGGTCGAGCCGCCGGCCGACCTCGCTCAGCGGGTCGAACTGACGCTGGTCAGCCTGACCGAGCTGGCGCACGAGGAACTCGAATCGTGGGAGCTCTCGGCCATGCGCGATCCGCGCAACTGGGTCCGCCCGGCGGCGGCTGCCGTGGTCGGGGTCAGCGCCGGTACAGCGCTCGTCGTGCTCAGGGTTCGCGCTCGCCACCGCGTCCGCAAGCAGCGCTCGGGCAACGTGCTCGAGCTCGCCCGGCGGACGCTCCAGGACGCCGCCGAAGAGGCGAGGCGCATCCTGCCTCGCCGCTAGTCGGCGCGTCGCGTCGGTTAGCGAACGGGCCGCTGATAGCGTCAATACCGAATGGCCGTCTGCTATCGACACCCCTCGCGTGAGACCGGGGTCTCGTGCTCGTCGTGCGGACGGCCGATCTGCCCGGACTGCATGACCCCGACCCCGGTCGGGATGCGCTGCCCCGACTGCTCAAGGGAGCGCACCAAGGTCACGCAGGGCATCAGATCGCGCCCGGCCGTACCCCGAGCGACCCAGGTGCTGATCGCGATCAACGTGATCGTGTTCCTGGCCGAGACGGCTGCCGGCGCGCCGCTGGGCGGAGGTGGCGGCGGGACGATCTGGAACCACGGCGTCCTGTATGGCCCCCTCATCCATTTCAACCACGAGTACTGGCGCTTGGTGACTGGTGGTTTCCTGCACGACGGGATCCTCCACATCGGCATCAACATGCTGTCGCTGTACTTCGTCGGCGCAGCCCTCGAGCCCGCGATCGGGAGCCGGAACTTCGTCGTGATCTACCTGACCTCGCTGCTGGCGTCGTCGTTCGGCTCGCTGCTGTTCCAGCCCGACTCCCCGACGATCGGCGCCTCGGGCGCGATCTTCGGCGTCTTCGGCGCGCTGATCGTAGTTGCGCGCTACCGAGGGATTCCGTTCTGGCAGAGCGGGCTTGGCTTCATCCTGCTCGTCAACCTGATCTTCTCCCTCAGCGTTCAGGGAATCTCGATCGGGGGCCATCTCGGCGGCCTGGTGGCCGGACTGATCACCGGGTGGCTCGTGCTCGAGTTCGACGAGCGCCGGCACATGCCGGCGGTGGCGATGGCGGGGTGTGCCGCGGTCGCTGTGGTGAGTGTCATCGCGGCGGTGGCGGTGGCGGGGAGCCACGGCCTCACGCCGAACGGCTTCACGATCTAGACAGGCCAGGTCCCTAGAGCTCGACGGTGAACGCGGGCCCGGCCGGCTCGGGGAACTTCTCCGGGTGGATGATGTGGGCCAGCAGCTCGACTCCGTCGATGATCCGCGGCCCTGGTCGCGAGAAGTAGCCGGACGCATCGACCGCCACGACCTCGCCCGCCCCGAGAGCAGCCAGCTCGTCGCGGTGCATCTCGGCCTCGCGGTGTGCGATCTCGGCGTCGTAGCCGCACGGCATCACGATCACGATGTCCGGCTGGGAGGCCTCCACCTCCGGCCAGGAGCGCTCCTCGGATGGCTCGCCCGCGAACCCGAGGATGTCCTCGCCGCCGGCGTACCCGATCAGCTGGGGGACCCAGTGGCCCGCGGCGAACGGCGGATCCAGCCACTCCAGCGCGGCGACCCGGGGCCGGCGCAGCCCGCGCACCGCCACTCGCACCCGGTCGATCCGGGCCGAAGCGTCGCGCACCAGCGAGACGGCGGCGTCCTTGCTGTCGGTCACCTGGGCAAGCGTCCGGAAGTCGCCGAGGATCTCGCCCACGGTGTGCGGATCGAGCGAGACCACGCGCGGATGGGTGTCGATCTCCTCGGCTACCGCGCGCACGTCGTCGTAGGAGACGGCGCAGACTGAGCACAGCTCCTGGGTGACGATCAGGTCGGGGCGCAGGTCGCGCAGGAGCTCGTCGTCGAGTTCGTAAATCGACTGGCCGGCCAGCGTGCGCTCCTTGACCGCGGCGTCGATCTCTCGGGCGCTCAGGCCGGCGGGGAGAACGTCGCGAGTGATCTTGGGAAGCTCGCGAGCCGCCTCTGGATAGTCGCACTCGTGGGTAACGGCGATCACGTCGGGACCGAGCCCGAGCGCGAACAGCGTCTCGGTGGCGGAGGGGACCAGGCTGACGATGCGCACGACACAGAGGATAGAAACCCCACTCATACGTGCCGGGGCTGCTGCTACCGTTTGCCCCGTCGCTGCATGAACGACGACGACCCATCCCGAAGTAGCAGCTCAGAGACGAAGGGCTGCCCAGCGAGGAAGGACCACGGGGCCGCGCGGTTTGACTGGGAGCCCGCCCATCTGGCGCGGGCAGCCCGCCGAACCCGGTCATCGCGGTGGTGGGCGGGTACGTCCTAGCCGGTGAAGGCCCTCTTCATCATCCTCACCGGGCTGCTGGTCCTGGTCAACGCGTTCTTCGTCATCGCGGAGTACGCGTTGGTGCGCTCGAGTCGGGCGCGGCTGGAGAGCATGGCGGAAGACGGCGCCCGCGGTGCTCGGCTGGCGCTCAGGCAGATCGACGACATCGGCGACTACATCGCGGCCTGCCAAGTCGGGATCACGGCCGCCTCGATCGGCATCGGTGCCCTCGGCGAGCCGGCGCTCGCCCACGTGTTCGAGCCGCTGTTTGGCAAGGCCATCGGGCATGCCGCGGCGGTGGTCGTGTCGGTGGTGATCTCCTACCTGTTGATCACGGTCACCCAGAGCATCATCGGCGAGATCGTCCCGAAGCTCTACACGATCCAGCACGCCGAGGATCTGGCCAGGCGGATCGCGCGGCCGATGCAGCTCTTCCGGTGGTTGTTCAACCCGTTCATCATCGTGCTGAACTCCGCGTCCGAGTCGATCCTGCGGATGCTCGGCACCGACCCCGACGCCGAGCCCGAGGGCGGCACGCCCGACGAGCTCAAGCGCTTGATCGCCCAGTCCTCCTCGGGCGGCCAGATCGACGTCGGCGAGGCCAGCATGCTCACGGGCGTCTTTCACCTGCACGAGCAGGAGGCCCGCCAGGTGATGACCCCGATCCCGGCTGTCGTCACCGTCGACCTGTCGGAGACCGTCGAGGCGGCGCTCAAGCGCTGCGTCTCGACCGGCCACTCTCGCCTGGTGGTGACCGAGGACGAGAACCAGGACCGGGTCAAGGGGATCGTCCACGTCAACCAGCTCGTCAAGAAGATGCTCAATGACGGGATGGATTCGCACTTCGACGCGCTGGTGCGCGAAGCCCCGATCGTGCCCGAAACCAAGCCCCTCGATGACCTGCTGGCCGACCTGCAGCGCGAGCGCACCGAGCTGGCGATCGTCATCGACGAGTACGGCCGGACGGCGGGCATCGTCACGATCGAGGACATCATCGAGGAGGTCGTGGGCGAGATCTCCGACGAGACCGACCCGGCCGGCGGGGCGGTGCGCCGGCTGGCCAACGGCGACTGGTTCGTCCGCGGGCACGTCGCCGTGTCGGACCTCGAGGACTACGGGCTCGAGTTGCCGGTGGACACCGACGCCTACAACTCGGTCGGCGGCTTCGTGTTCGCCGAGCTCGGGCGGCTGCCCAAGCGGGGGGACACGATCTCAGCGAACGGCTTCTCGATCCGCGTGGAATCAGTCCGGCAGAACCGGATCGAGGCGGTTCGGATCAGACAACGGCGAGCTGCTACCGAGTCTCCGGCGCCGGGTCAGCGGTAGCAGGTACCAGAGGACCGCGCAGGCCAGGGTCGCCGCGGTGGTGACGAGCGCCGTCAGCCAGGACGGGAAGGCGATGTCGCTCAGCAGCATTACCACGCCGATCGAGGTCAGCCCCATTGTGGTCAGCCCCACCAGCATGAAGCGGTTCGCGACCTCCACCAGGTACTCCTTGTCGCCCTGGCGAAACAGGATCCGGTGCCAGGCGGTCGGAGCGGTCAGCATGACCAGCGTGGCGGCGGCGGAAACCAGCGTCCCGAGATACACGGCCTTCTGGAAGCTCGAGAGGGTGCTGAACTTGGGCTCGAAGGTGGCCGCGAGCAGGAATCCGAACAGGATCTGAACGCCGGTCTGGACGACGCGAGCCTCCTGGAGTATCTCGATCAGGTTCCGATCGTCGCGTTCGGGCTCGGTTTCGTGACGCTGGGCCTCGGCTGTGGGGTCGGCTCGATCCATACCCACCTTCTACCCGCTGCTCAGCCGGCATCCTCTCGCGGCATTCGTTACATTTGCGCCTTCGGTAACAACCGGAGAGTCTCGGTCAAGAGCGAGGACCATCTCCCGGTGGTTGAGAGGAGAGTTGAAGCCGGCCCCCGATCTGGGCCGGCTTCGCCTTATGTGGCCGGGTGCAGGCGAAAAAGAAGCCGGCCCGCTGGGGACGGGCCGGCTTCGTGCTTCTGGGGAGGAGGTGCTGCTATGAGGTACGTCGCGACATGGAGTCTGCGCCCCGCAGATGAATGAGTCCTAAATAGTTCATCTCAGGTTGCTCAGTAGCCATGGGCCTCGCTGCGCTCGGCGTCCATGGGGCCGGTGAAGCGTCGTCCGGCTGGATCGAAGGCCGGCTCAGTCGTAGCGGTAGAAACCCCGACCGGACTTGCGCCCCAGCGACCCGGCCTGCACCAGCTCGACCAGCCGCTGCGGAATCGCGGCCCCGATCGACTCGCCGATCGCGTGCGAGACGTCCAGCCCGACGTAGTCGAGCAGCGCGATTGGCCCCATTGGCATGCCGGCGCCGAGCGTCATGCAGCTGTCGATGTCCTCGGGGGGCATGCCGGTCTCGACGAGCAGATCGACGGCGCTGAACAGGTACGGGAACAGCAGCCGGTTGACCACGAAGCCCGGGATGTCCGGCACCTCGACGGGCGTCTTGCCGAGCTCCTCGCAGAGCTTCCGAGCCCGGCGGCGGGTCTCCTCGGTGGCCTCCGGGGGGAACGCCAGCTCGACCAGCCGCATCCGCGGCACCGGGTTGAACGGGTGCAGGCCGACGAAGGTCTCCGGGTGCCCACTCGCCTGCGCGAGCTCCGCGATCGAGAGGGACGAGGTGGTGGTGGCCACGATGGCGTCGGCGCCGGCGTGGCGGGCCAGCTCCCCGAGGTCGGCCAGCACCGAGGCCTTGCTGCCATGGTGCTCGATCACGGCCTCGACCAGGAAGGTGGCGCTGGCCAGCTCGTCGAGGTCGGTGACGATCCGGACGCGATCGGGGTCGAAGCCATTCAGCTTCGCGCACACCTTGGTCACGCGCGCGCGGGCGCGGTCCGCGGAGTCATCCGATCGGGCCCAGAGCAGCACTTCGTCGCGCTCTGCGGCGGCCACGGCCAGACCGCAGGCAATTACACCTGAGCCTGCGATTCCCACTCGTTCCCGCAAAACAGCTCCTCTGTTTGACTGGCTGGTCAGACGCGTGAGTACAGTAGTAACTGATCCACCGCAAAGCGCCATCGGGGTGTTCGCGGCATCCAATCCGTAATAAGGAGCAGCCATGCCGCAGTCAGGCCGCGAGGTAGTCATTGTCGAAGCCGTCCGCACGCCGATCGGGCGCGGGCACAAGGAGAAGGGCTACTACAAGGACACCCACCCGAACGAGCTGCTCGGCCGCTGCTACAGCGAGGTGATCGAGCGGGCCGGGATCGACGCCGGTGAGGTCGAGGACGTCGTCGCCGGCTGCGTGCAGCAGTACGGCGAGCAGTCGTGGAACGTCGGGCGCAACGCGTGGCTCCAGGCCGGGCTGCCGATTGAGACGCCGGCCACGACGGTCGATCGCCAGTGCGGCTCGGCCCAGCAGGCGGTCAACTTCGCCGCCGCGCTGATCGCCGCCGGCGTGCACGACGTGGCGATCGGCTCGGGCGTCGAGCACATGGGCCACGTGCCGATGGGCATCGGTTTGAAGTGGGCCGACGACGTGGGCGTGCCGTATCCGCCGGCGCTGATGGAGCGCTACAACCTGATTCCCCAGGGCCTGTCGGCCGAGATGATCGCCGACCAGTGGGAGATCCCGCGCTCCGAGCTCGACGAGCTGGCGCTGCGCTCCCATCAACTCGCCCACCGCGCCACCGAGGAGGGCCGCTTCGAGCGGGAGATCCTCCCGTTCAAGGTCAACGGCTCCACCTACGTGTCAGACCAGGGGATCCGTCCGGGGACCACGATCGAGGCGCTGGCGGAGCTAAAGCCGGCGTTCAAGCCCGACGGCAAGATCACCGCTGGCACGAGCTCCCAGATCTCCGACGCCGCCGCCGCCGTGCTGCTGATGGCGCGCGAGAAGGCCGATGCCCTGGGACTGAAGGCGCGGGCGCGGATCGTGGATCAGACCACGGTCGGCGTAGACCCGGTGATCATGCTGACTGGCCCGATCCCGGCCACCCAGAAGCTGCTCGAGCGCAACGGGATGACGATGGACGACATCGACCTGGTCGAGATCAACGAGGCGTTCGCGCCGGTGGTCGCGGCCTGGCGGCGCGAGCTCGCGCCCGACATGGATCGGGTCAACGTCAACGGTGGCGCGATGGCGCTCGGGCATCCGCTCGGGTCGACCGGCGCGCGACTGATCACCACGCTGCTACACGAGCTCGAGCGCTCCGACAAGGAGGTCGGGCTGGTGACCATGTGCTGCGGTGGCGGGCTCGGTACGGGAACGCTGATCCAGCGCGTATAAGCGTCAGTCCGCCTGTGCGGTCGGACGCATAAGCAGCTCGTTGATCGCCACGTACGAGGGACGCGTAACGATGTAGAGGATCGCGTCGGCGACGTCGGTCGCCTCGAGCCGCTGCACGCCGGCAAAGCGCTGCTGGATCCCCTCGCGGATTTCCGGGCGGTTGTGGCTCGAGAGCTCGGTGGCGGTGGCCCCGGGTTCGACGAGCGCAACGCGCACGTGGCGCTCGGCCACCTCCTGGCGCACCGACTCGCTGAACGCGCCGATCCCGTGCTTGGTGAGGTTGTAGACGGCGCTGCCTCGCCGGACCACGCGGCCGGCGACCGAGCTGATGTTGACCATGTCCGCGACCTCGCGCGGGCTGTCCTGGGCGGCGCGCAGAAGGTGGGGGAGAGCTGCGTCCGCGCAGTTCAGGACCGCGCGGACGTTGATGTCGAGCATCTGCCACCACTCGTCGGTGGGCGCATCGACGACGGGACCGAGCAGCATCATCCCCGCGTTGTTGACCAGGATGTCGAGCCGGCCGAGCTCCGCCACGGTCCGCTCGACCGCCGCCCCCGCCTGCGACTGGTCGGTGAGGTCGGCCTCGATTGCCAGCGCGGTGGCGCCGCCGTCGCGGATCCGCTGCGCGACGGCCTCGAGCCGGTCGACGCGCCGAGCAGCGATCGCCACCGCGGCGCCACGCTCGGCGAGAGCGAGCGCGGTCGCCTCGCCGATGCCGGACGACGCGCCCGTGACGATGGCGACGGTGCCCGCGAGCGGGCGGTCGCTCATGAGGCCTCCCAGCGGAAGCCAACCGGGGAGGGCGAGGGCGTCAGCGGGCTCACCGGGAGTCCCGCGGGCGGTTCGTTCGCGTTGTAACCCACCGGCGCGAGGTCGTTGGGTGTGTCGGGATGGAACATCGAGGCCAGGTACTGGGCCTGTCCCCGCCCCGGGCCGAGCTCAAACTGGCCGCCGCTGTAGGCCCCGATGCCGCGCTCGGCGCAGTAGTCGTAGGCGGCGCACAGCTTCGGCAGCCCGCCGATCCGCGACGGCTTGAGGTTCACCATCCGCGTCGGGAAGGGAAGCGTCTCGATGTCGTCGATCGAATGGATCGGCGCGTCCCAGGTGATCCGGTCGTGCTCGTCGGCGAGGATCGCGGCGGTCTCGGGGGTGACGACGTCGGGATCCTCGATCCACGCGTTCGGGAACGCGCGCACCACCCGACCGTAGAGGACCGGGTCGGGTGGCTGGTCGACAACGGTGCCGCGGTAGAGGCTCTTGAAATCGACCGAGTCGACCGCGCCGGTCTCGACCAGTGCCTCGATCAGCTCCGGGGTCCACGAGCTCGTCGGGTCGAGCTTGAAGCGCAGCGTCGGGTACTTCGCGAGGCGGCGCTCGAGCGGGTCGAGCGTCGCCGGCTCGCCGAGGCGCAGCGAGACGACGAAGGTGAGCGGCTGGGCTTCCCGGCCGAGCGCCTCATACAGCGGTTTCCCTGCCTGGGCGAGCGCGAGGTCAAGCCCGGCGCTATGGAAGGTCCAGCGCCGGTACAGACGCGAGACCTCCCACTCGGGCGCCACCGGGAACAGGTCGAGCGAGTCGACCAGCTCGCAGAATTCGCCGAGGGAGAATCGTCCCGACAGCGCTTTGGCGTGCACAGGGCCCGCCTCCTGGAGCGCCACGTGGTCTTCGGCCTGGTAGACGACGTCCTCGCCGACACCCTCGAGCCCCGCTCCGGTCAGGTGCACGACCGTAGTCAGGCGCTCGAACCCGCTCGAGACGTCCGCCCGCAATCCCTCGAGCGTGTAGCCGTCCACCTCGAGCGGCAGGTCGGCGAGCTTCTCGAACGTAGTCACGACGCGGGACCCGCGCCTTCGAGGCGGGCGACGAGGTCGTCCAGGCGGAGCTCCTCGAGGCCGTGGCTGACCGCGTCGAGCTCGGCGGCGCAGTACTCGACTAAGTCCCGGCCCTCCTTGACGAGCGCGAGTGTCTCTCGCAGGCCTGCGTCGCCCGAATCCAGGCGTCGGATGATCTCCTCGATCCGTGCCACCGCGGTCTCATAGGTTGGCTGGGGCTCGGTCGCGCTCATGGCTCGTCCGTGACCTTGGCGGGGAGGGTCCCGTCGTGGAAGCGCAGGCGAACGTCGTGGGCTTCACGGGCAGCGGCCGCGGACCCGAGCGCCCGGCCCGCGCGGTCCTCGACCAGGGCGTAGCCGCGGGCCAGCGTCCGGTCGGGGTCGTGGGCGGCCAGCGCGAGCGCGAGACGGTCGAGCTCGCGCCGGCGGGCGGCGCGGTCGGAGGTGTGGGCGCGCGCGGTGGCACGAGCGAGAACCTTGGCGTGGACGCCGGCGCGCTCGCTTCGCTTGGCCAACCCTCGGCGGGCGCTGGCTCGCAGCTCTCGCAGGAGCTGGTGGAGCTGGTGTCGCTGGCGTGCGACGTGGTGGCCCGGGGCAGCGGCCAGGCGCTCGAGTGTCCGGGCGCGCTCGGTGATCGCCCGCCGGCTGTGGTTGTGCAGGCGCCGGGTGGCCGCGTTCAGGTCGGTCCGAGCGGCATTGCAGTCGACTGGCACGGCCGCTTCGGCGGCGTGGGTGGGAGTCGAACAGCACACCGCGGCCACGTCGTCGATCAGCGTCCGGTCGGTGTGGTGGCCGACCGAGGAGATGACGGGCACGCGCAGGAGCGCCACGGTTCGGCACAGCCCCTCGTCGCAGAACGCGAACAGGTCGGCGAGCGAGCCGCCTCCGCGCGCGACGATGACCACCTCCACCTCCTGGATCGCGGCCAGGTCACGCAGCGCGGTGGCGATCACCGGCGCTGCGAACCGGTCCTGGACCGGGGCGAAGCCCCAGATCAGTCGGCCGGCCCATCCGCGGCGCTTCAGGCCGGCCAGAACATCGTCGCGGGCCTTGCCGCGCTCACCCGTCACCACCCCGATCGTCCGCGGGAGAAGCGGGCGCGGCAGGCGCTTCTGGGGTTCGAACAGGCCGTCGGCTTGGAGTCGTCGACGGAGGCGTTCGAGCTGGATGAGCAGGTCGCCCTCGCCGGCGACCCGCAGCTCGGTCACCGAGAAGGTGAATGACGGCGAGGAGGAGGAGCTGCCGGGGTAGTAGTCGCAGCCGCCGCCGACGACCACCTTGATCCCGTCCGTGAGGCGCACGCCCAGCCGCTCGAAGTCTGAGAGCCACATCGAGCAGGGCAGCGCGCCGCGCGCGTCGCGCAGCTCGAAGTACACCCGCGCGCGGCTCGAGCGAAATCCCCACACCTCGCCCACCAGCTGGACGCGCGCGAACTCGAGCAGCCTCTGCTTGAGCCGGGCGGCGTAAGTGCCCACCTCGTAGGGGCCGGGCAGCTCACTTTCCAGGGGAGTGGTGGCGATCGCGGGATCACTCATCTGCGGTATCGAGGCTATCGGCCGGCCACCACGGATACGATGCGCCGCTATGGACTTGACCCTCTCACCGGGCGAGCAGGCCTTCCGTGACGAGCTGCGCGGCTGGCTCGAGGCCAATCATCCCGGCCGGGAGCCCGCCGGAGACGAGGCGGCGTTCGAGTTCCGAAGGGCCTGGCAGCGTGCCCTGAACGAAGCCGGATGGGCCGGCGTTTCCTGGCCCAAGGAGTACGGCGGGCGCGGCGCGACGCTGGTCGAGCAGGCGATCTTCAACGAGGAGGTGGTACGCGCGCGCACCCCGTCGGTGGCCAACGTCCTGGCGCTGGCGATGGGCGGCCCCACCGTGATCGCGCACGGGACCGAGGAGCAGCGCAAACGCTTCCTGCCGCCGATCCTGTCCGCCGACGAGATCTGGTGCCAGGGCTTCTCCGAGCCGGGCGCCGGCTCGGACCTGGCCTCGGTGAAGACCCGGGCCGTGCGCGACGGCGACGAATGGGTCGTGACCGGGCAGAAGGTCTGGACCACGTTCGCCCACCACGCCAAGTGGTGCATGCTGGTGGCGCGCACCGATCCGGAGGCTCCCAAGCACAAGGGCCTCACCTACTTCCTGATGGACATGGAGCAGGACGCGGTGCAGGTCAGGCCGCTGCGCCAGATCACCGGCGAGTCCGAGTTCAATGAGCTGTTCATCGAGGAGGCGCGGATCCCGCCGGAGAACATCGTCGGGCGTGAGGGTGAGGGCTGGGCGGTGGCGATCACGACGCTCATGCACGAGCGCGCCACGCTGGCCTTCGGGCTCCAGGTGAGCGTCCAGATCGCGCTGCGCGAGCTGATCGAGACCGCGCGCGAGACGCGTGGTTTCAACGGCGGGGTCGCCACCGAGGATCCGGTCATCCGCCAGCGCCTGGCGCAGCTGTTGATCGAGTCCGAGGTACTCCGCCTCAACGCCTACCGCGGCCTGTCGGCGATCATGCGCTCCGGCGTCCCTGGGCCCGAGGGCTCGCTCGGCAAGTGGCACTGGTCGGAGGTCAACCAGTCGCTGACCGAGCTGGCGATGGACATCGCGGGGCCGCGGGCGATGCTCTCGGAGTCCGACCACAACTGGAGCTACCGCTTCCTGCGTGCGCGGGCCAACTCGATCGAGGGCGGGACGACCGAGATCCTCAAGAACATCGTGGCCGAGCGAGTGCTCGGGCTGCCCCGGATGCGATGAACTTCGGTTTCACCGACGACCAGTTGGCCATCAAGCGGACGGCACGCGAATTTCTCGAGGCGCGCTACCCGCTGGCCACCGTCCGCGCCCTGGCCGAGGACGGCCGCGGCTTCACCGACGAACAGTGGGCCGAGCTGGTCGAGCTCGGCTGGCCGGGCGTGATCGTGCCCGAGGACCGCGACGGGCTCGGGCTGGGCGCCGTCGAACTCGTGGTGATCGCCGAGGAGATGGGCTACGCACTCGCGCCAAGCCCGTGGTTCTCGACCACCTGCGCGGCCCTCCTGCTCGTCGCGGCGGGAACCTCGGAGCAACAGGAACGTTGGCTCGCGCCGCTGGCGCGGGGCGAGCTGCGCGGCACGGTGGCGGTCTGGGACGAGCATTCCGGCTGGGCGCCCGACCACTCCGAGGTCGAGCTTTCGCCTGAGCGGACTCTCTCCTGCGTGAAGATCGCGGTGCCCGACGCGGCGAGCGCCGACTTCCTGATCCTGTCCGGAGCCGACGGGCGTCACTGGCTCGTCGAGCGGTCGGCCGACGGGGTGTCGATCGAGCCCGAGGAGGCGATCGACCCGACCCGCAAGCTATTCCGGGTTGCGCTGTCCGGGGCCCCGGCCGAGCCGCTGGAACTGGCGGGCGAAGCACTCGCCGGCGCGTACGCGACGATCGTCACGCTGCTGGCGGCCGAGAACGTGGGAACGGGTCAGCGTGCAATGGAGATGGCCGTGGCCTACGCCAAGGACCGCGCCCAGTTCGACCGCCCGATCGGCGCCTACCAGGCGATCTCGCACCGCTGCGCGCAGATGCTGCTCGAGGTCGAGGGATCGCGTTCGCTCTGCTACTGGGCGGGCTGGGCGCTCGCTCACGAGCCGGAGACCGGGCCGCGCGCCGCCTCGATGGCCAAGTCCTACGCCGGCGATGCCGGCTTCCGCGTGGCCGCGTCCGCGCTTCAGGTCCACGGCGGGATCGGGTTCACCTACGAGCACGACCTGCACTTCTTCCTGAAGCGCGCCCACGCCAACGCGCACGCGTTCGGCGACTCGCGCTGGCACCGGGACCGCGTCGCGGATTTGGCCGGCGTATAGGTCCGACCGCGGGCGCGGACCAAAACTTCTTGGCCCGCGCCTGCGGCCTTACAGACCTACGGCACGACGTAGTTGACCGACGTTCCCCAGTTGGCGAGCCCGTCCCGGGTCCCACCGCAGGTTCCGATGGTCAGCGTGAACGCCTTGCCCGTGCAGTTGGGGGACTGGATGTACTCGGTCGCGAAGTACAACCGATCGCTGCCGCCCGGCAGGTAGATCCCCCAGGTGTAGTCACCCCAGCGGGGCCGGGGGTTACCGTCCGGGCCGGGCTGGTACTCGCTGAATCCGTCCTGCGGCGACTTTCCGGCGTCCGCGATGTTCATCACCGACCCGGTCAGCCCGTGCGAGCTTGAGGTCAGCCGGCCGTAGGCGGTGCTCGGGTAGAAGCCGCCCTTGTCGGCGCCGGTCGGCCCGCCGTTGCCGTTCAGCGTGAACAGCATGATCGCCTTGTTGTTGCCGCCGGTGCCTTCGGCGGCGATGGAAGGCATCTCCATGTCCTCGCGGGCCGCCGAGACGTACCCCTGGTCGGTCATGGTGAATGACCCGGTCTTGTCGAACGAGTTGGTGCCGATCACCCAATACGCCGCGCCGTTGTGGATCTCATTGCCGGGATTCTTGCCCGACGCGAAGATCTGGTTGACCTCGGTCACCGTCGCGGCCCACAGCTGGCCCTGGCCCTGCGAGACCTGAGTCATGTTGTCGGCGTTGGGGTTGATGCCGCCTTCTGGACAGGGTTGGCTCGTCGCACCGGCGGCGGTGCATTGGTCGCCCAGCGGAATCGGCCCCGCCTTCTGAGTCGACAGGTTGCCGACCCCGAAGAAGTTCTCCGGACCGTAGTACGGCTCCTGCCCGGTGAACACCTGGCCGCCGAAGTTGACGCCGCTGCAGCTGCTGCAGCCGCTGCTGTTCAGGTTGCTGAGCCCGGTCCAGTCCCACACCGCGATCCGGTTGTCGCCCGCGGAGGGGTTACCGAAGAAGCTCTCGAAGTCCAGGGCACTGACCATGAATCCGGATCCGCCGTAGTGGTTGTCCCACTGGCCGGAGTCGGCCGGCTGGCCCGGGATCACCGCCGACCAGCAGAAGATGCCTGCAGTGGCCGGCGAAGTGCCGGCACACGTCCCGTCCGGGGTCGGGATCAGGCCCATGTTCTCGATCGCCACGTTGAAGTTGGGGTTGGGTACCCCGCCGGCGAGCGTGACGGGACGGCCCTTTTCGAGCGCCGTCTTGTCGAAGGCGAACTCCTGGGCTCCGTTGAAGAAGCCGCCGCCGAACCCGCCTCCGAGGAGCGGGAACTCGTCGTAGAACAACAGGAACGCGTCTCGGGTCACCCCGATCTTCGCGAAGTCATTGAGCAGGTTCGGAGCGCCCGGCTCGTTCGGGTTGTAGTTGGCGTTCAGGTAATACACGTTGTAAGGACCGAGCGGGTCCGAGCCCTGGCTCACCGCGATGCCCTCGTAGCACGTGTTGGACACCGCGGCGAAGCAGCCGGTGAACGGGCCCTGGTTGGCCTCGGAACTCGCCGAGACGATCTCGGTGAAGAACCAGTGTCCGCCGTTGCTCGAGTCGTACTCGCAGGACGGGTCACCGCCGCTGCTCCATGCCCGGCTCGTGAGCCCCATGACGGTGTCCAGCGGGATCGGTGCCGACAGGCGCTTCAGTGCGGTGTTGAACACCAGGATCTCGCCGATGTTGTTGGTTTCGACGACGTCCCCGTTACCCGCACACAGGCCCTGATCGGGCGGCTCGATATCGAGGGCGCTTTGGTTCGTGACCTGCGAGGCGCTGTCGACGGCGTTGAGTCCCTTGACGCCGACTGCCCCGCCCGCCGAGGTGCTGATCGTGTCGCACCCGAGGCCGATCGGCGCGCACCTGACGTTCGGAATCACCGGGGTGGGGGCCTGGGCGGCGTGAGCGCGAACGTGGCTCCGTGCCAAGTGGCTGCGCTCAGCGATGCCGGCCGCCGTCGGCCCCGGCAGCGCGCGCGGTACGCCCGCGCGGGCTGTGCCGCTCAGCGCAGCCGGCGCGTTAGTCGCCGCCGACGTGGTGGAGGTCGTCGTGAACGGGCCGGTCAGTAGCGAGCAGCCGCTCGCGCAGCCGGTGGCCGCAGGTCCGACGAACGTCGGCGCGGATGAGCTGATCGTGATCATCTTGGCCACATGCGCTCGGGCCCGGTGGGTGCTTCCATTGGCCACCGCACCCGCACCGAGGACGCCGATCAGGACCACGGACAGGGACAGCATCACCAAGTACTTGCGGATGAGGCGCTTACGCATGACCGCCTCCCTCCGACCGGCGTTCCGGGTGTCCAGCCACAATCGCAAGCATCACCCACCGGTGGGTCGTGCGACGGTTGCAGATCAGCACACATGCAGTCATCTGCGCCCTCCCAAGGCGGGCCCGCGCCCCACGACGGGCCGGTTGTCACGGTCGGCACGAACCTATTACTCACGTCGTCGCTCGGCAAGCAAAGAACGTGAGAGGACTCTTAGATTCCGGCCGTACGCGGACAGGACCAAGCGCCCGGCCCGCTGGGGCCGGGCGCCCGTCACCTCACGTCATTTTGCTAGGAACGGCTGTGGGGACCGAAGCCACCGCCGCAGCGATTGCGCATGACCGGTCCCTCGAACTCGGGATACCCGAGCGTCGCGATCTGGTCGGTGCCGTACTCGGCATCGCCGCCGAAGTCGTTGACACCACGTCCGGCACTGACATTTCCGAACTCGAACGCGCAGCCCCCAAACGAGCTCATCCGCGTCCAGTACGGATAGAAGTCGCCCGGCCCTTCCGGCGGCACGGTGCACCCGGTGGTGGTGGCTCCAGTGCAGGTCGACTCGCTCAACGCGATGTCGGTCTGGAAGAAGAACGCCGGATACTGCCTGCCTCCGGTGGTAGGCAACTGGTCGACAAAGCTCCCGGGGAGCTTGTCCGTCGCGTTCTGGCCGACCGGCCACTCCGGGTAGTACGGCGTGCCGTCGAAGTCGAGGTCACCGTTCTGGGCGAAGAAGTCCAGGCAGCCGGTGACCAGGTCAGGCGCGGTGTCCAGCGGCCCGTGCGTGTCGCCTACTGGGTAGCAGGGTGAATCACTCGGCTCGCTGGTTCCCGGGCCGTCGCCGTCGGCCACGTCCTCGTAGGGGCCAATGCAGTTGTTGTAATAGGTGTCGCCGATCGACGGCGGCAGGAACGTGTTGACTGCCGGACCCGTAATACTCTGGCACGACTCCCAGTGACCGGTCTCGAACTCGTTCGTGATGTTGGTCGCCAGCGCCGCCCACGGGACGATGTTCTGCTTGGCGGCCGTGTTGTACTCAGGTTGGAAGTTATAGGGCGTGCCCGAGCAGTCGGTGCTCGAGGTGTTCATGAAGCCGTTGGCCGCGGACGCCTGCATCCAGCCGACCTGGTGGGTACTGAAGTCGTAGATCACAACCTCGAACGCGTGGTCTCCTCTCTGACCCGGGACCGATGCGTCGAACATGTGAATGCTGATCGTGTCTCCCGGGTTCAACAGCATTGTGTGCCGGTCCGGGATGTAGGTCGCGGCGTCTTGATCCTGCGGGCTGGGCGGCCCGGCGGGAACGCCGTCGGTGGATATGAACGCCCAGTTCACCGGTTCTTCACATTGGGGATTGCAGACCGCGAACCCCACTGTGCACTCGAGGCTGTCGATGGTGAGCGCGGCGCACCAGTGGCTGTCGTCGCAGCCGACGCCGCTGTTGACGGGCGGGAAGCCGGGCGGGTAGAGCTGCAACTCCATGAACGCCGACCCGCCGCCGGGGAAGCAGTTGGTGGTCTGTGTGCCCACGCATGTCGAGGCATTCGAGTCGCTTTCCGGCGCGCACGGGACGTTCGTCGGGTACGAGTTCGAGTCGCACATGGCCATCCCCAGCCACGGCGCCGGGCTCAGTTCGAACCAGTGCGAGATGTCATGGCCGGGATTCGCGTCGGTCGGCAGCTTCGATGGATCGCGCGGGATCGTCTCCGTGAACGTCACGTCGTTACCGGACCCAGGCTGATGGGACAGGAAGGAGGTCGGCTATGGCCGGCGCGGTAGCGCTACGGAGTGTCGGGCTCGCCCTGGTAGTGCGGCGGCTCCTGGTGCGCGGCGTCATCTACGAGCACCGCGGGATCGGCGGTCTGCCACCACGGCCGGCTGAAGAAGCCGGTAAAGAACGGCCATGAGGCGAACATCAACACGACGCCGAGGATCAGCCCGCCGATGCCGACGAGGATCGGTGTCTGGATGCCGAACAGCGCCTTGGAGTAGTTGTTCCCGGCGGTGTTGTAGTAGCCGTAGGCCTTGATCGCGACGTAGCCCATCATCAGCCCACCGACCACGGGGATGACCCCTGCCAGGAAGAAGTTGCGCGCGCTCTTGAGCAGGTCGCGGCGGAAGTAAACCGCGCACGCGATGCCGGTGAACCCGTAGTAGAAGCAGACCGCGAAGCCGAGCGCCGAGATGGTGTCGCCGAGCACGTCCTGGTTGGGGTTGAGGGCCAGGAGCGCGACCGTCCAGACGATCGACAGCGCTCCCATACCGATCGTCGACACCGTGGGGGTGAAGTAGCGCGGATGGACCCGACCGATGGACTTCGGGATCGCTCCCCAGCGGGCCATCGACAGCGTGGTGCGGGCGGTAGGCAGGATCGTTGTCTGGGTGGAGGCCGAAGCCGACGTCAGCACGCAGATCGTCAGCAGCTTGTAGAGCGGCGATCCGAGCACGCCGTGGCCGAGCGGGCTGAGCACGTCGTTGGCGTTGGAGGAGAGGAACGCGGTTCCGTGGAAGGCTTGCGCCGCGGTGGTCACGATCAGGTAGATCGCCAGCAGGATCACGGTCGAAATCACCGCGGCCTTGCCCGGCCCGCGGTGGCGGTCACGCGACTCCTCGTTTACCGCCACGCCCGAATCCCACCCCCAGTAAATGAAGATGCCGAGCAGGATTCCGTCGATCAGCGCGCCCCAGCTCATGTTGAACGGGTTGAACCAACTGGCGGTGGGATGGATCGCCCCCGCCGGATGGCCGCTGTAGACCTTGATCAGGGCGACCAGGGCGAACAGCGCGAGGGTGAAGATCTCCAGGCCGAGCAGCATCGTCTGGATCCGCGCCGAGAGCTCGATCCCGCGGTAGCAGATCCAGGTCATCAGCACGATCCAGATGACCGCGCCGGCGATCAGGCCGAAGTTGGACGGATGGCCGTTCCAGAGGGAGTAGGTGTAGCTGCTCGCGATTGCCGCCAGCGACGCCATCACGATGACGTCGGCCAGGAAGATCGCCCAGCCGTTGATCCAGCCAAGCTGCGGTCCGAACGCGCGTGTCACCCACGCGAACGTGGTGCCGGCATCGGGGTCGGCCAGGTTGAAGAAGCGGTAGCCGACCGACACGAACAGGATCGGGATGAACGCGACGATCAGGACGGCCGGCGAGTGCACGCCGACGCCCTTCACCGCGACGATGAAACCGAGCGTGGCGGCCAGGCTGTACGCCGGCGCGGTCGAGGCGATCGCGATGACCAGATTCGAGATGTAGCCGATCGCGTCGGTCTTGAGTCCCTTGGCGCCGGGGGCGGTCGGATCGACGGGGGGAGCTGGTGTGGTGGCTGTGGTGGTATCCAAGGCGGGAAACTTAGTCCGGACCCGGAGGCTTGTAGAGGTGCGAAAGTATCGCCGGGTTTAGCCAAAACGTCCAATCGTGGTGCTGGCTGTGCGGCTACGGGCTGATCGCGCCCTCCGCTTCCTGCACGCGCAGCCAGGCGACGGTCTGGGCGATTCCGTCGCGTAGGTCGATCTTCGCGTGCCACCCCAGCAGCCGTCGCGCCTTCTCGACCGACGGCCATCGCCGCTGGACGTCGACCGCGAAGCTCGGCAGGTGGGCGAGCTCGAACTGGCCCGGGTCGTTGCCGCACGCCTCCCAGATGATCTCCGCCAGCTCGGCGACGGTGAGCTCCTCGGAGGCGGAGATGTTGAAATCCTCGTTCTCGCCCGCCGGGGAGCCCATCGCGGTGACTATCCCGTCGGCGATGTCGTCGACATGGGTGATCGTCCGCGTCTGCGTCCCCGCGCCGAAGATCTCCAGCGGCCGCCGGCCGGTCAGCGCCTTGTGGATCAGATCGGGCACGGCGTGGGCGATCCCGGGCTCGTCGGGTTCGGGAAGCTCGCCGGGGCCGTACGCGTTGAACGGGCGGCAGATCGTGTAGCGCAGCCCGTGCTCCTCGTTCGCCGCCCGGGTGTAGACCTCGCCGGCCAGCTTCGAGAACCCGTACGCCGAGCGCGGCGCCGGGCAGCTGTCGAGGTGCTCCTCGGTGGTCGGGAACTCGGTCGCGCGCTCGAACACCATCGAGGAGGACACGTACACGAACCGCTCGACGTCGTGGTCGACCGCGGCGCGGGTCAGGGCTCCGGTCAGCGCGTTGTTGACCCCGAACAGCGTGAACGGCAGCTTGTGGAAGTTGGCGATCCCGCCCACGATCGCGGCCAGGTGGATCACGTGCGAGCAGCCGTGAACCGCCGCTCCGGCGGCCTCGGGTGCGCGCAAGTCCGCGGTGCGGATCTCGCACCCCTCGCGCATCCACAGGGGCGCCTCGCGATGGTCGGCGACCCGTACCTCCCACCGGCTGTCGGACAGCAGCCGCCGGACGACGGCCGAGCCGATCGTTCCGGCTCCGCCCGTGACCAGGACGCGGCTCATGCCGTGGCTTCGGAGCTGCCGGTCGCTTGACGCGATGCCACCGCGGTCGCTTCGCCCACCATCGCCGCCGACTCGGCACCGAACAGGAACACCTGGCCGGTGCCGAGCGCGTTCCATGGGTCGACCAGCAGGCAGTCGCGCGAGGCGCGTCCCAGGATCTGGCCCAGCGTGTCCGGGCCCTCGAACTCCGAGTGGTTGGTGGCCACGACCACCACGTCGGCGTCCTGCACGGCCTGCTCGAGCGGCTGGGTGGGGGAGGGAGCGTGCGGGTCGCACACCGCTACGTCGGCCAGCTCGCGCTCGAGCAGTCGGATCAGCTTGGGAGCGAGCGAGTCGCGTTCGTCGTCGGTGTTGCGCTTGAAGGTGAGCCCGAGCACCGCGACCTTGCGCGATCCCAGTGTCCCGATCCGCCGCTTGATGCCCTCCACCAGGAACAGCGGCACGGATTCGTTGACCCGGGAGACGGCCAGGAGCATGCCCGGTGAATTCGAGCGCTCCTCGGAGAAGGCGAAGTCCTTGCGCAGGCAGGTGCCGGCGGTCATCCCGGGTGCGGCGATCCCGCCGCGGGGATAGTCGCGGTTGATCAGCTCGATGACATCGAACACGTTCGCGCCGTAGCGCTCGCAGTCCATCATCAGCAGGTTGGGGAGGGCGAACATCGTGTAGCGCAGGATGTTGGTCCAGATCTTGGCCAGCTCGGCCTCGACCGGCGTGGTCCGGACGATCGGGGCGCCGAACACCGAGAAGGTGGCGGCGGCGCGCTCGGTAGATGCCTCGCCCACGCCCCCGACAATGCACGGAAGGGTCGAGATCTCCTCGAGGAAGCGCCCGGCCGCGATCCGCTCGGGCGCGTGCGCCACGTACAGGTCCTCGCCCACCCGCAGCCCGCGCCGCTTCTCGAGGTACCCGGCGACGAACTCTGTCGTCCCGGGCGCGATTGTCGAGCGGAGGATCAGCGCATGGCCGGGGCGGAGCATCGGCAGCAGGTCGTCCACCGCCGCGCGCACCTGGCGCAGGTCTGACTCGATGTGGGAGAAGGACGGCGTCCCGATCGTGATCACGATGTCGTCGGCCTGAGCGGCGTCGACCGCCCGCTCGGCCAGCTGGAGACGCCCGGTGGGAAGCACCCGCTCGAGCAGCGCCTGGGTGCCGGCCTCGTGGAAGGGCATCCGGCCGGCGCGCAGCGAGGCGAGCACCGCCGGATCGTGATCGACGCCGAGCACGCTGACCCCGCGATCGGCGAAGGACAGCGCCAGCGGCAACCCCACGCGGCCGAGGCCGATGACCGAGACTGACGGCGGTGAGCTCACGGAGACCTCAGGACTTGGCGGGGGCCGTGACGCTGGGCAGCGGCTCCAAGCCCGACTCGGCCGGGTGCCCGCGCACCTCGCCGTCGAACGCAATCCGGTTCAGGCGGGCGATCTCGCGCTCGCCCTCGACCCGGGCCGGGTGACCCATCGGCAGTCCGCGGATCAGCGCCCGGATCCGCTCGCGCAGCTGCAGCGCGAAGTGCGGCGTCGAGGCGCCCATCAACTGACGCACGTCCTCGACGGTTACCTCGTGGTCGGGCTTGAGTCGGTCTGGATGCTCGGCTTGGCTCATTTCTGGGGCACCGCCTCGAGAAGGCTATCCACCTGGGCCTGGACGGACACCGTGATCGCGCTCGGGTCGCCGATCACCCAGCCGTGGTTGTACACCGCGGCGGTCGGCCCTTCCTGCGTGTAGCCCGGCGTCGCGTAGTCGAGGAAGAAGTTCAGCACCGAGCTCGGAAGGACGCTGGCCGAGTCCAGCACGAGCTGGGGGCCGAAGCTGCCGCTGGCCGACAACGCGGCGGACGCGGCGGCGTCGAGCGGACGGCTGGCATTGAGCAGCGTGTAGCCATGGCCTGGGCTCCGCATGGCCCAGCCAAAGCTGCCGGGGACGTGCGCGCAGGGCTGGTCAGAGACGCACGGCGGGTCGCGGTACACGGCGAACGCCACGGAATTTGCTGCTGGATCCGGGCTGCCGACGCGCGCCACCGTGCCGTAGGTCTTGAGCTGCGTAAGCACGCTGTCCGGGATCACGCTGGAGGGGCCGAGCACGTAGATGTTGGGGTGCGAGTCGGCGGTCAGCGCGGCGGCGGTCGGTGCCGGAATCCCGGATGAGGTCACAAACAGGACCGGGTTACCGCTCTCCGCTGCCCATCCCGCGGCGGGCATCGCATAGGCGGGGTCATCGCCCGACGCGATCACCACGTCAGGGCTCGGCTTGCCGGCCGCCGCGTTCGCGTATTTGTTGATCGCCGCCGCCAGCGCGTAGGGCCCGACGCCCGTGATCGTCGCGGCCTTCAGCCCCTTAGGAGCGGGCACGTCGCCGACCCGGATCACCTGGGCGCCGGCCAGCGAGCTCGCACCCGTGGGCGCGAGCAGGTGGAGCGCGTTGGTGGTGGCCGGCGGCAGCGTGCCGGTCCCGGACAGCAGGACCGGCGCGCCGATCGGCGAGGCCATCAGGACCGAAGAGGCGATCGCCGCCTGCCAGTCGTCGGTGGGGGCGATCGTCACCGCCGTCGGGTGAGTGCCGGCCGCCACCGAAGGGAACACCGCCAGCGCGACGCCGGCCGCGTCGTTGATCGGGTCCACGCCGGACACGCGCGTGGTGTTCTTGGTGGCGAGCACGGGAAAGCCGATGCCCGCGCTCGAGGACGCCGGCGCCGCGGTGGTGCTGGTGGTCTTGACGATCAGCGTGGTCGCTGCACCGCAGCCGGCGAGCGCGACGCAGGCTCCGAGGAGCGCGATCCACGTTGGCCACCGCATCGCGCCCTGACAGTAGCGAGGTGCCGTGAAATCGGCGCACATTGCGAAGGAAATTGGATACTGCCGATCGAGGCTGCCGCCTCGATCGGGCCAGTAGGACTTCGTGCGCTTTGAGTAAACCTCTACGACGCTCCGAGACTAGGTATATTGCCGCGACGCCGAATCCGCGGGCTTACGAAATCCGCGGAACGGGGGACCCAATTTCATGGGGCGAGTTCCGCGGTGAAGCCGCGGAAGGCGCAGGCTCTTTTAGCGCCAGCCCGTCAGCTAACCCCGTAGGCCGACGAAAGAGACCGCTTGCGGGTAACCGACCTGATCCTCCCGAGCTTGGCCGCGCTGGCGCTGGCGGGTCCTGCGGCGGCGAGTGCGAGCACCGGGGGCGGCGCGATGGCCTCGTCCGGCGCCGGCAGCCCTGCTCAGACCAGTACTTCGACCGGATCGCCGGGGGCGACCGGGACCACCGGCGGTGCCGGCATGACCGCCCCGCCGGCGCTGCCGTTCCCGCGCCCGACCGTGGCCGGCGCTACGGCCGAGATCATCGACGGTCTCGCCTACGCGCCCGCGGACGCACCGATCCAGGTCCAGGAAGCGATCTGGGCCGGGGACCGGATCCGCTTCAAGCCCTACATCTACGCCGGCGGCCACGGCAAATGGAACGACGCCGGCTACGACTGCTCGGGCTCGGTCTCCTTCGTTATGCACGCCGCCGGCCTACTCAACGTCTCGATGGACTCGAGCGAGTTTGAGAGCTGGGGCCGGCGCGGGCTCGGACGGTGGATCACCGTGTACACGAACCCCGGCCACGCCTTCGTCGAGATCGCCGGCATCCGCTTCGATACCTCGGCCGAGCAGGATCCGAATCCGCCGCCCGGCACCGGGCCGCGCTGGCGTCCGGTGATGACTGACACCGCAGGCTTTATGGCGCGGCATCCCGCCGGGCTGTAGTCGACGGTCTTTCAGATCGCAGTTCAAGAGGCTCGCACCCAGGCGAAAAGGCTTCGCTCGCTGGTCGCGCCTCGCTACCCTTGCAGGGGCTACACCAGCAACCCGCCAAGGAGGATGCGATGCCGGGCCTTTCCGGGCGCATGTCGACAGTCATCAAAGCGAAGATCTCGAAGCTCCTCGACCGCGCCGAGGACCCGTCGGAGACCCTTGAGTACAGCTATCAGAAGCAGATAGAGCTGCTCCAGAACGTCAAGAAGGGGATCGCCGACGTCGTCACCTCGAAGAAGCGCCTGCAGCTGCAGGAGCAGAAGCTGCGCGACCAGGTGGTGAAGCTCGACACGCAGGCCCGTCAGGCACTCGCCGCCGGCAACGAGGATCTCGCCCGCACCGCGCTGGAACGCAAGAACGTCGCGCAGACCGAGCTCCAGTCGCTCGACTCGCAGGTCGCCCAGCTCGAGCAGCAGCAGGAGCAGATGACCGCTTCCGAGCAGAAGCTGCGCGCCAAGATCGAGCAGTTCCGCTCGCGCAAGGAGGTCATCAAGGCCCAGTACTCGGCCGCCGAGGCCCAGGTGAAGATCTCCGAGGCCGCGACCGGCGTGGGCGAGGAGATGGCCGATGTGGGCCTGGCCATGCAGCGCGCCCTGGACAAGACCGAGAACATGAAGGCACGCGCCGACGCCGTGCAGGAGCTCGAGGCCGCGGGCACGTTCGAAGACCTCACCCAGCTGGGCACCGGCGAGGACGACATCGACCGGCAGTTGCGTCAGCTGTCGAGCACGAGCGAGGTCGACTCTGAGCTGGCCAGGATGAAGGCCGAGCTCGGCACCGGATCCGGTCCGGCCGGCGAGCTGGGCGCCGGGTCCCCGGCCGCCGCCGAGCAAGAGGCCGGGGCGGGCGGCAATTCCGGCCAAAGCCAGGCGTCGTGATCGTCCGGATCGCCACCGAGGGGCAGTACGAGCTGACCGAGAGCGGCGGCGAGGCATTCAACAAGCTCGACAACCACGCGGTGGACGCGTGCGAGGTGGATGACGAGGACAAATTCCACGCCGCCTTCCAGGAATTGCTGGCCTTCGTGAGGAGTAACGGTCAGGCCGTGCCGGAGGACAGCCTGGAGGCATCCGACGTGATCATCCCTCCGCCCGACGTCTCGTTCGAAGAGGCCAAGGCCGAATTCACCGGCGAGGGCCTGATCCCCGGCTAGCCGGGTCGGTTTTAGCCTTCGGTCGCCGGCGCCCGTCGCCTTGCCGGGGACCCCCACTCCCGGGCTCGCGCCGTTCTTGCACGAGATGCATGGTGGTCGGGTCCTGGGCGGCATGGTGGTCGGATCCGGCCGGCAACGAGGGTGCTGACGACCGCTGCTATGCGTGACCGCGCTGCGTGGCGATCTCCTGGAGGCGGTCGCGCAGGCCACGGACGCCCAGCATGGAGGGCACCGCGATCAGCGCCGGCAGCCAGAAGTTGAACACGCGGAAGGTGACGGCGGCGAGCAGCGCGGCTCCGAGCGGCGCGCCGGCGAGCACGAAGCCGCCGGTCATGGCCGCGTCGACCCCGCCGGCACCACCGGCCGGGAGCGGCACCGCCTCGGACACGTAGCCGGTGGCGTAGCCGAGCAGCAGGGGCCCGAGGCCGACCCGGGCCCCGAACGCCCGTAGTGCCGCCCACGCGCACAGCAAATCGCCGGCCCAGAAGACGACGCTGCCGCCGAGCGCGCGCCGGCGCAGCCGTGTCCACCGCGGGGAAGCGAGGATGCGCAGGTAGACCAGCGCGTCGACCGCGACGGCGAACGCCCGGCGGATCCAGCTACGGCTGCGCGCGCCCGCGGAGCCGAGGCGGTCACGGCGGCGGGCGGCGCTGACCCACAGGCCGCCGGCGAAGCAGGCCGGCACCACGACCAGCCAGGCCACCGGAAGCACGGGCCCAACCGACCTCGAAAGCCCGAGCAGCGCCGCCACTGCGGCCAGGCAGGTCGCGACCGCGAGCACCGCCCAGCGCAGCGTCTCGAACGCGATCACCCGCGCACTCGCTCGTCCCGGCGGCTCGCCGGCCTCGCGCAGCGCCCAGAAGTCGACCGTCAGACCGCCCGCGGCGGTGGCCAGCGCGAACGCTCCGAACGCGAGCGCCACGACGCGCAGCGCTATCGAGGCCGGCAGCCGGGGTCCGCCGTCAAGCTGAGCCATCGCCCGGTATCCGGCCAGGTATCCCGTGTACGCGATCACCTCGCCCGCGGCGCACACCACAAGCCACCCCGGCGCGGCGTCGCGCAGGTGGTCGAGCAGATGGGCGGAGTGGCTGGCCTGCGCGATAAGCGCCACCACGAGCGCGGTGGCGAGGATCCCGGCCCCGGCGACCAGGGCCAGCCGGCGGCCCCATCCCGAGGGCAGCAGATCATTCATTGAAGTCGGGCGCTGGCGAGCTCGCGGGCCAGGCGCTGGATGAGCGGGTCGCTCGGCCCACGCCGGCGCGCACGGGACAGCGCCTGACTAAGCGCGAGCTCGCGTCCGGGGCCGAGCAGAGCCGGCTCCAGCGGGCGGCCCTCGTCGCGGGCGCGGTCGATCGCCGCCTCGGCGGTGCGACCGAACGCGGAGGCCGATGCGAGTCCGTCGAGCACTGCGGTGGCCGCGAGCTGCCCGGGGGTCAGCGGCATCGTTGCGCGCATTGCCCGCTCCACGGCCTGGAGGATCCGTCCCTGTCCCGGCTCGATCGGGTCCGTGAACGCGACGTAGGCGCGAGTCCGGCCGCTCACCAGCGGGTCGTAGGCGAGCGCCACCGGCTGCACCCGGCGGGTGTTCCCGCGCCGCGCGAGCGAGGCCAGGCCCGGCTGCAGCTGACCGATGTCACCGTTGCTCGACAGCTGCCCCTCGGGAAACAAGATCACACTACCGCCCGCGGCCAGGCTCTCGGCCAGGCGCCGGAAGTCGCGAACGGCGACCCGCCCGTGGGCTCGCCATGCCTCGCTGGGATGAGGCGCGGAATCCCGCTCGACGGAGCTGCACAGCAGGTCGGCGTAGCCGCCCGAGAGCACGTCGGCCGCGCGCGCCGGCCGGGGCTGCTTGAGGGCAGCCGCTCGGGCGCTGAGCGACTCGAGCAGCTCGCTGGGCAGCAGCTCGTCTAACGGCGTGTGGGCCGCGCGACGCAGCAGCTCCTGCAAGTGCATCCGCTCGGGCTCACGCACCGGGACGCATTGCAGGTGACGTCTGAGCACGCCACCCGGCTTGTAGGGCCAGAGCGCGCGACGAAGCGCCAGCGGCAGGCCGGCCGGATAGCCGGCGAAGAAGCCGGGCAGGAACAGCTCGATCATCGCGGCGAACGTCGGCCACGGCGCGCCCTTGGCAACCGCCTTCGACCAGGTCGGATAGAGCACCGTGATCAGCAGCGGCACATCGTTGTCTGAGCGATGGCTCGGGGCGAAGATCTGCCCGGGCTCGACCCGCAGATGCTCGAGTCCGAACACGCGCACCCGGAAGGTGGCTCGCACGTAGGCCCTCATTCCGAGTGCGACCGGATCCTGGGGGGCGGGGGCTCGCATGCAGACAGCAGTATCGGTGCTCACGGTTGACGCGCAGCGTTTCAGCCCTCCGGTCCCGGGAAGCCTCCGGATAGCCAACTAGGAGGAGGAAGAGGATGTCCACAGTGGTGATCGTCGTAATCGTCGTCGTCGCCGTAATCGTGATCGGGGCGCTGCTGTTCGCCGTGACACGCGGGCGCCGGGTCGCCGCCGAGCGCCGCCGGGAGCGTGAGCTGAGCCGGCGCCGCGAACAAGCCGTCGCCGAGAACCGGCAGGCTGCGGACGAGCGGACCGGCCGCGCGGAGGAAGCGGAACACCGCGCCCGCCTGGCCGGCGCCGTCGCCGAGCGCGAGCGGGCCGAGGCGCGCGTACACGAAGAGCAGGCCCGGTCGCACGAACTCGGGCTGAACGACGAGGAACTGATGCGCGAAGAGCCGCGCTCGCGAAACGGGGGTGAGCAGGTCGCGCGCTCGCGAAACGGTGGTGAGGAGGTCGCGCGCTCGGGAAACGGTGGTGAGCAGGTCGCCGAGCCCACGACGTCCGCGGGCGTCCAGTCGGCCCCGCGCGAGAGCGACGAAGCCCGCTAAGAAGAGGAGGAGGAGATGTCGAGTACGACCGAACGCGGTTCGAGCCCGACATCGGATGCTTCGCTCGGTGAGCTGCTCAAGCAGCTCACCGAGCAGAGCAGCCGGCTCGCTCGACAGGAGGTGGAGCTGGCCAAGGCCGAGCTGGCCGCCAAGGGCAAGCGGGCCGGCATCGGCGCCGGGATGTTCGGCGGCGCCGGTGCGTTCGGGTTCTACGGGCTTGGTGCGCTGATCGCCGCGGCGGTGCTCGCGCTCGCCACCGCGGTCACGGCGTGGCTGGCGGCGCTGATCGTGGCGGTCGTGCTCGCGGGCATCGCCGGGATATTGGCGCTGGTCGGCAAGCACGAGATCCAGGAGGCGACGCCGCCGGTGCCCGAGCAAGCCGCCGAAAGCGTCAAGGAGGACGTGGAGTTTGCGAAGACGCGGGCGCAGGAGGCGCGGCGATGACCACGGCCAATGATCCCGAGCAGATCCAGCGGGAGATCGAGGAGACGCGTCGTGAGCTCGGCGACACCGTCGAAGCGCTCGCTGCCAAGGCCGACGTCAAGGCCCAGGCTCACCGTCGGATCGAGAGCGCCAAGGCCTGGGCCCGGAGCCACCCGGCTCCGCTGGCGGCGGTCGGCGTTGGTCTGGCCGGTCTCGTCGCCTGGCGGATCGCCAAGCGCCGGAGAGCCTAAATCGGGGCGCCCCACAGCGGGAACCAGCGCTCGAGCTCCTGCTCGAGCGGCAGCTCCTTGCCCATCTGGGCCTTCAGCACGAGCTCGCGCTCGTTGTCGCGCTGCTCGCTGGCGCCCGCCGGCGCGAACGGATAGAACGCGCCGCGCTTGTAGTTGTAGATCCAGTAGAGGGGCCGCTTGCGCGAGTCCTCGAATGCGAACACAGCGCACAGGACGCGCTCGCCGTAGCCGCCGCCCTCGAGCGCGCTCGAGACCGCGTTGATCCCCACCACCAGATCGTCGAAGTCGCTGCCGCGGAGCACCAGCCAGCGGAACCCATAGGTGTCATCTGAGCTTGAGACGGTCGTTCCGCTGTCGCTGGCGGTCGCCTTGACCACCTCCTCCATGTCACGCACGATCCCGTCGAAGTCGGCGGTGGCGAGCGGCTGAAAGACGATCGCGGCCGCGCCGCGGGTGGTGATCCCGAGCCCCGTCTCCATCGTGACGTAGGCGGTGCTGATCGCGAACAGACGGTCCGGCGCCGGCTTGGCCAGCTTGCGCTTGCCGGTCAGGACGTCGAGGAAGCCCACGCTTTAGGCGGTGCCCTGGAGCTGCGCCTCGAGGCGCTGCAGGCGCGCGATCCTCGCCGCGAGCGGTGGATGCGTGGAGAACAGGTTCGACACCGTTTGCTTGGTCTTAGGCGGGAAGATGTAGAACGCGGCCAGCTCGCCCGGGACCTTGCGCAGATCGCGCTGTGGAATCCGGCTCATGCCCCCATCGATCTTCAGCAGCGCGCTGATCAGGGCGCTGGGCCGGCCGGTGAGGATCGCCGAGCCCCGGTCGGCGGCGAACTCGCGGTAGCGCGAGAGCGCCTGGAGCAGCAGGAACGAGATCACGTACACCGCCACGGAAACCAGGATCACGAAGATGAAGGCGTTGTTGCCCCCCTGATTGTTCTGGTTATTGCGACCACCGCCGAAGCCGCCGCCGAAGAGCCAGCCCCACTGCGTGATGAAGGCGGCGATCGAGGCGAAGAAGCTCGCAATGGTCATGACCACGACGTCGCGGTTGATGACGTGGGTGATCTCGTGGCCGAGCACGGCCTCGAGCTCGGCCGGATCGAGGAGCTGGAGGATCCCGGTGGTCGCGCACACGGTGGCGGTCTTGGGCGAGCGGCCGACGGCGAACGCGTTCGGCATCGGCGTGTTGGCGATCGCCACCCGCGGCTTGGGCAGGTTGGCCTGGATGCACAGGCGCTCGACGATCGCGTGCAGCATGCGAGCCTCGGGGCCGTCGTTCGGCCCCACCTCTTGGGCGCCCATCGAGCGCAGGGCGATCTTGTCCGAGGTGAAGAGCTGGACGGCGAACAGGGCAGCCGCGACGATCGCGACCGTGACGGCGCCCGCGCCGGCGGCGATCAGCACGGCGACGAGCACGGCGTAAACCAAGCCGAGCAGGAACAGCGTCAGCAGCATCCGAGTCTGAAGTCCGGTGTCGCGTCCGAATGAGTTAGGGCGGGCCATAGTGCTTAATCTTAGGACGCTCGGAATAAGGGGTCCGTGAAAGGGAAGTATGAGTCCCAGAAGTGAGGCATCCGCGGGATATGCCTGATCGTCTGCGCCGACCCGGCCGACCCGGCCGACCCGGAGGGTTGGCGCGTGCCACGCGCGCGTACCTCGCCGGCATCGGGACCACCGGCTCCCTGCTG
The DNA here is from genome assembly GCA_963757235.1 of uncultured Solirubrobacterales bacterium. Taxonomy (GTDB): domain Bacteria; phylum Actinomycetota; class Thermoleophilia; order Solirubrobacterales; family Solirubrobacteraceae; genus Palsa-465. Next base: position 154,781 of record CAVWRC010000009.1, on the reverse strand, counting down.
GCTGGTGCGGCGCTGATGTTCATCGTGGCCAGCGCGTTGGTCGCGTTCCACGGCTGGCCGCACGTCGCGGCTCAGCCCTCGCCCGCGGAGGTCGTGGTCTCGCCGCGTTCGACCTCCGCCGGCCTCTCGCCCGTGGCGCGCCGGCTGGCGTTCATCACGGCGGCGCCCGGGCCTGGCGGCGCAGGCGCGGCGGGTGCTGCCGGGCACGCGCTGCCCGGCGCCGGGCGGACGGTGGGGTCCGGCCCCCGGCACGCAACCGCGGGGCGGCCTCCGACCGCCCGGCCGGGCGGCAAAGCGCCGCTCCCCGGGGCTGGCGGATCGTCGGGGTCGGCAACGTGCGGTGCGGGCGGATGCGGATCGACCCCGGTCCCGAATCCGATTCCCGGCGCAACCGTGCCCCAGCCGGCCCAGCAGACCGTGCACCAGATCGTCGGGACGCTCGGGAACGTCGTGGGCGGCGTCGGGACCACCCTCGGGTCGACCGTTCAGCGGACCACGAGCGCCGTCGGTGGCGCGGTCGGCACCGTGAGCCCAACGGTCGGGGGCGCGGTCAGCAACACCGGATCGGGGGCGGCGAACGCGATCAACGGCGTGACCAAGACGCTCACCGGCGTGCTGTCGGTCCTCGGCCACTAGATAGAACGTTCTATTAGTCGAGAGGGGGATGGGAGCCGGTCCGCCTCGGGCGCGAGAGCCGCGCCCCGTTCCCCTAGGACGCGAGAGCCGCGCCTCCGTTCCCCTAGGACGCGAGAGCCCGCTGGATGAACCGGAGGCTCGCCGCCTGCAAGTCGGGGTCGTGCTGGACCGAGCGGTGGTGGCCACCCGGAACCGCGATCAGGCGGCTCTGCTCGGACCGGGCGAGCCCCGCCAGTTCGCGAGAGTGCTCCACCGGCACCTGCTCGTCCCCCTCAGCGTGCAGCAGCAGGACCGGCACCTGGAGCTCGGCGATCGCCTCGCGCTCGTCGTGCCGCGCGAGGAAGGCGTCCAGGGCGCGCTCGTCGGCCGCGAAGGTGAACCGGCGATCGGCCAGGCCGCGCCGCAGGGCCTCCGCGCCCGCCGGGCACACGGCCACGACCGCCGCGGCGGCCGCCGGGCCGGCGCACACCAGCGCCAGGTAGCCGCCCATGCTCGAGCCGCGCAGGGCAACCGGCGCCTGGGGGTTGTTCAGGCGTTCGCGGAGCAGGGTCACGATCGCGACGACGTCTTCGAGCGCGCGTCCGTCAAGCGCGCCTTCGCTGTCGCCATGCCCGCGCTGGTCGAACGCGACCGCGGCCAGACCGGCGCCGAGTGCCGCCCGCGCGAAGTCGTGATGGTTCTCCTTGCACGACCCGGCGCCGTGGAGCACGACCACGCCACCGCGGGCCGGCGAGGAGGGTAGCCACAGCGTGTAGGCAAGGCCGCCGTGGACGCCGATCTCGCTCGGCATATCCACCGTGACCGGGCGGGGTCGGGGCACGCGCCGATGATGCCAGGCCTGTCATGATCGACCACCGCATGAGCGCGATATCGACCCTGTCGGCTGTCTATCCGCTCGGCTCGCGTGTGAATGAGCAGGGCCGACTCGAGATCGGCGGCTGCGACACGGTCGAGCTGGCCTACGAGTTCGGCACGCCGGCCTACGTGGTGGCCGAGGACGACCTGCGCTGGCGGGCCCGCGCGTTCCTCGACGCGCTCGCCGCCCGCCACACCGACTACGACGTGCTGTTCGCCTCCAAGGCGTTTCCATGCACGGCGGTCTACCGGCTGCTCGCCGACGAGGGGCTGGCCTGCGACGTGGCCTCGGGCGGGGAGCTGTTCCTGGCTCTGCGCGGCGGCTTTGATCCGGCGCGGATCTACTTCCACGGCAACGCCAAGTCGGTGGCGGAGCTTCGCGACGCCGTGGACGCAGGCGTCGGCCACATCGTGATCGATTCCCTGCACGAGCTCGAACGCCTGGAGCGGGTTGTGGCCGAGGCGGGCCGGCGCCAGGAGGTCCTGATCCGGATCACCCCGGGCGTGGCCGGCGACACCCATCACGCGATCTCGACCGGGCAGTCCGACTCGAAGTTCGGCTTCGCGCCCGAGGCGGCGCGCGAGGCGATCACGCGGATCGCCGCAGCTCCGCATCTAGAGCTGGTCGGGCTGCACTTCCACATCGGCTCGCAGCTGCTCGCGCTCGAACCGTTCCGCGACGCGGTGCGGATGCTCGCCGCGCTCGGCGACTTCCCGGTCTACAACGTGGGCGGCGGGCTCGGCGTCGCCTACACGTCCGCCGATCGGCCGCCCGCGATCGCCGACTACGTCGACGCGATCGTCTCGACCGTGCACGACGAGCTCGGCCCGGACAAGCGGCTGCTGCTCGAGCCCGGGCGCGCGGTGGTGGCCAACTCCGCCGTCACCCTGTACACCGTCGAGACGGTCAAGCGCAACGTCTCGACGTGGGTGGCGGTCGACGGCGGCATGTCGGACAACCTGCGCCCGATGCTCTATGGCTCCAAGTACGAGGTCCTGGTCGCCGACCGGCCGCTGGCCTCGGGCGGCGAGCTCTGCAAGCTTGCGGGCAAGCACTGCGAGTCGGGCGACGTGATCGCGCGCGAGGCGTGGCTGTCCGACCCCGCGCCGGGCGACGTGATCGTGACGCCGGTCACCGGGGCGTACGGCTACTCGCTGGCCAACAACTACAACGCGGTCCCGCGCCCGCCCGTGATCTTCTGCCACGACGGGGAGGCACGCGTGGTCGTGCGCCGCGAAAGCTACGAGGATCTGGCCGCCCGTGACATCGTCTGACGGGGTATTTCGGATCGGGCTGCTCGGCCATGGGACCGTCGGGTCGGCATTTGCCTCGCTGCTGCCACAGCACGCGCAGCGGATCGAGCGACTGACCGGGTTGCGACCTGAGCTGTCGGGAGTGATGACCCGCCGGTCGGGGTCGTTCGACGACCTGCTGGAGCGCTCGGATCTGCTCGTGGAGCTGATGGGCGGGATCGACCCGACCCGCGAGTACTTGCTGCGGGCGATGGCGGCGGGTCGTCACGTCGTGACCGCGAACAAGCAGCTCCTATCGCAGCACGGCGAGGAGCTGTGGGACGCCGCGCGCACGCACGGCGTGCAGCTGCGCTTCGAGGGCGCGGTGGCCGGTGTCGTCCCGGTCATTCGAGTCCTCCAGGAGTCGCTGGCCGGTGCGAAGATCGACCGTGTGCACGGGATCGTCAACGGCACGACCAACTTCATCCTGACCGAGATGGCCCGGACCGGCATGACGTTCGAGGAGGCGCTCGCCGAGGCCCAGCGTCTCGGGTACGCCGAGGCCGACCCGACCGAGGACGTGGACGGACGCGATGCGGCGGCCAAGATGGCGATCCTGGCCCGGCTGGCCTTCGACACGCCCGTTCACCTCGGCCAGGTCCGATACGAGGGAATCCAGCACATCCAGCCGGACGACCTGGCGTACGCGGACGAGCTCGGGTTGCGCCTCAAGCTGATCGGGACCGCCGAACGGGTGGGGGCCGGTCTATCCGTGCGGGTGCATCCCGCGTTTCTTTACCCGCGTCATCCCCTCGCGTCGGTCAACGGTCCGTTCAACGCGGTCACGGTCGAATCCGAGGCGATCACCGAGATCACCATGTCGGGTCCGGGCGCCGGCGGGCCGCAGACCGCGAGCGCCGTGCTCGGTGACGTGATCAGCGCCATGATCCCGCCGGCCTCGACGCCGCCGACATCGCAGGTGCTCGAAATCGTCGGGGACGTCGTGTCGGCCTTCTATCTGCATCTGGAGGTTGCCGACGAGCCGGGGGTGCTGGCCACGGTCGCCCAGGTACTGGCCGAGCAGGAGGTGTCGGTCAAGTCCGTCGTCCAGCGCGGCCTGGGGGAGCAGGCGCGGCTGGTCATGGTCGTCCACCCGGCTCTGGAGTCGCGCTTCTTCGCCGCCATGACCGAGTTGGGGCGACTCGAGGTGTTGCGAGCGCCACCCCGGGCCATCCGGGTGATCGAAGAGGAGTTCGGCTAGGGTGCCGCGCCGATGAAGGCGGTTCAGATCGTTGAGCTGACCGGCCCGCGTGACGCGCTGCGGGTGGTCGACGTCCCCGAGCCGCCGGCCGAGCACCCGATGACCCCCGGCCGGGGCGTGCTCGTCGACGTCCAGGCGGCCGGCGTGGCCTTTCCCGAACTGCTCCAGACCCGCGGCCAGTACCAGGTCAAGCCCGAGCTCCCGTTCATCCCGGGCAGCGAGGTCGGCGGCATCGTGCGGTCGGCTCCAAAAGAAGCCAACGTCAACCCCGGCGACCGGGTGGCGGCATTCTGCCTGCTCGGCGGGTGGGCCGAGGTCGCGGTGGCGCCCGAGTTCTTCGCCTTCAAGCTGCCCGACGAGCTCGACTTCGCCCAGGGGGCCGGCCTGGTCCTGAACTACCACACCGCCTACTTCTCGCTGAAGATGAGGGGCCGGTTGGCCGTCGGCGAGACCGTGCTCGTGCACGGCGCGGCCGGCGGGATCGGGACCGCGACTCTCCAGATCGCCAAGGGTCTGGGGGCGACGACGATCGGCGTCGTCTCCACCGACGAGAAGGAGCGGGTGGCCCGCGAGGCCGGCGCCGATCACGTGGTCCGCAGTGACGGCGCGTGGAAGGACGAGGCGAAGGAGCTTTCGAAGGGCGGGGTTGACATGGTGATCGACCCGGTGGGTGGTGACCGTTTCACCGACAGCTTGCGATCACTCAAAGAGGGCGGGCGCGTGGTGGTCGTCGGCTTCACCGGCGGCTCGATCCCCGAGGTACGGGTCAACCGGCTGCTGCTGAACAACACCGAGGTGATCGGCGCGGGCTGGGGGGGCTACGTGATGTCCAAGCCCGAAGTCAACCGCGAGATCGGCGAGGCGATCGCGAGCCTCACGGATCAGGGGTTCATCCGGCCGGTGGTGGGCGCGCGGTTCCCGCTCGAGCGGGCGGGCGACGCGCTCGAGCTGCTCGAGAGCCGCGGCGCGACCGGCAAGGTCGTGCTCGAGGTCGCTTAGCTACTGAGCTTGATGCTCTGACATCCTCCTGCCCCATGCCGGGGATCATCGAGCGCTACCGCGAGCGGCTGCCGTTCGGCCCGACCGACCCGATCGTGTCCCTGAACGAGGGCTCGACCCCGTTGATCCTCGCCGAGCGGCTGTCGGATCGGGCCGGGGTGGAGGTGTGGCTGAAGATCGAGGGCGCGAACCCGACCGGCTCGTTCAAGGACCGGGGCATGACCTGCGCCGTCTCCGCCGCCGTTCGGGAGGGGGCCCAGGTGGTCATATGCGCCTCCACGGGCAACACCGCCGCGTCCGCCGCCGCATATTCCGCACGGGCGGGAATAAGAGGTGCGGTGATCGTTCCCGAGGGCAAGATCGCCACCGGCAAGCTGGCCCAGGCGCTCATGCACGGCGCCCGGGTGGTCGCCCTGCGGGGCAACTTCGATGAGGCGCTCAAGCTCGTCCGCGAGCTAGTCAACCGGCACCCGATCTCGCTGGTCAACTCGGTCAACGAGTTCCGGATCGAGGGGCAGAAGACCGCCGCGTTCGAGATCGTCGAGGAGCTGACCGGCGAGCTCGATGCCCTGTGCATCCCCGTCGGCAACGCCGGCAACATCACCGCCTACTGGAAGGGGTTCCAGGAGGTCGGCTACAGGCCGCGTATGTGCGGCTTCCAGGCCGCGGGGGCTGCGCCCCTCGTCGAGGGCAAGCCGGTCGCGCACCCCGAGACAGTGGCGAGCGCGATCCGGATCGGCAACCCGGCCCGCTGGGAGGAGGCGATGAACGCGATGACCTCGAGCGGTGGCGCGGTCAAGGCCGTGACCGACGCGGAGATCCTCGCCGCGTGGCGCTTCCTCGCCGCCACCGAGGGCGTGTTCTGCGAGCCCGCCTCGGCGGCCAGCGTCGCCGGGCTGCTCACCCACGGCGCCGGCGACGGGGTCCGCCGCGTGGTGTGCGTGCTCACCGGCCACGGCCTCAAGGACCCGCAGACCGCGCTTGAGCAGGCGGGGGCGGTCGTGCCGTGCGATCCCGAGCTAGGCGCGATCGAGCGAGCGGTGCTCGGGTGAGCGCCGGCCTCTCGCGCCGGCGCGTGGTTCGCGTTCCGGCCTCCTCGGCCAACCTCGGGCCGGGCTTCGACGTGTTCGGCGCCGCGTTGTCGCTGCACCTCGAGCTCGTGGTCCGCGAGACCGGCACGTTCGCCGTGCACACCGACCTCGAGGTGCCCCGCGACCGCACCAACCTCGTGATCCGGGCGTTCGAACGGCTGCATCCGGCCGACGACTTCGATTTCTCGATCAAATCCGACATCCCGCTGTCGGGCGGGCTGGGCTCGAGCGCCGCTGCGATCGTGGCCGGCCTGCTCGCTGCCGACCACCTGTTCGAGCTCGACGCGGACGTGCGCGGACTCGCCACCGAACTCGAGGGCCATTCCGACAATGTGGCCGCCGCCCTGCACGGCGGGTTCGTGGTGTCCGCGAGCGACCGCGTGCACCGATTCGAGCCGCCGATGGGTCTCGAGGCGGTCCTGGTCGTCCCCCACGAGGCGGTCCCCACCGACGCCGCGCGCACGGCGCTTCCGGACGTCGTCCCGCTCCCAGACGCGGTATTCAACATCGCCCACGCTTCGCTGCTGATGGCCGGCGTCGCCACCGGTGACTGGGACCTGATCGCCGCCGGTCTCCCCGATCGCCTGCACCAGCCGCACCGCGCGCACCTGTACCCGCGCTCGGTTGCGCTGCTCGAGCGTGCGCCCGGGCTGGGCGCGCTCGGCGCCACGATCTCGGGCGCGGGGCCGACCGTGCTCGTGTGGTGCCGCTACGAGGACAGCGGCCCGGCGCTCGAGGCGCTCAGACGCGAGACGCACGAATGGGCGACCGTGATGAGGGCGGCGTTCGAGACTCAGGGCGCCGACGTCCGCGAGCTCTGACTTTTGCGCCACCGCCGCTCCCGCGCAGCCACGCGGCATGGCGCTCCTGGAGCTCGCGCCCCTGACGAGTGAAGTCGATCAGCAGCCGCAGATCGTCGTCGCTGTAGCGCGCCGCGACGGGGTCGTAGAGCTCGCGGAGCGGTTCGATCATCAGCTCCATACGCGGCCTCGTACGCCTTCGGCGTCATCTCGACGAGCACGCGTCGCCGGTCGGTCGGATCGGGCACGCGCCGGGCATAGCCCGCTCGCTCGAGCCGGTCGATCACGGCGGTGATCGCCCCGGTGGTCAGCCGGCTCGCCTCGGCGAGGTCGCCCGCACTCATGCTCCCGTGCTGGTCGAGGATGTCCATGCAGCGCGAGTCGGTCCGATTGATCCCCATCAGCTGGGACACGAGCTCGTCGACCACGTCGGTCGACCCGCTGGTTCGCGCGGACCTCATCGCTCAGCTGGCGCTTGCAGTCGGGCCCGCTCGTCGGAAAGGTTTCGCTTGACATCTAAATCTCTTAGTTACTAAGATGCTCGTCGCGTGAGTGAATTCTAGCTTTGGAGGTCGTAGCTCGTGGAACACGCAATCGAGGCCGAGAGCCTTCGTAAGTCTTATCCGAAGGGGGTGACGGCGCTCGATGGTCTGTCCTTCGCGGTCGCACCGGGCAGTGTGTTCGCGCTGCTCGGCCCCAACGGCGCCGGCAAGTCGACCGCGGTGAAGATCCTGACCACGCTGGCCAAGCCCGACGCGGGCCGGGCGCTCGTCGGCAGACTCGATGTGGTCGCCAACCCCGACAGCGTGCGCCGGCGCATCGGCGTCGTCGCGCAAGGCTCGGCGGTCGACGTCCAGGCCACCGGCCGCGAGAACATGCGTCTGCAGGGCCAGCTCTACGGAATGCGCGGCGCAGCGCTCGAGCAGCGCGCCCAGCAGCTGCTCGAGCGGTTCGGCCTGGCCGACGCCGCCGATCGGATTACGCGGGGCTACAGCGGCGGGATGCAGCGTCGCCTTGACATCGCGATGGCGATGGTCCACGACCCCGCGGTGCTGTTCCTGGACGAGCCGACGACCGGCCTCGACCCCGAGGTCCGGGCCGACATGTGGGCCGAGATCGCGCAGCTGGCGGGCGAGCGTCGAAAGACCGTGCTGCTGACCACGCACTACCTGGAGGAGGCCGATCAGCTCGCCAAGCGCGTGGCGATCGTCGACCGGGGCAAGGTAGTCACCGAGGGTACGCCCGACGAGCTCAAGCGCCAGCTCCGCGGCGACGCGATCCACGTCGACCTCGACGGCGACTACAACGGAAAGGTCACGAGCGCTCTGACCCCGCTCAACGCGGTCCGCGACGTCCTCCTCGACGGGCGCACGTTGCGGGCGCGGGCCGACGACGGCGGGCGCGCGGTGCCGCTCGTGCTCCAGGCGCTGGAGAGCCATGGTGTGGGCGTCGCCTCGGTGCGCGTCGCCCGGCCCTCGCTGGATGACGTCTACCTCAAGTACACCGGCCGCACGTTCGACGCGGCCGAGGCCGAGCAGGCGGAGGCGAAGCGATGACGGTGATCAGGCAGACCCTGTACATGACCCTCCGCCATCTGCGCGAGCTGTGGCGCCAGCCCTGGTTCGTCGCGGTCACGCTCGTTCAGCCGGTGATCTGGCTGCTGCTGTTCGGCGCGCTGTTCAAGAAGGTGATCGAGATCCCGGGCTTCCACGCCCATTCCTACATCGCGTTCCTCGCGCCTGGAGTGGTGGTGATGACCGCGATGTTCAACGCCGCCTGGAGCGGGATGTCGCTGATCGACGACCTCAACCGCGGCGTCACCGCCCGCTTCCTGGTCTCCCCGGTGCGGCGCGAGGCGCTGATCGCCGGGCGCATTCTCAAGGAAACCGTGGTCGTCGTGATCCAGTCGCTGATCATCGTCGCGCTGGCGCTGATCGTGGGCGCGTCGTTCCCGGGAGGCGTCGGCGGCGTGGCGGTGCTGTTCGCCGTCTCGGCCCTGCTCGGGGCCACGTTCGGGGCCCTCTCGAACGGGTTCGGGTTGATCATGCGCCAGGAGGAGGCCCTGATCGGCGCCACCCAGTTCATCCTGCTCCCGCTCACCTTCCTGTCCTCGACGTTCCTGGCCGTCAACCTGATCCCGAAGTGGATGCAGCACGTGGCCGACTTCAATCCGGTCAACTGGGCGGTCGAGGCCGGCCGAACCGCGACCTCGGCGCACCCCGACTGGGGGCTGGCCGCATCCCGGGCCGCGTTCCTGGCCGGGCTGCTCGTGCTGTGCCTGGCGTTCGCGACGAACGCGTTCCGGTCCTATCAGCGGTCGGTTTAGCCTGGGCCGCCGTCAGGCGACCCCTAAGAAACGCGAGCGGGTGAGGCTTCGCCGGCCAGCGCGCGCACCCGACGGCGCGGGCCTTCCATCCCGAGGCGCTTGAGCAACTCGGCCGACACCTCGAGGTAGTCGGCGGCCAGGTCCGGCCGGTAATCGATGATCGAGACCGCTCGCTCGGCCGATTCGGCGTAGGCGATCGACTGACGGATCGTGGTCTCGAGCAGCTTGGAACCGTAGTGCTGGCGCAGCGAGTCGAACGCCTCGCGGGAGTGGCGGGTGCGCATGTCGGCGATGTTCAGCACGACCCCGAGCCACTCGAGGTCGGGGTTGAGGTTCTCACGGGCCAGCTCGATCACCTCGAGCGCCTGCTCGACGCCCTGGAGCGAGAAGTACTGGGCCTCGGCCGAGATCAGGGCGTGATCGGAGGCGACCAGGGCGTTTACCGTGAGCAGGCCGAGCGCCGGCGGGCAGTCGATCATGATCAGGTCGTAGTCGTCCCGGACGTCGCGCAGCGCCTTCTTGAGCGCGAGCTCGCGGCCCATCTTGCCGCCCAGCGCGAGCTCGGCCTCGGCGAGCCCAAGGTTCGCGGGGATGATCCCGTCGTGCACGGCCTGGCGGGCCTTGGCCCTCCCGGCGAGGACATCCCCGACGGTGGGGGTCGCCTCGGGGTCGACGTCGAGGTAGTCCGACAGGTTGCCCTGCGGGTCGAGGTCGACGGCCAGCACCCGCAGATCGACGCGGCGGAACACGTCGGTCAGGGTGCGCACAGCCGTAGTCTTGCCCGTGCCGCCCTTCTGCGAGAGAACCGCAATCGTCTCCGCCATCGAGCGCCCGACTATAGGCCAGCCGTGCGGCTGGCAGTTTGCATAACCAGGGGTGGGGTCAGCTGGCCGGGGCGGTTGCGCTGTGCTCGGCGGCGTGGCTGTAGCGCATGCCCGAGACGATCGGCACGTCCACGAAATGCAAGTGGTGGCGCCCGATCACGATCTCATCGCCGTCGGCCAGCGTGCTCCATTCGACCCGTTCGCCGTTGACGAACACGCCGTTGAGGCTGCGGTCGTCGAGCACCCGCAGGCCGTCCGGCTGGCGCACGATCAGTGCGTGTCGCCGCGACACCGTCGGGTCGTCGAAGCGGATATCCGCGGCCAGGCTGCGGCCGATCCGAGTCCACTCACGCTGCAGCACGTACGTGATCGCGTCCTCGCCCTCGGCGCGGTAGGCCAGATACTGCCCGGGCTCGTGGAGCCCGTCCCGAAGCTCATCGAGCCAGCCCTGATCGTCGTCGTCGGCCGCGACCTCGAGCACCGTCGTCTGTGCCGTCGTGAACAGCGAAGCCCGTACGAATTCGGTACCTCCGCAGTTCGGGCAAGTCGGTAGCTCGTCCACCGCGTCGAGCGACACGGGGTAGTCGCAGTCCGTGCATTTGAAGGTTCCGGTCCCCGCAACATTGCCCGACATCCAAGCTTTCATGAAGGCGCGTTCTCCTTGTTACGGGCTCAAGACTTGCCGACTTGGACAAGTCGTTCAAGTCATCATATCCCCTGAGTCAAAGGTCTCGGAGCGTCTCTGGACGGATTACGGACCATCCTTCCGGCGTTTAGCTGAGCCTTAATTTGCCCCGGCAGGAACCCCCTGTACAGCGCCGAACACTCGGGAGGTGTCGGATCCTGATTACCCCGATCAGCGCGCTCCCGAACTTCAGGTCGCGCTGGTTCGTCGCGCGGCCGACCGCCGCGACTCGGACCGCGAGCGGTGTCGCGGCTGCCACCGAACGCCCCTGATCGGCGAGCGCGTCTACCTCGACGAGGCGGGCGGTCTGTACTGCGAGCTGTGCCGGGCGCTCGAGCCAGATCCGCTCCTGAGATCGGAAATCGTGCACGGTCCCGAGTTCGGTCACACCATGCGCCTGACCGATCATCGAGCGGCGTGAAGCCGACTCCGGGCCCTCGAACCTAGAATCCCGCCCGTGGAGCCGTTCACGGTCGAAACGACGATCTCGAGGCCGCGTGAGGAAGTCTTCGAGTACCTGGCGGACATCGCCAACCACGCCGAGTTCACCGACCACTACCTGGTCGACTGGCATCTGACCCGCGAGGACTCCTACGGGACCGGCGCCGGCGCGCGGTTTCGGATCAAGGCGCCGCGGGCGCGCTTCAACTGGGCCGACATGAGTTTCATGGAGGTTCAGCCGCCCTTCCGGATCGTCGAGCGCGGCCGCGGCGGCAAGTACAACCGGATCCGGATGCTCGGGACGTACACGCTGTCGCCCGGGCCGAGCGGCGGCACCCGGGTCGAATACACGCTCGAGACCGTGCCTGTCTTCCCCTCCGATCACCTGATGGAGGCGCTTGGCGGCAACGCGTGGCTAAAGCGCAAGACCCGCAAGGCGATGGGGCGGCTGCGGACCATCCTCGAGGAAGACCGCGACCGCGGCCGGCGCGCCACCGTGGCCGGCCGCTGACGTCGGCGGCGCGCTCGGATCTCTAAACTTCCGCCCCCGTGAGCGCCCGCCGTCTGTGGACCTTCCTCTGCGCCCTCGGACTGATCCTCGGGGTCGCGGCCTGCGGCCAGGTGTCCGATCCGGTCAGCACCCTGAACGACGGCGTGTACGTGGACGCCGGGCCGATCACATACCAGATGCAGATCTCCCGGGAGCTGAATCCGTACGCGGTCGAGGATCGGCAGTACCTGGTCGGGCTGCCGAGCGGGTACAGCCGGACCGGACTGACACCCGACCAGCTCTGGTACGGCGTGTTCCTGTGGGCCAAGAACCAGACCGACCAGGCGCACCCCACGGCCGACAGATTCTCGATCGTCGACTCGAGCGGGGACGTCTACTACCCGATCCCCCTCGACTCACAGATCAACGGCTACGCCTGGACCCACCAGGTGCTCGAACCGGCGGCGATCGAGCCCGAGCCCAACACGACCGCCAGCTTCGGTCCCACCGGAGGCGGGCTGCTCCTGTTCAAGCTGCCGAACTCGGTGTACGCGAACCGGCCGTTGACGCTGCACATCTACCCGAGCGGCGGCGGCACGCCCGGGCAGATCTCGCTTGATTTGTAGGCCGGCTCAGTGCGAGCCCTGTAGGCCGGCGATCAGCACCTCGCGCACGGCGGGCGCTGCCGTCGCACCGCCCGCGCCCTGATTGGGGAACAGCGCCCCAGCGACGATCCGCGCACGGCCGACCGGCGCGTAGCCGACGAACCAGGCGTCGGTGAGCTGATTGGCGTTGGCGACGCTCTGACCGCTGGCCGTGCTCGTGGACGCCAGCTCGGCCGTGCCGGTCTTGCCCGCGACCGTGACCCCCGGGATCGCCGCCGAGGTGCCCGTGCCGAAGTCGACCACCGCGACCATCATCCGCTGGACCTCGTTCGCGACGTGACCGCTGGCGACGCGGACGAAGCGAGGGGGCTGGTTGGCCAACAGCGTCGGGATCGGGCGGCGGCCGCCCATCGCGATGGTCGCGGCGGCATCGGCCATCTCGAGCGGTGTGGCGAGGACCTGGCCTTGGCCGATCGCCGAGGAGCCGACGTCGAGATCGCTTCCCAGGCTCGCCGGTGGGATCGAGCTCTCGGCCACGCCGGGGATCGTGGGAGTCTGGTTGAAGCCGAATTTTTCGGCCATCGCCAGCAGGCGTGGCCCGCCGAGCTCGGCGCCGAGTGGCGCGAACACCGAGTTGCACGAGACGGCGAACGAGTTCAGGAGCGTGCCGCCGCAGTCCTCGTCGCTGGCGTTGTGGAGCGTGTAGCCGTCGAGCGTCGCTTCGGTGCTGTAGGGAAACACGGTGCTCAACTTCACGATCCCGGCCGACAGCGCGGCGGTCGAGGTGATGATCTTCATCGTGGAGCCGGGCGGCTGGGGGGCGGAGTAGGCGATTCCGGCCGCCGCGAGCACCGCTCCCGTGCGCGGATCCATCGCGACCATGCCGGCGTAGCTGCCACCGAGCGCGTTGACCGCCGCGGTCTCCATCGCCGGGTCGATCGTGGTCTTGATGTCGTGGCCGGGCTTGGGAGCCACCTGCGCGAGCACGTGCCTTCCGGCCAGAAGCACGCCGCCGGGCGTTCCGGCCAGCTGGGACTGGAAGACGTGCTCGAGGCCGTCCTGGCCGACCTGCGCATTGGCGGGGTAGCCCTCGGCCATGTACGTCGCCGCCTGGTCGGCCGCGATCGGGCCGAGCGTGCCGACGATCTGCTCCGCCACGGCGGGAATCGGCGAGGTCCGGTCGGGCCCTTGCGCCAGCGGCGTCCCGTCGGCCGCGAACAGGGTCGCGCGCGGCGGCAGCGACATCCGCCGGCCGAGCCGCTCGTGTCCGGTCAGGCCCGGGAAGAGCAGGTTGCTCGCGAAGTGCACGGTGGCGCTGGAGCCGCTGCCGGTGAGGGGGACCTCGAGCGTCTCGCGGAGGGTCCCGAACAGCCTGGTCGAGAGCCGCATCTGGACCGGGATGTATTCGCCCCGGCGACCGCCGATCTGTTCCGGCACGAGTGTCGCGAGCGTCGCGATCATTGCGTCGTGCCGGTAGGCGTCCGCAAACCTCGTTTCGCTCGTGTGCTGTTTGGAGACCGGATCGAGGAGCGAGTACATGCCGCGGTAGTCGCTAGCGGCCCAGTCGTGGACGTAGTTCGATACCAGTTGGTGCTCGGCCGGGCCGGGGCCGGCGCGGACTATCAGCACGACCGCGACCGCGGCCGCGACGATGACGGCCAGCGGTACGAGCAGCCGGAGACGCCGCCGCCACAGTCGGCGTCGTCCCCGGCGTCGACGGGGTGCCCCTTCCGTCAGAACTGCATGTGCCACCTCAGATCGGAACGGTAGGGCACGACCGTAGTCGGCCTCTTTGTGTTTGCCGGAACGGTGGAGGAAAGCCCGCCGTAACCTCTCTGCCGTGACTGGCGTCGATTGGCTGATCGTGGCGTTCACCGTGCTGCTTGCGATGTACGGCTACGCCCAGGGCTTCATCGTCGGCGCCCTCTCGCTTGTCGGCTTCGGCCTCGGGGCTTTTCTCGGGACACGGCTCGCGCCGCTGGTCCTGCCCGGTGGCTCGCACTCGCAATACGCGCCGCTGTTCGGGCTGCTCGGGGCGCTGCTCGCCGGCGCTGTGCTTGCCAGCGGCTTCGAGGGGATCGGGGCGCGCGCTCGCGTGTTCCTGCGACTGCCCGGGACTGCGGACCGTCGACGGCCTGCTCGGCGCAGCGCTGACCGCGTCGGTGGCGCTCGGGATCGCGTGGATCGTCGGCGCGATCGCGCTGCAATCGTCGAGCTCCTCCGGGCTCCGTCAGGACATCCAGAGCTCGGCCATCCTGCGCGGCGCTGAACGAGCTGCTGCCGCCGTCGGGGCCGATCCTGCACGCGCTGGCGCGCATCGACCCGATCCCGTCGGTCCGGGGTCCCGAGGCTAACGTGCCCGCGCCCCCGTCCGGGATCGTGGGCGCTCCGGCGGTGGACGCCGCCAGCGACAGCGTGGTGAAGGTGCTCGGGACGGCGTGCGGCCTCGGCATCGAGGGGAGCGGCTGGGTCGCCGCGCCGGGCGTGGTGGTTACGAACGCTCACGTGGTCGCGGGCGAGAGCAGACACGAACGTCGCAGCTCCAAGGCAACCTGCCCGGGTTCGATGCGGAGGTAATCGACTTCGATCCGCACGACGACATCGCCATCCTGCGGGTTCCCGGTCTGCACGAGCCGGTCCTGCACCTCGCCGCCAATCCCACGCCCGGGCACGGCGGCGGCGATCCTCGGCTATCCGCTCGACGGGCCGTTCGACAACGAGCCGGGGCGGATCGGACAGACCGAGATGGTCGAGCACCGAGAACGCCTACGGCAACGGCCCGGTGCTGCGCAGCATCACGCCGCTCCGTGGCCTCGTGCGGCCCGGCAACTCGGGCGGCCCGATGATCAACGCCCGCGGTCAGGTGGTCGCGACCGTGTTCGCGGCCATCACCGGCTCCCCGAGCGGGCAGGGCGGCTTCGCTGTACCGAACGCGCTCGTGCGCACGCAGCTGACCAAGTCGCTGTCGCGGATCCACGGCGTCTCCACCGAGGGCTGCGCCGGCTAGAAAGAACCAGAGCTGGCGATCCGGCCGCCGCTCCCCTGAGGGGCGCGCCCCATGACCAGGGCGCTATGGGCGGGCGGTGGTCTGCACACCGCCCGCCCCTAGGCATGCCCCCGGGGGCCCCGAAGTGTTATTGCCCCCCGACGTCCTCGGCCATTTGACTCACCATCCCAGGTCCCAGCGCCCCCAGGAGCTGAGGGTGGTGGTGAGCGAGGTGCCGTTGAGCCGCTGAGTAGAGCTCATGCTCGTCGTCACCTGCGAGTTGCGCCCCGCACTCGCAGTAGGCGATCCGCCTATGCCCTCCATTGACTGCGGTCGTGTGGCCGTCATGGCCACGGCTCGCCGTCACCTCTGACTGCGCCCCGCCGATTTCGTCGCTGCATCTCACCTCGGGGTCTCCACGGCGAGGGACCTTGCCGCGTTGACGTTGTCGATACGTTTCCAAAACGTTGCCGCAGCCAGAGCGCGCTGCTCGAGATGACCCGGATCCAGCTGTGTGGACGGTTGTCCGTGGAGATCGACGGCGTGCAGCTAGCCGGGCGGCTGCGCGGCAAGCAGGTGCCGCTGCTGCTCGCCTACCTGGTGCTGAACCGGGACCGGCACGTCGGGCGCGACGAGCTGATCGGCGCGCTGTGGCCCAACCAGGCACCGGTCTCCCAGGACGCGGCGCTGCGCACCCTGCTGTCGCGGCTGCGCTCCTCGCTGGGCGCCTCGACCCTGGCCGGTCGCGACGAGCTGATCCTGACCCTGCCCGAGCCGGTGTGGATCGACGTCGAGGCGGCCGCGACCGAGATGACCGAGCGCGCTCGACGCGCTCGCGCAGGACGACGCGCGGCGAGCCTGGGCCCTCGCCCAGGTGCCGCTCAACATCGCCAGCCGCGGGCTGCTGCCGGGCACGCAGGCGAGCTGGCTCGAGGCGCCCCGGCGCGAGCTCGAGGAGGTCCATCTGCTGGCGCTCGAGGTGATCGGGCGCGCCGGCCTGGTCATGGGCGGGACGCAGCTGCAGTCGGCCGAGCGGGCCGCGCGAACGCTGATCGAGTCAGAGCCCTACCGCGAGTCGGGCTACGTGCTGCTGATGGAAGCGCTCGCGACGCGGGGCAACGTCGCCGAGGGCGCTGCGCGTGTTCGACGCGGCTCCGCACCCTGCTGCGCGACGAGCTCGGCACGAGCCCGTCGCCCGAGGCGATCGCCGCCCACGAGCGGCTGCTGAGGCCTCGAGGGCTCGCGGGCGAGTCGACCGCCGACGCCGGCCGGCGCGGAACGCCGAGCCGGCCGATCGCCGACGGCGGGTCGGGGATCCCGCTGCCGGCCGACCTGCGCCACCGGGCGCAGGGTCCGCTGATCGGTCGCGCCACCGAGCTCGCCCAGCTCGAGGAGGAGTGGGAGCTCGCCTGCCGCGAGGCCCGTTCGGGCCGGCTCGTGCTCCTGGCCGGCGACGCCGGCATCGGTAAGACCACGCTGATCGCCGACGTGGCTCGACGGGTCCACGACGAGGGCGCGACCGTGCTGGCGGGGCGTTCGCCGCGTGAGACCGTGGTCCCCTACCAGCCGATCCTCGAGGCGCTGCGCCACTGGGCGCTCAACGCATCGCTCAGCGACCTGCGGGCCACCGCCCGCGAGTACGGCTCTGAGCTCGCCCGCCTGATCCCCGAGCTTCGCCGCCGCGCCCCCGACCTGCCTCCGCCGCCCGCCGACGAACCCGAGACCGAGCGCTACCGCCTGTTCGAGGCGGTGGTCGGGCTGCTCACCGAGCTCTCGCGGCTGGCGCCGGTGCTGCTCGTGCTCGACGACCTGCAATGGGCCGATCGCCCGACCCTGCTGCTCCTGCGCCACCTGGCGCGCGCGACGAGCCCGGCGCGCGTGCTGATCCTGGCGGCGTACCGCTCTACCGAGCGCCGCGGGGACACGTTCACCAACGCGCTGACCGAGCTGATGCGCGATCGGCTCGCCTCCGAGCTGGAGATCAAGGGTCTGAGCGAGCCGGACACCGCCGCGCTCGTGGCCCTGCGTGCCGGCGAGAGCCCGTCGCGCTCGTTCGCCCACGCGCTGTACGAGGAGACCGAAGGCAATCCGTTCTTCGTCGAGGAGATCGTCCGGCACCTGCTCGAGGCGGGCGTACGCGCCGGCAGCGCCACCGCCTCGGAGCTCCAGAGCTTCGGACTGCCGGAGGGCGTCAAGCAGGTCATCGCCTGGCGCCTGAGCCGGCTCGAGCCCTCGGCGATCGAGCTCCTGCGGGTGGCCGCCGTGATCGGTCGCGACGTCGACGCGGCCCTGCTCGAACGGGTCGTGCTCCAGGCCGAGGAGGAGTTCCTGGGCGCGCTGGAGGAGGCGCTCGCGGCCGGGCTGCTGGTCGAAGCCGACGACCAGCCCGGCGCCTACCTGTTCTCGCACGCGCTCATCCGCGAGACGCTCTACGAGGGGATGTCGGTGCCGCGCCGAGCGCGGATCCACAAGCGCGTCGGGGAGGCGATCGAGGCCGCGCAGGGACGCCGGCAGGGCCGCTACCTACCGGAGCTGGCGTATCACTTCACCCGCGCGGTGGCCGACGAGGAGGACGCCGAGGAGGCGATCACCTACGCGCTCCGAGCGGCCGAGCAGGCCACCACGATGCTCGCCCACGAAGAGGCGGCCGAGCACTACGCCCGGGCGCTCGATGTGCTCGCGCGCTTCCAGCCCGAGGCGACAGCGCGTCGATGCGAGCTCCTGGTGGCGGTGGGAGAGGCCCGGGTGCGGGGCGGCGAGCGAGCCCAGGGATCCACCGCGTTCCGGGAGGCGGCGGCGCTGGCCGAGCAGCTCGGTGACGGGGACGCGCTGGCGAGGGCGGCGATCGGGGCCTCGCGGCGCTACGTGCAGCCGCCGGGGGTGGTGGACGGTGAGCTGATCGCGATGATCGAGCGGGCGCTCGAGCTCCAGCCCGAGCGGACACTGGTCCGGGTCCGCCTGCTCTCCTGCCTGTGCGGGGCGCTGTACTACTCGCCCGATCGCGAGCGGATGCTGGCGCTCAGCCAGGAAGCGGCCGAGATCGCCGCCGAGCTCGGCGATCCCGAGGCGCGCGCGTACGCGTACGGCGCCCAGCGTCGGGTCCTGTGGGACCCGCCGCACCTGCAGGAACGTGTCGAAGCCTCGACCGAGATGCTCACGCTGGCGCGCCAGATCGGCAACCTCGAGCTGCAGCTGCAAGCGCATGCCTGGCTCGTCGTCGACCTGCTCGAGCGTGGCGATCGTGACGCGGTCGACGCCCAGATGGAGGCGTTCAAGGCAGGTGCGGACCGCCTGCGTCAGCCGCTGTTCGAGTGGAACGTGTTGCTGTGGGAGGGCATGCGCGCGCTGCTAACCGGCTCCTTGGACCGCGCCGACCAGCTCGCCTCCCAGGCGCTCGCCGCCGGAGGGCCGGCGGAGGCGCTGACCGCCACGCAGTACTACGCGATCCAGCTGCTGGCTATCCGCCGCGAGCAGGGACGCATGGGTGAGCTCGAGCACGCCGCTCGCCGGCTGGTGGCGGATAACCCGAGCCGGCCGGCGTGGCGCGCCGCGCTGGCCACCCTGCTCTGCGAGGAGGGCAGGCTGCCCGAGGCCGAGGAGGAGTTCGAGCGGCTCGCCGCCCACGACTTCGAAGACGTGCCCAGGGACCTCGACTGGATCATCGCGATGACGCTCCTCAGCGACGTCTGCGCCGATCTGGGTGACGCCCGGCGCGCGGGCCTGCTCTATGCGATGCTCGAGCCCTACGCGGAAGTCAACGTCGTAATCGGATTCGCCGCCGTGTGCCTGGGTTCGGCCGCGAGCTTCCTAGGCAAGCTGGCGGCGACGATGGGCGAGCCCGAGCTGGCCGCTCAGCACTTCGAGCGGGCGCTGGCCGCCAACGGCGAGCTCCCGGCGCCGGGTTGCCTGGCCCGCACGCAGGTCGATTACGCGCGGGCGATCCTGAGCTCTGCCGAGGCTCGCGATCCGCGTGCGGACGAGTTGCTCGAGGCGGCCGCGGCTGCCGCGGCCGAGCGCGGGTTCGGAGCCGTGGCGCGCCGGGTGGAGCGGCTGCAGGCCGGGCTTCAGGAGGCCGGGGCTAGGTGATGGTCAGCATCGCCGCGCTCCCCGCAGGGACACTGAACGCGTAGTTGCCTCGGCTCGGGGTGACGGTCAGGGTCCGGCGCGGACCGGCTAGCAGGCCGGTCGTCGTGTCCGGCGCGAAGCGCTGGCCGCCGAGGGTCACCCCGCCGCTGCCGCTCAGGCTGGGCGCCTGCAGGCGCTCGATCGTCCCGCTCGCCCCGGCCGGGGCCGCGGGCACCTGGACGACGAGGGCGCGGGTGCGGGAGCCGTCGTTGATGAGCACGACCCGGATCGTGCCGTCCCTCGCGCGCGTGGCCCATGCCTCCAGCGCCCGCGTGCCCGCGGTCGAGAACCGGACCTTGAGGAGCCGGGACCCCGGTGGCGCCGCCTGGGCGAACAGGTCGAGCCCGTAATAGTCCGGAGCGACGGTGGCGCGCCATCGTCCCCGCGCCCGGCTAAACGTGAACAGCGCGTAGGTTGCTCCCGGATAGGAGTGAAAGTTCACGCCGTCCACTCCGACCCGCGCCATCTCGAACGAGGTGTCGAGCGCCCACAGCGCGGACGCGAACGACCGGGTCACGCCCGGCGCCTGACCGTCGCCGCAGGAGACCGAGTTCATCTCGTCGATCCGCAGCGTGACGCCGTGCGCATGCGCCGTCTGCGCCGCCGCCGCGACGCTCTCGGCGAGCCGCCGCGAGGCGGTCGGCGCGAGCAGGTGGGCGATCGTCGGGTAGCTCGCCTGGCTCGGGCTCGAGCCGCAGAACTCGAGTGGGTAGCGGTGCAGCGTGGCGACCGCCACGCGCGGCTGATCGGACAGGAAGCGGCCCAGGTATCCGAACCACGTCCGCGCGCCCACCGCGGGCCCCGCCAGCCGGACGTTCGGCAGGGCGGCTGCGATCCGCGAGAAGTCCTGATCGAAGTCGTTGAAGTCGTATCCCGGCGGGCGACCCGGCTCGTCCGAGCCGCCCCAGTTGAAGACCGCGTACAGCTCCGGTTCGTTGCCGAGCTCTAGCGCCTCGATCCGCCGGCGCCCGATCCCCGCCACCAGCGCATCCGCCTCCGCGCCGGCGACCGCGGCGTTGGCGGCCTCGAGGTTGATCCCCAGGATCAGCCGAGCTCCCAGCCGCGCGGCCAGCGCTCGGGTGACCGCGATCCAGTTGGGGGTCAGCTCGTAGCTCGCCCCGGCCGGCCGCCCGAAGCCGGGGGCGGCCCACCACGTCTCGTCGGTCGTGTCCCCGCCGATCCTTAGCACGGGCGCGGCGCCGCCGGCCAGGTTTCGGATCAGCTGGACGAACACTGGATCGATGGCCGTGGGGTCTGTCCCGACGTAGGCGGGGATCGCCCAATACTCAACGGACAGGCCCACGAAGCCCGCGGGGATCGTGCGGGTGGTGGCGAAACCGCCGACGGCAAGCAGCGTGGCAGCGGCCCCGGTAACCGGCGTCGCGGGCTTGGCTTCCGATCCCGGCAGCAGCAGCGACAGGGCGACGGCCGCTGGCACCATGAACTTGCCGATCCTCGCCAGCATCCTGACCAGAAAAGCACGGAGGTCGGTTGACATCAGCGCTACCCTCGCGGACTCATGCCCAAGACTCTCGTCATCGCCGAGAAGCCGTCCGTCGGTCGCGATCTCGTTCGCGTCCTCCCGGGACCGTTCACCAAGCACGAGGGGTACCTCGAGGGGCCCGAGCACGTCGTGACCTGGGCCGTCGGCCATCTGGTCCAGCTCGCCGACCCCGACGAGTACGACGATCGCTTCAAGAAATGGCGGATGGCCGATCTGCCGATCGTCCCCGATCGCTTCAAGCTGGTCGTGCGCGACGAGCGCTCCAAGAAGCAGATGACCGTGGTCAAGCGCCAGCTCGACAACGGCGACGTGGATCTCGTGGTCAACGCCTGCGATGCCGGCCGCGAGGGCGAGCTGATCTTCGCGTACCTGTACGAGAAGGCGGGGTCGAAGAAGCCGGTCATGCGGCTGTGGCTGAACTCGATGACCACGGACGCGATCCGGCAGGCGTTCGACTCCCTGCGCCCGGGGCTGGAGCTGGCCACGCTCGAGGCGGCGGCTCGGTCGCGCTCGGAGGCCGACTGGATCGTCGGCATGAACGCAACCCGGGCGGCCACGATCCGGCTGCGCAGCTCGTTTGACGGGGCGGTGTCGCTGGGTCGCGTGCAGACGCCGACGCTCGCGATCCTGGCCCGGCGCGAGCAGGAGATCCGCGATTTCAAACCCGAGCCCTACTGGGTCGTCGACGCCGTGTTCGACCCGGTGCAGGACAAGCCCCGGATTTACGAGGGGCGCTATCACGACGGCGCCAATCCGAGGGTCAAGACGGCCGACGTGGCGCGGGCGATCGTCGAGGCCGTCCAGGGTCAGACCGGCGAGATCACCAAGCTCGAGAAGACCGAGCGCAAGGAGCGCCCGCAGCTCCTCTATGACCTGACCTCGCTCCAACGCGACGCCAACAGCCGCTTCGGGTTCTCGGCGCGGCGGACGCTTTCGGCGGCCCAGCGCCTGTACGAGGAGCACAAGGCTCTGACCTATCCCCGCACGAACTCGCGCTACATCACCGGGGACATGATCCCGGAGATCAAGCCGATCGCCCAGCTGGTCGGCTCGCAGGCCGAGTACGCGAAGGCCTCGCAGTACGTCGTCGGCCTCGAGAAGCTTCCGCTCGAGCGTGTGGTCAACGACGCGAAGGTCACCGACCACCACGCGATCATCCCCACGCGGGCTGAGCGCCATCCGGTCGACAAGATGAGCGACGACGACCGCAAGATCTATGACCTGGTGGTCCGCCGGTTCCTCGCCATCTTCCATCCCGACGCGGTGTTCGAGAACACGCGAGTGGAGACGACGGTCGCCGGGCACGTGTTCCGGACCCGGGGCAAGGTGCTGCTGGTGGCCGGCTGGCGCGCGGTCTACGGGGAGATGCCCGACGCCGATCAGGCCGACGACGACGAGGGTCGCGAGCAGCAACTGCCCAAGCTGGTCAAGGGCGAGCAGGCCGACGTCAAGAAGGTCGCTTCGGAGGAGAAGGAGACCAAGCCGCCGCGCCGCTACACCGAGGGCTCGCTCCTGGCCGCGATGGAAACCGCCGGCAAGCTGGTTGACGAGGAGGAGCTGCGCGAGGCGATGAAGGACTCGGGGATTGGCACGCCGGCCACCCGTGCGGCCATCATCGAGCGCCTGATCCAGGTCGGCTACATCGAGCGCGACGGCCGGGCGCTCGTCGTGACCGAGAAGGGCCTGAACGTGATCCGGCTGCTCGGGGAGCACGCCCTGACCTCGCCCGGGCTGACCGGCGACTGGGAGCGGCGGCTGGCGCTCATCGAGACCGGCGCCGACTCGCGCGAGGCGTTCATGGGCGACATCGTTCGATTTACGCAGGACACGGTTGGTGAGCTGGACCGAAACCTGAAGGACGTCCGGATTCCGCGAGCCAACCTCGGGCCCTGCCCGGTGTGCGGGCGCGACATCGTCGAGAACCGCAAGGGCTACTCGTGCTGGTCACGGGAGGATCCGGGCTGTGGCTTCGTGATCTGGAAGTCCAAGGCGGGCAAGCAGCTGCCGGTGTCGGTGGCGCGCGAGCTGATCAAGACCGGGCGCACTGAAAAGCCCGTGACTGGGTTCAAGGGTCGCTCGGGCAAGAGCTTCCGCGCCCGGCTGGCGCTGCAGCAGACCGACGACGGGAAGTGGCGCGTCGAGTTCGACGAGCCGTGGGCGCGCGAGGGAGCGAAGCCGCCCGAGGCCGACGAGGCCGAGACGGCCGAGACGGCCGAGACGGCTGCCGAGACGGCCGAGCAGCCCGAAGCGGCTTAGCCCCGGGTAGCGGCGCCGGCCTCCGCCGGGCCTCCGCGGGGCTCCGCGAACTCCCGCGAACCCCCTCGGCGCCCGCTTGACGGACGCCAAAATCCACCGTTTGGCTGGCAGCATCCGTTCATTCGGTGGGGGCGGCGGGTCAGGCTTTGCCAGTCCAAGGGAGGTTTTCGGATGTTCGGAGCCCCAGGAGTTTCGAACGCCACTAGAACATTCGTCCAGTCGCTAACACCCGCCTCAACCGCGGCCGATGGAGGGGATGTAAGGACGCTGACAGGAACTGGAGCGGACCGGGGACGCGGAGGTAGGACGTCTTTGGAACGGGCTTGGGATCCGCCAGTCAGCGTGACCCTTTCCCTCGAACCAAAAGGACGTCATGTTGCGCACCCTCAAGAAGAAGCGCGTCATTGTTGTGCTGGCCGGGCTTGCCGCCCTGGCTATTGCCGGCGGCGCTTACGCGTATTTCACCGGCGGCTCGAACTCGGTGACCAGCGCCGGCACGGTCGGCTCCTCCACCCAGTGGGGAATCGCCCAGGGCACGGCCGCCTGGTCGGGCAGCCTGACCGCGCTGTACCCGGGCGCCGCTAGCGACACGGAGTACCTCCCGTTCACGGTGACCAACAACGGTAAGGGCCACCAGGCCGTCACGAGCATCACCGCGACGCTGCCGGCTGAGACCAACGGTGACGCCGAGACGGCGGCCGGAGCGGACATCGCGGGGTGCCAGGCGAGCTGGTTCACGGCCACGGTCGACACCGGCAACCCGGCTCTCCCGGCCAACCTGGCGCCTGCCGGAACGTACGCCGGCAAGATCGACCTGACCATGCAGGACAGCGGCACGAACCAGAACGCGTGCCAGGGCGCTGCCCCTGCGGTCACGATCACGGCGTCCTAAGACGAAATCACGCGTCCGCGGCTCACCGCGGGGTCAGGGACGACCGGGCGGTGGGCGCGGATCACCTGCTCCTGAATCGACGCGTTGCAGTCAACGTCCAAAACCACGTCCACGGCCGGCAACCGGCGCCGCAGGCGGTTCATTACCGCCTGCGGCGTCTGGCTGTTGTCGGCCGTGTTCACGGTTGCGCCGGCCGCGGCGTATGTGACCGGCGGCCCCGGCTCGGCCAAAGTGCCGGGCACCGTGGGCTCGCTGGCGGCGCCGAGCATCACCGGCGCGAGCGCCGGGGCCGGAACCGTGGTGCTGACCTGGGCTCCGGTCAGCGCGCCCGCGGGGGCGACCGTCACCTACTACGTGGGGCGGGCGGGCGGCACGGTGGCCGGCAACTGCCCTAGTTCGGCGTCGACCGCCACCTCGGTCACGACCTGCACCGATTCAGGCCTGTCGAAGGGCAGCTACAGCTATACGGTCACGGCCATATGGCAGTCCTGGTCCTCGACCAGCGCCGGCACCCCGGTCACCGTCGCTTCGGGAGCGCTGGCTCGGTTTGCTGTCACCGCTCCTGCGTCCGCCACCGCCGGCACGGCGTTCTCGGCGACCGTGACCGCGCAGGACGCGGCCGGCAACACGGTCACGGCGTTCACGGGCTCGCAGGCCCTCACCTTCTCCGGGCCCGCGAACTCGCCGAACGCGACCGCTCCGAGCTATCCGAGCTCGGTCAGCTTCTCGAGTGGGGTCGGCACCGCATCGGTCACCCTGTACGACGTCCAGACCACGACCCTGACCGCAGCCCAGGGCTCAGTGACCGGCACTTCGGGGTCGATCGCGGTCGCGGCGGGGGCCAACCATCAGATCGTCGCCACCGCGGGCAGCGCGCAGACGGCCGGTACCGCATTCAACGTTACCTTGACCGCCCGGGACGCCTACGGCAACGCTCCCGGCAACCTTTCGGGCACTAAGAGCGTGAGCTTCTCGGGGCCGGCCAGCTCGCCCAACGGGAGCGCGCCTGTGTACCCGGCGACCGTGAGCTTCAGCGGCGGTGTCGCGACGGCGAGCGTCACGCTCAAGGACGCACAGACGACAACCTTGACCGCGAGCGACACGACGGACGGCCTGGCGGGCGTCGCGTCGGGCTCGATCGCGGTCGCGCCCAAGTCGGCGGCCTCGTTCGGCGTGAGTGCGCCCGCGCCGACGGCAGGTAGCGCCTTCACCGAGACGCTGACTGCGCTCGACACGTACGGGAACACGGCGACGAGCTACACCGGCTCGAAGGCGGTGACGTTCAGCGGGCCTTCGAGTTCCCCGGGGGGCACCGCCGCGAAGTACCCGTCGTCGGTGAGTTTCTCGAGCGGGGTTGGGAGCGGTGCGGTGACGCTGTACGACGCGCAGAGCACGACGCTGACTGCGACGCAGGGGAGCATTACCGGCACCTCGGCCTCGTTCACTGTGCAGCCGGCTTCCGCGGCGTCGCTCGTGTTCAGCACCCAGCCGGCCGGCGTGACCGCCGGGTCCCCGTTCACGACGCAACCCGTCGTGACGGCAAAAGACAGCTACGGCAACGTGGCCACCGGCTACGCCACGACCGTCAGCCTCTCGATCAAGAGCGGCACCGGGCCGACCGGGGCCACGCTGAGCGGCTGCACGAGCTCGGAGACCGCCGGCGTGAGCACCTTCTCGGGCTGCCAGGTCAGCCTGGGAGGCGCCCCCGCCTATCAGCTGAACGCCAGCGACGGCACCCTGAACGTCACCAGCGCCTCGTTCACCGCAGCCAGCCCGACCACCGTCACCAAGACGACCGCCGGCACCTACACGCTGACCGTGCCGGCCGGCCTCACCTCGTTCACCTTCACGATGAAGGGAGCCGGCGGCGGCGGCGGACGCAGCGGCGCGGCCGGCGGCGCCGGCGGAACCATCAGCGGCACGGTCACGCTCCCGCTCAGCGCCACGAGCACCACCTTCACCGTTGTCGTCGGCGGCGCGGGTGGCGGTGCCAGCGCTCTGACCGGCGGCTCGGCCGGCACCGGCGGCGCCGGCTGCGCCCTCGGCGGCAGCGGCGGTGGCGGCACGACCGGCGCCGGCGGCGGTGGCGGCGGTGCCACCTGCCTGTACCTGTCCAGCTCGTCCGCGGACACGGTCGTGACCGTCGGTGGCGGCGGTGGAGGCGGTGCGGGCAGCTCGACCGGCACCGGCGGCGCCGGAGGTGGCGGCCCGACCAGCAACCCCGGGTCCAACGCCGGCGCGGGCGGCACGACCGTGTCCTCCGCTCCCGGCGGTGGCGGCGGCAGCACCCTAACCGCCGGGGGCTTCCCGTTCGCGATCACCAACGCCGGCGGCACCGGCGGCAGCGGCAATTCCTCCTCCGGAGGCAACGGCGGAACCTGCAGCAGCGGCGCCTGCGGTCCGGGCGGAACCGCTGGCGGGGCGACGTACGGCGCCGGCGGTGGCGGTGGTGGCGAGGCCTCGGGCGGCGCCGGTGGCTCCGCCAGCAATGGGTCGAACAACTATGCCGCGGGTGGCGGTGGCGGGTCGGCCTACACCGGCGGTACGCAGGGCGGCTCGAATAACTTCACGGTCTCGGTGAGCTCCGCGAGCAACGGCG
Source organism: uncultured Solirubrobacterales bacterium (assembly GCA_963757235.1). GTDB lineage: Bacteria > Actinomycetota > Thermoleophilia > Solirubrobacterales > Solirubrobacteraceae > Palsa-465. Next base: position 128,173 of record CAVWRC010000009.1, on the reverse strand, counting down.
GCGGCAGCGCGGGCGGCGCCGCGGGCACGGGCGGGACGGCCGGCTCGGTGAGCTTCACCGGCAACGGGCTCACGCTCGCCTGACCCGCTCGGCTACGAGGACGCGATGACGGTGAAGGCGGGCGCGGCCCCGCGGCAGGCGTCCTGGTTGGTCGCGGCGTCTCGCATCGTGAAGGCGACCTTCGCCGTGTACGAATCCCCGGGTGGTATCACGGCTGGGAGCGAACGACTGGCGTGCTCGACCGAGACCCCGAACCAGCTCGCCCGGCAGCCGCGGATCTCGTTGCCCGCGCCGTTCTGAACATCGCCGCCGGTGGTCCGGATGGTTGCCGTGACGCCGCTCAGCCGCTCCTTCGCGTGGGTGTCGTTGGTAACCGTGAACGACTTCAGCTCGATGTCGTTGGCCGCACCGGGATAGAGCGCGGTCACCCGGCCCGGCCAGGCCGCCCCGCTGAGGTTGGTTTTCCAGTGCGACGGCGCCGGCGCGGCGCCGCCACCAAGTGCAAATGCGGACGTTGACAGAACTAGCGCCGTGCCCGCCACGGCGGCTAGGAAGGCGAGCGCCTTCCAGGGGCCTTTCATCCGGTCCCTCCTATTCGTGTTGGCCTGGGCTCCCGGACCTGAGACATCCGTATCTCGGGTTCTTCCCGGAAGCCCGCATGGGCCAACTTGCTTCCATGCGTTATGTCCTTCATCGAGCGCCGCGGGCGGTTGCCTGACGGTGCGGTCGGGCGGATGGACGTTATGTCGAGGTCGGCGTCATCTTTTGAGGGCGAGGACGTCGTCGACCGGCTCCTACGAGCTGGTCGCGACCCCGGTCTCGGGCGAGCCTCAGACGATCCGGTCTCGATACGGCGGTAGATCGTCCTCCCGGCACGCCACCATGGGGGGCGATGCCACTGACGCTCGTTCTGGGACCCGCGAACTCCGCCAAGGCCGGCGAGGTGCTGGGCGCGTTCACCGCCGCCGCCCATCGCGGCGCGATCCTGGTCGTTCCGACGGCGGCTGACGCGAGCCATTACACCCGCGAGCTGGCATCCGAGGGGGCAGTGCTCGGCTCGGTGCTGACCTTCTCCGGGCTGGCGCGCGAGATCGCCGCCCGCACCGGCTACGTCGGCCGGCGGCTGAGTGCGCTCCAGCGCGAGCGGGTGCTCGAACGGGCGCTGGCCGGGGTCGAATTCGATGCCATGCGGGAGGCCGCACTCACGGAAGGTTTTCCGAACGCCGCCGGCGAGCTGATCGCGGAGTTGCAGCGCTCGCTGGTCACGCCGCAGCGGTTCGCCGCGGCCATGCGGACCTGGGCCGAGCAGGACCCGCGCCGGCGCGGCTACGCTCGCGATGTTGCCGCGATCTATCGCGCCTACGCCGCGCGCCTCGACCAGCTGGGCCGCGTCGACGCGGAGCTGTACGCCTGGCGGGCGCTCGACGCGTTGCGTGCTGCGCCGGACCGCTGGGGCGGCGAGCCGGTGTTCTTCTACGGGTTCGACGATCTGCATCCGCTCGAGCGCGATGCGATCGAGACGCTGGCCCGGGTGGTCGGCGTCGAGGTCATGGCGTCGCTCACCTACGAGGCGGGCCGAGCGGCGCTGTCGGCCCGGGCCGAGGTGGTCGAGGAGCTCCGTCCCCTGACCGAGCGCGTGCTCGAGCTGCCGGCGTCCGATGAGCACTACGCGCCCGACGCCCGTACCGCGCTGCACCATCTCGAGCGCGGCCTGTTCGAGCCCGCTCCGAATGGGGTGGGTGGGGGCCGGATTAATCCGGGCCGGGCAATCGGCCTGCTCGAGGCTGGGGGCGAGCTGGCCGAGGCCGAGCTGGCCGCCGCCGAGGTGCTCGAGCTGCTCCGTGCCGGTGTCCCGGCCGAGGAGATCGCGGTCGTGTACCGCTCGCCCGAACGCAGTGGGGCCCTGGTCGGGCACGTCTTCGACCGCTACGGGATCCCGCTCGCCATAAACCGCCGCATGCTGCTGGCCCGCACCACCCTCGGCCGCGCGCTGTTGGCCCTGGCGCGCTGCGCCCTGCTCGACCCCGCCCAGGCCGGCGCGGATGACCTGATCGCCTACCTGCGCGCGCGGGGCCACCTCGAGGTGGTCGACCGCCTCGAGGCCGAGGTGCGTCAGGAAGGCCTGCGCACACTCGCCCAGACGCGCGCGCGACTGCCGCGGGAGCTCGAGCTGGATGAGATCGATGCTCTGCGGACGGCCCCGGAGCAAGCGGCCGAGCTGGTACGCCAGGCCCAGCGGCTGCTGGCCGCCCCGCACCGCGGCAAGGCGCCGGTGTTCGACCCCGACGAGGAACTCGACGCACGAACGGTCGGCGCCCTCACGAGAGCGTTGGCGGAGTTCGAGGAACTGAACGAGCACCTCTCGGCTACCGAGCTGATCGAGCTGCTCGAGACGCTCGAGATCCCCGCCGCCCCTCCGCGAGACGCCCGCGCGGTGCTGCTCGCCGACCCGCTCTCGATCCGCGCGCGTCGCTTCCGTGCCGTCCTCGTGTGCGGCCTGCAGGAGAGTGAGTTCCCGGTCGCCGCCGCGCCCGACCCGTTCCTGTCCGACGAGCTGCGCCGCGAGCTGGCCGCGTGCAGCGGGCTGCGGCTACGCCCACGGGAGGACGGGCTCGCGCGCGAGCGCTACCTCTTCTACACGAGCGTCTCGCGCGCGACCGAGCGCGTGATCCTCGCCTACCGCAGCTCCGACGAGGAGGGCAACCTGGCGCTGCCCTCGCCGTTCCTGGCCGACGTGGCCGAGCTGCTCGCTGAGGAGTGGCCCGATCGCCGGCGCCGGCGGATGCTGTCCGACGTCGTCTGGCCGACTGCCACCGCGCCGACCGAGCGCGAGCTGGCCCGCGCCCGCGCCGCCGCCGCGGCCCCACGCGCCGGCGAGGTGCCCTCACCGATCGGCTCGCTGGGGCCAACGGCGCTCGAGCGCGTCCGTCACAGCCGGATCCTGTCGGCCGGCGCGCTCGAGACCTACGCGAGCTGCCCGGTCAAGTGGCTGGTGGAGCGCGAGCTCCAGCCGAACAAGCTCGAGCCCGACCCGGACGCCCTGGCCCGAGGCAGCTACATGCACAACGTGCTCGAGCAGGTGCTGCGGCGCCTGGGCGGACCGGTCAGCGGCGACTCGCTGCCGCGCGCGCTCGAGCTGCTCGACGAGGTGCTCGCGGAGACCTCACACGACATCGGCCTCGGCCGCGGCGACGCGGTGCGCGCGGGCTGGGCGCGCTCGGTCGCCGCGGACCTGCGCCGGTACCTGACCCACGAGGCGCGCGCCGACTGGCCCTGGCCGACCTATGGCCTCGAGCTGCGATTCGGGTTCTCCTCCGATGACGGGGACGACTCGCAGTCGCTGCCGCCGCTTGAGCTGAGTGAAGACGTACGCCTGCGCGGGATCATCGACCGGGTGGACGAGGGCCCGGAAGGACGTGCGATCGTCCGCGACTACAAGAGCGGCTCGGCTCGGCCCGAGCATCAGGGCGCGCGATGGGCGGCCGATCGCCAGCTCCAGGTCGCGCTGTACATGCTCGCGGTGCGGCGCCTGCTCGGCCTCGACCCGGTGGGCGGCTTCTATCAGCCGCTCGGCGGCGGCGATCTCCGGGCGCGCGGCGTCTACTTGGAGGGAGCAGCACCCGGTGGGGGCCTCGTCGCCAACGACGCCCGCGACCAGGCCGAGCTCGACGAGCTCCTCGAGGACGCCCGGATCCGCGCGCTTGCCCTTGCCGCGCGGCTACGCGCCGGGGAGCTCGAGCCGTGTCCCGCGACCTGCTCGCGCGACGGCTGCCACTTCCCCGGGATCTGCCGTGCTTGACCTTTCGGAGCCCGACACGGACGAGCGCACGTTCACCGAGGAGCAACTCGTCGCGATCGAGCGTCGCGAGGGCGACCTGCTGCTCGACGCCGGCGCCGGCAGCGGCAAGACCTCGGTGCTGGTCGAGCGGTTCGCGCGCTCGGTGCTCGAGGATGGGATCGAGGTCGGCGCGATCCTCACGATCACCTTCACCGAGAAGGCGGCGGCCGAGATGCGCGAGCGGATCCGCGCGCGCCTGCGCGAGCTCGACGCCGACGAGGCCGCGCGCGCCACCGAAGGTGCGTTCATCTCGACCATCCACGGCTTCTGCGCGCGAGTGCTGCGCGCACACGCGCTGGCCGCCGGCCTCGACCCGGCCTTCGTGGTCCTCGATGCTCCCGACGCGGACCGGCTCGCCGACCAGGCGTTCGACGAGGCGCTCGAGGAGCTCGCCCGAGACTCGAGTACCCACCCACCCGCCCCCCACCAACCCACCATCGACCTGATCGCGGGCTACGGCGCCGGCGGCCTGCGCAGCTCGATCCTCCAGGTCCACGGCGAGCTGCGCTCGCGGGGGCAGCGCCGGCCGGCGCTCCCGGCGCTTCCGGCCGCGCCCGACATCGCCGCCGCAAGGTCGACGCTGCGCGACGCCCGCGAGGCCGCCGCGGCGGAGCTCGGCGCGGTGGTCGACCCCGGCGCCAAGGTAATCGAGGCTCTGGCCCGCCTCCAGCGTGCCGAGAAGCTGCTGGATGTTGACGACCCCTGGCCGGGGGATCTGTGGGCCGTCGGCCTGCCCGGGGGCAACGGCGCCGCGCTCTGCACCGATGCCTGCCAGCGCTACACCGAGGCCCTGGTCGCATTTCGGGAGGCGTGCGAGCACCGCCGGGCGGTTCGTGTCCGCGAGCTGCTCGATCGTCTGCTGGGCTTGTTCGGGGAGCGCTACACGCGCGCCAAGCGCGCGGTCTCCGGCCTCGACTTCGAGGACCTCGAGCTCGAATGCCGTGAGCTCCTCCGCACCGACCCCGAGCTGTGCGAGCGATACCGGGCGCGGTTTACCCGGATCATGGTCGACGAGCTCCAGGACACAAACCAGGTCCAGCTCGAGCTGATCGAGCTGCTGGCTGGGTCGAACCTGTTCACGGTGGGGGACGCCCAGCAGTCGATCTACGGCTTCCGTCACGCCGACGTCGAGCTGTTTGAGCGGCGCGGGGCGGCACTGGCCGAGCTCGGGGCGCGGGTCACCCTCGACACCAACTTCCGCTCGCGCCCGGAGATCCTGGACGTGATCAACGGCGTGTTCGAGCGCGAGCTTCGCGAGCGATTCCGCCCGTTGCTCGCCGGGCGAGATGACGCGCGGGCCGACGAGCCGCTCGTCGAGTTGCTGGTTGCCGATAAGGGGGCCGACTGGGCGATGGAGGGACTCGGGGCGCCGTGGCGCGTGGCCGAGGCGCGGGCGTTGGCCGCCCGACTCGAGCGGCTGCTGATGCCGGGATTCCCACCCACCCACCCCCAAGCCACCATCGCGCCCCGAGACATCGTCCTGCTAACCCGAGCCACCACCGACCTGCGCGTCTACGAGCGGGCGCTCGAGGACCGCGGGATCCCGACCTACGTGATCGGCGGGCGCGGCTACTGGGCCCACCCGCAGGTGATCGACATGGTCAGCTACCTCGCGGCGCTGGCCAACCCGCGCGACGAGGAGTCGCTTTACACCGTGCTCGTCTCGCCGCTGGTCGGCGTGTCGGCGGACGCGCTGGTCGTCCTCGCCTCGACCGCGCGGACCCGTCGCAGCGATCCGTGGAGCGTGCTGCGCGACCCGGAGGGTGCGTTCGACGGACTGGGGGAGGGGGATTTAGATTTACTGGGTCGGTTCGCCGCCCGGTTCGCCATCGAGCGGGAGGTGGTCGCCCGTGCCGGCGCCGAGACGCTGATCGAGCGCGCGATCGACCAGACCGGGTACGACCTGGCGGTCCTGGCCATGCCGGGCGGGCAGCGCCGGCTCGCCAACGTGCGCAAGCTGATGCGCCTGGCCCGCGAGCACGAGGCGGCCCACGGACCCGACCTGCGGGGGTTCCTCGATCTGGTCACCCGGCGGGCACGGTCCCGCGGTGCCGCCGACGGGGGAATTGGTGCCCACCCACCCCGCGAGTCGCGCGAGTCGGAGGCACCGGTCGAGGGCGAGGCGCTCGACGCGGTGCGGCTGATGACGATCCACCGCGCCAAGGGGCTCGAGTTCGAGGTGGTGTGCGTGGCCGACCTGGGCCGCGGCCCGCGCTGGCGTGCCGAGCTGATGCGGATCGGCCGCGACGGCCGGTTCGGGCTGCGACTGGCCGAGCCCGGCACCGGCAGGCGCGAGTCCGCTCTCGATTACCGGGCACTCGGCGAGGAGCGGCAGGCGGCCGAGGCCGACGAGGAGCGCCGGCTGTTCTATGTGGCCATGACCCGCGCCCGCGAGCGGCTGATCATGAGTGGCGCGGCAAAGCTCGGCGATGGGCCGGAGGTCGAGGGCCCAAATCCCACCCAACCCACGTTTGGCGGTGGCGGTCCGATCGCCTGGCTCGGCCCGGCGATGGCCGAGCGCGACGACGTGGCCATCGCGTTCGTGCAGCCGGAGGACCTGAATCCCACCCACCCACCCGCGCCGCCTATCCCTGACCCGCCGCCTCCGCCTCCCGTGCCGGAGGTGCCGCTCCCGGAGCCCCCGCTGCCTCCCGGGCCGCCGCCGCCTCCACCGCCGCCTGCCCTGGCTGCGCCACCCGTGGCTGCGCTCAGCTACACCTCCCTGGCGGAGTACCAGCGATGCGGCTACCGCTTCTACGCCGAGCGCGTGCTGCGGCTGCCATCGCTTGCCGCCCGCACCGGCAGTGGTGTGGCCGACGGCGCGGGCGGGCTCAGCGCCGTCGACCGCGGAACGCTCGTGCACGCGCTGCTCGAGCGCCTCGACTTCCGCCGGCCGATCGTCGCCACCGGTGAGGCGGTCGCGGCTGCGGCGGCGGGCCTCGGGTTGACCGTTGCGCCTGGCGGCCCCGACGCCGCGCAGATCATCGAGCTCGTCGACCGGTTCGCCAGCGGCGAGCTGTGCCGGCGGCTCGGTCGCGCCACCGGCGTGCGGCGTGAGGAGGGATTCCGGTTCCTGCTCGCGACGGATCGCAGTGCCGGTGTGCTGATCGGCGGCGTGTTCGACGTGATCGCCCGCGAGCCGGGTGGCCGCACACTCGTGGTCGACTACAAGACCGACCGGTTGGACGGCGCCAACCCGCAGGACCTCGCCGACCGCGCCTACGGCACGCAGCGGCTCGTGTACGCACTGGCCGCGCTGCGCGCCGGGGCCGCCGTGGTGGAGGTGGTGCACACGTTCCTCGAGCTCCCGCAGCGCCCCGCGGTCGCGCTCTTCACGAGCGAGCAGGCGCCGGCGCTCGAGGCGCGGCTGACGACGCTCGCCCAGGGGGTCCTCGACCGGCGCTTCACGGTGACCGACGCGCCCCAGCGCAGTGTGTGCGAGGGGTGCCCGGCCGAGGGTGGACTCTGCTCGTGGCCGCTCGAGATGACGCGGCGACAGGCCGCCGACCGGCTGTTCTGAGGCGCCGCCGTCGGGCGCTTCCGACCAGTCCTGATCCCTCGCGGGCGGCGTCGGCCGAGTGATAGGCTGCCGCGCGGACCGGATCGCCCGGCCGCCACGCCGGGCTCTGCGAAGTCGGAGGTTGGGATATGCGTGGGACTCGGCGAGTCGCAGCGGTCGCGTCGGCTTTGATCATCGGTGGGGTCCTCGCCTTACCGGCCATGGCGCAGTCACCGGCGAGTTTGCCGACCTCGCCCGTCAACCTGGCCGCGCGGGTCGACTTTGGCGCCGCGAAGGCGGCTCGGCAGGCGATCGTGACCGCCGGCGACGCGCGCTTCGAGGTCCTGGGCGACGGGCTGATCCGCATGGAGTACTCGCCGAGCGGGACGTTCGAGGACGCCCCGACGGTCAACGTGCTCAACCGGCGCTTCGCCGTTCCCTTCTACCGCGTCAGCTCCTCGGATGGCTGGCTGACGATCAGGACGTCGGAGGCCACGCTTCGCTACCAGCTCGGGTCGGGGCCGTTCGGCCCGGATAACACCTCGGTGCAGGTCCAGGGCGCGAGTGCGGTCAGCCCGCAGTGGGAAAACGAGTGCCCGTTCAACCAGGTGTGCGACGCCGGTGCGGCGCAACTGGTCGGTCCCGCGAACATCCAGACCGACCACTCGGGCTACCAGAGCATCGCCGGGTTCATCGCCAATCTCGGGCAGGCCAACCAGGCCGGCGCCAACTGGACGGTTCTCGGCGCGCCGGCCGGGCAGGCCGTGGTGACGCTGCGCTACGCCAACTACCTCGGCGCCCTTGGCGGTCCCGCGCCCCGCACGATCGACCTCGTCGTCAACGGGTCCGATGTGCAGACCCTGACCCTGCCCGCGACGAGCAGCTGGGATGACTGGTCAACGGTCACGGCCAACGTCAGCCTGAACGCCGGCAGCAACACGGTCGGTGTCGAGTGCGCCGCCGCCGACAGCTGCAATGTCAACGTCGACACCCTGTCGGTCTCGGCGCCGGACGCGCCGGCGCCCGTGGAGCCGGCCATGAACTATCTGGGTGGCTACACCCGCGGTTTCGACACCGCCACCTACGGGTCCGGCTACAGCTGCCCAGCTGGGACGCCGACGGCCGCACAGTGCACCGCCGCGCTGCCCGAAATGCACCCGGGCATCCTCGACCAGGCCGGCTACCGCCTGCTCGACGACACCGACAGCGCGGTATGGACCTCGAACGGCTGGGTCGCGCCGCGAACCGCGGGCGGCGACTTCGAGGACGGCTACCTGTTCGTCTACGGACACGATTACGCCCAGGCGCTCCAGGACCTGAATCGCCTCACCGGCCCCTCGCCGTTGCTGCCCGAGTACCTGTTCGGGGTGTGGTACTCGGACTACTACCCCTACACCACCCATGACTACGAGACCACCCTGATCCCCGACTTCCGGTCAAACCACGTGCCGATCGACACCCTGTCGGTGGACACCGATTGGAAGTCACCCAACCAGTGGGACGGATGGGAATGGAACCCGGCTCTGTTCCCCGACCCGCAGGCGTTCCTCGACTACGCCAAGCAGCAGGGCATCCACGTCACGCTGAACATCCACGCGAGCATCGCCGACAACGATCCCCAGCTGGCCGCCACACAGGCGCTGGCCGGAACCACACTGGCCGAGGACAACTCGTGCTTCACCCCCGGCGGCACGTGCAAGGTGTGGGACTGGAGCAGCATCCCGCAGGCCGAGTCCTACTTCGCGCTGCATCAGCCGTTCGAGTCCCAAGGCGTGTCGTTCTGGTGGCTTGACTGGTGCTGCGACAGCTCGACCGCGTCGGACCCGGGCGTAACCCCTGACGCCTGGATCAACCACCTGTACGCCCAGGAGCTGATCAACCAGGGGCAGCGCGGGTTCGTCCTGTCCCGCACCGGCAGCTCCTACCAGAACCCCGACGAGGTCTACCCGGCCGGCCCCTGGGCCGGGCACACGTCGACGCTTGCGTTCACCGGAGACACCTGGGGAACGTGGAACACGCTCGCCTTCCAGGTGCACCTCGCCGCCGACGAGTCGAGCATCGACGAGCCCTACGTCAGCGACGACATCGGCAGCTTCCTCGGCCAGCCGCCGGGGATTCCGTCCGGGGGACCGCCGTCGGATGACCCCGACATCTATGCCCGGTGGGTGCAGCTCGGAGCGTTCCAGCCGATCCTCCGCCTGCACTCGTCCGCCGGCAACCGGCTGCCCTGGGACTATCCGCAGCCGGCCGACTCGATCGCCGCGAGCTTCCTGCGCTTGCGCGAGGCGCTCGTGCCCTACACCTACACGCTCGCCGCCCAGTCGGTGAGCAGTGGCCTGCCGATCAACCGGCCGCTGTACCTCGACTATCCAGGCCAGGCGGCCGCGTACTCCAACCCGGGCGAGTACCTGTACGGCCCGGACGTGCTCGTTGCCCCGGTGACCACGCCGGGTACCGTGAGCACCGAGTCGGTGTGGTTCCCGCCCGGCCACTGGACCGACTGGTTCACCGGCGCGACGTTCACCGGTCCCTCGGAGCAGACGCTGACCGTGCCGCTCGACCGCATGCCGGTGTTCGTCCAGGACGGCGCGATCGTTCCCGAGCAGGTCGCCACGGAGCACGTCGGCGCTCGGCCCGACGCGCCGACGATCCTGCGGGTGTACCCCGGCGCGCCGGGCGGCTTCTCGCTCTACCAAGACGCCGGCTCGGGCAACGGATACGAGCACGGGCAGGACAGCCACACGCTGCTCACGACGTGGCCGTCGCGCGCCGGGCGAGCCACCAACGTGGCGATCGGACCGGCGGTCGGTCGCTATCCAGGGCAGGCCAGCACCCGGAGCTTCACGGTCCAGATCGAGCGCGTCAGCGCACCCGATCGGGTGATGCTCGACGGCCGACGGCTTGGTCCGGAGGCCTGGAGGTATGACGCAGCCACCGACACGGTGCTCGTGCACGTCGACGGCGTGCCGCTGCGCGCCGGCGCTGCGGTGAGCGAGATCGGCGGGACGCCGGTCAGCTCGCCCGAGCCAGCGGCGGTCGACCTCAGCATTGACCCCTCGACACCGCTCAGCCTCGCCGCCGGCGCGTCCACGACAGTGACGACGAGCGAGCACAACGATGGACCGGGCTCCGCGCGCGGCCTATCGGTCAGCCTGGGCGCGCCGGCCGGCTGGACGGTGACGCCGGCATCACCGGTGGCGGCCGGCGACCTTGCCGAGGGAGCCTCGGACAGCCAGTCCTGGAGCGTCACCGCGCCGTCGGGGGCGAGCTCGCCGGTGACCGGCACGCTGGTGTCGCAAGTGAGGTACCGCAGCGCGGGCCGGAGCGAGAGCGTTACCGCCAGTGAGCAGGGGCCGCCGGCGCCGGCGCCGCCCCCGCCGCCGGTGATCACCTCGACGGCGCCGCCAAGTCCCGCTCCGGGCGACGCGGTCACGCTCACCGGCCAGAACTTCGGCGACACGCAGGGGTCGAGCTACCTGACGCTGGCCCAGGGCGGCACCAGCTGGGGGGCGCCCTACGACGGGGCCAAGGTCATGATCACGAGCTGGAGTGACACGTCCATCACGTTCGGCCTGCCGCCCGACAGCGGATCGTTCCCGCTCCTGCCGGGGCAGCCCGCGACGATCACGGTCACGGTGGTGGCACCGACCGGGCCGGAGACCTCGACGGCGGTGACGCTGAGCATCGCCGGCACCGCGGCGCCGGCGCCGTCGATCACCTCGGTGTCCCCATCGAGCACGACGGCCGGAAGCACCGTCACGCTGTCCGGGACGAACTTCGGCGCGAGTCAGGGGTCGAGCTACCTGACGCTCGTCCAGGGCGGGACCAGCTGGGGTGCGCCGTATGACGGGGCCACACTCACGATCACGGACTGGAGCGACGGGTCAATCACGTTCGCCCTGCCGCCCGACAGCGGCTCCTTCCCGTTGCGGCCCGGGAGCGCGACGGTAACCGTCACCGTCGGGGGCCAGGCATCGAACCCGGAGACGATCACGATCACGACCTAGGGGTCGTCACCGTCGACCTTCAGCGGCTGGCGGAAGTGGACGTCGACCTGCTCGTCGTCGTGTCGCTCCTCGACCTTCGCCAGCGCCCGGAGCGTCTCCCGGTCGGCCGGCGCGTCGGGTGGCCCGAGCAGGCTCCGCGGCCACAGCCGGCGCACCACGACCGTGTTGATCTCGGCCGCGTACAGCGTCAGCTGCGCGATCAGGTGAAGCCAGACGAGCAGGCCGATGACGGTCGCGAACGTGCCGTACGTGTTGCTGGCACGGCTGACCACGTGGTTGATGTAGATACCGCCGACCAGCGAGAGGATCGTGAGAAACACGGCGCCGACGGCCGCGCCCAGCCACAGCGAGCGCGTGGGGATCGTCGCCGTGGTCAGAAAACGGAACGCGGCCACGTACAAGGCGAAGTTGAGCGCGAGCGTGAGCGCGTACCCACCGACCTTGACCAGCGGTCCGCCGATCGCCGTCACGAGCCCGGTGAGCGAGGTCGAGACCACGAACAGGACCCCCAGAGTCACCAGCAGCAGCAGGCCCCGCAGCCGCAACCGCAGGAAGTCGGGCCGATTCTTGAACGGGACCGCCCAGATCCGGTTGAACGCGTTCTGCGCCGCGATCGTCACGCCCAGCCCGCCCCACAGCGCGGTAAGCAGGCCGATCACAAGCGCGGTGACCTTCCCGCTGAGCGCGTGCGACTGCAACTGATCGCCGACCACCGGGAACCGACCGAGCACCGAGTTCTTGACGTCGTTGTAGAGCTCCGAGTTGTGCTGCAGCACGAACCCGAGGATCGTCGTGAACACGAGCAGCAGCGGGAAGATCGAGAAGAACGCGTAGTACGCGATCAGCGCGGCCAGGCTGCCGGCCTGATCGTTTCCGAACTTCCTGACCACCGCCATCGGGATCGCCCACGCTTTATGTGACTGCTGGTAGCGGTCGAATGATCGGATGGGACGGAGGAGATCCACGTGTGTCGAGGTCCTACCCGACGGAAATTGAGAAGAAGCCTGGCCGTATAGTGACGCCGGTGGCGGCAGTGCGTGCAAGGGGGCTCGTCAAGCGCTTCGAGACCACGACGGCGCTGGGCGGCGTCGATCTGGTGGTCGCGGAGGGTGAGGTGCGCGGCCTACTCGGACCCAACGGCGCCGGCAAGACCACGCTGCTGCGGCTCCTGTTCGGGCTGGTCGCCCCCGACGAGGGCGAGGTCGAGCTGTTCGGCCATCCGCTCGGGAGCGCTGAGTCGGTCAACCTCGACGGCGTAGCCGGGTTCGTCGAGGAGCCCACCTTCTACCCGTACCTGCCGGGTCGGGTGAACCTCGAGCTGTTCGCCGAGCTCGACGGCGGCGTCGCTCCGGGCCGCGTCGAGGAGGTAATCGACGTCGTCGGCCTGTCTGGGCGGGGTGGCGATCGCGTCAGCGGTTACTCGACCGGCATGCGCCAGCGGCTCGGGATCGCTGCCGCACTGCTGCGTTCGCCGCGGCTGTTGCTGCTCGACGAGCCGACCAGCGGCCTCGATCCTGCGGGCGCGCGCGACATGGCCGGGCTGGTGCGCCGCCTTGCGGCCGAGGGGACCGCGGTGCTCCTCTCCAGCCACCTGATCGGTGACCTCGAGAACGTGTGCGACGCCTACACGGTGCTTCGCATGGGCAAGGTGGTGTGGGACGGAAGCGCCCAGCAGCTGCGCGAGCAGGCACCCGGCTCGGCTTACCGTCTGGCCACCAGCGACGACGCCCGAGCGCTCGAGCTCGCCGAGCAGCATCTGAGTGTGCACGTCACCAGGTCGCCGACCGGAGAGCTCCGACTGGTCGCCGAGGGCGCGGTAGACGGCTATGTGCTCGACCTCGGCCGCGCGGACATCGCGGTGCGACGGCTCGAGCTCGTGGTGAGCCCGCTCGAGTCGATGTTCTTTGCCCTGACCACTGACGTCGAGCTCGACGAGGCCGGTTTGGCCGATCTGATCGAAGCGGCGATGGCGCAGACGTGAGCGCCACCCACGCGCTAGGCCCCGGGGAAGCGTTTCCGGCCGGGGGCGGGCGGGGTCAAATCTCGCGCGGCGACGTCTGGCACGTCTACCGGGCGGAGCGGCGCAAGCTGTCCTCGCAGCTCGCGACCAGGCTGCTGGCCCTGATCTGCGTGCTTGGCCCGTTCGCGTTCGCCGGCGTGCTCAAGCTCCAGAGCGGCAGTCCCGCCGACACGCTGTTCGGGGTGTGGGTGCACCAGTCCGGCTTCGCACTGTCGCTGGTCGTGCTGTCGTTCTGCGGCTCGTGGGGCTTCCCGGTTCTGGCGGGGGTGCTCGCCGGCGACATCTTTGCCTCCGAGGACCGCTACGGCACCTGGAAGATGGTGCTGACGCGCTCGTCGACTCGCCGAGCCCTGTTCGCGGGCAAGCTCCTGGCGGCGGCCACGTTCTCGATCGGGCTGCTCCTGCTGCTGATGGTCTCGAGCCTCGCCGCCGGGCTGCTGCTGATCGGCGACGGGTCGCTGGTGGACCTTGGCGGACGCATCCTGTCGACGGGCCACAGCCTGGAGCTGGTGCTGGCAAGCTGGCTGCTCAACATCCTCCCGATGCTCGCTTTCACGAGCATCGCCGTGCTGCTCTCGGTGGCGACCCGGAACGGGATCATGGGTGTGATCGGCCCCGCGCTGGTCGCCCTCGTCATGCAGCTGCTACTTCTGGTGGGCAGCGGCGTGTGGCTTCACATGCTGCTCGCCTCCTCCGCCTTCGACGGGTGGTACACGCTGTTCGTCGACCACCACTACTACGGCCCGCTGGCGATCGCGTGCATCGTCAGCGTGGTCTGGATCGTCGCCTGCCTGGCGGGCTCGTGGTTGATCCTGCGTCGCCGCGACTTTGCCGGGACCCCGGTCAGCCGCCGGCCCGGCTGGGTCGTGCCGGTGCGCGTCGCCGTCGGATCGGCCGCGGTCGTCGCGTTCCTCGCCATCGCCGCCAACTGGGGCCCCGCAGGCGACACTGCCGCCCGGTTGAAGGCGAGCATCATGCCCGCCTTCAACAACCTCACGCTGCTCCAGCAGCGTGAGCTCGGCAGATACGTCCCCCGCGGGGCGAAGCTGAACGTGCTCACGAGCTGCAGCCGGCGCGCCAGCACCCCGTCGGGGCCCGGCGACTGGATCTGCACGCTCGACGTGTTCATCCCGCAGCCGGGGGCCGAGCCGTTCCAGGAAACCCCGGTCAGCTACGACGTCAGCCTCCAGTGGGACGGCTGCTACAAGGCCGAGTCGCCCCCGTCGTTCGTGGGTCAGCAGACGATGAAGGCCGCCGGCGGGCGCCAGGTCGTCAACCCGCTGTTCGTGATCTACGGCTGCTTCAACCCGTTGTAGCGTCGAGCAGCCCCTGCCCGCTCTCCACCGCGAGCAGCAGCCGCTTCTTGTCCAGGCCGCCGGTGTAGCCGCCCAGGCCGCCGTCGGCGTGCAGGATCCGGTGGCAGGGCACGATGATCGGGATCGGGTTGGAGCCGAGCGCATTTCCGGCCGCGCGGGAGGCCCCGGCGCTGCCCGCCTCGGTCGCCATCTGCTTGTACGTGCCGGTGGCACCGTAGGGGATCCTCGCCGTGGCCTCGAGCACGCGCCGGCCGAAGCCGCGGGACAGTCGCCAGTCGAGCGGAAACTCGAACTCCCGGCGGTCGCCGGCGAAGTACTGATCGAGCTCGCGGCGCGGCTCGTCCAGCTTGCGGGGCGCGGCCAGCACGCGTGGGGAGACCTTTTGCGCGAGCTGCTCGAGCACGGCCTCCTGGTCGTAGTACTCCACGTAGGCAAGGCGCACCAGCCCCTCGGGCGTGGCTGCGAGCAGCAGCTTTCCGAGCGGCGAGTCCAGCGTCGCGTACGCGACGTCGAGCAGCCCGGCCTCCGCGGCGGCGGCGGTGAAGTCGGGCAGCTCCTCGGGAGTCGGGAGCTCCCGTCTGAGGTCGTTTTCGATTCCGGTCATGTTCGGTACTCCGTTCGCAGTCTCTTGAGGGCTTCGTGGACGTTTCGCCTCGCCGCGTCCTCGCTCGTGTCCATCACGGCCGCGATCTCGTCGTAACCGGAGTCGGCCACGTAGCGCAGGGCAAGCGCGGTGCGCTGCTTGGGCGGCAGCTCGCGGACCTGGCTCCACAGGCCGTCGTCGGCCGTGATGCCGCCACCGGGCGTGGCCATGGCGGATCCGTTGGCGTCGCCGCCGGCAGGCTCCGGCACGTCGGCGACGGGCATCGGCTGCCGGCGCCGGGCGCGGACGTGATCGATCGCCTTGCGCGATGCGACCGTGAAGATCCAGCTCCTGAGGTTGGAGGCGTCGCGGAGCTTCGGGTACGCGCGCAGCGCCGCGAGCCACGTCTCCTGGTAGCAGTCGTCGGCATCGACCCGCCCGACGCTGGCCACCAGGAACCGGTGGATGTCGCGGCCGTGGGCGTCGAGCAGGGTCTGAAAGGGGGGCAGGTTCACTGCGGATGAAACGCGCCGGCCGGGCATTACGTGAGATATACGCCGATGAGTTCGGGAGGGGTTTAGCGTCTTATGCATGGAGCCGCCGGCAAGACGGCGCTCATCCCTTGCCACAAAACCCCGTTCGCTATACAAGGACATCTATGGCTCGAGCAATATGGTCAGGCGCGATCAGCTTTGGGCTGGTCAACGTCCCCGTCAAGCTGTACACCGCAACGTCGCCCAAGACGGTGCGGTTCAACCAGCTGTCCAGCAAGACCGGCGCCCGCATCCGGCAGAAGCGGGTCGACCCGACCACCGACGAAGAGGTCCCCTTCGAGGACATCGTCAAGGGATACGAGATCACGCCCGAGCACTACGTGGTGATCTCCAACGAGGAGCTCGACGCGCTCGATCCCAAGGCGACGAAGACGATCGACATCGAAGAGTTTGTCGATCTCGCTGAGATCGACCCGATCTACTACGACCACAACTACTACCTCGCCCCCACGGCCGGCGGGGCGAAGGCCTACCGGCTGCTGGTCGACGCCATGCGCGAGTCGGGCAAGGTGGGGATCGGCAAGGTGGTCTTGCGCTCCAAGCAGCAGCTCTGCGCGCTGCGTCCGACCGGCGAGGTACTGACGCTGACCACCATGCTGTGGGGCGACGAGGTGCTCTCGCCCGATCGCCTCGACGAGATCGGCGAGATCGAAGAGGCCCAGGCCTCAGACCGCGAGCTCAAGATGGCCGAACAGCTGATCGCCTCGCTCTCGGGCCAGTTCGAACCTGAGAAGTTCCGCGACGAGTACCGCGACCAGGTACTCGCGCTGATCGAGCGCAAGGCCGCCGGAGAGGAGATCGCGGTCCAGCCGCAGGCCGAGGAACCCGCTGCCGCGCCGGACCTGATGGCTGCGCTCGAGGCGAGCTTGGCCGCGGTGCGCGGCGCCGACGAGGACGAGCCCGCGCCCAAGCCACGCCGCAAAGCGCCGGCTAAGAGCGGCGACGGCGACGGCTCCGGCGAGTCGGGCGGTTCGCGGCGCACGCGGGCCAAGGCCAAGTCGTAGAGCCCGAAAGATCGCGATCCCTGTCAGGACGGGGAATTGGATCCCGCCCACCCACCCCCGCCGCCCCACGGACGCCGAGCGCGGGCAATTCGGCTCGCCGCGGCATCGCGCCCAGTAACGTGGCGAAGCCGAATTGCCTTACGGAATCCGGTCGATCCGGTACGAGCCACGGATGGGTTCGGCCGGATTCCGCAGCGAGGCCCCTCCCAGCCGTTAGTTAGCGGGTAACAGCCCCCTAATGATCCTTTAACCCACATTGGTACTCTTGGCCGGCGCTCGTCCAGAGTCGCCGCCGCGCCCGTCTGCAGCCTCTCCCCATGTACCGACGTTCTACTCCACCAGGGGCCACAGGCCTCTACGACCCCGCCAACGAGCGCGATGGCTGCGGCATCGCGCTCGTGGCGAAGCTGTGGGGCGAGGCGAGCCACGCGGTGGTCGAGAAGGCGCTCGACGCGCTCGAGAATCTGGAGCATCGCGGGGCCGAGGGCGCCGACCCGACCACCGGTGACGGCGCCGGCATCCTGCTCCAGATCCCCGACGGGTTCCTGAGGGCCGCCGCGGCCGGCGTCGACCTGCCGGCGGCGGGACGCTACGGGGTTGGGGTCTGCTACCTGCCGGCCGATCCGGAGCGCCGGGCGGTGCTCGAGCAGTTGATCGAGGAGACGATCGAGGCCGAGGGCCAGCGGGTGCTGTGGTGGCGCGAGGTGCCGGTCGACGATCGCCACGTGGGCGAAACGGCTCGGGCTTCGGCGCCGGTGATCCGCCAGGTACTGATCGCGGCGTCGGACGAGATCGAGGACCCGGACGCGTTCGAGCGCAAGCTGTACGTGATCCGGCGGGTGATCGAGCGCGCGGCGGGCCGCGACCTCGCCCTGCCCAGCTTCAGCAGCCGGACGATGATCTACAAGGGGATGCTGACCGCGCCGCAGCTCCCGCGCTACTTCACCGACCTCAGGGACCCGCGGGTGGCGTCAAGGCTGGCGCTCGTCCACTCGCGCTTCTCCACGAACACCTTCCCGAGCTGGGAGCTCGCCCATCCCTACCGGATGATCGCCCACAACGGCGAGGTCAACACGCTGCGCGGCAACGTCAACTGGATGCGCGCGCGCGAGTCGCAGCTGAGCTCGGAGCTGTTCGGAGAGGATCTGCGCAAGGTGATCCCGGTCGTCCGCGAGGGCGGGTCGGATTCGGCCATCTTCGACAACGTGCTCGAGCTGCTCGTACTGAGCGGCCGGTCGATCCAGCACGCGGTGATGATGATGGTCCCCGAGGCCTATCGGACCCGCAAGGACCTCGACCCCGACGTCAAGGGCTTCTACGACTTCCACTCCTGCCTGATCGAGCCGTGGGACGGTCCGGCGGCGGTGGTGTTCACCGACGGGAGGGTCGCCGGCGCCGTACTCGACCGCAACGGCCTGCGGCCCGGCCGGTGGATTCAGGACACCGAGGGCTACGTGGTGCTCGCGTCGGAGACGGGGGTGACGACGGTGGCGCCCGAGCACGTGCAGCGTAAGGGCCGCCTCGCTCCGGGGAAGGTGTTCCTGGTCGACCTCGTGGAGGGCAAGATCGTCGAAGACGAGGACGTCAAGCGTCGCGTCGCCCGCAAGCGGCCCTACGGCGAGTGGTACGAGCGTTCGGTCGTGCACATTGACGACCTGCCCGAGCGCGATCCGCGCACGCCGCGGATCGAGCCGCTGCGCTCCAAGCAGCTGGCTTTCGGCTACTCGCAGGAGGACCTGCGGATGATCATCGCGCCGATGGCCACCAAGGGCGAGGAGCCGACGGCGAGCATGGGCAACGATGCGGCGCTCGCGGTCATGTCCGACCGGCAGCCGCCGCTGTTCGCCTACTTCAAGCAGCTGTTCGCTCAGGTCACGAACCCGCCGATCGACCCGATCCGCGAGAGCGTGGTGATGTCACTGCAAGCGGGCGTGGGCGCGGAGGTCAACCTGCTCTCGGAAAGCCCCGAGCACGCCCACCAGCTGGTCATGGATCAACCGATCCTGCGAAACCACGAGCTCGAGAAGCTCCGCCAGGTCTCGCACGAGATCTTCAACGCGGCCACGCTCGACATCACGTGGCCAATCGAGCAGGGACACGATGGCATGGCGATCCGGCTCGATGCTCTGTGCGAGGAGGCCGCGCGCTACGTCGACAACGGCGCGAACATCCTGATCCTGTCGGACCGCAACCTCGGGCCCGAGCGCGTGGCGATGCCCTCCCTGCTCGCCGTCGCGGCGGTCCACCATCACCTCGTGCGCCGCGGCACCCGGTTGCGGACGGGGTTGGTGTGCGAGTCGGGCGAGCCGCGCGACATCCACCACATGGCCACGCTGATCGGCTACGGCGCGGCGGCGATCAACCCGTACGTGATGTTCGAGTCGCTCGACGAGCTCGCCGACCGCAGTCTCTTGCCGGTGGACCTGACAAGAGACGAGGCGGAGCAGCGGATCGTCAAGGCCATCGGCAAGGGCCTGCTGAAGACGATCTCGAAGATGGGAATCTCGACCATCCAGTCCTACGGCGGCGCGCAGATCTTCGAGGCCGTGGGCCTCGAGCGCGAGCTGATCGACAAGCACTTCACCGGGACCGCGTCACGGATCGGCGGCGTCGGCCTGGACGAGCTGGCCAAGGAGGCGATCGAGCGGCACTTCCGCGCCTATCCGCGGACCGACCGCGAGGTGCTGCCGGTCGGCGGCGTGCTCCAGTGGCGGCGAAACGGTGAGCTGCACGTGTGGAACCCGGACACGATCGCCACGCTCCAGCACGCGGTCCAGGGCCGAAACGGGGACCCCCGCGTTACCTACGCCGAGTTCGCGCGTCAGGCCAACGATGAGGCGGTACGCCACGGCCTGCTGCGCGGTCTGATGCACGTGCGCCCCGCCGGGGTGCCGGTGGGGCTCGACGAGGTCGAGTCGGCCACCTCGATCGTCAAGCGGTTCACTACCGGCGCGATGAGCCTCGGCGCGCTCGGGCGCGAGGCCCACGAGACGCTGGCCATCGCGATGAACCGCCTGGGCGCCCGCTCCAACACCGGCGAGGGGGGCGAGGACCCGAGTCGCTACTCGCCCGACCCGAACGGTGATCTGCGCCGCTCGGCGATCAAGCAGGTCGCCTCGGGGCGCTTCGGGGTGACCGTTCACTACCTGGTCAACGCCGACCAGCTCCAGATCAAGATGGCCCAGGGCGCCAAGCCGGGCGAGGGCGGCCAGCTGCCGGGCCACAAGGTCGACGACTACATCGCCTGGCTGCGCAACTCGACGCCGGGCGTGGGCCTGATCTCGCCGCCGCCCCACCACGACATCTATTCGATCGAGGACCTCAAGCAGCTGATCTACGACCTCCGCTGCGCCAACCCGACCGCCTCGGTATCGGTGAAGCTCGTCTCCGAGGTCGGGGTGGGCACGGTGGCGGCCGGCGTGGCCAAGGCCAACGCCGACCACGTCACGATTGCCGGCCACGACGGCGGCACCGGCGCCTCGCCGCAGTCCTCGGTTCAGGGCGCCGGCGTGCCTTGGGAGATCGGGCTCGCCGAGACCCAGCAGACGCTGCTGCTCAACGACCTGCGCTCGCGGATCGTGGTCGAGGTCGACGGCGGGATGCGGACCGGACGCGACGTGGTCGTGGCCGCGCTGCTCGGGGCCGACGAGTTTGGCTTCTCGACCGCGCCCCTGATCGCGATGGGCTGCATCATGATGCGCGTCTGCCACCTCAACACCTGTCCGGTCGGGATCGCCACCCAGGACCCGGAGCTACGCGCGCGCTTCCGGGGCACACCGGAGCAGGTGGTCAATTACCTGATGCTGGTGGCCGAAGAGGTGCGCTCGATCATGGCGTCCCTGGGCATCCGCCGCTTCCAGGACATGATCGGGCGTACCGAGCTGCTCGACATGGACGCGGCGATCGAGCACTGGAAGGCGAGCCGCGTCGACCTCTCGATGGTTCTGGAGTCCCCGGACCTGCCGGCCGGTGCTCCGCGGTGCCGGACGCGTCCCCAACAGCCGGTGCTCGACGACGCGCTCGACTGGGAGCTCCTGCGGCGCTGCGCGCCGGCGCTGGAGCGCTCGGAGTCGGTGAAGCTCGGCCCGATTCCGGTGCGGAATGTGAATCGGACGGTTGGCGGGATCCTGTCCGGCGAGATCGCGCGGCGTCACGGCGCGACCGGGCTGAGCGAGGGCACGATCGAGATCGCGTTCACCGGCTCGGCCGGCCAGAGCTTCGCGGCCTGGCTCGCCCCGGGCGTGACCTTCTCGCTCCGGGGCGAGACCAACGACTACGCGGGCAAGGGCCTGTCCGGCGGCGTGGTGTCGGTGCGGCCGCCCGAGAAGCACCGCTTCCGGGCCGAGGAGAACATGATCGTCGGCAACACCGTTCTGTACGGCGCCACCGCGGGGCGGGCGTTCTTCCGCGGCCTGGCCGGCGAGCGGTTCGCGGTCCGTAACTCGGGCGCCAAAACGGTCGTGGAGGGCGTTGGCGACCACGGCTGCGAGTACATGACCGGCGGGCGCGTGGTCGTGCTCGGTCGGACCGGGCGGAACTTTGCCGCCGGTATGAGCGGCGGCGTCGCCTACGTGTACGACGTTGACCGGCGCTTCGAGGGCCGCTGCAACCTGGAGCTGGTCGACCTCGACGAGCTTGTTGGGGAGGATGACGAGGAGGTGCGGGCGCTGATCTCCGAGCACGCGGCGCGGACCGGCTCGCTCGTGGCCCGCAACGTGCTCGCCTCCTGGGACCGCGGCGCGCGCGAGCGATTCGTCAAAGTCATGCCGCGGGACTACAAGCGCGTGCTCGCCGAGGCGGCCGAGCGCGAGGCGGTCGGCGCGTAGTGGGGGAGCTTGGAGCGTTCCTGAAGATCCACCGGGTTGGCTTCGACAAGCGCGACCCGACGCAGCGCGTGCACGACTACAAGCAGTACTTCGACCTGCAGCCGGAGGCCGAGCTGGAGCGCCAGGGCGCTCGGTGCATGGACTGCGGGATCCCGTTCTGCCACGAGGGCTGTCCGCTGGGCAACCTGATCCCGGACTGGAATGACCTCGTCTACCGCGGCAAGTGGCGCGAGGCGATCGACCAGCTGCACGCGACCAACAACTTCCCCGAGTTCACCGGACGGATCTGCCCGGCGCCGTGCGAGTCGGCCTGCGTGCTGGCCATCAACGACGACCCGGTGACGATCGAGCAGATCGAGCTGGCGATCGCCGAGCGTGCCTTCGAGGAGGGCTGGGTGGCGCCCGAGCCGCCCGACCGGCGGACCGGAAAGAAGGTGGCGGTCGTCGGGTCCGGTCCCGCGGGGCTCGCCGTGGCGGAGGAGCTCAACCGCTCGGGCCACTCCGTTACGGTGTTCGAGCGCGACGAGGGCCCTGGGGGAATGATGCGCTTTGGCGTGCCCGACGCCAAGCTCGAGAAGCGGATCATCGACCGGCGTGTGAACATCCTCGCCGCGAGCGGGATCGAGTTCGTTTACGACACCGACATCGGTCAAAGCGTGAGTGCCGAAGAGCTGAGGGACCGGCACGACGCGCTCGTGATCGCGACGGGCTCGCGCGTGCATCGGGATCTCGCCGACGTGCCCGGGCGTGCCCTGAGCGGCATCCACTTTGCGATGGACTACCTATATCAGCGCAACCGGTGGGTGGCCCGTCAGGAGGGCCGTCGTTACCGGGACCCCGAACCTGGGAAAGAGATCACCGCCGAGGGCAAGCGGGTGATCGTGGTCGGGGGTGGCGACACCGGTATGGACTGCATCTCGAACTCACACCGCGAGGGTGCGCGCACGGTGGTGATGCTCGACGTGTACATGGCGCTGCCGCCGGACGGGCGTGACCCTCGCCATCCGTGGCCCTTGCCGCCCAAGCGCACGCTCTCGACCTACGCCCTCGAGGAGGGCGGCAAGCGGCGGTGGGGTACCGAGGTGACCGGGTTCGGCGGTCGCGATGGGCGCGTCAGTCACGTATACGCCCGGCAGGTGACCGGCACCTCCTCGCGTGACCTGACCCCGGTGCCCGGCAGCGAGTTCGTGCTCGAGGCGGACCTCGTCCTGATCGCGATTGGATTCGAGGGACCGCAGCGGGCCGGCATGCTCGAGGAGCTCGACCTGGAGATCGACAAGCGCGGCAACATCCGCACCGAGATGACTTACCGCAGCTCGGTGCCAGGCGTGTACGCATGCGGCGACGCCCGAATCGGCCAGTCGCTGATCGTCACCGCGATCGCCGAGGGACGCAAGTGCGCTCGGGTGGTCAACCTGGACCTCGGGGGCAGCCCGATGGACGCCGACCGGGAGATGCTCGCCATCGGGGCGTGGAGCGGCGAGGCCGACCGCACGCTGCGCCACGAGGCGGAAGCCGCGGGGACGGTCCGAGCCGGCGAGGAGTTCTTCAGCGGGCCTGGCGCGCGGGCGCGGTGACGGTCCTAGTCTAGGTGCTGACACGGCGATAACTCGGCCTGCTGACACGGGGCGGTTTGTGATCAGGATCACACTACGTCCACACCGCTGCAAACCAACGTCGCCCGAATCGAGGTTTCGCCTGCGTTTGCTGGGGGAATGGTAGCCTTCGTCGGCACGATTCGTGTGGCGGAGCGGCCCTCGGAGCGAAATTAAGGTTTAGGGAGAGCTTGGGACGGGGAAACTCGCCCCTGTCGGTCAGGGAACTGCGCCCCCACTTCCCTGACTCTCCGGGGGACCCAGATGGATCTGGGTCCCCCGGGCTTTTTAATGGGTCGTATGCCCGGGCTCGCGGCAGCGGCAGCCAGCGGGGGGAACCTTCTCGCCCCACCGGCGACCGGCCTCAATTTCGGGGTCAGCGCCCACCACTCCTCGTCGATCGGCTCGACCGTCGACAGCCTCATCAACTCGATCGGCACCTTCTTTTCGCAGCTCGCGAACCTGAGCTGGGGGGCACTGCTGCTTGGGCTGGCCCTGTATGCCCTGTACCTCGCCCTGCGCTCTCGTGCTCTCTTCAACGCCTTGCGGGCCGCGTACCCGGACGAGCGGATCCGCTGGCGCGACGTGTGGGGGGCGTACATGGTCGGCTACGCCATCAACAACGTGTTCCCGCTCGGCGGCGGCAACGTGGCGCAGCTGTTCCTGACCCGGGTGGCGATCCCCGCCTCGAGTTATCCGACGGTCGCCAGTGCACTGTCGACTGGAGTGATCTTCGACTGGTTTATGGGCCTGCTGGTGATGTGCTTTGCGTTCACCCAGGGCGTGTTCCCAAAGCCGCCCGACTTCTCCAAGCTGCCCGCCTTCGACATCAGCTTCTTCGCGGCGAACATGCGCTTCACGCTGTTCCTGTTGACGGTGCTCGGTGTGTTGTTCCTGGTGGCATTTGCGCTGCTCTCGGCGAAGGTCAAGGCGTTCTGGGAGCGGGTGCGCCAGGGGTTCGCGATCCTGCGCGACCGCCGACGCTACCGGCGCGACATGGCCCGCTGGCAGTTTGCGAGCTGGGTGGCGCGCTTCGCCTCATATTGGGCGCTGCTCGACGCCTTCCACATCGGCGGATCGGCCCGCAACGCGCTGCTCGTGCTGGCCGTCCAGGTGGTGGCCTCGGTGTTCCCGTTCACGCCCGGCGGCGCGGGCGTCCAGCAGGCGCTGCTGTTGACGATCTTCGTCCACAGCTCCTACGTCGCGTCGTTCTCAGTCGGTCAGCAGATCGCCACCGCCGTGCTGACCACCGTGTGCGGGTTCGCGGCGCTGGTGTTGATCTTCCGCTTCCGGAGCTTCCGCGAGGTGATCGCGCGCGGGAGGGCGGACCGGCGCGCTCCGGCTTCCGGGGAGCGGCCCGAGGACGCAGCGGCGCGAGTTTGAACGGTCGGCGTGAGAGATTTGTTACCTTCGTCCGGTGACCGGCCTACCGAGCGCGTGCGTGATCGGCGCCGGCTCGTCAGGGATCGCGGCGCTCGAGGGGCTGCAGGAGCGGGTGGTTCCAAGGCGTTACGTTGATCTGGAAAGCGACTGAATGCAGCGCACATCCGCACACCTGCGCCC
Source organism: uncultured Solirubrobacterales bacterium (assembly GCA_963757235.1). Taxonomy (GTDB): domain Bacteria; phylum Actinomycetota; class Thermoleophilia; order Solirubrobacterales; family Solirubrobacteraceae; genus Palsa-465. The sequence continues at coordinate 103,368 of CAVWRC010000009.1, read as the reverse complement.
CACATCCGTACAAGGCGATACGGTCGGCGACATGACGTCGAGCACCGTGGGGCCGTCGGTGGTGGGCTCGCTCGCCGAGCCGCAGGTCTCGGCCATGTTGCGCCTGGTGCTCACGGGGTCCGTCGACGACGGCAAGAGCACCCTGATCGGCCGGCTGCTGTACGACTCCAAGCAGATCCTCACCGACCAGCTCGAGGCGCTGCGCGCCGCCTCGGCGCGGCGCAACGGCGAGAACGGCCTCGACCTGTCCCTTTTGACCGACGGGCTACGGGCCGAGCGCGAGCAGGGCATCACGATCGACGTCGCCTACCGCTACTTCCAGACCGCCCGCCGCAAGTTCATCATCGCCGACACCCCCGGCCACGAGCGCTATACGCGCAACATGGTCACCGGCGCCTCGACGGCCGATCTGGCGGTGATCCTGATCGATGTGCGACAGGGAGTCGTGGAGCAGACGCGGCGCCATGCGTTCATCGCGTCGCTGCTCGGGATCAGACATCTCGTCGTGTGCGTGAACAAGATGGACCTGGTCGGTTATGAACAGGCGCCGTTCGATCGGGTCGAGCACGAGTTCCGCGAGTTCTGCGCGCGTCTCGAGACGACGGACGTGACCTTCATCCCGGTCTCGGCCGTCCAAGGCGAGAACGTGGTCGAGCGATCCGAGCGCATGGACTGGTACCAGGGGCCGGCGCTGCTCTATCACCTCGAGCACGTCCACATCGCGTCTGACCGCAACCTGATCGACTGCCGCCTTCCCGTTCAGTGGGTGACCCGCACCGGCCCGAACTCACGCTCGGCCCCGGCCCAGGCCCAGGCCCAGGCCCCGGCCCCATCGCCGGAGCCTCCGGTTTGGCCGGGCGCGGGGCTGGTGGAAGATAAGGACCCCGCCCACCCTGCCAATCCCGCCCGCGAGTACCGCGCGTACGCCGGCCAAATCGCCGCCGGCGTGTTCCGGCCCGGCGATCCCGTCGTCGTGTTGCCGTCAGGCGACGAGACGCGGATCGCGTCGGTCGAGACCTTCGATGGACCGCTGGGCGAGGCGTGCGCGCCGATGTCGGTGGCGCTGCGGCTCGTGGATGATCTCGACATCTCGCGCGGGGACATGATCTGCCGACCGCACAACCGCCCGACGGTAGACCGGGACATCGAGGCGATCGTCTGCTGGATGGCCGACGAGCCGGTCCTCGCCGGCGGCGTGTACGCGATCAAGCACACGACGCGCTCGGCGCGGGCCGTGGTCGAACAGATCCGCTACCGGATCGACGTCAACTCGCTGCACCGGGATGAGAACGCGCGCCAGCTCGGGCTCAACGACATCGGTCGCGTGCGGCTGCGGACGAGCGTGCCGCTGATCTTCGACGAGTACCGGCGCAACCGGACCACCGGCAGCTTCATCGTGATCGATGAGGCCACCAACGGCACGGTCGGAGCCGGCATGATCATCGAGACACACCTGGAGCGGCCCGATGCGAAGCAGGCCGACATCAGGTGGGACTCGAGCCGCATGGCTCGCAGCGCGCGCTGGGCGCTACTCGGCCAGCGTGGGGCCACCGTGTGGCTGACCGGCCTGCCCGCCTCCGGCAAGTCGACGATCGCGGCGGCGCTCGAGGAGCGGCTCGCGCGGGACGGCTCGCGCTCATACCGGCTCGACGGGGACAACCTGCGCTACGGGCTGAACAGCGACCTCGGCTTCGACCCGGTCGACCGGGCCGAGAACATCCGCCGCGTGGCGCACGTGGCCAGCCTGTTCGCGGACTCGGGCACGATCGCGATCGTCAGCGTGATCAGCCCGTACGAGGTCGACCGCCAACTGGCGCGCGGCGTCCACGACCGAAACGGGCTCGAGTTCCTCGAGGTGTTCGTGGATACGCCGCTCGAGGAGTGCGAGCGACGCGATCCGAAGGGGCTCTACGCAAAGGCCCGGGAAGGCAAGGTGACGGGCTTCACGGGTGTCGATGCGCCCTACGAGGTGCCCGATGAGGCCGACCTCAACCTGCGGCCGTGCGAGGATCCGCTCGACGAGCTCGTCGAACGGCTGGTGGCGGAGCTGCGAGCGCGCGGGGTTTTCGGGGCGTAGTCGAGGATTGATTCCGCGGGCCGCACCGACGAGGCCTTCGGCCTCGCGGATGATTGATTCCGCCGGCCGCACCGACGAGGCCTTCGGCCTCGCGGCCGGCGTCAGCCGGCGATCGGCCCGAGCGCCGGCGTGCGGCCGTACGTGCTGAACGCGCGAAAGCGCGAGAACAGACGGTGGGCGGGGCCGTGAAAGTCCGAGGATCCGGTGGTGAGCAGGCCGTTGGCTGCGCAGTGGTCGGCGATCAGCTCCGTCTGCTCGCGGGTGTGGGTGGCGTAGAAGCACTCGACGCCGTCGAGGCCCCAGCCGCGGAAGCGGTCGATCGTCTCCAGCACCTCGCCGGGATCGTCGACGTCCCAGAACGGATGTGCCCAGATGGCCACTCCGCCGGCGGCGTGGATGGCGTCGATCGACTCGCCCACGGTCGGCTTGGTGCGGGGCCGGAAGGCGGGGGCGCCGTCGATCAGGTACGCCACCAGGAAGGCCGATCGCTCGTCGAGGCCCTCGGTGCGCAGGCGCTCGGCGTTGGCGGGATGCCGGACGACGGCGTCGGCCAGGTGCGGGCGACCGATCGGCTTGCCCTGCGCCTTACGGCGCTCGATCTCCGAGGAGTCGAGCTCGTAGCCGAGCCCGCGCAGGGCCTCGCCCATGGCGTCGGCCCGGTGCTCGCGGTCCTCGCGCCAATCGCTCAGCCGCTCGCGCAACGTCGAGTCGTGGTGGTCGATCAGGTAGCCGAGCACGTGCAGATCCTGCTGTGCGCCGTCAACCGAGGAGATCTCGACCGCGGAGACCAGCCGCACCCCGAGCTCGTCCGCTGCGTCGGCCGCGAGTTGCACTCCGTCGACCGTGTCGTGGTCGCTGACGGCGAGCAGCTCGACCCCGGCCTGCTGGGCTGCGGCTACCACCTCGGAAGGCTCGAGGGCTCCGTCGGAGTAGAGCGAATGGCTCTGGAGATCGAACGTCGGCGGTTCGGTGCTCAAGTTGCGACAGGGTAGTGGCCCGCGGCTAGCTAGGCTGACACGGTGCCCACCTTCTGCCGTCACAACCGTCTGATCCAGAACTGCCCGATCTGCTCGCGCGAGCAGGCCGTGGAGCTTCGTCCGATCGTCAGCTCGAGCGCTCCGCGGACGACCCAGCCCCGCCCGGCCAGCCCACGTACCGGCGCGACGCGCGGGGGCGGCTCGGCGCCAAGGTCGTCTCGCGCCGGCGGAGTCGTGGTGCGGCGAGTTGCCCGCGGGGCGGACGACGGATACCGGAACTCGCTCGTGATCGGCTTGAAGTCGAGCGAGGATGCCGGACGGCTCGCGGAGGAGCTGGCCTTTGCCGACTACCGCTGCCGGCGGCTCGAGCACGACCCGCCGGGGCTCTACGCGGAGGTGGCGAGTCCGGCCGGGGACGTGGAGGAGCGAACCTGGCTGGCCTTCCTGATCGCGTACCTGTGCCCGCTGGAAGGCGAGGAGCCGTTCAGCGAGATCGAGCGGGTCAGGACCACGTGGGCCTCCGGTGAAATGCCGGACCTGGACGACGTCCAGACCGGCCCTCGCACCGCCCACGACCCGGCGCGGGGAACGCGAACGCTGGAGGCCTATCGGGTTTGGGCGAGACGGGTCGGCTCGCAGGCCGCGGCGTTCACCGGCGACGACGCCTGGACGCCCGAGCGCCGATTCGCCCGCGCCTACGAGCGTCTTTCACTGCCCGGTCTGCACCGCGATGCGCGCTTCGATCTGCTGGTGACGCTGGGCAGACTCGGGGTGTATGACCTCCAGGCCGCGTCCCTTGCTCTGGGCGGCGCGAACGAGGTCACGGTGGGGGCCAAGCGCGCATTTGGAATCGGCGATCCGCTGTTGCTCGAGCGCCGGGCCGGGGATCTCGCTCAGGCGTGTGGGCTCCCGCTCGAGCCGCTGGACCTCGGGCTGCACAACTGGCAGCGCGGACAGCGCGCCACGCTCGGGCTGGGCGCGGAGCCCGACCCTGAGCTCGATTCGCTCGGCTCGATCCAAGCGGCGCTCCATTTGTGAAAACGAGCTAGGCTGTTGTCCGGTCTGCAACTGCCTGTCTCCGTGATGCGCCGCACGATCGTCCTGTCTTCTCTCCTTCTCGCCGCCGCCGCGATCTTGATCGTGACCGTGGCGAGCCCGGCTGGGGCGCGCCAGCTTTCGCCCCGGGCCGGTTCGAGCCAGCTGTCGCCCCGGATCTACTGTCCGCAGATCCAGCCGTGCTGTCCGATCCCGACCAAATCGTCGGCCACCGGCGCGCACGCCACGACCGTCTGCTGCCCGGTGTCGAGCCCCGCCTGTTGCCCGTCCGGGACCTGCTGTCCGTCGGGCGCCTGCTGCACGTCGGGTACCTGTTGCACCTCGGGTACCTGTTGCACCTCGGGAACCTGCTGCACGTCCGGTACCTGCTGCACGGCCACGCCGTGCCCGTCGGGCAACCTGACCATCACCTCCTCGCCCAATCCTTCCACGGCGGGTCGCAAGGTGGTGATATCCGGCGTCTTGACGGCCAGTCCCGTGAGCGGCGCCCAGGTGGTCCTGTGGCGCGAGAAGGCCGGGCAATCGAGCTTCCAGCAGGTCGCGCAGACGACAACCAACGGTTCCGGGGGCTACACGTTCACGCTCGGGCGAGGAACCGTGATGGCCGACCAAACGTGGTACGTGACCGCGGATTCGCTCCGCAGCGCAGCGCTGGATGAGACGGTGCGTGCGCTCGTCGGCCTCGCGCCGTCGGCCCACACGATCGTGGCTGGCCAAGCGGTCGTGCTGAGCGGGCATGTGGCGCCGAGTCACGCCGGCGAGGTGCTGCTGATCGAGCAGCGGAGCGGCAGTAGCTGGCGTGTGATTGCGCGTCCGCGGCTCTCGAAAGGATCGAGCTACTCGCTCTCGCACCGCTTCATGCAGTCCGGAAAGAGCGAGCTTCGCGCGGTGCTCCGGCTCGATGCACGCAACCTGGCTTCGGCTTCGCCGACGGTCAAGCTCACCGTCAAGCCGTAGAAGCGACGTTCTTAGCCGCGTTTACGTCCGGGACACCGCTTACCGTCTGCGGCGTTCTCCCATCCCCCGGACCGGAGCCGCAATGTCACTCTGCTTCATCGAACCTCAGGACGCCATCCGCGTGATCGCGGAGTCGGTGGGGCGCGAGGCGCGCCGTCAGATCCTCGGAGAGGTGGTTCGCGCGTGGGTGGACGAGATACCCGAGTCCGAGCTCGAGTCGCACTACGCGAAGGCGCTGGCCGATCTCGACGAGCACGACCTGTCGCTCCTGGCGGCTTGGCACGCGTCGCTCGAGGTGGGGCATCCGCTGCCCAATCGTGAGTTCCTCGTCAACGTGTTCCCGTCGCTGGGCGACCACCGGCGCGAGGCGCTCAAGATCGCCGCCGGCTTCCGGGGCGAGGAGGCGTTCGAGGCCGGCGTGGGTGAGGATCAGGCATTCGACACCGTGCTTCCGTGGCTGTCGGAGGCCCGCTGCGTCGAACTGGCCAAGGAGTGCCTGGAGCTCTACTGCTGGGATCGGCTGGGCGCCGAGAACTGAGGCCCACCGCCGGAGGAGTCCGTACCCTTCCGTTGTCCTAGGAAAGGGGTGACGTGCGCCGGGTGCGTCTGCGCCGCCCCGACCGGGCTCTCGCGCGGGGCCGGCCGGAGCGCCAGCGCGGCCGTATCGTCCGCCTGCGGCCCGACCTGGAAGCGCTCGAGCTCGCCCTCGAGCTCGGAGAGCAACTGCTCCGGCGGCCGGCCGGCGTGATCGCACAGGACGCGCTTGAGGCGGCGCAGGCCGAAGCGCTCGTGATCCCCCCGGGCGTCGAGCACGCCATCGGTGAACAGGATCAACGTCTCATCGGGCGCGATCGAGACGTCGCGGTCCTGCGACCCCCTCTCCGCCCAGGCGCCGAGGATCGGCCCGGCCACGCCGATCTCCCGGACACGGCCGTCGTCTCTGACTAACAGCGGCGCGGGGTGGCCGGCGGAGGCGATTACCGCCTCCCCGCCAGCCAGGCGTACGCAGAGCGCGGTGCACAGTCGCAGCCCGGGCTGCTCGCGCAGGGCATCGTTGAGGCCGGCGAGGATCCGGCTGGGTCGACGCTCGTACTGGCTGAGGAAGCGGGCCCCGTGTCGCACCCGCGCGGTGAGCGCGGCTGCCTCCACTCCCTTGCCCGTGACGTCGCCGAGCAGCACGACCCAGGCCTCGCCGCTCTCGTAGAAGTCGTAGAAGTCGCCCCCCACCTCGACCTCGTCGGCCACCTTCGCCGCCCGGTACAGCGTGGCGACACGCCAACCGTCGATGGGCGGGACCACGTCGGGGAGCAAGCTGCGCTGGAGCGTGGTGGCGGTCTGACGGCGCGCCGTGGCCAGGCGCGCGTTGTCCACCGCGACCGCCGCGCGTGCCGCCACCTGCTCGGCGAACTCGAGGTCGGCCTGGTCGAAGCGCCGCATCGACTCGGCGTTGACGAGGGTCATGACGCCGAACGCCCGGCCCCGCGCCTTCAGCGGCACGAGCAGGACGGAGCTGAACCCGACCGCTCGCAGGAGCTCGAGGTGTTCCTCGTTCAGCGCGGCCGCCACCAGGGCGTCGTCCGGGATCTGCTCGAAGAGCATCGAGGCCCCGGTCCGCATTACCCTCCCGACGCCACGGTCGGGATCCAGCTGCTCGGGCTGGAACCCGCGTAGCCGCTCGGCCAGCTCGAGCTTGGCGCCGTCGCGATGTGCGACCACCAGCTGCTGGCGCGCGCCGCGCTCGTCGACCAGCTCGACGGCGCACCAGTCGGCGATCTCGGGAACCGCCAGCCACGCCACGTTGCCCAGCGTCTCCTGGTAATCGATCGATGACATCAGCGTCTCGGATGCGCGCGCCATGAACCGATCGCGCAGCTCGGCGATCCGCTCGCGCGTGATGTCCTCGATGATCATCACCGAGGCGATTGTCCGGCCCTCGCCGTCGTGGAGCGGCGCGGCCTTGAGCAGCTGCCAGCGGAGATCCCCGGTGATCCGGTGGATCGTCCGGATGACGAGCGGCTCCGCCTCCTGTCCCGCGAGCAGCCGGACGGATGGAATCTGGTCCATCGTTACTTCATTGCCGTCCTCGCCTTGGACGACGTAATCCTCAAAGATGCTCTGGAGCGGCTGGCGCTGCATCTCCTCGAGCGAGGCGAAGCCCATGTAGCGGAGCGCCGCGCGGTTCGCGTAGAGGATGTGGTTATCGGGATCGCGGATCGTCACCGACTCTGCGAGCGCGTCAAGGATTTCGGCGAAGCCGGGGCGAGCTCCCCGCAGCTGCGCCTCGAGCTCGCGCAGCAGCCGATTGCGTTCGGACATGTCCTCGATCCAGGCGTGGAACGCGACCGTGTCGCCTTCGCGGACGGCGGTGATCGACACCCCGACGGGGAACTCACGCCCGTCGCGCCGTCGGGCATCGACGATCAGCTGCCGGTTGAGCGGAGGCGCCGTCCGCGCGGCGCGGCGCAGGCTGGCGCGATGCTCAGTCCGAAAGCGCTCCGGAACGATCAGTTCGGCGAGCTCGGCGCCGATCGCCTCGGGCCGCGTGTATCCGAACAGCTCGATGGCGCGGCGGTTCCACTCCTGCACCCGCCCCTCGGCATCGAGCGAGATGAACGCGTTGCGAGCGATCCCGAGGATCGCCTGGACCGACTCGGGCTGCACGGACGGCAGCGTACTCCCGCGTCGTGAACGACATTTGTCGGCGGCGCCTGCCGGCGGTGCCTTAGTCGTTCGCCAGCGCGGCCTCGATCTCCTCGATCGCCTGTTCGGTCCGGCGAAAGCGGATGGCAGTCATCCCGAGTTGCCGCGCGCCGTCGCAGTTGACCTCGGTGTCGTCGATGAACAGCGTCGCCTCGGGCGTCGCGCCGAGTCGCTCGAGCGTGATCCGGTAGATCTCTGGCTCGGGCTTCCGGGTGCCGACGAACGCGGAGTCGACGACCACGTCGAAGATCTCATCGATCGGGACCATCGCCTGCCACCGAGCCTCCCACTCGCGGACGTTATTGGTGCAGATCGCGAGCTTGTAGCCGCGCGCCCGGAGCTCTCGCATGTACGCGATGAGCGCCTCGTTCGGCTCGAGTTGCTTGAACCAAACGTCGCCGAACCCGTCGAGCTCGACGCGGCTGCCGCGCTGGTCCGATAACTGATCCGAGAGGCGGGCGAAGAACTCGCCCTCGGTTATCCGGCCCGTCTCGAGCTCGACGAGCGGATTGATGCCGTCGCGCTCGGCCACCGCCGCCATGGCTTTGCCGAGCTCCTCGAGCGAGATTCCCGACGCCTGGGTCGCGGACACGAACGAGTCAACCAGCGGCGAGGTGAGCACGCCGCCGAAGTCGGAGATAACCGCCTCGACGCGGCTCATCGGCGGCGGGCCAGGATGTACATCCCAGCTCCGTCGCGGCCACGGCTGTGCCAGCGAAACGGCTCGGCGCGCAGATCGAGCGTGGCGGTCTGCGCGTGGGCGCGCGCGCCCAGCGCTTCGCCGGAGGCGCGCCTCGGATATTGCTGCTCTGAATCCTCGGGAGACCGGAGCCACAGCTCGACTCCGGCCCGCAGCGGCCAGCCCTCGGCCTCGTAGGTCGTCGACAGGCGGGAATCGTCGACCGCCGTGGAGTTCTCCGGGCCGATCACCGCGGCGGCGATCAGGTCGCCGTCGTGGGACTTGGCCTTGCGGGCCCGGAACGCCGTCAGCGCGATGGCCTCATCTGGCCCAAACCAGGTCGAGACGGCGCGTATCGATTCATAGCGCTCCACGTCGATCGGAGCGGGGAACCAGCTCCGGACGCCGAGGCAATCGACTTCGTGCTCGCCGCCGTCCAGGTTGAGCCTGCCGGTGACGCGGCATAGCTGGTCGTAGCCCTGGAGCTGGTCCTGCGGCAGCTGCAGCGCTACCGCTTCAGCCGCCGGAGCCACGATCAACTCACCCGCACCGTCGAGCTGCCAATCCCCGTCGAGGGTCTGCTCGGTCGGGGCTTGGCTCCTGACCACGGCGGGCGGCGCCTCGCCACCCCCGAGGATGGTCAGCGCGCCGTCGGCGGCGTCGGAAAACCAACCCGCACCCCACACGGTCCCCTCGAGGTCTCCGAAGGCGAGGGTGCGCAGCGCGGGCGGGGCGCTCATCTGGGCAGCTGCGGCGGATCGAAGTCGGTGGCGGTCGAGTCGACGTCGTACGACGGTCTTGCGCGAGTGAAGCGTGTCGCCCCGATCACGAACCGGTTCTGGAGGTTTCGGGCGAGCGGGCGGCGCAGGAGTGCGCGCGTCGGCGGCAGGAGGGCGAGCAGACCGAACACGTCGGAGATGAATCCGGGGATGATCAGCAACAGCCCGCCGATCAGAACCAGCGCGCCGTCGAGCACCTCGCGAGTTGGGGATCGGCCGGCCGCGACGGCGGCCGACAGACGACGCCAGGCGGCCCCTCCCTGTGAGCGCAGCGCCCAGCTTCCCACCGGCCAGCTCACCAGCAGCAGGAGGATTGCGTAGAGCACTCCAATGGCCTCTGCGACCTTGATCAGGACGAACAGTTCGGCGAGCGGCCAGAGGATCAGAAAGAGGAGGATCAGCACTATTAGAAGGCTAGTACGCACCAATCCTCGCCAACGCTCTGGGGCCCTTGACCAAAGCGCTAGCTTGGTGCTGTGGAGGCTCGTGTGAGCAGTCACGGGCGGCCTCGAGCGACAAGCGAGGAAGGGAGCTTTTAGCCATGGCGCGTTCCGAAATCCGGGGTGACGGCAGCGGCAACGGGAAGGACGAAGGCGTCTCGGCCGAGGTCGAGAGCCAGGCGGCAGAGCTGGTCGGTGCAGTGGCGGCAAAGGAAGACGAGCGCCCCGGGCGCCGGTTCGGCGCGAGCCGCGTGCTGACCGCGGCCGATCGCGACCGCATTCTCAAGGACGCGCGGGAGGTCGAGTTCCCGGCAGCGCTGCGCGGCTATGACCGCGCCGCGGTCGACCGCTACGTCGAGCGCATGAGCCGTCTGATCACCGAGCTCGAGATGTCCTCCTCGCCCGAGGCGGCCGTCCGCCACGCCCTCGACGAGGTGACCGAGGAGACCCGCGAGATCCTCCAGCGCGCACACGAGACGGCCGACGAGATCACCGCCCGGTCGCGGAATAAGGCCGACGATCGCCTCGAGACGGCCGAGCGCGAGAGTCAGGAGCTGCGCGCGGTAGCCGAACGGGAGGTGGCCGAGCAGCGCGAGGCGGCCGACCGGGACGCCGCCGGACAGCGCGAGACGGCGGCGCGGGAGGCGGCCGATTTGCGTGAGCGGACCGCCCAAGAGGTGGCGGAGCTGCGCGAGACGGCCGATCGGGAGGTGGCGGAGCTGCGCGAGACGGCCGATCGGGAGGTCTCGGAGCTACGGGCGACCGCCGAGCGCGAGGTGACCGAGCAACGCGAGAGTGCCCGCCGCGAGACAGATCGCCTGCGCGCCTCGACCCATCGCGAGGCCGAGGAGATGCGCGAGAGCGCGCGTCGCGACGCCGAGGAGACGATCGAGGAGGCCGAGACCCGGGCCCGCGAGCTGGCGCGCAGCGCCGAGGCGATCTGGCGCGAGCGCCGGCGCCTGATCGATGACATGCGGGCCGTCGGCGAGCAGCTGGTGGCGATTGGCGAGGCCGAGGGCAAGCGATTCCCGCGGTTCGGGGAGGAGGGGTCCGACGTGGCCGAGCTGCTGCGCGAGCCACCCGAGCCGCGCCCGGCCAGCGTTCTGTCCGAGTCGGCGGTGGCACCGGAGAAGGCGAACGGCGCCCCCGAGGTCGTTCCCGGCTAGCGGCTGGCTCGGTCGGCCACCAACGGCCGGTGGCGACGCGGTCGCCCCAATGCCGGAAATTCGCCCGCGCGGTGTCCGCTGGGCGCGAGTGCGGAGGGGCGCGGTCGGGCCGGGCTAGAGGAACGCGGGCAGCGGGAATTCGACCCTGACCGCGGGCAAGCGGTGGAGCCCGATGTGCTTGATCAGAACCATCACCTGCGGCTGTGCGCCGCGCACCAGGATCGCCCGACCGCCCGCGCGGAGGCGGCGAGCCAGCACGGCGAGGTCGACGATCAGCGAGGAATCGGCGAAGGCCAGCTCGGTCAGGTCGACGGTCACGTTCGTCTGTGAGCGCAGCGCTCGGACCATCGCCTGGCGGCGGCTCCCCTGCGTTGAACGATCCTCATCTCCGCGGCAACGCAGAGTGGCTGAGGTTTCATCGAAGTCGACGATGCGGCAAAACCTACACAAAACGGTGCGATGGTCGCAAGTCCGAACTGTTGTAGGTCTCTAGACTGGTCACGGAATGGCAACTGTTGAAGACGTGACCGACGCCCTGCGCGACGTCATCGACCCCGAGCTGGGGCTGGATTTCGTGGAGCTGGGCCTGATCTATGACGTCGAGGTCGAAGGGCCGACTGTCCGGGTCACCTACACGCTCACCAGCCCCGGCTGCCCGATCGGGCCGCAGGTGTCCGAGCAGATCGAGGAGTTCGTCGGCGAGCTCGACGGCGTCGAGGACGTTCAGCCGACGATGACGTTCTCGCCGCCGTGGACGCCAGAGCGCATGAGCGAGGACGCCAAGTTCGCGCTCGGCTTCTGAGGGTCAGGCCGGCGCGGGTCCGTGCAGTTCGCGATTCAGGTCGATCGCGCGGATCTCGTGCTCGCCGGGCAGCTTGGCCAGCACGGCCTGGACGACCTGCATGACGTCTCGCTCCTCGTGGCCAAGATCGTCAAGTAGCGACCTAAGCGCCGTGTGGACGATCTTCAGCTGCGCTGGGGTGAGCTCCAACCGGTAGGCGATCTCGTCGGGCTGGATCAAGTCGTCCATGGGGCCGGGAACGGTAACCGCACGCGGGAAAAACGGCAAGCGGTGATCGTGGGAGAGCGACGGCTTCGATTAGCCGGGGGCGCGCTTGGTCGTCCGACCCGAGCGCGATGCCCGCTTGGCACGCATGTCCGCCGCGGGACCGGGCTTGGAGCGGGCGCTCCCAGACGGCAGGATCCGGCTGGACGCGCCGTCGCGGGGCTTGCCGTTGCCTGAGGCCGTCGGGGACACGACCGGGGGTTCGGGAGCCGGATCCCCCGATTCCGGCGTCGAGTCGCGTGACCGGTCGGCGGCCCGGCCCGCCGCCTCGAGCAGCTCGGCCAGGGCGGCATCGATCCCGTTCGCGATCACTTCCACATCGGGCAGCGCGTCGTAGTCGGCGAGCAGCCCGTAGTCGATCCCGCCGTTGTAGGACATGATCGCCACCGCGAGCGCGTGGTTCTTGGGCAGGAACGCCAGCGGGAACAGGTCCTCGAGCTGACGACCGAGGACGTAGAGCGGGAACTGCGGACCGGGAATGTTGGTCACGAGCAGATTGAAGAGGCGAGTGGAGAAGTTCAGACGGGAGGCCTGCGCGAGGATCGTGGGCGGCGCGAGGTTGTTGACAGCGGCGAGCGTGGCGGCGCCGACGGCCTGCTTTGACCCCTTGAGCCCGTCCATCGCGCGGCGCACGAATCGAAGCCGCGCCACCGGGTCCTGGATATAAACGGGGAGCGGCGCCCGCATCGCTGTGAGCTGGTTGCCAAGGCTGCCTTTGTGGGCCTCGCTGCGCACCGAGACGGGCACGAGCGCGCGCATCTCGAGGCCCTCCGTCCGGATGCCCCGTGACTGCAGCCATCCCGCCAGGGCGCCCGACACGACGCTGAGCACGACGTCATTCACCGTGCCCCCGAAGGCGTTCTTCACCGTCTTGTAGTCGGCCAGCTGGTGTCGGACGACCGCGTAGCGGCGGTGTGGCCCGATCTCGACGTTGAGGGGTGTCTCCGGAGCTGGATTGAGCCCCGCCCAGACGATCTCACCGACGCCCTCGGCGGCGTCGCGCAGCGCGCCCAGCGTGGCCCCCGGTCGCGTGACGGCCGAGACGGTGCGCGCAGCCATGCCCCCGGCCGCGCCCACCATGCCGCGTACGCCCGCCGCCACCAGGTCGGTGGGGGAGGGCTGCGGCCGGGGCCGCCACGGCTCGAGTGTCTCCGGCGGCGCCTGGGCGGTCGGCCCCAGGTCGAGCAGGACGGTGGCGAGGTCCACGCCCGAGACACCGTCGACGAGCGCGTGATGGGTCTTGAATATCAGCGCGAAGTGGTCGCCCTCGAGCCCTTCGACCAGCCAGCTCTCCCACAGCGGCTTGTCCCGGTCCAGCTGCTGGGAGGCGATCCGCGCCGCGAGCAGGAACAGTTGCTCTTCGGTCCCGGGTGAGGGCAACGCGGTGTGGCGAATGTGGTACTCGATGTTGAAGTCTGGGTCGTCGACCCACAGCGGACGGCCGGTCTCCAGCGGTGGCGTGCTCAGCCTCTGCCGGTAGCGCGGCACCAGGTGCAGGCGGCCGCGGACGTGGTCGACGTACTCGGCGAACTCCGGCGGCGGGCCCTTGAACACCAGTACGGCGCCGATGTGCATGTGCGAGTTGGGCCCCTCCTGGTGCAGGAACGAGGCATCGATCGAGCTGAGGCGGTCGAGGTGGCGTTGCGGCATGCGGTCGGCTCCCGGGCGGGGACGAGGTCGGTCAAGGGTAGTGGGTATCGCATCAACCTCCCACCAGCCTTTTCGGGCCGCCGCCCTACACTCCTCACCGTGGGTTCAACGCCGGAGAAGCTTCTATTGGCGGCGCCGCGCGGCTACTGCGCGGGCGTCGACCGGGCGGTGCAGACGGTCGAGCGCGCGCTCGAGCTGTACGGCGCGCCGGTCTACGTCCGCAAGGAGATCGTCCACAACAAGACCGTAGTCGAGCAGCTGCGCGAGCGCGGCGCGGTGTTCGTCGATTCCGAGCAGGACGTGCCCGAGGGCGCCACCGTGGTGTTCTCCGCCCATGGGGTGGCGCCCAGCGTCCACGCCAACGCCCGGGAACGGGCGCTCGACACGATCGACGCCACCTGCCCGCTGGTCACCAAGGTCCACGTGGAGGCCAAGCGCTTCGCCGCGGATGGCTACACGATCGTGCTGATCGGCCACGCCGGGCACGAGGAGGTGGAGGGCACGATGGGCGAAGCGCCCGAGCACATCGTGCTGGTCCAGACCGAGGAGGACGCGGATCAGCTCGAGGTGTCCGACCCCGATCGCGTGGCCTACATCTCGCAGACGACTCTGTCGGTGGACGAGACACGGGCGATCATCAACCGCCTGCGCCGGCGGTTCCCGGCGATCATCGGCCCCCGCACCGACGACATCTGCTACGCGACTACCAACCGCCAGGCCGCGGTCAAGCAGCTGGCCGAGCAGTGCGATCTGGTGCTGGTGATCGGCTCGCGCAACTCGTCGAACTCCAACCGCTTGGTCGAGGTGGCGCGCGAGCATGGCGCGGCCTCGTACCTGATCGACTCCGAGGGCGAGGTTCTCGAGGAGTGGCTCGCAGACAAGCGCGTGGTCGGCATCACATCGGGCGCTAGCGCGCCCGAGGAGCTCGTGCAGCGCCTGGTCGAGTTCTTCCGGGCGCGGGGGACGAGCGACGTGCAGGAGCTCGAAGTGGTCCAGGAGGACGTCCGCTTCATGCTCCCCAAGGTCATCCGCCAGGGCATGGCGGCCTAAGCTCCGCGAGTCCTGCGCACGCTCGTCGTCTCGGACCTGCATCTGGGTGCCCGCGGGCGCCCAGACGTCCTGCGCCGGGAGCACGAGCGCGCCGCCCTGCTCGCTGAGCTGGCGGGGTGCGATCGGCTGGTACTCCTCGGCGACACCCTGGAGCTCCGCCACGGACCGGTGCGCGACGCACTGAGCGAGGCAACGCCGGCGCTACGTGAGCTCGGCTCCGTCGTCGGCGAGGTGATCGTCGTGCCCGGCAACCACGACCACGCGCTCTTGCGAGGCTGGCTCGAGCGCCGGGATCCGACGCCGCTCGGTCTCGAGTCGGCGGTGACATGGGATCTGCGGGAGCCACTCGGCGCGCTGGTTGATGCGCTCGGGCCGGCCCAGGTCCGGGTGACCTACCCAGGCGCGTGGCTGCGCGAGGACACTTATGCGATCCATGGCCACTACGGCGACCGCCACAACACCGTCCCGATCATCGAGCGACTGGGCGCGGGATTGACCGTGCGGCTGACGCGCGAGCCGGCGGGCGGCCCGTCCCGGGCCGAGGACTACGAGGCGGCCCTGGCGCCGATGTACGCCTGGATCGACACGGTGGCGCAGGGGGGCGGCCTGCGAGGTGGCGGCGGCGATGGCAGCTTCCAGATCCGGGCCTGGCAGGCGCTGGCCGGTGCCGGGGGCCGGGGCCGCTGGCGCGGCGCCCGGCGGCGCGGAATGGGCGTGGCGTTCTCTGCGGGGGTCGCGGCGTTGAACCGAGCCGGCTTCGGACCGTTGCGCGCCGACGTCTCATCCGTCGAGCTCCGGCGGGCGGCGCTCCGGGCGTCCCAGCAGGTGCTGGACCGCCTCAAGGTCCCGGCCGAGCATGTGATCTTCGGGCACACCCACCGCGCCGGTCCGCTGCCGGGCGACGATCGCAGCGAGTGGGGCCGGCTTCTCAACACGGGCAGCTGGGTCTACGAGCCGGCGTGGCTGGGCGACTCCCCACGCGAGAGTCCCTACCGGCCCGGATTCGCGGCGATCGTCGCCGACGACGGTCCGCCACAGCTCGTCAACCTGCTCGATGCGGAATCGGCTGCGCCGATTCCGCGAAATCGGCTGGCGCCGATTCCGTTCGAGAATCGCCCGGGGGGCGATTCTCGTGATGGCACGGAATTGGCTGGCGCCGATTCCGTGCCAGGGGGCGATTCTCGTGATTGACCTGGGCGTCCTTGCCTTCGTGCGCGAGTCGCTCCCGCCGGTGCCGGCGCGCGTGCTCGAGGTCGGAGCCGGCGACGGCGAGCTGGCGGCGGCACTGAGGTCGGACGGCTACGACGTGGTCGCGATCGACCCCGCGTCCAGCACCGACTCGGTCCGCGCGGTGTCGCTGCACGAGCTGAGCGAACCGGCCGGCAGCTTCGACGCGGCCGTAGCCGTCGTGTCCATGCACCACGTGGAGCCGCTGCGGCGCTCGTGCCGGCTCCTGGCCGAGGTCGTCCGGCCCGGCGGAACGCTCGTCCTGGACGAGATCGACGTCGAGCGCTTCGACGACTCGGCCGAGCGCTGGTGGCTAGAGAACCGCCCGCCCCACCAGGAGCACGACGGCCACGAACCGCCGGTACCGGGCTCGGTCGTGGCTTTTTTGCGTCACCACTGCCATGACCTGAGGACCATGGAGGACGCGCTCGTCGAGGGGTTCGAGCTAGGCCCAATCGCGCGCGGGCCCTACCTCTACCGCTGGGAGCTCGGACCCGAGCTCCGCGCCGCCGAGGAGGAGCTGATCGCGGCCGGCCGGCTGCCGGCGGTCGGCGTCAGGGTCGTGGGGACCCGCCGGCCAGGCCTGGCGTGAAGCAGACGGCATGGCAGCGCACGCCGTCGCCGATCTCGAGCGCGAGTTCAGCGTCGGCGCTCCGGTCATGGGCGATCAGCTCGTAGCACCCGGGGTGATCGACGGTCACGGTTCGGCCGTTCGCGATGACCGTGCCGGCGCCTTCCAGAACCGCCCACACGCCGCCGGCTCGGTACGGGCCTGAGTAGGTTCCCTCGACGTCGTCGGTCTGGGGCTCCAGTTGCGCGTCGGACGCCTCCTCGGGCCGGAACAGGTCGAGCAACGGCTGTTCGATCCCGAGCAGCTCCTGGATCGCGCGCTCGGTCTCCTCGTAGCCGCCCTCGCCGTAGTGGTAGTGGGACAGCATGCCGCGCTGGTCGAACAGGTACCGCGCTGGCCAGCCCATGTTTCCGTACAGGCCCCAGATCTCATAGTCGGCGTCGATCGCCACCGGGTACGGGATCTGGAGTCGACCGACCGCGTCCTCGACCGCGTCTGGATCCGCCGAGGCCGGGAATCCGGCGGCGTGGACGCCGACCACGCTCAGGTCGGGGTACCGGGCGTGCCACGCCTTGACGTAGGCGAGCGTCCGGATCGACTGGGGACGGCAGAAGTCCCAGAACTCGAGCAGCATCGGGAATCCTTGGGGTTCGCCGTTGATCCACTCCAGGCGGGGCGGGAAGGGGGGAGCGGCGATGTGGTCGACGGGCGCCCGCACTCGCGCGATGCTACGGCTCAGGCTTCGACGAGACCCCGGCGGATGGCGTAGCGCACGAGCTCGACCCGGTCGCGCATCCCGAGCTTGCGCAGCACGTTGGCGCGGTGGGACTCGACCGTCTTCTCGGCCAGGTGGAGGGTCTGGGCGATCTGCGCGTTGGTGAAGGCCTCGGCGATCAGCTTCACCACCTCCTCCTCGCGCGGAGTGAGCGAGATCGTCGGCCCGCCGTCCTCCCCGGACATCCAGCGGCGGATGATCGACCGCTCGGCGGCAATGGTCAGGAAGGCCTCGCCGCGCCCGACCGCGTGCACGGCGCCGACCAGGTCCTGGTCGGCCTCGCGCTTGAGCACGTAGCCGGAAGCGCCGGCCTTGAGCGCCTCGAACAGATAGTGCTCGTCGTCGTGCATCGACAGCATGAGCACCCGCACGTCCCGGAGGTGTGAGCGGATCTCCCGGGCAGCCTGGAGGCCGGTCATCCGGGGCATGCCGACATCGAGGATGCACAGGTCCGGGCGCGCGGCGAGCGCCTGCTCGACCGCCTCGATCCCGTCGGCCGCCTCGGCCACGACCTCGAGCCCGGCCTGGCGCTCGAGCAGCAGCTTGATGCCGGATCGAACGATGCCGTGATCGTCGGCCACCAGGATTCGCATCTAATGCCCTCCTCTGATCATGTTCATGCGAGCGTCAGCTCCACTCGCGTTCCCTCTCCCTGAGCTGAGCGGATCGTCAGATGTCCGCCGACGAGCAAGGCGCGCTCGCGCATGCCCGACAGCCCCAAGCCTCCTTCGCGGCGCTGGACGAAGCCCTTCCCGTCGTCGTTGATCCGCAGGATGGTGCGCCCGACGAACGACAGCTCGACGTCGACATGCCGCGCCTCCGAGTGCTGGGCGACGTTCGACAGGCTCTCCTGAGTCACCCGGTAGACGACCAGCTGCTGCTCGGGCGTCAGCCTCGATATCGGGCCGCGCACGTCGAAGTTCGCCCGGATACCGGTCTGGTCGGAGAAGTCGCGCACCTGGCTGTGCAGCGCCGGGAGCAGCCCATGGTCGTCGAGCACCGCGGGGCGGAGCTGACGGGCCAGCGCCAGCAGCTCCTCCATGGCCTGGCCGGCCAGTCGCTTGGTCTCGGCCAGCTCGCGGCGCAGCGGCGCCGGCGCGTGCTCGATCGACGCCTGGAGCCGGAGCGAGACCGCGGTCAGCGCCTGGTTGACCTCGTCGTGGAGATCCTGGGCGATCCGCCGGCGCTCGCGCTCCTGGGCCTGGATCGCGGCGCGCCCGGCCTCTCGCCGCGCCGCCTCCAGGCGCGTCAGCATGCGATTGATGGCTGCAGCCAGCCGCTGCGCCTCGGCGCTGTCGATCCGATCTTCCGTCAGCACCTGACGATTGGCGGTGGCCAGGTCGATCTGCTCCATGGCCGAGATCAGCCGCTCGATCGGGATGAAGCGACGGCGTAGCAGCAACCAGTTGCCGAGCAGCGTCGCCACCAGGGCGAGACCGAGCACGACCATCTCGCGTCCCCCCAATGCGGTCCCCACGCCGTGGTGATCCAGCGCGATCGCGGCCACGAGCGTCGTCCCCGCCACGAGGAGCAGGTTCACGGACAGGACTTGAACTAGGAGTGAGCGAGATTTCATCGGTCATGGATGGCTCCGCCGTCGGTATCGGCTTTCCGGCGGCGGGACCAAGATGGGGTCTTCGCCCGATATCGACCGAATCTGGCCAGGCCGATAACCGCTACTGAAAGCTCTCCACAAGCGTTCGCCGGGACCGGCGTGGCGTCCAGCGTGGAAGGCGATTGGGTCTGATTTTGCGGGGCGTCCCCTTAGGGGTTTGGGGGCGCCCCGCCGGCGCTTGGTAGATAACTCGCGCTATGCGGGAGTTATCTACCAAGGTCGCGCTTGCGCACCTTCCCCATCGCGTTGCGGGGCAGCTCATCCAGGAAGTGGACCTCCCGAGGGCGCTTGTGCTTGGTCAGGAGGTTCGCGACGTGGTCGGAGAGCTCGTCTGGGGTGGCGGTGCGACCGTCCTCGACCACCACCCAGGCGACGATCCGCTCGCCTAGATCCTCGTCGGGAGCGGCGGTGACCGCGACCTCTGCCACCGCCGGGTGCTCGAGGAGCGCGCCCTCGATCTCGCCGGCGCCGATCCGGTAGCCGCCGGACTTGATCAGGTCCGTGCTCTTGCGCCCGACCAGCTTCAAGGACCCGGCCTCATTCCGCGTCGCCAGGTCGCCGGTCATGAACCAGCCGTCGCGCATCGCCTCCTCGGTGGCGTCCGGGCGGTTCAGGTAGCCACCGAACAGGTTGGGACCGCGCACGGCGATCTCGCCGATCGTCTCGTCGTCGGTGGCGTCAATGGTCGACCCGTCCTCAGCCACGAGCTTCAAGTCGACCCCGGGTAGTGGCGGTCCGACCCGTCCGGCGATCACGTCGTCGCCGATCCGCACGCCGGCGTTCATCAGCGTCTCGGTCATCCCGTAGCGCTCGAGGATCGTCTGCCCGGTTAGCTGTTTGATGCGGTCATGGACGGTTGTGGGAAGCGCGGCCGAGCCGGAGACGAGCAACCGCGCGCCGGCGAAGGCGTCCGCCAGCTCGCGATCCTCGCCCGCCTCTCGCGCGATCCGCGTGTACATCGTGGGGACGCCGAACATCACCGTGGCGCCGCGCCGGAACGCTTGCGCCAGCGCCCGCGCCGAGAAGCGGCCGACGTGCTCGACTTGTCCGCCGCGGCGCAGCGGGCCTAGCACGCCGACGATCAACCCGTGTACGTGGAACACGGGCAGCGCGTGCGCGACCCGGTCATCGCCGGTCCAGTGCCAGATCTCGGCCAGCGCGTCTAGGTTGGAGGTGATCGCGCGCCGCGGGATCTGGACGCCCTTCGGCGCGCCGGTGGTCCCGGACGTGTACATCACGAACGCGACTCCTCCCTCGCCGAGTTCGTCCCCGAGCTGGGCGTCGCGTGCGCCGAGGCGGTTCAGGTCGACGTCGAACCGCGGCATGCCCGAGAGCTGCTCGGGCGCCTGCACTCCGGGCCAGGCCAGCAGCCGCTCGGGCCGGCTGTCGGTGACGATGTGCTCGAGCTCGCGCGAACCGAGGCCTGGGTTGAGGGGGACGACCGCCACCCCGGCGGCGAGCGCTCCGACGATCGCCGCGACCGCCTCGAGCGCCGGCTGCGCCCACACCGCGACCCGGCCCGCGCCCTTCAGCTCCGACGCCACCGCCGCGGCGGCGCCGGCCAGTTCGCGGTACGTGAGCGCGTCGTCACCGACGCGGATCGACTCGTCATCATTGGGGTCCATCAGCCGTGGAAAAAACGCTTCGGTCATTGGTCTCCGCCGCTATACTCTCTGAAGTATTGAATCCCTAGTGCCTTTGAGGAGTTTTCGCCGATGAGCCCGTCCGGAGCGGAGGTTCTCCGCCAGATCAAGAGCAGGATCGACGAGGTCGATCCCGCCGCCGTGCGCGAGCAGGTCGGCAACGGCGCCGTGATCGTCGATGTGCGCGAGCCCGAGGAGTGGGGGGCCGGCCACATTCCCGGCGCGATTCACGTCCCCAAGAGCTACTTCGAGTCGCGGATCGAGGGTGCCGTGTCCGATCGCGGCCAGCATGTGATCTTGTACTGCGCCTCGGGCAACCGTTCGGCCTGGGCCGCGAGGACGATGCTCGAGGACCTGGGCTACGGGCACGTCGAATCGATGACCGGAGGCTTCACGCTCTGGAAGGATCGCGGTTACGAGGTCGAGACGCCTCGGACTCTGACCGCCGAGCAGCGCGAGCGCTACTCGCGCCATCTCCTCCTCCCAGAGGTCGGCCCCGACGGGCAGCAGAAGCTGCTCGACGCCAAGGTGCTGCTTCTAGGCGCCGGCGGCCTCGGTTCGCCCGCGGCGCTCTACCTGGCCGCGGCCGGCGTCGGCACGCTGGGGATCGTCGACAACGACGAGGTCGATCTGTCGAACCTCCAGCGCCAGGTGATCCACTCGAGCGAGCGGATCGGCGTCTCCAAGGTCGACTCGGCCGAGCAGACGATCAACGCGCTCAACCCGGACGTCAAGGTCGAGAAGTACCCGGTCCGGCTCGGCCCGGACAACATCGTCGAGATCATCTCCGGTTACGACATCGTCGTCGACGGGCTCGACAACTTCCCCACCCGGTATCTGCTCAACGACGCATCCGTGCGGCTGAAGATCCCGGTCGTGTCGGCCGCGATCCTCGGCTTCGAGGGGCAGCTGTCGGTGTTCAAGCCCTACGACGGCCCGTGCTACCGCTGCCTATTCCCCGTACCGCCGCCAGCCGAACTTGCGCCCTCCTGCGGCGCCAACGGCGTCCTTGGCGTGCTGCCCGGCACGATGGGCCTGCTCCAGGCCACCGAGGTGATCAAGCTGATCCTGGGCGAGGGCGACCCGCTGATCGGGCGCCTGCTCATGTACGACGCGCTTGCCGCCACGACCACCGAGGTCAAGGTCCGTCGCGACCCGGACTGCCCGATTTGCTCGCGCGATCCCGAGTCGATCACCGACGAGGAGCTCGGCGTGTTCCCCGACTACGAAGCGTTCTGCGCCGGCGCCCATTAGGGTTTACCGCGCTTCATGGCAACGGTCCGGATTCCACCTGTGTTGCGGCCCTCGGTCGGGGGCGAGAAGGAGCTGAGCGCCTCCGGTTCCTCGGTGGGCGAGATCTTGCGCTCCCTGGCCGAAGCGCACCCCGACACCGAGTCGCAGCTGTTCGCCTCCGATGGAGGGCTTAACCGGTACGTCAACGTGTACCTCAACGATGAGGACGTGCGCGTGCTGGATGGGCTCGACACAAGCGTGGGCGACGGCGACACGCTGGTGATCCTGCCCGCCATGGCGGGCGGCGCCGTCTCGCACATTTAGCCCTGAGCTAAATCCATTTGCGGGCGGTTCGGTCTGCGTTGAAGTGGCTGCATCAGTCACGTGTGTACGCAGCGCTTCGATCCCACAGCGCGCTTCGGCGGCGGTGTTCAAGCGGCTATGAGGGGGCGCCGTGACGTGGACCGTGCCATTCCTTTGCGTGGCCTGAGCGGGCGGCGACGCATGACGCGCGAACTTGGCCACGGGAACGGGGCAATTTCCAGCATTCCAGCCCGGCCCACGCCGAATTCAGGATGTTGCCCCGCCACGAGGCATTTCCCGTCACCAGCCGCACAGCGACGCCCCGAATGCTGGAATTTGCCCCGTTCACGTCGAACCGGACCGGGGAAATTTCCGCCATTCCAGCGGCTGATCGCCGGTAGCTCCGGATTTCTTGTCTGCAACGGGGGCCGGGGTGGAGGGGGCCGGCGGGAGTGTCAGGCGTGGGCGGGGAAGGGTTTTGCGCCCGGCGGCGTCCTTGGGGCTATCTCACCGAATCGAAGGGAGCCAAGAGGTATGTCTTATCGAGTAGCTGGCGCCGCGGCCCGCCACCCGCGGCGGTCCACCGCGATCCTGCTCGCGGGCGTCGCCGTGCTGGCCGTATTGGTCGCGGCGAGCATGGCGGTCGCGAAGTCGTTCACGCTAAGCGTGGCGAACAACGTCCACGTCACCAACGCCGCGACCGCGTCGCTCGGGGTCAACGTCAAGTCCGTCGACACGCACGAGGCGGTCGTGGTCGGGCCGAACGGCCGCCCCGTCTACACCTTCCAGGGCGAGACGACGCACCACATCATCTGCAAGAAGACGAGCAGCATGGCGACCAACTGCTGGGGCTTCTGGCCGCCGGTCTCCCCGGCTTCGGCCAAGGGACTCAGCAAGCAGTCGGGCATCAGCGGGAAGCTCGGGACATTCCATAACCAGGGCCAGGTCCAGCTGACGCTGAACGGGCATCCGCTCTACTACTTCACGCCGGATCTCGCGAAGAGCAACCCCAAGAAGCAGGCCAACGGCGATGAGCTGAAGACCTTCGGCTCGATCTGGCACGTCGTCAAGGTCAGCGACCCGTCTACGGGGACGGCGATGTCGACCACGCCGACGACGTCGACAACGCCCACGACGCCGAGCAGCTGGGGATAGGAGGCCGGAGGGCGGGCCGCCCCCGGGTGAGCCCGCCTTCCAATCCCGGTCACACACCCGGTCCCGCCCGCCCCGGCCACCCTCCTATACTTCGTAAAGCATGGCCGAGCGCCTCGAGAACAAGCCCTGTGGCGGCCGGTACGGCGACATCGTCCAGGCCATCGGCCACACACCGCTGGTCGAGCTGAAGCGCCTGAGCCCTAAGCCAGGCGTACGCCTGTGGGCCAAGCTCGAGTCCCGCAACCCGACCGGGTCGGTCAAGGACCGCGTCGCGCGCGCGATGATCGAGGACGCCGAGGATAAGGGCCTGATCCGGCCCGGCCAGACGATCCTCGAGCCCACCTCGGGTAACACCGGTATCTCGTTGGCGATGATCTGCAGCCGTAAGGGCTATCCGGTCAAGGTCGTCATGCCCGAGAACGTGACCCGCGAGCGGACGGAGCTGCTGCGCATGTACGGCGCCGAGATCGTCTACTCCGAGGGCGCCAAGGGATCGAACGGCGCGGTCGAGCTGGCGCTCGACATGGCTGAGAAGGACGCGTCGTACTACATGCCGTATCAGTACGGCAACCAGGCCAACCCGGACGCGCACTACAACGGGACGGCGCTGGAGATCCTCGAGGAGCTCGACGAGGTCGCCGCGTTCGTGGCCGGTCTCGGTACCGGCGGGACGCTGATGGGCAACGGGCGGCGTCTGAAGGAGGAGCTCGGCGATTCGGTGAAGATCGTTGCCGCCGAGCCGATGCAGGGCGAGCCTGTCCAGGGACTGCGCTCGCTCGAGGACGGCTTCATCCCGCCGATCATCGACCTGTCGCTGCTGGACCGCAAGATCTTCGTCACCAACAGCGATGCGATCGTGGCCACGCGCCGGCTACTCGACGAAGAGGGGCTGTTCGTCGGCGTCTCCTCCGGCGCGATCGCGCGGGTGGCGGTGCGGATCGCGGGCGAGCTCGACGAAGGCAATGTGGTGTTCCTGGTCGCCGACGACGGCTGGAAGTACCTCTCCTCGGGCATCTACACGCGCCCGCTCGAGGAGATCGAGAACCTGGATTCCACCGTCTGGTGGTGAGCGAGGACCCGGACGGAGACTCCTCTTCTCGGAGGGGTGTATTGCGCGCGGCCGGTGCCGGTCTGGCCGGTCTGCTGGTGGTCGGCTGCGGCCACTCGTCGCTCAAGGCGCAGGTGCATGACGAAAAGCCGGTGCTGCACTCCGACGCCGAGATCCTCAATCACCTGCTCGACCTGGAGCACTGGGCGATCGCGGCCTACACCGCCGCCACGCCGCTGCTCCCGCCGGCCACGGTGAAGGCCGGACAGCTGTTCCTCAACGACGAGCTCTCGCACGCCGGCGACCTGGCCGGCCTGGTCAGGGCCGCGGGCGGCAAGCCGATCAAGGGTCGCCCGAGCTATCCGCTCGGCAATCCGCATGGCAGCGAAGAGGTGATCGGCGTCCTGCACACGGTCGAGCAGGCTCTGATCACCGCTTATCTGGACGCGATCCCGCGCCTGCAGCCCGGCACAGTCAAACAGCAGGTGGCCTCGATCTTCGCGAATGACGCGCAGCACCTGGCCGTGGTTCGCGCCGCGCTGCACCTGCCCGCGGTTCCGTCGGCCTACGTGAGCGGCCGGGAGTGACGAGATGCCCGATCGACCGACTCGGCGGGAGTGGATAGGGCGCACACTGTGGACGGCGGCCGGCGCCACGGTCGGAACCGGCGCCGCACTGGGCGCGACGTCAGGGCCGGCGCTCGCCGACACCCCGGTGCCGAGCGACTCAGAGACGCTGGCCAAGGTGCTCGAGGTTGAGCGGCTGGTGGTGCTGGGCTACCGGCAGGTGCTCGCCTCGGACGTGCTCGGACCGGGCGATAACGCGGCGCTCGAGCCGTTCCTGGGGCACGAGCTCGAGCACGTCTCGACCGTGGCGGCGCACCTGAAGGCGCTCGGCGCGGCGGCCGACGTCTCGCCGCTCGACGTCAAGACGGGCGACTCGCTGCTCGGCAAGTACCACGTGCCGGGGAGCGTGACCGGCCTGCAGAATCGCAAAGACGGCTTCCGGCTGCTGGTCAACCTCGAGTCGGTGGCCGAGGGCGTGTACTTCACTGCGCTCAAGACGCTCGGGACCGACGAACTGGTGACTATGAGCGCCCAGGCGATGGCGTGCGAGGCCCAGCACTGGACCGTGCTCAGCGGCCTGCGAAACCCCGGCATATACGTGAAGTCGGTCCCGTGGCCGTTCGTGACCGGAAGCAGCTGACGCGTTGTAGCCTCGAGAGAACCATGAAGATTGCACGAGACCTGTACGACGAGATGATCGCTCACGCCCGCGAGGAGGCGCCCGACGAGTGCTGCGGGATGGTCGGCTCGGGCAATGGCGACGCCGTAGCGGTGTATCGCGCGGTCAACGCCGAGGCCAGCCCGCTGCGCTTCAGGATCGACCCCGAGGAGCAGCTTGCGCTCCACAACCGGATCGAGGACGCCGGACTGGAGCTCGGCGCGATCTACCACTCCCACACGCGGACCGAGCCGCGGCCCTCGCAGACGGACATCAATTTCGCGAAGCTCTGGCCCGGGGTCCTGTGGATCATCGTCGGGCTCGCCAACGGAGAGGTCGACGTGCGCACGTGGCGAATCGACGACGGCCGGGTGTCGGACGCAGAGCTGGTCGTGGAGTGATGGCGGCGCCGGGTGGTGGGGGTGGTGGGCGGGCCCTCAATCTCGACCAGTTGCGTTGTCCCGCGTGCGGGAACGTATTCCCGAGCGACGAGCGGTTCTGCCCCGACTGCAAGCTGCCCCTGGTACAGGCAGACGGGCCTGAGGTCGAGCAGGTGAGCGAGCGCCACGAGCGAGCGCGCAAGATCAAGCCGCAGTTCACCGAGGGGCCGCTGGTGCGCGTGGCCGGCGCGCGTAACCAGGCCGAGGCTGAGTTCATTCAGGGCCTCCTGCTCGAGGAGGGGATCCCGAGCATGCTGCGGCGGACCGCAGGCTTCGACGTCCCGGACTTCCTCGCCGCCGGCCCGCGCGATGTGATGGTGCCCGAGGCGGCCCGGGCGGCCGGGCGCGAGGTGCTGCTCGAGGGCGAGCTGATATCCGACGAGCCGGCCACGCGGGTCGTCTCGCCCGGGCGCCTGCTGATCGGTTTGCTGATCGCGCTCGTGGTCGGCGCGCTGCTCGTGTGGTTGCTGAGCCAGGTCTGACGCCGAACCGCTACACCGCCGACGCCATCTGCGCCAGGTGCGCGCGCCATTGCACCTCGGTGTCCGCCGGCGTGCGCCCACGGAACGCCTCGCGCAGGGCGCCGCGGGGGCCGTGCGGATGCAGCCGGGAGGCGAGCCGTGCGGCGGCCGGCTCGCCTTGCTGGGCGACCAGCAGGTCGATCACGGTGCCGCCGAGCAGCGCCGCATCGCGCACGGCGGGCGGGAAGGCGGGGCGTCGCCCGTCGCGCAGACGCCGCGCAATGGCCGGCCGGGCGTGGGCGGTCTGACCTCCGAACCAGCGCGCCGAGCCTTCGAGCAGCCACGCCCAGCGCAACTCCAGACCCGCCCGGCGGGGGCTGAGCTGACGCGGGACATCCGGATTGTTCTCCAGGATCACCCGCCGGGCGTAGAGCGCGGGCACAGCGCGAGACAGCATTTCCCGTGAGCCTTGAACGGTCGACGCGCGAGCCTCGAGCGCGTCGGGCAGCAGCACGTGGAGCTCGTGCGATCCGCACCAGCCGGCCACGTACCGACGCGACGCGGGCGCGGCGGCGAGCCACGCCAGGGGCATGAGCGGCCGCGCCATCGCGAGCGATAGGACGCTCGGGTGAAAAACGACCGAGATCCCGTCGACGGTGCGCGGGAAGAACTGCCCCAGGTATTCCCGCGTGCGCTCGAGCGAGTGCAGAACGCGGTCAGCGTCATCGGCGTGAGTCGAGTCGTGTCGCGCCCGAAAGGACGGCGACCCCGACTCGACCCACGCCACTGACGAACTTTTCTAGCCCGACGCCTTTCGGGTCAGGCGAAGACCGGCACGCGATCCGAAGCGATCGACGCGATCTCCTCGGACGCCCGCTCGAACTCCTCGTCGGAGAGCACCGGGGTGCCCTCGAAGGGAAGATCACGGGTGAGCTCGAGCCATGAGCGGCAGCCGCCGTACTCGTCGCGCACCTTGACGGTCACCGGCCGCGGGATCCGATAGGTCCGCAGCAGGATGACGTGTAGCGGGTGGCGACGCTTCCACGCCAAACGCTTCTCGGCGTAGTCGGTCGTCCACACGTAGAACGGCGATAGCGCGTCTACGGTACGTCGGTCGGTGATCGTGTAGTGAGCGGCCACCTCGGCCCATGCCCGGATGCGCACGCGATCCGGTTGAGGGATCTCGTTACCGCGCCGCAGGGCGTGGGGGGGTGGCTCGCCGTCGCTCCATACGCCCTCTTCGAGGGCGCGGGAGAGCTCGGGCAGGTGCGACTCGCGCACCAGATCCGCACACTGGTGATCGAATGTTGGGTACAGAAAGAACCGGTCGTAGTCCAGCTTGAAGTGCTTGTCGGGCTCACGGATGCCGCCCTTGCGGAGAGTCAGAAGCTGCTCTCCTTCGGCAAGGGCCCGCACGGTGACGGCCCATTCTTTAAAAGCAATCGGCATGTGTTATTTAGAGAAAACGGGGGATTGAATAAAACAGGGGTCCCGCGCGGGCCACGCAGTGGGACTGCAGCACAGGAGGGAGCGATTGTACGCGAGAGATCGCGAATCGCCAAATTTCACCGGAAGTTCGCGGTTTTACCGTTTCGTGGCAAAACACACGATTGTTCGGCGAATCCGTGCACGCGGGCATCTCGCGGACCTTATCCGGTTCCAAGCGGTCTGAAACCGTATGTCGAACAAACGTCCCCATTGCGAACAAACGCGACTAAGGCGCCGCCGTCAGCGCCGCCGACCAACCTCATCGACGCGGCGCCCAAAACCGCCGCCACCGGGCGTCTCGATCCGAAGCCGCTGGCCGGGCTCCAGGTCGCCGATTGCCTTGGCCGGGAGTTCCTCGCCGTCGAGCAGGTTGCGCCCGGGCGCTCCGTCCTCGCCACCGTCGGCGCCGGACGGTGAGTGGCGCCGGCGCTCGGTGATCAGCGAGTAGCGGAGCGCCTCGAGTGCCTCGAACTCGCGGATCACGCCATCGCCGCCGTGGAACGCTCCAGCCCCGCCCGACCGCCGGCGCAGCTCATAGCGCGTCACGCGCAGCGGGAACTCGAGCTCGAGTGCCTCGATCGGGGTGTTGAGCGTGTTGCTCATCGCGACGTGGACGCCGCTTGGACCGTCGGCGTCCGGGCAGGCGCCCTGACCGCCGCCGATCGTCTCGTAGTACACGACCTCCTCCGTGCCGAGCGTCACGTTGTTCATCGTGCCCTGGCCCAGCGCGCGCCCGAACGCGCGCAGGACGACGTCGGCCACCCGCGAGGAGGTCTCGACGTTGCCGCCCACCACGGCGGCGGGCGAGCGCGCGTTGAGCAGGCTGCCCTCGGGCGCGATCACGTCGACCGGCCGGTAGGCGCCCGCGCTGGGCGGGATGTCCGGATCGGTGAGGACGCGGATCGCGAAGTAACACGCCGATCGCGTGACGGCGAGCGGACAGTTCAGGTTGCCCTCGTGCTGGTCGGCGGTCCCGGTGAAGTCGAGCGTGATCCGGTCTCCTTCGACTGTCACTTTCAGCACGATCTCCAGATCGCCCTCGGGCGCCTCGAGCACGTCGCGCGCGCTGTAGGTGCCGTCCCTAAGCTCCTCGATGCATGCCCGGGTGCGCCGCTCGGCGTAGTCGAGCACCTCGGCGAAGGCCTCCTTGAGCTTCTCGGCGCCGAAGCGCTCGTGCAGCTCGAGCAGGCGGCGGCCGCCGACGCGTCCCGCCGCCAGCTGCGCGCGCAGATCGGCCCGGCGCTGGTCGGGCTGGCGCATCTGGCTCGAGAGCTCGGCGATCGCGTCGTCGTCGAGCACGCGCGGCGAGATCACGACGCCCTCGTCCTGCAGCGTTCGGCTGTCGGCCGGCATCGACCCGGGGGTAGGGCCGCCCACGTCGGCGTGGTGGGCGCGGCTGGCCGCGAACGCGATCAGGTGGGATCGGCTGTCGCCGATCCCACCGAATATCGGGGTGATCACGGTGATGTCGGGCAGGTGCGTCCCGCCGGCGTACGGGTCGTTGAGGATCCAGGACCGCTCGGGCGCGTGGTCCTCGCCGAGTACGGCCGCGACCGCCGCGGGCATCGCGCCGAGGTGCACCGGGATGTGCTCGGCCTGCATGACCATCTCGCCGTCCGGGTCGAACAGCGCGGTCGACGCGTCGCGCCGCTCCTTGATGTTGGCCGAGTGCGCGGAGCGGATCAGCACGGCGCCCATCTCCTCGCACACCGCCCGCAGCGCGCCGGCCAGGACCTGGAGCTCCACCGGGTCAATCACGAGAATCGCCGCGTCAGGATCGTGGTTCCGGTGCCGTCGACCTCGGCGACCCATCCCGGCGGGATGAGCAGCGTCGCTTCGGGCAGCTCGATCACGGCGGCGCCGTCGATCTGGGTGCCGGGCCGCGGGATGCCGCGCAGGACCTCGAGCTCGATCGGCGTTGCCGCCCAGGGTCGCCTTGCGGCTGGAGCGTTCCAGCTCATCGCGGTCCTCGCCGGGCGAGGCGAGCTCGACCTCGGCTCCCTCGGCGGTCGCGGTCACGCGGATCGTGACCAGCTCGAGCTGCTGCTCTGAGTCGCGGTAGCCGTAGCGTTCCTCGTGCTCGCGTTCGAATGCCTGGCGCAGCTGCTCGGGTGTCGCGTCGGGCCGCCCCGCGATCGCCAGCTCGAACGACTGGCCCCGGTAGCGCAGCTCGTAGACCACGCGCAGTTCCGCGTCGGGCTCATGCATGGCGTCTCGAGCGCGTTCGCCGAGTTCGGCGACCGCGTCCGCGACGGCGTCGGCGGTCAGCTCCTCGCCGCTCCACAGGACGCTCCGCTGGACGTCGCGCCGGCGAGGCGAGACGACCAGGCCGAGCGCGGCCAGGACGCCGGAGGCCCGGGGGCAAAGCACCGTGTCGATCTCGAGCTCGTCGGCGATCTGCGCCGCGTGCAGTCCGCCCGCGCCGCCGAACGCCATCAGCGCGTAGCGGCGGGGATCGATGCCGCGCTGGACGGTGACCACGCGCAGGGCCCGGATCATCTCCGCGGCGGCGACGCGGCGGATCCCCTCGGCGCACGCCGTCGAGCTCGAGATCCGAGTCGCTCGGCGAGCTCGCCGACCGCTCTTCGCGCCGCTTCGGGGTCGAGCCTCACGTCGCCGCCGAGCGGCGCGTCGGCCGACAGGTAGCCGAGCACCAGGTTGGCGTCGGTGACCGTCGGCTCGGTGCCACCGCGCCCGTAGCAGGCCGGGCCCGGGTCGGCGCCGGCCGAATGGGGGCCGACGCGCAGCGCACCGCCGCCGTCGCGCCAGGCGATCGAGCCGCCGCCCGCGCCCACGGTGTGGACCGCGAGCATCGGCAGGGCGAGTGGGCGGCCGGCCACCTCGCCGCTCGATCGCTCCTGCACCGCGCCGTCGTCGACCACGCACACATCACACGAGGTTCCGCCCATGTCGAGGCACAGCGCGTTCTGAGCGCCGGCCTTGCGAGCGACGAAGGCCGCGCCCGCCGCGCCGCCGGCCGGACCCGAGAGAACCGTCCAGGAGGCATGAGAAGCCGCCGCCTCGAGGTCGATCAGCCCGCCATTGGACTGCATGATCGCCGGCTCGGGGAGCCCCGCCTGTACGGAGCGCTCGGCCAGGCGGCGCAGATAACGGGCCAGCAGCGGCGAGAGCGCGGCGTCGATCTCGGTGGTGGCGGCGCGCTCGAACTCGCGGAAGGTGCCCACGACGTCATGCGAGAGCGACACGTGCACGTCCTCGCCGAGCTGCTCGGCGAGCGCGCGAGCGATCGCCTGCTCGTGCTCGGGATGCCGGTAGGAGTGAAGGAGCGCGACCGCGACCGCCTCGGGCTCGGCCTCGGCCACCCGCCGCGCCACCTGCGACGCAGCGTCGTCGCTCAGCGCGGTGAGCGGCCCGTCCGGCGTCATCCGCTCGGGCGCGCCGAAGCGCAGCTCAGTGGGCGCGAGCGGCGCCGGTCGTCCGGCGCACAGCCGGTAGAGCTCGGGGCGGTTCTGGCGGCCGAGGGCGACGATGTCGGTGAACCCTTCGGTGGCGACGAACGCGGTGCGCGCGCCGCGGCCCTCGAGCAGCGCGTTGGTCGCCACCGTCATTCCGTGGGAGAACTCGAGGATCTGATCCGGCGAGGTCCCGGCTCGCGTCGAGCGCGGCTGCGATCGCGGCCATCACGCCCTCGGACTGGTCCTCGGGGGTGGTCGGCGCCTTGGCCGTGATCAGGCGCCCGTCATAGGCGAGCACGGCGTCGGTGAAGGTCCCGCCCACGTCGACGCCGAGCAGCATGGCGGGTCAACCTAGCGGACCGCCGAAGCGGGAGGGTCGGGAGAAGTAGCGCCCGGCAGGATGCCGGACGCAACCGGTCCCATGGATGACGGCGCCGCCAGGCGCCGGCCCATCAACTACGCGGCGATCAGCGGCAGCTCGACCTCTTCCGTCGCCACCAGATGCTGATGCGACGGGCAGTAGCCGTTGTGCGGCAGCGGCATCCGCTGGCACGGCGTGCCCTTGCGGGTGCTGGCGCGGCACTGCAATGGATTCCCATACGCGTCGAAGCCGTTCTGGGGCAGCCGGCGCAGGAAATCGTCAGCCAGCGCGAGATAGCGCTGGATCACGCGCAGCACCCGCAACTGCGCGCACATCGGGAAGTAGACGCGGATGTCGTTGAACAGCGTGCGCGACGGATGTGCGAAGTAGTGCCGATCCGTCGCCAGCCGCTCGATCGCGGCCTCGCACGCACGCAGGACGCGTTCGTGATTGACGTGCGGCCCTTCGTACGAGTCTTCGACGATCTCGTCGGCAAGCTCACGGTAGATGGCTCGACTGAACCGATACATGAAGCACACCACTCCTAAGTTCCTCAGCCCCTGCCAGGGCATTCCGTTTGGTGAGGGCGTGCTACCCGCGAGATATGAAGTTACAGTCGTGTAAATTATTAAGCTGAGGTTAACTCCAGAACTCGGTGCTTTGAGTCGCGCCGGGGCGTAGCGTCACGTGAAGTCCGTCGAAGGCGGGGTCTCGGTCCGGGAAGTCGGTGCGCTGGTGGGCCCCTCGGCTCTCGGTTCGCGTCAGTGCGCTGCGGGCGATCAGCCGGACGAGCGGGTGCTCGTCGTCCGTGAGCCGGCTCAGGCCCGCCGCGTCGCGCTCGAGGCCGGCGTGTTGCCACAGGGCTTCGCGACTGGCGGGCGAGATCGCCGCCGGGGGCACGGGGGCGGTGTCGCGCGCAAGCTCGGCCGCTGCCGCGGGGTCGGCCTCGGGCTGCGCCGCCGCCGAGCGCGCCGCCCGCGCGCCGAACACGAAGCATTCGCTCAGGGAATTCGAGGCGAGGCGGTTGGCGCCGTGCAGGCCCGTGCACGAGCACTCGCCGACCGCGTAGAGGCCGGTGAGAGTGGCGCGGGCCTCGAGGTCGGTGGCGATCCCGCCCATCATGTAGTGGGCGGCCGGCGCGACCGGGACCAGCTGACGCTCGGGGTCGATCCCCGCATTGCGCAACGCGGAGACGACGTTGGGGAACAGGGCGGGATCCACGGCGCGCATGTCGAGGTCGACCGACCGGGCGCCGGTCAGCGCCATCTGCCGGTGCACGGCGCGCGCGACCTCGTCGCGGGGCGCGAGCTCGTCGACGAACCGATCGCCGCGTGCATCGAGCAGCAGGGCTCCCTCGCCGCGGACCGCCTCGGTGACGAGAAACCCGTCGGCTCCGTTCGCGCCGACGACCGCGGTGGGGTGGAACTGGACCAGTTCGAGATCGGCCAGTGCGGCGCCGGCGGCGAAGGCGAGCAGCAACCCGCCGCCCACGGCGACCGAGGGGTTCGTACTGCGCGCCCATAGAGCGGCGGCGCCGCCGGTGGCGAGCACCGTGGCGCCACTGGCGATCGGGTGGCCGTCCTCGAGTCGGACGCCGACGCAGCGCTCGCCGTCGGACAGCAGTTCGATCACGCGCCGGCCCTCGAGGACGTCGATCGCCGGATGTTCGGCCACGACAGCGCTGAGCTGCCGAACCAGCCTCCGGCCGGTCGCCGCACCGCCGGCGTGCACGATCCGGCGCATCGAGTGGCCGCCCTCGAGACCCAGCGCCAGGCGACCGTCGTGGTCGGCGTCGAAGCGGACGCCAAGCCGCATTAGGTCCCGCACCGCCTCGGGCGCCTCCTCGCACAGGACGCGGGCGGCCGACTCGCGCACCGCGTCGCGGCCCGCGATCACCGTGTCGCGCAGGTGAAGCTCGGGGCTGTCCGGCGCGGAGAGCGCGGCGGCCAGCCCGCCCTGCGCCCACCAGCTCGAGGATTCCGCCAGCGGCGTGGCCGACACGAGCGTCACCGATGCGCCCTCGCGCGCCGCGCGCAGCGCCGTATACAGGCCCGCGGCGCCCGCGCCCACCACGGTGACCTGATTCGCGAGAACCCGCACTTGTCCCGATACGGTATCCCGATGGCTTCAGCGCCCGTGTGGCTCGAGCATCCCTCATCGCTCCGCCACGACACGGGCGGGCATCCCGAGCGCGCGGCGCGGCTGGTCGCGATCGAGCGCGAGTTGTCGGCGCGCGACTGGCTGGGGTTCGAGCGGGTCTTATCGGAGCCGGTCGACCGAGCGGTTTTGGAAGCCGTGCATTCGACGGCGTACATCGACTCGATCGAGCGCGTCTGCGCGAGCGGCGGCGGCAATCTCGACGTCGACACGGTGGTCAGCACCGACTCGTTCGAGGCCGCGCTGCACGCCGCCGGCGGAGCGGTGCAGATGGTCGACCTGCTGCTCGAGCGCGCTACGCCGAGCGCCTTCAGCGCGCACCGGCCTCCCGGACATCACGCCCTGACGGCACGCGCGATGGGCTTCTGCCTGTTCAACAACATCGCGGTCGCGGCTCGACACGCGCTCGACGCAGGCGGCCTCGAGCGCGTAATGATCCTCGACTGGGACGTGCATCACGGTAACGGGACCAACGACATCTTCCACGAGTCCGACCAGGTTCTGTTCGTCTCGATCCATCAGTCGCCGCTGTATCCGGGGACGGGTCCCGCGACGGACGTGGGGTCGGGTCCCGGGCGGGGGTTCACCGTGAATTTGCCCGTTCGGCCCGGATCGGGGGATGAGGTGTTCTGTTCGCTGGTGGATCGTGTGGCGGTGCCGCTCGCGCGGGCGTTCGAGCCCGAGCTCATCCTGGTCTCGGCCGGGTACGACGCCCATCGCGACGATCCGCTCGGCGAGTGCGCTGTGACCGAGGAGGGCTACGCGGCGATGACGCGCTCTATGCGCTGGGTGGGGGAGACGCTGGAGGCTCCGGTCGGGTACGTGCTCGAGGGTGGCTATGGCCTCGAGGCGCTGGCGCGGTCGGTCGCCGCGACGCTGGTCGCGTTGCGTGACCCGGTCGCGGCGCCAGACTTCGACGGCGACGGCTCGCCGCTGGTGTCGCAGGCTCGGGAGCGCCTGACCGAGTGGTGGCCGGCGCTCGCGTGAGGTACGATTTGCGTCACATGGATCTCAGGGTTCTGAAGCTGCGTTGAAGTTCCGCCGTCGCTTTGCGACGGCACCCGCTGCTCTGTAAGTCGGTCCCTGGAGGGTTCATTGTTGGTTCGTAGTGCCTTATCAATTCGTTCCGCCGACCTCGCGGTCTCGATGCGCGGCGTGGTCAAGCGTTTCGGCGCGCTGACCGCGGTAAACGGGCTAGACCTGGAGGTCCCGCCCGGCGCGTGTTACGGACTGCTAGGACCCAACGGCGCGGGGAAGTCGACGGCCATGCGGATCCTCACCGGCCAGGCCGTTGCCGACGACGGGCAGGCCTCGGTGCTCGGTTTCCAGCTGCCGGGGGAGTCGAAGCTGGCCAGAGCGCGGATGGGGGTCTGCCCGCAGGAGAGCAACCTGGACGTCGACCTGTGCGTGCGCGACGTGCTCGAGGTGTTCGCGCGCCTGTATCGAGTGCCGGCTGATGATCGGTCCGCGGCCGTCGAGCGCGCGCTCGCGGTGGCGGGCCTGCAGTCTCGGGCACTGGATAAGGCGATCAAGTTGTCCGGCGGCATGCAGCGCCGGCTGCTGATCGCGCGGGCGTTGATTCACCAGCCCGAGGTCGTGCTGCTCGACGAGCCCACGGTCGGGCTGGACCCGCAGGTGCGCCAGGAACTGTGGTCGCTGATCGTCTCGCTGCGCGAGCAGGGGGCCACCGTGTTGATGTCGACCCACTACATCGAGGAGGCCCAGCGACTGGCCGACCGAGTGGCGATCATGTCGGCCGGCCGCGTGGTCGCCGAGGGTACGCCGGCCGATCTGATCCGGACGTACGCCGGGCGCGAGGTGGTGGAGGTACACGGCAGCGTGGCGGACATACGCGAGCTGCAGGCCCGCGCGCTCGCCGACGGCCTGCCCACACGGCAATCGGGTCCGGCGCTGACCTACCTGCACGCGGACGAGGCGAACGGACAGCTGCCCGATGGCGCGCGTCGCGCCGCGACGCTCGAGGACGTGTTCGTGCGGCTCACGGGGGACTACGTCGAATGAACGAGGTGAACGCCGGACGGATCGAGCTGCCCGCGCTGGGGGCGGTGTGGGTTCACGAGTGGATCGTGTTTCGCTACTTCTGGCAGACGCGCACGTTCGCGGCGGTCGTCGAGCCCGTGATCATGCTGCTCGCATTCGGCTTCGGCTTCGGCAAGCTGGTTTCCCAAGTCGACGGGATCCCCTACATCCAGTTCGTGGGGACGGGAGTGGTCGCCACCACGGTGCTGTTCAGCGCGACCTTCACCGCGATGTTTGACGGGCTGTACAAGCGGCGCTACCAGCGCGTGTATGACGCGATGCTGGCGGCGCCGGTCGACGTCTCCGAGATCGTCACCGGCG
This sequence comes from uncultured Solirubrobacterales bacterium, assembly GCA_963757235.1. Lineage (GTDB taxonomy): Bacteria > Actinomycetota > Thermoleophilia > Solirubrobacterales > Solirubrobacteraceae > Palsa-465. The sequence goes on along the minus strand of CAVWRC010000009.1, from coordinate 67,293 downwards.
AGTCGCTGTTCAAAGGCGTGCGTGCCGGGATGTACGGGACGGTGCCGCTGCTGGTCGCGTTCTGCTTTGGCTTGCCGCCCAAGCCGGCGATGGTGCTGGTGCCGTTCATCGGGGCACTGACCGGGATCGGGTTCGCGGCGCTCGGGATGCTGTTCGCGACGCTGTCGGACACATTCGACGGTCTGAGCTACGTGATCAGCGGGGTGATCACGCCCCTGTTCCTGCTCGCCGGGACGTTTTTCCCGCTCAACCGGATGCCGGAGTGGCTGCGGGTGTTGGCTTGGTTCAACCCGCTGTACCACTGCGTCGAGTTGGTGCGCGACTGCGCTTTCGGTCTGCATCCGGGCGCGGACCTGGTGCACCTCGGCGCCCTGGTGCTGTTCGCCGTTCTGGCGTGGGGGGTGGCGGTGAGGCGGACCGCCGTGCGGCTGATCGACTAAGACTGTTGCGTGAGTGCCCGCCAGGCGGTCACGACGTCGGCGGCCATCTTGTCGGTCGAGTGGCGCTCGGCTGTGGCGCGGCCTTCGATTCGCGGATCTGCGGCTGCTAGGTGCGGCGCGAGGGCTTGGGTCCACGCGCTCTCGTCGAACGGTCCGCAGTAGGTGCCCGTGACTCCGTGGAGGGCTTCAGGTGCGATCCCGACGGGCGTCGCCAGCACCGGCACGTCGCAGGCGAGGGCCTCGAGGACGGCCAGGCCGTAGCTCTCGCGCTCGGAGGGGACGAGCACGGCGTTGGCCGCGTTGACCCACAGCGGGACCTCTTGCGGATCGGTGTTCCCCAGGGTGAGCAGGCCGACGTTGCACTGCGTGGCGAGCGCGGCGGCGCGGTCGTAGCGCTTCTCGGGCCGCTTCGGGTCGGCGGGAAAGAGCAGGTAAGGACCTTCTGGATCGAGCCCGAGCCGAGCTCGCGCCTCGGTGCGCGGAATCGGCTTGAACCGGTCTGTCGCTACGCCGGCGGGGAGGATCGCGTGGCGCTTCCGTACCGCCCAGCGCGGGAGTTGCTGTGCGAGCGGCTCCGACACCGTCGCCACGAGGTCTTCGAACGGGAGCGCTCCGAGGGTGATCGCCCGTGAGCGCGGGTGTGTCAGGTCGGTCCCATGGAGCGTGACCGCGTGCGCCGCGCCTTTGGCGGCGAACGCCGGCCAGGCGGTGAGTCCGAAGTGGGCGTGGACGACGTCGAAGCGGTGGTTCCGGTGGGTCTGGCGGAGGTCGTTTGCGGCCTGCAGGTAGGCAGTTGTCCCGCCTGGGTCGAACGCGAACACGATCACCTCAATGCCGTCGATCCGGCGCAGCGCTTGCACCTGGTCGCGCACGAAGCTGCCGAGCGCCGGCCGCGCCGGCGTCGGATACATGTTGGTGACGACCAACGCGCGCATTCCCGGGGGGCGAGCCTACCCGCCCGAGGCGCCAGCCTCGGGCGGCAGTGATCCCTACCCGCCCGAGGCGCCAGCCTCGGGCGGCAGTGATCCCTACCCGCCCGAGGCGCCAGCGTCGGGCGGCAGTAATCAATCTTCGACGCGCCTCTGGCACCATGCGGCGGCATGGCCCCAGTTGCGGAGCAGCCGGTCGGCGTGTTCGATTCCGGCGTCGGTGGATTGACCGTCCTGCACGAGCTGCTCGTCTCGCTGCCGGGTGAGGACTACCTCTACCTCGGCGACACGGCGCGCTTTCCGTACGGGGAGCGCAGTCAGGATGAGCTCCGGGCGTTCTCGATCGAGATCGCCGAGCATCTGGTGGCGGCCGGCGCGAAGCTGCTGGTGATCGCGTGCAACTCGGCCAGCGCGGCCGCCGTCGACGCCGTCGAGCGGCATATGGCGGCGAGTGGACGCGACGTCGACGTGATCGGCGTTCTGCGCCCGGCGGCGCAGGTCGCGGTGGTGGCGACCCACACGGGCCGGGTCGGTCTGCTGGCGACGCCGGCGACGGTGTCGTCCGGAGCCTACGAGCGGGCGGTGGCGTCGCTGGATCCACACGTGCACCTCGAAAGCGTGGCCTGCCCGGACCTGGCCCCGATCATCCAGGGCGGCTTCCCGTTTGACGAGCGCGTGGTCGAGATCGTGCGGACGTACTGCGTGCCGCTGCGTGCGGCCGCCGTCGACACGGTCATTCTCGGCTCGACGCACTACCCACTGTGCGCGCCGATCCTCCAGCGGATGCTCGGCCGTGGCGTGTCGCTCGTGTCGGCCGGGATGGGCGTCGCCCGCAGCGTCGAGCGAGCGCTCGCCTCGCGAGATCTGTTGAACCCGCATGCGGGTGAGGGCGCCTATCGCTTCATGTGCACGGCCGACGTCGAGACGTTCCGGTCGCTCGGGACCCGCTTCTTGCAGATGCCGCTGGGCGAGGTCGTCCACGTAGACCTGGCGTCGCTGGCGAGGGCCGCGGCTTGAGCGCCTCGCAACGCAGCTACGACCGGGCGCCGGATGAGCTTCGGCCGATGTCGATAGAGCCAGGCTTCGTCCGCACGGCGACAGGCTCGGCGCTGATCTCGATGGGGGAGACGCGCGTGATCTGCACCGCCTCGGTGCAGGAGGGCGTGCCCCGCTGGCTGGCCGGCTCGGGGCGCGGGTGGGTGACCGCCGAGTACGGGATGCTGCCCGCCTCCACGGGCGATCGCAAGCAGCGCGATGTGAGTCGCGGGCGGCCCGACGGTCGGACGGTCGAGATCCAGCGGCTGATCGGCCGGTCACTGCGCGGCGTGTTTGATTTTTCATTGCTGGGCGAGCGGACCGTCTACGTCGATTGCGACGTGCTGCAGGCGGACGGCGGCACCCGCTGCGCGTCGATCACCGGAGGGCTCGTGGCGCTCGAACTCGCGTGCCTGCGATTGATCTCGGAGGGCGCGCTTCAGCGGTCGCCGTTGGTCGGCACGGTTGCCGCCGTCTCGTGCGGCATCGTCGACGGCGTGCCGCTGCTCGACCTCGACTACCGCGAGGACTCCACCGCCGAGGTCGACGCCAACGTGGTGATGACCGGCGAGGGAGGCCTGATCGAGGTGCAGGCGACGGCCGAGCGCACCCCGCTCTCTCGGGCCCATCTGGACGATCTGCTGGCGCTTGCGGCGAAGGGCATCGTCGAGCTGCGTGCGCTCCAGGCCGCCACGGTCGCCGGCGCCGCCGGCTGAGTGCACCATGACTTCGGGGGGCTCCTCTGGTGGCCGGTCGCTCGTGCTCGCGACCCGCAACCCGCACAAGGTCGCGGAGATGCGTCGCCTGTTCGAGCCGGCCGGGATCACGATCGAGCCGGTTGATCCCGAGGTCGTGCTGCCGCCCGAGGACGGCCTGACGTTCGCCGACAACGCGCTGCCCAAGGCTCTTGCCGCCGCTGCCGCGACCGGCCGGCCCTCAATCGCCGACGATTCGGGGATCGAGGCTTCTGCGCTCGACGGCGGGCCCGGGGTGCGTTCCGCACGGTACGCCGGCCCGGACGCCACCGACGAGGACAACCTCGCCAAGTTCGAAGCCGAGGTTCCGCCGGACAGCCGGCTGCGGTACGTGTGCGCGCTCGCCTACGTCAACCCGGAAACCGGCGAGGAGCGGGTGTTCTTCGGTGACTCCCGCGGGCGGATGGCCCATGACCGCCGCGGTTCCGGCGGGTTCGGCTATGACCCGGTGTTCGTCCCGGACGCCACGGGGGATAACCGCACCATGGCCGAGCTCACGGAAGCCGAGAAGGACGCGATCAGCCATCGCGGCCACGCCGTCCGGGCGCTCCTGAAGTGGATCCGGCGCTGAGCTCGGCGGGCGGCGGGCGGCGGGCGCCGCCCTCCCCGGGGTGAACTCCGATTCGGGCCGATTTCGTTGTTATATCTCCGTTTGTACGCTAATCATTTGCGTACGAAGGTTTGGCTTGAGCGCCCACCCGACCACGAACCGGGGCCGGCCTCGACGACCCGGGAACGCCTTAGAACAGGTTGATCCCGGCCGCCAAGGCCACCGCGAACGTGACCCCCGCGTAGCCGTAATAGCCCTGCAAAACGAGGACGAACACCGCGATTAGGCACGCCAGGACGGTCCCCAGCCAGGCCATGCGTCCGAGGTCCACCGCCATATTCTCGTCCTCGGGCCCGACGTCGGGGTCGGTTTCCCCGGGGTCGGAGCGGTCCAGGTCGCTGATTGCGGGTGGTGAATTTCGCAAATTCCGAAAAAACTGATCTATGCCACGATGCGGCGTATCGCACTCACCGGAGAGAATCTCCTCTGCCGAGGGTAGGGCGCAAAGGTCGTCCGCCGCTCGTGTTAGCGTCGGGGATTCCTACCACCTCGAAGGAGGGAGCAAGTGACTAAGCAAGAGTTTGTCGATCAAGTCGCTGACCGCGCCGGACTGAGCAAGAAGGACGCGGGAGACGCAGTCGACGCTTTCCTGAGTACGGTGGAGGACGCGCTCACACGGGGCAGCGAGGTGTCGTTCTCAGGCTTTGGCAAGTTCTCCGTTTCCCAGCGGAGCGCTCGCGAGGGACGCAATCCAGCGACCGGCGAGCGGATTCAGATCGCCGCCTCCCGCGTGCCCCGGTTCACCGCCGGCGCCGGCCTGAAGAAGGCGGTCAAGTAACCAGATGGGGCTTGCTGGATGCTGCGGTCGCGAGCGGGATGCCGTGACCGTGGCGTCCGTCGAAGGTCCAGCGGAGCGTGCCGAGGAGGCATCCGGCAGCCGTAGCTTCGGCGATCGGCTGGCCGAGCGGGTCGCGTCGCGAGAGTCCCAGTTGGTGCTGGGACTCGACCCCAACCCCAGCAGCCTGTGGCCGGCGGCGGTCGAGCGGGTCGACGAGGCCTACTCGGCGACCGGGGAGGCCCGATCCCGGGAGCAGATGGGGTCGGGTGGCGACGCCACGCCGGCGACACGCGCCGCGCGCGCTGTCGCCGCGCACTGCGCGCTGGCGATCGCCGCCACCGCGGAGCACTGCGTCGCGGCCAAGCTGCAGGTGGCCTGCTTCGAGCGGCTGGGGGCGCCCGGCTGGAGCGCACTCGCTGAGACGGTGACGGTCGCGCGCGAGCACGGCCTGCTGGTGATCGCCGACGCCAAGCGTGGCGACATCGGCGTCACCGCGGCGGCGTACGCGCAGGCGTTCCTCGGGGAAACACCCACCCCGTATGGGACGGTCCCGGGTCTGGGTGTGGACGCGATGACCGTCAACCCGCTGCTCGGCCGCGACTCGCTCGAGCCGCTTGTGACCACCGCCCGGGCCTATGGGCGCGGCTTGTTCGTGCTGGTTCGAACCTCGAATCCCGGCGCCGCCGACGTCCAGGAACGCCGACTGGACGATGGCGACGCGGTGAGCGACCGTCTCGCCGACCTCGTCGACGACCTCGGGAGGCAGGGGATCGGGCGGGCAGGCATAAGCGACGTCGGCGCGGTCGTCGGCGCCACCGCGCCGGAGCGGCTGGGCGCGATGCGCGAGCGGATGCCGCACGCCACCTTCCTGCTGCCGGGCGTAGGCGCCCAAGGCGGGCGGGTCGAGGATCTGGCGCCGGCGTTTCGCCCCGGCCGGGCGGGCGGACTGGTGTCGGCCTCGCGCGGGATCGTTGCCGCACACGAGCGCAGCGGCGGCGATCCCGCCACCGCCGCGGCGCAGGAGGCGAGCCGCCTGCGCGAGCTCGCCTGGCGCCTGCCCGCGTGACCGCTAGCCGCTTGTATGATCGCGCCTGGGATGGTGGGGTGGAGGAATCCAGCGCGTTACCTGGCCCCGCTTGCGATCGCTGCGGTGGCGGCAGCCGCGTACTTCATCGTCCACAAGGCGATCGTCCACAAGCCCGCGCCGGCACCCACGCCGATCGTGCAGACGAGCAGCAAGACGACCAGCACCACTCACGTCGTCGCGCTCAAGACGAAGTTCTACGTCGTACGGCCAAACGACACCCTGTCGAAGATCTCCGCGGAAACCGGCGTGTCGGTCAGCACGATCGAGGCGCTGAACCCTCGCGTCAACCCGAACGCGCTGCACCCGTCTCAGAAGCTCTTGTTGCGCCGATGAGGCGCCCGTGACCTACCGGTTGGCCACCTCGGTGGCGCGCTCGATCGCGCGCGCCACCGCGATCTCGGCATGCGCCGCAGCGATCACGGCGCCGGTTGCGAGCGCCGCCGCCCCGCCCGGGCCGCCGCCACTCCCGGCCCGCGCCGCGGCCCTGCTCGAGGAGACCACCGGGCAGCAGCTGTTCGGCGATAACGCGAACGCCGAGCTCCCGATCGCCTCGACCACCAAGCTGATGACCGCGCTGGTCACCCTGCGTCACGCTCGCTTGAGCACGGTGTTCGCGGATCCCGACTATTACCCCGCATCCGAGGACTCCCAGATCGGGCTGGTGCCCGGGGAGCGGATGAGCGTGCACGACCTGGTGATCGCGCTGCTGCTCCCGAGCGCCGACGACGCGGCGGAGGACCTCGCCTACAACGTGGGGCACGGGTCGGTCGGCCGCTTTGAGGGAATGATGAACGCCCGTGCGCGCGAGCTTGGGCTCGCCCAGACCCACTACGCGACGCCGAGCGGGCTGGATACGCCCGGCAACTACTCGAGCGCCCACGACCTGATCCTGCTGGCGCGCTATGACCTCATGACGCAGCCGTTTTTCCGGGCGGTGGTCCGGCTGCGAAATGCGGTGCTGCGGACTGGCAACCACGTCCGGGTCGTAACCAACTTGAACGACCTCCTGGGTCGCTACCCGTGGATCAATGGCGTCAAGACCGGGCATACGCTGGGAGCCGGCTACGTGCTGGTCGCCTCCGGTTCGCAGCACGGCATGACGCTGATCGATGCCGTCCTGGGGACGCCGAGCGAGGCGGCTCGGGACGAGGCCGCGCTGGCCTTGCTGAACTGGGGCTTTGCCAGCTTCACGCTGCGCACCCCGGTCCACGCAGGTCAGCTCATCGCCCGAGTCGCGATAACGGGCGGCAGCCCGAATCAGACCGCGCGACTCCTAGCCGCCGCGACCGACACCCACGTGTTCGCCAAGGGTGCCCGGATCAGCCTCCGGGTGCACGCCCCGGCCACGCTTACCGGACCGCTTCCGGCGAACGACACCGTTGGCTGGGTGACGGTCCGGGACGGTGGCGAGGTGCAAGCCCGGATTCCCCTCCGGCTCGCGAGCGCCCTCGGAGCGATCAAGCATTCGGCCGCGCTCGCCAGCGTGTTTGTCCTATCGGCTACGCTGTCTGGTCTAGTGCTGGCAGCGGGTGCGGCGATCGGCCTGACGATGTTTTGGCGCGAATGGTCGAGGGGATAAGGCGCGGCGGACAGACTGAGCCGCAATGATCATCACGGTCACCCTCAACGCCGCCCTGGACAAGACGCTGGAGGTTCCTAACTTCCGCGTGGGACGCCGCCACCGCTCGGTCGAGCAGACGACGATGCCGGGCGGCAAGGGCGTCAACGTGGCGCGGACGCTCAAGCGGCTCGGGCAGCCCGTGATCGCGACCGGGCTCGCCGGTGGCGCGACCGGCAACATGATCGTGGACGCGCTCAGCCAAGAGGCGATCCTCAACGACTTCCTGCGGATTCGCGAGGAGTCTCGGACCAACACCGCGGTCCTCGATCCCACCACCGGTGTCCACACCGAGATCAACGAGCGCGGCCCGACCGTGTCCGCCCACGACCTCGAGCTGTTCCGCGAGAAGCTGCTCTACCTGGCCCAGGGCGCGAGCATGTGCGTGTTTGCCGGGAGCCTGCCGCGGGGCGTCGCCCCCGACGTCTACGCGGGGCTGATCCGCGAGATCAAGAAGCTCGGCGTGACCACGATCGTCGACACCGAGGGTGAGCCTCTACGGATGGCGGTGCGCGCCGAGCCCAACGTGGTCTCGCCCAACGAGCTCGAGGCGGAGGAGCTCGTCGGCCACGAGTTCAACGACATCGACGACCGGGCTCGAGCGGTGCTCGAGATGACCCGCCTCGGGCCCTCCGAGGCGATCATGACGGTGGCCGACGGGTGTTACGCGCACGTGCTCGAGGGTGGGAGCCACGCGCTCTATCGGATGCGCATCGAGGAGCAGGAGGCTCGCTCATCGATCGGCTCGGGTGATGCGTTCCTGGCCGGCTATATCGCCGCTCGCTATCTTGACCGTCCGCCGGTCGAGTGCCTGCGCTACGGCGTGGCGTGCGGCGCCGAGTCGGTCCAGCACTTCGGCGCCGGCCTGATCGACCCGGCGGCCGTGGACCGGTTGCTCGGGGAGGTCGAGCTCGAGCACCTGCAAATCGGCGCCGAGATCGGTTGATTTCCTCGCAGTTTGGCGGGTCTGAGCGCCCGGACCGCCGATCGGCCGCTGCTACGATCGACCACTCAATGATCCACGCTCCGCTGACGTCCGCGCCGACCCATACGATGCCGTAATGGAAGTCGAGATCGGACGAGGCAAGAAGGCCCGGCGGGCGTACGGATTCGACGAGATCGCGATCGTCCCATCCCGGCGCACGCGCGATCCCGACGACGTCGACATCTCCTGGACACTCGGTCCGTATCGGTTTGAGCTGCCGCTCTTGGGGGCGGCGCTAGACGGTGTGGTGTCGCCTGAGACGGCCGGGATCATCGGCAAGCTCGGTGGCCTAGCCGTGCTGAACCTCGAGGGCATTTTCTGCCGTTACGAGAACGCCGACGCCCAGCTCGAGCGAATCTCGACCTTCTCCAAGGACATCGCCACCCGCGAGATGCAGGACATCTATCGGGAACCGATCAAGCCCGAGCTGATCGCGCGGCGGATCGAGGAGATCAAGGCGCAGGGCGTCGTCGCCGCGGCGTCGCTGACGCCCCAGAAGGTCCGCAGGTACTACGAGGCGGCGCTCGAGGCGGGCCTCGACATCCTGGTCATCCAGGGCACGGTGGTCTCGGCCGAGCACGTCTCGCTCGATGAGACCCGCCCACCGCTGAACCTCAAGGAGTTCATCCGCGAGCTGGCGCCGACGCCGGTGATCGTGGGCGGATGCGCGTCCTACCACACCGGTCTTCACCTGATGCGCACGGGTGCCGCCGGCGTGCTCGTGGGTGTCGGTCCCGGAGCCATCTGCACCACCCGCGGGGTTCTCGGGATCGGCGTTCCCCAGGCGACCGCGATCGCCGACGTGGCGGCCGCCCGCTCGCAGCACATGCTCGAGACCGGCGAGTACGTCAAGGTCATCGCCGATGGCGGGATGCGCAACGGCGGCGACATCGCCAAGGCGATCGCCTGCGGCGCGGACGCGGTGATGCTCGGATCGTCCCTGGCCCGCGCCTACGAGGCGCCCGGGCGGGGCTACAACTGGGGCATGGCGACGTTCCATCCGACGCTGCCGCGCGGCACGCGCGTCGCCACCACGCCGAACGGCACGCTCGAGGAGATCATCGACGGGCCGGCGCGCGAGAACGACGGAACCTTCAACCTGATGGGCGCACTACGCACCTCGATGGCGACCTGTGGCTACCACGACATCGCGGAGTTCAACCGCGCCGAGCTCGCGGTGGCGCCAGCGCTGCAGACGGAGGGCAAGCACCTCCAGCGCGAGCAGGGCGTGGGCATGGGCGCCAAACCAGCGGCTGCCGCAGTCAGTGTCGAGTAGCCGCCCCGGCGGCTGCAAACCTTCGCCTGCGGGCGTCCTCGCTCGCTCGCGTGCTGGCGCACGCCACGCTCACTGCGTCCTTCGCTTGCTCGGTTTTCGCTCGCCGGGGATGCTCGAGTGAGCGCCACCACGGTCAGGACGGGCCCTGACGGACCCACGGATGCCGCGAAGCGGCCCATCCAAGAAGAGGTCGTCGTCCTCGATTTCGGAGGCCAGTACTCACAGCTGATCGCGCGCCGGGTGCGCGAGTGCGGCGTGTTCTCCGAGCTCCTGCCCCACCACGTCGGTCTGGAGGAGATCAGGCGCAGGCGGCCCAAGGGCGTGATCCTGTCCGGCGGCCCGGCCTCCGTGTACGAGGACGGCGCGCCGCCGCTCGACCCCGAGCTGCTCGAGCTGGGCGTGCCGATTCTCGGCATCTGTTACGGCATGCAGCTGCTCGCGCTGGCGCTGGGCGGCCGGATCGAGCGAGCCGAGGTGGGGGAGTTCGGCCGCTCGCAGCTGACGATCGCGGAGAACGGGCGGCTGCTCGCCGGCACGCCGGCGGCCCAGACGTGCTGGATGTCCCATCGGGACACGGTGTTCTCGCCTCCGGCCGGGTTCGCGGCGCTCGCGTCATCGACGGCGAGTCCGGTGGCGGCGTTCGAGTCCGCCGAGCGCGGCGTCTATGGCATCCAGTTCCATCCCGAGGTGGTCCACACCCCCTACGGCCAGCAGGTGCTGAAGAACTTCCTCGAGGACGTGTGCGGGTGCGAGCGCACCTGGAGCGCGACCTCGGTCATCGAGGAGCAGATCGAGCGGATCCGCGGCCAGGTCGGCGACGGCCGGGCCATCTGCGGGCTGTCGGGAGGGGTCGACTCGAGTGTGGCGGCGCTGCTCGTGCACCGGGCGATCGGCGACCGGCTCACGTGCGTGTTCGTCGACCACGGGTTCATGCGCAAGAACGAAAGCGATCAGGTGGTCGCGACCTTCCGTGACAACTTTCAGATCCCCCTGATCGCCGTCGACGCGTCCGATCGCTTCCTGGCCCGGCTGCAGGGCGTCACGGACCCCGAGGAGAAGCGTAAGCGGATCGGGGCCGAGTTCATCCGGGTCTTCGAGGAGGAGGCGCGCGAGCTCGACGACGTCCATTTCCTCGTTCAGGGCACGCTGTACTCGGACGTGATCGAGTCCGGTGGCAGCACGGGCGCGGCCACGATCAAGTCCCACCACAACGTGGGCGGGCTCCCCGATGACCTGGACTTCGAGCTGGTCGAGCCGCTGCGCGCGCTGTTCAAGGACGAGGTGCGGGCGGTCGGCGCCGAGCTGGGCCTGCCGGAGCGCCTGGTGTGGCGCCAGCCGTTTCCCGGGCCCGGCCTGGCCATCCGGATCGTCGGTGGCGAGGCCACGCGGGAACGCCTGGAGACCCTGCGCGAAGCTGACGCGATCCTCCAGGACGAGATCCGCCGGGCGGGCCTCTACCGCGAGCTGTGGCAGTCCTTCTGCGTGTTGCCCGACATCCGCACGGTGGGGGTGCAGGGCGACGTCCGCACATATGGGAACGTGATCGCGATCCGGGCGGTGACCAGCGACGACGCGATGACCGCGGACTGGGCGCGGCTGCCCTACGACCTGCTCGAGCAGATCGCGGCGCGGATGATCGGGGAGATCCGGTCGGTGGGCCGGGTGGTGCTGGACATCACCAGCAAGCCGCCGGGCACGATCGAGTGGGAGTAAACTGACCGACCGTTGGTGGCTGTGCAGCGGGCGATTCGGGGGCTTGTAGCGATTTGCGTCGTGTTCGGCTGCGCGCTGGCCGCGACCGCACCCGCAGCGAACGCATCGCTGTCGGTCCCGACAGGTGGATCTCCGGTTCCCTACGCCACGCTCGCCGGCTTCGAGACGGCCGCCGGCGGTGGCGATAACGGAACGGCGGTGGGCGAGCAGGCCGGCGGCTTTCGTCACATCACCTGGGATGGACTAGCCGTGGACGGCAGCGATCCCGGATCCACCGTGATCGAGCCAGGTCATGTCGCGGCGGTCCCGCGCAGCGGGCTGCAGCCGTGGGGGATCGAGCTGGGACCCGAAATCGCGGTGGCGAACGACGGCTTCTTCTCTGCCAATCCGGAGGTCGATTTCACGCCGTTCAGCCCGCCCAACGCGTGGGCGCCGTTCAACTCGAACACGGCCGAGCTGGACGTGATCGCGCCCACCGGCACCGGCAGCAGTCCGGTTCCGGCCCAGACTCGTGGCATCGGTGTCGAGTTGCTGGGCGACACCAGTGCTGGGACTAGCATCGAGTACTACAACGGCGACATTCCACTCCTGGACCAGGTGGTGCCGGCCTTCGCGACGTTCGCCGGAGAGCTGTTTCCCAACCCCGTGGTCACCCGCGTCGTTATCACGCTCGGGTCGGCTCAGATCTTTAACTTCGACGGCAGCTCCGTGACGCCGATCGCTTCAGCGACGGACTCCGTCGCGGGCGACGACGTCGTGCTCGCAGAGCCAGCCGCGGCGCGTCCGCCGGTGGTCGCCACCGCCGGTGTTCCGGTCACCGCGACGCTTGACACCTTCACCGAGTCGAACCCGAGCGCCACGCCGAAGGCCATGATCGACTGGGGCGACGGAGCCGACACCGCCGGCGCGATTGCCGCCGGACCAGGCGGGACGCTGCTCGTCACCGGCGATCACGCGTATGCCCAGACCGGCACCTACACCGCCCAGGTGACCGTGGACGACTCCGCCGGCCCCGAGCAATCGACGCAGACCGTCATCAAGGTCGGGGCGCGCGCCAGCACGACCAGCGTCGTGTGCTCACCGGCCGCGGTGGCGGTCTCGGCTACCACGCTCTGTGCGGCGGTCGTGTCGGACGCCTCCGTCGGCAATCCGACCGCCCCCAACGGCGTGGTCACGTTCAGTTCCCCGACCGCGGGCGGATCGTTCCCCACCGCCGGCAGCTGCACGCTGGGCGCGACCGCAGTGCCGGGCACGTCGATGTGCGTAGTGCAGTTCGAGCCTAGCCAGCGCCCGCCGGTCCGGGCCGGGGTCATTGCCAGCTATCGGGGCGACAGCCTCCATGCGACGAGTCAGGCCGCGACCACGGTCGCGGTGGAGAACCAGCGCTGCTCGCTTTCGACGCTGTCGCGACGGCTGCGCGCCGGCGGGTTCGGCTTGCTCGTGACCTGCGACGCGCGGGCCAACGTGCAGGTCGGCGCTCAGGCGCACGTGACACGCAGCGGGCCGTTCCGGGCATTCGGGCTGGTGTTCGGCTCGGGCCGCGCGCTGGTCAACCCGGGCCGCCCGACCGTGCTCGTGGTCAAGCCGGCGCCCGGTGTCGTGCGGGCGCTTCGGGCCGCGCTCGCGCGTCACCAGCGGGTCTCGCTCAAGCTGACTCTGACCGCGACCTCGCACACGACTCGCACGACGACGACCAAGCGGGTGTCGGCGATCAGGGCGTACTGAGGTGCGACAGGATCGGTCGCACGTGGCGGCTGAGGTCCGGTGGCAGCCCGCCCCGGGCGAACCACTCGGCCGCGTCTAGCTCCACCAAGTCGGGATCGACCCGGCGATCGCCGAGGTGACCATGGAACAGATGGACCGTGTCCCGATGGTGGTTGCTGCTGGAGTCAAGCTTGCCGAAGTCGACCCAATCCTCGATCCGGCGGCCGATCTCCTCAGTCATCTCGCGGCGGGCCGCGTCCACCGGCAGCTCGCGGCGCCTGATCTGCCCTCCCGGGAGATCCCACGCCCGGTTCCCATACGTGTGGCGAACCAGCAGCACATCGTCGCCGTGGGTGATCACGCACTTGACCCCCGACACGTGGGGCCGGGCCACGAACCAATACAGGCGGAGGCCCACGTAGGCGCAGCGGATCGCGGCGCGGCGAACCTGCAGGGAGAGCCGCATCAGCTCAGAGTACGCGCGATCGCCTATCATCACTGCGAGCCGCGCGATCGTCGCGCGGCTTGTGCGTGCCGTGAGGCCGCGTCCAGGCCCGATCGAGGCGGCAAGCTTCGACCGGCAGCGTCCGAATATCACTCCAGACCATGAAGACCTACGTCGCCACCCCAGCTGACCGAGAGCGGAACTGGCTGCTGGTCGACGCCGACGGGCAAACGCTCGGGCGTCTGGCCACCCAGATCGCCGACACCCTGCGCGGCAAGCGCAAGCCGACCTACACCCCGCACGTTGACACGGGCGACTTCGTCGTCGTCGTCAACGCGGAGAAGATCTCGGTGACGGGGAACAAGCGCACCGACAAGCGCTACTACCGGCACTCGGGCTATCCGGGCGGTCTGAAGTCTCGAAGCCTGAACGAAATGCTCGAGCGCCGACCCGAGGAGGTCATCCGGCTGGCGGTCAAGGGGATGCTGCCGCGCAATCGCCTGGCCCGGAAGCAGCTGACGAAGCTGAAGATCTACGCCGGCCCTGAGCATCCGCACGCCGCCCAGCAGCCGCAACCGATGGAGACTGAGCAGTGACCGAGCGTCCCGAGGACGAGCAGCGCGACGAGGGGCAGCAGCTCCCCGCCGGGGATCAGGAACAGGAGGCGCCCGAGGAGACGGTGGCTGAGTCACCGTCCGCGCCCGAGGAGCCGGCGGTTGAGCAGCCTGTGGCCGAGGAGCCGGCGGCGCCGGAGCCCGTCGCCGAGGAGCCGGCCGCGCCCGAGCCGGTCGCCGAGGAGCCGGCTGCGCCCGAGCCGGTCGCCGAGGAGCCGGCTGCGCCCGAGCCGGTCGCCGAGGAGCCGGCTGCGCCCGAGCCGGTCGCCGAGGAACCGGCTGCGCCCGAGCCCGTCGCCGAGGAACCGGTCGCGCCCGAGCCCGTCGCCGAGACGCCGGCGTCGCCCGCTGACGGCGACGAAGATCTGGTGATCGAGGCGGTCCAGTCCCCCGGCGAGGACGAGGAGCTCGTCGAGGACGACGATGAGGTTGAGTTGACGCCCCGCATTCGGCCCGAGATCCCCGGCGCCGACCTGATCCCCGACATCGTCTCCGAGGGCGAGCAGTTCCTCGACGCCGAGGCCGCGGCCGCGGCCGAGGCCGAGGCGGAGGCGCGCGCGGCCCGCGCGCGCGAGGAAGCCGACGAGGAAGAGGTCCGGCCAATCGCCGACGCGGCGATCGACCTCGCCGCCGGCGCCCGCTATACGGCCACCGGCAAGCGCAAGACCGCGGTGGCGCGGGTGATCCTCAAGCCTGGCACCGGCACATACGTCATCAACGGCAAGGCGCTCGACGTGTTCTTCCCGCGCGAGACCCTCACGCGCATTATCCGCCAGCCGCTCGAGACGGTCGGCTACGAGTCGCGCATGGACGTGATCGCCCGGATGCACGGCGGCGGCGTCTCCGCCCAGGCGGGCGCGCTGCGTCACGGGATCTCGCGCGCGCTGCTCGAGGCCGACCCCAACCTGCGCGGCGAGCTCAAGCGGCGCGGCTTCCTGACACGCGATCCTCGGGTCAAGGAGCGCAAGAAAGCCGGGCTCAAGAAGGCTCGGAAGCGGCCGCAGTTCTCAAAACGTTAGTTAGCCATGTCGCGGCACCTATTCGGTACGGACGGCGTCCGCGGCCGCGCGGGTCACTTCCTCACGGCTGAGCTCGCGCTTAAGCTGGCCCGCGCCGCGGTGACGAGGCTCGAGGCCGAGCGCCCGCAGGTCCTGATCATCCGCGATACGCGCGAGTCGGGCGAGATGCTCGAGTCCGCGATCGCCGCCGGCGTGGCGGCGGCCGGCGGAGACGCCTGGCTCGCCGGCGTCCTACCTACCCCCGCCGCTCCGCTGCTGGTCCGGGGCCACGGTCTCGATCTGGCTGCCGTGATCTCAGCCTCCCACAACCCCTACGAAGACAACGGCATCAAGCTGTTCGCATCGGACGGGTTCAAGCTGCACGACGACACCGAACACGCGATCGAGGCCGAGCTCGAGCAGCCCGCTCCGCCGCCCGAGCATATCGGGCGCATCCGGCCATTCGAGGGCGCGCTCGAGGATTACCTGGCCCGCCTGGAGGAGCGCTTTTCAGCGCTCTCTCTCGGTGGCATGCGGGTGCTGCTGGACTGTGCCAATGGCGCCACTTTTGAGGCCGCTCCGGCGGTCTTCCGCCGCCTGGGAGCCAGCGTCGAGGTGTTAGCTGATCAGCCCGACGGGATCAACATCAACCTCGATTGCGGCTCCACCCACCTGGACGGGCTGATCGATCGGATGTCGGAGGGGCAGCACGACGTGGGCTTTGCCTTCGACGGCGACGGCGACCGCGTGCTGGCGGTAGACCGAAACGGCGGTGTGGTCGACGGCGATGAGTTGGTGGCGCTGGCCGCCACGCATCTGCGCTCCGCGGGCCGACTGTCCGGCGACGGCGTAGCAGTCACGGTGATGACCAATTTCGGCTTTCACCGGGCCATGGAGGCGGCCGCGATCGAGGTGGCGACCACCTCCGTTGGCGATCGCTACGTGCTCGACGAGCTACGGCGCCGTGGCTGGGCGCTCGGCGGAGAGCAGTCCGGGCACATCATCGACCTCGGCTTCGGACCGTCCGGGGACGGGATCGCCAGTGCACTCCTCACGCTCGAGGCGCTGGCAGGCCGCGATCTTGCCCAGCGGGAGGCGATGAGAAAGCTTCCGCAGCGTCTGGTCAACATTCGCGCCCGCGACCGGGCTGGGCTCGCCGTGGCAATGGCCGATCCGGGCGTCGAGCAAGCGATCGCGCGCGAGCACGCCGGACTGGCCGGGCGTGGTCGGGTACTCGTCCGCGCGTCGGGTACCGAGCCGCTGATCCGCGTCATGGTCGAGGCGCCCAGCCAAGAGGAAACGGACGAGATCTGTGGTCGCCTGCGCGAGGTGGTCGAGACGGCGATCGGCGTCGTGAATAACGGATCGTCCCGGTAGGAAGGCGCCCGGCGGCGCGTCAAGTCCGGCTTGCGCCGATAGGAGACAGCGCTCGGCGCGCGAACTTCTCACTACACCGAGCGTTATTCGGTCAAAGGCGCTATGGCTAAGATCGCTGGCTGCCTGCGTCGGACCGCGTGGCTACTGTTCGGTCCGCCCGCTGCGAAAGGGGAAGTAGAAGTCTATGTGTGGAATCGTTGGGTACGTAGGGCCGCGCAAGGCGCGCCCGATTCTGCTGGCGGGGCTCGAGAAGCTCGAGTACCGCGGCTATGACAGCGCCGGCATCTCGGTCCTCGACGGGGATCGGATCGATGCTGTGCGCGCGGTGGGCAACCTGAACGCGCTCCGCGGCGCAATCCATGCGTGCGGCGGTGACCCCGTCGCGCAGGCGGGCGCGGTGGCCCTGGCCGAGCGTCCCCGGCCCGGCACCGGCATCGGACACACCCGCTGGGCCACCCACGGGCGCGTCACCCAGGAGAACGCCCATCCCCACTTCGATAACACCGACCGCATTCACATCGTCGTCAATGGCATCGTCGAGAACTACATCGCGCTTAAGGCACGGCTCACCGCCGACGGAGCCGACTTCACCTCTGAGACCGACGCGGAGGTCATCGCCCACCTCGTAGCCTCCTACCACCAGGGCGATCTGGTCGAGGCGGTGCTCCGGGCCTACGCCGAGCTGCGCGGCCACTACGCGTTCGTGGCGATGAGCGCCGACGAGCCGGGCCTGCTGGTGGGGGCACGCAAGGAGTGCCCGCTGATCATCGGCAGGGGCGACGGCGAGCAATTCATCGCCTCGGCGATCCCCGCCTTCCTGCGCCACACCCGGCACGTGCAATACATCGAGAACGACGAGATCGTGGTGGTCAGGCCTGACGGTGTGGAATTCATGACCGCTGAAGGGACTCCAGTCGAGCGCGAGGTGGTCGAGATCGACTGGGATCCCGAGACGGCCGAAAAGCAGGGGTTTGAGACCTTCATGCTCAAGGAGATCCACGAGCAGGCGGACGCCGTCGCCGAGACGATCGGCGAACGGGCGGCGCGTGGCGTGGGAATCGATCTGGGCGATCTCGGCGTTATCGACGACGAACTGCTGCGGACCGTGCGGCGGATCGTGATCGTCGCCTGCGGCACCTCCTACCACGCCGGACTGATCGGCCGCTACGCGATCGAGGAGTTCTCGCGCGTCCCGGTCGAGGTCGAGATTGCCTCCGAGTACCGGTACCGCAACCCGATCGTCGGACCCGAGGACCTGGTCATCGGGATCTCGCAGTCCGGCGAGACGGCAGACACCCTGGCCGCGATGCGGACCGCTCGGGGGGCCGGGGCGAAGGTGCTCGCGATCACGAACATCATGGGCTCCCAGGCCACGCGGGACGCCGACGCAGTGCTCTACACCCGGGCTGGCCTCGAGATCGGGGTGGCTGCGACCAAGACGTTCGTCAGCCAGGTGGTGGCGCTTTATCTGTTCGCGCTTCGCCTGACCGAGCTGCGCGGGACGCTCGAGCCCGCAGCGCTGAAGGCCACGATCAGCGAGGTCAAGCGGCTGCCGCACCGGATCGCCGAACTGTTCGAGCGAGACATGGGTGGGATCGAGCGGATCGCCGAATCCGTCTCCGCGGCGGAGTTCTTCCTGTACCTGGGACGCCACGTCGGTCTCCCGGCGGCGCTCGAGGGCGCACTCAAGCTCAAGGAGATCTCGTACATCGCCACCGACGCCTACGCCGCGGGGGAGATGAAGCACGGTCCGATCGCCCTGCTTGACCAGAGTACGCCGGTGGTGGTCGTGGCCACCGAATCGCCCGTGCTCGAGAAGGTGATCTCCAACATCCAGGAGGTGCGTGCGCGCGGTGCGCGGGTGATCGCGGTGGCGACCGAGGGCGACGACCGGATCGCCGAGCATGCAGACGAGGTGATCGAGGTGCCGCGCACCCATTGGATGCTGGCGCCGCTGCTGGCAGTGATCCCGCTTCAGCTCCTGGCCTACTACATCGCCCGCCGGCGCGGTCTCAACGTCGACCAGCCGCGGAACCTGGCCAAGACCGTCACGGTGGAGTGAGGGCGGGGCCTCGATAAAGATCGGGATCGATCTGCTCGAGATCGATCGCCTCGAGCGCGCACTCGAGCGCAGGCCGCGGCTGGCGCAACGGCTGTTCACCGAGGGTGAGCTGGCCTATGCCGCCGCTCGGGGGCGGCCCGGCCAGCACCTGGCCGCCCGGTTCTGCGCCAAGGAGGCCGTCGCCAAGGCGCTCGGGCTGCGCTCGTGGAACTTCCACGACGTGGAGGTGATCGGCACCGGCGGTCCGCCCGAGCTTCGCCTGTCCGGCAATGCTGCGGCCCGGGCGGCCGAGTTGGGCGTGCGGGTCGAGGTTTCATTGACCCATACGGATCGAGACGCCGCGGCAGTGGCAGTTGCTGCCTGAAAGGGTCCACTACGCTCCCGGCGATGACGAGCCTTCCCGACTGGCTTGATCGGCTGCCCGACGCATCCGAGCAGCGCGCGCTCGACGAGTGGGCGATCGGCGAGCGCGGGATCCCGGGAATCGAGCTGATGGAGCGCGCCGGCACAGGCCTGGCCGACCTCGTCGGAGAGGTGGCGCCGGCCGGCCGGGTGGCGGTGGTGTGCGGCAAGGGCAACAACGGCGGTGACGGCCTCGTGAGCGCCAGGGTGTTGCGCGACCGCGGGCGTGACGTGTCGGTGCTCCTGCTGGGCGATCCAGGCGAGTTCCGCGGCGACGCGCTGACGAACCTGGAACGGCTCCCGGGTGCGTCCGCGAAGCCGTTCTCCGCAGGAGAGTTGGTGGGCGCGGCCGCGGTCGTCGATGCCATCCTCGGGACCGGCTTCTCGGGCGAGCCGCGCGAGCCCGCCGCCGGCGCCATCGAGGCCATCAATGCGGCCGGCGCAGACGGGGCGGTCGTGGTCGCGTGTGACGTTCCCAGCGGGGTCGACGCCTCGACTGGAGAGGTGTCGAGTGTGGCGGTGGTGGCCGAGGCGACCGCGACCTTCCATGCTGCAAAGCCGGGGCTCTGGATCGCACCGGGTAAAGCGCACGCCGGCGAGGTGCGGGTGATTGACATCGGGATTCCCGACGGCGGCCCCGCCGGGGCGGGCGGGGGCCTAATCGGCTTGATCTCGGACCGGGTGCTCGAGGAGGTTCCGCGCCGCGGCCGGGATTCGAACAAGTTCGCGGCCGGGAGCGTGCTCGTGTGCGGCGGGTCGCTCGGGCTGACCGGTGCCCCGTGCATGGCGTCGGAGTCGGCGATGCGCGCCGGCGCCGGCTACGTCACGGCGTGCGGTCCCGCGTCGCTGAACGCGATCTTCGCCTCGAAGCTGCTCGAGGTGATGACCGTGCCGCTGCCCGACGTCGACGGGGCGCTCCAGGCGCGCGGCGTCGAGCAGGTGCTCGAGCGCGCCGATCGCGCGGACGCGCTCGTGCTGGGTCCGGGGCTGGGGCGGGCCGACGAGACGCAGGAGTTCGCCCAGCAGCTGGCCCGCTACGTGCCCGTGCCGCTGCTGCTCGACGCCGACGGGCTGAATGCGCACGCGGGAGCGATCGGGTTGCTCGCCGACCGCGAGCATCCGACCGTGATGACGCCCCACGCCGGCGAGCTGGCCCGCCTGCTCGAGAGCGACAGCGCCGCCGTCGGCGCCCAGCGCCTGGAGAGCGTGCGACGCGCCGCTTCGACGGCACGGGCGATCGTCGTCCTGAAGGGCGATGACACGCTGGTGGCGACCCCCGCCGGTCGGGTGGCGGTCAACCGGGGAGGAGCGCCGGCGCTCGCCACCGCGGGGACAGGCGACGTCCTGTCGGGCGTGATCGGGGCATACCTGGCCAAGCGCATGGATCCGTTCGCGGCCGCGTGCGCCGGCGTGCTCGTCCACGCGCGCGCCGGCCAGCTCGCCGCGCGCGACATCGGGCCCGAGGGAGTCATCGCCGGTGACGTCATCGCGGCGCTGCCGCGCGCACTCGCGTCCACGGGGTACTGATCGTGGCCCTCCGGGCGCTGGCGCGCGTCAATCTCGCCGCGATCGAGCGCAACGTGGCGCGCCTACGTTCGGGGCTGGCGCCCGGGACTGGTCTGTGCGCGGTGGTCAAGGCGAACGGTTACGGGCACGGCGCCCTGCCGGTGGCGCGGGCGGCGCTTGACGCGGGTGCGCAGCTGCTCGCGGTGGCGACGGCCGAGGAGGCCGCCGAGCTTCGCGCCGGCGGGATCGAGGCGCCGGTGCTCGTGATGGGGGCGATCAGCGAGCAGGAGCTGCCCGTGGCGCTGGCCGCGGGCGGCGAGCTGGTCGCCTGGACGGAGCGGTTCGTCGCGGACGTGGAGGGGGCTTTGTCGCGGTCGGCGCCGGCGTCCGGGGCGCCGGTCCGGATGCACGTCAAGCTCGACACCGGGATGGGCCGGCTCGGCACGCGCGATGTTGCCGCGGCGGTGGCCGTGGCCGAGCGGATCGCGGCGGCGGGTCCGGCGCTCGAGCTGGCCGGGGCGATGACGCACTTCGCGAGCGCCGACGAGGACCCCGAGTTCACCGCTCAGCAGGTTGAGCGCTTCGAACCGTTCGTGCGGGCGCTGCGCGAGCGGTGGCCCGGGATTGTCGTGCACGCGGCCAACAGCGCCGCCACGCTGCGCGCGCCGGCCAGCCATTTCGACCTCGTGCGCTGCGGGATCGCCATGTACGGCTGCGATCCGATGAACGTGGACCCGGACGCGTATGGCCTGGAGCCCGTGCTCGAGCTGAGCTCGTACGTCGCGGCGGTCAAGCGGGCCGCGCCGGGGGAGAGCGCCGGTTACGGTCGCCGCTTCATCGCCGAGGCCGAGACGTGGATCGCCACCGTCCCGATCGGCTACGGCGACGGGATCCGCCGGGCGCTGACCAACAACTGCGATGTGCTCATCGCCGGGCGTCGCCATCCGCTGGTCGGCACCGTCAGCATGGACAACATCACGGTGGACGTCGGCGTTCCCGATGCCGTGGCGGTCGGGAATCGAGTCACGATCATCGGCCGCGACGGGGACGGGCGGCAGACCGCGGAGGAGATCGCACGGCGGATCGGCACGATCAACTACGAGATTCTATGCGGGCTCTCGACCAGGGTTCCCCGGGCCTACCACCGCGACGGGGCGCCGACGTGACCGCCGTCGATGCGATGGACGCGCTGGCCGAGATCGTCCGCGATCCCGCGTGGCTGGTCGGCGGCGCCGTGCGCGACCGACTCCTGGGCCGAAGCACCGACGATTACGACATCGTCGTCGACGGCGATGCGCGACAGGTGGCGTGCGAGCTCGCCCGTGCGACCGGGGCGCACGCCTTTGCGCTGTCGGAGGAGTTCGGCGTCTGGCGCGTGGTCGCCCGCGGCCACCGCTGGCAGGTCGACGTCCTGCCGGTGGGCGGCGGATCGATCGAGGACAACCTGGCCGGGCGCGACTTCACGGTTAATGCGATCGCGGAGCCGCTGAGTGGTGGTCCCTACGCCGACCCGTTCGGCGGGGTGGAGGACGTGGGTCGGGGCCGGCTGCGGATGGTGTCGCCAGGCGCGTTCGCCGAGGATCCACTCCGGGCGATGCGCCTGGCGCGACTGGCGTGCGAGCTCGAGTTCTCGGTTGACGAGGCCACGGTCGCTGCGGCTCGCGCGAGCTCCGCGGCGCTCACCGCGGTGGCGCCCGAGCGGGTGTTCATCGAGCTCAAGCGGATCCTGATCTCGGACCGCGCGCTGGTCGGGCTGGGGCTCATGGACGCGGTCGGGGCAACCGAGGTCGTGCTCCCGGAGGTCAGCCGCATGCGCGGCGTCGAGCAGAGCGTCTATCACCACCTCGACGTGTACGAGCACACGCGGTTGGTCCTGACCGGCGTGATCGAGCTCGAGCGCGAGCCGGGGCGGTGGGTCGGCGAGCACGCCGACGCCGTGTCGCGGTTCCTGGCCGAGCCACTGGCTGATGAGCTCACCCGGGGCCAGGCGCTGCGCTTCGGCGCCCTCCTGCACGACGTGGCCAAGCCCGCGACGCGTGGCGTGACCGACGAGGGACGGGTCACGTTCCTCGGACACGACGTGGCGGGAGCCGAGCTCGCGAGCGCGGTCCTCACGCGTCTGCGTGCCAGCGAGCGTCTGCGCGAGCACGTCGCCGCGCTCACGCGCCACCACCTGCGCCTCGGCTTCCTGGTCCACGCGGTCCCGCTCGAGCGGCGGGCGATCTACCGCTACCTGCGCACGTGCGAGCCGGTCGAGGTCGACGTGACGCTGCTGAGCGTCGCCGACCGGCTGGCAACGCGCGGGAAGGTCGCCGACGAGGCGATCGCCCGGCATCTGGAGCTGGCCCGCCAGCTGCTGGGCGAGGCGCTCGCATGGCGTGCGCACCGGCCGCGGCCGCCCCTGCGCGGCGACGAGCTGGCCCGTGCGGTCGGGCTGCGGCCCGGACGCGAGCTCGGCGAGATCCTCCACGAGCTCGAGGTCGCGAGCTTTGCCGGCGAGATCGGCTCGCGCGAGGAGGCGATCGAACGGGCGCGGGAACTCGCCGGCCGGGGCCCAGCCGGGTGATCTCGGTAGGGTTCGGCCCGCGCGTGACCCAGACTACTGAAGCTGCCCTGGACCCCGGCCCCGGGGGGATTTCGACGAGATCGCAGCGACCGCCCAGGCGCTGCGCTGACAGGCCCAACGGCGCTTTCGCGACGGCCGATGCGACGGTCTTGGGGCCCGCCGCGCACCCCGCTCGGGCCCGGGAACCTGCGGCGAATCACTCCAGAAACCCACGCGCTGCGCTTCCTTGCTACCTTCCCCGGGTTGGTCGGGGCCCTGGGGGGCACCGTAACCGGCATGTCCTAGTCGAAGGCAGCTAAGGGGAGTACATGGCAACGGGTACCGTCAAGTGGTTCAGCGACGACAAGGGGTTTGGCTTCATCACGCCCGACGACGGCGGGCGAGACCTTTTCGTCCATTTCACTGGCATCGTGGGGGACGGCTATCGGTCGCTGTCCGAGGGAGTGAAGGTTTCCTATGAGGAGGAGGCCGGTCCGAAGGGACCGAAGGCAGTAAACGTCAGCAAGATGTGAGCCGCCGGCCCACCGGTCCGCTCGGCATCAGCAGACGGCTCGGCGGCCTGGCTCCCATCCCGCCGCGGCCGCCTCTCCAGGCGCGCCGCAACTGGCGGCTAGGCGTCGTGTTGAATCCGAATATGAAACGTTCTCTGTTGGCCATCGCCGGGGCGATCGGGCTGTGTGCCCTGCTTCCGGCGTCCGCATTCGCGACTATCGACGAGCTCGGGGCGACCACTACGGCGCTTGTAGCTCCGAACTGTCCGTCGGGCGTGGCGGCCTCACAATGCACCATCATCCTGACCAGAGCGACCGCGCTCGAGACGATTCGGGACGACATTGCCTACCCGACGACGGTCAAGCACGCCGGGCGGCTGGTGGCGTTCACCGTCGGTCTGTCCAGTCTGTCAACCAACGCCACCACGGCGCAGAGCGACACGGCGTACCTCGACAAGACCTACGGCGGCGACGCCCAGGTCGGGATCGCGGTGCTCAAGGCGGTCGGCAAGAAGAGCTCCTGGACCTGGGAGGTCGTGGCCGAGAGCCCGCTCATGGATGTCCAGACCTTCCTCGGCCAAGTCGTCCAGTTCCCGCTCACGACTTCGATCCCCGTGACCCGTGGCGAGACGATCGCGCTGACGACGCCCACTTGGGCGCCGGTTCTCTCGATTGACCTCTCGACGCATAACTTCGCGTACCGGCAGAGCCGGAGCACGAACTGCTTCCACCCGCCGACGACGACGGCGGCGCAGCGCGCGATCGGAGTGAGCGCGACGTACAAGTGCGACTACCCGGGCACTCGGGTCGAGTACAGCGCGACCGAGGTCACGAATCCACTGCCGAACAGCACCACCACCACGACGACCACCACCAAGACGACGAAGAAGCGCTAGCCCCGCTCGCTCCGGACTGAGGGGGCGGGCAGCCGAAGCGAACTAGGGTAGGCCGCCGCCGCCGCTGCCGCCGCTCCCCGAGCCGGCGCCTGAGCCGCTACCCGACCCGCTCGATCCGCCGTTCGGGGAGACCCCGCCGTTGGTGCTGGTCCCGCCGCCACCCGTGCCACCCGTGCCGCCGCTCGTCCCGCCCGAGGTTCCGTTGCCGGTCCCACTCGAGGACGTCGTTGGCGTTCCAGAGCCCGTGCCGGACGACCCGCCGGGCGAGGAGGCCCCGCCGGCGCTGGCCGAGCTGTTCGTGGTGGAGCTCGTGGAGGTTGTGGAGCTGGTCGAGGTGGCCGTCGCGCTGGCTCCCGCGACGCCGGTCGGAACCGTCAGCGGGGGCGCGCCGGTCGTGTCGGTCGCGGGCGTATTGCCGCCGCCACAGGCCGCCAGGCCGGCGCACACGGCCAAGCCGGCAAATGCCTTACCAGCGGGAAAACGACGGAGTACGGCTAGACGACGGGGCACGACCGGGCTCAGGCTTCGAGCGGCTCCATGCGGCGCCCGCAATGCGGGCAGTCGTTCAGATCCTTCTGGCAGAGCTGATCGCACCAGTTGCAGAAGCGGAGGTTCTCAACCGCCCAGGGCAGCTCGGACGGAGTCGGCGCGAGCGGAAGTAGCTGCCCGACCACCTCGAGTTGTTCGCCGGTCTCGCGATCGATGTAGTGACGCCCGGGTTCGGCCTCGATCAAGACCTCACGCCCGCTGGAGGGCGCCCTCATCCGGTAGCGCTGACGGATTCTCATGCGACCTCATCGTATACGAGGGTCCGGACTGCCGCGGATTCCGGTGGTCCGGAATGCCCTGGATCCGGCTCGGTTCTACGCGTTCAGCGGTCCCAGAATCCCGATCTCGGACGCATCTCAGGCGCATCTCAGGCGCATCTCAGGCGCCCGGAAACGCGACCGACACAGGACCGCCGCGCCCCCTGCCGAGCGCTTGGATAGAGTGCCGCCCTTCAAGGTATGGTCAAGCCGCTGGGACGCATCGCCACCTTCATCACGGGAGCCTTGATCGTGGTCAGCCTCGGTGGCTGCGCGGTCAAGCATGAGACCGGCAACCTTGTGACGGGCAAGCAGCTGTTCGTCACCAAGTGTGGCGCCTGCCACACCCTGTCTCACGCCAGCACAACCGGGGACATCGGGCCGAATCTGGATGACGCGTTCCGGCAGGACCGGGCCGACGGCGTCAAGAGCACGTCGATCGAGGGCCTGATCAACTACTGGGTCCAGTACCCGAACACGCAGGGCGCGATGCCGGCGGGGCTGGTCAAGGGGCAGGACGCCACGGACGTGGCGGCGTACGTAGCTGCCGTGGCCGCCCAGCCGGGTCAGGACACAGGCGCGCTCGCCACCGCGGTTCAGGCGACGGTAGCTCCGACGGCGGCGAACGGCAAGACCATCTTCACGGGGGTCGGCGGGTGCGGCTCCTGCCACACGCTGGCCGCGGCCGGCACCACGGGTACGGTCGGCCCCAATCTCGACACCAGACTGAAGAGCGACTGCGCCACCCCGGAGTCCATCAAGGTCCGTGGCGTGCCGCTCGAGAAGTGCATCCATACGGCGATCGTCGACCCTTACGCCTACATCCCGTCCGGCTACGCCTCGGGAATCATGCCGAACACGTTCAGCAAGACGCTCAGTCCGTCGCAGATCCAGGCGCTGGTGGCGTTCATATCGTCCGCTGTGAAGTAGGTCCCGCCGAGGCCCCGGCGCGAGGACCGCTGGTGCCCGAGGCGCCTCCTGCAAAAGCGCGCACACGCCCTCGACGACCGCGACTGTGCGCGTTTATGCAGCTGGGAGATGCATAAACGCGCACGCCCCGGGTGGGGGCCGGTGGGATGAGCGCTTTTGCAGGCCGGGGCTGATCGCGCGAGGGTCGGGCGGAATGGCCGCCGGCGGTCAGGGGTCCCCGACCCTTGTCGGGTGCGCCGAGCTCGTCGTCTCGCCGATTCCCAGGCGCTCCCCGAGCTCCTGACCGCGCCCCGCCGCCACCGCCCGCGCGGCCCGGCGCTCGTCGAGCTCGATGCCGTGCTCCGCGGCCGCATCGAGCAGGCGCTGGCGCTCCTCGGCCTCGTTGGCGACCTTCAGGAACAGCCAGCAGAAGAGTCCGATCGTCAGCAGACTCTCCTCGACCATCATCAGGCCCGCGGCGGCGATCTGGTCGCCCATCGGGCTGATATGCCACTTCGCGTCGCCGGCGCGGTAGATCGGGTAGAGCACGGTGCCCGAGAAGATCAGGAAGTTGGCCAGCACCGTCCCGGCCAGACGCACCACGATGATGTAGACGAGCTTGGCGGCGTTTCCGAACCAGGCGGGCTTGGGCAGAGGACCGAGCAGCGCCATCCACATCGCGATCCCGAAGAAGAGGAAGCATGCGTGCTGCAAGCCGTGGATCAGGTCGTGGCGGAGCGCCGCCTGGTAGAGGACGGGTAGGTGCCAGACGTAGAAGCTGACGATCCAGGCGGGCAGCGCCACGAGCGGATGCGTAAACACGCGCAGCGGCGCGATCCAGCGCCTGCGGAGCAGCGGGGCCAGCAGCGGTCCGGTCAGCCCGAGGACGATCAGCAGGGCCGAGATGTCGCCGATCACCAGGTGCTCGGCCATGTGGGCGACCAGGAGCTGATCGGCGAGCGAGTCGACCGGGTAGCTCAGCGCGATCGCCAGCGTGATCAAGCCGGCCGCGAAGCAGGCCTGGCGCCAACCTGGCACCGCGCGGCGGTCGTGGGCGAGCGAACGCACCCGCGCCCGGTAGGGAAGCCAGCACAGCAGCACCACGACCGACGGGACGATGCCGTTGATGGGGCCCGCAGTGGCCAGCGGGAGGGCGCTCAGGGGCACGACCTCAATGGTGGCGCACCGGCACGCCGGCCGCTAGGTCAGCGCGCGGACGATCAACACGATCGCAACGACGACGGCGATGCCGGCGACGATCCGCACCAGGATGCGAAAGGCGGCCGCTTCTGTCATGAGGGGTTCGGGTTCGGCGGGCGAGGACTAGAGAACGTAGACCGCGGTGTACACGATCACCCACATGATGTCGACGAAGTGCCAATAGATCCCCGGCACTTCCATCCCCTCGTGGTGCTCGGGCGAGTAGTGCCCGCGGAACGCGCGGGTCGTGACGATCAGCAGCGCACACAGCCCGATGAACACGTGCGCGCCGTGCAACCCGGTGAGCGAATAGAAGATGGTTGCCTGGGCCGAGTCGTGGGGCGCAAAACCGAGGTGGATGTACTCGTTGACCTGGATGAACAGGAAGGTCAGGCCGAGACAGAAGGTCGAGAACATGCCCGCCTTGAGCCCGAAGCGGTTGCCGTTGCGGACCGAGACCAGCGCCCAGTGCAGGGTCAGCGACGAAGACAGCAGGATGGCCGTGTTGAGGCCAGCCACCGACTCCGGGACGACGTTCCCGTCCGCGGGCCAGGGGTTGTGGTTGACGATCCGGATGAAGAAGTACGCGGTGAAGAACGCGCCGAAGATCATCACCTCGGAGATGATGAACAGGAGCATCCCGAGCGTCGGCGCGTGAACCCGGGAGGAGCGGTGCGCGGGCGGCGGCCCGTGGTGCTCGTGCTCTAGGTGGGCGATCGAGGCGGCTTCCATGGCGGCGGCTAGGCGGCGGAGGACGCTGGGTCTCGTTGGACCACGTGCTCGACCGGTTTGCCCGTGGTGCGCTGGACACGGTCGATCAGATCGGAGCGCAGCCAACCCGACTTCGTCTCCGCGAAGGTCGAGATCACGATGTCGTCGACCCGGAAGTACTGCAGGGCGTTGGTGATCGCCGTGAACGGGTCGGGGTCGCCGACCATGCCGGAGGCGTAGAGCCCACGCAGCCGCAGGCGATCGACGACCAGCTTCAGCCGCGTGCGGGCGCGCTGTACGGCCTGCCCAGAGCCGCCCTCGGGCGGGATGATCACGATGAACAGCGGGCGGCGGCCCGGTTCGCTGAACGCCTGCGCCTTGGCCTGGAGGGCCTCGAGCAGCTCGTCTCCGGACGCCGTCCGGTTGGCGACGGCGAGCGTGACGTGGAAGGGCAGGCCCTCGGTATCGACGTCGTTGACGATGTGGGTGACCGGCAGTCCGGTGGCGTCGCTGACGCGCTCGACCAGGTCGCGCCGCATCCACCCCGACCGCGTCTCGGGAAAGGTGGAGATGATGATCTCCTGGGGGTGGTACTCGCGGACGGCGTCGATCGACGCGGTGAAGGGGTCCTGATCGCCGACCTCGCCGATCGCCCGGATACCCATGTCGCGGATCACCTCGAGGGCAAGGTCAAGCCGGACCTGTGCCGCGTCGAACACCGATTCGTTGTAGACGACCAGACCCGCCCGCGGCTTGTTCTGCGGCACGCACAGAATGAAGCGGGTATCGCTGTCGGCACGCTCGCGTACGGCGTCGAGCAGCGGCTGGCCGCCGAGCGTCTCGTTGGCGACCACCAGAATGGTGCGGGACGCGATGTTCGGTGCTTCGCCCGAGCTCATTCGTGGACCTGCTGGCTAGCTGGCGTCGTGAGTGCCCCGGCAGCCACCCTATGAGCCTCGGCCGGTGACTTGAAGATCCCGTGCACGGCACCGGGCACGCCGTACTCGTAGGGTCCGCCGACGACGGTCGGGACCTCATCGAAGTTGAACACCGGGGGCGGCGAGGACACCTGCCATTCGAGCGTCATCGCGCGCCACGGGTTGGCCGCCGCCCGCGGACCTCCACGCCAGCTGACGATCATGTTGTAGAGGAAGATCAGGGTGCTGGCCCCGAGGATCCAGGCGCAAATCGAGATGAACAGGTTCCAGTCCGCGAACTTGGCCGCGTACTCGGCCACGCGCCGCGGCATCCCCTGGATCCCGATCAGGTGCATCGGCCCGAACGTCAGATTGAAGAAGATGAAGGTCAGCCAGAAGTGCCACTTGCCCAGACGGTCGTCGTACATCCGGCCGGTCATCTTCGGGAACCAGTAGTAGACGCCGGCGAAGATCGTGAACAGCGACCCGCCGAACAGCACGTAGTGGATGTGGGCGACGATGAAGTAGGTCTGGCTCACGTGGATGTCGAACGGGATCATGGCCAGCATCACGCCGCTGATCCCGCCGAGCGTGAACGCTGTCAGGAAGCCGAGCGCGAACAGCATCGGCGTGTCGAGATGGATCACCCCGCGCCACAGCGTGGCCAGCCAGGAGAAGATCTTGATCCCGGTGGGGATCGCGATGATCGCGGTGGTGATCATCATCGGGATGCGGATCCACGGCGGCATTCCCGAGACGAACATGTGGTGCGCCCACACGGTGAATCCGAGCACGACGATGGCCAGCAGCGAAAACGCCATCATCCGGTAGCCGAAGATCGGCTTGCGCGACTTGACCGCGATGACCTCGGAGATGATCCCGAACCCGGGCAACATCATGATGTACACGGCCGGGTGGGAGTAGAACCAGAAGACGTGCTGGTACATGAGCACGTTGCCGTTCTGATTGGGCCCGACGAACGCGTCGAAGAAGTGGAAGTGCAGGGCGACGTCGAGCAGAATGAAGAACTGCGAGGCGGCGACGAACGGCGTCGCGATCACGACCAGCAGCGACGTCGAGAAGTTCGCCCACACGAGCAGGGGCATGCGGAAGAAGCTCATTCCGGGCGCACGCATAGTGATGATCGTCACGAGGAAATTGAGCGCAGTGAAGATCGAGGAGAAGCCGGCAAACTGCACCCCGATCGAGAAGAACAACTGGCCGATGGGCATCGTCGTCGACAGCGGCGCGTAGGCCGTCCAGCCCGCGGCGAACGAGCCGCCCGGAGCCAGGAAGCTCATCAGCATGATCACGCCGCCGAGCGGGAGCAGCCAGAACGACAGCGCGTTCAGGCGCGGGAAGGCCATATCCGGCGCGCCGATCATCAGCGGCAGCACGAAGTTCGCCAGCCCGGCGAACACCGGGATCACGAAGAAGAAGATGAGCAAGGTGGCGTGGACCGAGAACACGCCGTTGTATTCCTCGGGCGTGAGGAACTGCATGCCCGGCTTGGCCAGCTGGGCGCGGATCAGCATGGCCAGCATCCCGCCTACCAGCAGGAAGAAGAACGAGGTGACCGTGTACTGGATTCCGATCACCTTGTGGTCGGTATTCACCCGGAGGTAGTCCCGCCAGCTGTGCGCACCGTGCCCGGAGTGATCCTCCGGGCGGGTCGGCCCTCCGAAGGCCCAGTAGAGCCAGTAGTCGCAGGTGCCGATCCCGAGCAGGAACCCGAGGGGGACCGAGAACAGGGTGACGATCGTGATGGCATGGCCGTCGATCACCGGGTGCTGGTGCATGAGCCAGCGGATCAGCACGACCAAGCCGAAGCCGAACGCGAGGCCAACCACCTCGCCCAGGGCGGCCCGGTACCAACCGGGCGCTCTCAGCTTCGGGGGGAGCGGGACCCGGGTTGGGCGCGCGACCGGGGCCTCATGAGCTGCCGTTGCAGTGACTGCCATCAGTCGACCTCCTGGTCGGTCGAAGCCCAGCCCAGCCGACTTCGAACTGCTCGAGCGGGCTCGCGGGCGGGACCGCCATCCATCCTCTGCACGATACCTTCTCCTCTAGCCACGACCGCACCTCATTTGGCCGCGCTCGACAAGAAGTTGACCAGGGCCTGGATCTCGGCCGGCGTGAGGCGCTGGGCAAAGTCGGCGGGCATGATGCCGGCCGAGTAGCCCGAGGGTAGGTAGGCGTAGGGCTTTGTGATCGCGGTCTCGATGCACTGCTTCAAGCTGGCGCCGCGGACCTTCTGGGACGCCGCAAGGGCGCAGTCGGCGCGCAGACGCGCGTCGAGGTTCGGTCCCACGGTGCCGGTGGCGGAGGCCGCGGCCAGGGTATGACAGCCGCTGCACCCGGCCGAGCCGCTGAAGACGGCCTGGCCGGCGGCCGCGCTAGTCGCCGAGCTCGAGCTCGAGGAGCTGGAGCTGGAGCTGGAGCTCGACGAGCTCGGCGGACTCGGGCTGCTCGACGACGACGGACCGTAGCCCGGAATCACTTTGTAGTCCGGGATGTCGGCGTGTGTCACGTTCGGCGGCACGGTCCCGACCGGGGGCGGCGCGTTCGCGGGCTGCGCATGCAGCCAGGTCGCGAAGGTGGTCGCGGAAACGACGTGCGCGCTCGTGCGCATCAGCGAATGGCCGGCGCCGCACAGCTCGGTGCATTCGACCGGGTAGACGCCCATCACGTCTGGGGTCACCCGCAGCGTGGTGACGATGCCCGGCACGGCATCGAGCTTCTCGGAGAAGTTCGGCACGAAGAAGCTGTGGATCACGTCGAGTGAGCGAAGCTTGAACACGACCGGCTGGTTGATCGGCAGGTAGAGCTCGGAGGAGACGACTTCCTTGCCACCGGAATCGGGGTAGGAGAACTCGAAGGCGAACTGACGCGCGGTCACGTTCACCGTCATCTCGCCCTTCTTGCTGTTCTCGTTGGAGCGCAGGACGCTGTAGGCGTAGACGCACATGCTCAGGATGAGGAGCGCCGGCACCGCGGTCCAGACGACCTCGAGGCGAGTGTTGCCGTGGATCGGCGGGCCGTCCATCTCCTCCTGCCCCGGGCGCATCCGGAACTTCCACACCGAGAACAGCACGACGGTCAGGACCAGCACGAAGATCGGCACGGTGGCGATCAGCAGGACGTCGTAGAGCGTGCGGGTTCGGCCGAGCTGAACCGAGGCCTTGTTCGGGAACCACGGGATCAGTAGTGCGAGCACGACCCCGATCACCGAGACGATCACCCAGGTCACGAGCATCTGCCGGATCGGACGGTTACGCACGGCGGTGTTGAGTCTCCGAACCCTCGATCGTCACTTAGTCCCGCATCCTAAGCGTTCTGGTCGACGAAAGAAGTCAGGCGTCACGTCGCTCGCTTCGCCTTAACGGTGAGCGACAAAAGCCTCCGGGAACTGGCAGGGTCGAGTATGATTGAGGCAAATGTTGCAAGCTAGTGCCGGAGTGAAGCGGTCGGTCATGCACCGGCTCGGTCAGGAGGCGTGATGCAGGTACGCGAGGGGATGTCCGAAACCGTGTTGACGATCGGCCCGCGGCACACACTCCGCGAAGCCGCCCAGGCGATGTGCCGCCGCAACGTCGGCGCCGCGGTTGTAATGGACCCGGACGCGCCCGGGCCGGGAGTGATCACCGAGCGAGACATTCTGCGGGCGGTCGGGTCGGGCGAGGACCCGGATCGAGAACTGGTGGCCGAGCACCTGACTACGAACCTGACCTTCGCCTCGCCGGACTGGTCGCTCGAGCAGGCGGCCGCGGCGATGGTGCGGGGCCGCTTTCGCCATCTGGTCGTGGTCAACGGCGGGGGGCTCGCCGGCATCCTGTCGATGCGCGACATCGTTCGCTGCTGGACGGGGGACGGCGCGAGCTGCGAGGTCCCGGCCGGCGAGACTTATCAGCCGGCGGCGTCGTAGCGGTCAGCGCGCGGCGGGCAATCGTCGGGCGCGGTCGGGGACGGCGCGCCCGGCCGGGCGGCTAGTGCACGTGCTCCTCGGGGAGCTCGGCGATGTCACGCCGGGTGTCGGCCACCCATCTGATGATGATGATCACAAGCGCCACCAGGCCGATCACGCTGAGAATCAGATTGATCGTGGTTCCGATCACGATCAGGGTGATCGCGACCGCGCACATGATCGGCAGCAGGCTAGGCCCTGGGAGGTGGATCTCCTCGCCGGCCGGCGGTGCCGGGACCGGGTGGTCGCTCTCGTTCACGGATGGACGTAGATCGCCGCCGCCACGAACGTGATCCCGAACATGACGGCGCACAGCGCGCCCGCGATCAGACCGGAGCGGATGTTCTTGCGTGCAAGCCTTCGGTCCATGGTGGTTCGGGAGGCTACAACTTCCGGTCCGCGACCATCGTCCCGAACAACAGGGCTAGGTAGGCGAGCGAGAACAGATAGAGCCGCAGCGCGGTGCGCCGGTCTGCCTTGCGGTAGAGCGTCACCGCGCCGGCGATAAAGGCCAGCCCGAGCACGATCGACCCGATCAGGTACCCGACCCCGAATTCGCCGGCGCAAAACGGGAGCTGCGTGATCGCGTACAGCAGCAGCGTGTAGAGCACGATCTGCCTGCGGGTCTCGCGTTCGCCTCTGACCACGGGCATCATCGGCACCCCAACGCGCGCGTACTCGTCCTTCATCAGCAGGCTGAGCGACCAGAAGTGCGGCGGCGTCCAGTAGAAGACGATCGCGAACAGATACACCGCGGTCCACGACAACGAGCCGCGCGTCGCGGCCCAGCCGACGAGGGGCGGCACCGCGCCGGCGGCCCCGCCGATCACGATGTTCTGCGCCGTGCGCCGCTTGAGCCAGATCGTGTACACGCCGACGTAGCCGACGAAGCCACCCAGGGCCAGGGTCGCGGCCAGCAGGTTGACCGTCAGCGACAGCAGCGCGAACGACAGCCCGCACAGCACGAAGCCGAAGATCAGTGCCGCCCGGGGGGACACTCGGCCGGCCGGGATGGGCCGGGACGCGGTCCGCTGCATCTGGGCGTCGATGTCGCGGTCGTAATAGTGGTTGACCGCACCCGCCCCGCCCGCCGAGAGATAGCCGCCCAGGCAGGTCAGCGCGATCAGCGAGACCGGTGGGTTCCCGGCGATCTCCATCGTGGTGATCGTCGTGAACAGCAGCAGCGTCTGGACCTTCGGCTTGGTGAGCTCGAAGTAGTCCGCCAGCAGCTGGCGCGCTCCGCCGACGACCGGCGTCGACCGGACCGTGCTGACAGACGAGGAGTCCATGGCGCTAGACCCGCGCGAACCGCTCGCTGCCGCCGGTCTTCTGGGTCACGCCGGTGGAACGCTCGATCTGGCGCCGGATGTCGCGCATCGGCTCGACCGAGCGAACCCGCGGGATCACATCGAAGTTGTTGACCGGGGGGGAGAGGGCACGAACCACTCGAGGGTGTTCCCCTTCCACGGATCCGGTCCCGCCAGCGGCCCGCGCTTGTAGTTCAGCGCGATGTTCATCACGGTCATCAGGATGCCCACCGCGAGGATGAATGCGCCGATGGTCGAGATCAGGTTGTAGGTCGACCAGCCGAGCCCGTTGTTGTACGTGTAGACGCGCCGCGGCATCCCGACAGATGCCGAGGAGGTGCTGCACGAAGAACGTCAGGTTGAAGCCGATGACCGTGAGCCAGAAGCGGACCTTGCCGAGCCGCTCGTCGAGCAGCCGCCCGGTCATCTTCGGGAACCAGTAGTAGAACCCGGCGAAGAGCCGCGAACACGGTGCCGCCGAAGAGCACGTAGTGGAAGTGGGCGACGACGAAGTAGGTGTCGTCAGCTGCCAGTCGATCGGGACGACGGCGAGGAAGATGCCCGTGAGCCCGCCGATCACGAACATCGCGATGAACGCGATCGCGTAGAGCATCGAGGTCGTGATCACCGGATCGAGCCTCCCCACATCGTCGCGATCCAGTTGAAGATCTTCACCCCGGTCGGGCACCGCGATGAGCAACGGCTCGAGCAGGCGAACGCCGAGCACGACGATCGGCCGAGTCCGGCCGGCGAACATGTGGTGCGCCCAGACGCCGCAGCTGAGGACCGAATCGCGATCACCGCGATGGACGCGGCGACGACTCGTAGCCGAAGATCGGCTTGCGCGAGAAGACCGGGATGACCTCGGAGATGATCCCGAAGCCGGGCAGCACCATGATGTAGACCTCGGGGTGCCCGAAGATCCAGAAGAAGTGCTGCCAGAGGATCGCCGAGCCGTCGCCGGTCGGGATGAACAAGTGCGTCCCGAAGTGGCGGTCGATGAGCAGCATGATCACGGCCGCGGTGAGCACCGGCAGGGCGATGATCAGCGAGGATCGCGTGATGAGGATCATCCAGACGAACAGCGGCACGCGGCCGAGGCTCATCCCGGGCGCGCGCATGTTGACGATCGTGGCGATGATGTTGATCGCGCCCGAGCGAGCGAGGATATGCCGATCACGAGGATGCAGGAAGATCCAGGCGTCCTGCCCGAGCCGCGTCGAGCGAGTACTCGTGCTCGAGAGCGGCGCGTAGCTCGAACCATCCGGCCGTCGGGCGCGCCGCCAGAAGAGCTGGCGTAGAACACGAATACCGCCGAGCCAGAAGCAGCCAGTAGCGAGAGCGCGTTCAGCCGCGGGAAGGCCATGTCCCGCGCGCCGATCATGAGCGGCACGAAGTAGTTGGCGAAGCCGGCCGATCACCGGCATCACGAACAGGAAGACCATCGTCGTGCCGTGCATCGTGAAGCAGCTGGTTGTACGTCTGGCCGCTGAGTAGCGTGTTGCTCGGCTCGGACGAGCTGGACGCGCATCAGCAGCGCCTCGATGCCGCCGAGCATGAAGAAGACGAACGCCGTGACCAGGTACATGATCCCGATCTTCTTGTGATCGGTGGTGGTGACCCAGTCGATCCAGCCCTTGGTCTGGCGCGGCGTGCTCACCGACCGGGTGAGCACCTGAGGCGCCGGTCTGGTGAGTTGCTGAGGCTCGGCCGTGGTCACTGACATCGGCAGTCTCCTAGAGGTTTCCGGTCTTCGTGAGGTAGGCCCGCAGCTGGGTCACCTGCGAGTTGGCGGTCTCGATCTTCTGCTTCTGCTGGGTCAGCCAGGCTTGATACTCACTGGGTGACACCACGTTCACAAGCGCGGTCATGAAGGCGTGCTGCCGACCGCACAACTGTGCGCACTGGCCGTGGTAGAGCGCCGGCCCCTTTGCCTTGAACCAGGTGTAAGTGGTGTAACCCGGGACGGCGTCGACCTTGCCGCCCAGTGACGGCACCCACCATGAGTGGATCACGTCGCTGGCGGTGATGCTGAGCACGACGGTTGTGTCAGCCGGCACATACATCTCCTGGAAGGAGTACGGCAGCTTGGGGGCGAACGGGTTGTTCCGGCAGGCGGCGCCGTAGACGTAGCGCCAGATGTACTGCCGACCCTGGACGCAGATGATCAGCTCCTTGCCGTTAGGCGGTGTGGGCTGGGTCAGCGAGGACTCGAGGAACGGGGCGCTCGAGTTGGGCGGGTTGATGATGCTGCCCAGCTTGACGAACGTCACCACCGTCAGAATCACGAGGACCACGGCGGCTCCGACCGTCCAGCCGACCTCGAGCTGGGTGTTGCCGTGGATCTGGGCCGCCACCCGGTTCTTCTTGGCGCGGAACCGGAACACCGAATACGCCAGCGAACCCTCCACGAGCACGAACACCACTGCCGCGATGTACAGGATGATCATGTACAGCGAGTGGATCTGGTTCGCGTTCGGCGAGCCCCCGGCCTTGGGCGTGATGAAGTTCGCGAAAGCGCTCGGCGCGACCACGAGCGAGAGCACCGAGGTCGTCAGCGCCGCGCACACGAGCCGGGCGGTGCGGCGGCGGCGCTGGGCGTCGGAAGCGTCGGATCGCAAGGCGCGAGATTCTATCCAGGCCCGCCCTGGCTTGATCCGCCGGCGTTGACGGGCAGAGCGGCGCAGCGAGGCGCGCCCCGGACCGGCTGTGGGGTCTCTCCCACCCTGGCGCCCGGACGGCGCCAGGCAGTATTAGTATCGCCGCCCTTGCGCGCACCGCGGGGTATCCGAGCGACGGCCTGTGTCCTTGTCGCGGCCGGTATCGCAATGCCGGTCCTGCGGCGGCGGATCAAGATCCCGCGCCCGGTCGTGCTCGCCGGCGCCGGTCTCGTCGCCCCCGCCGCGCTCTGCGTCGCGATGCCGCGATCGCGTCCCCGGGACATCGCCCTGTGTGCCCTGAACATGTGGGCGTACCTGGCCGCCTACGAGATGCCCCACGACGATCCGGAGCAGCTCGAGCGCCGGGTGCTGGTGGAGTACCCGATTGTGATCGACCGCGCCCTGGGGCTCGGGGTGCCGCCGACGCTGCGGCTGCAGCGCGCGTTCTCGGCCCCGGGCTCCGTGAACCGGTTCGAGCGGGTGCTCGTGTGGTGCCATTGGATGTGGTTCACGGTCCCCCACGCGACCCTGGCCTACGTGCTGTGGCGCAGGCCGGGGCGCGCCGCGAGCTCGGCGGTGCGGATGTATGCCGTGTTCGATCTGGGCGCGGTGTTC
The DNA here is from genome assembly GCA_963757235.1 of uncultured Solirubrobacterales bacterium. Lineage (GTDB taxonomy): Bacteria > Actinomycetota > Thermoleophilia > Solirubrobacterales > Solirubrobacteraceae > Palsa-465. The sequence goes on along the minus strand of CAVWRC010000009.1, from coordinate 29,917 downwards.
TACTGGGCGATCCCCACCGCACCGCCCTGGTGGGCCGCCGAGCGTGGCCGTCTCGATGACGGCCGCCCGCTGCGCGTGCGCCGGATGATGATCGAGTACGGCCAGCAGTTCTGGGGTGACCGCTGGGGCGCCCTTTACGATGTCCTTGGAGGCAATCCGCTTGCTGCCATGCCGTCGCTGCACTTCGCCACGTCGCTGATGGGCGCGCACCTGCTGTCTGAAATCGGACCGATGTCCGGTGCGGTCGGGTGGGCCTACGCGGCGACCCTGGGGCTCGCGCTGGTGTACCTCGGCGAGCACTATGCCGTCGATCTGATCGGCGGCGCCGCCCTGGCCGAGGCGGTCCGGAACGGGTTGCCGCGCCTAGCCCCCGCGTACCGGCAGGTGTCGGTTGCGTTCCAGGCCCTCGAAACGCGCGCGGCGCAGTAGGTGAGCGCGCGTCGATCCACCCCGAACGCTGACGAGCTCCCGCGCGTCCGCCTGACCCGGGGACGGCTGTTGGGCGTAGTCGTGTTCGTGGTCTCCGCGCTGGCGTTCTTGTACTTCGTCCTGCCCAAGCTCCTCGGCCTCAACGAGACGTGGAACCGGATCGAGCATGGCAACGCGTGGTGGCTAGCGCTCGCGGCGGTGCTCGAGGTGTGCTCGTTCCTGGGCTACATCGTGCTGTTCCGCGGCGTGTTCATCAAAGAACATTCAGATTTGTCGGCGGCGCCTGGCGGCGGCGCCTTAGCACGGATCGACTGGCCCGAGAGCTACCAGATCACGATGGCCAGCCTGGCCGCGACGCGCCTGTTCGCCACGGCCGGCGCCGGCGGGATCGCGTTGACGGCGTGGGCCCTGCGTCGGTCCGGAATGGGACGGCGCACAGTCGCCAGCCGCATGATCGCGTTCCTGGCGCTGCTCTACGGGGTCTACATGGCCACGATGGTGATCGACGGGGTCGGTCTGTACATCGGCGTGATCCCCGGGCCGGCGCCGTTCGCGATCACGATCGTCCCGGCGATCTTCGGCGCCGTGGTGATCGCGCTGTTCCTGTGTATCTCGATGCTGCCGGCGGACGTCCACCGGATGATCGGGCCGCTGACCGCCGGCCGGCGGGGCGTGGCCCGCTTGGCCTTGCGGTTCTCGGCCGCTTCGGCCACGGCGGCCATCGGGGTTCGTACCGCGATCCAGCTCGTGCGCGAACGCCACCCCTATCTGCTCGGGGCGGTGGCCTGGTGGGGGTTCGACATCGCGGTTCTGTGGGCGTGCTTCCACGCCTTCGGCGGCTCGCCGCCGAAGGGCGTGATCGTGATGGCCTACTTCGTCGGGATGCTCGCCAACACGCTGCCGCTGCCGGGGGGGATCGGCGGCGTCGACGGCGGCATGATCGGGGCGTTCACGGCCTTCGGGGTGAACGTCGAGCTCTCGGTCGTCGCGGTCCTGGCTTACCGCGCGTTCGCCTTCTGGCTGCCGACGCTGCCGGGGGCGGTCGCCTACTTGCAGCTCCGGCGTACAGTTCACCGCTGGGGCACCGAAACTCAAGGTGCTCTGCGCGGTGCTCCCGGGGGGAGTGGGCAACACACCGTGGCCTCCGACTATACTTTATGAAGTGACGATGAATCCGGATCAGAGAGTTGAGAACGTGATCATCGTGGGCAGCGGGCCCGCGGGCTACACGGCCGCGCTCTACACGGCCCGCGCCAACCTCGAACCGCTTGTGATCGAGGGATTCGCGTGGGGTGGCCTGCTACAGCAGACGACCGACGTCGAGAACTACCCCGGGTTTTCCGAGGGCATCATGGGTCCGGAGATGATGCAGCACTTCCGCGACCAGGCCGAGCGCTTCGGTGCGCGCCTGGAGACCGACGACGCGACCCAGATCGAGATCTCACGCGACGGCGGGCTGCACAAGGTCTGGGTCGGAGACGACGTCCACCTGACGCGCGCGGTGATCCTCGCCATGGGCGCCCAGCACCGCAAGCTGAATGTGCCCGGGGAGGCCGAGCTCTCAGGCCGCGGGGTCAGCTATTGCGCGACCTGCGATGCTGCGTTCTTCCGCCAGGCACCGACGTTGATCATCGGCGGCGGCGATTCCGCGATGGAGGAGGCGATGTTCCTCTCCAAGTTCGCCGACAAGGTGGGGATCGTGCATCGGCGCGATGAGTTCCGCGCGTCGAAGATCATGCTCGAGCGTGCCCGGGCGATCCCCAACATCGAGTTCATCACCCCGTACGTGGTGGAGGAGTTCAGCGGCGACAACGGTTCCCTGACGATCGCGCGACTGCGCAACACGGTCGACGGGTCAATCCGCGAGCTGCCGGTGACCGGCGCGTTCATCGCGGTCGGGCACGACCCGCAGTCCCAGCTCGTGGAGGGCCAGGTCGAGACCGACGCGGAGGGATATGTGGTCACCCAGGGCCGCTCGACGCTGACCGGCATTCCCGGCGTGTTCGCGGCCGGCGATCTTGTCGACCACACCTACCGTCAGGCCGTGACGGCGGCCGGCTCCGGCTGTCAGGCCGCGCTCGATGCCGAGTGGTATCTGCGCGACACGCCGTTCCCGCTCGAGGACACGGCGGGCGCCGCGACCGCCTGACGGCGGCGCGGGAGCCGCGAGGCTAATAGGGACAGCCGTCGGCCGGGCCGAAGTTGTTCGACGCCGGTGCCGAGTTCATGCCCAGCGCGAAGTCCTGGGTCCACGTGCCCGAACCGGTCGCGAATCCCCTGACCGCGCGTGCGCTGACCCCGGTGCCGACGTTGCGGTAAGCGGGGTTGAGGATGTTCTGGCAGTGGCCGGTGCTCGCCATCCATCCTCGAACCACCCCGCGCGGTGTCGCGAAGCCGGTGGCGATGTTCTCGCCGGCCATCCGCCAGTCGTATCCGACGGCGCCGATCCTTGAGGCGAAGTTCGTGCCATGGGTGAACTCGTCGCTCGAGACCATCACGTTGGTCCAACCCTGGGCGGAGCGGTTCAGCAGCGGGGAGGCGCTCAACGCGGGAAGGTGATGGAGCGCGCGCTGCTGGTTGATGAGGCAGACGACCGCACCCTTCAGGATCTGCGGGGAAGTGCTTGCGACCGGGTCGTTCGCGCCCGAGCAAGCGGACGCGGTCCGGGCGCCCGCACGGTGAGGACGCGGCTTATGGTGCCTGTGGTGCTTGGTATGCGCCGTGGTGGCGGTAGCGGCCGGGACCACGGCGAGCATCGAGCTGGCCAGAACGGTCAGGATCGCGGGCACGAGACGGCGGAGGTGGGGACGCCGACCGTCGAAACTCGGTCGGGCACCCCTGCGATCCATCGGCATGGCGGGAGAATCGTCCGGTTGGCCGTCGCCCTCACAGGGCTTCCAGCTTAAATGGCCAATTTGGCGATCGAAGTGATGCGAAAGTGATCGCCCGCGACGCTTATCGCCCAATTTGGGAGGAATCTGGCGCGCTCCGAGGAATGGATAGGGTTGTCGGCGGCGCCTCACGGCGGGGTTCTCAATCCCCGTAGATGAAGAAGCCTTCGCCGGTCTGGCTTCCGACTCGCCCGGACATGACGAGTGACCGGAGCAGGGGCGCCGCACGGTAGCGCTCCTCGCGGCGCTCTTCGTAGAGGCCGTCAAGCACGGCCAGCACGTGGTCGAGGCCGATCTCATCCGCCCAGGCGAGGATCCCGCGCGGATAGTTGAGGCCGTGGACCATGCCGGCGTCGACGTCTTTGGCGCTGCCGACGCCCTCGGCGATGGCGAACGCGGCCTCGTTGACCACCTGGCAGACGATCCTGCCCAGGACCAGCCCAGGCGCGTCGCCGACCCACGTGGTGTGCTTGCCGAGGGTCGCGAAGAACCGCTCGGCCGCGTCTTGCGCCGCGCCGGCGGTGTCCGGCCCACGGGCCAGCTCCACGAGCGACGCTTGCTCGAACGGCGGGAGTGCGTGAAAGCCGACCGCGCCGCCGCCAGGGTCGAGCGTGGCCAGCGAACCGGCTCCGCACAGGATCGCCTGCGGTCCGCCCTGAAGCGGGACGTCCGGTTCCTCTCCCTCGGTCAGGTCGAGGATCAGGAACGGGGGCTCGCGCTCGCGGGCCTCCTCCGGGATCGCCACGTCCCAGCCGGCGTCTTGCGCCGCGTCGGCCAGCTCGTGCGCGAGCGGAGAGTGGCCGGCAATCACGATCAGCCCGTCGCCGCCGCCGGCCGGAGGGGGATCGGGGTCGGGTGGGCGGTGCGTGGGTGGGCGGGAATCCAATAAATCGGGGTACTCGTAGTAGCCCCGCCCTGACTTGCGCCCCAGGCGGCCAGCGGCGACGGTGCGGACGGTGATCGGCGACGGGCGCCAGCGAGGCTCGCCGAAGCTCTGCTCGAAGAACGAGCGCGAGACGTCCAGGCCGACGTCGACACCGACCAGGTCCATGAGCTCGAACGGGCCCATCCGGAACCCGCCGCCCATGCGGCAGATGCGGTCGATCTCCTCGAGCGGCGCGATTCGTTCCTGGAGGAGCTTCAGCGCCTCGAGGCTAAAGGGGCGGTTGCAGCGATTGACCAGGAAGCCCGGTCCGTCCACGGCGATGATCACGTGCTTGCCCATCGCCTCACCGGCGGCGCGGGCGAGGGCCAGGGCCCAGTCCGAAGATTGCTCACCGGCGACCACCTCGAGCAGGCGCATGACCGGAGGTGGGTTGAAGAAGTGCATACCGACGACACGCTCGGGACGCCGGGCCCCGGCGGCGATGGCCGTGACCAGCAGCGAGGAGGTGTTGCTGGCCAGAACGCACTCGTCGGCGACGATGCCGTCTGAGAGCCGCGCGAACAGTTCACGCTTGAGCTCGAGGCGTTCGGGCGCGGCCTCGATCACCAGCTCGCACGCGGCGAGGTCCTCGAGCGCGGGGGCCGCTTGGAGCCGGTCGCGAGCTGCTGCGGCCTGCGAATCGCTCAGACGGCCGCGCTGCACGCCGCGCTCTAGCTGGGCCCGGATGCGCTCGAGACCGCGGTCGAGCGCATCGGGGACCGGGTCGTGCAGCAGCGTGCGGGCGCCGGACAGACACCCGAGCTCGGCGATCCCGGCGCCCATGGTTCCTCCGCCGGCGACTCCGATCGTCTTTGGAGGATCGGGCGGCCGGGTTTGCCAATTCACGCGGGCACGAGCGCGTTCACGCCGGTCAGTGCGCGCCCGATGATCAGCTTTTGGATCTGCGAGGTCCCCTCGTAGAGCGTGGTTACGCGTGCATCCCGCAGGTAGCGCTCCACCGGGTAGTCGTCGACGTAGCCGGAGCCGCCGTGAACCTGGATCGCGGCGTTGGCGCACTTGACCGCGGCCTCGGTGGCGTAGAGCTTCGCGACCGACGTCTCGGTTGTGTTCGGCTGGCCGGTGTCCTTCAGGTAGCCGGCGCGCCACACGAGCATCCGCGATGCGTCGGTCTCCAGCGCGATGTCCGCGATCATCTCCTGGACGAGCTGGAAGCTCGCGATCGGGCGTCCGAACTGCTGGCGCTCCTTCGAGTAGCGAATCGAAGCGTCGAGGCAACCCTGGCAGATGCCGACGCATCCGGCGGCGACGCTGTAGCGCCCGGAGTCGAGTGAGCTCATCGCGACCTTGAAGCCGTCGCCGATCTCACCGAGCATCGCACCGTCGGGCACCTCGACGTCGCTGAGCGAGATCTCCGCGGTGTCGGATCCGCGCAGCCCGAGCTTGTGGTGAATGGCCGACGGCTGGTAGCCGGGCTGCTCGGTGTCGACGAGGAAGCAGGCGAGCCCGCGATGGGCGAGGTCCGGATCGGTCTGGGCAAACACGAGCGCGAGCCGCGCGTAGTTCCCCATCGAGATGAACATCTTGGCGCCGTTGATGATCCAGCCCGAGTCAGTCTTCTTGGCCCGGGTGCGCTGGTTGGCGGCGTCAGACCCGGTGTCGGGCTCGGTCAGGGCGAAGCACCCGAGCCACTCGCCCGAACACAACTTGGGCAGGTAGTGCTGCTTTTGTTCCTCGCTGCCCCAGCGCAGGAGCGCCGAGCACACCAGCGAGGTCTGCACCGACACCACGGTGCGCATCGCAGAGTCGCCCCGGCCGATCTGCTCGACGATCAGCCCGTAGGTGAGGTAGTCGAGTCCGGCGCCACCGTATTCCTGGGGCACGATCGCGCCGAGATAACCCTGGGCGGCGATCTTAGCCACCAGCTCGAGGTCGAAATGCTCGTTGCGATCGTTCTCACGCGCGCGCTCGACGATCTCGTTGTCGGTGAACGCACGCGCCGTCTCGCGGACCAGGCGCTGCTCGTCGGTGAGCTCGAAGTCCATGGGCCGGACGCTACCGGAGCGGGGGCGGCGATGTGCCGCCCCCGCTGTCCGGTCAATCCCCTGTCTCTAGGACGCGGGGGGCAGCATCGACGGGGCCGTCGTTGCCGGCGAGACCTGGATCGTCACCGGCGCGGAGGCGCCGCCGACGTTGCCGCGGTCATCGTAGATACGGGCGCGGAACTGGTACGTGCCCGCCTTGCCGAACGTCCAGCCGAACTGGAACGTCGAGGCGTTGTTCACAACGCGAATCTCCTCGTTGTGCCAGTTACCGTCGGCACCGAGGACCTGCAGGTAGACGACATGGCCGGCCTTGTCCGGGAGGACGGTGCCGGTGAATGTCACATGGCCGCCGATGTCCGAGGTGGTCGAGCTCGGGGTCAGCGTCAGGTCGTCCTGAACGCCCTCGAACAGCACGGCGCTGTGACGGTGCGGAGCCAGCGTGGTCCGAACCTGGTAGACCGTGTTGTAGCCCGGCGTCTGCGGGGCAAACGAGTAACTACCGTCGGTCCCCGTGGTCGTGTCGGCGATTGGGGTGAACTGACTCTGGTAGGCGTTGCGGGCCCAGAGGGTCACCGGTGTGTTCGGTTCGGGCGTCGACGTCGAGCCGGGCGCGTCGAGGACCCCGGAGATCGTGGCCGACTGGCCGTAGGAGATCAGCTGATCGGAGCTGGTGATCGTGAAGCCGGGCACCTGCTTCTGCTGAACCGCCACGGTGATCGGGTTCGAGGCTCCCTCGATGTTGCGCGCGTCACCCGGGAACAGGACCCGCGCGGTGTGATCGCCGGCGATCCGCCACGCGTACGTGATCACGTAGTTCGAACCGCCACCGAGACGGCCGACCTTCAAGTCATGCCAGTTGCCGTCGGCGGTCTCCTCCTGGAGGACGACACGGTCACCCGCGTGATCCGGGGTGACCGATCCCGTGAACGTGACTGGCTGTCCGGTGAGCGCGGTGTTCGTGCTCGCGGCGGCGCTGACCAGAGCCGACACGCGCTCGAACACGGTGCGGCTGTGAATCTGGTGGATGCCCGCCTCGCGCACGAACCAGCTGCGGTTCGTCAGAACCACGTCCTCGGCGCGAGTGAACTCATAGAACCCGTGCGGGTCAGTCGTGGTCTGCCCGACCTTGGTGTAGCCAAGGCCGGAGCCGGCCAGGTGGTGATACAGCACGATCGTCTGACCACCTGCGGGGCCGACGTTGAGGTGACCATAGATGAACACCCCCTGCCCGGCATCGATCGGGTTGGGGATGGCGTTGATGGTGAGGCCCTGATTGTGCCGCGGCGCAGCGATGACAGCACTCGGTATGGCGACAGCCACGAGCGTGGTCACCACTGATGCGAGCACGGCAAGGCGAAGGCGCATAGCGCTCCTTTCCCAGCGTGTTGTATGTGGCGCCGCCGCTGGACTCCCGGCTCTCTGCCAGGCGGTGGCGGTGAGACGGCTCTGAAAACACACCACCCCACCGGAAAGTTGCGCTGCTGTTTAGACTCGCCCTCGGTGGACCCGTTTACCCTCGTGGTCGTCGTCGGTTTGGCCGCCCTGGTGCTGGTGTTCTGGATGCTGGGGCGCTACTACCCGGGCTCGGGACTGGAGCAGCTGGGGCTCAAATCCGCGCGGGAGCTGACCGAGCGGCGCGAGGCGCTCGAGGCCGAGGATCTCGATCAGATGCTCCGCGCTCACAACGCGCGCAAGCGGGCCCGGGGAGAGGCGGAGGTGACGGCCGAGGAGCTCGAGGCGCGTGTGCTTGGGGAGATCTCGAGGCACGGCAAGCGTGAGGAGTAGGGACTCGAGCGGCGGAGCGACTTGGCCCGCTGCCTGATCATCGGGTGTGGCTGCCGGGGCCGCTCGCTGGCGGCGGAACTGATCGCGCGCGGGCACGCGGCACGGGGGACGACGCGCGACCCTGACGGGCGGGCGGCGATCGAGGCGGTCGGCGCGCAGGCGGTGCTCGGCGACCCGGACGTGATCGCGACGCTGGCCGGTGCGCTCGATCACGTGACCGTGGCTTGCATCCTGCTCGGTTCGGCCGTCGGGCCGCCGGCGAAACTGGCCGCGCTCCACGGCTCGCGGCTGGAGATGCTGCTTACCCGGATGGTCGACACGACGGTTCGCGGCGTGGTGTACGAGGCGGCGGGCTCGGTCGACCCGGATGTCCTGCAAGCCGGGTCGGCGCGAGTGCGGGCGCGCTGTGAGGACTCCCGGATCCCGTACGTGCTGCTCGGGGCCGACGCGTCCGATCCCCGCGCGTGGACCGTGTCCGCGGTGGCTGCGGTCGAGCGTGCGCTCGATGGCGACCCGGTTGGGCGGCGATAAACTCAAACTCAAAATATATAAAAGGCGATCGGAATTTGGAGGCCTAAATGGCTGACTATGCGAATGACGTGCTGGTCGAGCCGGAGTGGCTCGAGCAACACCTGAACGACGATTCGGTCCGGATCGTCGAGGTTGACGAGAATCCGGCCCTCTACAAGGAGGCCCACATTCCGGGCGCGATCGGCTTCGACTGGCGCCTGGACCTCCAGGATCAGGTCAAGCGTGACTTCCTCGCGCCCGAGGAGTTCGGTGCGCTGTTTGGCAGTCGCGGCGTGTCGAACGATCATCTGATCGTCCTGTACGGCGACCGCAACAACTGGTTCGCCGCGTACACCTACTGGTACCTGAAGTACTACGGACACGACAACGTCAAGCTCCTGAACGGACCGCGGGAGCGGTGGATTGCCGAGGGTCGACCCACCACGACCGACGTGCCGGAGTACGCAGGCGCGACCTTCAACGCCAGGGCCGGCAACGATTCGATTCGCGCCAAGCGCGACGAGGTCCTCACCGCCCTGCACGACTCCCACCAGCTCGTCGATGTGCGCTCGCCCCAGGAGTTCTCGGGCGAGCTGATCGCCATGCCGGGATACGAGAGCGAGGGCGCCCAGCGCGCCGGCCACATCCCGGGCGCCAAGTCGATCCCCTGGGCGCAGGCGGTCAAGGAGGACGGGACGTTCAAGTCAGCCGACGAGCTACGCGATCTGTACGGCGGCAAGGGCGTGCTGTCGGGCGAGCCGATCATCGCCTACTGCCGGATCGGCGAGCGCTCTGCGCACACCTGGTTCGTGCTTCACGAACTGCTCGGCCAGCAGGACGTCAAGAACTACGACGGGTCGTGGACCGAGTGGGGGAACCTGGTCAACGTCCCGATCGAGAAGGGCTGAGGCTCGGCGCGGAGGAGTTTTCGGAGGTGAGCAACGGCCCGATCCGATCGAACAGATCGGCCAGGATCCGGGCCGTTGCCCCCCAGATCAGGTTGTCGCCGACGACGTAGGTGTCGGTTCGGATCGGGACGCCCCGGCGGATCAGCCGCCGGCGGCCGTAGCCGGAGAGCAGCGCGTCGAGCGGCAGCTCGAGCACTTCGGCTACCTCGCTGGGGCTCGGCGTCCAGGTCTGGCCGGGGTCGATCAGCCCCACGAACGGGTACACCGCGTAGCCGGTGGCGATGGTCGGAGTCGGCTGGAGGGCACCGACGATCTCGACCGCGTCGATGGGCAGTCCGATCTCCTCTTGGGCCTCGCGTAGCGCCGTCTCGCTGAGATCCCGTTCGCCTTCCTCGTAGCGCCCGCCGGGGAACGAGATCTCTCCGGGATGCCGGCGCAGGTCGTCTTGACGCTTGGTGAACACCGCGTGCAACCGACCGTGGTCGAGGTAGAGCGGGACGAGGACGGCGGCGTTGGTCGCCCCGCGGACCTCGAGCGTCAGAGCCTCCGGCACCGAGAGGAGCACCGGCCGTAGCTTCTCGGCCAGGTGATCGTTCCGGGACGCCATCGGCGGACTATATTCGCGGTACGTGCGCGCGCTGATCGTGGTCGATGTCCAGAACGACTTCTGCCCGGGCGGCGCGCTGGCCGTTGCCGACGGGGACGCGGTCGTCGAGCAGGTGAACCGGCTCGCGTCCGAGGCGTCGTTTGTCGTGGCCACGCGCGACTGGCATCCGCCCGATCACGGCTCGTTCGCCGACCACGGCGGCCCGTGGCCGACGCACTGCGTTTCCGGCACTTCGGGTGCCGAGTTGCATCCGGGGGTCGATCGCGGCCTGGTGGACGCCGTGGTGGATAAAGGCGAGGCGATCGACACCGAGGGGTACTCGGGGTTCGAGGGCACCGGGCTCGAGGAGCTGCTGCGCTCGCATGATGTCGACGCGGTGGACGTCGCCGGGCTCGCGCTCGATTACTGCGTTCGCGCGACCGCCCTCGACGCGAAACGGGCCGGCTTCGATGTGGTCGTGCACCGCGGCGCGACCCGCGCCGTCGAGGTGGCGCCCGGCGACGCCGAGCGGGCGGTCGAGGAGCTGCGCGCCGCTGGGATCTCCGTCGTCGACTAGCGGGCCGCGAGGCCGAAGGCCTCGTCGGTGCGGCCCGCGGAATCAATCATCGCTCAGCGGGTTGAACAGCAGCCCCGTCGGGACCTTGGGGAAGAAGTAGGTCGACTTAGGGGGCATGCTCTCGCCCGCGGCGGCGATCACCCGCACCTGCTCGATCGGGGTCGCCGCGACGAAGAACGCCGCGTCGTAGGCGCCGGACAGGACCGCGTCGAGCGCCTCGTCGAAGTTGCGCGCGTATCCGAGCCCGTTGAGGTGGTCGATGTCCTCGTCGGTCATCCCGAGTGCTTGTTTCAGGATGAGCCCTTCGAGGACGGCGGTATCGAGACGGCGGTAGGGCTCGGCGTGGTCGGCGAGCGCCGCGTCGGCGATCGCCTGGTCTTTGAGCGTGAGCATGAACGGCTGGCGCGAGTGGGCGTCGATGTAGCCCATCGAGACGGGCTGCCCGTACGGGGGAGCGAGCTCGTTGGTGTTCTCGAGCCGGCGGATCTCGAAGTCGCGCTGGATCGACTGGGCGAGCGCTTCCTGCTGGTCGGGGCGCAGGTCGCGCAGCAGCCGGTGGGTGGGGAACACCGTCAGCCCGGGGTCCTCGAGCGACACCAGGCACATCAGGACGTACCGGTGCGGGCCCTCGCCCCCGATCTCCTCGGCGTAGACCCGGGCGGTCTCGTAGCGGTGGTGGCCGTCGGCGATCAGCAGCTCGGTCGCCTTCAGCGACTCGGTGACGGTGCTGATCGTGTCTGCGTCGCCGATCCGCCACACCCGGTTGACGGTGCCGTCCTCGTCGGTGGCGCGTCCCCACGGCTCGCCCGTAGTGGCCTGGTCGAGGATTCCGGAGACCGTGTTCGCCGGGTCGTCGAACAGGGTGAAGATCGGGGACAGGTTGGTCTGCGTGGCGCGGGTGAGCCGCAGCCGGTCCTCCTTGGGTCCCGGGTGCGTGCGCTCGTGCGGACGGATCCGGCCCTGGCCATATTCCTCCACGCGCACGCGCGCGAGGAAGCCCTGCCGCTTTCGGATCTGCCCGTCCGGACCGGTGTAACCCTGCTCGAGCGCCCACAGCGCCGACTCCTGGTCGCGAACGATCACCCCGTCGCTTTGCCACGCCTTCAGCTGCTGCGCGGCCGACTCGTACGGGTCCGTCCCCACCGGCAGATCGATGCGCACGACGTTGTACGGAGATCTCGCCTCCAGCTCGATGCGCTCGTCGGCGTCGATCACGTCGTAGGGCGGGGCAACAACGTCCTGTAGACCCCCGGTGCGTTCGAGGTCGTAGTGCAGCGCGCGCAGCGGTTCGACATCGGCCATGCCGGCGCCTGAGGCTACTCGACCGTGGCATTGGACGCGCGGGTCGGGCCCGTGCGGCCGGTCACTAAACTCCGGCGCCACCCTCGGGGCGTAGCGCAGCCTGGTTAGCGCGCAAGCTTTGGGTGCTTGAGGTCCCCGGTTCGAATCCGGGCGCCCCGATCCTTCGCGCCGGTGCCCGCCGTCTGGCGGGGCCGGCAGATCGTCCCTACTGTTTCCAGGAACGAGCCCCCGTAGCTCAGTTGGATAGAGCGATGGCCTTCTAAGCCATGGGTCGCAGGTTCGAATCCTGCCGGGGGCGCTGCGAAAGGACGGCGCGCGGAGTCGCAATCCTCGCGGCGTTGGACCGCGGTCAGGTCCGCGCTGCCGCTAGTTGCCGCTATTAGCAAGCCAGCGGCGCGCTGTCCATCGGGCGGCCGCGCGGCGGCCCGGACCGCGGTCTTCGCGAGAGATCGTTCGCGGCTGGTCGTGATCGCTGGTAGACTTACTCGACTTAGTTGATTGAAAAACTCATCTTTGCCGAGGAAAGGCTCCGTTGATCGCTATGAAGATTCGCGCTGTGGCACTCGTTGCCGCGTTCGCCGTGGCCGCTTTCCTGAGCGGCCCGTCTCTAGCTTCCGCGCAAGCGATAAACCCGACCCTGCAGGACCTCTCGTTGCCCGGATCACCCTTCGCCGTGACCTCGACGCCCGACGGCAAATATGCCTTCGCTTCGCTCAGCGGCGCGACGAGCGGGATCGCGATCATCAAGCAGGGGGCGACGTCCGCAAGCCTTGTCCGCGTGCTCCCGACGGGAGGGGGCGCTTGGGGCCTCACGGTCACGCGGGATGGCCGGTACCTGCTGGATACGGTCCAGCCCACCGGCACGGCAACGACCCCCCAGGGGATGCAGATCATCGACATTCAGAAGGCGATCGCCGGTCAGTCGGGAGCCGTCGTTGGGACTATCCCCACCGGTTCTGGCAGTGGCCCGATCGAGGTCGCTTTGTCCAACGATGGTCGATTCGCGTTCGTGACCAATGAGGACAACGAGACGGTGAGCGTGATCGATTTCGGAAAGGCTCTGGAATCGGGGGCGAGCGCAAGCTCGCTGATCGGGAACATCCCGGTCGACCAGCTCCCGGTCGGACTCGCCTTCTCGCCGGACGGACGTCACCTCTACATCACCAACGAAGAGGCCAACCCGACCGATCCCGGCTACAACCCAAGCGCGTGCAACATCCCCACCGGAGTCGGCACCGGAACAACGCCCGGACCCGAGAGGACCCTCACCGTCGTGGATCTAGCGAAAGCGGAACGGGATCCCGCCACCTCGGTCCTTGCCGATGACTACGCCGGCTGCTCGCCGGTGCGGGTGGTTCTCTCCGACGACGGCCAGGTCGCGTGGGTCACGGCCCGCGCCGAGGATGATGTCCTGGCGTTCAGCACACATCGGTTGCTCAGCGATCCGACGCACGCGCTCATCTCCAGCACGCCGGTGGGCGTCGCGCCGGTCGGGATACAGCTGTTCGACCACGGTCGCCTGATCGCGGTCGCGGACTCGAACCGGTTCACGACTGGCCAGGCCGGGACCGTGAGCATCCTCGATTACCGCAAGGCCCTCAGCGGCGCCCGTGGCTCGGCCACGGTCGGAACTTTCGTTGCCGGAGATTTCCCGCGCCAATGGGGGCTGTCAAACAACGAGCGGTTCTTGTACCTGACCGAGTTCAGCTCGAACATCCTCGCGATCTTCCCGGCCCGGAGCCTGATCAACGACGTGCGCGCATTCGACCCGTACCTGGGATTCGATCCGCCCTTCGACCCGTTCACGGCGCTGGCTCGACCACGCCAGCTCCCACGCTGATCGACAACGAGACGCGCCGGCGCCTAGCGCAAATGCCCGCGGGCGCCGGCGCATTACTCGGCCGCTCGGCGCCGTTGTCGACGGGGAGTCGGCGGTGAGCAAACCAGACGAACACAAGGGGAACCCATATGACGTTCAATAAGGACGAGCAGGGCCCGGCGGACGTTGGCGACCGGCCCGATGATGCTCTGGCGACGCGCCGTCACTTCCTGAAGCAGTCCGGCGTGGCCGCTGCTGCGGGTCTCGGCGGTGGGGCGGCTGCCGCAGTACTTCCGGGCGCCGCCGTCGCGGCTGGTCGTCGCAGGCGGAACGGGCGCGAGCCGAGTTCGCCGCAGTCGCTTCAGCAGGTCGCTGAGGATGCGGTCATCTTCGGCTCACCGGTTGTGCTCATGCAGCGTTATTTCGAGGCGGGGCTGCAGGCCGGCATGCCGGTAAATCAGTTCTTCGTGAACACCGAGCTCTCCTCGCCGGCGACCCTGGCTGTGGGCCCCAATGACGACACCCTCTACGGCCTCGTCTGGCTCGATCTCACCCGCGGCCCGCAGGTCATCGGGGTGCCGGATACCCACGGGCGCTACTACTCGATTCAGCTCATCGACTTCTGGACCAACCCATTCGCCTACATCGGATACCGCACGACCGGCACCGAAGCGGGCGCATTCGCGATCACCCCGCCGGGATATCGGGGGCGTTTGCCCAGAGGCGTCAAGGACGTTGCCGCGACGACTAAACGATTGCTGGGGCTCGTGCGCACGCTTGTGAACGACCCGGCCGATCTGCCTGCCGCCCAGGCGATCCAGACGAGCTATACCACGGGACGTCTGGATCACTACCCGTTTGGTCGCGTGTCGGCCGTGGCTGCTCCCAATTCGGGCGCGTTCAACATCTTCGTGCCGATCGACCTCACCGGCGACGGGATTGACCTCTATGAGGAGATCAACCAGGGCATCCTCGAGTATCCGCCGCTCCCGGCCGATGCTCGCTATGCGCGCACGCTGCGTCATGTCGGTGTGGACGTCGAGCGCTACCGCCAGCCGGATGCATCTCTCGCGTCGATCCTCCAGGCGGCGATAACGCCCGCGTGGCAGGCAGCCCAGGCCTACCTCCCCGGGGCGGCGACCGTCGAGGGAACCTGGTCGGTGGTGCTCGGCATCGCCGACATCACGCACGATCCGCTCCGCCGGCTTGGTCTGACGATCTACGGCCCCGGCACGCACATCGAGAAGGAGGCGCTCTACTACTCGGCGCTGCCCGTCGGCGGAACGCCGCTGAGCGGCGCGAACACCTATCAGCTGACGTTCACGAAGGGCCAACTGCCGCCGGTCGAGGCGTTCTGGTCGCTGATCATGTACGGGCCTAACAACGAGCTCGTCGCCAACTCGATCAACCGCTACGAGCTCGCCAGCCACAACCCGACCGACCTCAGCTACGCCCCGGACGGGTCGTTGACGATCACGATCGCAAACGCGCAACCGGCATCGGGCACCGATAACTGGCTGCCGGCGCCAGGCGGACCGTTCAGAATGATCCTGCGCACCTACGTGCCGGAAACGCCGATCCTCAACGGCAGTTGGCAGCCGCCCGACCTGCAATTGGTCTGAGATCCGGGGAGATATGTCGCGAACCCGGACACCTGCCGAAGGCGCTCAGCTTCGGGCGGATCCGGAGCCATCGATGCGGAGGTACCAGTAGCCGCCCGCGAAATTCGCCGCCCCGAGAGCCAGGAAGAAAGCCGCCCATCCGAACGCGTCGTACGCAAGGCAAATGACGCCCGCCGCCGTCGCGACACCGCCGCCGCCGATACGGGTGAGCCCAAAGGCGCGGAGGTGGCGGTACTCCCAAGGGCTGATCAGGCGTTGCATGCCGGCTCGGGGAGGAGTTTGCCACCACCCCCGCAGACCCTTCGCCGCGCCGTTGTTGTTGGGTGCGTCCATCGTTGTCGGATGATATCATCCTGATAGCGACCATGTCAAATAGAGCAACAGGTCACCATCTCGCGGATGGCGGGCGGGTTACATTTCGGTAATGCGAGGGATCGTGGCGTACGTTGGCATCCGCGGCCCACAGCCTGACTACGGGCACGGCGGCCCGCGGGTCGTGGGCGTGATCCGGAACGGCGAGAAGCGGACCCTGACCCTGATCGATGAGCGGTACCTGCACCAGGAGAGCTTCGAGTGGGGATACGAGGGCGCCGGCCCGGCACTGCTGGCGCAGGCGATCCTCAATGATTACCTCGGTCTGGAGGTCGATCCTCTCGTCGCCCGGACCTTCATGCGCGACGTCGTCGCCGCGCTGCCGTCCGAGTTCGAGCTCGATGGAAGTGACGTCGCGCGCTGGCTGACGGACCGACTGGCCGCGGCCCTGCGCGACGAAGCCCGCATGTCGCCCTAACCGCGGCTGGTATTGCCCGGGTCTGCGCGTTGATCGCTGCGGGGACGGTCGAGCACGTACACGTGGCCGGGACCGTCGTCGCTGGGATCGCCAGAGTCGACAAGGCCTGACCAGGTTCGTCGGTAGCCCGCTTTCTCGAGTGCCCGCCACGACCGGCGGTTCTCGATCTGCACGGTGACGACGATGGCGACGATCTCCGGATAAGCCGTCCATGCACCAGCTGAGCCCTCGGTGATCATCGATGGACCTAACCCGCGGCCGGTCAGGTCTGGGTCGCCGATCAGGTAGTCGAGTCCGGCCGCCGGACGCGGCGCGCCGGCCGGCTCGAGCGCCCGCTGGTAGTCGGGGTTGTCCGCGAGCCGGTAGCGCTGCAGCATGCCGATCGGTTGCCCGTCGAGGTCGGCAATCAGCAGCTCGGTCGGGTCGGCGCCGTCGATCGCCGGGCCGTACGCGGCCTCAACCGCGTCCGCGTCGCCGGACTCGCGCCACCATCGCTTGACGTGGGGCGCCTCGAGCCAGCGGGAGAGCCGCGGTAGGTCCGATCGGTGCAGCTGTCGGAGCGTCAAACTCACTGAAGGTCCCGTAGCCAAGATAGATCCTGGCGTGGGCGCGCGATCTTCACGAAAGCTGTACGTCCGCGGCGGGTTCCTGCACGGGCTCTGCACGGCTCCGTGCCGATGATGGGGTAGTGAAACCAGCAGTGGAGTCGATTGGGCCGTCGCAAGCCCTCCCGCGCCGCCGGCGATCAGTCGGGTTGGAAGATCGCCTGGTCGCCCGGATGCTCGCTCCCTGGCTCGATCGTGAGCTGGCCGACGGTGTCGAAGTCGCTCTCTCGAAGGCTCACGCCGCGCGCGCCGAGCAACTCATCAGCCCCCGTACGCGCACCGCGGTGGCGCGATCGCTTGAGAAACTGCTCGAACGGTCGCAGACGCCGAGGCGACTGACATCGATCGCGACTGTCCCGCTGTGCCGCGAGCAGATAGTCGGGGCGGCGCCGCTGATCGCGTCAACCGTGTCGCGTCTGCGCTCGGGAGAACGCGTCGACGCGCGGGCTGTGGCGAGGCTGAAGCTCCTCATTGGTGACCGCCGCGGTCCGTTCTATCGGCTCACCCGGTTCGATGCGCTCGCCGTCGCCCTGCGCGAGATCTCGGATGGGTCATGAAGACAAAGGAGCCCGAAGATGACTGACGCAACGTGTCGACCCGTGGCCACGCCGCTGACGGTCTGGGAGCGCGAGCGTCAGGGCGACCGGATGACGGAGCTGCTCGAGTGTCTGGCCGACCTGCTTGTCCACACCGCCGAGCAACGGGCGACGATCGAGCGAGCCGTCGGCCCAGCCGACTCGACGAAAAACGATGGCCGGGACGTACAGTCCATGTCGTCCCGGCCATCCCGCACGAGGGGGCGCGGAGGGATGTGGCGCCCTATGCGGCGATCGAGAAATCGAACGGCTTCGGATCCATTTCCGACTTGGCCTCGAGCAGCTGATCCCTGAACGAGCCTGGCTCGAATCGGCCATAGAGGGGGCTCGAGGCGCCGTCAGACAGGATCCGGTCCAACACGGCCATTCCCTTGACGGCGACGGGATCCGGGCTCGCCAGGCGGCCGATGGTCGCCTGAATGGCATCTTCGGCCTCAAACACCGCGTGCCGGTTGACAATCGAGACCAGGGCCCGGGTGGGCGCGGGGTTGCGCACCTCGGTCATCGTGCGCCGCAGGCTCCGGGCCAGCTGCCGGCGCCGCCGATCACTGGTGAGCTGGCTCGCGCGCAGCGCGAGCCCCGGGGACGAGGTGGGCTCGGCGCCTTCGGCCAGCTGCTCGGTGAGCGCGCCGCGGTGGGTGGCGACCCGCATCCTCAGCCTGATCGGGGCGTCGGTAGCTTCGTGACGATCGCGACGCGGTTCAAACGTGTCAATACTGCGGGGACGAGCAATCGTAGGCATGTTCACTCCTAGCTCACTGCGCCCAGCGCGCGCGGGGTAGGTGCGCGTTCAGGCGCTGACCGCAGTGCGATGCCGGTGTTCAGGCTTTTGCGCTCCTGGCGCCGCCTGCCTACCGACCGGTTACCTCTTCGATTGTTGTCCCCGCACCGTGAAGGAAACGTGCAGGGTGCTGGTGCCGAGCTAAAGGTTCTGTGAAGCTCCGGCGCGACGCCTTCATCCTCGCGTTGGCCGGTGTCGTTCGCTTGCCCGGCAATGCTAGATTGGGCAGCCCGCGGTGGGCGTAGCTCAGTTGGTAGAGCTCCTGGTTGTGGTCCAGGCGGTCGTGGGTTCGAGTCCCATCGCTCACCCTCTAAAAACCCCAGCAAATACCAAAACTTCGTGGGTGAGCAGCCCGAGCGAAGCAACGCCGTAGGGGACTATTAGGGGACTAACGTTGCGGGTCACGGATGACGGCGGGTGCTTGGCGCTTTGGAGCTTGGAGCTAACACCGCCCGCGTCCGGCGCGGGCGGCTTGGTCGCGGCCGGACGTGTAGCGACTGCCGTCAGCCTGTGCTATTGGATGCGCCTGATCTGTGCGCGTCGTGCGCAGGCATCGAGGGGCGACCACCGAAGCGGCACTGGGCGGCTCAACGGACCGCGGTCTCGGGTGCTGCGTTGGTTGGGATCGTGGCGATCGCGCGCTCGGTGAGGGCCGTGATCGTTAGGCTCGGGTTGGCGCCGATGTTGGCGGGGACCGCGGAGCCGTCGCACACGAGCAGGTTCTGGTAGCCAAAGACGCGGTGGCGCTCGTCGATCACGCCGGTGGATGGGTCGCGGCCGATGACCGCGCCGCCGAGGATGTGCGCGGTGGTGGGGATCGCCAGCGCGGCTTCCATCACGACGGACTGTGCCGTGCCCCCGATCCGCTGCTGGATCCACTCGGCGGCACGATAGGCGGCGGGGATCTTGTCCGGGTTCGGGTTGTCTGGGTCTTGCTCGGTGGTCAAGACCACGTTTCCGTTCGGCCACCGGCGTTTGACCTTGAGCCGCATCGCGTTGTCGAGCGATTGCATGACAAGCAGCACCATCGTCCGGCGCGACCACCCGCGGACCCGCGCCGCGCGGAGCGCCGCCACCGGGTGACGCGCCATGTTGGCCAGCAGGTGCAGCGGCTGGTTTCCGCGATGCCCGGCCTCGGTCATCAGTGCGAACAGCAGCGACTGGGAGTCGGCTCCCTCGCCGTAGGTCACCGGCTCGATGTGGGTGTTCGAATCCGGGTGCACGCTGGAGGTGATCGCCACGCCGCGGGTGAAGTCGCGCGCGTCATCCGGGGCGGTAACCGCGAGGATCGATTCGCTGTTGGTGCGCACGAGATACCCGAGCCGATCGGAGATCCCCGGGAGCGAGCCGCGCAGCTTGCAGCTGAACAGCAGCCTGTTGGTGCCCAGCGCGCCCGCCGCGACGATCACACCGCGCGCGGTCACTCGGCGGCGGTCGCGGCGCAGCCAGGCGCCGGACCGCTCGTGGCTGACCACGTAGCCGTCGGATCCATCGCGGGCCTGGAGCGGGCGGATGTCGCACACGGTCCGTTCTGGCATCACGTGCGCGCCACGCAGCTCGGCCAAGTACAAATAGTTCTTGATCAGCGTGTTCTTCGCGCCGTAACGGCAGCCGATCATGCACCGCCCGCACCGCACGCAGCCGGTCCGCGCCGGTCCTTCGCCGCCGAAGAACGGGTCGGGAACGGTCTTGCCCTCCTCGCCCAGGTACACGCCCACCGGTGTCTTGACGTACGTGTGGCCGAACCCGTGCTGCTCCGCGTATTCCTTGAGCAGCAGGTCGCCGGCGGTGTCTTGGTCGTAGCTGACCACGCCTAGCATCCGCTCGGCCTCGTCGTAGTGGGGCGCGAGCTCCGCCTCCCAGTCTGCCAGACCTGCGATCTGCGGATCGGTGTAGAACGCGGAGCGGGCCCGATAGAGCGTGTTGGCGTACCCCAGCGATCCGCCGCCGACACCGCAGCCCGAGGCCACAAAGATGTCCCTGAAGAGCGTCAAGCGGAAGATGCCCTTCATCCCCAGCTTCGGCATCCAGTAGTACTTGGCCGCATCCCAGGTGGTCTTCGCGAAGTCCTCGTCGGTAAACCGGCGCCCACACTCCAGCACCGCCACCCGGTAGCCCTTCTCGGCCAACCGCAGCGCGCTGGTGCTACCCCCGAACCCGGACCCGATCACCAGCCAGTCGTACTCGAGATGTTCGCTTCTCATCGTTGCCCCTCGCTCCGATTCCGTGTTCATCAGTCTCTCAAGCGAACAGACCTACCGCCGTGCGCCCCCTCGCGTGACGGATGCCAGCGCCCCCGACGCGAACCGGACTTGGGCCTAACAAGGGCCGGCAGGCGGTCGTCACCTGACCGCATCCGCGAGCAAGCGGAATGAGCTGTGACATATCCGCGCCGGCATCACAAGGTCCAAGCCGCGCGCTCGTCGGCGTGGGGGCGGGGAGTGGCTGGTGGCGTTCACGGGCGGGCGCGAGCCGCTCGTGGGACGTTGCGGCGAGCGACGTCGTCTCAACCCGGGGGTTGAGACGAGGATCAACCCGCCAACCAGCCCGTGCGCCGACGACAGCCGGCCGCGCCAGGTCGATCATTGGCCTATGACCACCATCGATTACCTCATCAACCTGGCGGGCGACGATCAAGACGAACAGCAGCCTCGCGGAGGCCGACACGCTGCTCACGGCCGCTCGCGCGCTCTGCCGGCACACCCTGTCGCTAAAGGGCCGCGGTCTGCCCCACGCCGCGGAGGCCGCGATGTGCAAGTGGTGGGCCCCAAAAATCTCCACTGAGATCATCCAGAACTGCGTGTTGCTGGATGGGCAGGCGGGACACAGGACCGACCGGCCCCTTCAGCAGCGTCTTCGCGACGTGCTCGGCCTGCAGATCGGCGACGGAACTGCCCAGATCATGAAGCTGATCATCGCCCGTCAGAAGCTTGGGCGAGCGCTGGCGCCTTGAGCGCGACAAGAGCTCAACGTGGCGGACCTCCAGATCCGGATCGGAGACTTCACGTTTGGAGAGCGGCCGGTGTGGGTCGACCCCTCCCAACGATGGCCTAGTCGACGGACCTTCATGAACTCGATCCACCGTCAGCGATCTGTCCATTCCAAGGCGAGGTCGCGGTCTGCCAGCGAAGCTCGAGTTCAGGCGAGCAGGCGGGCGGCGCTTCCTCGCCGCACTGGTTGCGGGCGCGGTGACGCCCCGGGCTAGGCGATGGCCGCGACCGCGGCTTGGTCCAGGTACAGCTCGCCGCGCTCGGCCTTCTCGACGAGCGACGCGGGCGGCCCGAACCGGGCGCCGTACCGGGCAGCGAGCTCGCGCGCCCGGGCTACGAACGCCGCCATGCCGGTGCCGTGGACGGGGTGCTCGTAGCCGTTGATGTACTGCAGCACGCCGCCTGTCCAGCCGGGGAAGCCGATCCCCAGGATCGAGCCGATGTTGGCGTCGGCGACCGACTCGATCACGCCCTCGTCGAAGCATTTCACGGCCTCGATCGACTCGATGAACAGCAGTCGTTCCTCGAGGTCCCGCAGGGAGAGTTCGCTGGGGTCCGGCAGCGGGGGGAACGCCTCGCGTAGACCCGCCCAGAGCCCGATGCGCTTGCCGTCGGCGTAGTCGTAGAAGCCGGCGCCGGCGTGGCGCCCGTGGCGCTGGAACTCGTCGAGCATGCGGTCGATTACCTGCTCCATCGGGTGCGCGACCCACTGCGCCGCCCAGGCCTCGCCGGCCGCCTTCGATGCATCGCGGATCTTGCGCATCAGCTCGAGATTCACCTCGTCCGAGAGCTGAAGCACAGGCGTCGGATACCCGGCCTGCGAGCAGGCCTGCTCGATCGACGCCGCCGGCACCCCCTCCAGCAGCATCGCGATGCCCTCCTCGATGAACGTGCCGATCACGCGGCTGGTGAAGAACCCGCGGCTGTCGTGAACGACGATCGGGGTCTTCTTGATCTGCTTGGCGAGGTCTAGCGCGCGGTAGAGCGTCGTCTCGCTGGTCTTCTCGCCCTTGATCGCCTCAAGTAGCGGCATCTTGTCGACCGGGCTGAAGAAGTGCAGGCCGATGAAGTCCTCGGGCCTGCTCACACCCTCCGAAAGACCGGTGATCGGCAGGGTCGAGGTGTTCGAGCCGAGCAGCGCGTCGGGCGCGAGATGGGGCTCAATCTCGGCGAACACCCGCGCCTTGACCTTAGGATCTTCGAACACGGCCTCGATCACGAGCTCGGCGCCGTCTGCATCGGCTGCATCGGCGGTCGGGGTGATCCGCGCCAGCAGGGCGTCGGCCTGCTCCTGAGTGGAGCGGCCTCTGCTCACGGCCTTCTCGACGAGGCCCTGTGAGTACGCCTTGCCCTCCTGTGCAGCCTCGAGCGAGACGTCCTTGAGGACGACTTCAATCCCCGCCTTGGCGCACACGTACGAGATCGCCGCGCCCATCATGCCAGCGCCGAGCACGACCATCTTTCGCGGTGCGAACGGCTCGATCCCCTCGGGCCGGCGACGCTCGCCGTTGACGTGCTGCAGGTCGAAGAAGAACGCCTGGATCATGTTCTTCGCGACCTGGCTGGTGACGAGATTGACGAAGTAGCGACCCTCGATCTCGATCGCGTTGTCGAAATCGACCTGCGCGCCCTCTACCGCCGCGGCCATGATGTGATGTGGAGCGGGGTAACCGGCGCCCTTCAGCTGCTTGCGCAGGTTGGCCGGGAACGCGGGCAGGTTCTGCGCCAGCTTCGGGTTCGAGGGTGTGCCACCGGGGATCTTGTGGCCTTTGACGTCCCATGGCTGGGTGGCCTCAGGATTGGCCTTGACCCACGCCTTCGCCGCGGGAACCAGCTCGTCGGGGGTGGCGACGAGCTCGTCGACGATCCCGAGCTCCTTGGCCTTCGCGGGGCGGTGGCGCTGGCCCTGCAGCAACAGCTGCATCAGCGCGTCCACGAGCCCGAGCATCCGCACGGTGCGCGCGACGCCGCCGGCGCCGGGCAGAAGGCCGAGCTGGACCTCCGGGAACCCGAGCTGAACCTTCGGATCGTCGAGTGCCACGCGGTGGTGGCAGGCAAGGCATATTTCCAGACCGCCACCGAGCGCGGCGCCGTTGATCGCGGCGGCGACCGGCTTGCCCAGGGTCTCAAGGCGGCGCAGCTGACGTTTTATCTCACGCATCTCGGTCGCGATCTGCGGCGCATCGGCCTTCGTCGCCCGCTTGAGCTCGTGCAGGTCGCCTCCGGCGAAGAAGGTGTTCTTGGCCGAGGTGATCACCACGCCGGTGATCTCGTCGCGCTCGGCCTCGAGGCGGTCGACGGTCGCCGCCATCGACGCCTTGTAGGCGGCGTTCATTGTGTTGGCCGATTGATTTGGATCGTCGAGCGTGAGGACGACGATCCCGTCCTCGTCGCGGTCCCAGCGGATGGTGCTGCTCTCAGACATTCAGATGGCCTCCACGACCGTCGCGATTCCCATGCCTCCGCCGACGCACAGCGTCGCGAGGCCGTACCTACCCCCGGTTCGATGTAGCTCGTCGATCAGCGTGCCAAGGATCATCGCTCCGGTGGCGCCGAGCGGATGGCCCATCGCGATCGCCCCGCCGTTGACGTTGACCTTCGACATGTCAAGACCCATGTCCCTGACGAATCGCAGCACAACGGCCGCGAACGCCTCGTTGATCTCGACCAGGTCGAGGTCATCGACCGTCAGGCCGGCCTTGTGCAGCGCCTTGCGGCTGGCGGGGGCCGGACCGGTGAGCATGATCGTCGGATCGGCGCCGGAGACCGCGGTGGCGAGGATCCGCGCCCGCGGCGTGAGCCCCAGCTCGTGGCCGGTCTGCTCGTTGCCGATTGTCACGAGTGCGGCGCCATCGACGATCCCCGATGAGTTACCGGGGGTGTGGACGTGTTCGATCTTCTCGATCCAGTGGTACTTCTGCAACGCGACGGCGTCGAACCCGCCCATCTCGCCGATCATCTGGAACGACGGCTTCAGACCCGCAAGCGTCTCGACGGTGGTGGCGGGACGGATGAACTCGTCGTTGTCGAGCACGACGTTGTCGTTGATGTCCAGCACGGGGATCACGGAGTCCTTGAACTTGCCCTCCGACTGCGCCGCCGCGGCACGTTGCTGCGACTGGGCCGCGTACGCGTCGACATCCTCGCGGCTGAACTCCCCGATCGTGGCGATCAGATCGGCGCTGACTCCCTGTGGAATGAAGGACGTGTCGTAGTTCGTCTCGGGGTCCATCGCCCACGCGCCTCCGTCAGAGCCGATTGGTACGCGCGACATCGACTCCACCCCACCGGCGAACACCAGGTCCTCCCATCCGGAGGCGACCTTCTGCGCCGCGATGTTGACCGCCTCGAGGCCCGAGGCACAGAAGCGGTTCAGCTGCACGCCCGCGACCGTGTCCGGCAGCCCGGCCTTGATCGCCGCGGTCTTGGCGATGTCAGCGCCCTGATCGCCGATCGGCGAGACGCACCCGAGCACGACATCGTCAACCCGCTTGGGGTCCAGCCTCTCGTTGCGGATCAGCGTTTCATGGATCAGTCCGACGACCAGATCGACGGGCTTCACCGTGTGCAACGACCCGTTCACCTTGCCCTTGCCACGGGGGGTCCGAATCGCATCAAATACCAGTGCTTCGCTGTTACTCACGCTCGCGCTCCTCAGAATCAGTAGACCCTCGACACCATCGATAGTTCCTCGCCGACCATCGCAGCCGCGAGGCCCCAATTGTGATCGCATCTCGCCAATGGCAGAGTGCTAACAAGCCTCTCCGGCCGGCCGGGAAACAGGCCCCGCACAGCACGCGACATCCGACCGCGCGTCGGGGATTCGTGTGCCCGCCCCCCAGGAGGATTCGCTCTCGTGCCCGGGTCACCGCAGAAGCAGAACCAGCGACCGCCGGGGCGCCGGAGTTTCCCTATTCGCCTCAGTGAGAAGCCGATTCCCCGGCGGTCGGTTCCGTCCGGCTTGCCGGTTTGGCTCTCGGACGCCGACGAGGGCCGACCTCGCTGCCTGCGCGGCGACGAATAGCGGCAACCATGCCAAACCCGCACTGCTCCTATCGCCCAGGAGGAGCGGTCCGCTCGCCGCCGCCGGACAGCTGGTTCGCCGCTGTACCGGTACTCGTTGCCGACAACTGCTTCGGGTCTGTCGATCACCGAAGCGGCGGCCATCGGCCTGACAACTCGTCGAGCGGCTTGGAGAAGCCTCGAGGCATGAGAGGAGACTGCTGCTCCTGTCTCGCAATCGGCGAGACAGCGCCAGCCTAGAAGCATCCGGCGCGCAGAAGGAGCATGTGAATATCGACGCAATCGTAGAGACTTGACGGAGTCATGGAGACTCGACCGCGGTTACTATCTAGAGCGCACCGGCAACGAGCGCCCGAGGCGGCCCCTGCGTCGCCCCAAGCCGCCTCAGTTCGTCCGCCCGAACCGAACAGCCGAGAGCGTGCTGTTGCCACGGCACGTACAACGGCCGGTAATGGGTCTCACAGACCGCGCAGCGAAATTTGGCGTCACGCAACGCGGTTTCACGAATCGCCTTCATCGTTTTCCTGCTTCAAGTACACCGCCATGAGCTTCTTGTAACGCCGGTGTTCGCGCTGGACGCACCAGATAGCGTTCAACGCGTTGGGCGCCTCGGTATCTGCAGATCCGGGTTATGGAAGATTCGAGACCTATGACTTCGAGCGGGTGCATCGGTCCGCTGCTGCGTCGCTATGGATCAACAGCAGCCACGATCGCTGCGTCCCGAGCCGGAGGGTGATCTGACCGAGTGCGTTCCTTGACCTGGGCGCGAAATTGGTCCTCGAAGTCGTCGCGATCGGGTGTTGGTGCTACGGCCGCGGCAGGTCCCGGTCCGGCGTGGTCGTTCCCCGCCGCATCGCTCGGTTTCGATAAGTCGGGCGGCGCTGGTGCCTGCCTACGCGGTCGCCTCGCGAACGAGGCGGACGCCCGACCGCTATTCGTGTTCTGAGTCCACGGTCCGACGCCAAGCGGTCAACGCAGCGGCGGGCGCTTGTGGCTTCTGCGAACACGAGGGTGGCAGCGCGAGAGGGGACCCCGCGCGAGCGTTGAGCACCCCGCGAGCACTTGGCGAGCGTGCGCGTCAGCGCATGGTGCAACCCGGCACAGGCGACCAGCTCAGTGCTCGGCGCTCGCACGCCTTGGCGAGCCAGGCCAGCCGCTGCCTCGATGCAGCAGCGTCGGCGTGCGGATCGCGGCGCGCGCTGGGGCCGCGGCAGCGGTCGAGCTGGCCGCGGCGAACCCAGCGATCTACCCCCTTGAGTGGGCGCACGTCGCGCGGCCGCGCCTCGGGAATCGAACCGCCATTTCAGATCCTACTCACTGCGAGCTCAGCGACCCATCTATCGGTCACCAACTCCAGATGCCGACAGTGGAGGGCGTTTCCCGAGGCTCGTTGCCCGCGACTCACGCGCCGTCGAGCACTGAATGGGTCACCCGACATCGATGCCTCCGTTCGGGCTGCTTTGCCGGGAAGAAGACGTTCGAGAGAGCGCTGGTTGACCAAGCTAAATCTTATCGTCTTATAAGTCCTCGATGGAAGTAGAATCCCGCCGGACGACCGCAAGGACGTCTACTCTCAAGCAAGATGGCACCGAGCCGCCGGCAGTCCGACGCTTCTCCGCCGCCGCTCGACGGCAGCGCCACGCATGTGCGCGCAGACCCGGTGTACGTGCTCAAGGCGCAGCTGTTTCGGGTCCTCGGCCACCCGGTGCGACTCCGGATCCTCGAGCTCCTGCTCGAAGGCGAGCGGACCGTCGGGGATCTGCAAGCCGCGCTGCGCCTCGACTCAAGCGGCACCTCGCAGCACCTCGCCGCCCTGCGCCAGCAAGGTGTGCTCGGGTCGCGCAGAGCTGGGACGAGCGTCTACTACCGGATCAGGGACCCGCGAGTATCGCAACTGATGGCGGTCGCCAAGCAGATCCTGACGTCGGCGCTGTCGGACTCGCACACTCTGCTGATCGGGCTGGCCGACGAGCTTCCGACTCGCACCCGCCGCCGATAAGCCACGGCGCTCAAACGCCCGGTCGCGCGGGCTGGTGCGGTAGGACCCGGCGCCGCTCAGCCTGCCGGTTCGGCAGGCCCTTGCGTGCGGCCGGGTCGGAAGGGTCGTAACAACAACGGGTGAACTACTGTCGTCGCTCAGTAGTTTACCCCGGGTAATTCTTAAGTGCTTATGAAATCATAAGATAACGCTTCGATGTTCGTTCACCCGTGCTCCAGGAGATAGTCATGACCCCGCCATCTAGCGCCCTTGTCACCGTGCCACGAACGTCGCATACCCGACTGGTGGCGTGGGTAGAGGAGATCGCGGCACTGACCCAACCCAGTGAGATCCACTGGTGCGACGGGTCTCGGGAGGAGTACGAGCTGCTCGCCCAGAGGCTCGTCGAGGCGGGCACATTCGAGCGGCTCTCGGAGGCGAAGCGGCCGAACTCCTACCTTGCGCTGTCAGACCCTGAAGACGTCGCGCGTGTCGAGGACCGCACCTTCATCTGCTGCGAGCACGAGTCCGACGCCGGTCCGACGAACAACTGGCGGGAGCCGAAGGAGATGCGCCGGGCGTTGACCGAGCTGTTCGAGGGCTCGATGCGTGGGCGCACGATGTATGTGGTCCCGTTCTCGATGGGTCCGCTCGGGTCGCGGATCTCCTACATCGGCGTGCAGCTGACCGACTCCGCGTACGTCGCAGCCTCGATGCGAATCATGACTCGAATGGGCCAGCCGGCGCTCGACGTGCTCGGCGAGGACGGCGACTTCGTCCCCTGTCTGCACTCGGTAGGGATGCCGCTGACCGATGGCGTTGAGGATGTGCCGTGGCCCTGTAACGCCGAGAACAAGTACATCGCGCATTTCCCCGAGACGCGCGAGGTCTGGTCCTACGGCTCGGGCTACGGCGGCAATGCGCTGCTGGGCAAGAAGTGCTTCGCGTTGCGGATCGCTTCCGTGATGGCGCGTGACGAAGGCTGGCTGGCCGAGCACATGCTGATCCTGAAGCTCACCTCGCCCGAGGGCGAGGTCAAGTACATTGCCGCCGCCTTCCCGAGCGCATGCGGCAAGACCAACCTCGCGATGCTGATTCCGACGCTCGAGGGCTGGAAGGTCGAGACGATCGGCGACGACATCGCGTGGATGAAGTTCGGTGCCGACGGGCAGCTGTACGCGGTCAATCCTGAGGCCGGGTTCTTCGGCGTGGCGCCGGGAACCGGCGTGATCACGAACCCGAACGCGATCGACACGATCGGCCGCAACTCTATCTTCACCAACTGCGCGCTCACCGACGACGGCGACGTGTGGTGGGAAGGGCTGACCGCCGAGCCGCCAGTACACGCGCTCGACTGGCGGGGAAACGATTGGACGCAGACGGCGGGGACACCCGCTGCGCACCCTAATGCTCGCTTCAGCACCCCGGCGGACCAGTGTCCGTCGATCGCGCCGGAGTGGGAGGACCCCCAGGGGGTGCCGATTGCCGCGATCCTTTTCGGCGGCCGCCGCTCCACGGTCGTGCCGCTTGTGCACGAGGCGCGCGACTGGGAGCACGGCGTTTTCCTCGGCTCAACCATGTCCTCCGAGACGACCGCCGCCTCGACCGGGAAGGTGGGCCGGCTGCGGTGGGACCCGATGGCGATGCTGCCATTCTGCGGCTACCACATGGCCGACTACTTCTGCCACTGGCTCAAGATCGGCCGCCGCGAAGGAGCCAAGCCGCCGCGGATCTTCTACGTCAACTGGTTCCGCAAGGACACCGACGGCAAGTTCCTCTGGCCTGGCTACGGGGAGAACTCGCGCGTGCTGGCCTGGATCTTCCGCCGCTGTCAAGGCGAAGCAAAGGCCATTGAGACGGTGATCGGGCTCGTTCCTCCAATCGGCGAGGGCGGCATCGACGTCGACGGCCTGGCCATCACCCCGAAGGCGATGGCCGAGCTGCTCGAGATCGACCTCGAAGGCTGGAAGCAGCAGCTGCCGCAGATGCACGAGCACTACGCGGAGTTCGGCGAGAAGCTCCCCGCCGAGCTGCACGCGCAACTCGAGACCCTCGACCTTCGGATTCACGCCAACTGAGCCAGACAACGACACCTGCGCGCCTCGACAGGAGACGCGACCAGGCCTGAAACCTCGCCCCGATGACTCGCTCGATCGTCAAGCTCCCGTCCGACATCGACGATCAAGACTTCGAGGTCTACGTCAACGGCGTACCCCAAGAAGAGAACGTCGACTTCTGCATCGATCGGTGCGCCCTCGTCTTCGACCGCCCGCTGCGCCAGGACCGCATCTCAGGCTGGCGATGGTTCCTCGGCGCCTGGGGCATCGGCACCTACCGCCAAGACGACACCGTGGACATCCGCTACCAAGCCGACGGCGAAATGCACGTCAAACACGCACTCCCGATCACCCTAGACAATGAGTGAACGCGCTCATGACGTTCAGTGTGCAAGCAGGCGTGCTCCCTGCGCGTGGTAGCCGTCTCGACCAAGGTGATGATGGCCGCCACTAACCTGCCCACGCACGTGCGGAACCATCTTCGGCGCTGAACACAGACCATCTTGCCAGCGGATGGGCCCCGGGCACGGAGCATCGCGCACGGATGTTTCGGTGCGGACGTAATTCGCCTACCGGCCGGCGGCGCCGTTAGCCGGCCTGATGCGGTCCGGCAGCCCCGCGCCGGACCAGATCATGGTCTCGCGGTTCAGCGATGCGGTGAAGCGCGGCTGTTCAGCAGACTCGGGATCGATGCCGTCGCACGAATGCAACTGTCGATGAGACGACCCCTGGTGATGGGA